>CAZJQQ010000009.1:132982-187171 GCA_964548075.1 uncultured Clostridia bacterium | reverse complement strand
AGCTATATGACGATCTTACTAATACGTCACCGTAATTGCGGTCCAGAGTACTAAGTTCACGGAAGAAGATGTGAAGCAGGGTAAATGTGTAACCGACCAGTGCCGTCTCAAGATGATCGTGAACAAGGCGGGCGAATAGAGTGTTGGATGGGCGCGGACGGCACTTCGCCGCTACTTGCAGGAGTAACTAAAACCGTAGAGAAGGAGGAAAGAATGTGTTGGGGCAGAAGGTCAGGCGTGCAAATTGCAATTTGTGCCAAAGAGAGGAGTCAGATCTTTTGATTCTGCGATGAGCCGGAGATCATGACGCGTCGCTCTATTGTTCGCAGTTTATCCATACGGGATCTTCGTATCACGGTCTATGACGTTCTCGACTACCTCGCCTCGGAAATGACAGAGCAAGAAATACTGGATGATTTTCCCGATCTCACGCTGGAGGACATCAAAGCGTGCTTAGCCTTCGCTGCCGATCGTGAGCGCAAACTCGTGACTATCCCGGCGTGAAACTCCTCTTCGACGAAAACCTGTCCCACAAGTTGGTCGGCTCCTTAGCTGATCTGTTTCCCGATTCCGAGCACGTGAGAAATGTAGGACTAAAAGCCGTCGACGACCGCTTGGTCTGGGAGTACGCCGCAGCGAACGATTTGCTCATAGTTTCAAAGGACTCAGATTTCTATCAACGAAGCCTGCTGTTTGGCCATCCACCTAACCACAACATCCCGCCTCGTACTCGCCAACCTGACCCAGTCTTAGACGTCGAGCCCTCTTGATGCAGAACATGTTCATTGTGTTAGAATCCCGCACTCTTCGATCCGCGTAGATCGCAAGTCCTGCAGGAGGTTCAGCAATGCAAAAAGTAGCAGCACTCCTTCTCATATTCATCTTAGTGCCGGGTTTGTTACTCGCGCAGTCTCCGCCAAAAGAGACCGTGCTCATCAAGGCCGGCCGGTTGGTCGATGTCCGCTCGGGGCGCGTGTTGACCGATCAGGTAATTCTCATCGAGGGCGATCGCATAAAGCAGGTTGGTCCTGCTCAATCGATTCAGGCTCCCGCCGGCGCTCGGGTGCTTGATCTTTCCAACGCAACGGTGCTGCCGGGGCTGATTGATTGTCACACACACCTCACGGGCGAGCCCGGCCACAACGGTTACGAAGCGCTTGGCATCTCGATTCCCCGCCAGGCTCTCTACGGCGCCAAGAACGCCAGACTGACTCTGGAAGCCGGTTTCACGTCGGTGCGCAACGTCGGCGCGAACGGTTACTCCGACATAGCTCTGCGAGACGCAATCAACGCCGGCGACGTGCCCGGCCCGCGAATCGATGCTGCGGGTCCGGCTATTGGCGTGACCGGCGGCCACTGCGACGAAAGCCTGCTTGCGCCAGAGTTCAATCATAAAGCCGACGGTGTCGCCGACGGCGTGCCGGCGCTCATGTCGAAGACTCGCGAGATCGCCAAGTATGGCGCCGATTGCATCAAGATCTGCGCGAGCGGCGGCGTGCTCTCGAAAGGCGATTCCCCCGAAGCGTTGCAGTTCAGCGACGAGGAGATTCGCGCGGTTGTCGCTGAAGCTCACCGGCTTGGCCGCAAGGTTGCCGCTCACGCCCACGGGGCGGCCGGGATAAAACAGGCAGTGCTGGCCGGAGTCGATTCGATCGAGCACGGCTCATTCATCGACGACGAAGCGATCCGGTTGATGAAAGAGAAAGGCGTCTACCTCGTGCCGACCCTTTATCTGGGCGGTTGGTTCCTTGAGAACTATGAGCGGCTTCGGGTGCCTGAGTTCATGGTCGAGAAGGCCAAAGTCGTGTTGCCGGCGGCCCGGCAGAACATCGCTCGCGCATTCAAGGCCGGAGTGAAGGTCGCCTTCGGAACAGACTCGGCGGTCTATCCGCACGGTCTGAACGGCAGAGAATTCGCTGTGATGGTGAAGCTCGGCTTGACGCCGATGCAATCGATCCAGGCTGCCACAGTCAACGCCGCGGATTTGCTCGGATGGCCGGACCGGGTCGGCTCGATCGAGGCTGGCCGCTTCGCTGACATCATCGCGGTCAATGGCGATCCCACCGTGGACGTATCGGTGCTAGAGCACATCACCTTCGTAATGAAAGGCGGCCAGGTTGTAGTGAAACGCTAGGACCCTTTCGGCTGCGTGTAATTAATATGGGACTTGAGTCTCGGACGACTCCTAAATAAATCGACTGAGCAAGGCGCGCCAATCCCACCCACGGGAAGTGGGTGGATCGTTCAGGTGCGGCCTACAGACGAAGGCCGCGCGACGCTTCCTCGAATACCACCCACGGAAGTGGGTGGATCGTTCAGGTGCAGCCTACAAGACGCGGCCAGCCCCCTAGGGTTTGGTTATCTCTCTCCCCTCGCGTCGCGAGGGGAGAGAGAGGGCAAACCGGGAATCTCGGGTGCGCCCCTATGTAGGCTGGAATTGAACGATCCCCCAACTGCCGTTGGGGGGATTCCGGGAGTTTTCGCACAGTCTCTGCCGTGAGTGCGATTCGTGTATAATTGGTCTTCGCGTTGCGACAGACATTCGCGCTTCTCGATCCGCGCACAAGGAGATTGTATGAAAGAGGCGAAACCCGGCTCAAAGAAAAAGGCCGCGGAAAAGTCAGCTACGAAGACTACCTCAACTGCAACCAAGAAGATCGCATCGAGCGAACCCGGGAGCCCAGTACAACCAGCCGCTGCTGCTGCGGCTCCTACGCCTCAAGCTCCAGTCGTCGACCAACAGCCGCAGTTGCCCGCGACTCACGGCAAGACAGGCGTATTCGGAGGGCCCAAGGATCGCGGCATCAAGCCCGACGATAAGCTCGCGCTGCCGACTGGTCCGCACGGCGTCTACGAGCGAATCCGCACCCTCAACCCCAAGAGCTTCTACTGCGCGATGCGCTGGAACTATCACGTCGAGCACTTGACTCCGGAAGAAGTGAAGCGCTGGTGGGCGAACAAGAAACTGCTGGTGACCAATCCGAAGAACGGTAGCGCCGTAATAGTTCGCGCTGTGGATTATGGACCTCACGAAAAGACCGGGCTCGATATCAGCGTTTCACCTGGCGCGGCAGAAGCTCTCGGAGTCGAAGTGGGCGACGAGGTAGACATAGCGTTAGCCGATCCAAAGTCACCGCTCGGACCGGTCTAATAGGCAGAGGTTTCTGGTTCCTGGTTTCTAGTTTCTTGTTTGTGGTTTCTGGTTATGCGGCGACACGTCGTCGAGCAGCTGGAACCGGAAACTAGAAACCAGAAACCAGAAACTAGAAACCAGGAACCCTGAACCAGAAACCACGAACCACGAACCCGAAACCAGTCTTTATGATCCGTTACCCGGCATTCGATCCACCTGAATACATCGACTGGAAGCCTGATCCCGAGGTCGTCGCCGGATTCGCGCGCACGATCGAAAAAAACTCTGCGCGAAATGCGGTCATAAGCGCGCTTGAACCTGCAAAGTTGCTCGCGCTCTACGAGGGTTTGGTACGCAATCGCCTCCACGACATTGCGCTCAATCGGTGGGTCAAGCAAGGTGTGATCTCGAAGGCCTGGCTCGGCACCGGCGAAGAAGCGGCTACGATCGGGCCGGTCCATGCGCTCGACCGCTCGATCGCAGGCGACGGATTATCATCTGACTTTATTGCACCGATGATTCGCAACGCCGGAGGTTGTCACGAGATGGGGATGGCCCTGGCCGATATGCTTCGCGGCTATCTGGGCACAGCCGATTCACCGACTCGCGGTCGCGATCTTCACATCGGAGACTACAAGCGGGGTGTGTTCGCTCCCATCAGCCATGTCGGTGACATAATGGCGGTCATCGCGGGCGTTGCCCTCAGCTTCAAGCTCACGCGCGAGCCGCGCGTTGCGCTCACGTGGATAGGCGACGGCTCAACCAAGTCCGGCGTGTTTCACGAGAGCATGAATTTCGCAGCGGTGCAGCGACTTCCATTGATCGTGATCATTCAAGACAACAAAGTTGCGCTAGGCACTCGGCTGGACCAGCATCATCGAGGCTCGTTTCTCGATTGGCGGGCGGCCTACGGGGTTGAGGGCGGCTCGTTCGATGGTAACAACGTGCTTGATGCTTACGCAGCAACCAGGCTCGCCGTCGATGCGTGCCGCGCCGGGCAGGGGCCGGTGTTGCTGATAGCCGATACGTTCAGGATGGGCGGACACGCGACGCACGATGAACGCGAGGCGCGGGCAACGTTTGACGCTACGCTGTTCTCACATTGGGGCAAGCGGGACCCCATCGGCCTTTACGAAACCTATTTGATCGAGGGCACACTGGATCTTGAAAGCGGACGCCGGATGAAGGACACTGACGGACTGCGAGGGCGTAACGCTGAGGTGCTTCGCCGAGTAGAGGCGCGAGTGACCGACGAAGTTGAGCAGGCAGCCAATGAAGCGCTCGAGAGCGCTCGCAACAACATGCCCATCGGTGAATCGGCAGCGGAAGGTGTGTATGCCGGGGCTAAGGCAGTTCTCAACGAAGCGGTAGCCGCATCATGACCCGGGCCATTGAAGGTCGTTGCGCGCGTCTTCCGCGCGTCTGAAAGGGTTCAGGTATGAGATCACTAATAGCCATCATCGTAATCTCACTTTGCGCAGGCACGGCTGCGGAGGCGCAGAAGAGTAAGAAGAAGAAGAAGCCGCCCTCGCGTCCACGCACAGTTAATACTCAGCCGTCCGCTGCGACAACCAAGCCGCGCATCATCGGCTCGACCGTCGTTATCATCACCAAGAACGGCGACCGCATCACCGGCGAAGTGCTCGACCTGACCGCCTACAGCGTTCGTCTTAGAGCCGACAACCTCGAGTCTACGATCGCGCTCGATACGGTCGCTTCGATGTCATTTGGCGGCGCAGCAGCGCCCACTGCGCGTGTCGATCAACCGGTTGGACCCGTGCGAGCCGATTTCGCGAGAGACGCAGAATCAGCCCTCGGGTTTTTTCAAACGATGGCGTCGAGTTTGAAGCCGGGAGTTGACTACACCGAGTACGGACACCAATTGAGCGAGCTTCGCCGGGCGAGTGAACGCTTGATTGGCAAGTACAGCTCGACGGAAAACTCGGCTGAAGCCCGAGTCGTGTCTTTGGTGGCCGGGGCTCTGACCGACTACACTTGGGCCAGGACTATTTGGACGCTGAAATTCGGGCGCTCGAGCGACGGAACGATAGCTGAAACGGACTCCCCAGTGGTCGCCGACACGCTTGCTCTATACCCCGATCTTCGAGCTTTGGCGGCTGCTGGAAACAGACTGTCGGCGGAAAAACTGCTTTCTGGGATATGGCGAAAGGCTTCTGAGAAACAAGATCGCGCTCGAACACTGATCTCGTCATCGCGGTGAATCTGGCCGTCTCATCGCGCGGTCTCGCGCTCGACGTCTTCGTCGAAGTCCGGCGCGTTGGGCTCAGGTTTCCTGTCTCCGAAATTGTATTCCTGGCGAAAGGTCCGGATGATTTCTTCGAGCGGCAGGTCCGGATACGTGCCCCGGTGGTTCACGTACTCCATGTGCCGATTCCCGGCCGCGTCGAACGGATGGTAAAGCGAATCGTCTCGTCCGTCGAACTCCAGTGGCAACAAGCCGAACTTCTCACACAGCTCGATGTTGAATGCCGGAGTCGCCTTCACCCACTTTTCATCGAGCAGCATCTCGGTATAGCCATGCCAATAGAATATGTCGGTGCGCATCCGTTGGCGCAGCCGCTCCGTTGATAGATGGTTTCGCACGTCGGCGAACCCGAGTCTTGCCGGAATGCCGACCGACCTGCAGCACGCCGCTAGAAGAATAGCCTTGGACACGCACCAGCCGCGCTCGACCTCAAGAGTCGTGCTCGCTTTCATGCCGGCGATCGTCAGATCGATCTGATACGGGTCATAGCGAAAGCCATCTCGAACCGCGTAGAACAACCTGACCCCTTGCTCGATGTCTGATGCTGCGTCTGCGTGCAATCGAGCGAAATGCATTACATCGGGATGGGTCGATTCAATTGTCTGAGTGGCCGAAGTAAGTTCACCGTGATCCATGCGGCATGAAGCTTAGCCGAAAAACGATCCGATGATCCAGACGATTGATCGGTCGGTCACTCGAGCGGCCCCGGCCGACAGTTGCCCGCATCGGCAGACTGCTTATATGCTATCGACCGAAAGGCCGAAAGCTATGATCTGTCATCACTGCCGCGGCGAATTGAAGATCGAAGGCTACATCTCGCGGAGCGACGAGTGCTCGCGTTGTGGGTCCGATATCCACTGCTGTCTGAACTGCACCAACTACGATCCCCACGCTCACAACAAGTGCCGCGAGCCCCAGGCTGAATGGGTGACCGACCGTGAGATGGGGAACTTCTGCGACTTCTTTATCCCGAATAAACTCAGTCCGGGGGCGGCTCAGAGCCCCGCCGCTGATCCACGCTCGGCGTTCGATAATCTATTCAAGAAATAAGCCTCCGATGCTATACTCGCAGCGCCCAACCGATTCGCCTTTCTCTGTCCCTTCCAATCACCCGGCTCCACATTGATAGAGGTTCACTATGTTGATCGAGTTCTTCCTCGAGCGCTCGCGCATCGAGCTGATGAAAGACGGGTTGAGCTATCGCGGGCGCGTCCTGGACTTGCCTGGAATTGACGTGACCGCCGCGACTCCCGAGCATTGCCGGGCGAAGCTTGCAGAAGCTGTCTCGAAGCTGTTGGCCAGAGAAGCCCAGCGTCCTTCGGAAGACCACTCGGGGACAGACGGGGATGACGCGGACGCAACGGGAAGCGGCGAAAGCGTGATCGCTCCAGCGCAATCCTCCGATCTGGACGGCGCGACCGCGGAAACTCAGGCCGATCTATCGCCGGAGCTGGAATTCACCGACATAATTTATGAAAAGAGAGATTGGGTCGCGCGCGTTACGATCAACCGGCCCGCGGCTTACAACGCATATACTGACCACACGCTTCGTGAGATGGCGGCTGGGTTTCGCGATGCTGCCGCCGACAACAGCGTGGCGGTGCTGGTGTTGACCGGCGCGGGTGATCGAGCCTTTTCAGCGGGCGGCGATGTTAAGCAGCACTGCGATGAACACGCCGGCAACCCGCAGGCGTTTGGCGAGTGGATGAACGCGCTGATCGAAGCGCACACCGCGTTGCGGCAGTTGGGCAAGCCTTCGATCGCGCGAATCAACGGGATGGTTGCGGGAGGCGGGAACGATTGGAATCTCGCGTGCGACCTGGCGATCGCTGCCGATCACGCGAAGTTCGTTCAGATGGAAACCAAGGTCGGCCTCGTCTCTGCGGCCGGGGCCGCGCATTTGTTGCCAGTCGTAGTCGGCGAGCGCCGCGCGCGCGAAATGCTTCTCACCGGAGAGCCTATCTCCGCGAACAGGGCGCTGCTGTGGGGCCTGGTGAACGATGTTGTTCCGTACAAGCGGCTCGACAAGACAGTCGCTGCGTTGTGCCAAAACCTCGTCGCTCGATTTCCCGAGAGCACACGCTTCACCCGAGAGCAGTTGGGCTTCTGGAAAGACATGGCGTGGGACTCGATGATGAGAGAATCGCGGGACCGTCTCGCAGCCCAATTCGCCGGAGAAGAAGCGAGCGAAGGATTGCGAGCGCTGGCCGAGAAGCGGGAGGTTGATTATCGAGGTCTTCGGCTAAATGCTCGCGCAGTCCGCAAGTCCGAGCCAACCAATCCCGAAGAATTCGCGGGCGTCAGCGACCAAGCCATCAGGAGCAGGAACCGCTCCTGTTACTCGTGTGGCGCGCAAGACATTCCGGCATCGTTTGACTACTGCGGCCTGTGCGGAACGAGGCTGGTGTAACCTTTCTCTAGACATTAGCGGGGCGGATCGTATCGTCCGGGCCAAGCGAATACTGCAGCGACGCAAGCCTCGCTTGCGCTCGAGCTACGTCCCGCAACGTGATAATCCCCAACAACCGGGTGTCATCCAGCCGCGAAACTACTGGAAGCTGAGAAAGCTCACGCTGCGCCAGCTTCAACACCACGGTGTCAAGCGTTTGATCCGGGTGCGCATGAACGACCTTCTTAGTCATCACCGCTTCGATCATTTCATTCTGCCGGCCTTCTGCCTCTAAGCGTCTCAAGTCGCCCGTTGTTATCAAGCCCGCCATCCCGCCATCGCGCAACACAGGATATCCATTGAACTCGAGCCCGCCGACAATGTCTAGCGCCTCCGCGACGGTGATGTCGTCGGGTAGTGTCACCACATCTTGAGTCATAACCGACGCCGCGGTAACCCGCGACAACACGTCGGTGTCGGGCGCGTTGCCGAGGTGGATGCCGTCCTGGAACAAGAAGGCTTCATAGATCGAGAGCGGAGTGAGGCGCGAGGCTACTGCGTATGCAATCGCGTTGGCAATCATCAACGGAAGGATAATCTCGTAGTTATAGGTCATCTCGAATATCAGCAGGATCGACGTTATCGGCACCCGAACCACCGCCGCGAACACTGCTCCCATTCCTACGAGGGCAAACCCTCCGCGCGCGATTGCCGCGTCCGGCTCCAGGTACATGAGCGCATGCCACACGCCGACGCCGAGCATCGCGCCGACGAACAGCGAGGGTCCCAGCACGCCGCCCGACATCCCCGATCCATAGCTGAACGCCGAAGCAAGTATCTTCGCCACCATCAGCGCCAGCACCGCCTTCAACACGAGCTGGTCTTCTCCTCTTAACACCGTCCCGAGGAAGTCGTAGCCGATGCCGAGCGCGTGCGGCTGCCAAAGGCCGATCACGCCAATTATTACGCCGCCTACCGCAGGCTTTGACCACCCCGGCACGTGTACGCGATCGCGAAAGACGAAGCGCAGCCATAGAATCAGCTTAGAGAAAACAACGCCGACGACTCCTGCGGTTATGCCAAGCGCAGCGTAAGCAACCAGCTCCTTGGCAGCGTTGAGCGCATAGATGTTCGCGCCCATAAACAGCGGGTTCTTGCCGAGCAGCGTGCGCTCGATCGTAGCCGAGATGACCGCGGCAATCACTATTGAAGCGGCGAGCTTTTGATTCAGGTCACCGATGATCTCTTCAAGGGCAAACGTTACCGCGGCGATGGGCGTGTTGAAGGCGGCGGCGATGGCGGCGGCGGCCCCGACCGGAAGCTGATTCATCTGCTTGCGCCGGGGGATCGAGAACATCCGCGCGATCGCATGCGACAACGCCGCACAAATCTGAACGGTCGGGCCTTCACGTCCGAGGCTTGCGCCAGAGCCGACGCACAGCGCGGAGATGACCGCTTTGCCTACGGCCGTCCGCATCGGGACGCGGCCGTAGTTCATCGCATAAGCGATCTTGACCTGCGGGATGCCACTGCCACGCGCATCGGGCACGAAGAAATGGAGCAACAGTCCGGCGGCAAGGCCTCCGGCGGTTGGAATGATCAGTATCCAGGCCACCCTGCTCGGCCCCTGGATCGCAAGCGCTCTCTCGATCAGGTTCGCGGATATCAGAATGATCAGTTTGTGGTAGCTGACTGCAACTAGACCGCACGCGATGGCTATCGTGATGGTTAGGACAAAATACTTTTGGTTGGTAGGGAGACGAAGCCGCTGGAATATGCGGGTCGCATTAAGCTCGACGCGTTGCCACTTTTTTTTTAACTCGGTTCGTTCCACCTTCGCCTTAACCGGACCGTTGCGGATGAGAGGACCTGCCTGCCCGAAGCGCGTAACGGCCCAAGCGCGAACAGCGATGATACATCAAACGGTTGAGTAGGGCCATTTCTTAGGTTCGTAGTTCGGCCTTCAGGCGGAAGTTTGTAATGCCGCGGTCGTTCCAGGGTCGCCTACGAACTTCCGCCTGAAGGCCGAACTACGAACCTTGAACTCTGAACGCCGAACTCACTGTTTGGCAGCGGCAACCGTAACCTTCAATTCGTTTGTCACTTTCTTTGCGCCGGTGACGCTTTGCGCTACGCGTTCGGCGAGCAACTGTTCAGCTCGAGATCTCACAGTTCCCGCGAGCGTAACCGTGCCATCATCAGACTTGACCTGCATCGTCACAGTGTTGAATGCGTTTGTTCGATACAGCTCAAACTCGACGCGTTTCGCAAGATCGGCATTCGAATCGACTGGCAGCGGGTTCGCGGCAGGCGGCTCGCTTGCGGCTTGCGGGTTCGTCACAGCAAGGTTGTTAGTCACGCCGGCCACGCCATCCGCCGCCCTCGCGATCTGCTCAACACCACTGCGTTGTGTCGGAGTCTCGACCGTTCCCGATAGAGTGACCGATCTGTTCTCAACCTTGACGTCGATGTCCTTCCCGCCAAGCTCGCGGCTGCGTGCGAGAGCTTCGAGTATCGCGACGCGAATCTCCAGGTCCTCGACGTGAACGCTTTCGCTCGAAGGCTGAGCGGCAGGGTCTACCGCGATCTGATTCTGCACATCCTTCACTCCGGCGGTGTCGCGCGCGATCTCACCCGCCAGCGACTTTATGTCTTCAGAAGGGACCTGGCCGGTGAGCGTGGCCACTCCGCCGCTCGTGTTGATGTTGATGTCAAAGCCCGCGAGACGCTTCGAGAGTCCGAGCGCCGTCTTTACCTTCCTCGACGTGTCGGGATCACCAGACGACGAAAAAATCGCGCGGAAGCTTTCGGGCTTCTTCCAGCCATGCGTGTAAATGTAGTACCCTACGCCGGCTACGATGATCAGCAGAATCACAACTGCGATGGGCTTGCGCATTGATTAGACCTCCGCCTCCACAGCTTTGAAATGAATCATAGCACGCGATTGCCGGACGAAACTTTGTTTGTCGCCGCCGCCCGCTCTGCGTTCTTTGCGGATCTTCGCGGCTCTGCGCGAAACTACCCCTCAAGTGCGTTTCGCGCAAAGATCGCAAAGACTCGCAAAGCCGCCAAAAGTATCGAGCGCAGGATCACGCATCACGAATCAGATTTCATGCCCGGTTAGGCCGGCATCTCATAAATCCTGTACGTCTTGGTACGGCGGCCGCCGATCAGCTCAGCCGCGCGATTCATCATCACGTTGTTCTCGAGCACCCAGCTCATCTCCCCCGTCGGGAACCCGGCTGCCGGACCTCGGCGATAAATCTCGTCGAGGAAGATCGAGCCCAGCCCGAGGTTTTGGAATTCGAGAATGCCGCCCATCGTAATGACGCGAATCGAGCTGATCTTGCGCGAGTGCCATAGCAGCTTCAGCAAGCCCAGCGGCAGCAACCGCCCATTGATCTTCCTTAGCGCCCGATTGAGGTCGGGCACCGCCAGGAGGAATCCGACCGCCCGGGGCGTGCCGCCATCAATCACTTGCTCGGCGATCAGCACCACGCGCGGATCAACAATCTGTTTGAGGTCTTTCGCCAGATGATCGAACTCTTCTTCGCTCATCGGCACAAATCCCCAGTTGCGGCTCCACGCGTCGTTGTAGACCTGCCGGATTATCCCGACTTCGTTCCTGAAGTCTTTCATATTCACGGTACGAACAATTATGTTGCTCTTCTTCCTGAGCCGCTCCGCCACTCGCTGCAGCTTGTTCGAGTGATTGAAATAGTCCACGCCGATGTCATAGGCATAAAGGTCCATCGCCTTCTTCATTCCATATCCTTCGAGCAGCTCGGCGTAATGAGGCGGGTTGTAGGTCATCATAACCATCGGGTCCAGATCGAACCCCTCAACCAGCAGAGCGCATTCGTAGTTGGTCGACGGATTCACCGGGCCGCGAATGACTGTCGCCCCATGCCCGCGAACCCAATCGCGCGCCGCGTCGAGCAGCGCCGCCGCAGCCTGCGTGTCATTCTCGACTTCGAAGAAGCCAAAAAATCCCGCGCTTTCGTTATGAAACTCATTGTGCGCGCGATTGAGGATCGCCATGATCCGGCCCACGACTCGCCCGTCGCGCCGAGCAAGGAACATCTCGACGTCAGAGGTTTTGTAGAATGGATGACGCTTTGTGTTGAGGATGTCTTTTTGAGCCATCCTCAGCGGTGCGATCCAGTGCGCGTTACCGCGATAGAGACGGTAGGGCAGCTCAACGAACCGATGCCGGTCCCCTGAGGTGCGGGCTGGCCTCACGTCGATCATTCCAGCTCCGGGTTGTTTCACGTTGGCTTGGTCCTCTGCGACTAACACCGTGTGCGTTGGCAGCGCATTATATGGAAAAGACGCCAAGGGTACAAATCTCAAAGGAATCTCGCTTTGCGTTTCTTTGCGTCTTTGCGCGAACGCTGTGCGCCGCTCCCATAATCTTGCGTTTTAGCACCGTGCGTCCGATTGCAGTTGTAATGCGTTGACCGCCATCGGACGCGCGGCTAAGATTTTGTTTTCCTGATAACGCGGAAAAGCCGTCATGGATGAGCGCACCTTCAAAACTCTCGACCTAGAAGCGCTGGTCGCCCTCTTAGCGCGACACGTTCAGACTCCGCTCGGGCGCAAGCGGGTTCTGGCGCTCGTCCCTTCGACCGATCGAGATCACATCAACTGCGAGCTCGATCGAACGACCGAATGCGCGGGCTATCTTGCGACCGGCGGGTCGTTTGGCCTTAGCGATGTAGCCGATCCTGAAGACTCCCTGACCGAGCTTCAGATTGCAGGCACCAGCTTAGAGCCATTGCAAATACTCGCGCTTCAGCGGTTGGCCGCAGCCGGCATGGATGTGCGCGATCAGTTCAGCGACGCAGAGATCAAGAGCCGCTACCCTCAACTGTCAGCAATCGCCGCGCGTGTCCCCGATCTTCGAAGAATGCTTGCCTCGATACGAGGGAAGATTCTGCCTACGGGTGAAATCGACGACAGCGCGAGTCCCGTCTTGCGCCGCATACGCCGAGAGATCAACGAGCGCCGCTCGCGAATCTATCGCAATCTCGAATCGCTCATGCACGAACGCGCGCCCTCGGCGATTCAGGAAGACATCGTCACCGTTCGGAATGGACGCTTTGTGATCCCGGTGCGCACCGACTCGCGCGGCCAGGTGCCCGGCGTTATGCACGGGCTCTCGTCGAGCGGTCAGACGACCTTCGTCGAGCCGCTTACGATCATCGATCAGAACAACGAACTGGTCCGGCTGCGCGAAGAAGAAGAGATCGAGATCGCTCGCATCCTTCTCGAAATCACAGAGGTGTTCAGAGTGAACCTCAGCGGCATAGCCGCCGTTACGGACGCGCTCTCAGAAATCGACTTCACGCATGCGAAGGCGAGACTCTCGGCTGAATTCAAGTGTGTGCGGCCTACGATGCCCGTAATGAATGGACGGCACGCGCTGCTGCTGGAAGACGCGCGTCATCCTTTGCTCGAGCACTCGCTGAAGCAGTCGGGCGGACGAGCCGTTCCGATCTCACTCGAGATGGACGAAGACCATCAGACGATTGTCATCAGCGGGCCAAACGCCGGCGGCAAAACCGTTGTGGTCAAGACCGTCGGGCTCATCGCGCTAATGGCTCAGAGCGGGTTGCACGTTCCTGCGGCTCGCGCGGCCTTGCCGGTCTTTGGTCAGGTGCTCGCCGACATTGGCGATCAACAATCGATCGCCGCGAACCTGTCGACCTTCACCGCTCACATGCGCAACATCGCCGAGATGGCTGAGCGCGTGTCTCCGCCCGCGCTGATCCTGCTCGACGAAGTTGGAACAGGGACCGATCCCGACGAAGGCGCGGCGCTCGGCGTTGCAATCGTGGACTTCTTTCACCGCGCGGGCGCAACGACCGTCGCGACGACTCATTACAACCCGCTGAAGACCTGGGCATCGCAAGCCGAAGGCGTGCTCAACGCTTCCGTTGAGTTCGATGAAGTGACTTTGAGGCCGACTTTTCGGTTGATCGTTGGAGTGGCCGGCGCGTCCGCCGGTCTCGATATCGCGCGTCGAATGAACCTCCCGGATGACATCATCGCGCAAGCGGCCACGTTGCTGGATCCAGCTCACACACAAAGCAGCGATTACTTGAAGCAGCTCAAGAAGCTTGTCGATGAGCAAGAGGTTTTGCGAACGGCGCTTGAAGACGAGCGCCAGGCGACTGCCGACAAGTACGCGCGACTCGATATCGACTTCGCGCAGCGCGAGGCTGAACGGCAGAGGTTATTCGAGAGCCAGCTTGCGCAAGTGATCCGCGATTTCAGCGCCGAAAGCGAACGCTTGCTCAAGACCGTCAACGATCGCGTAACCGCCGCGCGCTTGAAGAAAGAAACAGACGCCCGCACTGCCGAGTTGCGGCGCTCGGGCGGCGTGCGGCTACGCAAACAAGTTGAGACCGCGCCAGTTCCGGCGGCCCCTGCAGTCTCTGTTGCGCTCAGCGCTCCCGCGCCAGCCCAGGATGAAATTCAATTTGACGCTGCCGAGATTCACGAACGCGACCGGGTGAGAATAAAGACGCTGGATCAAGAAGGCACAGTTGAATCAATCAACGGCGCCGAGTATACGGTGCTTGTAGGCTCGCTGCGGTTTCGCGCGAAGCGTGATGAGCTTCAGCGGCTGAAGGCCGCCGCCCCGGTATCGAAGCACGCTGCTGCTTTGCCTCGCGGCGTCAGCGCGGATGTAAGCGTCGATTCGAATTTCACGCCCGAGATCAATGTGATCGGCTCAACGGTCGATCAAGCCACCGATCGCGTCGACAAGTTCCTGGACGAAGCGTTTATGGCAGGCGCCGAGACCGTGCGCATAGTTCACGGACACGGCAAGGGCGCTCTGCGAAGAGCAATCGCCGAGCTTCTAACCGGGCACGCTCACGTCGAGCGCTTCAACCCGGCGCCCTCGAATGAAGGCGGCGCCGGCGCCACCGTGGTGGCGCTTAAGAAGTAATTGTCCGCGGCGTAAGCTACCATATCCTGTCGTTAGCACTGGAAGCGCGAGCCACGCTGTGATGCAAGCGAATGACTGGGTCAATATGAACTATTCAGATTCACGGTCGCGCGTCGGATGACTCTGAATGTCCAACTCATCGCGACGGCTCCTGTGAACCTGTTAGTGCTCAGCCCCGAGGAAAAAGCCGATTACGAAAACGGCAAGAAAGCAACGCATACCTATAAGGCTGCGTGGGGGCGACGGAGCGACTTGGACGAGGCCTCAAGGTCGATCGCGGGACTTGGTACCTAGTTGTGGAAGGTAGCACGGAACCTAGCCGGGGGCGCATCATACTGGGTCTTGATAGTTAACGACGGATAGCCGCGAAGGTTCGTACAGGTCACCCTACTTTGGCTTGTAGATCGGCGAGCGCACACTGGCGGGCTGGCCCTTCAAGTCTCCGCCGTGCACGCCGTTGATGTCTCCGTAGAAAGAAACCTTGCCTGTCTTGCCGTACGAAGTCGGTACCGCAGTGGCAAAGAATGACTTCTCATCCGCGCTCACAATCAACGTGAAGTGGTAACCGCTCGCTTCGCCGTCTTCAATGTCCTTGGGCACTCCGCCCAGCCGGATCAATTCCTGAAGCGATGCGTTCTTCCCTTCAAACTTCCGCGAGTAGATTATCTCGGCGCCGATGATCCGCTGTAGCATTTCGTACGCTTCGCCCTCATTGACCAGCATCCGAGCGTTGAAGAAAAAAGCGCGGCCTCGCGAATTCACCAGCGAGAGCGTCTCCTTGTCGCCGACCAGCCATTCGCCGCCGACCCGAACGAGCGCAACCTGCTGAGGCTTTTCCGCGCCTCCGAATTTCAAAGAGACCGTCGCCGTCTTGCCGCTGATCTGCTCGCTGCTCGGCTCGATCTTGTCCGGGATTGCCGCGAACGTGCGCGCGAAGTCCGGCTCGAGGTCCTGAAGTTCGGCGGGCGTCAGCCCTTCAACGGCGTGGCGATAAACAGAATGCCGAAAGCCCTCAACATACCGCTTCTCTTTGAGCGCGCGATAGAAGCTGATAACCGTGTCGGTCGGCGACGCCGTCTTTTTCTGGCCGGGCGCCGCATTGCCAAGTAATAGTATTGCGATGATTGAAATGACGGTTCGTCTCATGAGGCTCCGGGGTTTCAACCGATCTTCAGGGCAGCTAAAGAACAGAACGAGTGCTCCTCCGAGTCGCTGTCCTCGAAGCAGCCGCCATCGTAACTCACTTCTTTCCTCGTGAAGAAGACGAGGACTTCGCCTTCAACAAGTCAACGATGTCTTTGCGCTCTCGTTCCTCGGCGTAGGTCAAAGCAGTTCGGCCGCCGGTGTCCTTAACCGTCGGGTCGGCGCCTGCATCCAGAAGAATCTTGACTATCTCTAGCTGGCCGACAAGCGCGGCTTGCATCAACGGCGTGTAGTTTCCCGATGTTCGGTGGTTTACGTTCGCGCCTTTCTGAATCAGCAGCTCGACAGCTTCCTTGTTTCCCATTCCCCCAGCGTTCATCAGCGGGGTGACGCCCGCGTTGTTAGCCGCGTTCACGTCAGCCCCAGCTTCGATCAAGCGGCGCACTTCGGCAGTATCACCCTTGTTTACCGCGCTGAGTAGAGGTGTATTCCCGTCAGTGTCCTTCGCCTGGACCGGGGCTTCGGCTGTCTTAGACGCTGATGCGTTCTGATTGGACTGAGATGAACCGCTGCAGCCGATGAATGAGACCGAAAGCAGCAAAAGCGCTGTTGCAGATTTGAGCATAGTTTATCTTCCTTTCAAGGCTCCTTGGATCGCAAACCTGAGAGCGTCGTTCAGAGTTCAAGCTTCAGCTTGCTTGATTCGATCGCGTAAGGCCCTGGAAGCAAGCTGAAGCTTGAACTCTGAACGACGCTCCCAGGTTGCAGAATCTATCACATTACTTCGCAGCCTTCAAAATACGCGTCTAACCGGGCGCCTAACTTAGCGCCGGGCGATCGCCTCCGTCGTTTGGTACATCGCGATGGACGCGATATAATGTGCGACCGCATTCGGGCCGCGCCTGAATGGCCTCTCAAAACTCTCAGCGAGGACAAATCATGGATCTTAACCCCACGCCAGCCGAGCAGCATTTTCGCGATGAGTTCCGAGCATGGCTTCATTCCAACATCCCTGAAAGCTGGGACCCGTCCGGGTTTCACGATGAAGACTCGAGGCAGCGCTTCGAGTTTCTGCGCGCCTGGCAGAAGAAGATGTACGAAGCCGGATGGGTCGGCATCCACTGGCCCAAAGAGTACGGCGGCCGAGGCGCATCGTTGATCGAACAGACCATCTTCATCGAAGAGTTGGCCCGCGCTGCGGCGCCTCCGTTGATCAATGTTCTTGGGGTCTCGCTGTTGGGCCCGACGCTGATCGCCTATGGAACCGAAGCCCAGAAGCAACGCTTTCTCGCAAAGATCCTCGCCGCCGATGAGATCTGGTGCCAGGGCTACTCTGAGCCAAACGCCGGTTCCGACCTCGCCGCGCTACGATCGGAAGCCGTGCTCGAAGGCGATCACTTCATCGTCAACGGCCAGAAGACCTGGACAAGCTACGGACATTTCGCCGCTTGGTGCTTTGCCGTAGTGCGCACCGACCCTGAGGTGCCGAAGCACAAAGGGCTGACCTATATCCTGATCGATATGCACAGCCCCGGAATCACCATCAGGCCGCTGAAGCAGATGACCGGGGATTCGGAATTCAATGAGGTCTCTTTTCAGAACGTGGTTGTGCCGGTTGAAAACGTAGTGGGCAAGGTCAACGGCGGGTGGGAGATCGCCATAGCAACACTGATGTTCGAGCGCGGGACGCTCGGCGCTAGTCTTCAGATCACCTTCAAGCGCCAGATCGAAAGATTGATCGAGTTGTCACGTAAGATTTCTCGCAACGGCAGTCCCGCAAGCGAAGACCCGATCATTCGCCAGAAGCTGGCGCAGATCTGCACTGAGATCGAAATCTTCCGGCTCAATCAACTGCGCACAACAACCAGGATGGCCAAAAGCGGGGTGCCGGGACCCGAGGGCTCGATTCAGAAGTTATTCTGGAGCGAGATGAACCAGCGAATGCAGCAAGTGGCTATGGAGATGCTCGGCCCGTGGGGTCAGTTGACGAAAGAGAGCGACTACGCGATCGACCATGGGCAGTGGGCTCACGCTTATCTTCGGTCTCGCGGCAACACGATCGAAGCCGGAACTTCCGAGATACAGCGCAACATAATCGGCCACTTTGTGCTGGGTCTGCCCAAGAGCTATTGATCCTTTTGCGTCTTTGCGAGCCTTTGCGTCTTTGCGCGAAACAGATGTCGCACAAAGACGCCAAGCTTCGCAAAGGACGCTAATCAGGAGACGAAATGGAATTCGAACTAAACGAAACTCAGAAACTGTTTCAACGCTCGGCGCGCGAGCTCTTCGCGCAGGAGTGCCCGCCAACTCTTGTGCGTGAGATGATCGAAAAGAACGAGCCCTACTCCGACGCCGTCTGGAATAAGCTGGTGGAACAGGGCTGGACTGGCTTGATCTTCTCCGAAGAGGACGGCGGGCTCGGGTTGGGCATGGTCGAGATGGCGGTCGCGTTCGAAGAGATGGGCCGCGCCCTTTTGCCCGGCGCGTTTCTTTCAGCCGTGGCGCTCGCCGGCTCGCTGATAGAGAAAGCTTGTTCACCGGAATATCGCGCGACGCGGCTGCGAGCGATCTGCGAGGGTCAGGCGAAAGCAACCGTCGCACTGCTCGAAGAGAGCGCTAATTGGAATCCCGACGCCGTTACGATGGCGGCGATTACAGTTGATGGCGGCTACAAGCTCTCGGGCAAGAAGCTGTTCGTGAGCGATGCTTCAGTGGCCGATTGCATAGTCACGGTGGCCCGCGCGGGCTCGGGTCTCGTGCTCGCATTCGTAGATACAAAAGCGCCCGGTGTTAGTATCAACCCGATGCCGGGCATCGACGCAACACGCTCGCTCTCAGCCATCGAGTTCAACGACGTTTTGGTAAACACCGAAGACGTAATGGCCGACGGAGGCAAGGCGCGGGCGGCGCTCGAGCACGCGCTCAACGTTGCGACGCTGGGGCTGTCGGCGGAGATGGTGGGCGGAATGCAATGGCTGCTTGAAGCCTCGGTCGAGTACGCCAAGACCCGCAAACAATTCGGCAAGCCTATAGGCCAGTTTCAAGCCGTCCAGCACCACTGCGCCAACATGTTGCTGATGACCGAGAGCGCGCGGTCGGCGGTTTACTACGCGGCCTGGCAAATGGGCAACGACCCGGAACAGGCTCCCCTGGCCGTTTCTATGGCCAAGGCGTATGCGAGCGATGGATATCGCGAAGTCGGCAATCTCGCTGTTCAGGTGCACGGCGGAATCGGGTTCACCTGGGACGAGAACGTTCACTTCTACTACAAGCGCGCCAAGGCTTCGGAGTTGATGTTCGGCGACGCGACTTATCATCGCGAACGCATCGCTAGTATGGTGATCGACCGCGCGAGCGAACCAGCCAGAGCAGCAAGCGAAGCGGCCGACTGAAGACGGCGGACCATTTTCCATTTTCCATTTGTCATTTGTCATTTGTCATCTCGCGCCACCACAAATGACAAATGACAAATGGAAAATGGAAAATGGAAAATGGACTCTGTCGATCCCACTCCTCACCTCGAACGATTCGAAAGCTACGAACAGGCCTGCCGAGAGTTTCGCTGGCTGATCCCTCAACGCTTCAACATCGCGAGTGCAATCTGCCGAAGACACGCAGACGCCGTCACTCGAATCGCTCTCAGCGATGTGAAGGAAGGCGGAATCAACACCTACACACTTGGCGGCCTCGATTTCCTTTCGGACAAATTCGCGACCGCGCTTTCCGAATCGGGTATCAGCCAGGGAGACTCCGTAGCCGTCGTTCTGCCACCATCCGCCGCTCTGGCCATCGCACACCTCGGCGTCCTCAAGACCGGGGCTGTGGTTGTCCCGCTGTCGATGGCCTCAGACGCTGCATTGCTTGAGCATGCGCTGGCAGACAGCACCGCCAGAGCCTTGTTGGTTGATGAGTCAAGCTACAGCAGGGCTGAAGCACTTGCCCGGAGCCTGCCTAATCTGCACTCGCGTTTCGTCGTTCGCGATCTTAGGCCGGCCGCCACGAACGCGCACTTCAAAGACTTCTGGACCGAGGTTGATCGGGCGTCATCAGACTTCGATGCCGTTGAAACTGATGCGAATTCGGCGGCCTTCATCTTCTATGTCGAGTCGCAAGACGAGATCAGAGGAGTAGTTCACAGCCATCGATCCGCGATCGCGCAGCTTGCCGCATTCGAGATGTTCAACGCTGTTGAGGGCGATGCCAACCCTGTGTTCTGGACTGCGAGTGATTGGTCCTCGCCAGCCGCAGTGTTGGGAGTGCTCTACCCAGCGTGGTGGTACGGCTGCTCGGTCGTTGCGGGAGCGACTGACGACCGAGGACACGTGCTCCGCATGATGGAGCAATGCGACGTCACTAATGTTTTCATGCCCGCATCACCACCTAAAGCGCACGTTGAGTCTGAGCCGCAAACTGACGAAGGCGCCGGCTTGAGGGTCCGAACGGTTGTGGCCGAAGCCCTGAGGCCGCCGGAGTATTTGGTGAATAGTAACCCGAGCGTGACGCTCAACGAAGTCTACGGCAAACCAGAGACCGGCTGGATATTTGGAAGGTGCGAGCGATGGTTCTCAACGCAGGCCGGTTCTGTCGGCCGGCTCGTACCTGGCCGCTCTCTTGAGATCATCGACCAGAACGGAAACGTTCTTCCCCCTGGACAAGCCGGCATTATGGCCGTTCACAAGTCCGATCCAGCATTATTCACCGAGTATCACGGGGCCGCCGCCAGAACGGCCGAATCTTTCATGGGTGACTGGTTTCTAACAGGCGATGTCGGATACAAAAGTGGGGATGGCGATCTTTACATCACACCATCCCCAAGCGTGGTAGGAACAGACTAATCCGTTTTCACTCGCAACGCAGCGCTATCATCCGGCGTCTCTCGCCGGTGAAAACAAGCGCCTGTGCAACACTCTCATTGCTTATTGCGGATATTTGAGGAGAAAGTTCCAGCAAGGTCTGCGCCCCAAAAATAATAACGGGTGTTAGGTGTTCGGCCGTGTGCCCAGAGCCTGACACCTAACACCCTTCGTAACGCCCGTCGAAGAGGCGGATTCTTAGAGCGTTGTTACGCCGGTTCCTTAGCCAAGCCGCGTGCCACGGAACAACTGCCGATTTGGGATTGCGGATTGCGGATTGGTTGCAGGAGTGGGTGACCGTTAAGTTCCAGTCAACCGAAGGATTGGAGTACACGTTCCGGCAGGACGCAACGGGACCATCAGGGCCTATCTTGTCAGAGATTCAAAACTTTGAATCTCCGCGTGTCCGCTTGTGGGATCGAGTTTTCCCAGAGGCGCGCAATTCGGCGGATTTCACGACGCGACTCTACGGCGGCGCGACCACCCTGCATCATTGCTCGTTGAGCCCTCTGTCGTAGTCAAAGTATTTGATCGTTAAAGCACCAACCGGCGCATTTGCTAGAGCCCGCGGGCTGGAACCCTCAAGGTAGAGAGCTACGTACCCGGCGACGTGCGGAGCAGCGAGCCCACGCTTAACCCGCAGGTAGTTGAGGAAGTCGCTTTCGAACCAGTCGAATATCTTCGATAGATGCAGCGTAAGACTCGTTTCGTCGAAGCGAACGTTGGCGGGATCGTTGATGAACCGTCGGGCCGCTTCTTCAAGCTCGTCCTCGGTCGCGTTCTGCGCAATGACGCCGGCCTTCAAAGGTGGACAGCTCCTGGCACCGCAGTTCAAGGCAAAGTGAATTCGCGGATCTAGAAACTCTCTGCGAATGATGTTGTGCTCCAGGTCATTGAGCGTCAGCGTGCGCCCGCCAAGAACGATGTCCTTGTTCTTGAACAACCCAAGCCTCGACCACAGCGCGTGTTTATCGGGATAGGCCGAGACCGCGTAGAACAGAATGTACGCGTTGTACGCCGTCAAGTAGTAGCGCTTGCGTTCATCTTCGTTTCGGAACCATTCCGGTTTGTTCTCGGGACTCACGGCGGCAAGCTGGTCTATGAAATCTCTGAGCGCCGCCAACTCCTTCTTCAGACCCGCATAGTTGACGCCACCCTGTTGGTCGACGTAGGCGCGCGTCAAACGATCATACACGTCGTAAGAAACGTAATCTGTGCTCGACATGGATAGCCGCACGAGCGAAACGTTCCGCCAAGAAAGCCAAGGCGTGAGCGTTGCCTATTCCTTACTTTTGAGTTTCCTTCGGTTGTTGGGCTTCGCGTCGCAACCGAAGTCGGGCAGCATGGTCCGCAATCCTAGAGCCAACCCAGTTCTTTCATGGCCCAGGGTGCGTTCCATACCTTGACCATTCGCTCGACCTTGTTGTCCGCGTTCATAGTTACAACGTAGACATAATGCGAATGGGTTTCCTTCTGAGTCGGTGGTACCGGGCCGCCGTCCCCGGTGTGCTTTGCATGATAGGTTGCGAAGAACACAGCTGTTCTGGTTTCCACGTCATAGCTTGACGTGTGTAGATCATACGTCGCTCCGGGAGCGGTAACGCTAGCGAAAGCAGCCATCCACTCACAGTAGGCTTCCACCGTAGCAATACCAGCCAGGGGTTCGCTTTGCGCAACGAACGGAGCACCGTTTACCACGTATTGTTTGCAACCAGCCCAACCTGCTGGTGCTTCACATGCGTCGAAGAATTTCTTGGCGTTCTCAAAAGCATTCATAATTTTCCCTTTCATTGTTTGTGTTGAGGTCGCATTTTTAGTACAGGTCTGAAATCTCAGCGCCCGTGAAATAGTGCGACAGTATCTCTCCGTGACTGTGTCCGCGATCTGCCATCACCGCCGCTCCGATCTGGCACAGGCCGACGCCGTGGCCCCATCCCGCGCCGATCAGGGTGAAACGCGCCGGAAAATCTGAAAGATGCCCTTGAGCCGCTCGAACTACAAACGCCGAGCTGTACAGATGCGAGCGCGACAAAGCGCGCCGAATCTCGAGCTCTTTGCCGACGATGAGCATTCGTTTCTCACCGGTGATCCTGAGTCTGATGATCCGCCCTGACTCGCCGCGCTCGAGAGGCTCCAATGCGCGGACCCGTCCGAAGTCCACTCCGAGCCGCAAACGCAGGATCTCCATCAGTTCCTCTTGCGAGTGCTCAACGCGCCAGCGATAGAAGTCCTGCGTCTCTTGATCGAAGGCCGGCACAATGCGAGCAAGGAGCGCCGGCGTCACCACCCCGCAGTAAGCAGGCGGCGATGAAGTTATCCAGGCTTCGGCGTTGGCTTCCGTCGAAAGGGGCATCCGGTAGCCGGATGGTTCGCTGCCCGGCACGTCATACACCGAAGTAAGATACGGCACATCCTTGTCTTCCCAGGCCGCTCGATAAGCCTCGGTCATTCCGCCGCAGCTTTTCGAATACCGCGCGTCACATATCTCATCGTCATAGACAAGAACCTTTCCTCGTGTGTCGCGGACTGCCTCAAAGGCAGCCTGAGAGAACGCCTTTCCGATGCCCTGATATCTCTGGCAGTGATCGTCGGCGCACACATCAAAGCCAAAATGATTTTCGCGGCCGTACCAGCGGATCAGCTCATCCCCGGAGCGTTCGCTCCGCGAGCTCGCCTGTGTTGAATTGCTCGATGCGCGCTTCAACTGCGCCAGGAGCCAGCTTCGCGAAACTACCGCGTGCGCTCGCAGAAGTTCAGCCGGACACGAAGCGCTCATCTCGGAAGAGATTACGCTGACGAGATACGACTCGAGCGGAAGCTCGTTGATCAGCGTTAACGAATCGCCGTCCGCTACGAGTTTCAACGCGCCCTGAAACTGTTGCGACTCTTCGCGTTCCCAGTGAAAGTCGATCCCGATCTTAACTCCGTGGACGGTGAAGCGGCCCGAATCAAAATCTACAGGGGAGAGCGTGATCTCCGGCGAACCGGCAACGCCGTCAAGTTCCACAGCCCCGTTCTCCGCAGAGGCGGCGTAACCACCTTCAATCGCCGGTTTACCATCGCCGGTCACGAAGCGGCCAGCAAGCGCAAACTTCAGGTCGCCTACGCTGGTGAGGAGACCGACGCGGATTGTTGGTTCTCGATCGATGTTCACCAGCCCACCTCCTCCGGTTCGGGCGATGAACAAATCCCGTCAACCAGATCGTTGACGATCTCGCCGTTCATGCTCACTTCCGTGAATATTGCCGCCACGCACTCGCCGTCGATTTTGTCGAAGTGCTCGCGCTCGGGAACGACCACCACGCCGGCCATGTCGATCGCGCCGGGGCTGACCACGAGCCGCTGTTCCCCTTCGGCATAAAAGCTCGCGGGCCGATGCTTCGCGCGCGGAAACAGATACACCGTCCAGACCTTCGGATCGTATGTGCAGATAATGTTGATCAACGGCTCGGTTTTGTCAGCCTGCAGCGCCAGCTCCCTGATAACTTCATACACCCAATGCGTTACTTCATCGCGATTCCCTCCGCGAAAGACGACGACGCTTCGGCCACAACCGCCAAGCGTAAACAGCTCGAAGCTGTTCCGCGCGGTCTCTTCGCAATAGTTGCAGTCCTCAACCATCACCGGTTCGTCTTCGTAGAGGTTCTCTTCGATCGGCAGGAGTTCGCGCGAGCAAGCTTGAAAGTGCAGATGATCAGGCGCCGACGCGCCGCATTCCGGCCCGTTGTACAACACGAAGCAGCTCGATCCAAGATCGTGCGCGAGAGACAACAGTACATCGACATTTCCCTCGATCTGCTGAGGCACGTGTTCTCGATGAACGATTGAAAGATGCCGATCCAGCACCGGAAACGGATTGCACAGGATGATCAGATCGTCGCCGTAAGCGATTCCCTTCTCTTCCTGCGGAAGGTTGTCGGGGCACAGAAAGCAGCGGCGATTTTCGACGGATGCTTTGTCTACAGAGGCAGCGGTGCTGCGAATCCGTCGAGAGTTGTGTTGAATGACTACTTCGGACTCCTCGACCCGAACGCGCTTCGTTTCGATCTGGGCGAACGCATCGCAGCCAGCGCGAAGCAGCGGCCAAGTGCCGGTTTGGTGATCGATCAGCGCTGCGATCCGGGCTTCGAGACTTTGATCGGTCTCGTCCTCTTGATAAGCGCGCAGCTCTCGCCGGCTGATTATCTTCTCGTCCCAGTTCATCGCTGGTTGATCCTCTTTCTCGCGAGTATCTCGACGGTCCGCAGATGGTCCTTGTAGACGTCGTAGCGGTTCGCGGTCGCAAGCGGAAGCGCCGCATCTGAGTTCCCTTCCCAACGCCGCGCGTAGTAGATCGGCTCATAAATCCGACCAATTTCGTAGTCACGGCTGATACGCAAGGCGACCGCGTAGTCTTCGCCATAGCTCGCATTCGGGAACCCGATTTGCCGAAGCACCGGAACATGAAAGGCCCGCGGCGCTCCGAGCCCGTTGATCCTCAATGCGTTGTTGCGGCCGTTCTCGCGCGTCCACTCGCGATGGTCGATCAACCCGGGCGGTATCTCTTGAAGATCAAAGTTGACGATCTTATATGACCCGATGACCATCGCGTACGGACCTTCGCCGAACTTTCCAACGATTGTCTCGAGCGTATGCTCGTCTGAGTAAAGATCATCCGAGTCAAGCTGGACTGCATACTCGCCGCAAACCGAAGAGTAGATCGCTTCGTTCCAGCAGCCGCCTATCCCGAGGTCACTTCGCGTTGGCTTGAGATGAAGCAATCGACTGTCTTGTGAGGCAATCTCTCGCAGGATCTCAGTCGTGCGGTCGGTCGAGTGATTGTTGACGACGATCACGTTGAACTCGAATTCTGCTCGCTGCGACAGCGCGCTATTCACCGCGTCTTTGATGGTGCGCTCGCGATTGCGAACCGGAATCACTATGCTCGCTCGAACTGGAAAGTCCTGGTCGCTTTCCGGGAGAGTTCGGAACTCGGGCGCCAGATACGCCCCGATCCCTTTCAGATGCTCGGCGGCGACTTTCTCCATCTCGAGTTGATACTCACGCTGACGCGGATCGACATAATCAAACTGGCGCTCGCCGCTCGCTCGCCGATCCGCCGGAATGCGCGTGTAGAGGGGTTCCGGTATGCGGAGTGGTGTGGAATCAGTCGCCAGCTTCAGTCTCAGCTCGTAGAGACCTGCCCATCGCCGCTGTCCATCAACTCGCCCGTGATTGCGTATTGCGAGGTCGGCCGCGCGTTTCGAAATGAGGATCATCGAGCCAAAGTCGAAGCTATCGCGAATGCTCCCAACTTGATAATCGATCAACGGATGGTCAGTCGTCTGACTGCCAACATCATCCCTGAAATCTGAGTAGGTCAAACCCGCACCCGAATCTTCTGCTGTCGAAACCAATCGTTCGATCGCCCGCTGTCCGAGTTCAACCTGCTCACCGGGGAGGCATAACAACAAATAGTCAGTCGTGTTCTCATCGAACAGTTGATTAATGGCTGCCCCGCTGAAGAAATCAGTCTGAACTACTCGAGCCTTGTTCTGAGCAAGCATCGAGAGCCCGGACGGTTCGGCGGGCTCGCGGTTGATCAGCGCGAGTCGCGTCACAAGTGGGTTCGCAGCTAACGACTCCGCCAGCCCTCGCGACTCGTGTCCTTCATCGTAGGTCAGGACTGCGGTTATGGTCGGCATAGAGGTCTCAACAATACGAATCCCGCCATTTCGTTTCGGCTCACAAACTCGACAAGTTCTTGTTCAATCACCGCGCCGGCGGTTCGTGTCGCATGTCGCATGAGCCAGCGCCCCTCGCACTCGATCAACAATCCGGTATGAAACACATCGAGCGCTTCCCTGGTCGAAACAAACAATATCAGATCGCCAATTTCGAATAGTCCGGCGACATCCGCGAGTCTTTGAGCTGGAAAGTAGCGGAACGTCGTCTTCTTCTCCGGCAGCCCTGCGATCAAGCTGCGCGTGCAGGTTTTTTCGCGTGTGTGCGGACCGAGCGTCAGGTTCTTGACGAATCCATAATCCTCATTGTTCCGCGCCCAGTCCACCATGTAATGATTGCGACGAAACCAATCGATCTCGCCCGCTTCGTAGCGAATCCGGCGAATCGCGTCGATAAACTCATCGATCGTCCGCGCGAGCGCCAGGGCCAGCACGCCTTCAATAAAGGTGACACAGTCAAATGCACTCAGAGAGACCCGGAGTTCTTCGGGCGACCCGGCCCCACCACCGAGCGAGCCTTCGACGTACGGACGGCCAAGCAAAAGCCCAGAAACCCGGTCTATGCGCTTGCCTAGGTCTGTCTCACCGCCGACGTCTGTCAAGACGCGCTCGGCCTCTTTTGCGTCCAGTCCAATAGGAGTCTCGATGTTTTTCAGTGTCACGTTGGTTGTGTTGGTCCGCTTAGCTTGCATTACATGGCGAGACTACTGTCGCCGAGTTGCTCCTGAGTTAGCCTTGTCATCGCCTGCATCAAAGTCTCGCCGGTCGCCGCAAACACGAAGTCATGTGCTTCCTCTGACCAATCGAACTTAGAACTCGACACGCGCGCCGAAACCCACACCTGGCGCACTGACGAGTTAGGACTTACGATGAACCTGCCCGGTTCGCCCTCTTCGAAGGTGACGCTGAGCACGCCGCCTTCGAGTTGCACGTCGATGTCACGTTCTTCGGCAAGTTTACCGAATGCTCGCTCCAACTCGGCTATCGCTTGCTCTGCGTGTTGTTGAAACTCTGCTTCGCTGATTCGTTCGCTCATCGCGTCATTATAGACGAAGGTCGGGGGTTGTTGCCCCCCTCTCGTCGTCAAAGTGACTGTTGCTTGTCGACGCCGCAACGTCTCCGCTATGATTCTCAGTTCTTGAATCCGACGATAAGGAGACAATATGGAGAGGACTTTGATCTTAATCAAGCCCGACGCGATTCAACGGGGACTCATAGGCAATATAATCACGCGCTTCGAAGAAAAAGGGCTGAAGCTTGTCGGCATAAAATTCTTGAAGCTTACTGACGGGCTCTTGAACGAGCACTACAGCCATCTAGCGGACAAGCCTTTTTTCGGCGGGATCAGGCGCTTCATGCAGTTGACCCCGGTAATCGCAATATGTCTGGAGGGGTTGGATTGCGTAGAGACTGTTCGCGGCCTCTGCGGAATAACCAAGTCGCGTGAAGCCGCGCCGGGAACGATTCGGGGAGACTGGGCGATGAGCATTCAGGCTAACCTGGTTCACGCATCCGACTCGATCGAGACGGCCGGCACAGAGGTCGCCCGATTCTTCGACGCATCCGAATTATTTGAATACCAGTCTGCGATTACATCGACGATCTACTCCGAAGACGAACTCGGATAGCGCGGGCCTCCCACTGCGCTGTCGTCCCAGGCGTAAACGCATGGGCTAATGGAAAAGGAGAAGGAGCAGTGGCGGAGCCATTCGACATCATCACGTTCGACTGCTACGGCACGCTGATCGACTGGGAAGCCGGCATCATCAGCGCGTTTCAATCAGAAGCCGCGAAGGATGCGGTCGAGCTTCGAGAAAATCAAATCATCGAGTCGTACGCCGCTGAAGAGCCCGAAGTAGAATCTGCGCCTTATGTCTCTTACAGGCAGGTGCTCGCTCAGACCGCGCGTCGCGTGGCAGCGACACTCGGCTGGGACCTGCCGCCGGAACGCGCGGGCTTCCTCGCCGCGAGCCTTCCGGAGTGGCGACCAATCCCCGATACGAATCCCGCGCTCGAGAGACTGGCGCGCCGCTATCAACTTGGGATTCTCTCCAACATTGACGATGATCTTCTGGCTAGCACGCGAAGACACTTCACCGTGGACTTTGATTTGATCGTGACCGCCCAGCAGGTCAAGTCCTACAAGCCAGCTCTTGCACATTTCAAAGAAGCACTGGTCCGCGCAGGCGAGAAGCGTCTGGTTCACGCAGCTCAGAGCTACTTTCACGACGTAGTTCCAACGAGCAAGCTTGGTATTCCGGTTGTGTGGGTAAACCGCAAGGGCAGCGCCATCGAACCGGACGGACCACTTCCAACGCACGAGGTTCGGACCCTTACCGAGCTTGCGAATCTTCTCGGAGTTTGAAAACCAGATGCGCTCGTGAGCCCGTATTTAGACGAGAGGCAAGCGATGGCTAGTTCAACAACACGAGTGGAAGAAAACGCGGCGGCGGCCAGTTCCAAGATTCGGCCTGTCCGCAAGCGGCGCAGAGTCATCATACGGACCCTGCTGCTGATCGTCACAGGTCAGTGCGAATGCGCTCTGTGTTCGATCAACGCTTCTGCTGATTCCTGTTAGCTCGCAGCGTTGCGGATCGCGTCGATAACTTCGTCATCACCTGGGCGAAAGACAGGGATCACCGATCTGCGGTACCGAATCACTCCTTTCGGATCGATTACTATGACCGCTCGTTGCGCGCCGCCAAACAGAGACCTGACGTTGTAAAGCCTGATCACCTCGCCACGCTCGTCCGCGAGCAATCGCTGAGGCAACCCGTGGTGCTCGACAAACTTCTTGTGTGATTCAACCGAGCCGACTGACACGCCTACTACCTCGGCCCCGGTTGTTTGGTAGTCTGCCCAGCGGTCTCGAATGCTGCACATCTGTTTCGTGCAGACTGGCGTTTCGTCCCTCGGGTAAAAGACGAGCGCAACAACTTTGCCGCGATGATCTGATAGGCGCCAGGTATTGTTGTTGCTGTCCTTCACTTCGAAGTCAGGCGCAAGCTGGCCGACTTCAACCCCCGTCTGCAGTTGAGAAGCTGATGTACTCATAGTCTGATTAGCCTCCTGCTATTCACTTGCCTATCGCGCCGTGCTTGCGCAGAATCTCAATCGTACGGTCGATCGGCAGACCTTCAACGGTGCGCCCGCGACCGGTTGTCGTCGCGGCTCGAAAGAGCGAATTGTACACTGCTTCTTCGGTCGATTCGATCACCGCCAGGAAAAGCGGCGACATCGCGTCGTTCGAAATCAGCTTTGCGTCGCGCGGCGTGTAAGTGTTCTCGGATGCGGCTCTCGCGCGAATTCTCAGATCAACCGCAGTCGAAAACGCGATCGCATAATCACCACTACCGTTGCTCGCAGCCGACCCGGTTCGAGCCAACCCCATCATCGAACGCGCGGCCATTCTTCTAAGATTGCGGGCATCAACAGGTGCATCCGTCGCGATGACGATAATCACCGAGCCATCGGCATTATCAACGCCGGCCGAACTCGCGCCGTTGGGTTTCGCCGGCGCCTTGTTCTCCTTGTCCCGATCGAGATCCTGCTTCAGATAGTAGCGGCCCAGCTCCTGACCTACCGGCGCCCCCGCAATTGCCAGCACGCCGCCAAAATTCGTCTGGACGAGCACCCCCACCGTGTAGCCGCCCAATGCTGGCGGGAGCCTTCGCGACGAAGTGCCGATTCCTCCCTTGAAGCCAAAAGCCACCGTGCCCGTACCCGCGCCGACCGCCCCTTCTTCAACTGCGCCGCCCTTCGCGTTCTTGATGGCGTCCAACACGTCATCACGAGTTACGTGCCGGCCCCGAATATCATTCAAGTAGCCGTCGTTCGTCTCGCCGACGAGTGGATTGACGGACTGAACATCTTCGTTGCCTGGCTGCGCGAGCACATAATCCAACACCGCGTCGGCCGCACGCGGCACACTCAGCGTCGAAGTGAGCACGATGGGCGTTTCGATTTCACCGAGCTCGTTTACTTGAGTCGAGCCCGCCAGTTTACCGAACGCGTTGCCGATGAATACGGCGCCCGGGACTTTCTCGCGAAACAGGTTTCCGGTGTGAGCCAGGATTGCGGTCACACCGGTGCGGATGTTGTCTCCTCGAACGATCGTCGTGTGGCCAACCCGAACTCCGGCCACGTCGGTGATCCCGTTAAGCGGTCCGGGCGGAATCACGCCGATCGTAATTCCGATGTCTCGCGCGCGTGGTCGCTCGTTCCTTTGCATAGCGAGTCCAAGGCAACTCAGGCACAGCGTAAAGGCAATAGCCGTGCGACAACCTCCAGCTTGTCGCAGATTCCGGATCAGGTGCTTCAGCGACCCGGCGACAAACTGAAGTTTGTCGGACATCAATCCACCCTCAAAGATTACTAGTGATTTCCGCGTACCCATGATTTATCATCTCAGCGCTGTTACTTCAATGATGGACGCGAGATTTCAGTGCACAATCTCTCGAATCCAGACTGCCCCGCCTCCGCTCCCGATCATAGGGTCTATTAATATTATTCGATCTGAGCCGGCACTGGCGGGTGCTAAGCGTCGCCGGCGCAAAGGCCTCCGGAGGCAGGATGCTCCAATTCACGTTGGACGAGGTGACCCAAAGCGCTCTCATCAACGAAGGGCTGCTCACGCCGGACCAGCTTTCCAAAGCGCGAGATCTCGCGGACCAACTCGGCGGCCAGACAACGATCGGCGACGTTCTGCTCGACATGAACGTGATAAGCCGGCCCCGCCTCGACGAATTTGTGCTACGCCATCGCAACCGGCTCAGCATCAGCGACATTCTCATCAGCGGGCGCCTGGTCACCGACCACGACGTGCGTGCCGCCCGCGAGATTCAACGAAAGTCGGCCCCCAGGTCGAAGCGCATCGGTGAAACGCTCGTCGAGATGGGACTGATCGAGGAGCGCCACGTTGTTGAGGCGCTCGCGGAAAAGTTCCATCTTCCGCTTCTTGATCCGGACATCACCGAAATCGACTTCGAGCTTGTGCGAAAGGTCTCGCTCAAGTACCTTCGCCGCCAGGTGGCACTCCCGATCAAGCTTCAGGCAGGCGAGTTGCACCTGCTGGTCGCCGATCCGACGATGACGCATTTCATCGAGGAGATCGAACGGCTGTTCACCTGCCGCGTGCGGCTGGCACTGGCAACCAGCGCGACGATCAGTCAAAAACTCGATCTGGTTGACGCGCTCCTCCAAAGCAAAGACGCGGGAATCTCCGACTATCAAAAGGTCAAGTACCACACCCTCGAAGCACAGGCTCAAACAGGCGAAGACCGCGTCGTTCAGATGGTCGATCAGTTGATAAGGTCGGCGATCGAAGAAGGCGCGTCCGACGTTCACCTCGAGCCGATGGCCAACAAGCTGCGCATCCGGTACCGCATCGACGGAGTCCTGGTTCACAAGCTGGACTTTCCGCGCGATTACACTCCACGGATCATCTCGCGCATAAAAATCCTCGCCGATGCCGACGTGGCCGAACGCCGCAAGCATCAAGACGGCCGAATTTTCATCAAGACCGACAACCAGGAGATCGACATTCGCGCGTCTTTTTACGCGACCGTGTTTGGCGAGAACGTTGTGCTCAGGATATTGAACAAGGCTTCGCTCATCGGTCTTCAAGAACTCGGCTTCGCGCCAAACATTCTTCGCCTGTACAGCGAAGACGTGCTGGCGGCGCCGTCGGGCATCACCCTGATCACCGGTCCAACGGGCTCCGGCAAGACGACGACGCTTTATAGCTCGATCGACTACTGCAACGATCCGTCGGTCAAGATCATCACCTGCGAGGACCCGGTCGAGTACGTCATCGATGGAATCTCGCAGTGCTCGATAAACGAGAAGATCGGATTGGGCTTCAACGAAACCCTCAAGTCGATAGTGCGACAGGATCCGGATATCATCGTCATCGGCGAGATTCGCGATAGATTCTCTGCCGACATCGCCGTGCAGTCCGCGCTCACAGGACACAAGGTGTTTGCGACATTTCACACCGAAGACTCTGTCGGCGCGCTGGTCCGGTTGATCAACATGGAGATCGAGACCTCGCTGATCGCATCCACGATCGGAGCGGTGCTGGCTCAGCGGCTCGTGCGCAAGGTTTGTTCGAACTGCCAGATGAGGTACGCGCCCGAAGACCGCGTGCTTCGGCGTTTCGGATTGAAGCGGGATGAACTCAACCAGTTCACTTTGTGGCGAGGCAAGGGATGTTCGGCGTGCAACTTCACCGGCTATCGCGGACGGCTTGGGATCTACGAGTTGCTGGTTCCTAACGTGGCCATACGTGACGCGATTCTGCAAAAGCGCACGATGCAAGAGATCAGACAAATGAGTCTGGAGTCCTGCAACCTCTGCACAATGCAAGAGGACGGGATGGTGAAGGCGCTTCGTGGAGCTACTACGCTGGAAGAGGTGCTTGAGAACGCGCCGCGAACATTCCATCAAAGGCCGCTTGAGACGTTGATGAGCATTGTCGGGTAGCACGGTCGGGTAGCATAGACTTCAGTCTGTGTTTCCGTCATTCCTGCCGCCTCGGGTCCGGCACACATCCTCGCCTAAACAACAAGCCATCTTTCCGCTATCCTAGACGCTCAACAAAGTGACTTGAGGAGCACGATGGATTTTGGCCTTTCAGGCAAGGTGGCGATAGTCGCGGCGGCGTCGAGCGGGCTGGGCAAAGCTACCGCTATGGAACTTGCGGCGGAAGGTGCATGCGTCGCAATAAATGCTCGCAGCGAAGAGCAGTTGCAAAACGCGGCCGCCGAGATTCAATCGGCGACAGGCGCTGATGTCTTTGCGATCGGCGGCGACGTGACCAACGAAGATGACGTTCGGCGACTGGTCTCCGAAACAAGAAACAAGTTTGGAAGCGTCGACATCCTCGTCGCTAATGCGGGCGGTCCGCCTGCGGGGTTCTTCGATGACTTCAACGCGCAGCACTATCGCGAAGCCGTCGAGCTGAACCTCATCAGCACGATCAACCTCTGCCGCGAGGTCGTCCCTCATATGCGCGAGCGAGGATGGGGCCGAATCGTCGCGATCACTTCGATTGCCGCCAAGCAGCCGGTTGAGAACCTGATCCTTTCCAACACCGCTCGTGCTGGCGTGTTGGGGTTTATGAAGAGCCTGTCTCAACAGATCGCCGCGGACGGCATAACCGTGAACACAGTGTGTCCGGGATATCACCTGACCGAACGATTGAAGAGCCTCTCGTCGTCGATCGCGAGGAACGACGGCCTGAGCGTCGAGGACGTCTATGCCCGCTGGGCCGCGTCAACGCCGATGAAGCGAATTGGCGATCCAAGAGAATTCGCTGCAGTCGTAGCGTTTCTCTGCTCGGAGCGAGCAAGCTATTTGACGGGCACTGTGATCCAGGTAGACGGCGGCGCGTATCGGGCTCTGTATTGACGCGTTGCTGGCTTCTGAACTTCATTCATTAGAGTCACGTCCTGCACTATGACCGCTCAGATTCGCGAGTACAAACCAGCCGACTTCGAGCAGCTCTATGGAATCGACCACGCTGCGTTCAGCGAGGACATCGCTTATTCGCGGCTCGAGCTTCAGTATTACGTGCGCTCGCGCAAGTGCCGAACCCTCGTGTCCGAAGAAGCAAATGAAATCGTCGGCTTTGTGGTGGGCTGCACCGAGCCTCGCAAGCTGGGGCACATCATCACCATCGATGTGATTCCGCATCGGCAGCGTCAGCACGTCGGTAGCTGTTTGCTTGCTGAGATTGAGCAGTGGCTGTGGAGCCAGGGAGTTGAAGCGATCTACCTCGAAACGCCGGTCGATGACGCGGGCGCGAAGGGCTTCTACGACAAGCATGGGTATTTTGTATTCGATCGGTTTGAAGGCTACTACAACAATTCACTCGATGCGTTCGTGATGATGAAGACCTCGAAACGCTAGCTTGTTACCAGAAAGTTACGCGTGCTATTTTTGGTTAAACGTAGCATGAAGCCCTCAACGGGAGCGGTGACTGAATGAAAGTTGAAACGGGTGTGATCGCGGCAGCGGGATCAGGAACGCGAATGCTTCCGGTCACACTGGGCTACCCGAAGGAACTCCTGCCGATCATCAATAAGCCCGCTATACATCTCATCATCGAAGAGTTCATCGATTCAGGAATCAAACGGATCGTCCTCATCACCGGAGAGAACCCGGAGCCATTGCGCCGGACTTACGATCCCTCGACCGCGCCTCCGCGTGGCACGTACACAGCGCTCGATGAGTTTCTTGATAAGCTCTCAGACATCGAGATAGTGATGGAATCGCAGACGGGACCTTACGGCAACGGTACACCGCTTATCGTCGCGCGAAAACACATCCCCAAAGATCAAGGCTTCATTTACGCTTACGGTGACGACCTGATCAAATCCAGGACTCCCTTCGCGCGCAAATTAATCGAGAAGCACCAGCGAACCGGCGCGCTCGTTGTGGGGACGCAAGAAGTGCCCTGGGAAGACGTGGTGCGCTACGGTATCGCGCAGATCAAAGACGGCAGCGCCGACGGAGAACTGCAGGATGTAGTCGAGAAGCCTTCGCGGGAAGAGGCCCGCTCGAACCTGGCGATGTTCGGCAGGTTTCTGCTCTCAGACTCAATCATTCACATTCTGACCGAGATTCCTCAGGGCAAGGCCAATGAGCTGTGGCTGACGGACGCTGTTCGCGAATACGTACGGCGTGGCGGACGAGTGGTGACGGAGTCGGTGGTCGACGGCGAATGGCTCACAATCGGCGACCCGGTGAATTACTTGAAGACTGTTTTCGAATACGCGCTCTCCGACGATGAGCTTCGGGCTGCCCTGGAGCCTCGCCTGCGGGCCTTGCTGAAGGGCTGACGCAAGACATCGCGTTCTTCGCCGAAGACAGGCTCGCGCAAAGGCGCAAAGGAACGCAAAGACGCCAAGATAGGTTCAGTGGGCCTCGGACATCCGGCGAGCGTCGTCGCTGGTCAGGGCCTTAAGGAATGCAACAAGGTCGCGTTGTTCGTTTTCAGCCAGAGCAACGGGCTCGAGTTGCCAGTCGCGATTCGGATTCTCATTGCCGCCTTTAACATAAAACCGAACAACGTCATCGAGCGTTGCCGCGCTTCCGTCGTGAAAGTAAGGCGCGGTCAGTTCGACGTTGCGAAGTGAGGGTGTCCGAAAGGCGCCAACATCCAGAGTGTTCCCTGTCGTCACGAATCGGCCCAACTCGCCGGCTCGCTCGTGCTTTGACAAAGCCGCGAGCGCTTCGCCGGATTCATCGCGCGCGGCAGCCATTGCTCGCCGAGCCAGCGCGTTAAAGCCGATGAGGTTCACTGCTACTCCCGTGTTGCGATAGTTTCCATCCGTGAAGAACGGAAACGTCGCAAACGCCGCGAAGTTCTGATTGAACACATGGCAAACACCGCATCGCGCCTTGGTTCGAAACAGGATCAGCCCGTTACGAGCCGACTCGCTGAGCGCATTCAGGTCGCCCGCGAGATACCGATCAAGAGGTGAGTCGCCGGAGACGAGAGTTCGCTCGAAGGCCGCAACCGCCTTGGCAAAGCCGTCTATCGTCACAGGTCCGCCGAAGACCTGCTGGAATCCTCTAACGTACTCCGGAACCACCGCGATCTTCGAAAGGGCGTCGTCGAGAGACCGGTTGCCCATCTCGTCCTTGTTCGTGAGCGGCATCCTGGCCTGCTCCTCCAATGTTTCAGCGCGGCCGTCCCAGAACTGACCGGTACTGAACATCGAGTTGAGCAGGGTCGGTGAGTTTCTGGTACCGAGTCTGCCATCGATTCCTTCTGCTACTCTTCTTCCATCTGTGAATGCACGCTTGGGGTCGTGACACGAGGCGCAGCTAACCTTGCCGTCAGCGGAGAGGCGGGCATCAAAGAAAAGCTTCCGCCCGAGCTCAACCTTCGCGGCGGTAAGCGGATTGTCATTTGGAACAAAGTAGGTCCACAGATCGATGGGAATGCCGAGCGGCATCTTGATTTCGAAGCTTGAGGACGCGGCGTTGGAGTCGTTCGCTCGTACTAATGCCGGCGTGAATACTGCCAGCACACCAATAACTGCGAGCTTTACTGCTGAGGTTCGGTTCATCGGCCCTCATTCTGTTTGTAGTTCGGCCTTCAGGCGGAAGTTCGTAAGAATCGAATTGCTCCACTATCCCGGTTACGAACTTCCGCCTGAAGGCCGAACTACGAACACCTACTGTTCCGCGATGCCTTTCACAATGAACGCGATCGGTAGGTCACCTCCCGACTGCGTCCTTATCTTTGCGGAAAAAATAACGTGACTGCCTTCTTGATCTAGCTTGGGAGCCGAGCCGGCGCCTTCCGCTTGAACCAGGCTGATCACCGCCGGATGATTCGTTCCGGCTACTTTGGCGCTCATCTTCATGAGCTCTTCAAACTTCGGCTGCGCATCCGGGTTCTGATCCATCGCGATCGGGACCAGCGCCAGGAAATCGCGAATCGGTGAGATTCCAAGGTGATTGCCGTCCGCAGGATGCACTGCGTATCGCAGCGTGTAAGTTCCCGGCTTGACGGCCTGCCCGCGGAAGTCAGTAGTAGCTCTGGCAAAGCTGATAACGCCGACAAGCACTGATTCTCCCAATGTTGTGTACACAGCACCCAGCGCGTCCGACTTCCCTGCCGGCATCCCGGTTCGCAACCAGATGTCGCAATAGGGCCCGTCGCCAATTATTATTCGAGAGCCCTTCGGATCCAGCACCTTTCTCAGCGCGTCGGAAGCGCCTGGATCCGCGATCGCGCCAATCGCTTCAAGCTTGTTGCTCTGGCCGAGAGCTGATATCGAGAGCGTTAGTAAGCAAAGTATCAGCCCAAAGAATCTCCGAGGCATCCAAACTGTCTCCGGTCGAATAATCGCAAAGGCACAAAGCCCACCAAGAACCTCTTGTGGTCTTTGTGCCCTTGTGGCCAAGAAAGAGATCCGTCCTAAGCGCAATCTCTACCGCGCGAACGTGCCCACAAAAGCGCTGCGCTTACCGTGAACCGTCCACGAGACATCCAGCCCCGATCCCTGGAACTGATCGAGCTCCGCCACCGCCGGCATCGAGTGAGTCATCTCAGCAAGCGGCTGGTAGAAGATGTCTTCGTTGCCGCACAGGTGATCCTTGCCGTTGATTGCGCGCGTCTGGATACCGGCAAACTTGCCGGCCCGCACCATCGTCGTGGCATAATGCCCGCCTGCGCCGCTGACTTCCACGTTGATCGGCGCGATCTCAACTCGCACGACGTTCTTCAAAAGCTCCCCGGCCATCGATTGAGCAAACTCGACCAGGGCCTTCTGCTGATCGCCGCACGCTTTTTCGTCGACGATCATGACCGCCTTTGCCGGATAAGGATTGTTGTATTGATCGCCGAGCGTCGCGTTCGCCTTAACGACGGCAACCACGCTGAGTCCGTCGAGCGAAACACCCTTCCACTCGCCCTTGGTGACTCGCCACGCCAGAATCGCCTGATCGCCAACAAGGTTCATCTCGCCGTTCGCAACGCAGGGCCCTGTCCAAACGTCCGCGCTGCGGGTTTCAATATAGTCGCCCGAAATGCTCTGGGCGTTGCCGATTGATCCGAGGGTCAGTACTGTCAGGGTCAAAGCGGCCATAAACATCATTCTTCGCATCGTTGATTCTCCTTCCGAGCTTTCGTCGCGCTCCTTGCGAGTCTTTGCGTTCTTTGCGCGAAACCTAAGGCTTCGCGCAAAGACGCTAAGAACCGCAAAGAACGGTAAGTGCCTCGATGTTATCACACACGACCTTTCCCGTAACAGGCTCGGTCCTTCGACGAACAATCGCCCGGTTCGGCGAGTTGGCCATCAGGCCCGATGCAGGTCTGTGTGTAAACGCACCAGAAGTGGCCGTCGTTTGAAGGCGGCACTGACGGATCGTGTTCCACGCCGATGAACATTCCCTTCCATCGCAAGCACTCGCACAGTTGGGGGTGATTGATATCGAAACGTTCGGCCTCGTTGACAATCATCGTGCACCTCCTCGAGCGGCCTCGAGTATCGCCCGCTTCACCGCCACTCGCGCGAGTTGAATCTTGTAGGCGTTGCGGCCGAGGCTCTTTGCACCTGATACCGCTGCCTCTCCGGCGGCCTTCGCGATGTCCTCGTTTATTGCTTTGCCGGTCAACGCTGCCTCCGCCGCGGTCGAGCGCCACGGGGTCGGAGCAACGTGACCGAGCACAATGCGCGCTGAGGTGACTTTCCCGCCCGACATCTTCAGCGCGACCGACGCCGCCGCAAGCGGCCAGTCGAGCGCCTCCTTTTGTCGAACCTCGTAGGTCGCGCTCTTCGCGCCACCGGGCGCAGGCACAACTATCTCGGTTACGATTTCGCCCGGCCTCAAGTCGTATTCTCGAGCGCTGTCGCTCTGCGGAGCTAGAAAGAACTTCTCGGCTAAGACTTCTCGCGAGCCCTTAGCCCCGTGAATCCGAACGGTAGCCCCATAGGCGATCAGCGCCGGCGCAAGGCTCGACGGGTTTACGAAGTAAGCAGGCCCGGTGTTGCCGAGTATCGCGTGGTAGCGGTTGTCGCCGGAAGGGACCAGCGGTTCGCCGCTCGAGTCTTTGGCCAACAGACCGAAGCCTGCCCGATAGTACCAGCAGCGCGGCCGCTGGCAGAGATCGCCGCCGACTGTTCCCACACTGCGGATCTGAGGGCTGGTGATCCCTTCGGCGGCGTCGACAAGCGCCGGATAGTCTTTCGCGATCTGGGGGTTGTCGAGCAACTCCTGGATCGTCACGGTTGCGCCGATTCGAAGTCCGGCTTTTGACGACTTGATCCCGCGCAGTTCTGCGATGTCCTTGATGTTGACGAGCCGTTTTGGATGCACGACGTCGTCCTTCATCAACGACAGCAAATCGGTGCCGCCTGCAAGCACTTCAGCATCGGCCCAACTGCCGCCCAGCAGCGCGACAGCCTGCTCTTTGGTCGTAGGGTTTGCGTACTCAAATCCTCGCATTGCTGCCTCCCTTCTTTTCGAGCGCTTCAAGCACTCGATCTGGCGTGAGTGGCAAAGTAGGCACTCGCACTCCGATTGCGTTGGCGACGGCGTTCGAGATCACCGCCCCCGGGGAAACGGCTGGAGGCTCGCCAAGCCCGATTACGCCGCGCTCGTCGTAGCCCTTGCCCGTCATCATGTGCACAACCAACTCGCCGATGTCGCCGATCCCCGCAAGCTTGTAGAACTCCATGTTCGGGTTCAGCATTCGGCCGGTCTTCGCGTCCATGATCTTCTCTTCGTAGAGCGCCCAGCAAACTCCCATTATCAGAGCGCCGTAGACCTGACTCTCGGCTGTCTTCAAGTCGATGATCAAACCGCAGTCCTGGACGGCGACGATCTTGTTAATGCGCACGATACCCGTCTCGATATCGACCGACACGTCGGCCATCTGAGCTCCGCCCACGCCCTGATCGGTCAGTTTTCCGGGACCGGGGTTCTTGCCGCGAACGGTGATCGGTGTGGCGGCCAGCTTCGAGCAAGCCTGCGCCCAGGTCACCGACTTACTCGGGTTGGTCTTTACGCGGATCGCTCCCGCGACCGCTTCGAGATCCTCCGGCTTAGCTTCGAGCGAAGGAGCGGCCTTGGCGAAGATCTGATCAAGCGCATCAAGCGATGCTCGTCGAGACGAAGCGCTTATGCCGCCGATCGTGGTGCTTCCACCCGAACCTCCGGATGCGGGGTAGCGGCTGTCTCCGATCGTTATCTTCACGGCGTTCAGCGGCAGCCCGAGCGTATCGGCGACGATGATGTTCAAAGCCGTCCGCGTTCCGGTGCCCAGATCCTGCGTCCCCATCTTCAACTCCACAGAGCCGTCGGGTTGAATCGTCAAGTCGCAGTCGCTCGGATGGCCCTGGCCACCCCAGGTGTGAATTGAAAGCCCAAGTCCGCGCTTGATCGGACCCGCAGTCTTGTCGCCGCGCGCGTGCCAGTTCTTCTTCCATCCGATCAACTCGGCCCCAATCTTCAACTCGTCGGCGTAGATGTTTGCGCGCTGGCCCGTCAACTCGATGTTCTTCATGAAGAAGTCATACGGGTCCATTCCAATCGCCGCGGCGGCGTCTTCGAGCGCGGTCATCGTCAGCGCACACGCCTGCGGGTGATTTGGCGCGCGCCACGCACGTTGGCTTCCGACGTGATTGATGATGTTGGTGTGCTGCTTGCGCTGATTTGGGATGTTGAAGATATACGGTATCGGCGGCGAGCCTCCTCCGCCCGTCCCGCCGGAGCCCCACGATTGAGACTCCCACGCGGTGATCGTGCCATCCTTCTTAAGCCCGATCTTCACCTTGGCGTAGTCCGACGGCCGCGATCCGGCAACCATCAACTCGGCGTCGCGCTCGTTGAACATCTTGACTGGTTTTCCGCCGGCTTTCTTTGAAAGCCGCGCAGCCGTGATGTCCCACTCATCGGGACCAAACTTGCTGCCGAATCCCCCGCCGATGTGATCTTGTTGGACTCGAACGTTAGTAGCTGGAATCTCGAGCGGCCGGGCTATCTGAGCTACAGATCCGCTGACCGCCTGAGTTGAAAGATGAGCGAGTACGTTGTTGTCGTCTCCCCACTGCATCACGGACCCGTGTGGTTCGAGGCAGCAGTGGGTGATCACCGACGCGCCATAAGTGCCTTCGACTGTGACCTCAGCTTCGCTGAAGCCTTTGTCTGGATCGCCTACCTTGTTCTCGTTGGCCACGCGGGTGTACGTCTCGCCCGCGGTCTTTGTATCCGTGTCGATCACCAGATGCGGAAGCACCTCGTATTCGATTTTGATCGCGCGCGCCGCGTCTTCCGCGGTAGGCTCATCAATCGCCGCCAAGGCGAGTATCGAAGCGCCTGCCCATTTCAACTCGTCGGTCGGCGTGCCGGGTTGAGCCACGATGTGGATGGCCTTGACGCCGGGCATCGCTTCAGCCGCGCTTGTGTCGATACTCTTTACTCGCGCGTGCGCGTACGGCGAACGAACTATTTTGCCAAAGAGCATACCGGGCCGGTTGATGTCGAACGAATACTTTGCCTGTCCGGATACCTTTTGCGGTCCGTCTATTCTGGAAATGCGTTTGCCGATGAACGTGCGCTTGTCAGCATCGGGCCATTTGTATTCAGCCATTGCGCTTCCCTCCTTTCTGAGCCACCTGCGCGACTGCTGCTCGAACGCCAATGTAGGTACCGCAGCGGCAGAGATTGCCGCCTAGTCCCTTTTGGACTTGTTCCGGCGTCGGATTCGGGTTCTTGTCCAGGAACGCCTTGGAAGCGACAACAAAGCCCGGGGTGCAGAAACCACATTGTTGGGCGTCGTTGTCGATGAAGGCTTGCTGAACTGGATGCAGCGTATCGCCCTGCATCAGCCCTTCAACGGTGGTGATTGATTTGCCCTGAGCTTCGATTGCGAGCACCGAGCAGGAGTAAACGGGCTTGCCGTCAACGATCATCGTGCAAGCTCCACAAGTCGCGCGGTCGCAGACCCGTTTCGCACCGGTCAGATCGAGTTCGTTGCGCAGAGCTTCGAGAAGCGTCACTCGCGGTTCGACTTGCGCGTTGTAACTCTTGCCGTTGATTAACAGTTTGAGTGGAACTTTGCCCGGGCCGTAGAGCTTGACCTCGGCCCCGGACACTTTGATCACCCGATAGCCCATCACGAGCGGGACCGACAGCGAGATGCCGGACGCCTTCAAGAAGGTGCGTCGCGATAGCCCCGAGCCTTTCTCTTTTACGTTGTCATCATCTTGCATCCGTCGCCTCCTTTTGGAATTGCCGATTGCCGATTGCCGATTTCAGATTGACGAAGAGCCTTCTGATTCGGCAATTGGCAATTGGCAATTGGCAATCACTGCGGTTTCTCCCTGAATTCAAGTTCGTTGCGGCAGCACGGACAGAGCCCCGGAGTATACGCCGTGATGCTGCAAACGTCACAGTAGTAAAAGATGTCGTACAGCTTTCCCTCTTTGACTGATTGCGCTTTGATAATCTCTAGCTGGTCCCCGGCGTGCAGCCTCGCGGTGATCTGAAGCTCGCGCTGACGGACTCGAGAGTCGGTGAACAGCGGCGTCATCGTGTCGGCCGGCAAGAATCTGTAGAGCCTGCCGTCCTTACTCGCGAACCCGAACCGGCTGCTTGTTTCGGGGCAACCAAACACCGACCCTATTTCGTGTCCGGCGGCGTCAAGGCAAACGGCGCGCCCCCGAATCACAGTCAGCGTAGAACCTTCGCCCTGAAAGTGAAGTGAATCCACCTCGGCGGCTAGCGATGAAGGCGGCATCGGGAAAAGGAACCCAGCCAGGAACAGAACCAGAAACCGACTCATCGCTGCTTCAATCCTGAAACGATCAGCTCGCGATCCTGTGATTGGAATCATGATGGAGAACAGGAATGTCCACTGGAAGCCGATCCACCGATTCTAACTTTTGCTTGTTACCGCCTCGACTTGTTTCGGCCGCTACCTTACCATACTTGAGCTTAGTCGAGCAATGATGCCCAGCCGAACAGAAGGTCTGCTAGGCCGCGCCGACAATTGAACGAGGCGTAACGATTGAGAAGGCTTGCACGTAGTGAGTTGTTGGCGGTCGCCATTGAAACCAGCGGCGCGGTGACAAATCTGATTGCTTGACGGCAGAGGAAAAGCGTGGACGTGGGCGAAGAAGTGGCCAAGTTGAAGCAGATGGAGATCGCGGCAGCGGCGGAAGTCGAGTGGGATGTCGTCGTAGTCGGGGCCGGGCCGGCAGGCTCGATGGCCGCGCTTAATCTGGCGCGCCGCGGGCACCGAACCCTGCTGCTCGACAAAGACTCTTTCCCGCGCGACAAAGTCTGCGGCGATGGCCTGATCGCCGACTCGGTGCGTTGCCTGACGCGCGCCGGCCTCTACGAAGACATCCGGAAACGGAGTCTTAGAATCGAGCTTGGCACTGTTTATAGCCCATCTCGAATTTGCTTCGACGTGCCAGGGGAATTCCTGACGTTGAAGCGGGTTCATCTAGACGCGCTGATAGTGAACAAGGCGGTTGAGTCTGGGGCCGCTTTCTGCCGGGCCAAAGTGATGGGCGTCGAGGTACAGCCTAACTCTACCCTTCAGCTCTTACTTGATGAAGCTCCTGAGCTGCTGCGCGCCCGGATTGTTTTTCTTGCGACGGGCGCAAACGTTGAGATGCCTTCCAAACTTGGCCTCGTGACTGAGCAACGGCCGAGCGGGATTGCGCTTCGCTGCTACGTCCGCTCCACCGTTTCACTCGACCGGCTGGTGGTTTCTTACGATCGCTCGATAACACCCGGCTATGCGTGGATATTTCCCCTGGCCGATGGAGAATTCAACATTGGTTGCGGAGTGAGCTACCGAAATCAGTCTATCTCGCGCGTCAACCTGCGCGAAGTGTTCAAGTCGTTCATAACCAGCTTCCCCTTGGCTGCTGACATAATGCGTCACGCCGAAGCGATTTCACCGATTCGCGGCGCGATGCTGAGGTGCGGCTTGAGCGGGACCAGCCCTCATGGACCCGGCAACGTTCTGGTATTGGGAGAGGCCATAGGCGCGACCTTTCCATTCACCGGCGAGGGCATCGGCAAGGCGATGGAGACTGGCGAGATAGCCGCCGAAGTCGCTCACCACGCTCTCGTTTCTGGTGACCTGAATCGATTGAGCGAGTTCCCTCACCGCATCGAGCGCGAATTGAAGCCGAAGTTCCTGGGTTATCGCATAGCGGAGAACTGGTTCTCGCGCCCGTGGCTGAATGACTACGTCGCGCGCCGCATTCGCAGCAGCCGGTTCTTGCAGGAACTGGTTGCAGGAATCGTGAACGAGACGGTCGACCCGCGCGAGGTCTTCTCGCTGCGAGGTATTCTCCGTTCGTTTGTAAGTTAGGGCCCTGGGAGCGCAGAGTTCGTAGTTCGGCCTTCAGGCGGAAGTTCGTACCTCAATTGCCAAGATACTCGGCCTACGAACTTCCGCCTGAAGGCCGAACTACGAACTCTGCGCTCCCGGAAAATTGTTGCATATTTGTTGACATCGTAGACCTGGTTTAGAACCTGTGCTATTGTTACTGCGATGCGAGATGCGTGACCGTCGCAGCCCCCAGCTCATGAAAGTTTGTGAACCGTAGCGAGTGCCCTTGGCGAGTCGTTGGGATTAGACCTATCGCTGCTGATCACAACCAATCCACAAGAATCGGGGCGCTGCAACGCCGAGAGCAGGACGCGCATCGGACGCACAGACCAACGGGTAGGATGGTAGGTCAATGAAGGTTGTGTCACTCCCTAAGCTCAAGGCCCTTTCAACATTCCTCGCTTTGGTTCTCACCTTCTCCCTCATCTGCGTAGAGCCGGCTAACGGCAATCCAAAACGGAAGAAGGCAACCTCTCGGACCCAGAAAAAGGGCGCGAAGGCCAAATCCAAATTGAGATCAGGGCGAGCCGTCGCGCGCCGCAGCGGATCGCGGTCGGCGAAGTTGAGAGCGAGCCGGTCGAGACGCGGCGGACGGCTATACGCGCGTGGCCGCGGACGTCGAGGCCGCTGGCGCCGACAAGTAGCCGCCAGCGTACACGGTGTGGGAGTCCACAACTTTCTGACCCAATCGTGGACTCAGCCGCTGAGCGCCGCCGAGAAGACTCCGAACGCCGCAGAGCCGGGAGCTGGTAATGCGGTTGCAAGTTCTTCCGCGGCAGCAGGCGACACTACGCCTCCAATCGAGGCAGGCGCGCATGCGGCCGAAGAAGCAACGCGGCCGCGGCTAGCCAACGCCTCGCCGCTCGACCCCCCACCGCTGAATCCGCTGGTCGCTGCTTACACAGACAGTCTTGCGGCGTTTGGGTTCAGCGCTGAAAACCAGGGGTTCATTGTGACTACATTGAAAGGTGAAGTGCTTGCGGAGCACAACGCCGACCGGCTCTACAACCCCGCGTCAGTCACCAAGATCGCCACGTCGCTGACGGCGATATCAAGGCTCGGACCTGACTTCAAGTTTCGAACTTCGATGTACACGGATGGCACGCTTGATCATGCGACCGGGATTCTGCACGGATCACTGTACATGATAGGCAGCGGCGACCCGGCGTTTTTCTCGGAAAACGCGATGATGATTGCGGACAAAATGAATCGTAGCGGCATTCGCGAAGTCGACGGGAATCTCGTAGTTCTGGGCCAGTTCTTTTTCAACTTCTCGACCTCGCGCGAGGCCTCGGCAAAGGCTTTTCGCGCGGTGTTGACTCCTGAAACCTGGAGCGCGCAAGCCAAATCCTCCTACACGCGATTCCTTGCGATCCGCGCGGCGGAAGATCGGGTGAGCGATTCCGGGACTCCGGCTCCGCCGCTTTCCGGACCGCCGTCTCTGAAGATCAGCGGCCAGACGATCACGGACCCATCGGTGAATACAACCAGGCTGACGCCGCTGGCGGTGCACACTTCGTTGCCGCTCTTGCGGGTGCTGAAAGGGCTGAATGATTTTTCAAACAACTGGATGGCCAACGTTATCGGCAATCTGGTTGGTGGACCCGACGCAGTCGAGCGATTCCTCAAGACCGAAGTCGGGTTCAAAGAAGACGAAGTGCGTTTTGCGACTTCGTCGGGACTCGGCGCGAACGCGATTTCCCCACGCGGCACGATCACAATGATGCGCAAGCTGATCGCGTATCTCGACAGCAAGGGGCTGGGGGTCGAAGACGTTCTCCCCATCGCGGGCGTCGACGCGGGCACGCTCGAGAAACGATTCAACGACGCGTTTCGAGGGTCAGTCGTCGGCAAGACCGGCACCTTGAGCAGCGTGAGCGCATTGGCAGGCGTTGCGTATACGCGCCAGCGAGGTGCGCTGCTGTTCGTGATCTACAATCACGGCGGTTCGGCTCACAGGTTCCGTGCGGCGCAAGACGAGACAATAAAGAAGGTCATAACGCTTTACGGCGGACCGGCTCCGGTCCGGTACGCGACGGCCACTGGAGCTCGCGTCTCCGAGCGGCTTGCTGAACAAGGCGGCGGGTCGCGGGGCTCCTCCAACCCGAGGTGAATATGATGTCTGGCATGGACTTGTCCAAGGCACAAAAAGCTCTGTTGGCTTGGAGCGCCGGCTTTCTGCTGCTGGCGGAAGGCGTGAAGCGACTGCGCATCGAAGGCCGGGCGGCGACGATAGTCGGGCTGATTGAGCTGCTTCTTGCGATCGCGACCGGAGTCGCTTTTGGATGGGCAACCACCGCGAACAACGAATAGCACTTTATCTAACGCTCGCTAGCTCAAACTCGCCAGCTCTCCTCTCCCTCAGAGAGACAATCTCAAACTGAGCTTGAAATGGTTCTGCCGCAAAGGCCCGGCTAGGCGGCAACCGATGATTCCTTGAGTACACAAACTTGCATTTTGTTGCTCGCCAAAACATAATCCTTTTCGAAGATTCGAGACAAAGGCCTGGACTCGATGATCATAGGAAGCAAAGGCGACGATGGCTTGGGTCACCATCACACAGAGTACTAAGCAGTAGATGAGTTCTCGGCGAAGGAATCTATAGAGAGATCTGAGTGCGTCGTTCCTGGGTAGTCGCAGCTAATAGGACAAGCAATGACGTACAAACGAAGGAACGGGGTGTCACCCGTTACAGATGGGGTTCAGGATATGAGACTCCCCTCTTGGAAGGACTTCTCTGATTTTGTAAACACCAGATTGCCGAATCCTCGTGACTATATCTTTAGGGGTCAGCGCCGATCGTCCTGGAGATTAGAGACCTCACTGGATAGAACCATCAGAAGTCTGAACCAACCGGTAGACCCAAACCCTGCCACGCACCTTGAGCAATTTCAACTGTCAATGCGCGCCCGTCGAGGCGAAAACCCGAGACGAATTGACAAGGATACTGACTGGTGGGCGCTTGGACAGCATTATGGCCTTGTAACGCCTTTACTCGACTGGACCGAATCACCGTTCGTTGCGCTGTACTTCGCATTTGCAAAGGAGCACAAAGCGCAGACTGGAGAGAGAGCTGTCTTCGCGCTTTCCAGGCAACGGGTCGAGGCAAAGTCGGCAACTATTGCTCAGCAACAACTGCAGAGCGCCTCCTCTGAAACTCTAGATATTATCATCCCCGAATTAGACGAGAACGTGAGGTTGATCAGTCAGGGTGGGCTCTTCACGCGAAGCACACCTCGCGTGGATATAGCCAAATGGGTAAGGAAGTATTTCAAGGATGAGATGACAAAAAGCGTATTAGTGAAAGTGATCATACCTGAGCAAAAGGGGGACAGGTTCGAAGTGCTTCGCGCGCTTAACAGAATGAACATCAATCATCGATCCCTGTTCCCCGACATTGGCGGGTCGGCCGAGTTTTGCAACATGCGATTATCTATACCAAGATACTAGAATTGGCACAGTGAGGGAGTCATGAGTGAACCAACTTTCGAATGGGATGGCCAGTCAGGCAAGCGATACAAGTATTGGATCTACCCAATAAACACTGCTTTCAGGGACCAACCAGGAAACTACATTTATGCAAAGATCAATCCTGTAAAAAATCAATGGCAGGCAGTCTACATTGGCCAAACAGTAAGCTTGAGCCAGAGGCTGGCTGGACACGAGAAGGAGCAGGCCGCGATACGCAATGGGGCTACGCACATACACGCTCATCTTGCAGCATCCGATGAGCAGGCGCGGAGAATTGAAGAGTCGGACTTGATACGAAAGTGGAACCCACCGTGTAACGAACAGGTCTAGTCAAGCGTTCCGTTCCAGCCCGCGGAGCCGATGGCAATGTTCTCTGACTTGCGTCCGTATGACTCCAATAGTCATTACGATCGGGTCCGCGATTGAGAATGATATGTCAGACATCTGGTACATCTGGTTGATACTCGGCGTGCTGTTCATCGTTGCCGAGATGTTCACCGCGGGATTCGTACTTCTTTGGTTCGGGATTGGCGCGCTGGTCGCCGCCCTCCTGGCTTTGACGGGGTTCGTCGGGTTGCCGCTTCAGATCCTGGTTTTTCTCGTCGTATCAACAGCCCTCACCGTTGCATCACGCACCATCTTCGAGCGATTCCTGATGAGGGGTTCGCCCGGACGCGAGCTGAAGACCGGGATGGATACCTTGCCGGGTAAGATGGGCGTGGTGGTTGAGCCGTCAAAAGGGGTGATGCAAGAAGGAGCGGTTCGCGTGTTTGCTTCAACGTGGCGGGCGTTCCCGGCCGAAGGCGAGGAGCCGCTGCGCGAGGGTGAGCAAGTTCAGATCGAACGCGTTGACGGAGCGTCGGTCTACGTCAGACGGGTAGACGTTGAGCCGTCATGGCGTCCGCAACAGAGATTGAGCCAATGATCTAACTTTTCATAGGAGCAAGACCGATGGATTTTGGACTTCTAGTTTTCGCGTTCATTGCGCTGATGGTGCTCATCACCGCTCTCAAATCGTTTCGGGTTGTCGGGCAGGCTTCGGTGATGATCATTGAACGGCTCGGCAAGTTCCACAAGATGGCTGGCAGCGGGCTCAACATCATCCTGCCTTTTCTCGATAAACCGCGCTCGGCGTACTGGAGCGGAGTAAGGCCGGGCCTCTCGACGCTCGACCTGCGCGAGCAGCTTCTGGAGTTTCCGCCCCAGCCGGTCATCACTCGCGATAACGTAACGGTTAACGTCGACTCGGTTCTCTACTATCAAATCACCGATCCGATCAAATCGATGTACGAAGTAGCGGACCTGACGGGCTCGATCATGCAACTCACCATCACGTCGATGCGTTCGATCATCGGCGATCTCGATCTGGACCACACCTTCTCTTCGCGAGACTTGATCAATAACAAGCTGCGAATAGTGCTGGACGAAGCAACTGAACGATGGGGAGTGAAGGTGACTCGCGTTGAGGTTCGAAACATCCATCCGCCCGAGGACGTCCGGGTGACGATGGAGAAGCAGATGACCGCCGAGCGCACCCGCCGCGCGCTCATTCTCCAAGCGGATGGTGAAAAACAAGCCGCAATCGCGCGAGCCGAAGGCGAGAAGCAAGCCGCAATTGCCCGCGCTGAAGGCGAAAAGGAAGCGGCCGTGCTTCGGGCTGACGGTCAGGCTCAGGCTCGATTGCGTAACGCCGAAGCCGAAGCTCAAGCGATCAAGTTTATCTCCGAGGCAATCACCGCGGGACAGGGAAACCCGGCGCAATACCTGCTGATGCAGCGCTACATAGAATCGCTGACTAACATGGCGACGAGCACCAACGCGAAGGTGGTCTTCATGCCGGTCGAGACGAGCTCGGTGCTTTCTTCGGTGGGCGCCTTGAAAGAAGTATTCGGCGAGATTGGCGGACAGAAAGAGTCCGTCGACTACAGAGGCGAGCAGGCGCTTCCGCCGGGACGCACTCCGCGATGAAGTTTCTTATGGTGTAACAGACATTTCGCCAGCGAAGATGCGGTATCCGCGCAAATCCGTCGGATCAGTGTCATCGGTGGTCTATGCGGCACTAGCAAAGCGATTCTTCCGAACGCATAGACCACCGATGACACTGATTCGACGGATTTGCACGGATTTCTTTTTACGCATTCTGATCGATGGCGAAAAAGTCACTAGTTCAGGCCGTTCACCTTCAGCCTGCGTCAGGGCAATAGTAAGCAACCTGAGGTTGAACTCTGAACCTCACTCTTCCTCGCTGTAGTCGGTTCCCTCATCGCTCTCGAAATAAGCTTTGTACAAAGCCTGCGCATACTCAAGCTGGTCCCGTGCGACCAACACTCGCAACTGCCCTCCAAAGGCGAGCTGTGGCATCAACGACAGCGAATGCATGCCTTGAATCATGACCGCGACATTGTTCTGTTCGAGAGTTTCCTTGATGAACATGGCTTCAGGGTTGGTTTGGGGGCGGCACAGCTCGACGAATTCAATCTCCTTTTGTTCGGCGGCAGTTTGAGTCAGTCCAACGGCTTCCTTGCTGAGCGTGCTCGGCACAAGCACACAGCCGCAACTCAAGCACACGCCCTTGTGCGTCTCAAACTCTCCGGCGCAGATTGGACACAGCATCAACATCGCCGTTGAATCCTAGCACAACCAACACAAGATATGGCGGCCGGTGCGCGTCAGGTCTTCGCGCTTACGCGCCTCGACAGGGGCCATGTCAGAATTAGCGAACGACACCAGGTTGTTTTTTCTATAGCCCAGGCGTTCACGCCTGGGTCACGCGTGCCAACTGATCAGATAGCCCGGTTCACCGGGCTTTGGTTTAGGCCTTTAGGCAAGCGGGATCTCAATGCTAAAGCTGCGTTGAAAGCCCCGTGAACGGGGCTAAGCGGTTCATCCCCACCGCAACCCAGGCGTGAACGCCTGGGCTAGTGAAAACTCGATCTCGGGCGTTGACAGAGGGTGCGCGCGAAAGTCTGAAGCGCGTCCCATAGCGCCATCCATATAGTATTGCGTCCCATTTTGCTTTATATTCTCGTACCCAGTGGAAGTCTGACATTCTATTCTCGGAGGATGACCATGGTCGCCATTATGCGAGTTCGTGTGGTTCTTTCTTTGTTCATCGTTCTTCTCGTGTCTCTGCCTTTCGGGGCTTTCGCCCAGGATCCCAAGAAAGACGACGAAAAAAAGGACGAAAAGAAAAAAGAAGAGGAACTGCCGCTAAAGACAGACCAGAAGATCGAGTTCACGACCGATGAAGGCACGTGGATGTCGCTCGATGTTTCAAGCGACGCGAAGACTATCATCTTCGATCTGCTCGGCGACATCTACACCGTGCCGATCGGCGGCGGCGAGGCAACGCGAATAATGGGTGGCCTCTCCTTCGAGAGCCAGCCCAAGTTCTCACCCGATGCCAAGAAGATCGTGTTCATCAGCGATCGCAGCGGCGCCGAGAATCTCTGGCTTGCCGATGCCGACGGTTCGAATCCGAAGCCACTGACCAAGGGCCGCAACACGTCGTTCTTATCGCCGTCGTGGACCGCGGATGGTAACTACGTCATCGCTTCCAAATCAACCGAAGGGCTCGGGACCTTCTCGCTGTGGATGTTTCACAAGGACGGCGGCAACGGCATTCACGTAGGCGAACCGGAGCCGCCGCCCCAACAGCCCGGCCAGGGTCAGCCCCAGGCGCCGCGCCGCAACAAGTACGGCGCCGCCGCTTCAGCCGACGGGCGATTCATCTACTACGCGCAGCGCAACGGAGCATTCACTTATAACGCTCAGTTTCCGCTCTGGCAGATCGTGCGCTTCGACCGCGAGACCAGCGAGACTTCGACGATAACCAACGCTCAAGGCAGCGCTATGCGCCCGGTGCTTTCGCCCGACGGCAAGAGGCTCGTCTACGCGACTCGCTATGAATCAGGCACGGCGTTGCGAGTGCGCGATCTCGAAACCAGCGAAGAACGCTGGCTGATCAATCCAGTTACGCGCGACGATCAGGAATCGCGAGCGACGCGAGACACGATGCCAGGCTACGTTTTCATGCCCGACGGCAACTCCCTCATCGTTCCGATCAACGGAAAGATTCAGCGGGTCGATATGGAGACCTGCAAAGGGTCGGTAATACCGTTTTCCGCCAAGGTCGAGGCCGAGATCGCCCCGCGCGTCTACTTCCAGCATCGCGTTGACGATAGCGCAACTGTGCGAGCGCGATTGATTCGATGGCCGTCGCTTTCGCCCGATGGAAAGCGAGTCGTGTTTAGCTCACTGAACAAGCTTTGGATGATGGACTTGCCTTCAGGCACGCCGCGCCGCTTAACCGATTCGGCGGTTGGTGAGTTCATGCCGACGTGGTCGCCGGACGGTCGCTACGTCGCTTACGTCACCTGGTCGCGCGAAGGCGGGCACATTCTTAGAGTAGCGGCGGACGGCGGCTCAAGACCGGAACAGCTCACGCGCCGCGCCGCGTACTATGCGAATCCCGTCTACTCCCCCGACTCGCAGAAGATTGTCTTCGGATCGGGCGCGACAACCGATCAACTGTTCGCTGATCTTACGATGCACGATCCGGACGTGCTGCCGGACGCAACGATGGAACCAGGCGAAATCACGGGCATCGGTCAGAGTACCGGAGTGGACCTCAGATGGATTCCGGCTTCGGGCGGGGACTCAACTCTGATCGGGCCCGTTCAAGGGGGCCGCTCGCCGCATTTCACAAGTGATCCGAGTCGAGTTTACTTGACGACGCAGGCGGGACTGAGTTCGGTTCGCCTCGATGGCCTTGATCGCAAGACGCATTTCAGAGTCACCGGCACTGGTACCGGTCCGAACCCGCCGAACGCCGACGATATCAAGCTCTCACCCGACGGGCAGCGAGCGTTCGTAAGCCTTCAAGGTAAACACTACATGGTCAGCGTTCCCAAAGCGGGCAAAGAGGTCGTGGCCATCAGCATAACGGCAAGCGGGCCGTCGTCCGTTCCCGTCAAGAAGATGTCGCTTGAAGGCGGCGACTATCTCACGTGGTCAAACGATGGCAAGTCGGTGACGTGGTCCTGGGGCGCGAAGTTCTATCGACAGGACCCGAGCGCCGACAAACCAGACGCAACCGATGTCATCGTCGAAGCTCCTCGCGCTCGCCCGAAAGGCACGGTTGTGTTGAGCGGCGCTCGAATCGTCACAATGAAAGCCGACGAGGTTATCGAGCGCGGCGACATCGTCATCACCGACAATCGCATCACCGCCGTGGGAGTGAAAGGCAAAGTGCAAGTACCCACTGGTGCAAAGGTGATCGATGTGACCGGCAAAACGATTATTCCGGGCTTCGTCGACGTTCACGCGCACATGTGGCCGCCGCGCGGAGTCAACCAGACTCAGGTGTGGCAGTATCTGGCGAATCTGGCCTACGGTGTGACGACGACGCGTGACCCGCAGAGCTCGACAACCGATGTGTTCGCTTACACCGATCTGGTGGAGACCGGCGACATTCTCGGGCCGCGAGTCTACTCTACAGGGCCGGGAGTCTTCGCTCAATCCGGGATTGACGACAAGGAAGCCGCCCGCAATTTCATCAAGCGCTACAAGGAGGCTTATCACACGACCACGCTCAAGGAGTACGTCGTCGGCGATCGCATTGTGCGCCAGTGGGTGGCGATGGCTTGCAAGGAGTTCGGCATCACCTCCACGACCGAAGGCGCGCTGGATATGAAACTCGATCTGACTCAGATGGCCGACGGGTTCTCAGGCAACGAGCACGCGTTGCCGCTTCAGCCGCTCTACAAGGACGTTGCCATGTTCGTCGCCAAGACCGGCACGTTCTACACACCGACGACGCTTGTAGCGTATGGCGCGCCGTGGTCCGAGAATTATTACTTCGAGAGCAGCGACATACACGGCAATGAGAAGATCCGCCGCTTCATTCCGCACGAACTGCTGGACACCATGGTAAAACGCCGCGGGCAATGGTTCCTGCCAACGGAGTACGGACACATCGGACTCGCAAAGGCGTGTGCGGACATCGTCCACGCCGGGGGCCGTGTTTGTTTAGGCGGTCACGGCCAGTTTCAGGGTCTCGGTTGCCACTGGGAAATCTGGAATCTGCAATCGGGCGGGTTGACTCCACACGAAGCTCTGCGCTTGGCGACGATGTTTGGCGCCGAGGCGATCGGCTTGCAGCAGGATGTCGGCTCTATCGAAGCGGGCAAGCTCGCCGATCTCATCGTGCTTGATAAGAACCCGCTGTTGGACATTCACAACACGAATTCGATCCGCTTCGTCATGAAGAACGGAGAGCTGTTTGAGGGCGACACGCTCGATCAGATATGGCCGGCGCAGAAAAAGCTCGAGAAGCAGTACTGGTGGGACCGCGACCCTAAGTGAGGAAGGGGGAAT
>CAZJQQ010000009.1:0-132882 GCA_964548075.1 uncultured Clostridia bacterium | reverse complement strand
TGAAAAGCAGTACTGGTGGGACCGCGACCCTAGGTGACGAAGGGGGAATTGAAAAGCAGTACTGGTGGGACCGCGACCCTAGGTGACGAAGGGGGAATTGAAAATTGAGAATTGAAAAATGAAAATTGCAAATTGAAGATCAATGTGCCTGCGCTCCCAGGAGTTACGCGCGCAACTCGGCGACGATAGCCTTCGCGGTCTCGCGCGCAAGCTCGATCTGATCGGGCCTCAACGAAATTGCGCCGACCACAGCGTGGCCGCCACCATCGTATCGCTCGCAGATCGAAGCCAGGTTGTGCCGTCGAGGTTGGGTGCTCCACGGATTAAATCCGACCGACACCTTCGACCGGCTGGAGGACAAGCTGACGCTGACTGAATAAGCGCATTCAGGGAACAGATAATACGGGATGAACTTGCTGTAGCCTTCAGCGTCGTGAGCGCTGAGATCGAAGTAGACCACTCCCCTCTCGCACTCGGCAGCCTCTCGTATCAGATCGATCATCTTCAAGTGACGTTCGAACAGCGGGCGAAACTCACCCTCGACCGCAGCGTCCGAGATGATTTCCGCGAGCCGCTGAGTCTGCATACCCTTGATGATCGTCTGCATAACCGCGGGGTCGCGGCTCGCCTCGATTACCAGCATCAACTGTAAAGCCGGAGCCTTTAGCTCGACGCCCGTCTTCGCGTCTTCGTATTGAGCGCCGTCGATGATGTCGGCCCAGTAAATCAACTCGCTCAGGTTTCCCAGATCGAACCCGTACTTGCCGGCTGCCGTGTCAGCGATGAACTTGGTGCAGGACTTGTAATTCGGGTCGTAGAATTTTGCCGGCCAGGTCCCAGTGCGGAAGTGCTGCTCGTCTTCAGGCGAAAGAAAGGCGCTCTGGTGATGATCGAACCACCAGGTAAGCCTGGGCGATGGACTGTACTTGAAGTCGACGATGGCGTTCTCGTCGCCGTCAAACAGTTCTTCCTCGATTAGCTTCTGGCTCGGCTTGTGAGCTAATCCGGTATACGAGATCTCGGCGTCCGGTCGAATCTTTTCCGAATAGAAGCGAGAGAAGACGGCAGCGGATGCGAAGCCATCGAAACAGTGATCGTGATGCAATATTCTGAGTTTCATTTGAAGGAGTGGTCTTTCCTGTTGGGGGCTTAATTGAGTAGTTCACTGTAACACCTGAGGGAACGGATCGTGAAGGGCGTTGTGCGGTTCGCTTGTTTCTCCGTAGGCGGCGTCGATCGCGCGTGGTAGACTTTCAGTAGATTGAATTGGTGGTTGCTCATCCATGGCAGCGCAAACTCTAAAAGAGGTTCTCAAGACCTACACGACCGAAGGAGAGCTTTGCGAAAAGCTGGAAGGCGGGCGCGTGCGTTGCTACGCCTGCGGGCATCGATGCGTCATACTGCCGGGGCTCGACGGGATTTGCCGAGTTCGCTACAACGAGGGCGGCAAGCTGATGGTTCCGAGCGGATACGCCGGGGCGATTCAGTGCGATCCGACCGAGAAAAAGCCCTTCTTTCACGCGTATCCAGGATCGCTGGCGCTGACGTTTGGAATGCTCGGCTGCGACTATCATTGCGGCTATTGTCAGAACTGGGTTACGTCGCAGGCATTGCGCGACCCGAAGGCAGTCTCGGCTCCGCTCGAAGTAACTCCGCGCAGGCTGGTCGAGATGGCGCGCCGCTCGCAAGCCCGGCTGGTGGTATCAAGCTACAACGAACCTCTTATAACCAGCGAGTGGGCTGTCGAGATCTTCAGACAGGCAAAGCCCGCCGGCTTCGTCTGTGGATACGTTTCGAATGGCAACGCGACGCCTGAGGTGCTGGACTATATAAGGCCGTGGGTTGATCTCTACAAAATCGATCTGAAGGGTTTCGATGATCGGAGCTATAGAAAGCTCGGCGGCTTATTATCGAACGTCCTCGACACTATCAAGATGGTGCACGAGCGCGGGTTCTGGCTCGAGATAGTCACGCTTCTGATTCCGGGTTTCAATGATTCCGCCGACGAGATAAAGGCGGCGGCCGATTTCATCGCAAGCGTCTCACCTGACATTCCGTGGCACGTAACTGCTTTCCATCAAGACTACAAGATGATTGGTCCTGACAATACTTCAGTGGAGACGTTGATTCGCGCGGCAGAGACCGGTTACGCGGCGGGACTCAAGTATGTTTACGCCGGCAATCTGCCGGGGCGAGTTGGGAAGTACGAGCACACCTTTTGTCCTAACTGCAAAGCTACGCTGATTGAGAGGTACGGCTTCCGTGTGTTGCAGAATCGAATAGAGGGCGGCACGTGTCCTGAGTGCAGGACGAGGATATCCGGCAGGTGGAATGACGTGATGATCGACCGCTCTGAACCTGGCTACCCAGCCGCCGTTTCCCGAGAATGATTCCCTGCCCTGTAGAACACCTGAACGATCGAGTGCCGCGTGTCGCCGGCCAACGCGTCCTCACCTCGCGTAGGCGATAGCGTGCCGCCCTCCTCAGCGATCAATCGTTCGATGAACTGATCTTGAAGCCGCCGATAAGCACCACGACGCTGCTTGTGACTTGTACCTCGCACTCAGCTACGATCAAATCGGCAAGGAATCCGTGCAAATCTGTCGAATCAGTGTCATCCGTGGTCTATGCGGCACTAGCGAAGCGATTCTCCCAAGCGCAATAGACCACGGACAAAACGGATTCGACGGATTTACACGGATACTCCACTCTTCACGGGCCAAATCTCTGTTACACGGCACTAATACCGCGCTAGCTCAAGAGCCCTCCTGACCACGTCTTCAACCTGCGGCAGAACTTCGCGCTCGAGCACCTTCGAGAAAGGCACCGGTGTGTACTCGGATCCGACACGCAACACGGGGCCATCGAGAGAATCAAAACACTTCTCGGTTATTTGCGCTGCGATCTCCCCGCCAAGGCCGCCGAACACTTTGTCCTCGTGCACCACAAGCGCCTTCGCCGTCTTGCGCACGGACCCGATCACAGTGTCCATGTCCAGAGGGACCAGCGATCGCAGATCAATTACTTCGGCTTCGATGTTGTGCAAATCTTTCAACTGAGTCGCAGCCCGCAAACACCAATGCACCGTAGTGCCGTAACTGACAATCGTCAGGTTGCTGCCTTCGCGCCGCACTCGGGCCTTCCCGAAGGGGATCTCGTAGTTATCGCCGGGGTTCGAAGCCTTGGCGAAGACCTGGTTGTAAAGATACTTTGGCTCGAGGAAAAAGGTCATGCCTCGGCTTCGCATCGCGTGGCGCAACAAACCTACCGCGTCATCCGCAAAGGCCGGCATCACCACACGCAAACCGGGAAGCGTGGCGAAAACTGCTTCGAGGTTCTGAGAATGATACAGCCCACCCGTGATGTATCCGCCCGACGCCAGACGTGCAACAATGTTGGGCACGAACTGGCCGTTTGACCGATAATAATCGTGCGACGTATCCACGATCTGCTCCATCGCGGGCCAGAGATAATCAGCGAACTGGGCGGCTTCGATCACGACCCAAATATCATCCCGAAAACGTGAGAAGCCGTTCGCTGTTCCGACGATATGATCTTCCGCTATCGGCGCGTTGAACACGCGGCTGGGACCGAACTCCTGCTGCATGCCTTTGGTGACGTTAAAGACGCCGCCCTTTTCCTTCGACGCGACATCCTGCCCCCAAAGGAAGGTGTTCGGGTTGCTGCGGAACTCCTCCTTCAGCGTCTGGTTGATCGCTTCGCGCAAGGTGATCGGCGGGCCGCCCTCGGCAGGGATCATCGCTTCGGGCGCGACCTTCGACTCCTCGGGAACTACGAACATGGTTGCAGTTTTCGGATCAGGATCGGGAGCGGCCTCTGCTTTTGCGGCAGCCTCAGTGACCTGCGCTTTGTTCTCCTCCTCGATCGCCAGCAGCGTCAACTCTTCCACATCCTCAACGTTGAGCAGATGCAGCCGCAGCCGCTCGTATGGATCGTAGGTGCGCATCTCGGCGAGTTCCTCGTCGCTTCGGTATAACTCGTGGCGATCGGAGTTCGAGTGAGCGTTGATGCGTTCGCAAAAGGCGTGTACGAGCACAGGTCCGTCGCCGTTGTGAACCGTATCGGTTGCGCGGCGGATCGCCTTCACCGAGTCGAATGGATTAGTGCCATCGCAGTTGATGATCGTCAGATTGCGAAGACCCCGAAAGTTTTCAGACACGATGGGATTGGCGGTCTGCTCGGCGACCGGCACCGATATGCCGTAGCCGTTGTTCTGCACCACGAAAATCACCGGCAACCGCTCGCGGCTGGCGCCGTTCAGCGCTTCGAAAACATAACCCTCTGAGCAAGAAGATTCACCCTGGCTGGAAAACACTATTGAGTCGGCGTCGTAGTACTTGACCGCGCGTCCAAGCCCCGCCGCGTGCTGTGTTTGATTGCCCGTAGCCGACGAAACGTTCCAGATGCCGATCGAGATCTTCGCAAAGTGATTGCTCATGTGCCGGCCGCCGGAAGCAACATCGGCAGCCTTCGACAACCCGTTCAAGATGATCTCGTAGGGACTGATTCCCGCCGCGAGGCACATAAGCATATCGCGGTAATAAGGGAACAAATAGTCCTTGTTAGGTCGAAACGCGCCGCCGACTGCGATCTGAATCCCATCGTGGCCCGCGTGCGAAGCGTGATACGACCAGCCCTTCGCCTGCCTCAGATAGTTTCTCGCTTTGTCGTCGACCAACCGGCCGAGATGAATCAGCCTGTACCATTCGAGTTGTTTCTCGATCTCGACTGTCCCAGGCGCATCCGCCAGTGGCCTGTAAGCGATCTCTCCCACTTGTTCTGCGCTCATTCTTTCGCTTTCCCTCCTCGTCGTTCCCTGCCGCCTGAATTCCTTGCCCGCGATCCCAAAAGTCCGGATCGCAATTGTTCGCACGCGGCGAAAGTTAGCCGTGGCCCCCATTGTCAGGTTTTTTGGGGTGGCCGCAACTTTTCAACATAGCAAAAAAAGAATGGCAGAACAACCGGAGTTAATGTGGAGGTGTCTTGGTTTGAACTGTCCGACAAACTTCAGTTTGTCGACATAAGCTGACGGCCGACGACAAACTGAAGTTTGTCGGACAATCAGATTTAGACACCACCTAAGAATGAATCGAGGTCAAAGCGGGCGCAGGTGGGATTCCTTGACAGGGCGAAAGTCGATCTCGTACCATTCAAACGCAGTTAGGTATGGGGCTGTAGCTCAGTTGGCAGAGCGCGTGGCTCGCATTCACGAGGCCAGGGGTTCGAATCCCCTCAGCTCCATTACACTTACCTAATCCAAACACCGGTTTGACAGCAAGTTTGACAGCAACCGATGACCGGTTCGTCTCGGGAGTCTCCTTTATTCCTGCTTCTCAGATGCTCTGATTCATATCCCGTACATCACAGCGGGCGAGGGACATAGCCTTCCGGCAGGAGGTCATGGTCTGACGGTTCGGAGTCCGGCACTTGCCGGAGCGCGTGGATGAATTTTTCCTTAGTGGCGCGCGCTGCCCGGATCGCGATGTAGCTCTCGTTGCTCCAGATACCAACGGCTTGGGTTACCGCAAGGCTGATGACCTGCTCCAGCGGGATATTCTCTCGCTCCGCTAAGTCGCGCGCTTGCTTGAGCACGGGCTCTGGGATTTTCGCTTCGATAGTGGCCATGACGCTTCCCTCAATTTCACCAGCATCTGCGCTGGAGTACTTCATCTTTGATGGCACTTTGCCGTGCGTCATTCGTCGTTTTATTCGTTCGAGCTGACCGACTCGGGCTCGGTTGGCGGATGGTCGCCTGTCGCGAACAGTACTCGCCGTATGTTGATCAACCCGTCTCGGTTCAGCTTGAGCGCCGCTACGGTTGCTCTCCCTGTTGCAGTCGTGCCTTGCACTCTTGTGTAGTCTCCGCTCCACGCAAAGTGATCACTCCAACTCTCTTCTCGTGGATTGAACAACGAAACCGGCAAGCCCGTCGTCGGATCACGGGCGATAGTCTTTATTCCCTTGTGGCTGTTGCAACCTTGGCACGCCCATGCCAGATTCGACTCGACGGTCGGCCCACCACTGTGGCGAGGCGAGATGTGTTCCACCGAAAACGATTGGGGCGAAAACCTTGATTGACTACGGCAATACTCGCAGCACCCTCTGGCCCGATCCACTATCAGCCGAGTCACGCTGACAGGAATGTACTCGCTAGGCATTCTCCGGGAACCTGATCCCCAATTGATCCATCAGCGCCGTTAAGGTTGTGCCACGCAGCTTGGCTAGATCGGCCAGCGCCTCAAGTCTCTCAGCGTGCAACTGCTCCGCTCGGTCAGACAGAGTTAACAGTTCTTCTGCCTCTGCTTCGGAGAGCGAGCTGTTATCCCGCTTCGCTTCCAACTCGCAAAGCCGAGCCATCAATTCCGCGGGAAGAGCCTCGTTAATTCGCTCCAACAGTTTCGATTCCTCGGGCTCGAGATGAGGCGCCCTTCGCGCGGCTCCAAGCGCTATCACGTGAGGCACAAGTTTCTCCAGCTCCGCGGGGCTTAGTTGCTCCATCGCTGAAAGTATCTGCTCGGCTGAAAGATTACTAGCCATCGATTTTCCTACTGCCTCCACCTCCGGGCACTGGGACCTAAGGACCGGCCCGAGCCCCGCCTCAATAAGAACTACTCTCTTTTACCATCAACGACCGGCCCCAAACAACTGAGTTGGTGCCGTGGTCTCACTCGCGGCCATAGTTTGGCGAGGCTCTCGTTCTATTTCTTCGCGTGTTAGCTAAGGATGATTGTTAGGATTGTCCACCAACAGACTTTCAGCAACTGCCGCAGCATTCAGCGGATCATCGGCGGAAATAATGGTGAGCGGGCTAGCCCCGGCGGCAACGCGAGCTTGATGGACTTCAATTACCGCGGCCAGTTGCACGGCGTCATAACCTCGCGAGGCATGCGACCTCGCCAGTTTCATCGCAGCGGCGACCAACCTGGCACTCACTTCGACCGTGGTATACCGGTTATGTAGAGATGATTAGCTGCGGAGCGCCTGGCCAAACTGAATACCCACGACGTGCCAACTTCTTTTGCATATCGCTTCACCGGCGCGCTGCTGTCGAAGAAGTAGGCGGCCACCTATCGCTGTTCCTCGATAATGGTTTCCGAAAGCAGTTTGCCCGGGACATCGATTGGCTCGTAAGTCTCTTCCTCATCGTCTGCCAGGAGCGCCGGGATTTTGCTGATAGTCCCCTCGGCCAGAAGTATCCGCTCGACTTCCTCTTCGCTCGTCAATTGCCGAGCCTCGGCCTGATCGCGCAATTCGGGCAGCAGCGCTTTTAGCAAGCGCTGTCGATCTTCTGGCGCCAGCTTCTGTATTTCGGCAAGTATTTCTTGCGCGCTCACGACGTTTGGGTTCCTCGCGAGTACTTTTAACATCCCCTGCCCGCATGTTTCAATGCGCAGTTTGAAGCCGGGTGCGCGTCAAGATTTCGGGCATACCCACCTCGTGAAAGACTGTGTGAAAACCCCAACCGGGAGGTTGGGGATGCTTCCGTCCAGCCTACAAGAGCAACGGCCGCGATCTCGCAAATCCCCCAACCGGCAGGTTGGGGATCTTTCACGGTGAGCCTCAAAGATCGCGAAAGGCAGGTACTTGAATGATCCCCAACCTGCCGGTTGGGGGATTGCACGGAGCCGCCGCCCCGTTTCCTGTAGGCCTAAGTGAAAGCACCCCAACCTTCCGGTTGGGGAATTTGGGCTGCCTTTTCACACAGTCTCTGACGAAGTGGGTATGGAATGCAGTGAGCGGCAGACCGCGAAAATCTGATGCGCACCCTTTAAAGCCTCTGGCGCTACTTCGCCTTGAATGCCTCGCTGAATGCCGCCAAGCCGGGTAGCGCAACCGGTGCGCGACCGCTCTTCACCTCGATCGCCACGACCACACGGCCCGCGCGCAGTACGAAATCAACTTCCGGGCGGCGAGTACGGCGGCGTAATCACGCTGAAAGGAAGGGTTTGGCGATCCGCTCATTGTGGTGAGTAGTTTTACTCAGTATCATGAGCAAACACAAGCTGGCTTAGACGACCGCCGGTTCCAAAATGAAGTCATCGTTCGGATCGGGAAGAAGTGGGCGCCAGCGAAAGCTGATGGCGTGCTCCTGAGCATTGGCGCACAAATAGTCGAGCACATCTTCAACGAGATTTGGTTGGAGCCAGAGTCGCTGTGCCTCGCGAACCGCTACGGCCTCGTATTCCACCAACAAAGCGGTTGATAGGGTGTCATCGCTCTTCTCTTCGCCGATGCCGCCTTCGCCATACTATCCGGCTCCGATCTCACGAGTAATAGTTAAGATCACCTTTACTCGAACTAAACTCCAGCAGGACCGGCTTGTCCTGTCGGCACGTGCGCGGAGTCAAGGAACCGCTTGCCTTGGAGGAACGCCTGGCAAACATGATCAGCGATAACATTGCGCCGCGTCTTGTGCCAGATATCGAGGTTCTCAGGTGGCGGCGCACGCAGGTCGTTGCCGCGCAAGTCTACCCGAGCTCGTCACGGCCTCATTTCCTGAAGGCGTCGGGACTCGCAGGTGGCGTGTTTGTGCGCGTGGGATCTACTAATCGCCGGGCCGACCAGCAGATGATCGAGGAGTTGGGCCGTTTCGCTCGCGGGGAAAGCTTCGATGAGCAGCCGCTCCCGGACCTCGACTCTGAAGCGCTCGACTTCAGAGCTGCTTCCGAGTTGTTTGCCCCGATACGCACGTTGAAAAGGGCCGACCTTGAGACGCTCAGGCTCGTCGCAAGACATCAGGGCCGGAAGGTCCCGACGGCGGGCGGCGTCCTCCTGTTCGGCAAAGAGCGAGAACGTTACTTTCCGGACGCTTGGATACACGCTGGCCGGTTTCGTGGAACAGACCGCACGCATATTGCAGACGCCGTGCAGATCCGCCGCCATTTGCCGCTCGCGGTGGAAGACGCAATCGGGTTTGTTCGCAAGCACGACACGCGGGCGGCGGAAATCGGCGCAGTGCACAGAACCGAACGCTGGGGCCTGCCGCCCGCAGCCGTACGAGAGGCTGTGATCAACGCGGTGGTGCATTCCGACTACGCGCAGCGCGGTGCACCGATCCGCATATCGATGTTCGATGACCGGCTCGAAGTGGACAGTCCCGGTTTGTTGCCCTTTGGCCTTACGGTGGAAGACCTGCAGCACGGCGTCTCGAAGTTGCGCAACCGGGTACTGGGCCGGGTTTTTCACGAACTCGGTCTAATCGAGCAGTGGGGCAGCGGCATACAACGGATGACCGCCGCCTGCCGGGAAGCCGGCCTGGACACTCCGCAGTTGGAGGAGATCGGCACGCACTTTCGGGTTACGTTACACACAGCCCGCAAGCATCCTCCTCGCGTGGACGCGGTAGAGCAGGCGATTCTCGATGCTCTTGCGGCTGGAGGAGGATTATCGACTCAGCAGATTGCGGAGAAGATCAAGCTTTCGGCGCGCGCGACTCGAACGCGCTTGCTTTCGCTCGTAGGGCGAGGACTGGTAGCCGAAGTGGGCACGAGCCCACAGGATCCCAGACGTCAATACTTCCTCGCTAGGAGGAGATAGACATAATGAAAGGGGATCAATCAGTGGGCGCCATGCTGAGCGCGTTATCTCGGGGATTTAGAAATATCAATAATCGCAAGCCAGACCCCTAACCCCCCAACTTCCGGGTATTCTCCCGCTCCGCTAACTCGCGCGCTTGCTTGAACACAGGCTCTGGGGTTTTCGCTTCGATAGTGGGCATGACACTTCTCCCAATTTCACCAGCACCTGCGCTGGAGTTATTGCATCCGCCCCGGAGGCTTCAACGTAAGTTTCTTTCGATCCAGACGAGGGATTGAGTCGTCCGGCCAAGAGCCCGATGGAGAGCTGCTTTCCAGGGGCATGATTACGGATCGGCAGTCCGGTCACGCGGCCGCAATCTCACGCACGTGAGCGATGTCCCGACTGGCTATGGGACGCACCTGGCTGGCCAACAAGGTGGCCACGCAGATCGTTTCTCCGGCAAGCGTCATAAACTCCAATTCGTAGGCGGTGCCGCCCTCGTGGATGTGGACGACCGTTCCAATATCGCCTGCCTTCAACCCTTCAGCGGGCAGGTCCTGGGTAAGCACTACACAATCGTGTTCGTTAATCATGACGTTCCCTCGTAGGATAAGCGGTGATGAGCCGTGGCGCAACTGCGCCGTGATCCAGTTGCCAGACGGTGCGCACCCGCGGGCGTCGGCCATCGGGTGCTAGTAGCGTGCCCTCCACTTCATAGCGCGGGCCAAACCCAGTCTCTTGGACCTTCGTCACGTCGTGGTTGCGACCGTGTTCGCGAAGTGCTTCCGCGAATTTCCACCACTCCTCGGCGCGAAAACCGAACGCGTCAAAGAAGCGCGCTTTGCTCGCGCCGTAGCGATGAGTGGGATTCAGCAGATACTCGGTAATCTTCTCCTGCTCCACGACGGCCGTACATACATTAGAAGCCGTCGTTTGGGCGTGCGAGCAGCACAGTGGACAAGGTTCGAGCAGCACAGTGTACAAGGCGAAAGGTTAAGGAGATTGCCTCTAGCCAATTCAATCACCTCTCTTGCCCAAGAATTTCTTGTGAGTCGCCACAACGGAAAGTATAAATATATAACGCCAGAAGCCCTGGTGTTCGACGGATACCTGAGGTTCATTCAGACTTGAACTGCGAGTTCTTCGAACGACTGTCGGCCCGATGCGGAGCCTGTATCACAGTTCGGCCACCGAGTTCAAGCGCCGCCCAAAGCGGAGACAAAGAGAATAGCCAAGAACATGGCTTCTAGGATGCCGCTCTTCGCTCACGGTCTGCTCGGTTGACCCAAGGTTGTTAAGCTCATAACATACCCCATCACGGCTTGACAGATTTCGGCCTTCAAGGGACGGGAGCAGGCAGTGGCAGACGAGATAGTCGCTGGCGACATCGTATCGGGATTAGAACCCGACGAGCACGTCGAGATAAGACGCGTCATGCCCTTCGGGGGGAAGATGCTCGTCGAAGGCATCGGTACGACCTCACGACGTGAGATTCGACGCCCGCTCGGCGAAGACGAGCTTGCTCGCCTCACAAGGGTTCGCGGCTCTGACTTCACCTTTGACGGAAATGCCGAAGCATTCTTGCTGGGCGTCGAGGCTCAGCGCATTCACATCGCCTATCAGTTCGATCCTCTGTTCGCAGTGAACTCCAGTGTCGTTGATGTGCTTCCTCATCAGGTCGAGGCAGTCTATCGGTACCTGTTGCCGCTGCCACGCATCAGATTTCTGCTGTCTGACGACACAGGCGCTGGTAAAACGATTATGACCGGCCTTCTCATCAAGGAGCTCTTGTTTCGCGGCGTCCTCAACAAGGTCCTCATCATTACGCCCGGAGGGTTAACTAAGCAGTGGCTAGAAGACGAGATGCGGGACAAGTTCGGTCTGCATTTCCGCTTGATCAATCGAGCCTCATTCGAGGCAGATCCAACGCAGTTCGCGCGACCCGACGAAGGCTTCTTCATCACTTCGATAGACTTCATCTCTCGTCACGAAGTGTGTCTGAACGCAGCCAAGGAGGTTCAGTGGGACATGATCGTGGTGGACGAAGCTCACAAGCTGTCTGCCTACGAGTACGGAACAAAGATAGAACGCAGCGAACGCTACCAGGCCGTCGAAGCACTCGCGCCGCGCGCTGATCATCTGCTCTTTCTTACCGCTACACCTCATCGCGGCCGAAAGGACACTTTCCGCCGTCTGTTGATGCTGCTCGATGAAGACCTATTTCAGAAAGATGAACTGGTGACCAAGCGCATTCACGAAGCTGTTAGCGACTACACAACTCAGGCCGACTCGTTCGAGAATGAAGGTGCGATAAGCAAGGCTCGGAATCGTTTTTTCCTTCGCCGGCTCAAGGAAGAGATGCTCAACTGGAACGGAGAGCCGCTCTTCAAGCCCCGCCACACTAAGACCAGTGGATACGAGCTGACGCCTGAAGAACTCGAACTCTACAACGCCGTCACGAAGTATGTTCGATCGCGGCGACGGGAAGCCAAGGCAAAGAAGAACCGAAACGTTGAACTCACTCTTATCGTTATGCAGCGCCGCCTCGCGAGCAGTATTTATGCAATCACTCGCACACTCACCAATCGTCTAGCGGCTGTGGACAATGTGCTGACTATCCTTCGTGATCCGGTGCGGACTGCTGCGGAGAAGAAGCGACTCCTTGGTGCAAGTGACAATGACTTGCCGGAAAACATCGCCGAATACGAGGACCTGGATGAATCTCAGCGCGAGGCGGTAGACCGGCGCATATTTCGCCAGGTGCTCAGCACCGATCCGGCAGAAGTCGAGAAAGAGAGGGACGAAGTCGCAGACCTGCTAAGCTTGGCCGAGTCGCTGCGCAACCACAACGAAGCGAAATTTTCAGAGCTGCTGTCCGTGCTTGATTCGTCCGATGTCATCCGCCGCGAAGAAGAAAAGCTGGTCATCTTTACCGAGCACAGGGACACCCTCAACAAGCTTGCCGAGCGGCTCACCAACAAAGGCTACGCCGTTGCGACCATCCACGGTCAGATGGATGTGGACGAACGAAAGCAAGCTCAGCGCGAGTTTCGAAGACACGCGAAGATAATGGTCGCTACTGACGCAGCCGGTGAAGGAATCAACTTGCAGTTCTGCCGTTTCTTGATCAACTGGGATATTCCCTGGAACCCGAATCGCCTTGAACAGCGAATGGGCCGCATTCATCGTTACGGCCAAGACGAAGACGTGTGGGTTTACAACCTTGTCGCGGTTAATACTCGCGAGGGCGCCGTTCTCGAAAAGGCGCTCACGAAACTGGACGTGATGCGTGAGCAGATGGGTACCGATCGCGTTTATGATGTGATTGACGAGTTGCTGGAAGATGTTCCACTCGTAAAACTGATTGAACAGTCCATCGATGCCGAGAGCGGCGCGGAGGCCGCGCGCGAAGCAGATGTCTACTTGAGCCGCGGTCTCGAACGGCGAGCTGATGAACTGGTTGCGCTTCAGAAGAAACAATCGCTTGCATCGCGGCTTGATATGCGAGAGGCCGAGCAACTAAGAGATGCATCGGACGAACGCCGCTTGCAGCCATGTTTCATTCAGCGGTTCTTCAGCGCCGCGTATCACGCGGCTGGAGGTACGATCACTGACGATAAACATTTTCCCGTTTTTCACATCGGCCGGACGCCTAGCGAGATTCTCGACGTAGCGCGAACGCAGCGACTCCCCGTGCGAGACGCTTACGACACTCCGTTTGTCTTCGATAAGAGCCTGCTCAGCGTGGCGAGCAAAATCGCCGTACCTGAATACACCAGACTCTTAGGGCCAGGACATCCTTTGTTCGACGCTTTGATCCATTGGGCAATCCGTCGCGCGCGCGATTCGTTCACGAAGGGCGCAATGTTGGTCGATCCAAACATTTCAAGACCACAACGGGTCTGGCTTGTGCGCTCCTCAGTAGCAGACGGCAGGCAAGAGGAAAAGAAGCGATTAGCCCATCAACAGTTAAGCGTTGTGGTCGCTGACCATTTGGGGCTGCGCGCGACCTCGCCTGCGAATCTGCTCAACTACGTTGCGCCGGCTGGTCCGCTTGAGCGTCCTGCCGTTCCCGATCGCTCCAGCGATGAAGTGCAGATGTGGGCGTATGAGAACCTGACCGAAAAGCAGCGGTTGGAAGTGACAAGGCATCGTCAGGCTGAGTGCGATCTGCGGCGGCAATACCTTGAGACGACGTTCACCGATCTGATTCTGGAAATGCAAGAGAAGCTGAACGATGTGCAACAGGAGCAACTGTTCGGTGACGACGATGCCGAGGAACGCGAGAAGCTGGAAAAGCGAATTACGGACCTGAAGCAACGGAGAGCCGACCGCCTCGCTGAATTGGACCTGATGCTGCGGCTGAGCGCAAACTTGCCTGACATAATCACGTCTGCCTTGGTTGTCCCTGACCCGGTCGCCGTGCTTGAGGAGTCGCCGAAGCGTGGTTTTCCGATGCGCCGCGACGAAGAAGTTGAGCGCATCGCAATGGAATTGGTGATGCGCTATGAACGCAGTCGCGGATGGACGCCGTACGATGTATCAAAGGACGGCGAGCATTACGACATTCGCTCCGAATCACCATCGGGAGAAAAGCGCTTCATCGAAGTTAAGGGGCGAGCACAATCGGGAGCGATCGTTCTGACCGGGCCTGAGGTGGACAAGCTGCGACAGCTTGCCGAACGCGCCTTTCTCTACGTAGCGACTTTCTGCAAGGGTGAGCGTCCGCGGCTGCGCATCATTCAGAACCCGATGGTCGAGCTTAGCCCTGAAGCGCTTTATCGGCAGGTGCAGTTCTTCGTTGACGAAGACGACTGGCGAACGAAGGGAGAGGAGATCTATGACCTGCCCGCGATTGATTGAAGTCGCTTTGCCTATCCGCGAGATATCTGCGGAAAGCGTGCGCGACAAATCGCTTCGGCACGGGCACATCTCAACATTGCATACGTGGTGGGCTCGACGTCCCCTCGCTGCGTCTCGGGCTGTGGTCTTTGCTTCGCTCGTTCCTGATCCAGATCACCCTGACTGCCCGACTGGGTTTAAGCGCGAGGTGGAACGACTGCTCAAGGACGACTTGCCACTTGTACTCAAGTTTTATGGCGACGGGCGCAAAGCGAAGGACGATCCTGATCCGTACCGGCCCTACGAAGAAATTCCCGATACGCCGCGCAATCGGCTGCTCGCATTCATTGCCAAATGGTCGCCCGAATGGATCGCGTTTGAGAAAGGTGAGCAGCACGAACAGCCGAAGCCGGCCGAGATGCTCGATGATCGTTCGCTAGTGAAGTGGGAAACCAGCAATCCTCAAGATGAGCGTGGTCGCGCTGTCCTCAAGATAGCCCGCAAACTCGTCCGAGCCGCCAACGGTGGCAACGTCCCCACCGTCCTTGACCCGTTTTCCGGCGGTGGCGCGATTCCGCTCGAAGCCTCGCGGCTTGGCTGTCAGGCCATCGCCAACGACTATAATCCGGTCGCTTATCTGATCCTTCGGGCGACTTGCGAATTTCCCCAGAAATACGGCCAGATGGTAGAGGTCGAGGATGAGACCCATAGAGTCGGTAAGCAAGCGCAGAGGCTGCCTGGCGCGGAAGCAACCCAAACGAAGATCGTCAATCGGCTGGCCTACGATGTCGAACGCTGGGCCAAGTTCATACTGAGCAAAGCGCGTGAACGCATTGGCCATCTTTACCCGCCGGGTCAGGACGGCCATTCTATCATCGGCTATCTATGGTCGCGCACTGCGCCGTGCTCGAATCCTTCGTGCCACGCCGAAATCCCGCTCCTCCACAGCCTGCTTGTATGCAACAAAGCTGACAAGCACGTGGCACTGACAATGAACGTGGAAGGCAAACAGATTACCTTTGGCATTTCCAAAAACCAAGACATTGAGCGCACTGAAGGCACGATGATCGAGGATGGACGCGGTGATGTGCGCTGCCCGATTTGTCAGCAGCCCACACCTGTTAGAGATGTACGCCGCGCTGGTCTGGAAGAACGAATGAGCGAGCGGATGTTAGCTATTGTCGTCGAAAGACCAGTCAAACAGGTTCGTTCCATCAAAGGGCGGCTGGTGACTGTAAACACCGCCGAAAAGCATTACCGTCCGGTTGAAGAAACGGACTTAGCGGCATTTGAACAGGCTTCGCGTTTGGCTGAGACAGTAGAAAGGCCTAGCGAATATATCGTGCCCGAAATCAACGCGCCTAATGCTCCGCCCGATGCCGGCGCTCATCGCAGCATCAGCATTGAACTCTATGGGTTCAAGACGTTCGGCTCTCTTTTCAATCCGCGTCAACTCGTAGCGATACAAACTTTGATTGTTTGCTTACGCGAAGCCATTGTTGAGATGGAAACGCTGGAACAGAACAAAGATTATTGCAGTGCGGTTGCCTTATACTTGGGATTGTGGGTAAGCAAAATGTCTTCACGACTCACAACATTTGGACGTTGGCATTTAACTGGCGAAAAGCTTGAGACACCATTTGACGGACAATCAATAGGGATGAAGTCTGACTTCCCCGAAGTGAATCCTTTCAATGAAGCTACGGGAGGCGCCTTAAGTCAACTCGATTGGATCCTCCGCGTCATTGTTCGTGAATCAATAGACACCGATGCCCTGGCTGGAAAAGCTCGCGTCATTCGTGGAGATGGAGCTAGTTTGCCACTTGAGGATCGAAGCGTTGACGCTGTAGTTACTGACCCGCCTTACTTTGACTCAATTGCTTATGCTGACCTGTCGGATTTCTTCTACCTTTGGCTGAAGCGCGGCTTGGGCGACGTTTTCCCTGAAGCATTCACGACGCCACAAACGCCAAAGACGGAAGAAGCCGTGGCCCATAAACATCGGCATCACGGAAACAGAAAGAGAGGGAAAGAACATTTTCAACGGAAACTTGCGGCCTGCTTTTCCGAGGCGAATCGTGTTTGCAAGCCAGATGGTGTAATGGCCGTTATGTTCGCCCATCAGTCAACCGATGCTTGGACTGCGCTTGTCAATGCTCTCTTCGATGCGGACGTGACTATTACAGCTACTTATCCGTTGGATACAGAGCTAAAGAACCGCACAGTAGCTCTAGGCGTTGCGGCGTTGGAATCTTCAATCACTGTCACTTGTCGTCCACGCCAAGTCGGCGCGGCGGCATCGTTCCGCGATGTGCGACGCGAAATTGAAGAGGTCGTTGCTGAAAGCGTGCATCGCTTCTGGGGTTATGGCTTTCGCGGAGCCGATCTGATCGTGGCCTGTTACGGCCCGGCGGTTGGCGTCTTCGGACGTTACGAACGAGTGGAGCGTGCTGATGGGACGCCGGTCGACGTGCCTGAGCTGCTGGAATTCGCGAAGCAAGCCGCACTGAAAGCGATCGCCGGTGAGTTCACAGGCGATGCTCTATCGCGGCTTTACTTCGTATGGGCGAACCTCTACGGTACGAGCGAGCAGGCATGGGACGACGCCAGAATCGTAGTGCAAATCGGCGGCGACAGCGAAGACGCGATGGAAGTAGCCCGGCGGCGGGGCGTATTCGTCGTGGAAGGCGCAAAATGCCGACTGGCCCTGCTACGCGATCGAGCGGACCGCCGACATCTGGGCGACGACGCAGCAGCGCCGCTCATCGACCAGCTTCATCACGCGATGCAACTCTGGAAGGAAGAGCGCCGCAGTCACCTTGTTGGCTATCTCCGTGAGCACGACCTAGTCGAGCACGCTGGGTTCTGGAAACTCGCGCAGGCGTTATTTGAGGTCCTGCCTCGCAACGAAGAGGACTGGAAAATAGTGAGCGCTTTGCTCAGTGAGCGCGAGACGCTACGAAAAGAAGCGAGGCGCGCGATGGCTGCCGAACAGCCCAGCGTGGACGGCACGTTGTTCGAGCGGTGAGGAGGAGAGCCAACCTTCTTCAGCCGTTGGGCATGTTAGAATTTTGACCTGTGTCTGGGAACAACCTTCTGAAGGTGGTAACTAAAATGGAGAATATCAAGACCGCACTATCCATCGAAAAGCCGCTCGCTGAGCAGGTCGACGCGGTGGCACGCAAAATGAAGATCTCGCGCAACCGTGTATTCAGGCTAGCCCTGAAAGATTTCATCCGACGGCATCAAGGTACGCAGCTTCTCGAACGAATCAACGCCGCATACGCCGACTCCGATGAGCCGTCTGAGCGAGCGCTGCGACGCGCTATGCGCCCGAAGCATCGGAAAATCGTGGAGGGCACGTGGTAGTTAAACAAGGCGACGTGTTCTGGATTGACCTTGGTGACCCTTCGGGTTCAGCCCCCGGCTACAGCCACCCGCACGTGGTCGTCCAGAATAACGTCTTCAATCGCAGCCGCATTAACACTGTCGTGGTTTGCGCTTTGACGTCTAATCTTAAGCGGTCCTACGCTCCGGGCAACGTCCTGCTGAGGGCGCGTGAAGCCAAGCTGCCTAAGGCGAGCGTTGTGAACGTCTCGCAGATATTCACAGTGGACAAGGCCGACCTTCGAGACAAGATCGGGACTCTTTCAGCGCGTCGCGTGCGGCAGATTCTCGACGGCATGAGTCTGGTACTTGAGCCGCGCGAGCCGAATAATTCCTGAGCTTGCAAGAAACGCGCGCGAATCACGCACAAATATGCGCCGCGAATTTTGATATGCGCGCGGAGTGTTAGAAAGGCTTGTCGAGCACGGACTGATTGAACCTACAAGCTATCTGACTGATGAAAAGGAGTTGCTGCGATAAGCACAATGTACATAAGTTAATGCGCATTGTCATAACTTATGCACATTGCATATTCCGTGGATCAGCGCGCGGCTAATGCCAGAGGTGGCGCGAGGGACAAAACGATGACACCAATATTAAGGCCCTGGTTTGCTGTTGCGAACCCGCACGAAGACATCCGACGCGGTCGTTTGAGCGAAGCGGTATTTGCCGCCAATTTGTGGGCCGTCGTGCAAGGAGACGCGCCCGACGTATATCTCGACACCGAAGCCTTCTTCGCGAAAACGTATCTGACCGGCGGCCTTTCCAACGTGCTCAAGAAAGTCAGCCGCGCTCTCTCGTCAGATGCCGATGCGGGTGATCGAATACTAAGCCTGCAGACTTCATTCGGCGGCGGAAAGACGCACACGCTTGTCGCGCTTTGGCATCTCGCCAAGCATATGGACAAGGTTCTCGGTTCTAAAGCGTGCGCCGAAGTCAGAAGTGTTGTCGGCAAGTTGCCCAAGCAGGTAAAGGGTGTAGCTGTGTTCACGAATCAGACCTGCGATGCTACGCAAGGCCGCCACACACCTGAGGGTATTCATACGCAAACAGTATGGGGCGAGCTCGCTTTGCAGTTGGGGGGTGTCGAACTCTACCGAAAGATCGAAGCGAACGACAAGGCTCGCACAGTCCCGCAAGGATTGTTCGTCGATATTCTCAAACAGGCTGCGCCTTGTCTCATTCTTCTCGATGAGATCGCAGACTATTGCGTAGGAGCATCGGCCGTCCCGGTTGGAGATGCGACGCTCGCCGACCAAACGGCTTCCTTCATTCAGCAACTCACTGAGGCTGTGAATAACGTCAAGGGGGTCGCGGTGGTCGCCACGCTGCCAGCGAGTCATCTCGAAGTCGCAAGTTCGGAGAGGGGACAGGAAATATTGAATGCGCTTGAACGGCGCTTCGGCAGAATGGGCGCTGACATCAAACCAGTTGCAGACGAAGAGATCTACGAAGTCGTCAGGCGTCGGCTATTCGAATCTCTGGGAGATCGTGCCGAGCACGAAAAAGTCGCCGATGCCTATTTGAATATGTATCAGCAGCACAAGAACGAAGTTCCCGCGGAAGCCACACGCGGGACCTACAAGGACCGCATCGTTGCAGCCTATCCATTCCACCCTACTCTGATCGACGCGCTCTATTTGCGATGGGGAAGCCACGGCGATTTCCAGCGAACTCGCGGGGTGCTTAGGTTGCTCGCTAGTGTCGTTGGCGATTTGTGGCAGCGCAAAAACACGGAGACTCAGTCTCAGCCACTTATTCAACCTTGTCATCTGGGCTGGAAAATCGATGCGCTGGCAGCGGCGCTGACGCGACTGTGGGGCGCACCATATGAGTCGGTCGTGGCGGCCGATGTCATCGGCGACAGGGCGAACGCTGTATTGCTCGATGAAGAGCGCGGCGGAGACTACGCGACCGAGAAGATTGCTAAGGGCTTGGCCGCAGCAATTCTTCTTGGCTCGTTCGGAGGACAAGGCGAACGAGCGGGCTTCAGCACTAAAGAACTAAAACTCTGCGTCGGACGCCCCACCTTAAATTGGGGTTACACTGATGGCGCTTTGCTGGCGTTGGATGAGGAGCGAGCTTTCTATCTGCACAACGCCAGCGCCGGGAGTCACGGCAAGCGCTATTGGTTCGGCCCCAAGCCCACGATGACCAAACTGATTGTTCAGTATCGCTCGCAGTTCGCCGCGCAAGACTTTGACGATCACATCGTGGAAGCAGTCCAGGACCAGGTAAAGAATCTCAAGAGCAATCCTGCGACCTGGCGCGTGCTTGTTAATCCCGAAGCGGACCTCCCAGAACAAAAATCGCTAGTGCTGTTAGTGATGCCACCTGACTGCGCTTATAGTGAGAACGGCGCTACGCCTCTCCTGATCGCTTCGCCGACCGAACAGAAAGTGTTGAAGCTGAGTCAAAAGTGCGGAGCAAAGGATCGTCACTATCGCAACACACTTTTGTTCCTACTACCCTCGCCCCGTGGCCTGACACGCTTGCGGAATACTCTACGTGAAGTGGCGGCTCTTGAAGCTGTGAAGCGCGACTACGGCATGCAGTTAGATGGCGACCAGCGCGTTGAGCTCGACAAAAAACTGGAAGGGGCGCGTAAGTCCGTCGCGGAATCTTTGGGCGGGGCGTATACGCATGTCGCGCGGGTTGAGGGACAAGGACTTGCGGTGTCGGCCTTGACCGATGCGAAGAACACCTTCGCCGAACATCTCAAATTGGTATGGGACCACGTGATTGACGAGGAATGGCTGCTACGAAAAGTCGGGGCTGTCACGCTCCAGACGGCGGGCCTCATCCCGAGCGAAAGCGGGATTCGGGTCAAAGACGCCATCGAAGCTTTCCTTCGGTACACTGACAAACCGATGCTCGCATCGCGTGACGCGCTACTCGAAGGGTTGAAACAAGCGTGCAAAGAGAAACTGATCGGCATAGCACGTGGGGTTAACCTGACCAACGTCCAAAGAAAGTGGTGCGGAGAGGACGTAGTGCTTGATCCTAATGAAGAAGGAATCTGGATCATTCCCCCATTTGAGGTTGCGCCTTCTCAACCTGCTCGTGCCGACGACGACACTCATGCAGGCTCCGCCACTTCGGCAGCCGCGTCAGGCAGCGGCTCGACTTCGGTGCAGACCGGTGGTGCAGCAACGGGGGCGATTGATGATGGCCCCGAGGCATCCAGAGCAATCAAGCGTATCAGGATCAGCGGCGCGGTTGAACTTGAAAGCTGGGCGGACATTTTTCGCTGCTTCGTCAGTCCTGCAGCTCGAATGAACCTCAAGAAGCTACGGCTAGGTATTGACTTCGAACTTGAGACACACGAAGGACAGGCGCTAGACGAGAATGACTCCACAGTGAAGGCGATGAAGGAGTCAGCGAGACAACTCGGTTTGGAGCTCGACGAAGAATAAGTAAGCAACGTCGCTGCGATCCAATCAGAAAACTGTGACACGACAACAAATGCCTCGACTGCCGTACAAACCCGAGCAATTCGGTCGCTACATGGGTCCCGCGTTCACCGGGCCGGGAGACATCTACTGCTCGTGGTCTGAGGTGTGTCGAGCAGCAATTACCGTTGGGCGACGAAATTGGACGGATGTGCTCCGCTTTGGTACTTACTCCGCGCTCGAATGCCTATGGCGCCTCGCGATGGTTAGGGCAAACCTGGTGGAGCAGGTTGACGGTCGGCTTCGGAAGTCGAGCGCGTTCGTGGCGCTCGACCCTTCCGAGAAGGGGGCGGTTTCTTACTTTTTCGGCCTCGTGTTCACAAAGCTGATAGCCGAGAAGCTCTTCGGGGTGCCGTGGCTCCTTCATTATGATGTCTACAGCCAGTACCTGAACGCAACCTTGGGTCTAAACGTGCGCCCTGACTTCGTTGGCATGAACGCCTCACAGCAATGGGTCGTCCTTGAGTCGAAAGGCCGCAGCGACGGAGCGAGCGAAAACCTGCTTGTGACCGCAAAACGACAAACTCGTTCAATCCGGCGAGTGCGCGGACAACTGCCTACACTACGAGCGGCTGTCGCCACCTACTTCTCGAGCGGCAAGCTTCGCGCGCGTGTTCGCGACCCTGAAGAATTCGATGCCGATGGCCCTGATCTTCTCTCCGAGTCGGACCCCTTCCTCCGCGCTTACTACTGTCCGCTAGTCGAGCTTCTCGAAGCGTCGCCGCATGAACGGCGCGAAGAAACGATCGAAGGGAGGGGCTATGTCCGAGCGGATCTATCGGGGTTCGATGCTTCTGTATCGATCGATGAAGAGGTTTTGAAATGGTATCACTCGCCACCTACGTCGTGGGAAACCCTCCGGCGTCGGTTGCCTGATCGTGTGCCCGTCCTGACGGAGTTGTCACGCCGAAGGTCTCTCGCTGGGGAAGCCTCGCACATCGACTTAACGCCCAACGATCGGCAGCAATCCCTGCTTGGCAGACAGCGTCTTCGAGAGGAACTTCGGGTAGGTCTGGATGGCGTCACGGTTGAGCTTGGTGCGTCGTGGAACTCAGAGTATATGCGTCGCGAACCGACCGATCGGGCTCGCTAGCAGAATGGATCGCCCAGAGAGTCTAACTGAAAGGAAGCGGAGGCCTTCGAAGAGTACGCGATCGGTCAAATCAAACGAGATAGAGTCTGTTCTTCAGAATCGGCTCGATAGCACGAATGCAAGATAAGAAGCATAGTCTGGCATTCCGGAAAAGCGGCGGTACAATACCCAACGCCTTTTTTTTGAGGCGTGAAGCATAGACCCAAAGGCCGGCTTCGGAGTACCGCGACGTGCTTGTAAGAGTCAGCTTCGCTGGCTTGTGACCGCTGCTCTTGCGTGACCAGTCAGCTCGGCTACTGCGGGTGGATTGCGCCGCTCGCGGGTGACTACGCTTGGCGCTTCGGCATCCGAGCACGCCTTGCCGTACCGTCCCTGTGTATTGCGTTCGATCTTGGTCTACTCAGTCGTCGGCGAGGGCGGCGTTCTCTGCTAGAATTTTTAACCGGAATCCTATTAGCCTGATACATTTCGACCATTGGACCGGGCAATGTGATATTCCTGCGTTGCTGCAATTTCCAGGTGTTTACAGAGCGGTCAACGAGTTCAGTATCCAAGTTTTGTCGCGGTTGATTAGTCCGGGACTCTCAGTAACGGCATCGATAACCAGAGCAAGTGTGTCTTGCGACAGTCGCCCTTTGATTCTTGTCATATCTTGGATTAATTGACGCTCGACCTCCTCTTGGGTCATCTCCTGCGCGTTCGTACAATCGACCACCGAATCATGTTCAAGAAAATCATAGTGGGCAGCAAACAAAGGCACCTGAGCGGCATGCCATCGCGGATTTGTTTTGACTAATTCGCGCTCGCCGCTATTGATCACGATAAAGATAAGGTATCTCGGTGGGCTAGATAGTCAGCTACCAACTCAGCATTTGGTAGCGTTGCAATAATGTCCTCTAGCGGCATGAAATCATTTTCATCGGCGGCATCAAATGCGGTGTCATGGCTCTTGTTCTTTAATTGCCCGAAGCTAAGATGGCCATTGTCTTGGATGGATTGATCTAGAGACTCTATATCCGACTGACTGAGTAAATCTAAGTCTGCATCTCGGAAAGGCGCAATTCTATGATCTGCCTTTACTTCAAACGCGTTGCCCGCAAGGGGACATGTCATCAGTGTACCAGATCGGACTTCCTTTACGATGTCATAGGCACCGCTAGGCACTGGCCCCTTACTCATGGCTACGTAGCTGTCCCCACAAATGAATCTGCCCCAATGCTGAAGACTCATCTTATCAGCGAAGAATAGAATCTTGAGCACCCAATATACGTTGGGTCGAGGAGCACGATTCGTAATATACAAGATCACTTCGAGAGTTTTGTAGGGATCGAACTTGAATAAGCGTGACATGGGGTCTATTGGCAACTGACCTCTCTCTCTGTGTGAAACCGACAGCGTTATCATCATGGCTCTTTGTCAATAGCCCGTCAATCAGCCTGGCAAAGTCTACTGAGTCGTCGGCGAGGGCGGCGTTCTCTGCTAGAATTCAGAGCCCGGATCATATTCACGTGATACATTTCGACCATTGGGAGCCTGCGTTTTATGGAGTTGAACTCAGAAACGAAAAGAATTCTTAGCTTGGTTCGACAAAAGACCGGAAGAGAAATCGAGTTGGTCGCTGATCCCTCCTTGCAGGTCCTGGCCAAAGCAAAAATGGCAACAGGTAAACTGACTGCTCACGTCATCGTTTACAATCCGAACAAGAAAGCCGTGGATTACAGCATAGCGTACGAATGCGGTTTCATCTTGAGGTTATACGACAGTCCGGAAGAGCAACGTCTTCAATTTGCCTCAACCGAAGCTGGAAGAAAAGCTATTAGACAATTGGTTACTGCGCCCGGAGGGATCGCCAAGCGGATGAGCTTACCGGACCCTTTGATCAATCAATTCACCGAACAACTGCTTGGTGGATTAATGACGCAGCTTCGATCCGTGCCGATCGGTATGAGGATCGACCAATGGCTATGGGATGGCTACCCAGGCCTTCGTGAACTTCAGAAAGTGTCTATCGCGTGGCAGCAGCAGGAGAATGTGCAAGGCCTGAGTCCACAAGTAAAAGCAATGGCGCCTGCGCGAATATTCAATGCAAACGTATCAATGAATGCGGCTTACGCTACCTTTTGTGATCGACTGTTGGGGCATAGCCTGTACCTGATACCCTATCGTTCAGCAGGCGAAGATCATTTTGGAAGACGTTTGATGGAAATCTGGGATTCAGTGCCAGCGGACGCACAGCACGACCGGCAACTGGTTGACGCCTGGGCTGAGGAGCTAGAACTATCAGGATGGTATCAATGGGTTTGACTTACCTTTGATTACAAGAATAAACACACGGAGCCATCATCATGCCGGAGCCGCTCGAATTCACGCTTTCAATTAACGACTTCATGCCGTACCTTCTGCCCGACGAGGCTATAGAGCCTGGAACGGATAGATTCAAGCTCGCTGTCGCCAAATTCTATCGCGATCAATTCGCCCCAGTCGGTGGCAGCGTGGTAGTCTCCGTCGACAGTCAAGATATTCATGTCACGTGGATACCTGATGCGGTCTCCGAGAACCCATTCGCCTATGTCCTCAGCCTCTTGCGTGGCGGCGAGCTTCAAAAGGCCGTTCCCTTGCTCGAAGCCCTTCTGGCGGCCAACCCCGATGACGCGGATGTATTGTATAACCTTGGCATGGCACTGAGTGATCTTGGGAGGCTAAGCGAAGCGAAACGCTTCCTGATACGCGCGCTTGAAGTGGACCCGCAGAATGTCAACGCGATGGTTGCGTTGGGGGTTGCACAACACAGAGACTCTGATGCGGATGCGGCTCTAGGAACTCTTCAGCGGGCGATTGAGCTGGATCCAGTCAGTGGATATGCGCACCGCAATCTGGGAGCTACCCTCGCAAGTCTAGGACGCGACGAAGAAGCTGAGGAACACTTACGCGAAGCGGTCCGACTGTTGCCGGAGGACCAGGGCGCGCTCTACGGCTTGGCAACTTGTCTTGAGCGGATAGGTGATCAAGGACGAATCACCGAAGCAGATCAACTCTACCGCGAGGTCATCGACCTTGATCCTGCAACACGAATCGCTGAGGTGGCTCGTAGCGCTCGCGCCGCTATCGCTGAGAAAGGATTTCGCGGCTCGGCGCCGGGCGGCATACGACCAGATGCAATGTGGTACTGTCTCGCCGCATTGGAGAGGTTCGCCAACATGGAGACGGCCCAGGTACAGGCTGTGGCGTTTGAAATAGCAATGCTTGGCAGAAGCGGCTTAAACGTGAATGACGCCGCGCAAAAGTATGAGTTAGCGTCCTTACCAGGTAACTTTTCAGGGCTGCAACTTGTGTCGATGATGTATGTGGGTTTCAAACAGATCGCGCCGGAGATGGATGTAGGCTTTGATCTCTCGCAAGAATATGATGCAGCGCATCAACTATTTGTCTCTTCAGAGCCTAACCCGTGAGATAGTCCGCTTTACCGCCATCACTGGTTCCGCTCCTCAAAGTTTCCATAGAATGTCGCTCCTGACCCATTGTGTTTCACAACTTCACTAAGCCCAAGCTAATCTGTAGCGCGCGCTCAACGTCCTGCATTGTTGCGGGCTTCAATACTCCAAGCCGTTTGATGAGTCGGCCTTTGTCTATCGAGCGGACCTGGTTGAGAAGAACAACGGCGTTTGTTGTTAGCCCACCTTCAGGTGGTTTAACGAGCACCTCAGTTGGATAGAGGGTCGCGTCATACTTTGAGGTGATTGCTGCGACGATGGTAATAGGGCTATGCCGATTGGCAATATCGTTCTGAAGAACGAGAGCCGGCCTGGTCTTTTTGATTTCAGACCCAATAGTAGGATCGAAGTTCATCAGGTATATCTCTCCGCGCCTGGGGCGGATTACTTTTGTTTTCCTTACCACACTTCCTCTTCAAGAGTGAACCACTGCTCGGCTTGCAGAAGGTCGCGGCCGGCGCGGGCAATAGCCCCCTCTTTGAGTTGCTTTCTGAGATTCGCTCGACCTACCGCATCTACGTAGTGCCTGACCGCGCTGTCAATGAAGCGGCTCCGGTCGCCTTTTGTGGTGACGCGGTTAATAAGCCGAATCGTGTCTTCGGGCAGGGTAATACTGACTCTTTGGTGCATTGGGTTTGACTCCTTGAGATGGTGCATTCAGGATACACACCCCGAGCGTGTATGTCGAATCCTACTTACTCTGACTCGGATTCGCCTCAGGGTCGTAGCCAGTCCGTGACCGGCCGCGACAGGAACTCATCTACCGGAATGCCCCCGCCGCCCACCAGCAAGCTGCGCTTTGGCTTGAAAGCCTCGCTAAAAGCGGCCAAGCCGGGCAGCGCGACGGAGGCGCGGCCGCCCTTCTCCTCGATCGCCACGACCACACGGCCCGCGCGCAGTACGAAAGCGTGGTTGCGTCCGACCCGGCGTTGCCTCCGTTAAAGAGCACTACCTTTCCGAGATAACCGTGGGACTCAAGAAAGATCTTCAGGTATTCCTGGGTGCGGCGCGACTCGGTGAAAACTAACGCCTTGCGTGCAGCGCCCGTCGCGGCCATCTGTTTGAAGCCTATGTCTAGCCTTAATTGGTGTACAGTGCGAGTCGAATGGAGCGCCGTCGTAGTGCGCTGGATTGGTTCCACGCGAGGAAGTCGCATCAGCGCAACAAGCGAGGTGGTGAACCTTTTGCGTTCTCTACCGAGGGGTCTTCCGCAAGCTGAATCAAGAGCCGGATTCCATCGGCACTGCTACCTTGCGAACGCCGGCAAGCGCCAGAACGTTTACGCTTCCTGTCGCCACGCTCGATGCGATTCTGCCCTCACGGTCGATCAGCACCGCCGATGGCGTTGATCTCGTGCCAAGCAGCGGCCCTACTTGGAATTCACGATCGTGCAGGAAGAGCGATTTGTAATTCTCGCTGTCGGCTTTGACCTTCTCTACCTCGCCTGAAGCAACGAACAACAATCGCGGCGCACCCTTCGGAGGATTCTCTTCAAATCTGCTCAGGTCGTCGGACATCGCCTGGCAGAACGGGCATCCCGGATCCCAGAACAGCAGCAGAGTGTCGCTTCCCAGCAGGTCCTCCGTGTTTACTACGTTCCCGCGCAAGTCGGAAATCGAAAAGGAGGGAGCCGGGTCGCCAACCTTAAAGATGGAGTTTCCGACAGGGATCTGAAACCCGTGCCCGTTACCAGCGGCCGCGTGGCCGTCTTCTGGACTGACATCAAGCGCCGCGACGGCACGAGTGACCATCGCACGGATATCTTCACCGCCGTAGGTGTTCTGGCTGGCGATTCTCCCAAGCCGGCTGATGAGAACGCCGGCAGGAGTCCACTTGCTCTGATAGTCCTCAGTTACGTCTGACTCGCCAGCCAGCAGCAGATGGGTTGCTCCATACTTGGCCAATCGGTCCTGGTTTTCCTTCAGCGAGCCTTTACTCAGCAGCGCAATGGTCAGACTATCACCGTAATCGCGCTGCCAGTCCTTGAGGGCAACCAAAATAGTTTCGCAGGGCGCACAGTTCGGACTCACGAAGAGTAGCAACACCGATTTGCCATATCCCAGCAGGTCGTCCAGCGAGACCTGCCCTCCGTCAATTGAGGCGAGGGAGAAACCTGGTGCGGGTGCTCCGACCGGAAGCCCTTCGAGCGGGGCGGAGCCTGCCGCATGCTCGACCGGTGCTTCCGCGTAGCGCTCATCAATCACCTTCTTCATTGCTTCGAGTGTCGCCAGAATCGTTGACTGCTGGCTGAGCACTCGACGCAGATAGAAAACGCCGGTGGCCAGCAATCCGACAGCGGCCAAACTGAAAACCAGATTCACTATCTCTCCCACCTTTAGGTCTGCAAGCCAATTGAATGCGTCCAAGCCAGGATTGCCTCCGCCTTGGACGACGATGAACAGAGCGATCACCGCCAGCGCAAGATTGCGAACAAAAAGCGACCAACTTATAGGCTTGGACTGCAACTGTCCGAAGCAGTGACAATCGTGTGAACTTCCACGAGCAAGACTAACACCGATCCCAGCCGAAAAAACCAGCAACAAGAGCGCCGCGGCAGCGGCTCCCCACCAGGCGGTGCTCCTCGGAATCAAAGCCAGCGCAACGACGATTTCAGCGACTGGCAGGCTCAGCCTAAGGGGACCCGCGAGCCATTCGGGAACGCCGAAACCAACAATCGCTTTGCGAGTCCCAGCGGGATCAGCAGCCTTCGCAACTCCGGCGACGCTGAAAACCACAGCCAGAATGAGTCTCGCGATCAGTAAAGCTGGTTCCATTCTCTCCCGGCACTATCTCAACAATTGTGGTACGAAGAATCCGGAGATAAGTCAGTCTTCGTTCGTGATTTCGTACCTCATGCTTAGCTGAGCGGAGGCGCCAAGCATAGCCGAAACGCTGCAGTACTTCGTCTCAGACAATTCGACCGCGTGCTGAACGGCTTTCGGATCGATAGCGTGGCCACGCACCCGGTGGACGACTTCGATTCGGGTGTAGATGCGGGGATGCTCGGCTCGCCTTTCGGCGCGCACTTCGATTTCGTACCCGGTCATTCGCTGCCTTTTCTTTTCTAGAATCGAAACGACATCCGCCCCGGTGCATCCTCCGAGCGCGACGAGTAGCAGCTCCATCGGCGAGGCCGCAGTAAGCTTGTCGTGCCCGAAACTGGTGACCATCGCATGGCCGCTTTGCGATTCCGCCACGAAGGCCTCTCCTCCGGCGTATCGCAGCCGCGCTATCTTTGTTTCAGCGTTTGATGGATCGCTCATTCCTCTCCCCTTTAATCACTTCTCGAAACCAGGTGGCGCGATCTCAGATGATAGCATCTCGATTGGAAGCCAGACAGCAGAGACTCGCCCCCATCGAGATCACACTGATTTCCCTTGCTTCCTCTCTCTCTGAAAAATACAATGTGCCGGCCATTTCAGAGTGTCAGTGATAAGCAAGTAAACAAGTGCAGCGTCGGATGCGTGCGATCGGCGCGGTCGCTCAATTTTTTGCGCCATCGGCTCTGCGTTGTGTGAGCGAATACAGGAGGGAATGATGAAGAAACAACTCGTCTGCGGTTTGTCGGCGGCTCTGCTCACGACGTTGGTTGTTGCCGCGGGTTTCGGAGGGCAGTCACCCAAGGGTCCCACAAGCCCGGACGCACTGGAATACGGACCGGCTAACGGAACACTGGTCATCGCCGGGGGCGGCCTGATGAATAACACCGGGATCATTGAAAAGTTCATCCAGTTGGCCGGAGGACTCGACGCAAATTTCGTCGTCGTTCCTACCGCGGGTGGAAACAAGACCGCGGACGGGAAGATTCGTGTCTATAAAGAGGAAGACGTCGTCGCCTTCTGGAAGACGAGAGGCCTTAAGAACGTCAAGATGCTTCACACGCACGATCCGAGAATCGCAGACACCGAGGAGTTCGCCAAACCCTTGAGAGAAGCAAACGCCGTGTGGTTCGATGGCGGCCGCCAGTGGAATATCGTTGATTCCTACGCGAACACTTTGACCTATAAGGAATTCCACAAAGTGCTCGACCGCGGAGGCGTGATCGGCGGCAGTTCGGCGGGCGCTACGATTCAAGGCGCCTATCTGGTGCGCGGCGCGGTTGCAGGCCCGGACATCGTGATGACTACGGACCCCAAACACCAGGCCGCGTTCGGCTTCCTCCGCAGATCAGCGATCGATCAGCACATCAATACCCGAATGAGATGGGACGATCTCATACCAGTCATCAAGAAGTATCCGGATCTGCTGGGGATCGGTCTGTCGGAGAGCACCGCGATCATCGTGAAGGGAGACCAATTTGAGGTGATGGGAGCGTGGAAGGTAGCCATCCACGACAATACTCGGCAGTATCAGCCATGGGAGAAACCTTACTACGTTCTTTCAGCAGGCGACGTCTACAATATGAAGACTCGAAAGATCGAGAAGTTTGGCAACGGAACGCAGGGGCGGCCTCAACCCCCAGCGAGATCTGAGGAGCCCAAGAAAACTCCAGGCCTTGACTAGATTAGTATCAGGAGAATGAATGGTGCCGAAGGGGGGACTCGAACCCCCACGGGTTGCCCCATACGCCCCTCAAACGTACGTGTCTACCAGTTCCACCACTTCGGCTTTGTGAAGAGAGAGTCCGCGATCCCCAATCCTCGCTCCGCTTGCTCGCACTCGACAACCGCGTTAGTTCTTCTTGTCGGTCGCAGGCTTCGCCGCGTCTTTAGTAGCGGCTGGTTTGGCCGGTTTGTTTGCCCCTTGAGGCGCTGGCGTTGCCGCCGGGGCCGTAGCCGGTTGGTTCGCCGTCGGAGCGGGGCTGGATGCCGGCGGCTCTATTGGAGCGGCCGGAACTGCCGGAGCGGCGGGTACGTTCTCTGCCGGGCCAACACCTTCGCCAAGCGACTTCTTTTCAAACAGTCCCGGAATCGCGAAGAGGAACGCGATCAAGAAGAACGCTATCGCAGCGGTGATCGTGATCTTCGCCAAAACAGTCTGAGTGCCTCGCGGGCCAAACGCCGCGGAGTTCACTCCGCCGCCAAACACTGCCGACGCGTCCGATTTGCCGGGCTGCAACAGCACGAACATTATCAGCGTGAAACAAGACACAATGTAGAGAACCGTCAGAATTGTTCCAAGCACGTCTTGACTCCTACCTGCGCTCTTTGTAGTTAACGATCCGCGCGAACGAATCGGCTTCAAGGCTCGCCCCGCCGACTAGTCCGCCATCTATGTCAGCCTGATCCATCAACGCCACGACGTTGTCAGGCTTCACGCTTCCGCCGTACAGAATCCTTGTTTCCTCCGCTACCCCGTCTCCGAACATGGCACCGAGTCGGGATCGGATGAAAGCGTGCATCTGTTGGGCTGTTTCGGGCGTCGCAGTCCGCCCTGTACCAATCGCCCATACCGGTTCGTAAGCAATGATGATACGAGAGGCCTCTGACACAGTCAAGTTACGCATTCCTCCAGTCAGTTGCGCTTCGACGACCTGCTCCGCGCGCCCGGCATCTCGCTCCTCCAGCCGCTCCCCCACACAGACGATCGGCGATAGGCCGGCGCCGATGACCGCGCGAGTCTTTGAGCTCACCACATCGTCAGTCTCGCCGTAGTACAGCCGCCTCTCGGAATGACCGATGATAACCCAGCGCGCGCCAGCGTCTTTGACCATCCCCGCCGAAACCTCACCGGTGAACGCGCCTGGGCCGGGGTCTGCCGCGGCGTCCTGAGCAGCAACCTCGACGTTCGAGCCTTCAAGCCGGTCCGACACGGTTTTGATCGCGGTGAATACCGGCGCGATCACAATCTCGCAGTGGGTCGAAGCCACCACAAGCGGCTTGAAAGCCCGGACGAATTCCAGAGCTTCAGGAATCGTCTTATACATCTTCCAATTTCCGGCTACTATCGGTCGTCTCATCTTGCTAACCATGCTGACAATCACTTGCTGGGAGCTTCTAACTTCTCTCCGCGAACCATCACGATCGTCATTAAGCTCGTTTGCTGGTCCCTCTTTATTTGCACTTTCGCGCTGTTGTCTTCTCCCTTTTTCAGGTTCCATTCAGAGAATTCCGGATCAATGATTTTGTCGATCACAGTCCACTTGTTGTCCTTGATCACTTTCTCGTAGAAAGCTGCGATCTTATCCATCGGATCGGTGGCAGTGAACCCGAGGGACATCGTGTTCACTCCTTGTATTGGACCGACCGTGGCGCTAATCCTGTATGCGTTCGGATAGGCGGGTAAGTCTTTTATCCCACCTTTGGCTTGATCCAGGAACGAAGGGGCGGGAGGAGGCGGTGCAGGCGCAGGTTGGGCCGCTTCGGTCGCGGGCGGCTCGGGTGCAGCCGGCGTTGATGCGGTTGTTTGACCCTCGGCGTTCTGGTTCTGATTCTGATTCCTCGACGTCCTGTTCGCGTCCATTTCGCTGTACGCAGGTCTGTGGGCACACCCAGTTAGCCCCGCAATCACAACGGCCGCCAACAACAAACCCAACTCTCTTGCTTCTTTGTTCATCCGATTCCTCTTCGTTAAGACTTTTCTATTTATCCGCCAATGCCGCAACACCAGGCAGAATATCTCCGGCCAGAAACTCGAGCGAGGCGCCGCCGCCGGTCGAAACGTGAGTAATGCGGTCCGCGACTCCGGCCTCGGTAATCGCCGCGACCGAATCGCCTCCGCCGACGATGCTAGTCGCTTCCGCCGCGGCGACGGACTGTGCAATTGCACGAGTCCCGCCGTCGAAAGGAGGGTGCTCGAACATTCCCATTGGCCCGTTCCACACGATCGTTTTTGCGTTACTGAGCTGATCTGAAAACTGGCCAATCGAGTCCGGCCCAATATCGAGCCCAGCTTCTTGCGGCTTGATTTCTGTCACCGGGCAAACACGCGGGGATGTAGCCTGCGGATCAGTGTCCCACGCAGCCTTATCGACGACCAGATTGTCGGTTGGGAGCAGAAGGCTGACTCCTCGCTCGCGTGCACGGCTGAGCAGGCCGCGCGCAAGATCCAGCTTGTCGTCTTCAACCAACGAACGGCCCGTCTCGACTCCCTGAGACTTTAGAAACGTGTATGCCATCGCGCCGCCAATCAAGATCGCGTCCGCGGACTTCAACAGGTTCTCGATCACGTTGATCTTATCGGAGACCTTCGCGCCGCCAAGGATCACAACGAACGGCCGCTCCGGATGCTCGAGCGCCTTGCCGAGGTACTGCAGCTCTTTCTCCATCAACAGCCCTGCAGCCGGCTGTTTCACGAAATGCGTGATGCCTTCCGTCGATGCGTGCGCGCGATGAGCGGTGCCGAACGCATCGTTGACATACACATCCGCAAGCTCGGCGAGCCGGCTCGCGTACTCCGGATCGTTCTTCTCCTCACCGGCATGGAAGCGCACGTTCTCGAGCATCAATGCTTCGCCGGGCTTCAGGGCTTCAACCAGCGCGCGTGCTTCAGCGCCGGCCGAGTCCGGCGCGAGCCGCACTTCTTTGCCCAGCAACTCAGAGAGCCGTCGAGCTGCCGGCGCCAGCGAGTACTTCGGATCGAGCTTCCCTTTTGGCCTTCCAAGGTGAGACGCGAGCACCACACGAGCGCCGCGTTCAAGCGCATAACGAATGGTCGGCAGCGCCGAGCGTATTCGAGTGTCATCCGTCACGTTGCCGCTCTCATCGAGCGGGACGTTGAAATCGACGCGCAAGAACACGCGCTTGCCGTTCAGATCAAGATCCGTAATCGAAAGCTTAGGCATAGGCAGTCCGTAGTCCGTGGTCCGTGGTCCGTAGCTACGGACCACGGACTACGGACTACGGACGACTAAAGTCCCTGTTCGGCGATGTATTTGATCAAGTCAACCACGCGGCACGAATAACCCCACTCATTGTCGTACCACGAGAGCAGCTTAACCATGTTGCCCTCGATCACGCTCGTGTAAGGCGCGTCCAGGATCGACGAGTGAGAGTTCCCGCGAAAGTCGACCGATACCAGAGGCTCTTCGGAGTACTGAAGTATGCCTCGAAGCGGGCCGTCGGCTGCCTTCTTCATCGCCGCGTTCACTTCTTCCTTGCTGGTGTTATTGGCGACTTCAGCGACGAAGTCAACGATCGAAACGTTTGGGGTCGGTACCCGCAACGATATGCCATCAAGCTTGCCCTTCAACTCTGGCAGCACCAGGCCGATCGCTTTGGCCGCGCCGGTGGTCGTGGGGATGATCGAAAGCGCTGCCGCTCGTGCCCGGCGCAGATCGCTGTGAGGAAGATCGAGCAGCCGCTGATCGTTCGTGTAGGAATGAATCGTGTTCATCAGCCCTTTGACGATCGTGAAGTTCTCGTGCAGCACCTTCGCGATCGGTCCGAGACAGTTGGTCGTGCACGACGCGTTCGAGATTACGTGATGCTCCTTCGGGTTGTAAGCCTTCTCGTTGACGCCCAAAACGATGGTCACATCTTCGCTCTTAGCCGGGGCCGTTATGATGACTTTCTTCACCGTATCGTGAAGGTGCTTGGCGGCGTCATCGCGCTTGGTGAACAATCCGGTGGACTCGATGATGATCTCCGCGCCAACCGACGCCCAGTCGATCTTTCCAGGATCGCGTTCCGTGAAAACCTGGAACTCATCGCCGTTGACCGAGATGGTATTGTCAGTAGCTTTGATATCGGCGTCCAGATTGCCGAGCACCGAGTCGTATTTCAGAAGATGCGCCAGAGTTTTCGTGTCAGTTATGTCGTTGACCGCGACGAAGTCGATGTCTGCGCCCTTGAGCGACGCCCGAAGCACGTTGCGCCCGATCCGGCCGAAACCGTTGATGCCTACTTTGATTGCCATTCTGCCTGCCTCCCGTCTGATCTATTAAATCGCGACGTGCACAATAACGTCGCTAAAAGAGGAATCTCGAAACTATCCAATGCCGTTTACCCTGTCAAGGAAACGACTTTGCTCGCTGTTCCGCTTCGCGCCAGTGTTACAAACTCAAAATAAGCTAATCGTCTTTCGCCGAAGGCGGGTGAAGTTTTACATATTCCTCGCGGAACGCTTCGAGCAAAGGCAAATCGACGAGGTCCCTGGCTCGTTTAGCAGCCCGCTTGCTGGCTATTATGTCTTGCAGGTTGAGAATCGGAAAAATGCCTTCTCGATGCATTCGAGCTTTTGCCGTTGCGTAATCCTCGATGCCATCGGGAGCAAAAACGAGGTCAACGTCAAAAGGGCCGCTTTTGATTTGAACAAAGTCCTTGCCGCTGACGATCTCTGCCTTCAACCTATCGCCGAGAGTGAAGCCAAGTTGAGTCAAAGCGTCTATGATGCGCCGGCCATTCTCCTGCGATCGCGCTGGATACACATCCACGTCCTGAGTCGTACCTGGAAAGCCGAGCAGAATGGCTCCGCTCTTTCCAATAAACATGTAGTCTACTCCGTGTGCATTGAAGGCTTCGGCAAGCTCTCTTGCCTGCGCGGGATAAAAGGGTGGACGTTCAGGCATCCTTCACTCCAACGGGCACTCCAAAGGTCGTCTCGTCATCTTCATTGATCTGATAGCCGAGGTAAGGAGGGAGGTGTTCGTGACACCACCGCCGATACTCTTCCATCGTGTCGAAGACTCGATAGTCAGCGTCATCCAACACGGGCTTGTAGACGTAACAAAAGCCGTATTTGATGTGCTGATCTACGGACCGCCTTATGTTGCGGCGGCATTGCTCCCTAAACTCATCCAATGGGTCCGCAGGTTCTGGCATCTTCACCCACTCCGCTTCCGTCAATGACGCTCAGCGGCAACAAACAGGATCGCACTCATCAACAAGACATATTCGTTGCTTTAGATTTATTCGCGGCTAATCATAATCCCTTGGGCAGAGGCGAGCAACACGCAGTAGGACAGTACCCGAATCTGAACAAAGCATGGTCTGGATCGCTTGCGACTCACGATGTCAACGGGTCTCGCAATCCACGCCGGACTGCTTCACCGAGCGCCTGAGCCTTGCGCACAAGACATTCGTGATAAACCTGCATCAGCGCGGTGAGTTCATTACGCTCCGCCTCACTCAGCTTGCCCGCTTGTTGACGGTCAAGGAGTCGGCCGAGCCGGCGACCTTGCGCTTCGTCCATGCGCAGATCAGCGACGGCCAGCAGGTCGCTGTCGGGAAGCTCCTCGACGGAGGTGAGGCGAGCATCGGACACGCCAACCGGAGACAGCGCCGATTCAATCGTCTCCGCCGGGACTCGCGACACATCCTCGTTCAAGTGAATCAAATCATAGGTCTTCTGAATGATGGATAGATCCTTCATTGACTAATCACGCTTCCTCAAAACAAGTTCTGCTCGCTCGCAATCCCGCTCGCCAGAGGGCAAAAGAGCAAAAGAGCAAAGGGCTAGGGAGTCCGCACAACCGCTACAACTCGAAAACCGCTGTCGTAGTCGCGACTATCGGTTTTGCGATAAGCCGAACGCGCGTTAGCTGCATGGCTGCTCCACGCACCGCCGCGCACCACCCGGAGATTCGCGTAGTCTCCGGTCTGCCACAAACTACCATCCGTCGGCGCTCCACTGTAGCTGTCGTGCCAGTAGTCCATGCACAACTCCCATACATTGCCGTGCATATCGTACAACCCAAATGCATTTGGGTAACCTACGCTTCCCGCCGCTGTGGTTATCTGTCGATAGGTTCCCTTTGCCGCTGACCCGTATGGATAGTTGCCATCGTAATTCACCAACTCAGGCGTGACTGTTTCGCCAAATGCAAAAGCCGTTCTCGTCCCAGCCCGGCACGCATATTCCCACTCGGCTTCGCTCGGCAATCGGTATGTTCGGCCAGTCGCCCTCGATAATCGCGCGCAAACTTCCATCGCGTCTTCCCACGACACTCGCTCGACCGGCAGATTGTCGCCCTTAAACCCTGAGAGATTGGGATTCAAGTCACTGCTCACCTTCGGCAAGCTTGCCACCGCTCGCCATTGCGCCTGCGTGACTTCAAACTTGCCCATGCAAAATCGCGGTATAGTCACCTGATGCTGCGGCCCTTCGCCCCCATCTCGGCCTGCTTCATTCGCAGGCGATCCCATCGTGAACGTGCCGCCGGGTATCTCGACCATCTCAAGCGCCACGCCGATGTCTTCAACGTAGTATCGCGCTTGTCCTTTGCGGCGGTCTTGTATGTTTGCTTTCCAATCCACCGTCGCCGTGTCGAAATCAAAAGACTTCATCGCCGGGGCTATTGCTTTTGTAGTGTTGCTGGTCGTGTTTGAATTCCTGTTGCTTACCACGGCGAAGACAACTATGCCGATAATCAACAGCGCGACGATGCCGAGCGTCATCCACGACGGGCGATTCCACTTTCGCGCACCTTGTAAGAACGGCGTCGGCTCCATCGCAGGAACCGGACGCGGGGAGGTTGCTCGCTCCGGTTGTCCGGTGTCCCATTCCGTCCGCGCGGCAAGATTGTCCGATTGCGGTTTGTGTGTTGAAAGATTGACGGCAGCGGGTGATGGTCTGTTGATGATCGGTGGATCGTTGTCTCTTCGGGGTTCGGAAGCCATCGCTATCGTTGCGCCAGTGTGCGGCGCGACCGGGGCAACCACCGTAGGCTGATCATTGCCCGCAGCGTCTCGCAGCATCCGGCGCATCTCTGACGCGCCGGCCTGGCGCTGGTCACGGTTTTGTGACATGGCCTGCATCAAGACATCGGCGACACGCTGCGGCACTTGCGGGTTCAATTCCTTGGCTGGTCGCAAAGGATCGGGCTGTCCGTTCACGACAACCGCCGCGCGGCTGAGCGCATCTGCCGGAATGAAGCCAGTCATCAGGTGATAGAGCGTCGCCGCGAGCGAATAGAGATCGCTGCGCCCGTCCGTCCCGGCGCCCTGAATCTGTTCGAGCGGCGCGTAGGCCGGTGTGTAGCCCTGGATGCTGTGGCCTGCAGTCATGCGCGACATTCCTTCGGCATGCCCCTTTGCCAGTCCGAAGTCGAGCAGTACGATCTGACCTTCCTCTGTGAGCTTCAGGTTATGCGGCTTGATGTCTCGATGAATCACCGGCGGCGTTTGTTTATGCAGATACTCAAGCGCACCAAGTAACTGGTCTCCCCAATCCATTGCCTGATCGATCGGAAACGCGCTGCCTCTCTCTTTCAGCATATCGCCCAGGTCGTCACCCGCGATGAACTCCATCACGAGGAACCAGCCATCACCTTCAGGGAAGTGATCTATGACTTTGGGCAACGCCCCGTGTCGCAGGCTTGCGAGCAATCGCGCCTCGCGCTCGAACGCTTTGAGCAGTGAAGGGTCGTCAAAGAATGTTTCCTTCACCGCAACCGTGCTGCCGAGCCGTTGATGTTTGGCGAGGTAGACCGCGCCCATCCCGCCCTGCGCAATCAAGCGCACGATGGTGTAGCTGTCTCGCAAAGTCGTGCCGGGTGCAAGCATCTCAGTTCCAAAACGCAGGCAAATACAATTCCTGGCAGAGTGCTGAAGAAACCAGGAGGAACCTTTCGCAAGGCCGGATAGTTCACCAACGCAGTCGGGGCAGCAAACAGAGCTTTTACACTTGAGCGATGCGACGCAAGATCACAGGTCGGGAAGGGTGGCTTGCCCCCGCTCTTCTCGATGATGCAGCCTTCCACTCCAACCGACAGAGCGGGGGCAAGCCACCCTTCCCGACCTGTGATCCTGCGTCGTGTCGCTCATGCAAATGTCAAAACTCCAGCCACCAACGGCAGTTCGTGGAATTTGCAGGGCCCAAATCTCTTGGTTATGAATCTTTCGCGCCGACAGCGAGCGATTTGACCAGCGCTTGCACAGCGTTGCGATCGATCCCATACGCTGCAAGCAACTCTTCAGGCTTACCGGAGCGTGGAACTTCGCGCACCCCGAGTTGATACACCCGGATTCCCGACGGCGAGACCGCGCTCGCAACAGCGTCGCCGATTCCGCCCCAAGCTGCATGATCCTCGACGGTGATCATTAGATTGTTCGTAGCCTTGCCAGAGGCCCGGAGAGTCTCTTCGTCGACCGGCTTCACAGAGAAGAGATCAATTACACGTACCGATATGCCTTCCGCTGCAAGCTGATCATACGCCGCGAGCGCTTCAAACAGCGTCACCCCGCTTGCCACAACAGTCGCTTTGTCATCACTGCTCTGTCTGATCACTTTCGCGCGCCCGATTTCGAACTCGTCGTCCTTCGAGTAAATCACCGGCGTCTTCGGTCTGCTCGTTCGAATGTAAACGATCCCTCTATGCTCAGCGGCGAGACGAACGGCGTGCTCAGTTGCGATCGCGTCCGACGGATACAAGACCGTTGAGCCTTCGATCGCCCGCATCATCGCCAGGTCCTCAAGCGCCATCTGCGAAGGCCCGTCTTCGCCGATCGACACTCCGGCGTGCGACCCGCACAGCTTCAAGTTCGCTTGCGAGACCGCGGCCATGCGGACGTGATCGTAAGCGCGCGTCAAAAAGCATGCGAACGTCGATGCAAACGGTATTTTCCCCATCGCGCTGAGCCCCACCGCCGCGCCCACCATGTTTTGCTCGGCGATGAACGATTCAAAGAACCGCTCGCTGTGCGCCTTCATGAACTTCTCGGAATAAGTCGAGTTTTTGGTATCGCCGTCCAGCACGACGATCAGCGGATTGACATCGCCAAGCCTGGCGAGCGCCTCGCCGTAAGCCTCGCGCGTGGCGACCAGTTGCCCGATGATGTACTCGCTCGCGGCAAGCTCGCCTTTCACCGCCGGACCATTGCCTGCAATGCGTCCCTCTGGCGCTTTCATCTTCAGCCCAGCGGCGTTCGCGACTCTCGGCTGCAGCTCGGCCAGTGCGCGATCGAGTTCTTCGCCTTTCTTAAAAGCCTTGCCGTGCCATCCGTCTTTGTCTTCTGCGAACGAAACTCCCTTCCCTTTCTTAGTCGCCGCGACGATCACCGCAGGCTTGTCAGTCACTGCCATTGCTTCATCAAGCGCCGCGATGATCTCGGTGACGTTGTGACCGTCGACGGCTACGGCGTGCCAGCCAAACGCTTCGAAGCGCCGCCGGTAGACTTCAGTATCGTGGCCGTACATCGTGCGCTGGCTCTGTCCCAATCCGTTCACGTCCACGATGCCGATCAAGTTGTCGAGCTTGTAGTACGAAGCGATCTCGGCCGCTTCCCACACCGATCCTTCCGCGGCTTCGCCATCACCCATCAACACAAAGATGTTGTTGCCAGTCTTGTCCAGATACTTGCTGTTGAGCGCCATTCCAACTCCGCACGACAAGCCTTGCCCGAGCGAGCCAGTGGCTACTTCAACCCACGGAAGCCGCGGGGTCGGGTGGCCTTCAAGGTCGCTGGTGAATTCACGAAGCGTCTTCAATCGCGCTACCGGGAACGCGCCCGCTTCCGCCCACGCTGCGTAGAGCAGCGGCGCAGCGTGGCCCTTCGACAACACGAAGCGATCGTTCACCGGGTTCTTCGGATTCGCGACTTCGTATCGCATCGCGTAGAAGAACACCGCCGCCGTCACGTCAGCCGCCGACATGCAACTGGTCGGATGTCCTGAGCCGGCTTCCGAAGTCGCAACGATCGAATGAATCCGCAGTTTGTTGCCCATCGTTTCCAGGGCTTGAATCAGGTCCTTGTTAGTTCTGGCAGGTTGTTCCATCGGTCGCTCCTCGATCAGACAGCAATATACACAACGGACATCCACGCTTCAACGTGACGGCCCCTTTGCTTGACACTTCTTATTGCGCTTGCCTACGCTCTGACCTGCTATGCAAAACAAAACGACGATCGAGACGGTGAGTCTGATCGAGAAGCTGAACTCTTTTCAAGACTGCTGGAGCCCCAAGATTGTGGGCGAGTTGAACGATTCCTTTGTGAAGCTGGTCAAGCTCAAGGGCGAGTTTGTCTGGCACCATCACGAGGCCGAAGACGAGCTGTTTCTTGTAGTGAAAGGCAGCTTGTTGATGAAGCTCCGCGATCGCGACATTCGGGTCGAGGAAGGCGAGTTCGTGATCATCCCGCGCGGCGTCGAACACCTTCCAGTCGCCGAAGAAGAAGTTCACGTGCTTTTACTTGAACCGAAGTCAACGTTGAACACAGGTAATGTGGCGAATGAAAGAACCGTCGCTGAGCTGGATCGAATTTGATGGAACCAGGTCCTATCTACGGGGAAACAACTCTGGAAGATTCCGCAGCGCATCCAGCGTCACATCGTTTTCGCTACCATCCTCGTCGCGGGCTGAGCATCCCTGCCATAACGGTCCTCGACTCACACGGCCGAGTGATTGAAGAAGAGCAGCGCAGGGTGTTTCGCCATTTAGCGCAGCAGGGCCACGGCGCCGACATCCTCTTTGGCGCAGGCACCACGGGTGAATGGAACCGAATCTCAAACAGCGAGCGTCAGCGGCTGATTTGGATCGAGACCGATGAGGTCGCTCGAACCAATCAAGAGATATCAAAGCGCGAGATTCAACCAGTGGAAGCGTGGGTTGGAGTGACGGCTCCGACTCGAACCGAGACGCTCGCGAATCTCGAGTGCGCCCTTGATGCTCGACCCGACGCCGTCGTGATCGCGCCTCTTTCAATCACAGACCTCGTCGACGTTGTCTCGTTCTTCCAGCAAGACGTGAGCGATCTATTCGACCACCGAGGCCGCTGGCTCCCGGTTTTTCTCTACGACAACGCGGACATTGCAGCCAATCCGCGCGTTCCGCATCTTCGCACGCGCGATGTGAAACAGCTCAGCCGGCTGCCGTTCATTTTTGGGTTGAAGGTGTCCGCCTCCCGGCGCGTGCTTGGCAACTACACGAAAGGCGCGGGCCACTTCAAAGACAAAGGTGAGTTTGGGATCTATATTGGCAACGCGATGTTGATGTTTCAGGTGTTCGATCTTGAACAAGGATTGCTGGGCCGTGTGCGGGAGTATTGGAACCGCTACCTGCTTCAAAACGAGCTGCCGATAGGAGTCGTGTCAGGCCCCGCCAACGCGCTGCCGCGCGAATGGCAGCGAGCCTGGCGGGCGTGCTATGCGGGCGACGAGCGATTGATGTCGATCTACAAATCGGCCTTCGAGCAGTTCGGCGCTGGGTGTCGATTCTCACAAGGTGGCGGGCACATCGAAAAACTCATTGCTTGTGTGAAGCACGCGTTGAAGCTTGATGGCGTGATTACATCGGATATGGTGGCGGAAGGCACGCACGCGCTCGATGCAGACGAACGCCGCGAGTTTGCGGACCGCTACATAAGAATCAAACAGCATCTGGTGGCAACAACCGATTCGGTTTGGCTCTCGCGGACGTAGTGTGGAAGTAGCATAGACTTTAAAGTCTATGCTACTTCCACGGTCGTCGTTTTTAGATCATCGGTGAGCGATGCCGCGATACAGCGCGCCCAGGATTTGAGGCGCGTCAGGCCTTACGAAGCGATCGAGCCTTGCGATTTGCAGACCGGCGGCGGTGATGAGCTTGTCGATCGGGCGGTTCATGTTGCACCCGCAGCCGATGACCTTGGTAATCGGATTGAAACGATCCTGGCGTCTTGCAATTCGCGGATCGTCGCTACGCCCGTGTTCGAGAAACGCATACTCACCTTTGGGTTTTAGGACGCGCCGAATCTCAGCAAGCGCCGTCGCGACCTCGGCGATCGAGCATAGCGTGAAGGTTGTGACGACCCCGTCAAAAGACTCGCCTTCGAAGGGCAGTCGTCCTCCGGCATCTAGCTTCAACTGCTCGACTGGCAGGTGAGCAATGGCGATTCGATCGGCCACTCTGCCGGGAAGCATCGTTTCGCTATCGACGGCTGTCAGCCTGGTCACTTGCGTTGGGTAGCAAGGCAGATTCAGGCCGGTGCCGAAGCCGATCTCCAGCACGTTCCCTCGCAGCGACGCGAGCGTTGCGCGGCGCTGGTCGCGGACGATCCCGCTTCCGAGCGACCATTCGACAAGGCGCGGGAAGATGTAGCTTGAATAGAAACCCATGGAGATTTGCGATCCTCAGCTGCTTCCGGAACACTGGAGCTGCACGATCTTCAATCCAAACGCGAATCCAAGTCTATCGTTTCGAAGGCTTCAACTCCTGCGCCAGCATCCAGGGGAATATCTCAGCCTCCGCATAAGCCTTATCCCAGGAGTTGTGCCCGATACCCTCGTACTCGTTGTAGCGCACGCTGCCGCCCGCCGCCTTGATTGCTTCCACCATCTTGCGAGACTCGGTGACGGGCACGACCGGGTCCGCTCCGCCGTGAAAGACCCACACCGGTGTCTTGCCTACCTTGGCGGCAACCGCGCCGTATGGATCAGCCAAGGCGGCGAGTCCGTCGCTTGGCTGTGGGGCATTTACCCGCGGAGGAGGCCGAACACCACCGCAGACTACTGCAATCGCCGCGAACTTAGATGGGTTGCCCGCCGCCATGATCCACGAACCGTAGCCACCCATTGAGAGTCCGGTAAGATATGTTCGCTTCGGGTCGCCGTTGAATTCCTTGACGGTCTGATCGAGAGCGCTTAGCGCCTGGGCTTGCATCTCGGGCTCAGTCCACCAACGATTCCTGGGGCACTGCGGGAGGACGACAATGAAAGGAAGACTGTCCTGCTGTCGCAGGATTGCCGGACCGATCCCGACTTTGGCTTGAGCCAGGTTGTCGTCGCCGCGCTCGCCCGCGCCGTGAAGAAAAAGAATCACCGGCGCCTTCTTCTTCTTGGACCAACCCTTCGGCGTGAAGACTCGAAAATGATATTCGGTTGCGCCGATCGTGACAGCGCGGTTCTGAAACACTTCGCCATCCTGTCTGGCGCGAGCCGGCCAGGTCAGCATCACCGCGCTCGTCAGCACTAGCATTATCATTCCTCTTGTTGCGGTCATTCGCATTCCTCCCGTGACATCTTTATCATTCGAAGAGAATCAGCACAATGTCACCTGGGAGCGCAGGCATCCTTGCCTGCTGGTTTCCAAGAGGCGCTCATTGCAAGGCGAGCAGGCAAGGATGCCTGCGCTCCCAGGAGGCCGAACTACGAAGGCCTGCTAGAAGCCAAGGCGCTGTTTCAGCGCACGAACGCGATCGCGGGCTACGGTCAACTCGGTTCGCTTCTCGTCTTTCAATCGGACAACGACCCCGCGGCCGAACCACGAATGAACCTCTTGAACGTGATCCAGGTTCAGCAACGTCGAGCGATGAATACGAACGAACTTATTAGGATCGAGCTTCTGCTCTTGCTCCGCGATAGTGGAGTCGATGACGTGACTCTTGTCGGAGGTCACTGCGTAGGTCAGCTTGTCCTTCGCGAGGAAATGAGTCACGCGCGCCAGCTCGATGAACCGGACTCGCTCGCCGCTTCGCGAAGCGATCTTGTCCGGATAGCTCGCCGTGCCTGATCGCATCGCGGCAGCGAGACGCTCGACCACCTCTCGCAGGTCTTGCCTCGGCGCGCTGCCGCGAAGCCGCTCGATCTTGCTAATCGCGCGATCGAGTTGTTCCGCCTCGATTGGCTTGAGCAGGTAGTCGATCGAGTTCACCTCAAACGCTCGAAGCGCATATTGATCAAACGCCGTAGTGAACACGACCAACGGTTGCGAATCGAGCCGCGAGAGCAACTCGAATCCGTTCAGCCCGGGCATTTGTATGTCGAGAAAAAGAGCATCGATGGTTTCTGCGGCGAGAGATTCGAGGGCGGCTTCGGGATCGGTCGTGCTGCCGATGACTTCGATTCGGCCGGTAGCCTTGAGCAGGCGCGCCAGTCGCTTCAACGCCAGCGGCTCATCGTCGACCAAAAAAACACGAAGCGGGGATCGAGTCGCACTCATTGCCCGGCTCGAGCTCGACCGCGCGGTCCATCTCCTTTAGGCCGCGGTCCCACAGCTCAACTCCCTTTCCAAAGTCGCCTTTTTGAAATGACTGACCAGCGATGAACACGAGTCCCCCGCCGCGCCACACCAGCGCTTCGGCGTGGTTTGGGTTCTTCGCGAGCGCGGCTTCGCAGACTTTCATGCCGCGTTCGAGCGCCGCTTGATCTCCGGCAAAGCCGGCGAAGAAATCAGCGCGAACAAGAAAGTCGAATCGTTCGCGCGAGGCGGACCCAGCCGGAGACGATTGCGACTTGGTTGAAGCCTCTTGTGCGGCTTGTCCGACTGTCGAGCCGACGAAGAGTAGACTCGGAATGGCCGCGATGAAGGCGGCGAGGATCAGCGTCTTTAGAATCGCGGTGGTTGAGCGGTCAATTCGTTGTTTCATACGATGCACCTCCTGCACGCAGAATAGTGCAGAGCGAGGCTGAACGCGCGGTCTATCGGATGAAAGGCATCACAATCGGATGAAAGGCAGGAATGAGCGGACAAGACCAGCCGTCGCGTCTCCCGCAATCCCCCAACCGGAATCCGGTTGGGGGATTGCGGCAGGCGCGCAGTCCAGATCCCGGGTGAACCCCAATTCACCCGCTTTCCCAATCCACTCGCCTTGATCGAAGCCTGACCATCCGCTAAGTTGTATGCCGTTGCTCTCATCGGAGCTTTAATGATCCTTTGCTACACAACCGGAGTTCATCAATGAAGCAATCTCTTGCAACGGCCCTGGCGCTGCTCGGTGTCCTATCGATCACAGCTCGCGCGCATATCTTCGACATCAAGACACATACCCTCAAAAATGGAATGAAGATCCTCGTTCAAGAGGACCACTCGATTCCTAACGCGACGATGTACATCTTCTACCGCATAGGATCGAGGAACGAGCGGCCCGGCACGACGGGCATATCGCACTTCTTCGAGCACATGATGTTCAACGGCGCGAAGAAGTACGGACCGGGCCAGTTCGATCGAGTAATGGAAGCGGCCGGCGGGCGCAACAACGCATACACCAGCTTTGACGTGACGGTCTACCAGGACTGGTTCCCGAGTTCGTCGCTCGAGTTGATCTACGATCTGGAAGCCGACCGCATTCGCGACCTCAGCTTCGATCTGGCGATGATCAAGTCCGAACGCGGCGTGGTCGCCTCGGAGCGGCGTACGTCGATCGACTCGAACAACTTCGGCATTCTCTATGAACAGCTGTGGGCGGCGGCGTTTACGGCTCATCCCTATCAGTGGCCGGTGATCGGGTGGATGGTGGACATCGAGAACTGGACTATGGAGGACTTGAAGCGGCACTTCGAGATGGGGTATTCACCGTCCAACGCAACGATGATCGTAGCCGGCGATGTGAAGGCCGAAGAGGTCTTCAAGCTCGCCGAGAAGCACATTGAGAGTATCCCGGCGCACGATCCGCCTCAAAAGATCACGACCCAGGAACCCGAGCAGTTGGGTGAGCGTCGAGTCGTTGTAAAGAAATTCGCCCAGCTTCCGATACTGATGATGGGCTACCACGTGCCTCAGACTTCCAGCCCTGACTACTACGCGCTCCAGGTAGTGCAGACGGTTTTGTTTTCGGGACAGAGCTCGCGGATGTACCAGCGCGTCGTCGATAAGGATCAGCTAGCGATCTCGATTGACGGCAGCTTCGAGTTCGCGATCGACCCCACGCTGTTCCTGATCACTGCTCAACCGAAAGAGGGGATAAAACCCGACGCCGTCGAGAAAGCGGTCTACGACGAACTGGAGAAAGTGAAAGCGCAGCCGGTGTCGGATACGGAGATGGAGAAGGCCAAGAACATTCTGCTTGCAACTTTTTATCGTCAGATGAAAACGATTAGCGGGCGCGCGAACACACTGGGGACATTTGAAGTTTTCTTTGGCGATTACAACAGGGTGTTCAGCGCCGCTGCTGATTTCGCCAAGGTGACCAAGGACGACGTGCGCCGGGTCGCGCAGAAGTATTTCGGCGAGAAGAACCGAACGGTGGCGACGCTCGTGCCTGAGACGGAAACCAAACAGTAAGCGATAGAAAAGGGGGCAGTTGTGGGGCGGGTAAGTTGCCAACAAAAGAGGGCTGAGCTAATGAAGCGATTGTCCGTAGTTTCACTCATCGTCACATTAACCATCTCAGCGGCCTTGCCGGTCGGGGCGGAAGATGGCGCGCTCAAGCTCCCACCTTTCAAGAAAGTGCGGCTCAACAACGGCCTCACCCTGCTTCTGATGGAGCAGCACGAAGTCCCAATCATCAACTTCAACTTCGTCGTCAAGGCAGGCTCGATTGCGGATTCGCCTGGCAAGGAAGGCACGGCCTCCGCGACGGCGGCGCTTCTTCGAAAAGGTACCAAGACGCGGACTGCCGATCAGATCTCGAATGAGTTCGACTTCCTCGGTGGTCAACTCGACGCCGACGCGAGCTTTGACTACTCGAACGGCAGCATCGAGTTCATGAAGAAGGACACAGCCAAAGGACTGGATCTGCTTGCAGACGTCTTGCTGAATCCGACCTTTCCTCAAGACGAAGTCATCAAACTTTTGAAGCAACGCGTTGACGAAATCAAGGCCGCCAAAGATCAAGCGCAAGCGGTGGTCGGCAACTACTACGGCGCGTATCTCTACGGGAGTCACCCGTACGGCCGGCCGTCGAGGGGCGACGAGAAGTCCACCGCCGCGATCACCCGCGACGACGTCTTAAGGTTCTATCAAACCTTTTGCACGCCGGGGAACACGATCCTCGCGGTCGTAGGTGACTTCGACACCGCGCAGATGGAACAAACTCTCACTGCGAAGTTCCGCGCCTGGATACCGTTGAAGCCTCCGGCAAAGCCGCTCACCGGGCCAGAGGCTGCGCAGCCGTTCTCTGGGAAGAAGCTGCTGCTTGTGGACAAGCCCGACTCAACCCAGACTTTCTTTCAGATCGGCAACCTCGGTATCACTCGCACGAACCCGGATCGCGTCTTCATACAAGTGATCAACACGCTGTTTGGCGGGCGGTTCACTTCGATGCTCAACACGGAGCTTCGAATCAAGAGCGGTCTCACTTACGGCGCGCGGTCGTCGTTTGGCCTGCGCAAGATGCCGGGTCCGTTCTTCATCTCGAGCTATACCCGCAACGAGACAACCGAGAAGGCGATTGATATGACGCTCGACGTGTTGAAGCGGCTTCACGAGAAGGGCGTCACCGAAGAGGAACTGAAGTCATCGAAGACTTACTTGAAGGGCCAATTCCCGCCGACCATCGAGACCAGCGACCAGCTTGCAGACCTGCTCACCCAACTCGAGTTCTACGGATTAGATGCCGGCGACGTGGATGCCTACTACGCAAAGATCGATTCGATGACGATGGCCGATGCTCAGCGAGTGATCAAGCAGTACTTCCCGATGGACAATCTGGTCTTCGTGTTGATCGGCAAGGCGAGTGAGATCGAAGGCGCCGCAAAGAAGTACGCGGCGAAGATCGACAGGAAAGCCATCGGCCAGCCAGGATTCTAATCTTCAACAACGAACCTGAACGGACTCACACCATGAAGAGACTAGTATTGATCGCAATGTTAACGGCCCTCGCAATCGAGCCGCTAAGCCTTTACGCCGACGACGGCATGTGGACCTTCGATAATCCGCCGCGCAAACAATGGAAAGAGCGCTACAACTTCGAGCCAACCGACGCGTGGCTCGAACACTTGCGGCTCGCGTCAGTGCGGTTGAACGACGGCGGGTCCGGCTCGTTCGTCTCGCCTGACGGGTTGATGGTGACCAACCAACACGTCGCAAGCGGCCAGCTTCAGAAGGTCTCAACCAAAGAAAAGGACTACACCAGGGAAGGCTTCTACGCGCGAACAAACGACGAAGAGCTCAAGTGTCCCGACCTCGAATGCAACGTCCTCGTCTCCTATGAAGACTTGACCGCTCGCGTTCAGTCATCGGTCAAGTCCGGCGCTTCGGACCGCGAAGCCAGCGAACAGCGCAAGGCCGTCACCGCCACTATCGAAAAAGAAGCGACCGCGAAGACCGGCTTGAAGTGCGAAGTCATTTCGCTCTACAGCGGCGGCGAATACTGGCTGTACCGCTTCAAGAAGTACACCGACATTCGATTGGTCTTTGCGGTCGAAGAGCAGATCGCGTTCTTCGGCGGCGACTACGACAACTTCACCTACCCGCGTTACGATCTCGACGTGGCTTTCTTCCGCGCCTACGAGGACGGCAAGCCGGCGAAGACTCCGCATCATTTCAAGTGGTCGGTTTCGGGCGCGAGCGACGGCGAGTTGATCATCCTGCCGGGCAATCCAGGTTCGACCGCGCGGCTGCTGACACTCGCGCAGATTCAGTTTCAGCGCGACGTTGGTAATGCGCTTCAGAAACAAGTCTGGACTTCGCGGCGCGATGCGCTCGAGCGCTACGCCGAGCGCGGCCCCGAGCAGGCGCGGCAAGCGGGCAGCGCGACGCGCTCGCTCAACAACTCGCTCAAGCGGCTGGTCGGTCAGCAAGAAGGCTTGATGAATCCACGGATGATGGCCCGGAAGGAAGCCGAGGAGAAAGCGTTGCGTGACACAGTAGCTCGAAAGGCCGACGTGCAGAAGGCCTACGGCGATGCATGGGAACTGATTGCCACGGCCTATCGCGATTATCCAAAGATGGCCGGGCGCATAGCGTTTTCGACGCTGACTCCGACGCGTGTTGATTTGTTGAACACACCGTTCGGCAATCCAATCTCGCGCCTCGCCACGATTGCAGCGGCGATTGTTCGTTATGCCGATGAAACTCGCAAGCCGAACAACGCACGCTACGACGAACTTCGCGACTCGAACCTGGAATCCTTCCGCTTCAGCCTTCTCTCGCGCGCCCCGATTTACCCCGAAATGGACGAGCACCTGCTTGCGGCGTGGTTCGAGGAGGCTCAGAAGACGCTAGGCGCCGGCGACCCGTTTGTGCGGACGGCGCTCGGCGACTCGACCCCGGCGGCGGCGGCAAAGCGTGCGGTGAGTGGGACCAGGCTTGCTGATGTTGAAGCGCGTAAGGCGTTGATCGAAGGCGGCGCCGATGCGGTCGCCAAATCGAACGACCCGATGATAATCCTGGCCCGCAACGTTGAACCCAATACGCGCGAGTTGCGCGCGTGGCTTGAAGAGAAGATTCAAAACGTGGAGACAAGCGCGGGCGAGAAGCTGTCAAAGGCCCGCTTCGCGGTATATGGAAAGAGCTTGCCGCCCGATGCGAATTTCAACCTGCGTATCAGCTACGGCCGGGTGGTGGGCTACGAAGAAGACACGACGCTTGTGCCGTACAAGACGACGTTCTTCGGCTTGTACGATCGCGCCCGGAGCTTCGACGAGAAGCCGCCTTACGATTTGCCGAAGCGTTATCGTGAAGGCAAAGACAAGCTGGACCTCGCGACTCCGTTGAACTTCGTCTACACGGCGGACACGATCGGCGGAAACTCGGGCAGCCCGGTGATCAATCGCAACGGCGAGCTGGTCGGGTTGAACTTCGACAGCAACATTCAGAAGCTGCCGAACCGCTACTGGTACGTTGAGGAAGCTGAAGGCGGCCGCGCAGTCGGGGTTCACAGCGCGTCGATCATCGAGGCGATCAAGAAGCTTTACGGCGCTGAAAAGCTGGTGAAAGAAATCCTCGGCCAGTAGAAGTAATCCAGGTGTAGGCAACTTTGGTTTTGCTTTCTGACCTTCACTTGATTTATTGCTGCGCCGTCTGCTTATAATTCGGGTATCGCCGCGTTGAAGACGGTCTTGAAACTCTGGAAGACCGCAACCCGCGCTTCGCGCGCAGATGAACAAACGGAGGATCAAAGGCTATGGCAGTACCGGGAATTGAGCACCGCGTAGCCGCGCTAGAAGCGGACGTGGCGCGCTTGAAAGAGCAATTGGCGAAAGCGGTTCCCGCGCAGGGAGACTGGCTCGATGAAATCTACGGCGCCTTCGCGGATGATCCGCACTTCGAGGAGGCTATGCGGCTCGGGAGAGAATACCGGGAGTCACTGCGTCCGGCCGCCTCCAGGAAACCGATCCGCAAAGCAGCGAAGAAAGTGGTGAAAGGGCGCCGGCGTTGAAATGCACATACTCGACACTGACCACTTGAGTCTGTTGGGACGAGCCAACAGCATGGAAGCGCAGCGGCTGCGCTTTCGCTTGGCTGGATTCAAGACCGACGAGCGAGTCACGACAATAATCACGTTCGAGGAGCAGATGCGCGGCTGGATGGCACATCTGGCGCGAGCGCGCGTTCTAGCTCGGCAAGTCGAGGCCTATAAGCAGCTCAAAGAATTCTTGGATCGCTATCTGAAGGTCGCCGTACTTGAGTTTGATGAAACGGCAGCGGTCGAGTTCGAGCGATTGCAACGTCTGCGCCTTCGCGTCGGCACGATGGATCTGAAGATCGCGGCGATTGCGCTCGCTCACAGTGCAACGGTGCTTACGAGAAACATCAAAGACTTCGGTCTCGTGCCCGGCTTGCGCGTCGAAGATTGGACACGGTAAGCCGGTCGCGCTTACTCGGCGCGTCGAGCGGATATTCAAAGAGCTTCGCGACTGGAACGAAGAGACGAATCAGGCGTCGAGACTCGGCGCCCGGTGTGTACCGGAGAGAGGAACAACCACGACTAACACAAATCGCCAAGCGTCAGCGGGTTCCTTGAGCCCCCTAATCCGAGCAGAGGGACTACAATGATTGAAGTATTCGCACTGCTACAGGACAAATTGGACTTTATCAAACCATTCTACAGCTCTGCCGCTGAGCCATTCGAAATTGACCTGCAGAAGATAGAATCCCACGAGCCACCTTACGACAGATTTGATCCCGAAGATGGCGAACCACCTTATTTAAGTCAATGCCTAGATGATTACGAGTCATTGAACCTTCTGGGAAAGGCTTGTCTCTGTTTAGTACAAAACGCATTCAGGAAGTATCTCGACGGCTTCATTGAGAGGAGTAGTCGTGAGGGCTTGCTACATGAAGGAAGCAGGATCGATCTAGGACCAGTGCGAGGCAATTGGTTCAAAGCGTTTCAGACGATATTTCGTAAGCACTTCGGGATCAACTGGCAAGCGTCACAGGATTTTGGCTGAAGGCCACAATTGTTCTCATTGTCGTCAACATCATCGCAACGATTTTGGTATGGTATTTCTTGTACAGAATTACTAAGCCTGCCTATGACGAATACAAAGGAGAGCAACCGCGATAGGCAAATGCGCTGATGTTGCTAAAGGCCGCTAGTGAGCAGGCGGAACTCGTAGCAGGCACCGGCCAGACGCGTTTCGAAAGTATACGATGCGGTTTAACACAGCAGGTTGAGGTCGCAGCGTAACGGGATTTAGAAGTTACATCCGGGGTGACTTATGACACTAACGATAGAGTTGCCAGATAGCTTGATTGCACAGTTTAACGAGCGGCAGATTCCCGAAGACGAGATGAAGGCCGTGGCGATAGCGGCTTTAGAAATCTGGCTTGCTCAACCGCATTCGACGAGTGGTGGCCGCTTCACTGAAAGCACCGTTCCTTTCGTTCGGCGGTTGATCGCAGAGAACCGCGATCTCTTTGACGCATTGGCGGAACGCTAGCAATGTCTGAGGCACAATTTGAGGAGCGCGCGGACGAGATTGCTCACCCGCTCGTGCGCTTCTACAAATCTACGAGATCATCATCGCCGAGGCCGACGGGAGCCTTGGTTGCTGCTGTGCTTCATGCGGCGGTCGCGCCTCCGTTCGCGACGTTTGACGGTCAGGAACTCTACCCACTTTACGGTGTCGGAGGGTTAGTCAATGGCATTGGTCGCATTCCTGAGGGGTGTCAACGTGGGCGGGCACAGAACTTTCCAGCCCAGCCTTCTCGCCAAAGAGCTCGCGGCGCTTGATGTGGTCAACGTTGGCGCAGCTGGGACCTTCGTTGTCCGCAAGGCGATCAGCCAAGCGAAGCTACGCGCGGAGTTGCTCCGGCGACTGCCGTTCCAAGCCGAGATCATGATTTGTCCCGGGAGCGACATCATCAACCTGGCATCCAGCGACCCGTTTGAAAATGAGCCGTCGGGTCCGGACATCGTGCGCTTCGTGAGCGTGCTAGCTAAACGCCCTCGAGTGCTGCTCCCCCTTCCTCTCAGCCTACCTCCCGGCGACGAGTGGGTTCTGAAGATCGTAGCGGTCGACGGCAGATTCGCTTTCGGCATGTACCGGCGGGTGCTACGAACGATCACTTATCTGAGCCAGCTCGACAAGCGTCTCGGTGTCTCGGCCACCACGCGCAACTGGAATACAATCAATGCCATCGTCAAAGTCTTGAAAGGCAGTCGCGCCAGGTGATCAGCGGATTGCAGCACCTGGCTTATGATGTGGTCTTCGAATGACGACCAGCAATTTGTTAGTAAGAGCCCAAGAACTACTGCGCCAAATGCTTGGCCCGCAAGCTCAGTTTCGCGAAGGCCAATGGCAAGCCATCGACGCTATCGTCAGTCGCCGCGGCCGCGTCCTAGTAGTCCAGCGCACCGGCTGGGGCAAGAGCCTCGTCTACTTCCTCTCCACAAAACTTCTGCGCGAGCAAGGTGCGGGGCCGACGATTCTGGTCAGCCCGCTGCTGTCGCTGATGCGCAATCAGATCGAAGCTGCCTCGCGCATCGGCGTTCGCGCGTTCACCATCAACTCCTCGAACCGCGCGGAATGGGACGCCGCCGAAGGTGCGCTCGCCAAGGGTTCTTGCGACATCCTGTTGATCTCGCCTGAACGACTCGGCAACGATCGCTTCATGCGTTCGGTGCTGCCGGGCGTGTCGGGCCGCGCCGGTCTCTTCGTGGTCGATGAGGTCCACTGCATATCGGATTGGGGACACGACTTCCGACCTGACTACCGGCGGATCATTCGCGTGATGGAGAGCCTGCCCGCCGGAATGCCGGTGCTCGGCACGACGGCTACGGCAAACGATCGCGTGGTTGCAGACGTTCAACAGCAACTCGGACCCGGGTTGGTTGTCTTGCGAGGCCCGCTCGCACGCGCGTCGTTGCGGCTTCAAAACATCGTGCTCGCGAGTCAGGCCGAACGGCTTGCGTGGCTTGCCGAGAACATCCCGAAGTTCAAAGGAAGCGGCGTGGTTTACTGCTTGACCGTCGCCGATGTCGAACGCGTCACCAACTGGCTCAAGTCGCAAGGCATCAGCGCCGAAGCCTATCACGCAGGCAACGACCCATCAGTAGCGCAAGCGGGAGCGGGGGCGGGCGCAACGAAGATGGATCGCGAAGCCTTAGAAAAGGCCCTGCTCGGCAACGAGGTCAAAGCGTTGGTTGCGACAGTCGCGCTCGGGATGGGATTCGACAAACCGGATCTCGCGTTTGTGATTCACTTTCAGCGGCCGGGGTCGGTGGTCGCCTACTATCAACAAGTCGGGAGAGCCGGGCGCGCAGTCGATCGCGCCTATGGAATCCTGCTGAGCGGAAGCGAAGACGATGACATTCAGGAATACTTCATCGAGAGCGCGTTTCCCTCTCCTGAAACGATGACCTCGATACTCGATGCAGTGGGCGCGAGCAATGGCCTGTCGATCAACGAACTGCTCGCGCGGGTGAACGTCTCGCGTTCGATGGCCGACCGTGCGCTGAAGCTGCTGGAGATCGATGGCGCGCTCGAGATCAAGTTCGACAAGAAGGTCCTGTACTTTCGCACCGCGAATCCGTGGCAACCGGACGTCGATCGAACCAATCGGATCACCGCTTTGCGGAGGGCTGAACTCGCGCAGATGCAAACGTACGTCGCGCATCGCGGGTGCTTGATGGAATTCCTCGCCCGCGCGCTGGACGATCCCGACGCGAAGACTTGCGGCGTGTGCGCAACCTGCCAGGGTAAAGGCTTCCGCGCCGAAACGGCGGCCGAACTCGTCAAGCAAGCCGTCGAGTTCCTTGGACGAGTCGACATCGTGCTGGAACCCAAGAAGCGCTGGCCTCTGGATATGGTTCTCTCGGAGAACTCGGTCATCCCTGCTCAACTGCGAAACGCGCAGGGACGTTCGCTTTGTTACTACGGCGACGCTGGATGGGGACGGTTGGTGCGCGAAGGCAAGTATGAACGTGGTTCCTTCGACGACCAGTTGGTAGACGCTTCGGCGAAAGTGATTCGTGAGCGGTGGCTGCCTGAGCCGTTTCCTGAATGGGTCACGGCGATACCCTCGCGACGGCATCCGGGGCTGGTGTATGATTTCGCGTCGCGCCTGGCGCGTTCGCTTGGCATTCCGTTCGTCGCAGCGCTCGTTCGCACGTCGGAAGCGCCCGAACAAAAACTGATGGCCAACAGCTCGATGCAAGCGCGCAACGTCGCGGGCACGCTCGGCACGATCGAACAAATACCGGCAGGCTCGGTGCTGTTGATCGATGACATAGTCGATTCAGGCTGGACGTTGACTCTTGCCGGATGGCTGCTGAGCAAGAAAGGCAGTGGCGTGGTTCATCCGTTTACGATAGCTCGCGCGACAGCGCGCAAGACCTGATTCATGAAGCTTAGTAACGATTCATTCGCACTCTTTCTGCTCTGTTCGCACCTTGGTCTGCCCGACGAACCCGATGCGAAACCGCTCAGCGGGCGAGAATGGAACCAGCTTGAATCAAAGCTCGCGGCCAAATCCTTCAACCTCGGCGCGCTCCCGGGTTCGAGCGTCAAGCAAATCAAATCAACTCTCCAGACTGACGAGGCCGAAGCTGCGCGGCTTGCGTGGTTGCTTGACCGAAGCGGCGTGATGGAGGAGGAGCTCGAGCGACTGGCGCACCTTGGCATCTGGGTCATCACGCGATTCGATGAAGGCTACCCTCCACGGTTCATCGAGCGATTGAAGTCTGCGGCGCCGGTGATGCTCTACGGTGCAGGCGACGCGCGATTGCTGAACCGTCGCGGGCTCGCGGTAGTTGGCTCGCGCAACATCGATCAGCGCGGCTTTGCGTTGACCGAGTTCATCGGCAACGCGTGCGCCGAATCTAAGCTGACGGTTTACTCAGGTGGAGCGCGTGGCGTTGACAAGACGGCGATGGGTGCGGCGCTCGCGGCAGGCGGCAGCGCGGCTGGCTTGCTCGCCGATAGTTTGGAAAAAGGCATCCGAGCCGCTGACGCGCGAACCCATATAGAAGAAGGACATCTCGTGCTTGCGACGCCTTACTCTCCGCACGCGAGCTTCAACGTCGGAATGGCGATGGCTCGCAACAAGTTGATCTATGCGCTCGCGGACTTCGGGCTGGTGATCGCAAGCGACGCGGAGAAAGGCGGCACGTGGGCCGGCGCGGAAGAAGTATTGAAGGCCGGTTGGGTTCCGGTGTTCGTAGTCGAAGGACCCAACGTGCCCGACGGCAACCGGCTGCTGATCAAGCGCGGCGCAATTCCCTTCCCCGATTCGTTTGACGATTCGCCGTCATCGCTCGGAGATTGGCTTGAAGAACACACGCCGGCTAAGGAGCCGGTGGCCGTGCAGGGCAGTTTGTTTTGAGTGATGAAAATGTGTGAGGACCTTCGAGGGCGAAGCCGCATTCAGCAGCGGTTGCGAATACCCCCGGACGGCAGAGACCGTGTGAAACCTCTGGGAATACCACCCACGGGAGAGACCGTGTGGAAACTCTGGGAATACCACCCACGGGAGTGGGTGGATTGTTCAGGCCCCGCCTACACAGGGAGCACGCGGGATTCCCGTTTTCCTCTCTCCCCTCGCGCCGCGAGGGGAGAGATAACCAAACGGGCCGGGCGAGCCGCCGTCTTGTAGGCCGCACCTGAACGATCCCCCCACTGCCGTTGGTGGTATTCTCGCCGCGCAGATGGTTGACTGTTGCCCGGCTACGAGATCGACATGTTGAATAACAACTCAAACGACATAACGGCTTCTGCACTCGAACGAAACAATCGGCTGCTGGATCATTATCGCAGCCAGGCAATCGAGCTCGAGCCGAAATACCTCCTGCAGATGGCTCATCTGACGACGCCAGCCACCGTGTGGAAGTACGTCGAGAGCGCGGTGACCAAATCAACCGCCAATCTGGTGATGCTCGACCTCGAAGACTCGATCCCCCGCAACAACGCCGAACTGCTCGAACAGGGACGAGGCAACGTGATCCGCGCGTTCAACGAGCTGGATTGGGGAACCCGATTGCGCTTCTTTCGCCCGCGAGGGCTCGAGCTTGATCCTTCGCATTCCGACATCGCGGTTATCGTCGAGGTAGCCGGCTCGAACCTCGACGGATTGATCTACCCAAAGATCGAAGACGCCGATGAGGTTCGTTCAATCGATGAGACGCTGACGGAATTGGAAAAAACGTTTAGTCTAACGCCCGGCGGCATACGAATCGAACCGTTGATCGAATCGGCTTCGGCGGAAGAAAACGTCTTCGAGATAGCGCGCGCGTCGCGGCGATTGGCCGGCTTGATCTTCGGGTCATATGACTACTGGGCGAGCCTGGGTATGGGAGCTTCAAGCTACCGCGCGGATCATCCGTTGATCTCTCAGGCTCGCGGGCGAATCGTGAAAGCCGCGGCTTCGGTGGGGATTCCGGCAATCGCCGAGATGACCACTAACTACCCGACTCGAGACAAGAGCGACGAAGAACGCCGAGCTGCGATGGAAGAGTTTCGCAGCGACGCCTTGCTCGCCCGGGACTTCGGATTTGCGGGAAAGTGGACGGGGATTCCCGACCAGACTGCGATGGCCGTCGAGATTTTCCAGACGCCCGATGACGAGATTGAACGCGCGATCAACGAAGCGAAGCAGTTTCTGGAAGCCGAAGCGTCTGGCCGCGGGGCTACGATGATCGATGGCAAGATGGCCGACCGCGCGACGGATCGCTTGAATCGCAACACACTGAAGAAGGCCTACGCGATGGGGCGGATCGATGAGGCTCTGGCAAAGGAGTTGGGCGTGATCTAGAGGGGAGTCAATCCAATGGCCGAACTGAAAACCAAGAAGACCACCGCAAGCGTCGAGAAGTTCCTAAACAACGTCGCCGATGAACAGCGCCGCAAGGACTGCTTCCGCCTCGTGGAAATCATGAAAGCCGCGACCAAAGCTGAGGCGGCAATGTGGGGAACGAGCATCGTCGGTTTTGGCACCCATCAATACAAGTACGCTAGCGGGCGTGAGCTCGAGTGGCCTCTCGTCGGCTTCTCTCCGCGCAAACAAGACCTGACCTTGTACATCATGGGGGGACTTGAACGATACCCGGCGCTGATGAAGGAGCTCGGAAAGCACAAGACGGGAAAGTCTTGCTTGTACATCAAGAGGCTCGACGACGTGGATTTGCCGACGCTTAAGCAATTGATCAAGGAATCTGTCGCGGACTTTGCGAAGTTGAAGAAATAAGAAAGCGGGACCGCTTCACACACGTTGACGTTCCACACGTAAATTCTCTACATTCTCAATCAAGGGTTTGCCTGGAGGATTGAATATGAAGACCGCCACTCTAACCGAACAACTGCGAGATTACGAAAACAAGTGGGTTGCGATATATGACCCCGATGAGAGAATCGTCGGAAGCGGCGATGACCCGCTCGAGGCCAAGATTGATGCAGAACGGAACGGATACAAAGAGATCAGTCTGTTTCAGGTGCCGCCTTTCGACTTGGTGTACGTTCCTTTGGCATGAAATTCAACTATATCGAAATCCCGTGCACCGATCCTACAAAACCGCCAACGCGGCGGCCCTATCTAGTTATTAGACTGCTGTGCGGGACTAGCTTTCAGGACTTGTGGTGTCTAGTGGATTAAGGAGTACGGCACAGGTATTCTAGGGCAAAAGGGATTCTTCGATAACTACAAGATCGTCTTTGAGCGTTACAAGAACACAATTGATATCGCCGATAAGCCCTAACAGGAAGCTCTGAGAATGGAATTGCGAAAGACCAATCAAGAAATGAGGCGCGCCGCCAAAGAAGGCCGGCGAGACGCAGTAACCGAGTATCTTACCGCGTTGGAAGCAATCTACCCTTTAGCAAAAGGCACGGCACGAGTGATGGCGAGACAAGACAATCGAACCATTGTTAGCGTACCCTTGCCTGCACGAGTAAGCGAGCGAATGCGGCTCTTTGATCAAATGGCCGAAGTTGGAACGAAACTGCTGATCGAGACGAATGAATATATTGTTTTGTCGAGCCAATGAGCTACGATGAAAGGGGATGCGCTTTCAAAAGGAGTCCCGCACAGAAGATTCACCGTCTTTTGACCAGGCGACCCGTGTTAGAGGCCAGTGAGATCAATGAAGCTCAGAACCCTCGAACCGAAGTACGGACGGTTGCTTGACGACTTCCAAGTCGGCGACCTCTATCATCACCCCTGGGAAGTCACCATCGACGACGGAATGCTCGCGATGTTTGCCGCCTCCTTCCTCGATCCGAATCCGCTCTATTCAAGCCGCCGGTTTGCGCGAGACCTCGGCTTCCGCGACCGCGCAGTTCATCCCCTCGTTATGCTGAACCTCGCTCTGAGCTTTACCGTTCACGATGTTTCTGAACAAGCGATCGCGCATCTCGCTTACATCGATTTGAAGTTTCCCAACGCAGCTTATTCGGGCGATACGCTTTCGGTCTATTCGGAGATCCTCGGCGTTCGAGTCTCTGAATCAAAGCCCGATCGCGGCGTGGTGCACCTTCGAACAACCGGCGTCAATCAACACGGAGTTGTGCTGGTCACCTTCGAGCGCAAGGCGTTGATTCCCACGGGCAAGCTCGAAGGCCGCGCGCATCCGAACCTGGTCCAACGAATCGATCAGACAGCCGAGTCACTGAGCGATTCTTCAAGCTCGGACGCGGCAGGCAAACACAGACTAAAGTCTATGCTACCTGCGCTGCCCCCGGAACTCACGGGCGAGATCAGAACTCCTGCGTGGCCCGGACGGCCGCGAGGCTTATTCGAGGACTTCGAAGCCGGCGACGTGATCCTTCACAGCATCGGCCACACCGTCGGCGAGAGCGAGCACATGCAGTTGACGATTCTGACTCGCAACAGTCACCCGCTGCACTTCGACGAAGTGTATTGCCGCGAGCGCAGCTTCACGAAGACCCGTGTAGTCGAAGGCGGATTGGTCTTCGCGTGGGCGGCGTCGCTTGCGAGCCGCGACACGACTGCGAATGCGCTTTGGGAGATCGGCTACGACAAAGGCAGCCATCCGAATCCGGTGCTTGCCGGCGACACGCTGTATGCGGCTTCGCGAGTGATAGACACGCGCGGCTATAGTGAGCAAGCGGGCATCGTTCGATTCATGCTGGTCGGCGTTAAGAACGAAACCCCGGTGAGTCTGATTCGCCAAGGTGTTGATCTCTTCGAAGGCAAGCTCGATCAGCGCGTTTTCGAAATTGAGCGCACGGTGCTCCTTCCAAAGCGAACTTAGTGGCAGGGAAACAGACATTTCGCCAGTGAAGATGTAATATCCGCTGCCGTGATCTGACTGCACTCGTCGGATTTCGCCTGCACCCCAACCACCGCACCCATCTGCCCTTTCACACATTTCGCGCATTTGATCGGCGGCACAGATATTGCCCACTGGCAGCGAAGCTAGTCCACATAAGATTCTCGGAGGTGTCGTATGCAGCCGCCAAAGCGCAATCGTATGGTCTCAATCTGTGCGGTGATGTTGGCCGCCATCGCATGGGCTTCGGCAAACGGAAGTTCAGCGGACGATCGGCAATTAGAGATCGCGACGCTTGCACGTGACGTTCTAACTCGCCGCTGCTTCGCTTGTCACGGTGCGAACGGCGTCGCGCGCAAGAACGTCTTCGTGCTCGACCGCGAACGTTTGGTTGCAACCCAGGTCGTCATACCAGGTGATCCCGGTTCGCTTCTTCTAAGAATGGTTGAATCCGGCGCGATGCCTGAAGGCGGGCCTCCGCTGTCCAGCGAGGACAAGTCGATGCTACAGGCCTGGGTCAGCGCGGGCGCGCCCGGCTGGGACAACACCGCTTTACCAAGGCGCGCATTCATCAGCGAACAACAGATCCTGACGCTCATCGAGCAAGACCTCCTCAACCAGCCTCAGCGAAGCCGCCAGTTCCTTCGCTACTTCAGTCTCGCCCATCTCTACAACTCGGGCGCAGCCGACCAGGACCTCGAGACTTATCGCGCGGCGCTGAGCAAGTTGATCAACAGTCTCTCATGGCACAAAGAGATCACCCGGCCGGCGAGTGTCGACGCCGCTCGCACAGTGCTCAGGATAGATTTGAGAGACTACAACTGGACCGCCTCAACCTGGGAGCTGCTGCTCGCAGCATATCCTTACGCGTTGCGATCGGCCGAGGGAAGCATCGTCACACGCATATCCGGCTCTCAGGCGCCTTACATCAGAGCCGACTGGTTCGCTGCCAACGCTTCAGTGCCGCCGCTCTATCATGATCTGCTCGCGCTGCCACGTTCGGCAGTTGATCTTGAACGACTGCTCGGGGTCGATGCGGCGCGCGATCTAGCCGAAGAGAAAAGCGTCGCGCGGGCGGGTCTGCGGGCCAGCGGAGTTTCGCAAAACAATCGCGTGCTCGAAAGGCACGCGTCGTCATACGGCGCTTATTGGAAGAGCTTCGATTTTCGCAACAGCGTCGACCAGCAGAACGTCTTTCAGCATCCGCTTGGGTTCAACGCGGCTGGAAGCGAAATCATCTTTAACCTGCCTAACGGGCTTCAGGCTTATCTGGTAGCAGACGGCTTCGGGCGCCGAATCAACGAGGCGCCCATCGCGATCGTCTCTGACCGAACAAACCCGGATGACCCGGTTATTCGCAACGGCCGTTCGTGCATGAGCTGCCACTATGACGGTGTTCGGCATTTCAGAGACGAAACAAGATCAGTGCTTCAGGCAAATTTTTCGAGTCCATTCGATCGAGACAAAGCGCTCGCGATCTATCCGCCGCAAGAGACGCTGAATCGATTGATCGAACGTGATCGCGAGCGGTGGAACTCCGCCGCCGCGCTCGCTTCAGGCGCCGCAGCCTCCGCGCCTCAGGAAGAGCCTATCAACGCGCTGGCGCGGAGATTCGCCTCTGATCTTTCGCTCGCACAGGCAGCCGCGGAAGCCGGGCTCGAGCCCGGCGAGTTTCGCGAGCGAGCTAGACGCAGCGCACGACTCGCACAGCTTGGTTACACCCAGTTACTCGTTTCGGGTGGGGCGATCAAGCGAGACGCTTGGGACAGGAACTTCGACGAAATGGTCCTGGAGTTAGGACTGGGCCGGCCGATGCCGCGGGTGGCTCGCAACACGGCACTGGCAAGCAGCGAACGCTCAACGCGCGTTCCCGCCACGGGCGCCAGTCCTGAATCAATTCTGCGCGCGGTTAGAACGATCTCGGTCAGCTCGATGACAATGTTTCTGAAGCCCGACCAACTCGAAGACGAGCTGCGCAAGCAGCCTGAGTTTGAAGCGATGGGTCTTGCGATAGTAAAGGACGCGACGAAAGCAGATTTGATGATCGACCTCGATCGGCCGGTGTTCACTTACATTTTCACTTACTCTCTAAGTAGCGCCGACACTCGAGTCGTGGTTGCGAGCGGTAAGGTGATCGCATTCGACGGGAATCTCGCGGCTCCAATGATCGCGAAGGAGTTGATGAAACGCTTCCGGGAGACACGCGAGCCTTCAACCCAACAGAGAGATTGAGGCTGAAGATCAGTCACTGATTGATCTCCAGCCTCATCCTCGCTCGTCGAACTTTAACCGCGAAAAGGGGCTGGCCTGGCGATTGAATGTTTCTCGCAGTTTTCAATCGGCGATCACAGTCACCTATGAGGATACCTTTAGGATCGCGCTCCGCTTCGCGTGGTTCCCTGACGTGAATCATTTCGCGCTCGATTGTGCGTCACCTTACGCCCGGACACCGCTGACATCAACCGAAATCATGCTAACCATTGGCCGCGCACCTTTCTGTATCGCACTCAGATCGCTTCATCAGGCGGACCCATCTGAGAACCAGGGAATCGGTCAGTTCGAGGCTATTTCCTCGTAAGCGTCAGCTTGAAAGGCATGAGATACAACCCGCTATTGTTGCGCTCGCTCCTTACTGGTCTATCGATCAATCTCGCCAGCCCCGGTACAGAGCCGTTGCTCTCACACTGCAAGGAGGCGTTATCGGCCTTTGGCTCGACTTCCCACATGACGCAATTTCCGTTGGCGTCTGCCGCTGTGCATGTCACCACTCCATAAGAGGTCTGACTCACGTCGATAGAACTCGTGGCGCTTTGCGGTCTATGGAAGTTATGTGACCAGAATGTCTTCGCGGCATCGGTGTAACCCCACTGCAACTGCACGCACTCGGTCGTAGGCCCGAGCAGCGGGTTGACTCTCAGGCTCTGGAGCGGCACGTAGGTGCCGTCGCGACGCACGGCAACGGTGGTCAAAAGCGAAGTTGAGTCAGCGTAGAATCCTGATAGGGGAGAATTTGGAGTGGTTGGTGGCTGTACATCAATGCCATCATAAGGTGAAGAGTAATCAAACCACACCCGCCTTGTAGATGTCTTGGGATCAATCCTAAAAATCAGCTCGCCATCACTATTGAAAAAGGCTGATATGCCTTTAGTCCCGTTTTCGTATAGCCCCAGCCCGTCACTCTGAATCTGGGAGGTGACATTTGACGAATCGACCGACTCGATGTTGACCCTCAGGTTTACCGTCGGGACGGTGCCGGGCTTTTGAGCAGAAGCGCCGATGACGACGTACCAAAGGCAGAATACGAAAGACAGAACTCCGAACAATGTTCTCTTCATTTCTGTTCTCCTCCTAGAGCGTTTTTACTAAAGGCGCCGCAACATCATTGCGATAGCAGCGGTACGACATTCGAAGCGGCCGGAGGCTGCTGGTCCATAACGTTTTCGGGCCTCACTTAGTTAAGCGAGAAAAGAAGACCGACCCTATCAGCAGCTTTGCAACAGGAGAGAAATGCGATAATCTTCGGCCACAGATTCGCTCGAAGCCGCTCAGGACAGGGCGTTAAAGTTGATGAGGTAGTTGATGCCTTCTCTCCCCGACGAAGTTACACAACTGTTGCTCAAATGGAGCAAGGGCGACAACGCAGCCTTTGACGAGTTGATACCTGTCGTTTATGCGGAGCTCAAGAAGATTGCCAGGCGCTATATGGGGAAGGAGAGATTGGATCACACTCTTCAAACGTCTGCCTTGATCAATGAGGCTTACCTCAGACTAGTTGATCAACAGAGTATTCAGTGGCAGGACCGTAATCACTTCTTCGCCGTTGCCGCTCGGATCATGCGTCATATCCTGATTGACCACGCTCGCAGTTATCGATACGCGAAACGCGGTGGAGGAGCGGAAAAAGTGCCTCTGGAAGAGGCTGCGAACCTCAGCATCCAGCGCGCTGACGAACTCCTCGCGCTTGAAGAAGTGCTCAACGATCTTTCGGCAGTCGATCCGCGCAAGAGCCAGATCATCGAGTTGCGCTTCTTCGGAGGGTTGACCGTGCAAGAGACTGCCGATGTGTTGAATCTCTCGCCGGTGACCGTGATGCGCGAGTGGCGGGCTGCAAAGGCATGGCTGCATCAGGGGCTGACTGGCACAGAGCCCGCGCCGAAAGAATGATAGGGATTCGGTGATGTTATCGCTTTATTAATTGAGGGGTAGTATCCAGAGCCGTCACGTTCCTCGTTGTTTCTGATCTATATGGATGCTCAACATTGGCAGCAGGTAGATAGGATCTTTCAAGCCGCGCTCGAACGCGAGCCCGGCGCGCGGGCCGCCTTCCTCGATGAAGCCTGCTCGGGTGACCACAACCTGCGCCGAAAAGTCGAAGCTCTGCTTTCATCTGACGAGCAAGGATGGGATTTGCTGGAGAAGCCCGCATTCGAAGCCGCGGCTGATCTACTCGCGGAAGATCAACCTGCCTTGTTTGAAGGCGAGCAGGTCGGCCACTACAAAGTCCTCGGTCTGCTCGGCTCAGGCGGGATGGGCGAGGTTTATCTTGCGGAAGACAGCAGACTAGGCAGAAAGATTGCCTTAAAAGTATTGCCTGCAACCTTCGTCAGGTACAAAGGCCGTGTAAAACGATTCCAGCAGGAGGCCCGTGCAGCTTCAGCCCTCAATCACCCAAACATAGTAACCATTCACGACATCAGCCAGGTCGAAGGTCGACACTTCATAGCGACAGAGTTCATAGAAGGTGAGACGCTGAGGCAGAGAATCAAGAGCGGGAAACTGAACGTTGGCGAGGCTCTGGAAATAGCTATTCAAGTGGCGAGCGCGCTCGCGGCAGCCCACCGAGCAGGCATCATTCATAGGGACATCAAACCTGAGAACATAATGCTGCGCACGGATGGCTACGTGAAAGTATTGGACTTCGGCCTTGCAAAGCTGATTGAACGGCAGGAAACAATCAGAGAGATTGAAGAGCAAGGCGAGGGACAAGCGAATGTCTCATCCGGATTACTTATGGGCACGGTCAGGTATATGTCCCCTGAGCAGGCGAGTGGGACAGAAGTGGATGCGCGCAGCGACATATTCAGCTTTGGCGTGGTGCTTTATGAAATGATTACAGGGCGCCCGCCCTTTATAGGCGAAACCAATATCGAGCTTGTTTCTGCAATCCTAAAGGACCAGCCTATCCCGCTTACCGAGTGTGCGCCTGAGTCATCCGCCGAGGTGGAGCGCATCATTAAGACGGCTATAGCGAAGAACAAAAACGAGCGGTACCAGACGGTCGAAGAGATGCTTGTTGCTCTCAAAGAGCTAAAACAGAAGATGCAAAACCGGGACGCTTCAGGCATGCGATATGTCATTAGCCAGATCAAACGACATAGGAGCCGTGCGGGCCTGGGACTTGTTTCCGCAATTATCATTGTGGGCGGCTTGGTCTATGGTTTGACTAGATTGTTGTCAAAGCCTGAAGGGCCGTTCCGTTCCTTTAAGCTAACCCGGGTTATCGAAACTGAGAAATCAAGACTTGCGTCCATTTCTCCAGATGGGAAATACATCGCCTACGTCAGTTCGCTGGTTGAGTTGAGGCAGGAAAGTCTGAACCTCAAGGAGATCGCCACAAACAAGACCGCAGTGCTCGTTCCTGCAGCTAAACTCCCTTACTACGGAGTGACCGTTTCGCCCGACGGCACCTATGTGTACTACGCCAAGGCAGAAAACGGGAAGTTCACGTTGTATCGGATATCCGTACTGGGGGGAGAATCGGAGAAGATCCTGGACGGGATACGCAGTAAAGTTACTTTTTCTCCCGACGGTCAACAATTAGCCTGTGTGAGAGTAAGTGAGCAGGAAGTGGCCTTGATGATAGCCAACGCCGATGGGACGGGCGAGAGAGTGCTTGCAAACCGAGTTCGGTCTAATCCACCTAACCCACCCGGCGAGTCATTTTCGATTGAGGGACTGGCCTGGTCCCCGGATGGAAAGGTTATCGCCTGCTCTTTCGTCGGTCCCTGGGCCGCTGACCGGCGCTGGAATCTAATAGAGGTAAACGTTGAAGATGGGACAGAAAGGCTGATTGGCGCCTGGAGATGGACTTACGTCGGGCAAGTGGTATGGCTCGCAGATAATAGCGGTCTGATCGTGATTGCGGAAGACAAAGGGCAGAATCGCCAAATCTGGCATCTCTCGTATCCGGGAGGTGAGTTGAGGCGAATTACAAACGACCTGGACAACTATGATGCAATTAGCTTCAGCGCTGATGAACACACCCTTGCTGCTTCAAGAATCGAGAGACGGAACAGCCTATGGACCGCATCAGGTGAAGAAATAAGCTATCCCAAACCGATTGTATCTGGTCTTGAACACAACTACACGCAGGTCGCCTGGACCCCGGACGGTAAGATTCTTTTCCCATCGAACGCGAGCGGCTATCGCGAAATCTGGCTGATGGAAGCGGATGGCACGAACCATAAGCAGCTAACCACCCTGAACGCCTACAGCATCATGCCTTATGCTTCACCCGATGGGCAGCACATAGTTTTTGTCTCCGGCAATATCTGGAGGATGAACATCGACGGCAGCAATCCCCTACAGCTAAATCAGGACCAGGTTGAGTTTTGTCTAGATCCACATTTTTCGCCAGATGGACGATGGGTAGTCTATACGGGAGGAGTATCCGGGAAATCGACGCTGCGGAAAATATCGATCGACGGAGGGGACTCCATCCAACTTACAGATAAGTTTTCGCGCTTGGCTGGTGTATCGCCGGATGGGACGCGGATCGCCTGTTCTTATAGGCCTTCCCCCGATTCGCCGCCAAAGCTAGCCATCATTCCAGCCGAAGGAGGAGAGCCATTAATGATGTTTGATGTCGCCCCAAACCATCCGGTACGGTGGACCTCCGGCGGCCGTGGGCTGATTTACGTGGTCACGAACAACGGCGTATCCAATGTATGGATGCAGCCTCTAGATGGTGGCACTCCAAAACAGTTAACCAACTTCACTTCCGAAGAAATCAGCGGGTTTGATTGGTCGCGAGATGACAAACTCATAGTCGCACGTTTCTCCCTCTCTCGTGACATAGTTCTGATAAACAATCTGAACTGAGTACGGTTGGATCAAGATCCTGATGCAGGAGGCGTTCTCATTTAGAAAAATCATCTAGTCCCGGCGGCAACCTCTCGTTGGCCGGTTTGTCCGGTAGATGTATGTCCTCTTGAGGTGACCACCGAGGTTTGAAAGCCTTGTCTAACTGGAGAGACTATGAATTCTTTACGGTATAGACTCAGATCACATCAGATGTTGACCGCCCCGAAAATCGCGTTTCTCGCAATCGCGATCGGGTCGCTGTCGGGTAGCGCCTCGCTTGGAATGGCCTCGCCCCGTCTGCAGTCGGCCACGGCGACCTTGAGCGGGACAACGTCGGATGAGAACGGCGCCCTTGTCTCGGGCGTGGTCGTTACAATCACAAGCATTGGCACAGGACGGCGAAGGCAAGCCCTAACCAACAACGTGGGCTACTTCGTGATCCCGCTGTTACCACCTGATCGTTACACGGTCACAGCTCAGCATCAAGGATTTGCCACCGTGGAGATAAAGGATGTCGTTCTGAACGTCAACGATCAACGCTCGCTGCGAATTGAATTGAAGGTTGGTCAGCTCAGCGAGTCGATTACCGTTGAAGGCCCGCAACTAGTTAAAACTGAATCCGCGGCAGTGAGCGCCTTGATTGATCGTCAGTTCGTCGAGAACCTTCCGCTAAATGGAAGAAGCTTCAGCACGTTGATCGAACTAACGCCGGGCGTCGTCCTGACAAAAGCCGATTATGCGAATCAAGGCCAGTTCAGCGTAAACGGCCAACGGGCAAATGCCAATTATTTTCTCATTGATGGCGTCGGCGCCAACATCGGAATTGCGGGCGGGCTCCTGCTCAATCAAACCGGAGGAGGCACGGTTCCAGCGTTTAGCGCTTTGGGCGGGACGAATAATCTCGTCTCGATCGACGCCCTGCAAGAATTCAGTATTCAGACTTCTACCTACGCGCCGGAGTTCGGTCGAACCCCCGGCGCTCAGGTGTCCGTGGCTACGCGCTCGGGCACTAACGATTTTCACGGTTTGCTATTCGAATACTTTCGCAATGAGGCGCTCGACGCTACCAACTGGTTTGTAAATAAGCTGGGTCTAAAGAAACCGCCGCTGCGTCAGAGCGACTTTGGCGGCGTAGTGGGCGGACCGATCATCAAGAATCGAACGTTTTCCTTTTTCTCATATGAAGGCCTACGGCTGCGTGAGCCGCAGGTCGCCATTGGCTCGGTTCCCAGCACCAGCACTCGTCAGATCACAACGCCGAACCTTCGACCGTTTCTAGACGCGTTTCCAGTAGCGAACGGCCGAGATTTGGGAAACGGTTTTGCGGAGTTCGCCGCGAGTTATGCGGATCCTTCCAATGTGGATGCGACCAGCATACGTGTGGATCACATCGTTAAAGACAAGATGACTCTGTTCGGCAGGTACAACCACGCTCCTTCCGAAATCACCGAGCGAAGGCAGGCTAATTCGGCCAAAACCTTGTTCCGCACCCAGACCCTTACTATAGGTGTGACGCAGCTTCTGACTGCGAGAGTCAGCAACGATTTTCGTGCTAACTACAGCCTGGCGAGGGCGGGTCAGTACTTCTCGCTTGATGACTTCGGCGGGGCAGTCCCCCCTCCGGAATCGATCCTCTTTCCCCCTTTTGCGTCGCCGCAAGACTCGCAGTTCGCTTTCAATTTTGTTAATGCGCTCTATGCCGTTGGGAAGAATGCGGACAATTATCAGCGCCAGATCAATCTGGTCGACAGCCTGTCGTTGGTCATGGGTCAGCACCAGTTGAGATTCGGCGTTGATTACCGGAGGCTGTTTCCGATTACGAAAGGGGCGAAGTACAGCCAGTTTCCGAATTTTTTCGACCTGAACAGTGGGATAACTGGACACGCTTCAGTAGTCCTCGTAGGGTCCAGTAATGGTAGCCTGTTTCCGTTGTTTCAGAACTTTTCCGCTTACGGGCAGGACACATGGAGGGCGACATGCAGGCTCACGCTAACTTACGGCCTGCGGTGGGAGATCAATACTCCACCGACCGAGCGAAACGGTAATGACGCACTCACCGTGACTGGGCTTGATAACCCGGCGACGATAATGCTGGCTCCCCGCGGGACACCGTTGTGGAAAACTACCTACGATAACTTCGCCCCACGCGTCGGGGTTGCTTACCTGTTGTCGCAGGGTCGCGGCCGCGAGACTGTGGTTCGAGGGGGATTGGGGGTTTTCTATGACGCAGGAACGGGAATGGCCGGCAATGCCATTAACACCCAAGCGAACTCGGCCGGGAAGACTTTAACGGGCGTACCATTTCCGCTCGATCCGGCCCAGGCTGCCCCACCAACGTCTAGTTTCAACCCACCGTTCACCCTGTTCTTCGTGTCCGATCCACACCTCGAGTTGCCGCGAACATATCAGTGGAACGTCGCCGTCGAGCAGGCGCTCGGGGTGCATCAGACTTTCTCCGCTTCGTATGTGGCTGCGCTGGGTCGCCGACTGTTGCGACAGGAGATGGTAGTTAACGCCAACCCGAGCTTCGGCACTGTAAGGGTTACAAGAAACGCGGCCACCTCGGACTACCACGCGCTTCAGCTACAGTTCATGCGTAGGCTTTCGCACGGCTTGCAGACGCTCGGCTCCTACACATGGTCGCATTCGATTGATATCTCCTCGTCGGACTTTGCGTTCACTTTGCCGGTGACCAGGGCGGATCCAAGAATTGATCGCGGTTCATCTGACTTCGATGTTCGGCATTCTTTCACCGCCGCACTCACCTACGAACTGCCGATCAGAATCGAGAACAACTTCGCCAGAGCAATGTTACAAGATTGGTCTGCCGACGCGATCTTCAGGGCACGCACAGCCACGCCGGTCAACTCTGTATTCTTCAACCGGCTGTTTGGTGTCTTCGCGGTAAAACGCCCGAACCTGGTTCCCGGGGTTCCCATTTACCTTGATGACCCAGCGGCCGCAGGAGGAAGACGCATCAATCGAAGCGCGTTCGTCGCTCCCCCGATAAATCAACAGGGAGCATTGGGGCGCAACAGCCTGCGGGGATTTCCGGTCTCCCAGTTGGACTTTTCGCTGCGACGCCAGTTCAAATTTACGGAGAGGTACAGGCTGCAGTTTCGCGCGGATTTCTTCAACCTCTTCAATCATCCGAATTTTGGCAATCCGCCCACCCTTCTGGATTTCCCACCCTTTGGCGAGTCTATCCAGATGTTGGGCCAGAGTCTGGGCAGCGGCGGGATCGAAGCAGGGTTCAGCCCGCTCTACCAGATCGGCGGTCCTCGCTCGATTCAATTAGCTTTGAAGTTGCAGTTCTGAATCAACCCAAAATGTGCCTTTCGATCTTGGGATTAGAACTGCAACTTCAGAGCTAGCTGGACGGAGCGCGGACCGCCTATCTGGTATAGCGCGTTGAATCCCCCAAGACTTCTGCCCAGCATCGTAAGCGATTGGCCGAAGAGCGCTCCGTCGCTGAGGAAGCCGTCAGGGTCGGCAAAATTCGGATGGTTGAAAATATTGAAGAAGTCGGCTCGCAATTGCATCCTCATGCGTTCCGCGAGATTGAAGTGTCGGCTCGCTCCCAGGTCCAGTTGTGAGACTGAAAACCCGCGCAAGGCGTTCCGCCCGAGATTGCCCTGGCGGTCAAACGGTATGGCGAAGGCGTCTCGGTTGATGCGCCTTCCTCCCGCCGCCGCCGGATCTTCAACGTAAAGCGGGACGCCCGGTATCAAATCCGGGCGGCCTGCGCTACGCACGCGGAAGAGAAAACCGGGCGCGACTATGTTGACGGGCGTGGCAGATCGCGCTCTGAAGATGGCATCTACCGACCAGCCGCGCAGGGCTGCGCTCGCCAGGCGATTAGGAGCGAGGAATGGAATATCATATGTGAAAGCCGCTGAGAATGAGTGGCGCACGTCGAAGTTAGACGCGCTCCGATCAAATCGTGGCTCAGCCTTCGCAACAGGCAAAAAGCTGAAGGATTCATCTGAAGCACTGTCTATCGAATGTGACCAAGTGTAAGAGGCCAAGGCTTCGAGGCCGTGAGACAGTCGCCGCTTGAATTGCAATTGCAACGCGTGATAGTCCGAACTGGCCGCATTCCTCACCACAAGAACGCCGGAAAAACTCGGATTGGGCGCAGACAACGTTTCTCCTCGCAGCAACCGGCGTCCCAGCGCAGCGACATAGGAGGCAGAGATTGTCTGGTTGGCGCCGAGCGATTGCTCTACCGCCACGTTCCACTGGTAGACGCGAGGGAGCTTTAGCTCGGGGTCAAACACGACGAGTGTTCCATAGGGCGGATTGAGACTGATTGGTGGAGGCGCGGCTTGCGCAGAGTCCAACGGGAACGGCGCCCCGCTAAGAAACTTGCTACCGATGTAAGGGAAGATGCCTTGAGCGTAGGCCGAACCGACGGGACCGCTTCCAAGGTCATAGAAGAGACCAAATCCGCCACGCAAAACTGTCTGCCACCCTTGCTCCTGAAATAACTGGTAGGCTGCGCCGACGCGCGGAGCAAAATTGTTGTAGGTGGTCTGCCACAGCGGCGTGCCTAGGGGCGCAAGCGTCATCGTCGCCGGATTGTCTAGGCCGATTACGGTGTACGCGTCTTTGCCGTTCTTTTCGGAGGGAGGCGGGTTGAGTTCCCACCTCAAACCGAGGGTGAGGGTCAACCGGGGCGAGGCTTTCCAGGCATCCTGGCCGTATGCTGAAAGATTTGTGAATACAGGGACGCGTCGGTCGGGGCTGGTGACCACGAGGGCGAACGACGTGTTGCCGGTGAGCGCCCGATTGACGCTGTTGAAGAAAGCCTGCTGGAGGTATTCCCAGGGGCTGAATATGGGTGAAAGCCTTCGGTAATCGAGACCGAACTTCAACTGATGAGAGCCCGTAACCCAAGCCAGGTTGTCAACCAGATTAAGCTGGCGCTGTGCATTATCTACATTCTTTCCGACGGAGAAACCGAATGGAACGATGATGACCGTCATAGCTGCGTCTTTGCTGGACGTAAACGAAGGGAAGAGCGCCCGGTCGCCGGGAGGCACAGCCCCGCCAAAGTCATCGAGGCTAAGAGAGCTGGCTCCATTGTTCCTGCTGTAGTTGGCTCGAAGATCGTTGCTGACGCTTGAGTCAAACGTCTGCGTGGCGCCGAGCGTCAATGTCTGAGTATTGAATCGTGTATGGAACACGGAGCTGAGGCTATTGATCACTCCTTCGGCGCCTCGAGTGGCAATCTCAGAGGGCGCGCCGTTGTATCGGCCAAACAAGGACAGCTTGCTGTTGAACTGATGATCTATTCGGACGCTTGTAGCGTTCAATGTCGATGGATTCGAGTAGCTCGCGGAGAATTCCGCAAAGCCATCACCCAGCTCTCTGCCGTTGGCAACAGGGAACGCATTCAAAAGCGGCTTTATTTGGGCCGGAGCCGCTTGCCTCGCCTGCGTCGTGGGCACCGGCGTAATTCCAACCTGCGGCTGGCGCAGTCGCAGTCCTTCATACGAGAAGAAGAAGAATGCGCGATCCTTGCTGATCGGCCCGCCAACGACGCCGCCGAAATCGTTCTGCCGAAGCGGGGGCTTCTTCAAGCCTCTACTATTAGCGAACCAGTCATTTGCATCGAGCGCATCGTTGCGGAAATAATCAAAGACCGTGCCTCGAAAACGATTCGTGCCCGCGCGGGTGACGATTATCACCTGACCGCCTGGCATTCGCCCAAATTCGGCGACATATGTTGAAGTCTCAATCCGAAACTCCTGCAGTGCACCAACCGACACCAAATTGTTGGTGCCGCCGAGCGCGCTGAACGCCGGCAGCGTCCCTCCCGCCGCCTGGCCAAGACCGGGGAAAGGGAGAATGCCGACATTGGCGCCGACACCATCAACTGAAAAGTAGTTTGCATTATCACGTTGCCCGTTGACGCTAAACTGCCCCTGGCTCTTTGTGAGCACCGTCCCGGGGGTTAGTTCAATCAGCGCCTGAATGCTGCGCCCGTTGAGCGGCAAGTTCTCCACAAACTGGCGGTTGATTACGGTGCTAACAGAGGGAGACTCGGTCTGAATCAGAGCTGAGCCCTGGATGATGGCAGTTTCGCTGATCTGACCGACTTGTAATTGCAGCTTGAGCGCGAGCTGATCATTGACGTTCAACATCAAGTTTTTGGCCTCGAGCGTTGTGAATCCCACGCGCTGCGCGGTGAGGGTGTAATTCCCAGGAGGGAGCAACGGGAATGCGAAGAAGCCGCGGTCGTTGGTTCTCACTTGCCGCCGCAGTCCCGTCTCAACGTGCGAGACTGTAATAATCACATCAGCGACAAGCGCACCATTCTTATCCAACACTGCGCCACCGAGTGTTGACGTCGCGGTTTGCGCGGGACCCGTGAGTGGCAGAAGAACCACAACCAACGGTAAGAGCAGACCGTTGAAGAATCGCATAGATTAGACCTCAAGGGCCAGGATGGCAGGCACTATAACATCGCGCTGGCCGTTCCCTGCAAGGTCAGCCCCCGCGCCACCACCGACCCCAGTGTCGGTGGTGGCACGACTCAGCGCTAATACAGCGCCGGCGTGACTGAAGATTTAGCCGGCAGTCGAGATTCCACTGACGCAGGGTCGGTGAGGTAACCCGTCGCGTTGCGTTTGATGCTTCTAGCCTGCCGGTCGAAACGCCACTAACACGGGGTTGGTGGAGACTGGTGTAACTATTTCCTCGTAAGCGTCAGCTTAAAGGGCAACTTCCACAGGCCATAGTCTTCATAGGTTTGCTTATTCGGTTTCACTTTCGTAACCTTCAGGACGTTTACCAGCGTCGGGACAGCTCCGCTGTTGCAAGGACTGTCGTTCGGCTCAAGCTCCCACTTCGTGCATTTGCCCGCTGCCTCTTCCACGCACTTTGCACTCACATACGAAGTAAGCGGATCAAAGAATGGGCTTCCATTCCGGTGATAGTTGTTTTCCCAGATGGGACTTCCCTGATCGAGAGTCCATCCGGTCATTAAGCATTGAGGCGCATCACCCACGCGCATGTCTTGGAGATTGGTGTAGGGCTCAAAGACCTTGAAGGTAACGAGCTCCCCGTAAGAGTGCGGCCCGCTCGGAGGGGGAGGGACAACTGCTGGGTGATTAGGTGAAGGATAGAAGTCTGTGTAGTTGAACAGCACGCGCCGCGGGCTCGCATCGCCACCTCTGAAATAGAATCCCAGGTGGCCATAACGTGAGAAAGAGGCTGATACGCCATCGACGCCATCGATGTACTCTCCTAAGACATCGCCGCACACGGCGCACGCAGTGGCGTCGCTCATAGCAGGCTCGAAGCTTACTTTCAGTGGAATTGCCTGGGGTGCGCCGGCTTTACCATCCGGGGCACCGAAGCTCATTGCGGTCATGAGGGAGAGCGCAAGAACAACCGTCAGCACTTTGTTTCTTGTCATTTAATTCGCTCCTTGTATTAGAGGCTCTGAAAGCCCGTGATCGGGTTCCATTCCCTAATGAGAAAAGCTTCGAAATGTATCGGCGCAATTCTTGCCGTCTTGAAAGGCCGTCTTTATACTGGCGGCGCAGCGGATCTGATTAGACAAATGGATAAGCCATTGCAGTCTCGAAAAAAAGAGTGGGAACTAAATGAAGAGGCTTTAGACGGCTTGCTGGAGCAGCTGTCGTCTGATCGCGGGCTGGCCGCAGAACGCTACGAGGAGATACGGCGCAAACTGATCATTTTCTTTGAGTTTCGCGGTTGTCTGATCCCCGACGAGAAAGCTGATGAAACCATCAACCGTGTTGCGCGCCGTATCCGGGAAGGCCAGCGTATTCACACTCCCAACGTCGCCAGTTATTTTTACGGAGTAGCACGAAACGTCATTCGCGAATACTGGAAGAATGAGGGTCGTGAATCGGAAATGATTCAATCCAGGACGCACGAGATGCCGAGTGGAGACGCGCCCGATGAAGTGCAAGCGCAAAAATTAACACGCCTGGCGCACGAACGACGCCTCGAATGCCTGGAAAGGTGCCTTGAGGCGCTGCCCGAGGCCTCGCGCCGAATGATCCTCCTCTACTACCGAGACGAAAAGGGCGCCCAGATCAAGACGCGACAACTGCTCGCAGAGGAGCTGCGAATTCCTGATTATGCGCTTCGATTACGAGTAAGCAGAGTCCGCGCAAAGCTGGACGCCTGCATTAACAATTGCCTGAAGCAATGATATGGATTTGCAATCAGGCCACTACAAGTTAGGAGCGGCAGAGCGCAGGTGAAACCAGAAGACGAAAAGAGAATTACTCAGTACTTGCTCGGCGAATTGTCGGAGGAAGAAAGGGATCGTTTCGAGGAGCGGCTCTTCGCTGATGATTTGTTCTCCCACGAAATAGAAGCGGCGCGTGATCAGCTGACTGAAGACTACTTGCGCGGGGCGCTCTCCGGCCGCGAGCACGAGAGGTTCGAGACGTACTTTCTCGCGTCACCGAGCCGGCGTGAAAGAGTGGAAACGACCCGGGCGCTGATTCAGGTGGCGAACCGCGCGGCCGCTGCAGAGGCTCCGGCCGCCGCCTTCGTCGCGCGAGGCTTTGGCTCAAAGGTACCGAAGTTGAGGCTGTGGCTCGCGGCGGCGGCGCTTGTCGTTATCGCCGTGGGATTAATCCTGGTCATTCAGAGCATCAGATTGCAAAGTCGAGTCGAGCGGCTCGAGGGCCAGCGAGCGGCGCTTGAGAATGAGGAAAGAGAATTGCGACAGCAACTCAGCGAACAAAAGGCGAATGAGCAGCAAATAGCAGAACAACTCCGCGTTGCTCAAGATGAACGCGTGCGGCTGGAGCAAGAGCTTGAGGCTGTCAAGAAGGGCCGGCCTGGAGCAGAAGAATTGTCGATGGCGTCGCTGACTCTGTCTCCTGTGCTCGTAAGGGATGAGAGCAGGATACCTCTTCTGCGAATTACGCCTGCCGTACGCCGAGTGCGCGTTCGAGTGAACTTTGATGCGCCGCATTACGATTCTTATGAAGCGATGCTGGAGACCGTTGAAGGCAAGAGAGTGTGGCGCGACGCCGGACTGAAGGCCTCGGGAGCAACGGTAACTTTGTACATCCCTGCGAGTCAGTTGGGTGAAGCAGACTATCTCCTGACTCTCAGGGGCGTGACGAGTCGAGGACGAGGTGAGGAGGCCGGCAAGTACTATTTTCGCGTTGTGAACGAGTAGTGGCTCCATCGGTTCGAAAATCTGCCCTCACAGCATTGAGAGGTGAGATGACGCTGCGAAACGCATTTTCCATACTTGTCATCGGGATCCTGGTCTTCGGCCATGCTGTTTCTACGACAGCGCAGACCCAGGACGTCCTCGAGCAGGGGCGTGTCATAGAACGGGAACTCGCCGGCGGCCAGGTGCACACTTATCAGATACCTGTAACTTTTGGTCAATATCTGCGAGTCACAGTCGAGGCTCCGCGCCTCAGTGTGGTTGTTTCGATTTTCACCCCTGACAAGGAAAAGATAGTAGAGAATTCGGCGGGTAAGTATATTCCCTGGGGAGTTTCTACGATCACGAGGCTGTCCGGTAGCTATCGCATTGAAGTCACCTCGCCTGATGCAAGCAACGCAAGAGGAAGCTACTCAATCAACGTCGAAGAGCTGCGGGCTGCAACCTCAGAAGATGAAGACAGGGTTGCCGCCGAACGAGCAGTGATCGACGGCCGGCGTCAGTTCGCAGAAGCACGGCTCGGCAACACCGGTTGGTCTGACGCTATGCAACGATTGCTTGCGAAATTCGGCGAAGCGCTCAAGCTATGGCGTCGTGCCGGCGACCGTAGAGGAGAAGCAGAGACACTCTGGTTTTTAGGAAATGCTACTCGGGCACTGGGCGAGCCTGAAAAGGCGCGTGGTTATTACAACCAAGCGCTCGCGTTGGCGTTGGAGATCGACTATCGTCGTGTTGAAGGGCCGTTATCCAATGCCTTGGGTCAATTAAGCGTCGAGTTGGGCGAATGGCAAGCTGCGCTGGACGCTTACGATCGGGCGTTGGAGGCATCAAAACGCACACGTAACCGCGCGGTCGAAAGCTCTGTGCTTGAGTCGCTCGCGCGCGCCTATGAAGACTTGGGCGACTTTCAGAAGGCGCTCAGCTATTTTGAAGAACGCCTGGCAATCAGTCGAAGCGAGGGGGATCGTAGAGGCGAATTCTTCTGGTTAAAAGACGCCGGCAGAATGCACGATGCACTGGGCGATAAGAAGAAGGCTGCCGATCACTTCGAAAGAGCGTTAGCGCTTGCGCGAGATTTCGGGGACCGCGCCTCAGAAGCCTGGCTTTCTGTACTCATCGGCAATCACTTCCTTTTGGCCGCAAAGGATTACGAAAGGGCTCTCGATTTTTACAACAGATCGCTCTTGATTTACCGCGCCGATAACGATCGCGTGGCGCAGGCAGGATCGCTTAACAACATCGCAAAAACTTACCAGGCTATGCGCGAAAGACAAAAAACTCTGGACAGTTTCGATCAGGCCCTTCAGCTCTGGCGAGCGATAGCTGATCGGCGAGGTGAAGCCTATGCGTTGAATAACATAGGCTCTGCTCACTATGAATTCGGTGAGTTGCAGCGAGCGCTGGTCTTTGTGGAGCAAGCTCTGGACGTGCATCGCGAACTCGGCAACCCCATGGGCGTGAACCGCTCTCTGGACGATATGGCGCGAATCTACGCAGCGCTCGGAAACACGCAGAAAGCTATATCGCTTACTGAGCCGTTATTGACGTTCTCGCGAAACACCGGTGACAGAACGATGGAAGCAGAGACTCTGCGTAAACTGGCTCTGCTTGAGCGCGATAGAGGCAATCTCGTCGAAGCTCGCCGCATCATCGAATCGGCCGTTCAAATCGCGGAGTCTACTCGCGCGACTTTCACCAGCCCTGATCTGCGCTCGAAATATTTCGTTTCCGCGAAGAACTACTACGAGCTTTACATCGACGTGCTGATGCAGCTCCACCGGAAATATCCGGCTGGCGGTTTTGATACTGCTGCTTTGCAAGCCAGTGAGAACGCTCGTGCTCGCAGCTTGCTTGATCTACTGGTAGAAGCTCGTGCCGACATCCGCAAGGGAGCTCTGCCCGAGCTCATCAAGCGCGAGCGGGCGCTCCAGCATCGCCTGAATGACAAGGCACAAGAACAAAGACAACTGCTCAACGGCAAGCATTCCTCCGAACAAGCTGACGCGGCTGAATCAGAGATTCGTGCCCTGTTAAACGAGTACGGAGAGCTGGATGCGAAGATCAGAGCGACCTGCCCCGCTTACGCTTCTCTGACTCGAACTTCTTCGCTTGCCGTGCGGGAGTTTCAACAACAGGTGCTTGACCCGGATACGATCTTGCTGGAATACCTGATGGGTAACGAGCGCAGCTATCTCTGGTTGCTGACGCCGAACTCGATCTCCAGCTACATACTGCCAAAGCGAGCGGAAATCGAGGCCGCCGCCCTTAGCGTTCGTGAATTGTCGATTGCCCGCCAGCCCGTGTCATCTGAAACCGAAAAGCAATACCGAGCGCGAGTGGCAGCGGCGGACGCGCAGTATAACAAAGTAGCGGCGGCCTTGAGCCAGATGTTGTTCGGTCAGATCGTCTCTCAGCTTGGCAGGAAACGTTTGCTAATCGTGGCTGACGGCGCTTTGCAATATGTCCCTTTCGCTGCGTTATCCTTGCCCGGCAGCGACCGTCCTTTGATTCTTGATCACGAAATTGTCAACTTACCGTCTGCCTCTGTCCTGGCTGTGCTGCGCCGCGATACAGCCGAGCGCGCTCCTGCGGCGAGAGCCGTTGCCGTGGTTGCGGATCCGGTCTTCGATAGAAGCGATACGCGCGTCAAATCAATGCATCGCACCCAGACACTAAAAAGCAGTGAGCGATCTCTTGCTATAGACCTGCAACGCGCGCTCAGAGGATTTGATCTGGCCAGGGACGAAGCGACAATCTCACGACTACCCTTTACCAGAAAGGAAGCTGATGCCATCTTCGCAACTGCGTCTCCCGGTACGGGGATGAAAGCAGTGGACTTTAACGCCAACCGAGAGTTGGCCACAAGCGCCGAATTGAGCCGGTACCGGATTGTGCATTTCGCTACGCACGCGCTGCTAAACGCCGAGCATCCTGAACTATCCGGAATCGTGCTGTCACTGGTTGACGAACAAGGCCGGTCACGGGACGGGTTCTTGCGCCTGCACGACATCTACAATCTCAATTTGTCAGCAGAACTCGTCGTCCTGAGCGCTTGCAAAACCGGACTAGGCAAAGAGATCAAGGGCGAGGGGCTAATCGGACTGACACGAGGCTTCATGTACGCTGGGACAAAGCGCATCGTAGCAAGCCTTTGGAAAGTTGATGACTGGGCAACCGCCGAACTAATGAAGCGGTTCTATAGGAAGATGCTTGTCGACAAACAACGCCCAGCAGCCGCTCTGCGAGCCGCGCAGATCGAAATGTGGCGGCAGCCAAAATGGCGCGCGCCCTATTACTGGGCGGCATTCACGCTTCAGGGCGAGCCCAACTGACAATCGCCAACCTAGATCGATCGGCCTTGTTGATAGCGCAGATTCGCTACGCAAGGTGTAACGGAATTAAGGCGAAGGCAGCCTAGTTGTCAGTCACACTCGCCTTGATAGATGGCGGAACAAGCACTTCGGACGCCAATCCCGTAGGGATTGCCTGTCTATAGAAGGGTCGTGGGTGAGGGTTCTGTAACTCCGTAGGAGTGACCTCGCTCCCGCAGAAACGCCTCTTGCTGCCCACAGGTCGCTCCTACGGAGCTACAGCACCCTCACGCGCCTTCTTCTATAGACAGGCAATTCCTACGGAATTGGCAGCCTGAAGGTTTCGATCTGCGATCCGTCAAACTGAGTGTGACTGAGTACTAGTCGTGGCCCCAGTGCAAAACTGCTTACTTGCTCGCCACATCACGTCCCAGGAACTTCATCAACCCGGCGTTGAACTCCGCCGCCTTCTCTAGCTGAGGCACGTGACCGCACTTCTCAATAATGAAGAGCTGCGAGCCGGCGATCTCTTTGTTGAACCGCTGCCCCATCGCAAGCTGAGTCAGCCCGTCTTCCCTTCCCCAGATGATCAGCGTCGGATGCTTGATAGCGCCGAGCTTGCCGTCCAGCACATCCTCGCCGTGCGCAATCGAGTCAATAAATCGCTGAATCGTGTACTGATCGCCCGCAGTCACTCGGCTCGCAAAAAAGCCATCAATCGCCATATCGCTGCCGAACTGCTCTTTGTTATAGAAGACGAGCGCTAGGAGGTCCTTCACCTGTTGTCGGGTCGAGGCGTTCAACCCGTTGAGGACTTTCGGATCAAGATCGCCGGTGACCGCAAAGCCGGCCGCGTCGACCAGCACCAGCTTCTCTACTTTTTCAGGGTGGGCGATGGCAAAAGCCGCCGCGGTAAAACCGCCCAGCGAATTGCCGACCAACGTCGCCTTCTGAACGCCCACCTGCCTGTAGAAACCGTCGAGAAAATCGACCAGCGTCGAGACGCGGTAGTTCAGCATCGGCTTGTCCGATTTGCCAAACCCGATCTGATCCGGCACGATCACTCGATACTTCTGCGCGAGAGGCGCAATCGTCGGCGCCCAGTTCGCGGCACTCCCTCCGAGCCCGTGAAGCAGAATGACGACCGGCCCGCTGCCAGCTTCAAGGTAATGAATCTTCGCACCGAAGACTGTGGCGTACTTGTCCGCGACAGCCGCGTCCTGTGTTTCCACGGCCGCCGCTGATGTCACGCGCACGCCGGCCAAGCTCAGATCTTGTCGCGCGCCGAGCGTAGGCTGGGGTTGCGGCGAGGGCTTGGGCGTCTGCGCTATCGAAGCGCCGGAGATCACCAGCAGAAGAATCGCTACGGCAGCCGAGTAAGCCATCCGGCTAATCTGATCCTGATGTAGAAGCTTTCTCATGTCGTTTGTCCTTTGTTGAAGAATCGTTAGCGTCGAGTCTAAGCCCAAACCTTTTCCAGCGGAGTGTCGGTCTTGCACAACGGGCACTCCGCCGGCGTATGAAACCGACAGTCGACCTCGAGGAGCGAATAGTAAGGTATGTTTCCGGTGTCAAAATGCGCATCCTTGAAATGCACAAGCGAGCCGATCGCGACCACCTCTGCCCCGGCGTTCCGGATCAGATCGATCATAGAAGTGATCACTTTGCCCGACCTTACCACGTCGTCGACGAGTATGCACTTCAAGCCCTGCGCATCCAGATACTGGCGAAAGTGGTAATGGCCGTCGTCCTTCTCGGCCCAGAATATCTGATCGGCGTTGAGCGCTTCGCGAACTCCAAATGCTACGGGAATGCCGCCGGCTGCAGGCGCTACAATCGCGCATTTGGGAAGCGCCGACAGCACTTCGGGCTCACGGCGAAGCAGCCGCGACAGAGCGACGTTCAAAACCCGCGCGTTGCCGTGGTACCTCATCGCCAGCGGCAACTGAAAGTAGTGACTGGAATGCAGGCCAGTCGGAAACTCAAAGTGGCCTTCGCGCAACGCGCCGGTTTCGCCAAGCAGATTGGTGACTTGCTCGGGCGACGGTATCAGTTGAACCTTCGGAACTAGCATTAGTCCTCCGTTTGAGTCCCGCGCAGCCGCCGGAAACTCAGCGGGCGAATGACAGGCGACGCGGTTCTGAGTCCCTCGTGCATTGGCGTTGGCAGCAGGGCGAGTGAGATTATAGAAAGCCGTCCTGTAAAAGGCAAAGAGCAAATCATTTGTCATTTTCGATTTGCCATTTGTCATTTGTCATTTATTTGTCATTTCGATTTGCCATTTGTCATTTGTCATTTATTTGTCATTCGTCCCTTGTCATTGGTCATTTGTCATGTGACCATCTGGCATTTGCCATTGTCACTGGTCATTGGCATTTGTCGGTTGGCCTGGGCGCCGCAATGCTGACCAATGAAAAATAATGAAAATGACAAATGACAAATGGAAAATGGAAAATGGAAAATGTGTATGCCTTCAGTCTACGACCTGAAACCGAGATTCCAAAAGCTGCTAAGGCCCACAATGAACGCCCTGGCTCGCGCTGGCTTAACGCCAAACGTGGTCACCGGAGCGGCGATTCTCGGATCAATCGTCGTCGGCGCAGTTGTATCGCAGGCAGCGACTCGACCGCCATTATTGCTTCTGCTTCCGGTGTGGTTGTTCATACGGATGGCGCTCAATGCCATCGACGGGATGATGGCCCGCGAGCTTGGAATGTCGACTCAGCTCGGCGCGGTGCTTAACGAGCTGGGTGATGCGGTTTCGGATCTCGGGTTGTACTTGCCACTCGCCTTTGTATCAGAGCCGGCTCGATGGCCGATAGTAGCGTTCTCGATCGGCGCGATCTTGACCGAGTTTTCAGGAGTGCTGGGGCGCGCGCTGGGAGCTAGCCGGCACTATGAGGGCCCGATGGGTAAGAGCGATCGCGCGTTCGTCGTGGGCGCTCTAGGCCTGGCAACGTTCTTGTTCCCCGATGCTGTCAAAGCGTGGCCGTGGGTATTCGCAGTCGCGGCGTTGCTGACAGCACTGACCTGTGTGAATCGAGTGTCACAAGAGCTCAAGGAGTTGCGAGAGAGTGATCAGCGACGTTGATCGCACAAGTTTGGAGAATTTCCATATGCCCACGGCGGCCAAAGATTGTGAAAACCACCGACTTCAGTTGGTGGATGTTTCATTTCTGCCTACGGGACAGCGACGCCTCTCCTCTAATGTTGAACTTAGTTCCTCTCTCGCGCGCCTCTCGCCGCGCGAGGGCACGCGAGAGGCGAACAGCAAAGAATCACCACGCAACCCCTAGCAGGGTGTTGAAAAAGGTGCAGTATTGGGACGAGGATTGCGGAACCGTGGGGAAAACGCTGCCACTCTCGTCTGGAGTTTTCCATAGCCCAGGGCGTTTACGCCTGGGTCGAAGCGCGAAGGACGTTTGGCTTTCAGCCCCATTTATGGGGCTTTCGGCGGTCTTTAGCGCTTGGTATGGCTGAAGCCGACTCAGGAAGCCCGCTGAAGCGGGCTGATTCGTTCCCGCCGCTCGCAACCCAGGCGTGAACGCCTGGGCTACGGAAAAGGGTTTTTCAGCAGCCTGCTAGGCTGAGCTTAAAGATCCACCAACTGAAGGTGGCGGTTTTCACACGAGCGGATTCGCCTATGCTAAACGACGTCAAGGACCTCTCCCCGACCGCGCAGATGGGGCTGGTCGTGCTGGGCGTGCTTGTCGTAGCCACCATCGCGGTGGCGCTACTTCAGCGAAGGCGGCCCGAGAGAGATTTCTCGGAACTCTCAGCCCGCGTGCGAGCCTGGTGGATAATGGCGGCGGTGTTCTTCGGCGCGATAGTCTTGAGCAATCGAATTTCGCTTGTGTTCTTCGCGCTGATGAGCTTTTGGGCGATGAAGGAATACGTCACGCTGCTCAAGACTCGTCCGGCCGATCATCACGCACTGGTGCTTACGTTTCTGGCTGTGCCCGTCCAGTATCTATGGATCGGCCTCGATCCGCCCTGGTACGGGATGTTCATCATCTTCATCCCGGTCTACATGCTTTTGTTTTTGCCTGTGCGGATGGTGTTGTCGAAGGAGACCAGGGGTTTTGTGGAGTCCGCTTCGCAGATTCAATGGGGTCTGATGATATTCGTCTTTGGCTTGAGTCACATGGCGTACCTGCTCACGTTGCCTGTGATTGGCGAGACGACGGCGAATGGACGAACGCTTGTTCTGTTCCTCGTCTTCGTGGTCGAGATGAGTGACGTTCTGCAATACATCTGGGGCAAGACGTTGGGACGGCACAAGATCATCCCGGCGGTCAGCCCTAACAAAACCTGGGAGGGTTTTGTCGGCGGCATAGCAACCGCAATGTTGTTGAGCCTTGCGATTCGATTTCTGACTCCGTTTTCGATCCGAGAGACACTGATGGTGTCGCTCCTGATTACCGTTGCGGGTTTCTTCGGCGGCGCAGTGATGAGCGCAGTCAAGCGAGACTTCGGCGTGAAAGACTTCGGCAGCGTCATACCGGGTCACGGCGGGATGCTGGATCGCGTTGATTCGCTGTGCTACGCGGCGCCCATTTTCTTCCACTACGTTCGTTATTTCTACACCAACTGAATCCACCGGAGAGAGTCATCTTGGAGAGCGGGGCATCGGAAACGGCGGGAGAGTCAACGGCTAACAACCCACAGGTGAACTATAGGCGAGTAGCGCTTCGCAGCGTTGTTCAAATGATCGCCTTTGCGCTGGTGATCAAGCCGTTCATGGCGCTGTTCATCGGACTGCGCGTGCGCGGCCGCGAGCATCTCGCAAGGTCTGAACCGTTCGTTCTCATCGCGAATCACTCAAGCCATCTGGACACGATCTCGCTGTTGAGTCTATTCCCGCTTAGACGCCTGCGCCGGATCCGCCCGGTTGCCGCAGCCGACTACTTCGAGCGCAACAGGTTTGTTTCGTTGTTCACGAAGACGCTGTTCAACATTCTGCCAATTGCGCGAAAGAACATCACGACTGAAAACAACCCGCTTCGCCGAATGCGCGAAGCCATCGAAGCCGGCGACTCGTTGATAGTCTTTCCGGAAGGAACGCGCGGGTCGGGCGAACGAATAGGAGAATTCCGTTCAGGTGTCGCCCATCTGATCGAGAAGATGCCCGGTGTCCGCGTAGTCCCGGCGTACCTCGTGAACATGGGCAGAAGCCTTCCCAAAGGCGAGTTCATACCGGTGCCGTTCTTCTGCGAGATACGAATCGGCGCTCCGCGAGTCCTTCAGGGTAGCCGCCAGGAAATCACCAGAGCGCTAGAGGCCGCGGTGCGCGAGCTTGCGGAGTAGGCGCGAGAGCCAGTCTTGCGATTCGCGCATGAACTACTGATTCTGTGACGGCTTCTCTTCTGCCTTCTTCTCGTCCTTCGCGGGTTTGGGTTCAGGCACCTCGACTCCAAGCACGTACTTTGAGAACCACGCATACTCGCGGCGCATCTTGTCTAAGCGATGCCGCGGCTCTTGCAGTCCGTGAGGCTCTCGAGGAAACAGCACCATCTCGACCGGGACACCGTTCTTTCGAAGCCCCATGTACAACTCTTGAGCCTGGCTGGGCGGCACCCGTGTATCAGAGCCGCCGTGAAGAATCAACGTGGGCGTCCTGGCTTGCTTGATGAACGTCATCGCGGAAGCGCGCCGATAAGCCTCGACGTCATCCCACGGCTGCGCCCCGAAATAGGCTTCCAGAGTGCGTTGCAGGTCATTGGTCGAATACATCGAGTACATATTCGTCAGACCGGCTCCGACCATCACCGCTTTGAATCGATTCGTCTGCGTAAGCGTCCACGCGGTCATATATCCGCCGTAGCTCCATCCCGCCTGCCCAAGCTTGTCGGGATCGGCGATGCCCTTTGCGATCAGATTGTCGAGTCCCGTCTGGATGTCCTGGTAGTCTCCGCCGCCCCAATCGCGAACGTTCGAGGCCAGAAACTTCTCGCCGTACGCAGACGAACCCCGCACATTGGGATAGAAGGCGACCCACCCCTGGGCTGCCCACACGTGGCCAAAGTTGCCCCACGAACTTGGGAAGCTTTGCGTCCACGCTCCGGACGGCCCGCCGTGTATCAACGCAACCGTCGGATAGCGTTTGCCCTGCTGGTAGCCGACGGGGTAGATCACTATGCCTTCGATCTCCATTCCGTCTTTACCCTTCCACGAAATCACTTCGGACGAGCCGAGCGCAAGCTCTCGCACTTGTGGATTGTGATCCGTCAGCCTCATCGGCTCCGCAATGGGAAGAGTCTTCGAGACGTAGACGTCGTCGGGATGCTGCGTGTCCGACTTCGTGAAAGCTGAGACCGAGCCATCTCGCGAAAAGCTGGTTTGGCCCATCACTCCCTTGACGCTCGAAAGCTGCTTCGGATTGCCGCCGCTTGCCGGAACCGAGAACAACTGCGACGTAGTTCGCACGGACGAATTGAAGTAGATAGTCTGGCCGTCAGCCGACCACTTGGGCGCCCCCGACTGATACTCGAAGCTCGGCGCCAGCCCGCGAGGTGTTCCTCCATCAAATGCGATCACCGTCAGGCGCAGTTGGCCAACCTCGGCAGTCTTCAGGTCGCGGCTCAGATAAGCGATCTGCTTTCCGCCAGGCGCCCAGCGCGGCGCAGTATCGGGACCATCGTTGTCGGTCAGCTTGCGGAGCCCGCTCTTCTGCGCAGCTTCCCTTTGGACAGAAACAATCTGACCCTTAATCTCCATGACTCGAAAATAGTTCTGACCGGGTTTCGTTTCCAGACTCGCGAGCGTCTCTGCAAGCTCCGTCAGTTTCTTCTGGAGGGCGACTGCGTCGGCGGTCGCGGCGTTCGCCACATCAATGACCCAGATATCTGATACGACACCATCGTCGGCCTTCGGCGTCGGATTTGTTACAAACGCGACCAGGCGTCCGTCCGGCGACCACTGCGGATCGCTCGCGTTGTACTCACCCTTTACCAGCTCGGCCGCCTTCTTCGTAGTCACATCGATCACCCAGATGCGCGCGAGCTTGAAGTTCTTATCGATGACTTGAGCATCGTCTTTGTCCTTGAGCTTCTTCTCTTCATCGGGAGTGGGCTCCTGCTGGGCAACGTAAGCGATGCGGTTGCCGTCGGGCGACCATTGAAACGACTGAACGCCGGACTTCGAGTCGGTGAGCTTCTCGGCTTCGCCCCCGAACGGCGAGATCAAAAAGATCTGTGGCTTCTCTTCTCTCGCGGAGACGAAAGCGATCCGCTTGCCGTCCGGCGACCAGCGCGGCTGAGTGTCGTTTTTCTTGTTGGTCGTAAGCCGGACAGGCTCGCCGCCCGAGGCCGAGACGAGCCATACGTCGGCGTCGTTCGCGTTCTCTTTCATATCAACCGATGTGACGACGTAGGCGACCCACTTGCCATCAGGCGAAACCTGCGCATCGGAAACGCTCTTGAGCGCAAGGACGTCTTCAAAGGTCATGGCTCGCTTCTGCTGAGCGAGCGCCCCGCCAACGCAAATCGAAAGCGTGAGTGCGAAGAGAGTTAAAAGGCGTTTCATTGGTTTCCCTCCTGAAGCTGATGGAAAGTTGAGTCACCCACTGACACCTAGTGGGCTGGTCTGCGAGAGAGGATTAGACCACTTGAATCGGACAGGGTCAACACGGACCGTCGCTTGACCAGCGTATGGCAAATCCATATTCTGCCATAGCCGGTCAGAGTCAATCATCGATCAACAATTGGAGGCGACTGATGAAGCGAACGCGTGTTGTTGGAGTATTACTGGCTCTGTCTCTAGGGCTACCTACTCAGCTAGCGCAGTCGGCGAGCGGCGCCGCATCTCGCGAGCAGCAAATCGCGCAAGCCGCAGAAGCCCTGCGTGCAAAACTCGTCGAACAACGCCGCGATTTTCACATGCACCCCGAGCTCTCCAATCGCGAGCAGCGCACCTCGCGCATAGTCGCCGAAAAACTCCGCGCGCTTGGCCTCGATGTCAAGACAGGCGTCGGCAAGTACGGAGTCGTCGCCCTGCTCAAAGGCTCAAAGCCCGGACCGGTCGTCGCGGTGCGAGCCGATATGGACGCGCTCCCGATTCAAGAGACCATCGATGTGCCTTACAAGTCGCTGACCCCCGGCGTCAAACACGCCTGCGGCCACGACGTTCACACGACGGTTGAGCTTGGCGTGGCGGAAGTGCTAAGCAAGATGCGCGATCAGATTGCGGGCTCGATCAAGTTCATCTTTCAACCCGCGGAAGAGGGCGCGCCTCAAGGCGAAGAAGGCGGGGCCAGCTTGATGATCAAGGAAGGCGCGCTCGAGAACCCGCGCCCGCAGGCTATTTTTGGATTGCATACCGCCGGCTTCGAAGTCGGACAGATCGGTTACCACTCAGGCTCGGCTATGGCGTCTTCGGATCGATTCACGATAACGATTCGCGGCAAGAAATCTCACGGCGCGGTGCCGCAGGGTGGCGTCGACGCGGTCGTTGTAGCCGCAGAGTGTGTCACCGCGTTGCAAACAATACGCAGCCGGCGCATCGATCCGCTCGAGCCGCTGGTGATCACTATCGGCACGATCAACGGCGGGGTCCGAAACAATATCATCGCTGACGAGGTGAAAATGGAAGGCACAATGCGAACGTTGAGCGAAGACGTTCGGTCGCGCGCGAAGGAGTTAATGCGGCAAACTCTCGGCAGCGTGACGTCTGCCTACGACGCAAAGGTTGAGCTGTCGTTCGACGACTCAAATCCTGTGACGTACAACGATCCTCGGCTGGTTGACGAAACGCTGCCAACTATTCGGCGCGTAGCCGGAGACGCGAACGTCTTCTCGCTCAAACCTTTCATGCCGGCCGAAGATTTCTCTTACTATCAGAAGGTCATTCCCGGCTTCTTCTACTTTCTGGGCGTCGGCAACAAAGCGAAGGGGCTCATGCCCGCGTGGCACACTGCGGAGTTCGATGTCGATGAAGAGAGCCTGGTCGTCGGAGTGAAGGTGATGTCAAACGTGCTGCTTGATTACTTGGATCGTCACGCGCAGCCCAAATAGCGGGACCGGGGAAGCCCATCTAGTAACAAGTGTCTTGTTAGCTGCCGCAAGCGTGCGACTCCTTTGAGCTAGCGGCTAGTTTTCGTGACCCAGAACAAGTCGAGCATGCAATACTCGCAGCCGCCGTCTCGGGACACGTCAATAAGCCGAGTAGATATGAAATCAGTGTGAGGCTCAACCTCCATCTGATTTCGCGCCAGTTGCACAGGCTGTCCGCCCCTTATCTGTGCGCGGTAGGACTTGAATGGCTGTCCGTTTACTTTGATAACGATGGTCAGCTCTCCATCTTTCTTCGTAAGCGATGCGAACGTCAGCCATTGCACGCTGGGGCCTTTCGACTGGACGAGCTCGGTCTTAAAGAACTGCCAGTCGACGTAGCTTGGCACGACCGGCGATCTGGTGGCGGCGATCTCCTGACCGCCTTGAATCAAATGAATCGTGCATTGCGGATGGCTCACTCCCTGCGGTAACTCACGCAGACTCATCCAGAAGTTGAACTTCATCGGAGCATCCGGCTTATCAATGGGAGACGAGAAGTAAGCCAACTCGCGCCAGGATCCTTCGCGCACGTAGGTCTTCTTTGGGTTGTAGGGATCGGAGCCCTTCTCCTCTTTTAGAGTGAACGGCAACGTGGTGATTGCCTGGTCGCCGGCCTTGACTGCCATTACGAAATCACCTGATTGTCCGATGCGAACGACTCCCGGAACTCCATCGGGCCGCAAGACGCGAAAAGCTTCAAATGTGCGAAGGCGCTCGATCCGCAGCGGGACTCGGGCCAACTCTTCGCCGGTCTTTCGGGTGATGACGAAGGTCAGCTTCTGATTGCCCTGAGGTGGAAACACCATCTGCAGATCGTCCACCAGGAAGCCGCCGTCGGGTTCGTAATAGCGCATGTTCAGGAGCGACTGGTATTCGACCGCCGGCTTGTTGGATTGCGCCACCCCGATCGCCGGGAAAGCAATCAGCAATATGAAAAGCGCGAGTCGATTCATCTTTTGTCTCATGGTTCGCATTAGAGTCTCTCCAGGAGATCTCAGCTCGCGGCATCACAGCGTAGTGGAGATCGTAATGAGAATATTCGCGTTGGTGCCAGTAACGGATGTTCCGATCTGGCGCCTCACGAGCTTTCTATACTGTGTAAGAGACTTGGCCTTGCGATTGAGGTTGCCGTTCGCTTCGGCGTCCTCGGCCGCTTGCAGTTTTGCGGCGAGCGTATCGTCGCCGGCGCCACCGTTGAAAACTATTCTAGTCAGGTGTTGCAGCTCGTCGTAGGAAAACAACGACGGCTGAGTTATGTCAAGCTCTGCCATCGTCGCCGCTATGTCGTTGCTCGCCTGCGCGTCGAGCGTGTCCAGTCTCAACTCCCGAGTTATTGAATCGTTGAATGCCTTCAGAGGCACATAAGTAGGACCGGTCGGATCTCTGGTAAGAAATGTGGGGACCTCGTTTTGGCTCACTCTGCCGTCGTGATTGGTGTCTAACGTGTTGAAGGCACTGGCGCGTATACCGGCGTTTATCGTGGTCCCTCCAGTGTACGCGCGGACCTGATCGATTGCGTCTCCGGTCGAATCCAACGCGAGGAGATCAACCACCGTCTTGGCCCCGCTCACCAGGATGTTGTCGAATGCCCGCTGTCTGGCCTGGTCTGAGCCCGTCGTCGGCATGCTGGTTAGCATACCGGTCTGGTGGATGGTTAAAGTCACCGAACCGGTGATGCCGGGGTATTCAGGCTCCGCCACGATGTTGTATACGTCGTCTGGAAGCCTCTGCGCGAAGGTGATTGTAAAGACATAGCCGCCCGTCCTACCGCTCGCCAGTTCCGGGGGGAGCGAGCACGACCCAGGGTTTGCCGCGCAGAACTGAACCAGTTCCGCGATTGTGTTGGGATAGGAACCCCTCCGCATAAAGTACTCATTAGAACCTACCATCCCCGCCATTAGATTCTGAGTTGCTTTATTGGCTGCGTACTCTTCACGCTTTCTCTGTATTGCCGGAAGAAGAAGCCCTATTAGAACTGCTACGGTCGAGATTACTACGAGCAGCTCGATCAGTGTGAATCCGCAGCAGTTCTTGATTACGTTTTGGTTTCTCGACTCTGATTTCAATGTTTTGATTTTCGGCTGATTAAATGTGTCCATACAACTTTCTCCTGTGGGACCCTCGCGCCCGCGAGGGTCCCGGTTTGCCGTACATCCGATGGCACACCGCGAAAAAGGAGAAACTAACCCGCGAACCAACCATATGTTCACGCAAGTCAGTTACCCTTCTGCTTAACGCTGAAGGTCTGTCCGGCTATGGTTATCGTTCCGTTGCGGCCGGCGGCGCCCGTGTTCGCACCCACTGAGTAGGTCACCGTGCCATTGGCTATGCCGCAGCAGTTTGATGATATGGTTATCCAACTGTCGTTGCTTACTGCTTGCCACGCACACTGCGCTCCAGTTATCACATCTACACTCCCTGCCCCGCCGCTCGCATTGACGACCGCGGATGCCGCAGAAATACTGAAGACGCAATCGGGCGCAGCCGAGCCTTCCTGAACGACCGTGAACGCCAGGCCGCTGATGGTCAAGATGCCCTGGCGAGGGACCGAGGTGAAATTATCCCGCACGACGTAGGTGACGACGTCTGATCCTGTGCCACTCTGGCTCGACGTAACCTGAAGCCAACTTGCGTTGGATGCTGCGGTCCAGCCACAGCCCGGAAGCGCTGTCACAACGACGCTGCCCAGTGCCCCGGCGGCCCTAAAGAACTGGCTGTTGGGAGTGAGGACACCGCAGCTTGGTCCTGAACCGCCTGCGATTGTCCATTGAGAGAACTGGGTGATGCCGGTTTCCTCGACCCAGTTTTGAGCGGTGTCTCGCGTCGCGGCTCCCGAAGGCGATACCCAGCTCGCCCCACTATAGCGCCATAACTCGAATGACGACTCGTCGAGTCCCGTTGCTTCCGAATCCTTGTAGCGCAGTCGCGTCGTGGCGCTGAAGCCGCTGCCGCCGTTCGCGGTGATGCTATACGTGCGTGAGACACAATTCGAGAAACCGAACGGCGGCAACTTGACCAGGTTCATTGTGATATCACTAGGGGCCGTGCCGGAGTTGATTTGAATCGTGTTCAACGCATTGCCGAAACTGAGCGGCGCGCCACCAGTCGTGAAGCCCGTGCGTTTGACGTTGCCTGTGACATCGCCGCTTCCGGTCGACGTTCCGCTCGGGGGCATCGTCAAGATGAACGAGGTTGTCGTCAGATCGGTAGCGAGATTCAACAACCCATTGACCGCCGTATCGCCAGTCAGAAACACACCGGCAGCGTTGTTAATGGTCAGGTTGTTGTAGTTGATGTTTGCTGTGACGATTTGCGAGATCGAGCCTTGATAGATGATCGTGCTGCCGGTTGCAGTGACAGTGCCGCTATTGAAGACTGCGGTACCGGCGCCGGTCAGCGTCAAGATGCGGTTGCTGATGTCCAGCGAGCCTCCGCTGTTGATGACGATCACGCTCACCGAATGGTTGCTGGTCAATTTCACGCTTGCGCCGTTCAACACAGTCACGATGCCCGAAGCAAACGCACCCCCGCCTGTCAGCACGTGATCGCCGGCCGTGAACTCAACGGAGGCAAGCGAGATTGCGCCGTTCTGGGTGAAGGTCGCGCCGCCAAGTGCAAGCCTGCCCGCGCCGGTGATGGTGCCGCTTGTGGTGATGTCCGCGGCGGTCGAAAGCTGCAGCGACGAGTTGATTGTAAGCGTGCCACCGGACTGAACCGTCATCGCGTTGATCGAAGACGACGCCGCGCTGATCGTTGGTTGGTTTGTTACTCCTGCCGTCGGAATCAATACATCGTGGTAAGTCGTCGGCACGGCGCTAGGAGTCCAGTTCGATGGCGTGTGCCAGTTGGGACTCGTCGAGCCGTTCCAGACGAGCATAGGAGCGTTGATCAGAAGACCATAGACGCGATTGCCTGAGCAGCCGTAAGCGTCAGTGGCGGTCACGAGAAATGTGAAGCTGCCGACTTGGGTTGGTGTGCCTGAAAGCAAAGCTGTTCCGTTGTTGAATGACAGACCTGTTGGCAGCGCGCCGTTCAAAGTGAAAGTGGCTGCGCCGAGGCCGCCAGTTTGCGTGAATGTCTGACTGTAAGCGGTGCCTGCAGTTCCGGCAGGAATAGTCGGGGGATTGACCGTGATGGGCGAACAGGTAACCGTCAGCAGGAAGGCTGACGATTGCGTGTTGCCGCAATTGTCAATCGCAGTGACGGTGATGATGTGAGTGCCCGCGGGACGGGCGTTGTTGATTGTCACCACACCGCTAACACGATTCGCGCCCAGGCCGCCACTGAAGGTCGGCGAGGTTGCGGTAAGCAGAACGATTGAGCCGTTATCTGAGGGCATGAGGCTCGGCGTGACCGACGTTGAACCGGCCCTGGCAACGGGGGTATTCGCGTAATTGCCGAGAGTCGGGTTGGTGTCTATCGCAACGTCGATGATGAGACTCGCGGTAGAAGCGCCACCGTCCGAGTCTTGCACTTGCAGGATGACAACGTTGTCGCTTAACGCTGCATTGCATCCCGCCGAGATCGAGGCCGTGACCACGCCGTTAGTGTTGGCGAGGTTCGTGATGACTATGCCCGATGGCGCGGAGGCAAGGGTGACGGCGAGATAGCCTATCGGATCTTCGCTATCGCTGACGTTGGCAATCGTAGAGGTAGTGGCGGGACTTCCCATCTGTCGCGTGACTGGGCCGCTTGCGTCAATGACCGGCGAAGTGTTGCAACCCATGAAGTAGATGTATGCCGAACCTTGATTCGCGTTTCCTCCTACCTCGTCCGTGCTAGCTCCAACGACTAAGGTGTTTCCGCTGATAGCGACTGATTGGCCGAACCGGTCACCCGCCGTGCCGTCGCTTGCGATGAGCCGCTGCTGGTGACTCCAGGTCGTCCCGCTTCTTTCAAAGACATGGGCAGAGCCTTGATCGGAGTCTGATCCTACATCGTCAAAGACGGCGCCAACCACCACAATATTTCCGCTGATTGCGACTGACTGGCCGAATGCGTCACCTGCCCCAGCCAGGTTTGGGTTGAGCTTCTGCTGCTGGGTCCAGGTCATCCCGCTTCTGACAAAGACATACGCGGAGCCTTGATCCGTGTCTGCTCCTACATCGTCACCACTAGCCCCAACGACGACAGTATCCCCGCTGATTGCGACCGAGCAGCCAAATGTGTCACTGAACGCCCCGTCGCTTGCAGTGAGTTGCTGCTGCTGAGTCCAGATCATCCCGCTTCGGACAAAGACATACGCAGAGCCCTGGTTCGTGGTCGCTCCTATATTGTCAAAAAAAGCCCCAACGACAATAGTATCTCCGCTGATTGCGACTGATTGGCCGAACTCGTCAACGGCGTCACCATCGCTTGCGATGAGTTGCTGCTGCTGAGTCCAGGTCATCCCGCTTCTTTCAAAGACATACGCTGAGCCTTGTGTGTTGTGTGCTCCTACGTCGTCACGAGCGGCCCCTACAACCACAGTATCTCCGTTGATCGCGACTGATTGGCCGAAGAAGTCATTCGCCGCGCCGTCGCTTGCAGTCAGTTGCTGCTGCTGAGTCCAGATAGTCCCGCTTCTGACGAAGACATACGCCGAGCCTTGATCCGCGTTTCCTGCTACATCGTCCATTACAGCCCCGACGACCACAGTATTTCCGCTGATTGCCACTGATTGGCCGAAGCGGTCAGACATCGCGCCGTCGCTTGCAGTCAGTTGTTGCTCCTGAGTCAAGGTCGTCCCGCTTCTTACAAAGACGTACGCGGAGCCCTGGAACATATTTGCTCCTACATCGTCCAGGTAGGCCCCAACGACCACAGTATCTCCGCTGATTGCCACTGATTGGCCGAAGAAGTCACCCGCCGCCCCGTCGCTTGCAACCGGGTGCGCTTTCTCAGTCCAGTTACAAACGAATAAATATGCAGAGCCTTGACCTCCGTTGGCTCCCACATCATCTTCAATAGCCCCAACCACCACGGCATCTCCGCTGATTGCGACTGACCAGCCGAAGCGGTCACCCCCCGCGCCGTCGCTTGCGGTGAGTTGCTGCTGCTGAGTCCAGGTAGTCCCGCTTCTGACTAAGACATACGCTGAGCCTTGACGGAAATTTGTTCCTACCTGGTCATGATCCGCCCCAACGACCACATTGTCTCCGCTGATTGCGACTGACCATCCGAAGTTGTCATCAGCCACCCCGTCGCTTGCGGTGAGTTGCTGCTGCTGAGTCCAGGTTGACCCGCTTCTTACAAAGACATACGCGGAGCCTTGATTCACGTTGGCTCCCACGTCGTCAACAAAAGCCCCGACGACAACGGTATCTCCGCTAATTGCGACTGAGATGCCGAACTCGCTAAATGCCGCGCCGTCGCTGGCCGTCAGCTTGGTTTGCTCAACCCAATTCGTGCCGCTACGAATGAAGACGTATGCCGAGCCTTGGGCCGAGTTCGCTCCCACGTTGTCAACAAAAGCCCCGACGACGACCGTATCGCCGCCTATTGCGACTGATTGGCCGAACTTGTCGCCCGACGCGCCATCGCTTGCGGTGAGTTTCTGCTGCTGAGTCCAGGTCATCCCGCTTTTTGCAAAGACATACGCGGAGCCTTGATAAGCGTTGGCTCCCACGTCGGTAGAAGAAGCCCCGACGACAATGGTGTCACCGCTGAGCGCCACTGAATAGCCGAATTCGTCAAACGCCGTACCGTCGGTTGCGGTTAGTTTTGCCTGCTGACTCCAGATCACTCCGCTTCTTACAAAGACATAGGCAGAGCCTTGATCAACGTTGGCTCCTACAGAGTCCAACCGATCTCCAACGACCACGGTGTCTCCGCTGATTGCGACCGACCAGCCGAATCGGTCACCCGCCGCGCCGTCGCTTGCGGTGAGTTGCTGCTGCTGAGTCCAGGTTGACGCGCTTCTTACAAAGACATAAGCGGACCCTTGAGTAATGTTTCCTCCTACGGTGTGATCAAAAGCCCCAACGACCACAGTATCTCCGCTGATTGCGACTGAATTGCCGAAGTCTTCATTAGCCTGCCCGTCGCTTGAGGTCAGCTTTTGCGCCTCTCTCAACAACGGGTCAATCGTCAACGGATACTCTGCTGCTGCATCATCAACCTCTATGACTAACTTTCCCGCTTCCAGTTTCATCGCCGCGTTCAACCCACGACCCTTCGCGTCCAACGCGAACAGCTTGTCGTAAGCGAGCACGACATTGTCGGACTCGCGGCTGAACGCTGCGCCTTTCTGCCTCCCGTCAATGCTTGTCTGTAAATCCCCGTTCACTTCAAATCGCAATCGCAATGACCCAGTCTGAATCGCGGTTTGTACTTTGCCGTTTGCCGATTGCGGGGGTGACGCGATCGTGAAGCCGTGCTCGATGCCGCGATCGCTGTTCACAAACCACTCCTCGATTGTCGATTGTCGATTGCCGATTGCCGATCTCTGGATCGATACGCGATTCTGCGAGGCTTTCACTTCACCTGGTTGAACTGACGAAAGATCATCGCCGTAGCCGTAGTCTTTCAGCGTCAGCCCCAATCGCCAGGGCTTTTGTTTATAGCCGAGCGCGGTCGCTTGAATGCCGTCCGGGGTGATGTAGGCAAGGAGATTATTTGCCGCGTTCTGGAATTCGTATGAGGGTTCAACCCCGCTCAGTTGAGGGAAAGGTTGCCAACGCGCTTCGTACCTGGTGGCGGCCATCGCTTCTTGCAGCGAATTATAAGTGCCGTGCTCCTTGAGGTGTTCGATCGCTTCATCGCCTTTCAGATTGGGCATCGCCTCACTGGCAGCCGAGGTTTCAGCCAGCGTGTTGTTTGAAGAGTCTGAGCGCGTGACGCTTGCAGGCAAGAATGAAAGCCCGACAATGCCGGCCAGAATCACTGCGGATGCTGCACGCAACTTTCCACTCAATCCACGAAAGATCCGAGAGTGGCTGCTCCTCCTGTCCATGGTCTGCTCCTCCGCCCCGGGTTATTTGGGCGGCATACCTAAAATGGGAATGACTTCGCTTCGAGCAGGGACTTCAAAGAGGGCGACTCGCCCCATCGAAGTCTCCTGCTCCCAGTCCAGACCCGACTCGCGGGGCACTTATCCCAGATAAGCCCCCGCCAGGCCGAAGTCCAGGCTGTGCCTACCTGCTCAGGTAAACAGCCAGCTTTGTCTGATCCGACTCCGACTTCGCCAATATCCGCACGGTCTTGACATGACGGCCGTCGGCGAAGTCAAGCAGCTTGTAGATTCCGGTCTCATGCGGCCGCTCGTTGAAATCCACCACCTGCACGTTGCCGTTTGCAAAAGTGACTTCGGCGAAGTTGAGGTCAGCTTTGCCGTTGATATTCAGGAACAGCGCGTTGCCCGGGCTGTCGATGCCGAAGTTGGTATCGACCCAGCCTTCGTCGCGCTCGATTACCTCACTGTCCTGCCACACCAGCCGCTCGCGGGCGGGCATCGGGACTACTGCCGGTGCCCACGCCAACGCGGGCAAGAAGACCAGCGGCGCCCCAACTACGACCGCCCTGCGCGCGGGGCGCACGACGACCGCCGGCGGTAGCACGCGACGGATGGGATGGCGAGCGTGAATTACCAGTCTCCTTTGGACTACTGGGCGACGAACTGGACGGCGGACCACTACACGGCGTTGGCCAGCGAATGCATCCGTCGAAAAAGCCATCGGGATCACGATCGCGAAGCTCAAACAAGTCAGAATCAATCTTTTCATTTTTCTGCTCCTTTCACGTCGCATCGGACCCGCCAGGGCGGAACCTAAAACGCTAGGGCTATCCCAAATCGCGCTGATCCTCTGTCTGCTGGATACTGAAGACGTCTTCTATCGGCATCAAAAACGGCGCATTCCAAGTCGCACTGATCCTCTGTTTAGAGGTGTCAAAGGCTACGCACACCACCCGCGCGTTTCGACTGTCGCTCTCAACGATTACCCGAACAGCTCCGGTTCCCCCAATTCCGGTTCCACTAAGCTCGAGTGAAAGAGCGTCATCAGGACCAAGCGTCTCTACCGGGGTCACGCCTTGAGATACAACCATGTGGCGGCACACCGGAGGGATACCACTGCAACCTTGCGCCATATATTGCATCCACCTAAAGCGGACTCTACTGTCGTTCCCATCACCGCCTGCGACTGTTATGCGGAGAATCTGAGTTGCACCTAGAGCGACGACACCTGAGTCAGCCCTGAATCGCTGCGGTGCTGCCTGCGCCGTTGAAGGCAAACTCACCAGCGACAGCAGCAAAGTCAGCATTAGCGTGAGTGAAAATGTCATCTTGCGTTTCATGTTTTTCTCCTAGCAGATTATGGTTCTCAGAACCGAGCAAATGAAGCCACAGAGTTGGGACAAAATAGGTAACTGCCCAGCTTCCGTTTGGCAGAAATGAATTCCTTCTGCTTTAACCTATTTTGCGCATCTACCCTTTGTCCTACAGCCAATCCCAAGAGCAGGCTTGCCAGAATGAGACACAGTCTTTTCATCACAGTTCTCCTTCATATGAACTCACTAGGGGAACCGTTGTCATCAGTCCATGCACACACAACCTTGCCGGTAGCCGCGTCGATGATTTGGAAGGTCACCCGCGCGTTTTTACTGTTGCTCTCAACCACCACCTGAACCGCAGCTCCGTTTGCCTGAGCATCAAATGATTCAGCGTCATCAGGAGTTAGCGTTTCCACCGGGGTTGTGCCTTGATTTGCAACCATGTGACGGCACACGGGAGGCATACCGCTACAACCTTGTGCCATATATTGCATCCATCTAAAGCGGACTCCAATCGTGTCGTTCCCAGTGGGCACGACCGTGACGCGGAGCATCTGACCCATTCCGGGGGTGACGACGCCTGATCTCGCGGAGAATCTTTGCGGTGGTGCTGCCTGCGACGTTGCAGGCAAACTCACCAGGGATAGCAGCAAAGTCAGCGTTAGCGTGAGTGAAAATGTCATTTTGCGTTTCATGGTTTTTTCCTTTCGAAGTTCGCCTTCACGATTCACGATTCAGTCTCCTGGTCTCTTGAACAGGTCATCCTGTTCGGCACATAGTGAAAAAAATCCGCAAAAAGACCTCTAGTCAGAAATTCGACGCCAGTACATCCTGGTCGATCTTCGGCAGATCTCTTTGCCCTCATCTGTACACGCAAGAATTCCGCTCAAAAGGGCTCACACGTTCCCACAATTTTCGTGGCCCGGTGTCACGCGGCCCGGTGTCCGTAGCCCGGTTGCGGATAGCTTGCGGTAGGGTTAGAGTGGCGGCCAAGGGTTGGCTTCGGGAGAGAGTATGGAGTCTGCGCCGCCCACGATCACACAACTGCTTGTCGAGTGGGGCCAAGGCGATCAAGCCGCGCTCGACCAACTCATGCCGCTGGTCTACGACGAACTCCGGCGGCTCGCCAGAAGCTACTTGCGTCGCGAGCGGCCCGATCACACACTACAAGCAACCGCGCTGGTCCACGAAGCCTATCTCCGCTTGATTGATCAGCACTCGGTGACCTGGCAGAACCGCGCGCATTTCTTTGGCATCGCCTCGCAGATGATGCGTCGGATTCTAGTCAATCACGCGCTCGCGCGAAGAACGGCCAAGCGGGGCCTCAGCGTTGAGACGCTCTCGTTAGATGAGGCCGCCGGCGCGGGAACTCAACGCGGAATCGACCTGATCGCTTTGGACGACGCTCTCAAAGAATTAGAGGCGCTCGACCCGAGACAGACCCGGATCGTCGAACTCCGCTTCTTCGGCGGCCTGTCGATCGAAGAAACGGCAGAGGTGCTCAGCCTCTCAGCGGCAACTGTCAAACGAGAGTGGAGCACCGCTAGACTCTGGCTTCGCCGCCGGATCGCCAAGACATAGTCACTTATCACTGGTCAGTTATCATTTGCTGGTTATATGATGACGAACCCAATGGCCACAGACCAATGACTAACGAGTGAGACTTATGACGCCCGATCGTTGGCAGCAAATAAAAGACCTGTTGGCAGACGCGCTGGAACGGTCACCGGCTGAGCGCGCTCCTTTTCTTGAACAGGTTTGCGGCGCGGACGCCTCCCTGCGCGCCGAAGTCGAATCCCTGCTCATTCACCAGTCATCAGAGGATAGCGTCGTCGCGGGATTCTCTGTCTCGACCGATCGCTACAGCCTCCAGTCCCGAACCCCTGACTTGCCCGATGACCAATCAGAGTCTGAGAGGGACAGACGCATTGGGCCTTACCAAGTCGTGCGGGAACTTGGCCGGGGCGGGATGGGCGCCGTGTACCTGGCAAAGCGAGCCGACGACGAGTACCGGCAGCACGTAGCGATCAAACTGATCAGGGGCGGGATGGACAGTGATTTTGTCCTGCGGCGCTTCCGTAACGAGCGACAGATTCTGGCTGCCCTCGATCATCCGAACATTGCTCGGCTGCTGGACGGCGGCACAACCGAAGACAGTTTACCGTATCTGGTGATGGAGTATGTCGAGGGCGCGCCGCTGGATGTGTACTGTGATCGGCACGCGCTCAACACCGAGGATCGGCTCAAGCTCTTCCGCCAAGTGTGCGGCGCCGTTCATTATGCGCACCAGCGCCTTGTGATTCACCGAGACATCAAGCCGAGCAACATTTTGGTCACCGAAGAAGGGGCGCCGAAGCTGCTGGACTTTGGCATCGCCAAACTGCTCACGCCAGAGTTGGCCGCGCAAACACTCGATGCGACCTCACCCGCATTGCGGCTGATGACACCCTCATATGCCAGTCCTGAGCAGATCAAAGGCGAACTGATCACGACGGCCACGGACGTTTATTCACTGGGTGTGCTGCTGTATGAGTTGTTGACGGGGCACAAGCCGTATCGAGTGAAGAGCGCCGCCACTCACGAGCTGATGCAAGCGGTACTGGAAGAAGAGCCGACAAAGCCGAGCACAGCCATCACGTTGACTGAAGAGGTACAAAGCACCGAAGGTTCATCTCGCGTCGCGTTGACGCCTGAATCAGTGAGCAAGACGCGCGACGGAACACCCGACCGGCTGCGGCGTCGTTTGCGGGGCGACCTGGACAACATCGTATTGACGGCTCTTCGCAAAGACCCCGGGCGGCGATACGCCTCGGTTGAACAGTTTTCAGAAGACATCCGCCGGCACCTGGAAGGCCGGCCCGTTTTCGCGCGCAAAGACACGCTCGGCTATCGCACCGTCAAGTTCGTTCGCCGAAACAGAATCGGCGTAGCTGTTGCCGTCATAGTCTTGATGATGCTGGTAAGCGGCATCATTGTCATCAATCAGCAACGAGCGCGGGCCGAGCGGCGTTTCAACGATGTGCGCAAGCTGGCGCATTCTGTCGTGTTTGACTATCACGATGCGATTGCCGACCTCCCTGGCTCGACGCCCGTGCGCGAACGACTGGTAAGAGATGCTTTACAATACCTCGATAGCCTCGCCGGTGAAGCCGGCGGCGACCGGACGTTGCAACGCGAGCTGGCGGCGGCGTATCGCAAGATCGGAGACGTTCAGGGCAACAGCAACATGGCTAATCTGGGCGACACGAAGGGAGCGCTTGCCAGCTACCAGAAATCGCTGGTCATCCTCCAGGCACTTGTCAAAGCGGAGCCAGCGAACACCGAGTTGAAGACCGAGCTGCCGGAGAGCTACGAACGGATTGGCGACATTCTTCAGACCAAGGGTGACGTCGGCGAAGCTGACGAGAACTACCGGCAGGCGATATCGCTTCTGGAGAGCTTGTCTGCTTCCGCGCCGGAGGATCGGGCGCTGCGGCGAAGGTTGGCCGACCTTTTCCACCGGGTTGGTAATCTCAAAGGGTTTCCTCCCAGGTCCAATATGGGCGACACGAAAGGCGCCGTCGAGTATCACCGTCAGGCGTTGGCCATCCGCGAGGCGCTGTGCGCGGCTGACCCGGCACATGCCAACCTGCGCATGGATCTACAAGAAAGCCACCGGGCTATCGCAAATTTGCTGGCCTCGTCGGGTGATGACCCAATCGGCGCCGAGCCGCACGCGCGCCAGGCTGTGGCTATCGCTAAAGACCTGGTGACCGCTGACCCTACCAACATGCGAATGCTGAGAGCTCTCCTGGCCTCGCAGGACACGCTCGCCCGCCTGTTGATAAAAAAGGTAGAGCTGGATGACGCCGTGGAGGTGTGCGGGCAATCCCTAAACACTGCTCAGACCATTCTTGCCGCAGATCCCACCAACATGCAGGCGCGCCAGGATCTGGCGTCTTGTCATGTCCTTTCCGGTAATATCCTTTTGACCAAGGGCGATGCGATTGGCGCCCTACAGCATCAGCGGCAAGCTTTGACTCTACACAAGGCCATTGCATCTGATGATCCTAATAATGAGTCGGCGGATCGCTGGGTCGCGCAAGGCCACATGAATATCGGCCGCGTGCTCACGCAGATGGGTAACCTCAAGGAAGCCGTGCGCAGCCTTCAGCAGGGGCTGGCGATCTACGAAGCATTGTGCCAGAAGAATCCCGACGACTTTCAAGCGAGGCTTGGCGTGGCAAGAGGGTATAAGTGGCTCGGCGAAACACTAACAAAGCTCGGCGACCTGACGGGCGCGTTGGAAGGCTTCCGCAAGTCGGTGGCGTTCGGCGAGCGAATGTTGGTCCAGGATTCGGGTCATGAGACTGCGCGGCGAATGTTGGCGCTCACATATTTCAATATCGGCGAAACCTACGCCAATATTGCCGTGCGAGCGAAACCGCGAACCGCCGAAGGACTCGAGCGCTGGGGTGAGGCGCGAAAAGCCTACCAACGTAGCTTGGATTTGTTCCTTGAACTGCGCATCAAAGGCCTTATATACAAGGAAAATGCTGACAAGCCTGACCAGATCACCCGCAAGATTGCAGCGTGCGACGGAGCGCTTGCCAAACGGTCAGAGTAGGCGCTGGAGTTAGGCAGACCAGGTAGTGAGACCTCGGGCGCGAAACTAACCAGGGGCCCAATCATCTGTTCACGCAAGTCAGTTACCCTTCTGCTTAACGCTGAAGGTTTGTCCGGCTATGGTTATCGTTCCGTTGCGCCCGCTAGTACCGGTCTTCGCAGCCACTGAGTAGGTCACCGTGCCATTGGCTATGGCGCAGCAGTTTGAAGTTATGGTTATCCAACTGTCGTTGCTTACTGCTTGCCACGCACATTGCGCTCCAGTTATCACATCTACACTCCCGGCCCCGCCGCTCGCATTGAGGACCACGGATGCCGCAGAAATACTGAACACGCAATCGGGCGCAGCCGAGCCTTCCTGAACGACCGTGAACGCCAGGCCGCTGATGGTCAAGATGCCCTGGCGAGGGACCGAGGTGAAATTATCCCGCACGACGTAGGTGACGACGTCTGATCCTGTGCCACTCTGGCTCGACGTAACCTGAAGCCAACTTGCGTTGGATGCTGCGGTCCAGCCACAGGCCGGAAGCGCTGTCACAACGACGCTGCCCCCTGAACCGGCGGCCCTAAAGAACTGGCTGTTGGGAGTGAGAACTCCGCAGCTTGGTCCTGAAGCTCCGGCGATTGTCCATTGAGAGAACTGGGCGATGCCCGTCTCCTGGACCCAATTCTGAGCCGTGTCCCGCGTTGCGGTGCCCAGGGGCGACAGCCAGTTGGCTCCGTCATAGCGCCACAAGTCAAACGACGACTCGTCGAGTCCGGTGGCTTCCACATCCTTGTAACGCAGCCGCATGGTGGCGCTAATACCGACGCCGCCGTTCGCCGCGATGCTATAGGTGCGTGAGACACAGTTCGAGAACCCGAACGGCGGCAACTTGACTAAGTTCATGGTGATATCAGTAGGCGCCGTTCCGGAATTGATTTGAATGGTGTTCAAGGGATTGCCGAAACTGAGCGCGGCGCCGCCAGTCGCAAAGCCCGTGCGTTTGACGTTGCCTATGACATCGCCGCTTCCGGTTGACGTTCCGCTCGGTGGCATCGTCAAGATGAACGAGGTTGTCGTCAGATCGGTAGTGAGATTCAACAACCCACTGACCGTAGTATCGCCAGTCAGAAACACACCGGCCGCGTTGTTAATGGTCAGGTTGTTGTAGTTGATGTTTGCTGTGACGACTTGCGAGATCGAGCCTTGATAGATGATCGTGCTGCCGGTCGCGGTGAAGCTCCCGCTGTTGAAGATCGCCGTGCCTGCGCCTGTCAGCGTCAAGGTTCGGTTCGTTACGTCAAACGACCCGCCGCTGTTGATGACAATCACGCTCACCGAATGGTTGCTGGTCAATGTCACGTTTGCGCCATTGAGAACGGTGATGATGCCTGATGCGAATGCGCCGCCTCCCGCGAGCCCGTGAAACCCTGCGTTGAATTCAACCGAGGCGAGCGAGACAGAGCCGTTCTGGGTGAACGTCCCGCCGTCAAACAGCAGACTGCCCGCGCCGGTGATTTGTCCTCCGCTGGTAATGTTGCCGGCGGTGGCGAGCTGGCGCGAAGAGTTGATCGTCAGGATTCGGCCGGCTTGCAAGATCATCGCGTTGATGGAAGCGGAGGCGTTGGCAATAACGGGTTGATTGACGACGCCAGAGAAAGGAATCGAGACATCGTGATAGGTCGTCGGCACGGCGTTAGGAGTCCAGTTCGATGCCGTGTGCCAGTTGCTGCTCAGCGAACCGTTCCAGACCAGCATGGGGGCAGTAATCGTCAGCGTGTAGTTGCGCGAGCCGGAGCAGTTGTTCTCGTCGGTGGCGGTGACGGTGATGGTGAAGGAGCCGACCTGCGTGGGTGTTCCCGAAAGCGTCGCGGTTCCGGCAGTGAATGACATTCCGGTTGGCAAGGTTCCGGTCAACGAGAACGTCACCGTGCCGTTGCCGCCGGTCTGCGTGAAGGTTTCCGAGTAAGCCGTGCCAGCGGTTCCTGCCGGAATCGTTGAAGGATGCACCGTTACCGCCTGACAGGTGACGGTCAATAAAAAGCCGGAGGTTGTAGCGATGCCGCAATTGTCAATCGCCGTAACCGTGAAAACGTGCGTGCCGCCTGGTCGCGCATTGCTGATGCTGACGACGCCGGTGTCGAGATTGACACTTGAGATTCCGGTGTAGGTTGGCGAAGTCGCGCTGAAACTGACGATAGAGCCGTTGTCCGCAGGAATGAGATTCGGTGTCACCGTCGTGGCTCCGAGTACCGCAACCGAGGTGTTCGGATAGATGCCCAACGTTGGCGCACTGTTTGACGTGACGCTGATGACTAGTTGCACCGTGCCAACGCCGCCATCGCTGTCGACAACTTGCAGGATGACGATGTTGTTGCCGAGTATCGCTGCGCAGGTCGCCGCAATGGAAGCCGCGATGACACCGTTCGTGTTGGTGAGGTTGGTAATGGAGAGGCCCGCCGGGGCGGAGGCGACGCTGACGGTCAAGTAGCCGATGGGGTCTTGGGCATCGTCAACTGTAGCGATGGTTGACGTGGTAGCGGGGCTGCCTTTTTGCCGGGCGATGCCGCCGCTGGCGACGATGACCGGCGCGGTGTTGCAGCCTTTGAAGAAAACATAGGCCGAGCCTTGATTGAAGTTCGCGCCCACGTCGTCACCCAAAGCCCCAACCATCACCGTATCGCCGCTGATGCCAATCGAGTTGCCGAAGAAGTCACTCGCCGCCCCGTCACTCGCGGTCAGCTTCTGCTGCTGTGTCCAACTCAAGCCGCTTCGGGCGAAGATGTAGGCCGAGCCTTGATTGGCGTTCGCGCCCACGTCATCACCAATAGCCCCGGCGACGACGGTATCGCCGCTGATGGCGACCGAGAAGCCGAATAGGTCATTTGTCGCCCCGTCACTCGCCAGAAGTTGCGCTTGCTGGGTCCAACTCACGCCGCTTCTCACGAACACATAAGCCGAGCCTTGATTGGCGTTCGAGCCCAAGCCAGCCCCGGCGACGACGGTATCGCCGCTGATGGCGACCGAGACACCGAATTGGTCACTCGCAGCCCCGTCACTCGCGGTGAGTTTCTGCTGCTGTGTCCACGTTGTGCCGTTTCTCACGAACACGTAGGCCGAGCCTTGACCATTATTCGTGCCCACGTCGTCAGACGCCGCCCCGACCACCACGGTATCGCCGCTGATAGCGACCGAGACGCCGAAGTTGTCACCCCCCGCCCCGTCACTCGCCGACAGTTGCGCTTGCTGGGTCCAACTCACGCCGCTTCTCACGAACACATAAGCCGAGCCTTGATTGGCGTTCCCGCCCATGTCGTCATCGTCAGCCCCGACAACGACGTTGTCGCCGCTGATGCCGATTGAGACGCCGAAGTGGTCAAACGCCGCCCCGTCACTCGCCGTCAGTTGCGCTTGTTGCATCCACGTCGTGCCGCTTCTCACGAAGACATAAGCCGAGCCTTGACTGGCGTTCGCGCCCACGTCGTCCAGATTAGCCCCGACGACGACGGTATCGCCGTTGAGCGCGACCGAGACGCCGAATTGGTCAAGCGCCGCCCCGTCACTCGCCGTCAGTTTTGCTTGCTGCGCCCACGTCACGCCGCTTCTCACGAAGACATAAGCCGAGCCTTGAGTGGCGTTCGCGCCTACGTCGTCCAAATTAGCCCCGACCACGACTGTGTCGACGCTGATGGCGACCGAGACGCCGAATTGGTCACTCCCAGCCCCGTCACTCGCGGTGGCATGAAATTGCTCGCTGTAGTCACAGACGAAGACATACGCCGAGCCTTGTTCACCGTTCGCGCCCACGTCGTCATCGTCAGCCCCGACAACCACCGTGTCGCCGCTGATGGCGATTGACACGCCGAAGTGGTCAGACGCCGCTCCGTCACTCGCGGTCAGTTGCGCTTGCTGCGTCCACGTCGTACCGCTTCTCACGAACACATAAGCCGAGCCTTGATCGGTGTTCGCGCCCACGTTGCCAACGTAAGCCCCGACGACGACGGTATCCCCGCTGATGGCGACCGAGAAGCCGAAGTGGTCAAACGCCGCCCCGTCGCTCGCCGTGAGTTTCTGCTGCTGTGTCCACGTCGTGCCGCTTCTCACGAACACATAAGCCGAGCCTTGCCTGGCGTTCGCGCCCACCTCGTCATCGTCAGCCCCGACCACGACCGTGTCGCCGCTGACAGCGACCGAGACACCGAAGTCGTCAAGCGCCGCCCCGTCACTCGCCGTCAGTTGCGCTTGCTGTGTCCACGTCGTGCCGCTTCTCACGAACACATAAGCCGAGCCTTGCTCGGCGTTCGCGCCCACGTCGTCAGCCAAAGCCCCGACGACGACGGTATCGCCGCTGATGCCGACCGAGACGCCGAATTCGTCGTTTGTCGCCCCGTCACTCGCCGTCAGTTGCGCTTGCTGCGTCCAACTCACGCCGCTTCTCACGAAGACATAAGCCGAGCCTTGACTATTGTTCGAGCCCACGTCGTCACCCAAAGCCCCAACCATCACCGTATCGCCGCTGATGGCGACCGAGAAGCCGAAGAGGTCAAACGCCGCCCCGTCACTCGCCGTGAGCTTTTGTTGCTGTGTCCAGGTCGTGCCGCTTCTCATGAACACATACGCCGAGCCTTGATCGGCGTTCGCGCCCACGTCGTCAAAATTAGCCCCGACCACCACCGTGTCGCCGCTGATGCCGACCGAGTAGCCGAAGAGGTCAGACGCCGCCTGGTGACTCGCTGTCAGCTTCGCTTGCTGCGTCCACGTCGTGCCGCTTCTCACGAAGATGTAGGCCGAGCCTTCGCCCCCGTCGTCGAATTCAGCCCCGACGACGACGGTATCGCCGCTGATGGCGACCGAGAAGGCGAAGTGGTCAAGAGCCGCCCCGTCACTCGCCGTGAGCTTCTGCTGCTGCGACAGCAACGGGTCTATCGTCAGCGGATACACCGCGCCGCCGTCCGCTACCTCAATCACCAGTCCGCCGGTTTCCGCCTGCATCCTCGCTTCAAGCGCCCGCCCCTTCGCATCCACCGCAAACAGCTTGTTGTAACCCAGCAGCACATTGTCCGCCGCGCGCGTGAACGCTGCGCCGTTTCCTTCGCCATTCACCGTTACTTGCCAGTCGCCGCTCACCGCCAACCGCAGCCGCAACTTTTCGATTGCGGATTGCGAATTGCGGATTGCGGATTCGGGCGGCGAACTAATGGTGAACCCTTGTTCAATACCGCGAGGGCTGTTCACAAACCACTCCTCGATTGCCGATTGCCGATTGCCGATTGCGGATCTCTGGATCGATACGCGATTCTGCGAAGCTTTCACCTCGCCAGGTTGAACTGACAAAAGGGCATCGCCGTAGCCGTACTCTTTCAGCGTCAGTCCCAATCGCCAGGACTTTTTTTCGTCGCCGAGCACGGTTGCTTGAATGCCGTCCGGGGTGATGTAGGCAAGCAGATTATTTGCCGAGTTCTGGAATTCGTAAGAGGGATCAAGCCCGCTCAGTTGAGGGAAAGATTGCCAACGCGCTTCGTACCTGGTGGCGGCCATCGCTTCTTGCAGCGAATCATAAGTGCCCTGCTGCTTGAGGTGTTCGATCGCTTCATCGCCTTTCAGACTGGGCATCGCCTCAATGGCGGCCGAGGTTTCAGCTAGCGTCTTGTTAGAAGAGTCCGAGCGCGTAACGCTTGCAGGCAAGAATGAAAGGCCAACCGTGCCGATTAGAATTGCTCCGGCTGCTGTACGCAACTTTCTATTCAGTCCAAGAAAGATACGAGAGTGGCTCTTCCCCCTGTCCATGGATTCCTCCTTCTAAGGACAACGTGATCGTGCTAAGGACAACGTGATCGTGTATATCGGTTTTGATTAAGACCGTCACAGCGTGATGCAAACTTCTTCTTACGGCAAAGCCATAAAATTCAGATTGCTGATGTTTGCTTCCATCACCATCACCATTCGCGGCGTGAATTGATAACGCCCGTGCATCGGGCTGATTTGATAGGTTCGGTTTCGCGCCACATTATCGAAGCGATACATTCCGAACCGGTTGGTTTTGACGGAGCGTCGCTCGCCGTTCGCCGACCTGATAAGGACGCGGGTGTTTTTGAGCGGGTTGCCGTTCGGGTCGAAAACATTTCCGGCAAGAGCCACGGCGAATTGCAATTCGTAAGACCCGATGTCGCTGCCGTCGCCGCCCGGCGCATTCGGGGTGTTCGGTTTGTCGTAAGGCCGCAGAAATTCGCGCTGGTCTTCCGTTAAGCCAAAGCGATTGCCTTTGTCTATCGCCGGGCTGTTTGCTTGAAGACGATGCGTGGCGGTCATGCCGCCATAATCACCGAGCGGGTCAAGCAGCGGGTCAAGCGGCGCCGCGAACGTTCCTGTTTGGTCGCCAGTGTTGGTAAACACTCCCGTGCCGTCGTTGCCGATGAGGTTGTATCCGCCGGAGATGACGGTTGCCCCTGGGGCGTTAATATCATCATTGTAGGGTCCGTTAACGGCGATGATGGTGTTGCGAATCCTCAGCGTGCCTAACACACTCGAAGAAACTCCGTGCCCATTGTCAGTAATGGTGCTGCTCGAAATCGTCACCGTGCCTACTGACAGAGTAACTCCCGTCGAACCATTGCCACTAATGGTGCTGTTCAAGATCGTCGCTGTGCCGGAATTGAGGAGGCCCACACCGTTGCTGCCCGAAATGGTCGAGTTGGTTACAGTCAATGTTCCAATATTCCAAAGTCCGTTAGAACTGTTTTCTGAAATCGTGCTGTTGAGCAGAGTCATCTCGCCGAGGTTTTGGACAGCCCCATAAAGACCGCTGTTTTCCATAATCGTCGAGTTGACGATGGTCATCGTCGCAAGGTTGTCAATTGCCTGGGAGGTGCCCGTGATGACGCATTCGGATATGGTTGTCGTTCCGGCGTTTACAATGCCTTCGCCGTTCGCAATCGTCATTCCGCTGAGATTGACCGAGCCCGCCACAGCAATAGTAGTAAAGACTGGAGCATAATTGCCCATGACCGTCAACAAGTCCGCGCCGGGTCCGGCGATTGTCAAACCCGGTACAATGAGCAATCCGTTGGGGTAAACTTGATACGACTGAAGCGTAATGGTTTGCGGCGTGTTGAAAAGCGAAGAGAAAACCACGCTGTCGCCTGCCGCCGCCGCGCCAATCGCCTCTCTTAAAGAACAATCGGCATCGCACACGCCGTCGTCGGTGTCCTGAATTTTCGTTACTGTCCACGTCGCCGCCTGCGCGTTAGCAACCGTCAAAACCAAACAGGCGCACGACAGCAGAATTATTCGCGTTATCCAACTTTTTATGTTTTTCATACTTTTTTCCTCCTAAGTGAGTTGTCGTGTCCCGGCTATTGCAGGCTCAGCCGGACCGTGTCGCACACCAGCGCGGTTGGCCGGTTGCCGTTGGCAATGAACTCGAGGCGCAATCGGACCGCGCCGCTCTGGGGGTTGAGAAACCCCAGCGCATTGAGCCCGCCGCTTTCGCCGCTGTAAATGAGCCCAAGCTGAAATGATCCGGCCGGGACCCAGGTCTGGCTCATGAAGTTGAAGGCGTAGACGTTGAGCGTGCCGCTCGCCCCCGGCTGATTGCCTTCTGCCCTGGCGATCAAGTTGTATTGGATGGAACTTGGCATGTTTGGCCCGGCGAGCGGAGTGAATTGGAGATCCACGACGGCCTTCAGCATTCCTCCCGAGTGCTCGGCGCGGATGCGCAGAGCGCTGTTGTCGTCGTGCCAGAGCGCGACCAGGTTGTCGGCACTGCCGCCAGCCCGATTGCCGAGCAGGTCGAGGCGGTCGGGCACGTGGGTGTTCGTCGCCGGGAACACGCAGGCCAGCAGTTGTCCGCCCGGAGCATCCACGAACGAGCCGACAGCCATGCTAGCGCCGGGCTCGAGGTGAAAAGCCTCGTTCCTCGTCAGGGTGTTGCCATCGTGCATGAGTTGCTGAGCCGGGAACGGAGAACCGTCGAGCCAGACAGTCGCGACCGGAGGTCCGCCGGGATTAGTACTCGTGCCGAGACTGAGCGTGGGCGTGTCGTCGTCGTCCTGGATCGTCGCCCCCAGGCGGAAGAAATTCTCTGCCAAGGAATTCGCGTATCCGTTCAGCGGCTGCAGCAGCGTAATCGGATCGGCAGAGGCGGCATAGATCTCAGTGGCGAAGCCCACCGTGCGGCCTGCTCGAATGACATCGCCGGCAATCAGCCACTTCGACCCCAATGCTAAGATGGCGTTCACTCGTCCCTGGGCGCCGCTCTGCAGAGAGGTCGGAAAAGTCGCGTAGCCCTGGCCGGTATTGGCCCACACAACGGGCCTCATGCGGCCCTGACGGTCGGTGATCCAGCCGCCGACCCATGTACCGCCCATGTCGCAATCGAGACCGAGCGCCGCGCCATTCGAGCCCGGAGGCGCCGGAAGGTCAACCGTCACCACGTCGGTTGCCGAGACATAGTGCAGCACCGCCAGCCATCGGCCGCCCTCGAATGCCGAGCCGGCGACTGCAAGAAGGCCGCTGCCATCGCCGCAGTAGTCGGCACGTGCCGCCCAGGACTGCTCCGCGTCCTGACAAAGCGGCTCCGGCATGCTCCACATCCCATTAGCGGGCTTGCGCCAGATCACACCCCACTGGGTGCCGCGGTCGAATATGTTCCCCACCACCACGCGATCGTTGTTGAAGGTCACGCCGCCATCAGTTGAAGTGGCGGGGAATGTTGCGCCGCCGAGCGCTTCGCCCTGCGTTCCCATTGGCAGCGGAAGCTCGGTTCCTACGGCTGTGTTGGTCATCAGGTTGACGCTCCAGACCATGGGCACACTCATTCCGCTGCCGTTCATTTTGGAACCTACCACTTGCTTGAAGGTGTCGTTCGTCGCGCCCAGCATTGCTGCTCGGGCCGTGCTGCCGCGGCCATCATCGGGCAACGGGATCGTACGGAACAATTCGATTGCGTTAACTTGGGCTGCGAACATCAAACACACGAGGCCGAGGGCTGCTCGGCAGCATACGCGCCAAACGCTCATTCTTTTCTCCATCTTTTCTCTCCTCATCCGTTGCGCACGCCGAGCACTGACTGGCATCCGCAAGGCAATATCCCAAACAAGTTTGAACAGCCGACCTGTTCGGCACATAGTGAAAAAAAACCGCAAAGTGTATCAAAGAATTTTTTCTCTCCGTGCCGGCCAAGGGTTCGTTGCCCACTAGAGTCTCTGGGGGTAGAATCGCACCCGTGCAAGAGAGCGCGACTAGATCGGTCGACAGCGAATTCGTTGCGAGCATCCGGCGAGGCGATTCGGTTGCCGAAACCGCTCTCTATGAAAAGTACTCCGCGCGGGTTTATTTTCTTGCGCTGAGCGAGTTGCACTCGAAGGAAGATGCGGAAGACGTTCGGGCGGAAACTTTCTTGAGAGTATTGCGTGCTCTGCGACAAGACCAATTGCGATCGCCCGATTCGCTCGCGTCATTTATCGTCGGCATCGCTTTGAACGTGATCCGTGAATTCACGCGGAAGAGATTGGGGACCGAACCCCTCGACGAGCGGGAACTAGAAGCGGCGGGCAAGCGATCTCCCGAATCGGTTTTCCTGGATGCGGAGACGAGCCGGTCCATCACAGACGCAGCGAGGCGCCTGAAGCCGCGAGATCGCGAGTTCCTGCGAATGTACTACTACGAAGAGCTGCCCAGGGAAGAGATCGCTCGCGTTCTTGGAGTAAGGGAAGAACGGCTTAGGCTGATCAAGTCACGGGCGTTGAAGAGATTCCGAGAAATTTATGAGAAACTGAAGCTCAACTGATACATAACACCAGCGGTGCGCACTATGAGACAGGGGATGACGCACAAAGAGATTCACAAAAGAATAAAGTACAACGACGTAATCGAGCTGTATATGCTCAACAAGTTGTCGCCCGATGAGCGGCGCGCCTTTCAGGAACACTTCTTCGAGTGTGATGAGTGCTTTGAGCAAGCGCAGATGGAAGCACGTTTCATCGCTGGCGTGCGCGAGGCTTCAAGATCGAGTGTGTTGGCTGCCAGTCAAACCGAAAGCCCCCACTTGCCGAACCGATTGATGCCCGCTGTTGTCAAGCGCGGGTGGTTCGGTGCCTGGGTCATGCCTGCCCTGGCCGCGAGCTTGCTGGCGGCGGTCACGGTTACTGGTCTATGGACGTTATCGGTGAGGCGTCAGAATAAACTACTTTCCGCGCAAATGGCTGAACAGAGACGCGAGTCGGAGCGGCTGCAGATTTTGGAAGAGAAGATTCGGGAACTCGAGGCCACCGGCAGTGCATTGCAAGAGCAGAGGGAATCGCTCAGGGAAGAAATCAGCCGCCTAAAAGAACAGCTAACGACAACCGAGCGTCAGCATGAAGCCGAACTGGCCCAGCTCAGACAGCCTGATATCAATGTTCCAGTCAGAAACGTCTATCCTGTGGGCGACTCACAGCGATCGGGCCGCCCCGGTGAAGTCAATCGAATTCGCGTGCCGCGCGGGACTCGGACGTTTGTGTTGATCCTGGGGGACTACAAACCGGGGTATTCCGATTATCGGATCGAGATCTGGGACTCGACCGGGCGAGTTGTGGCGAGACGAGAAGGACTCAAACCCGATCAATCCGGAGAACTGAGCGTGATGCTGAATCGGTCACTGTTGAGTCAAAGCAAGTACAGACTGAAACTCTATGCGGAACAGCACCTGCTTGCAGAGTATGCCGTTCTGGTTGAATAAAGACGGTGACGCCGAAATTGAAAATTGAGAATTGAAGAGACTCTTGCAAAACCCCCAACTTCAGTTGGGGGATCGTTAAGTTCAGCCTACGTGTGTTGTAGGTGACGCTCGTCCGTTCATCTCTCCTCTCCCGCGCGCCACTCGCGGCGCGAGTGGCGCGCGGGAGAGGAGCCAATCACCGCGGAGGGGGAGAGGCGCCGTCGTGCCGTAGGTTGAAATGAAACATCCCCCAACTGTGAAGTTGGGGGTTTTTGCAAGAGGCTCTGAAAATTGAAAAATGCAAATTGAGGCTGCCTTCTAATTTGCAGTCTGCACAATTTTCATTTTTCAATTTTCAATGCTTTGGTTCTCCGATCAATATGAACGGCGCCCAGTAGTAGGGATGAGCATAGCGGCTGTTCTGGATCAGTTTTAGCTTGGCCTGCCGCAGCGCTTCTGTCTTATCTTGACCGCGATCCAATTGTTGATAGAACTTGACCATCACATCCGCCGTCGAGCGGTCCTGCACGTTCCAAAGACTCACCAGCACCGACGGCGTCCCGGCGTAGAGGAACGCATGGGTCAATCCGATCAGTCCTTCCCCTTTTACCTCTTTGCCTAACCCGGTCTCGCAGGCCGAGAGCACCACAAGATCGGCGTTCAGTTTCAAGTTGAAAACTTCGTAGACTTGCAACAACCCATCTTCCAATTGGGGATTGCGGATCGCGGATTGCGGAGCCCCGTCCGACGCTTGTGGGACGGGCGGTCCCGAGTTCTTGCTCGCAGGCGCGGGAGCTTCTCCCCCTCTTGGAAGGGTCAGGATGAGACCGGAATACTGCGGCCTCTCTTCGTTCAGTAAACCGTGCGTGGCAAAGTGAATAAAGCGGTATTGGCCGAGCCGTCCGGCTGTTTTGACATTTTCTTCACTGGCTTGCTCTCCCAGAAGGAGGGATACCTGGTCTCTTGCATAGAGGCCGGCAATCTGTTCGACTTCGCGGCGACTCTCCACCAGACGCCCCAGCTTCCATGATCGCTCGTCGCCAAACGCGCCGCGAAGGCGCGATCGCACTGTGCTGGCTTCCGCTCCTGTTTCGTTTCCATAGACGGGGTCGGCAAGGGCGAGCAACGTTTTCCTCCGCTCCGGTCTTTCTTCGGGCCGACTTCGCAGACTGGCAAGCACGCCGGCTGATGGAACATAACTGATCGCATAATCCCGCACCAGATAGGGCCACACGCCTGAACCCGCTGTCGCCAGGGTTCTCTCCTCACCGGATGACAACAACACTTCAAAGGGCAGGTAATGCAGGATGCCTGAAGGCACGATGATGAGTTTCTGTTTGCCGGACAGAAGCTTTCCGGCAGGCTCGATCAATTCCCGGTAAAGCTGCCGCGAATGGTCTATCTGTTTTGCGAGCGTGTTTCGCTGTGGCTGCGCGGTGATAATCGCGCGCAGCGCCTCGACCTGCTCGGCGATGGACGAGGCCGAAGGGAGACGAGCGACCAGGAAATCGTCCCTGCTCACGGCGAAAAGAAACGAGGTGTCTTTGCCGAGGGCGTATTCAAGCAAGAGGGTCCGGTCATCAAGCAAAGATTGGATGGCCTTCAGCCCGGGCGGCGACGGATACTGAAGGGCGGCGTATCGCGGATGCTTCTGCCGAATCTCCATGTTCAGTTGCTCGCGCTCCGCGTCCGCTTTCTTCAGTTCCTCTTCCAGCATCGATATTCTGGTTTGATCCGGCTTCGGTTGAGAATAGGCTTCAATCAACCGGCTCTGGATCCAGGCAATGCGGCTGTGCGAGGCTCGTTCACGTTGCTTCAACCCGGGCGCTATGCCGAACTCCACGTCGATGCGCGCTTCCGCGAGAAGCTCGATCAGACTGCGGGCACGGGCGCGCTCGCTGGCCTGGAGCGCCGCAAGGTCGTGCCCTTTTGATGGCTCAAGTTGATGCAAGCGCATCAGCAGATCAGTGTAAAACTCGTAATAGTCCTGTTTTTGGGCGAGGAAGGAGGCTCTCAAGTCCTGGCTCGCCGCCTTTCCTCGCAGCGCTTCGATGATGCTGAGCGATTCCTCCATCCGTAATCGGGCCTCGTCCAGATTGCCCCGAGCGCGCTCCACCATGGCAATGCCGTAAAGTGTGATCGCTTCCATGTTCCGACTTCCCATTGTTCGATGGAGCGTCAGAGCCTGGCTGAAGTAATCGAGCGCTGTCTGTAATTCGCCCATCGCAAAATGAGCCGCACCCAGGTTGGTCAGAGAGGCTGCCTCGCCGAGTCGGTGTCCCAACGCGCGTCTCATATCCAACGCCTGGCGGTGATACTCGACTGCCTTAGGTGCGTCGCCCAATCCGTTATAGACGATGCCAATGTTGTCGAGCATGATGGCCTCGTCAATTCGCTGTCCCAGCGCCCGCCTCATTTCAAGCGCCTGGCGGTAGTACTCGAGCGCCGTTTGCGGTTCCCGTAGCGTATTGAGGTAAAACGCGCCGATATTGTTGAGTGTGCTGGCTTCCCCGTTACGGTCACTCACAGCTCGAAAGAGATCGAGCGCCTGTTTGTAGTGCTCCAACGCCTTTTGCTTCTCGCCCAACGAATCATAGACAAAACCGATGTTGTTGATTGATGCGGCTTCCATCGACCGCTGTCCCAAGACGCGTCTGAGCTCGAGCGCCTGGTGATGATAATCCAGAGCCTTCTGCGCCTCGCCAAGGAGATCGTGCACACTACCAATGTTGTTGAGGGCAATTGCCTCCTCTCGACGCTGTCCCAGTGCACGTCTCAGCTCGAGCGCCTGGCCAAAGTACTCCAGCGCTTTTCGGTGGTCTCCCCAAGTCAAATGAACCCCGCCGATGTTGTTGAGTGTGTTGGCTACTCCGGCACGCTCGTTCAACTCGCGAAAGAGTGCCAGCGCTTGATTGAAGTGGTCGAGCGCTTTCTGCAACTCGCCTGCATCGAGATAGGCCAGCCCGATGTTATCAAGGGTGATGGCGAGTCCTTTCCGATCTCCGGCGGCGCGGCGGAGAGGAAGCGCCTGCTGGTAGGACTCGATGGACTTCTGTTGCAAGCCCAGCGAGCGGTAAACGACGCCGATGTTGTTGAGCACTTCGGCCTCGTGCTGGCGGTCCTCCGCGGCCCGCCAGAGCTGCAGCTCCTGGTGGAAAACGTCGAGCGCCTTTTGCTTCTCGTCCAAGAAGTAATGGATGACGCCGATGAGTTCTAGCGTTTCGGCTTCGGCTCGCCGGTCATCGAGAGATCGCCATAGCCGGAGCGCCTCTTCGTAGCTCTCGAGGGCCTTTCGCAGTGAGTCGGCGTTACCTCGCGACTCGAATTGCTTTCCCTCCGCGACGGCCCTCTCGGCAAGCCGCTTGCGATCGTCTTGAGTGGCCACGCACAACTCTTCAATCCTCACCTCATACGTTCGGTTGGCGGCAAATTCATTACTTGCCCAAAAGAAAGACCCACCACTTGCTACGGCAAGCAACATCAGGATTGTCTTATGGCCGGCCATGGGTAGCGCTCCCGTTGATCATCTCGGCGCCGCAACATTGTATCACGATAGACACTGGAGTCAGTTGGCCATAACCCCATGAATGTTGTAAGTTCTGTGCTCTTGGTTCTCTCAAATGAGCAAACTGAACGAGCAAGGGACAATCCTCGTAACCGGGGGCACCGGCTTTGTCGGCAGCCACTTGGTTGACTGCCTCGTCGAGCGTGGCCGTTCAGTCCGATGCCTCGTGCGACAGTCAAGCAACCTGCGATACGTCAAGGATCCGCAGATCGAGTTAGCCTACGGCGGCTTGGATGATTCGACTGACTGGGACGAAGCGTTTGCCGGCGTCGATCGCATCTATCACGTGGCAGGTACGACATTCGCGCGCCGGGCGAAAGATTACTTCACAGTCAATCATGAGGGTACGGAGGCGTTGCTTGCCGAAGCGCTCAAGCGTCGCGATCAGATCAAACGATTCGTGTACATCAGTTCGCTTGCGGCAGTCGGTCCGGCCCGCGACGGCGTGCCCGTCGACGAAGACACGGTACCCGCGCCAATCACGCCCTACGGCCGCAGCAAACTCATGGGCGAAGAAGCAGTACGCGTCGTCTCCGATCTGTTGCCGGTCTCAATCGTCAGACCGCCGGCAGTCTATGGTCCGCGCGACTACGGCATCTTTGAGTTCTTCAAGGCGGTAAAGGGAGGCATGTTCCCGATGATCGGCCGCCGCGACAAGCGTGTGAGTCTGGTTCACGCGCGAGATCTCGTGGACGGAATAATCCTCGCGGGCGAAAGCGAGGCATCGTTGGGCCGGACTTATTTCATATCGAGCGAGGACAACTACTCTATGCACGCGGTCGCCGATCTGATGGCCGCGCTGATGAGGAAACGCCTGCGAACCATCACCATCCCTCGACCCGTCGCCTGGGGCGTAGCGATAGCAGCCGAAGCCGCGGCCGCTTTGATGGGAAAGCCGCCAGTCATCAATCGCGACAAAGTGACCGACCTCTCGCAAGCGGGCTGGACGTGCTCGATCGAACGCGCAAAGAGCGAACTTGGGTACAGTCCGCGAGTCGAACTCGAAGAAGGGCTGCGCGAGACCATCGCGTGGTACAAGAGCGAGGGCTGGCTGTGAGGGGACAAGGAGAAGGGGAGAAGGGGAGAAGGGGAGAGGGGGCGACGGGGGAAGGGGCGAAGAGGAGCAGAGGAGCAGAGGAGCAGAGGTGAAGAGGAGAAGAGCAGAAGGGGCGAGGGGGCGATCCAGTGACCAAAAGAGTTCGCGACTCAAGTCAACAGGACACACGGCTCAATCCTGCTGATAAAGTCGCTATCGCTTACCTCGTAGTCATAACCTTATTGGTTCTGGTCTTCAGCTACCGGATCCCCTGGTGGTGGGCGCTCTGCGCCGGACACGTGATCCTCGTCGCTTTGGTCGTATTGATCGCAAGATCTCTCCCCGTCGCCCCGTCGCCCCTTCGCCCCCTCTCCCCCTCTCCCCCTCTCCCCTTCTCCCCTTCTCCTCTTCTCCTCTTCTCCTCTTCTCCTCTTCTCCCCCTCGCATCTTTCATCCGCGGCTGGTATCCGGTCGTGCTGATACCGATCACCTACAAAGAACTGGGCTATCTCATACCGCTCATTCACCCCCGAGACTTTGACGCGGCGCTTGCCGGAATTGATCAACGTTTTCTCGGCGTGCATCCAACGGTGTGGCTCGAGCGATTGACGTGGCCGCCGCTAACCGAAGTCCTTCAGCTCACGTATTCGTCCTACTACTTTCTGCCGCTTGTCCTCGGTGTAGTTCTGTGGCGACAGCGATCGTTTGAGAAATTTCACTTCTGGGTGTTCATAGTGGTGTTAGGGTTCTACCTGTCGTATCTGGGGTACATTGCAGTTCCGGCGATCGGCCCGCGCTTCCTTGCTTCGATAGTAGAGGCCCAGACGATACCACTAACAGGAGTTTGGTTGTTTGAGCCGGTGCGCGCGATGCTTGATCGAGCGGAAGGGATCACCCGCGATTGCTTTCCAAGCGGTCACACCGAACTAACGTTGCTGGTGCTCGTTTACGCGCGCAGGTTTCATAGAAGGGTTTTCTGGTGGCTATTGCCGTTGGGAACCGGCGTCATTATTTCTACTGTGTACTTGCGCTACCATTACGTGATTGATGTTGTGGCGGGCGCTCTGCTAACAGGCGCGATCGTGATGATCGCGAAGCCGTTGTATAGAGTGCTCGGCGGAAATGAAGCTCAAGAATAGCAGTGATCGTCTTTGGCGGGTTCATCGGACGGTGCAACTCGGATTCGAGTGGGGTATAATCCCGGCGTCAACAAGTAACAACGAATCTGGCGTTGCGCGTTCCTGGGGCGTTAATCAGAAGGTTAGTATGAGCACAAGAACTCAAGCGACAATCGAAGACCTCTACCATGTTCCGGAGGACGGTAAGGCCGAGATTGTGGATGGAGAACTCGTACTTATGAGCCCCACAGGAGACCTCCCAAGCAGTGCAGCGTTCGAGATCGCCGTGAGCCTTCGCGCCTACGCACGAAAGACAAGGATCGGTCGCGCCTATGGTGACGGTGTCGGCTTCATCGTTGATCTTCCCAACCGCGATTCGTTTAGCCCCGACGCCTCGTTCTACATAGGTCCGAGAACTCGCGGCAAGTTCCTTGTGGGCGCCCCAATCTTCGCCGCCGAAGTTAGAAGCCACAATGACTATGGACGCAGGGCTGAACAGAAGATGGCCCAAAAGCGCGCGGACTACTTCGCCGCCGGAGCGCTCGTCGTGTGGGACGTCGATGTTCTCCGGGATCAAGTCATCAGATGCTACCGCGCTGATGATCCTGACACGCCGAAGGTGTTTCACTGCGGTGAAATTGCCGATGCTGAACCGGCGTTGCCAGGGTGGTCGATGCCGGTTGATGATCTATTCGTTTGATTGCTAAGCTGGCGTTGATGTGTGATGCCAATCCGGTCACGCATCACGTTTCATTGATCACTTTTCCGGGGGAGCTTTATAACGAGGCTGAGAGTCCCGCTTGGGAGACCCCTTGAACCTGATACGGATAATGCCGTCGAAGGGAGACAAAATGACGACTTCAAAAACTTCAGAACCACACACCGAGAGTGAGTTTCAGTTTCCAAGCTCATCCAGAATCTACGTCGAGGGCAGCAGCTCGGGTATTCGCGTCCCGATGCGCGAAGTGCACTTGAATGTGACGCGCGGCGTGAACGGCTCGGTTGAAGAGAACCCGCCGGTTCGCATTTACGATCCCAGTGGACCGTGGGGCGATCCCAACGCGAGCTGTAGCGTCCACGACGGTCTGCCTGCGCTGCGGCGCAATTGGATCATCGCGCGCGGCGACATCGAAGAGTACGACGGCCGCGATGTTCTGCCGCAGGATGACGGCTACCTGACCGAAGGCGCTCGCGAATACGCGCTCGTGACAGACAAAGGCCGCCTCGATCCTTTTCCCGGAGCGCGTCGTCGTCCGCTTCGCGCAATGCCCGGTTGCGCGGTAACACAAATGCACTACGCTAAGCGCGGCGTCATCACGCCGGAAATGGAGTTCATCGCGATTCGCGAAAACATGGGCCGCGCGCGAGCATTCGAATCCGCAAAGAACGGCGACCGCAGCGCGCTCGACTTTCAGCACTCGGGACAGTCGTTCGGGGCGAAGCTGCCTTCACACATCACGCCCGAGTTCGTTCGCGACGAAGTGGCTCGCGGGCGGGCGATCATTCCTTCGAACATCAATCATCCTGAGAGCGAACCGATGATCATCGGGCGCAACTTCCTTGTAAAGATAAATGCCAATATAGGCAATTCGGCTGTCGCTTCGTCGATCGAAGAGGAAGTCGAGAAGATGCGATGGTCGATCAAGTGGGGCTCGGACACGGTGATGGATCTTTCAACCGGGCGCAACATCCACACAACTCGCGAGTGGATCATTCGCAACTCGCCGGTGCCGATCGGAACCGTGCCGATCTATCAGGCGCTCGAGAAGGTCAACGGCAAGGCCGAGGAACTAAGCTGGGAAATCTATCGCGACACCTTGATCGAACAAGCCGAGCAGGGCGTCGACTATTTCACGATCCACTCCGGCGTGCTGCTGCGCTACATCCCGATGACCGCGAAGCGCACGACAGGCATCGTCTCGCGCGGCGGCTCGATCATGGCGAAGTGGTGTCTGGCTCATCACGAGGAGAGCTTCCTGTACAGGAGCTTCAGCGAGATCTGCGAGATCATGCGAGCCTACGATGTTTCATTCAGCCTTGGTGACGGCTTGCGGCCCGGCTCGATCGCGGATGCGAATGACGAAGCTCAGTTTGCCGAGCTCGACACGCTTGGCGAACTGACGAAGATCGCCTGGGATCTGGATTGTCAGGTGATGATCGAGGGACCCGGTCACGTGCCGATGCACCTGATCAAAGAGAACGTCGATCGCCAACTCGAAGTGTGCGGCGAGGCTCCGTTTTACACGCTCGGTCCGTTGGTGACCGACGTCGCGCCGGGCTACGATCACATCACCTCGGCGATAGGCGCGGCGATGATTGGATGGTTCGGCACTGCGATGCTCTGCTACGTCACGCCGAAGGAACACCTAGGGTTGCCCGACAAGCAAGACGTCAAGGACGGCGTGATAGCCTACAAGATCGCGGCGCACGCGGCGGATCTGGCGAAGGGCCATCCCGGCGCGCAGTACTGGGACAACGCCTTGTCGAAGGCTCGCTTCGAGTTTCGATGGGAAGACCAGTTCAATCTCGCGCTCGATCCCGAGCTTGCACAGCAGTATCACGACGAGACGTTGCCGCAAGAGGGCGCAAAGCTCGCGCACTTCTGTTCGATGTGCGGCCCGCACTTCTGCTCGATGAAGATAACTCAGGAAGTGCGGGAATACGCGGCTCAGCACAGTTTGACCGAAGCAGTCGCACTCGAGAGCGGGTTGAAGGAGAAGTCCGAAGAGTTCAAGCAGGCGGGCGCGGAGATTTACACGAAGGCTTGACCTTCGTGTTGTTCCTAACAATTCCTAACGTTCAGTACTACGGCGTAACGGAGGTGACATGCTGGCGAGCAGATTTCAGCACAACAACTACTTGATCCGCCGCAAGGTGTTTAAGCTCTTCGGCGGCGCGTTCCACGTCTACGACCCCGCTGGCCAGGTCGTGCTTTTCGCGAGCATGAAGGCGTTCAAGCTCAAAGAGGACATTCGTCTCTACGCCAACGAGGATATGCAGGCCGAGTTGCTATTGATCCAGGCGCGAAGGGTGCTGGACATCTCGTCGGAGTACGACGTTACCGACTCACAAACCGGTGAGAAGGTTGGAGTGTTGAAGCGAAAAGGCCTGAAATCAATGGTGCGCGACGAATGGATCTTTATGGACCGGATGGACCAGCCGATCGGCACAATCAAAGAGGACAGCACGGCGATGGCGCTGATCAGGCGCTTCATCCCATTCGCGAACTTGATCCCCCAGCAGTATGACGGCGAGATACGCGGCATACCAGTGTGCGCTTTCAAACAGAACTTCAATCCGTTCGTCATGAAGATTTCGCTTGACTTCGCCGCGGACGTGAACCGGTTGCTCGACCGCAGGCTTGGGCTGGCCGCGGCAGTGCTGCTCTGCGCAATTGAGGGTAAGCAGCACTAATGAATCGGCGCTTCGAATGACATCGCACAGATCGTCTCACTTATCGCCGGCGCAACTGAGAGCGGTTCCAAGAGTTACGTCACATGAAGATGATCTCGGCTGAACAACTAGTAGGCGAGGAATGGGCCGAGTGGTACTCGTTGACACCCATGGAGCGTTGGCGGGAATCCGCGAAACTTTGGGAAGTGTTCCTTTCGTTAGGGGGCTCCCTTGATCCGCAGAGCGCAGGACCAAACACGCATCCCTGCCGAGCCAAAAGCTGTTGTTCGAGAGGCACCCAGAGAGGTATCCTTCGCACATGGCCACAATAGTTGAAATAGAGAAGCTCGCGCTCAGCCTGCCCGAAAAGGAACGAGCGGCTCTGGCGGCGAATCTTCTCGAGTCTCTTCCCGGCGTTTTGTTCGACGAAGATGAAGGCGTTGCCGAAGCGCTGAGACGCGACTCGGAGATTGATGCGAATCCCGATCAGATTATTTCTCTGGCGCAATTGGATGCTCAAATCCAGAGCCGGCGAGGCTGATGCGCCTGGAATTCCACAAGCAGGTTGCTTCGGACATCTCGCGCACCATGGATTACTACGAGAATGTGGCAGGGCCATTGTCGGAGACAACTTTTCTCCCGTTCCCCGTGTCGGCACAATCACCATCGCCGGTCTAACATTCACCATAACACAAGCCGGCGGGACCGATTGCACCTACAACATCTCCCCGCTGTTCGAGAATCACCCGGCAACCGGCGGCGCCGGCTCGATCGACGTAGTCACTGGAGCGAACTGCGCATGGCAGGCCGTAAGCGATGCCAGTTGGGTAACTGTTACTTCGGGCTGCTGCGGGATCGCGAGCGGGTCCGTCAGTTACTCCGTCGCTCCGAACCCAGGTCCCTCCACGCGCGCGGCCACGATAACGATCGGTGGCACGACGTTCAACGTGAAGCAGAAGGCGAATTGAGCAGGCGCGCGAACCGAACACACTCGACGCTTACCGGAGTCATCACCAATCTGCGGGTCCCTGTCTTTCATTCGCTCCGCGTTGGTAGAATGCTCGCTCAGAGTTCCTGGCGAAAGCGGTTCGGGAAGCGATCAATGCCGACGCATAGAATCGTCTCACTTATAGCAAGCGCAACCGAGATTGCTTGCGCGCTCGGATTCGAAGATCAGTTGGTCGGACGCTCGCACGAGTGCGACTATCCGCCGTCAGTCAGGCTGCTGCCACAACTCACCAGCCCGAAGTTCAACGTCGAAGGATCGAGCCTCGAGATCGACCATCGCGTGAAGTCCATCGTTGAAGACGCGCTGAGCGTCTATCGCGTCGACGCCCGATTGCTGGAAGACGTGAACCCCACACACATCATCACCCAATCACAATGCGAAGTGTGCGCGGTTAGCTTGAAAGACGTCGAGCAAGCGGTTTGCGAGCTGACCAGTTCAAAACCCGTGATCGTGTCTCTCGAACCGAATTCGTTGGATGACGTGTGGGCTGACATTCTTCGGGTGGGCGAGGCGCTTGGGGCTGCCGAGCGCGCGGAGCAACTCGTAGACGAGCTGCAGAGCCGAATGGACGACATCGTTCAGCGGACTCACTGGCTCGACACGAACCCAACTGTCGCTTACATCGAGTGGATCGATCCGCTGATGGCCGGCGGCAACTGGATGCCCGAGCTCGTCGAGATGGCAGGCGGCGTGAATCTCTTCGGCGAGTCGGGGAAGCACTCACCGTGGATGACCTGGGATGAGTTGGTGACGAAAGACCCCGACATCATCTTCGTTTCACCTTGCGGCTTCGACATCGCGCGCACCCTGGAGGAGATGCACTTGCTCAGCAGCAAACCTGAGTGGAAAAGCCTGAAGGCCGTTGCCGCCGGGCGGGTATTCGTCGCAGATGGCAATCAATACTTCAACCGCCCCGGACCGAGGCTGGCCGAGTCGCTTGAGATCCTGGCGGAGATCATTCACCCGAATCTTTTTCATTTCGGCCACGAAGACTCGGGTTGGGTGCGATACCCTTAAACACAAAGGCACAAAGTCACTAAGGTTTGTTCCCTTTGTGACTTCGTGCCTTTGTGTTTAGTCTTCGGAGGTCCCTATGCAATACCCTTAAACACAAAGGCACAAAGTCACTAAGGTTTGTTCCCTTTGTGACTTCGTGCCTTTGTGTTTAGTCTTCGGAGGTCACTATGCAAAGAAAAAACATCGCCATTCACCCGAATCTTTTTCATTTCGGCCACGAAGACTCGGGTTGGGTGCGATACCCTTAAACACAAAGGCACAAAGTCACTAAGGTTTGTTCCCTTTGTGACTTCGTGCCTTTGTGTTTAGTCTTCGGAGGTCACTATGCAAAGAAAAAACATCGCCAGCGGCACTAGCTGGGAGCCGATCGTCGGATACTCGCGCGCGGTTCGCGCCGGCGCTTCGGTCCACGTCTCGGGCACGACGGCTACAGATCCGGCCGGCAACATCGTTGGTAAAGGTGATGCCTACGCCCAAGCAGTCCAGGCTCTCAAGAACATCGAAACCGCGCTTCGGGCTGCTGGAGCCAGTTTCAAGGATGTCGTGCGCACGCGAATCTATGTCACCGACATCAGCGAGTGGGAGAAAGTCGGGCGCGCGCACAGCGAGGTCTTTCGCGATATTAGACCGGCGACGAGCATGGTCGAGGTCAGCCGCCTGATTGATCCGGATATGCTGGTTGAGATTGAGGCCGATGCGATAATTCTCTAATCGAGATCCCTAGGGACGACGACGTGACGCATCAGCCGCTCGATCAGGTTCTTGCGGCGTTCAACGCGGCCGCGATGTTTGGACGGATTGAAAGCTCCATTAGGGCTCGGGATGATCGCAGATAGAAACGCCGCCTGATCGGCGCTCACCGCTGCAGCCGATGTGTTGAAGTAGGTCCGCGCCGCTGCCTCCGCCCCATAAACACCATCGCCCCATTCGATGACGTTCAAGTAGATCTCCAGTATCCGGCGCTTGCCGAGAATCCATTCCATCTCTTTCGTGATCACCGCCTCGTGCAGCTTGCGCAAGGGATTCTTGGACGTGGACAGAAAAAGGTTCTTCGCCAACTGCTGAGTAATCGTCGAAGCGCCCCTCTTGAATTGGCCTTCGTTCCAATCTTCTTCGAGCGCCTTGCGGATCTCCTCCCAGTCGAAACCCGCGTGATCAAAGAAGCGCGAGTCTTCCCCCGCAAGAACAGCGCGCGTCAGGTTGCGGGAGATCTTATCGTAAGGCACCCACGTCTGGACTCGTTTGACCTCTTCGCCTCGATCCCTCGCTTGAGAGGCGCGCTGTTCCATCATCGCCGTCGATGACGGATTGGCACTTCGGTATCGAAAGATGCTGAAGACAATCCACGCCTGATAAACAATCCCGATGCCGAGTATGACCAGGATCGTAATCTTGGCCCACTTCCACCATCGAGGACGGTTCTTCTTGCGAGCGGTGGTTTTGGGTCGGGCGCGAGCGGTCTGAACCATGGCAGGCATTATAACTCTGCGGGCGTTGTGGTTCTAACTTCGCTTCGAATGCGTCGCGTTCCAGATGAAATAAGCCGGGATGCCCGCGAGCACTATCACGAACACCAGCAGCGCGCCGCTCGACTCATATGGCAATGCGCTTCCGGTGAACAAGGCACGGTAGTAACTGAAGTTGTCACGCAGACCATGACCGAGATCTTCGACCAGCGCATTTCCGATCAGCAGGATCACGGCGAGGATGAAGAGAATCGGCGTGACCGGATAACCCCACGTTCGATACGCGCGCGGAAGATCTGGACGCTTGCGCCGCAGCGCGTAAACAGCCGCCGCCCCACCCGCATAAAAGGGCCAAATCGCAAGCACAAACGCGTCTGCCAACTGCTCGAATGTTCTGACCATCACGAACACGATGGCCAGCGCCGCAGCAAGCGAGATGGCTACGTAAGGCGTCTTGAATCGCGGATGCACCGAGGCGATCTTCTTGAAGAAGAGCCCGTCATCGGCCATCGCAAAGAAGATTCGCGGGCCGGTCATCATCGAGCCGTTCAGCGTTCCGAACGCGGAGATCATCACCGCGATGGATACCAGCTTCACCCCCGTTTCACCCACGATGCGATAAGCCGTGTCCGCTGCGACCAGCTTCGAACCGGCGATCTGCTTAATGTCGAGAAGATGCAAATAAGCGAAGTTCGCGAGCAAATAGATTGCGATGACGGCGAGCGTTCCGCCGATGATCGTGAGCGGCAAGTTGCGCTCGGGGCGTTTCACTTCTCCGCTGAGAAAGGTCACATCCGCCCAGCCGTCGTAGACCCACAGCAACGAGATGAACGCCAGCCCGAACATTACCAGCGACGTCTCGTTCGGCAATTCGGCTGTTCGAGTCGGCGCCGGCGCGGGGTTGTTTCCTCCAATCAAGAACGCAGCCAGCACCAGTATTACCAGCGCGCCGTACTTCGCTCCAGTTGTGAGATTCTGCACAAGCGCGCCGAGCTTGACGCCAAGGATGTTGAAGACGGCGACGAGAAGTATCGCGCCCGCGGCGACGTAGTGCACGGCAGTCGAGCTTTCCTTGCCGAGCAGCCGCAGAAAGTACTCGGCAAACACGGTTGCGACTGCGCCCAGCGCGGAAGCACGGATTATGGTCAGCTCCGACCATCCGAACAGAAACGCCGGCAAGCGTCCCCATCCTTCGCGCAGGTACACGAACACTCCGCCGGTGTGAGGCAACGCTCCAGCAAGCTCTGCAAGAGTCAACGCACCGCATAAAGAAAAGAAACCACCAAGCGCCCAGAGCAGCAGGTACAAACCTTCATCCGGAACTCTGCCGGCGATCCCGGCAGGCGAGCGAAAGATCCCAGTGCCGATAGTCGAACCTATCAACACGGCGATCGCGCTTATCAAGCCAAGGGTACGCGGAAGCGCGGTTCGCCCGCGAGCTTCGGCCGGCGCCGCTTCGTTTCTCTTTGCTGTAGTCTCCACGAGTTCAGGCGAGATTATAGTTCGCTTCGATAATCGTCAAGGCAGGAAACGCAAATGCGCTTGCGCTTGGAATCGGAACTTGCGATCAGGATGCGCGGTGAATCCGGTTGCTGTGAGGAGGAGCGAGCAGCATCACTTCGCGGCGAGGAAAGCTGTAGATGACGTCGAAATTGTTGGTCACGTCCCGGCCAAGGACAGAAACGTCGCTGGTAGTAGGATTGGTGAAAACGCCAAACGGCCCTTGAACGGTCACTAACTGCCTATCGTCTCGCACGAAGCCCAGGCGAGTCTGAACGAAGATGCATGTGGTCTTCCCTCCGACGCCTCCGAGTTCCGGTGCTTCATCAGCAGGCACGGCTAGCGTCTGAAGCGCAGTCAAGAGCCGGGCCTCAAACACTGTCCGATCAGCCCCTGCATCCAGCAGCAACATGGCAGCCTGCCATGTACCCTCGGGCGTCTGAACGACCGCATCAACGACCGGCCTCAGAATGCCATCGTCGAATAGATGCCAGCGACCTTCAACACGCATAGATTCGTTCGTATCTTTCTTTTGGTATGTATTGCACGAACGGCTCGTCGTCAGGATGTTTCTGTTTGGCTAGGCTTTGCGCACCTGAGGCGTCGCTGGCAGCGAAAACCTCGCCTTCGGACACCGCGATGTATTGACCGCGAAATCGTTCGAAAAACGGTGCGCCGTGCTGGGTTAGCCATTGCCCGTTCCGACGGAACTGTGCCAGCCGCCGGTTGAGTTCTGAGTTCTCTGGTTCCTCAGTTATGATGATCTTGTCGTCCATCGTTACACTCCAGCCATTCGCCATTGACACGCATAGATGCGGCTCAACTTCTTGCGCGGGATGTATCGCACATGTGCGACGTCATCAGGGTACTTTGCGCGCACGAGTCGATCGATCTCCTCAGGAGTATCAGCAACAAACAACTCACCACCGGCAGCAGCAACATAGCGACCCCGATAGCGTTCGTACACCTCAAGCTCCCTGAGGTGCTCGCTGAACCATTGCCGATTGAGTCTCGCCTTCTCAAACGCAATTGCGAGTTCCGGCGGCATCGGACCTTCTTCGATTATGAATGGCTTGCTCACATCACGATAATATTCAGGTTTGCCTGCCCAAGTCAATCTATTGTCGGTTTGATCGAGATTTGCGCGGCGTGTCGCTGAATAGTAAACGTAACCTGGGCCGGCGCCCCCGACTCGCTTGTTGCGAGGGATGACTGGTCTATCGCTTGAGCCATGATCGAACAGTGAGAAATAGCACCACGAGCCCGGAAATCATCGCTGCGCTCATCAGGCTCACCGAATACTGATGCAGATCATTGAACTGCATGCGCATGGGATCGGTCACGGCAACATCGTCGATGTGACCGCCCATCTGGGCTCGCAAGGACACCATTGCCGGCGAAATCCAAAAGCGCGACAGTCCCGCCGACGCAATCATCAAGACGAGGAGGACGGCTTGTAGCGTCTCGATCGCTCTTCTCGACTGTCTCGAACGCCAGCTCGCCGCGTGTATTAAGATGAGCAGCGTACCGATGACAAGGCCGAGCACTTCGACTTTGCCGATCGTGCTCGTGACCATCACGCCGGCCATCTCACGCGTTGGAAGCACGGCGAACGCGCTCGGCGCCACGGCGAAGCTGAAAAAGATCATCGAGCCAAGCCATACGCCTAGCAGCAAGACTTCGATGAACGCGGTGATCTGTAGAGCGATCCCGAACCGGGCTCCAGGAGCCACTTCTGTGGTGGGTGATGTTGTGAGACCGGTGGACATCTTGGATACAGGCTCGTTACCAAGCTGCGAGTTCTGGTTCTTTCTTCTCACCTTCCGCGCCGATCGCATGGTTATCAAGATACCGCTCGGCGTCAATCGCAGCCATGCAACCCGTGCCAGCCGCGGTGACCGCCTGGCGGTAAACCGAGTCCTGCGCGTCGCCACACGCAAACACGCCGGGGATGTTCGTGGCCGTCGAGCGGTCCCCGGTCTTGATGTAGCCCACCTCGTCCATATCAAGCTGGCCCCTGAACAGATCGGTGTTCGGCTTATGCCCAATCGCGATGAACACACCCTCGGTGGGAAACACTCGCTCTTCGCTCGTCTTCAAGTGCTTCAATCGCACGCCGGTCACGCCGGTCTCGCGCGTGCCGAGTATCTCCTCGACACCAGTGTCCCAGATGAAATCAATCTTCTCGTTCCTGAACGCCTTGTCCTGCATGATCTTCGAGGCGCGCAATGCGTCGCGGCGATGAATGACCGTCACCCCGGTCGCGAACTTCGTGAGAAATGTCGCCTCTTCCATTGCGGTGTCGCCGCCGCCCACGACGACGAGTGGCTTGCCCTTGAAGAAGAACCCGTCACAGGTCGCGCAAGCCGAAACGCCGTTACCGCCCAGGCCCTGCGGGATCGGCGCTTCGCCAGGAATACCGAGCCACTTCGCCGACGCGCCCGACGCGATGATCAACGTGTCGGCTTTGATTGTGTGATCTTCGGTCTCAAGCTTAAACGGCCGCTGGCTCAGGTCCGCCTTGCTGACCCAGCTCATCAGGAACTCCGTGCCGAACCGGCGAGCCTGCTCGCGAAACTGTTCCATCAGCTCAGGCCCGAGAATTCCCTTGGCGAACCCGGGGTAGTTCTCGACGTCGGTTGTGATCATCAACTGGCCGCCCGGCTCGGGACCTTCGACCACCAGCGGCTTGAGGTTCGCTCGGGCGGCGTAGATCGCAGCGGTCAACCCCGCAGGACCCGAGCCGAGAATCACGACCTCCTTATGAATCGTCTCTTTCGACATAGGTGCTCTCCAAGCTTCTGTTAAGACGTTCGTAGTTCGGCCTTCAGGCGGAAGTTCGTAGCCGGCGTGCCTGAAAGATCAAGCGATACGAACTTCCGCCTGAAGGCCGAACTACGAACTCTAATGCTAGCTGGCGGCCGCTCGATTCAAAACAAACGTTGCCATCAGCCTGACGCCGAACCCAGTCGCGCCCTTTGCTATGTAAGGTTTCTCCTTCTCGGTCCACGCGGTGCCGGCGATGTCCAGGTGGGCCCACGGAACCGAGCCAACAAAATGCTTCAAGAAGAATCCGGCGGTTATCGAGCCGGCCGTTCGATCGCCGACGTTCTTAAGATCGGCAATGTCGCTCCGAATGATCTCGCCGTACTCATTGTCGAGCGGCATCGGCCAAAGCCGCTCACTGCACTGCTCGCCTGCCTTGACCAGATCATCAATCAACTGCCGATCGGTCCCCATCACTGCAGCGCGAGTCTCGCCCAAAGCAATCACGCACGCGCCAGTCAGCGTTGCGGCATCGACAATGCACGTAGCGCCGCGACTGATTGCATAGGTAATCGCGTCGGCCAGGACAAGCCGGCCTTCCGCATCGGTGTTTACTACTTCGATAGTCTTGCCGCTCAGACTGCGAACCACGTCGCCCGGTTTGACAGCTCGGCCGGATGGCAGATTCTCAGACGCGGGCACGAGCCCGATGACGCGAACGTTCGGGCGCAGCCGCGCGATCGCCTGCATAGCTCCAATCACTGCCGCGCCGCCGCCCATGTCGTACTTCATGTCTTCCATCTTGGCCGCGGGCTTGATCGAGATCCCTCCCGAATCGAAGGTGATGCCTTTGCCGACCAACGCGATCAATTCACTTGCGCGCGGAGCATCACCAGTCGCGGATGGTTCGTAGCTCAGCACGATCAGCCGCGCCGGTTCCTCGCTGCCTCGCGAGACCGCCAGCAGTGCGCCCATGCCGAGTCGTTTCATCTCGTCTTCGCCGAGCGCTTCAAACCCGAGCCCTTCCTGCTCTGCCATTTTCTGCGCTCGAAGCGCAAGCTCGCTTGGAGTCATCACGTTTGAGGGTTCGTCGCCCAGCATCCGAGCGAGGTTCGTCGCTTCGGCCATCGCGGTTCCAACTCTCATAGCACGCTCGAAGTTGGGTGGGTCTGGCAGCTCGCTGACCAAATCAAGGGTCTCAATCTCTACGGCGGGTTCGTCCTTCGATCTGTAAAGCCCGCCACTCATTTGGCCGATCAGCGCCCCTTCGACTATCGCTTGCACGAGAGTCTCGCTCTCAAGCTTGCGCGTGACCAGAAACGCCGCCGAGCGAATGACCCGGTGTTTGATCAGCGTTCGGATCGCCGCGCCCGCCAGCCGCCCGACGCTGATCGAGTCGATCTTCTCGGGTCGGCCGGCGCCATATAACAGCAATCGCCTGGTCGAGAACTGGCCGACGTTGTGGAGAAGCACCCACCGATCGCGCTTCGCTGTCATCTCGCCGTCGTCGAACACCGCCGCGACGGCGCCGCGTGTGAGATGATCCAGCGCCGCCAAGGCAGGAGCGTTCTCAGAGTCGCGCGGAGTTTCGCCCTCAAAAACCGGCACGATCAGTACGTCTTCGCTGATCTCTCCGAGGCTGGTGCGGCTGGCTGTGATCTTCATATGATTTCCGGTAACTCCCTCTATGCCTCGCGCGCCGAGAGAACAGGAACAAACGCGGTTGCTCGAACGAGAGATTGCCGCGCCTGACCGTGCTACAGCGCGTGGATTATCGCTTCGGTGAAATCGAGCGTAGTCGCCTGGCCACCCAGATCGCGGGTCAAGATGGTTCCTTCCGCCAGAACCTTCTCAAGAGCAGCTTGAATCCGCAGGGCCCGTTCGCGCTCGTTCAGGTGCTTTAACATCAACACCGCACTGAGCAACAGAGCCGTCGGGTTAGCGATGCCGCGCCCGGCAATAGAAGGCGCCGCGCCGTGTACCGCTTCGAACACCGCGATCTCTTCACCAATGTTGGCGCCCGGCGCAACGCCCAGCCCGCCGATAAGCCCGGCGCACAGATCCGAAACAATGTCGCCGTACAGGTTCTCGAGAAGTAAGATGTCGAACTGGGTGGGGTTTAGCACAAGCTGCATGCAAGTGTTGTCAACTATCAAGTCGTCGGCCTTGATCTCCGGATAATCCTCGGCGACTTCGCGGAAACACCGGAGAAAAAGACCATCGGACAACTTCATTATGTTGGCCTTGTGAACGGCGGTGACTTTCTTGCGCCCTTCAAGCCGGGCATGCTCGAACGCGAACTTTGCGATTCGACGAGAGGCCTTGTCGGTGATGATCTTCAAGCTCTCGACGACCCCGGGAACGACTTCGTGCTCGAGCCCCGAGTAAAGGTCTTCGGTGTTTTCGCGCACGACAATCAAGTCAACATTCTCGTAGCGGCTCGGCACGCCTTTGAGCGATTTGATCGGCCGCAGGTTGGCGTAGAGATCAAGCGCCTTTCGCAGGCGTACGTTCGAGCTGACGAAGCCCGTTCCGATCGGAGTCGCAACGGGTCCTTTGAGCGCGATCTTATTACGTTTGATCGAGTCGATCAGATCCTGAGGCAACGGATCGCCAAAGCGCGACAGCGCCTCGGCGCCTACAACGAAGGTCTCCCATTCCGCTTCAAAGCCCGTGGCTCGAAGCACGGAGATGGTAGCGCCAGTGACTTCGGGGCCTATACCGTCGCCCGGTATAAGCGTGATTTTGTGTTTCACAGTGGACGCCTCCCCAAGGACAGGCCCATCGAGCCCGCCGCAAGCGTGTAATCATATACGAGTGGCTTCCGGGCAGACAACTAAAGTAGTCCGTGGTCCGTGGTGGTTTGTAGTTTCTAGTTGATAAGTGCCAAGACATCGTTGACACAATTTGGTGCCAAGACATCGTTGA
>CAZJQQ010000008.1:0-189219 GCA_964548075.1 uncultured Clostridia bacterium | reverse complement strand
CCACCGGCTTCAGCCGCGTGGTGCTTCAACTTCAACCTACGACGCACGGCACCGACCCCGGCCCGACACCACCGGCTTCAGGGGCGTGGAGCTTCAACCTACGACACACGACCGCTCCCCGACATCACCGGCTTCAGCCGCGTGGTGCTTCAACTTCAACCTACGCGCGCGCGCGACCCCGGCGCGACACCACCGGCTTCAGCCGCGTGGTGCTTCAACTTCAACCTACGACGCACCGCACCCCAGCCTGACACCACCTTCTTCAGAAGCGTGGTGCTTCAACTTCAACCTACGACGCGCGCCGCCCCACCTCGACACCACCGGCTTCAGCCGCGTGGTGCTTCAACTTCAACCTACGACGCACCGCACCCACCTCGACACCACCGGCTTCAGCCGCGTGGTGTCAGGGTGCGGTCGCGTGCGCGTAGGTTGAAGTTGAAGCACCACGCGGCTGAAGCCGGTGGTGTCGTGCACAGCATACTTCACATTCTCTCTTGCACGAGTCTACTGCTTCTCAGCCATCTCGATCGCTTGAAGCATTGCTCGAGCCTTGTTGACTGTCTCGACGTACTCGCTCTCGGGCACCGAGTCCGCAACTATTCCGGCGCCCGCCTGGAAGTACGCTCGCCCATCTTTCGTGAGTATCGTTCGAATCGCAATGCACGAGTCGAGGTTGCCGGAATAGTCGAGATACATGACCGATCCCGCATAGACCCCGCGCCGCGTCGGTTCTAATTCGTCGATGATCTCCATCGCGCGAATCTTTGGCGCGCCGCTCACCGTTCCGGCCGGAAAGCACGCTGCAAGCGCGTCGAAGCGATCCATACCTGATCTCAACCGCGCCTTGATCGCAGACGCCAGGTGCATCACGTGCGAGTACCGCTCGATGATCATCAAATCGGTGACATCGACTGAGCCGTAATCTGCAACGCGCCCCAGATCGTTGCGTCCCAAATCAACCAGCATTATATGCTCGGCTACTTCTTTTTCGTCGGCGCGCAGCTCTTCACCTAGCAACAGGTCCTCGGTTTCAGTCGCACCCCGGGGTCTCGTTCCCGCGATCGGTCGATACTCGATTCGCCGGCCGGTCGCACGCACAAGCATCTCGGGCGACGCGCCGATGATCGATTGATCGCCGATTTTCAAGAAGAACATATAGGGCGAGGGATTCACCACGCGCAACGCGCGATACACCTCGAACGGGTGGGCACTCAAACCAACTTCGAATCGCTGCGAAAGCACCGCCTGGAAGATGTCGCCGGCCGCGATGTACTCCTTGGCCGTGGTTACCGCATGTTCGAACTTTTCCCTGGTCAGGTTCGAGCGCACCCGCGAATCACCTGAAACCTCTCGACGCGGCAGTGGCTCGATCGGGTCTTCAAGCCGGGCCTCCATCGCTTCGATGTCGTCGATAGCTGTTCGATACTCGGCCTCGAGGCCGTCGGTTTTCCCGCCGGTGAAAACATTAGCGATCACGTGAATTTGGTGACGCACGTGATCGAAGACCAGCAGTCGCGAGAAGAACATCATCACCGCGTCGTCGATCCCGATGTCATCGGGGTGAGAATCAGGAATCTTCTCGAACCAGCGCACCGCGTCGTAGCTCAAGTAGCCGACGGCGCCGCTGACAAAAGGGGGAAGGTCAGCGAATCTCACCGGAATGTTTTGTCCGGAAAGGCGTCGAAGCACTTCGAGCATCGGCCGGTCAGTCTCTTCCTTGCTAGAACCTCTCTCGATTGTGACCTTGCTCGCGCGGCTGCGGACGATGACCTCGGGGTCGAATCCGAGAAACGAGTAGCGCGCAACCTTCTCTCCCCCCTCCACGGATTCGAGCAAGAATGAGTATGGACTGAGCCGTTCGATCTTCAGGTACGCCGCAACCGGCGTCAGCAGGTCCGCCATCACGCGCTTCACCACCGGCACAACCGTGCCCTCGTCAGCCAGCCTGAGGAAATCCTCATAGGTTTGAGGGTCAAGGTCGTTCATCCGCGAATGTCAAGTGCGTCGTGCGCTCCGGTCCTTTGGTTTCGCTCGATGTTAACACTCGCTTGCAAGGTCAAACAAATTGATTCTCAGGGAAACACGCGATCTCGCATTGCCTTCGCTCTTGTGATACAGTTCGCACCTCGAATCACTAGCACCATTGTTAGGAGAGGCAGGCAAGTCTCTCAAACCAGCGGCGTTGGCTGTTGCGATTTTGCATAGGGAGCAGATGAACCTGACTCGCCAACCAAAGAGCCCTCCAGTCGGTGGGCGACCGACGACGCTTCCGCCTTTGCAAACCGATCTGCTGACGAAAGGTGGGTACGCAGCGTACCTGGTCTGGGTGGCTGGCGTCGCCGTCGTGTACTTTGGCGCAGCGAGACTGGGGCTGTCACTGGCTTTCTTACACGCCAGCGTATCGCCGGTGTGGCCGCCCACCGGCATCGCAATAGCCGCAGTTCTCTGGTTAGGGTATCGAATCTCACCAGCCATCCTGCTCGGGGCATTTCTAGCGACCCTGCCAACCGGCGAGCCGCTTACGACGGCTGGCGGGATAGCAATCGGCAACACACTGGAGGCCGCATCCGCCGCATTTTTGCTTCGTCGTTTCGTCGGATTCCACAGCCCCTTCTATAGGGCCCGGGATGTTTTGAAGTTCGTGCTCATCGCGGTGCTGATCAGTCCCATGGTGGGCGCTACTATTGGCAACACGAGTCTATGTCTTGGCGGCGCCGCCGCTTGGGCCAATTTTGGCTCGCTGTGGCTGACCTGGTGGATTGGTGATGGAGTCGGCGCGCTGGTGGTCGCGCCGCTTGTGCTTACGTGGGTTGAAAGACGAGGCGAGCGCTGGAACCTGAGCCGGTTGGCCGAGGCTCTGCTGTTGCTCAGCCTGCTGTCTGTCGCCTCCGCAATTGTTTTCCGGGAAGCGCCGCCGTCCAATTTCGTCAACCTCGCCCTCGCACGCTTGATCGTTCCTTTTCTGTTGTGGGCGGCGTTCAGGCTTGGGCCTCGCGGGGTCGCGACCGCAATCGCGCTGTATTCAGGCTTGGCGATTTGGGGCACCAGGCTGGGGTTAGGCCCGATCTTGGGCCAAAGTCCCAACGACTCTTTGTTGCTCTTGCAGGTGGCCGTCGCCGCGAATGGAATCACATTCCTCGTGCTAGCGGGAGTTGTCGCAGAGCGAAAAGGCGCCGAACAAGCCATCTCTTTCCTGGCGTCCATCGTCGAGTCAACCAATGATGCTGTCATCGGGAAGACTTTGGACGGAACCATTGTTAGTTGGAATGAGGGCGCAGAACGACTCTACGGTTATGCTGCGGAGGAGATGATCGGCCGGCCCATTTCAAGGCTGATTCCGTCTGGCCGTGCCGATGAGCTATCACGAATCCTCGAGCACCTGAAGCGAGGAGCGCGCATTGATCATTACGAAACCGAGCGTGTAAGGAAAGACGGCCACATGATTTTTGTTGCCCTCACCTTATCGCCAATCAAGGATCCCGCCGGAACTATTATCGGCGCTTCAGCGATTGAGGCTGATATTACTGAGCGCAAGGAGGACGAACGCCGCCTGGCGGGCAATCTTGCCATCACGCGAATCCTTGCGGAATCACCCGCGCTCAGCAACGCGATGACAAGAGTCCTCCAGACAATCTGTGAGTCATGGGGCTGGGCGTTAGGCGCGATGTGGGCATTAGATTCCGACGGCGGCGCGTTACGGTGTCACCAGGTTTGGCGAAAGCCTTCAGCGGATGCCGGCGACTTCGAGTCGATCTGCTACAAGCACGCGTTCTCGCCCGGAGTTGGTTTGCCCGGGCGTGTTTGGACGAGCTTGAAGCCCGCGTGGATTCCCGATGTCACCAGGGATGACAACTTCCCGCGCGCGCCGTTTGCGGTTGCGGAAGGACTCCACGCCGCCTTCGCCTTCCCGATACTATCCGGTGAAAAGCCCCTCGGTGTGATTGAGTTCTTCAGCCATGAGATCCGCCAACCAAATGACGCCCTGTTGGCGATGGTCGCAGGGATCGGAAGCCAGATCGGGCAGTTCATGGAACGGAAGCGGGCCGAAGAAGCACTCCGGCAAAGCGAAGAGCAACTGCGCCTGGCGCTCGAAGCGGCCAACATGGGCGCGTGGGATTATGATGTTCGGACCGGAGCGGTCAAATGGTCGCGTAGCCTTGAATTGATTCACGGGCTTGCGCCTGGCGGCTTCGGAGGGACCTTTGATCATTACCTGAGAGACATTCACCCGGAGGATCGTGAATATGTGATGGAGTCGCTCGCGCGCGGCGTTGAGCAGGGCGCTGAGCACGAGATCGAATACCGGATCATTCTGCCCGATGGCGCGATCCGCTGGGTCGAGGGAAAGGGCGAGGTCATTCGGGATGATATAGGCAAGGCCGTCCGCTTGACCGGAGTGTGCACGGATGTCTCCGAGCGCAAGCGCGCTGAGCGAGAGCGCGAGCAGCTTCTTGGGCGGGAGCAGGAGGCGCGCGCCGAGGCGGAAGCAGCAAATCGCGCTAAAGATGAGTTTCTTGCCTTGGTCTCACACGAGCTCCGCACTCCTCTAAACGCGATAGTCGGGTGGGTGGACATACTTCTAACGACTCCTGAGCGGGATGACGCTCACATCGCTCGCGCACTTGAAGTGATTAAGCGTAACGCCGCGCTGCAGGGTCGTATCATCGAAGACATTCTCGATGTTTCGCGCATTGCCGCGGGCAAACTGCAACTTGATCTGCGCCCGGTCGAGATCCCAGGCATAATTCAAGCGGCCATAGCCGCCGTGCAGCTAACAGCCGACGAAAAGCAGGTTCGCCTCCGCCAATTGCTCGATCGTTCCGCCGACCCGGTGTCGGGCGATCCTCAACGGCTGCAGCAAATCGTTTGGAATCTGTTGTCCAATGCGATCAAGTTCACCCCGGTAGGAGGAGAAGTCGAGATCAGGCTTGAACAGACTGGTTGCAATGCCAGAGTCACGGTCAGCGATACAGGCGAGGGGATACGACCGGAGTTCTTGCCACGCATCTTTGACCGGTTCAGCCAGGCCGATACCTCTACAACTAGAACGTACGGGGGCCTCGGTTTGGGCCTAGCGATCGTCAGTCACCTGGTAGAGATGCACGGCGGCACGGTCGAAGCCTATAGCGCAGGTGAGAAACAAGGTGCAGTATTCACGGTTACGCTCCCCTGTGAGCCCGCGCGGGTGGACTCGCGCGTTTCCCAGGGAGTAGCGGAAGCCGATCGAGATCGCAGAAGTGACGGCGACACGCCGCTTGCCGGTCTCAGAGTATTGGTGGTCGACGACGACTTAGATTCGCGAGAGGTGCTTGCTGCTCTACTTGCGTTACGCGCAGCGGAGGTGAGATCTGCCGGGTCAGTTCGTGAGGCCCTTGAAGCCCTGACCGATTGGAAACCGGATGTCCTGGTCTCGGACATAGGGATGCCAGGCGAAGACGGCTATGATCTGATCAGAGAAGTGAGGTCCAGACGGATGGACCAGGCTGGAAGAATTCCGGCAATTGCTCTGACCGGGTATGCGGCTGTTCAGGACGGTGAACGTGCCCTGGCGGCGGGCTACCAAACTCATCTGTCTAAGCCGGTCCAGCCACTCCTCCTTGTGAACGCAATCGCCAACCTGGGCAGGAACAGCTCACAGTGATAAATGTTGGGTGTGGGTTCCCCTCACGGAATGTGAGGTTGGATCAACAGTCGAGCAAGACAACGTGCAACTGCTGCGGCCCATGCACCCCGACCACCAGAGTCAACTCAATATCCGCGGTGCGGCTGGGGCCCGTGATAAACGTTATCGCACTGCTCAAACCTCTACCCTCGGCCTCGGCATCCCCGCGCAAAAGCGGAAACAGATCGCCCAACCCTGAGAGAACTTGTTCAGGCTTGATCACTGCAATGTGCACCGGCGGCAGCAACGAGATCGACCGAGCCTCTCCTTTGCGCGCGAGCAAAACCAGAGTGCCCGTATCGGCGAGCGCGTAATCAACACCGGACACACCGATGTCCGCTAATGCCGTCCTCGGTATGAACTCCGGGCCGGTCGTCTCAGTCAGAAGCTGAATGCCCTTTTCCCCCAGCCTCTTAGGGACATTAATCCCGTCGATGATCTGCCCTTCCCAGGCGACAATTGTTCTTGCTTCACGAACCGACGCAACCTGCTCGATGTATTGAAACGCGGACTCGCCATTCGTCGCCCTGTGCAAGCGCCCCCCAATTCGTGTCAACTCAGATTCAAATTGCTCAATCAACTCACCGCGCCGCTCTTCGCAGTTTTTCCTGATTCCAGAAACCAAATTCTCAAGCTGACTCGACGCCGAGGCATCGACCTCGCCATGCACCGGGCCTGACTTACCTTCCCTGTGCAGCGCGCGTTTTATGTCCCCGAGTATTTCTTCTCTGGCGCTTCTAGCAGTCACTCAAAACCCCATCGCTAAAACGTCCGCAGGTTGAAGCCCGCGCTACTTCTCGTCGTCCCACATCGAACGAAACGATCTCCTGGCGAGCGCCGGGAAATCTCTATTCTGCGTCCATCCGCCCAGCGCGAAGGGCAGCCGTTTGAGTTTGCCATCCTCTAATAACGGTCCCTGTAGAAAAGCCGGCACCCTGAAAGCCAGGCTGTAGATCGTACGGTGCCGCATCGCAAATGCCCAGAGCTTTATCGCGAGCTTCTCGAGCAGCGGTGGTCCTCCGCCGTCGTGTTTGCCTTCGGACCAGTCGCTTCGCAGCTTCAACAGGATTCTCGGAATATCGATTCGCACCGGACAAATCTCTCGGCAAGCGCCACACAACGTCGACGCGAACGGCAGGTGTTTGGACTTTTCCAGTCCGGCAAACGCTGGCGTTATCATCGAACCGATCGGCCCTGAGTACACGGACCCGTAGGCGTGTCCGCCGATCTTCTGATACACCGGACAGACGTTCAAACAAGCTCCGCAGCGCAAGCAGTAGAGCGCCTCGCGCATCTCTTCGTCCGCCAGAATTCGGGTGCGGCCGTTATCGAGAATGATCAGATGAAACTCTTCGGCGCCGTCGGATTCCCCGCTTCTTCGGGCGCCGGTGATGAATGACACGTAGCTCGACATCTTCTGACCGCTGGCGCTCCTGGCGAGTATCTTGAGAAACACCGCCAGGTCGTCGAGCGACGGCACCAGCTTTTCTATTCCCATCAACGCTACGTGAATTCGCGGCAGCGTGGTGCTCAGCCTGATGTTGCCCTCGTTCTCGACCAGCACGATCGTGCCGGTCTCGGCGACGGCAAAATTAGCGCCGGTGATCCCCATGTCCGCATTCAGGAACTTCTCTCGCAGCCGTTTCCGCGCGACGACGGTCATCTCTTCTGCTTCTTTAAGGTTGGCCACGCCTAACTTGTCGGCAAACAGGTCTGAGATGTCCCCCTTTGATTTGTGAACTGCGGGAGCGAGGATGTGTGAAGGTTTCTCGTGTGCGAGTTGGACGATGTATTCCCCAAGGTCTGTCTCTACCGCTTCGATGCCGGCGTGTTCGAGCGCCTCGTTCAGCTCGATCTCCTCGGTCACCATCGACTTGGCTTTGACGACTCGCTTGACGTTGTTCTTCCGCGCCAGGTCGAGAACGATAGCGCGGGCCTCCTTGCCTGTTCTCGCCCAGTGAACGGTCCCGCCGAGGCGCACAATGCTCTCTTCGAGCTGAGTAAGATAGGCGTCGAGATTGCCGATGGTTTGTTCTTTGATCTCTCGCGCGCGGTCGCGAAGCGCCTCGCCATCCGAGAGTTCAGCGAACAGGAGGTTGCGCTTAACGGTGAAGCCGTTGAGCACTCGCAGGCGCGTTTGCAGAGTCTTGTTCTGGACGGCTGCAGTCGAGTCTTGAATGAATGATTCAGAGGTTACGTGCATAAGAGTGAGTAGCATAGACTTCAGTCTGTGTCCCGGGTAGTCCCGCGCGCTGATTCATCAAACCAGGCGGCACACAGACTGAAGTCTATGCTACGTTTTCGCCAGCAATTCCGCTATGTGCATCGTCCTCGCCGCCGCAGATTGTCTGCTCAAGCCCCCGGCTATGTGCATCAGACATCCAACATCGCTGGCGACGACGACGTCGGCGCCGCTCTTTTCGACGCAATCAATCTTGTCCTGAAGTATGCTGCCCGAAATGTGCGGATACTTGATCGAAAACATCCCGCCGAACCCGCAGCAGGCCTCAGCGTGTTCGAGCTCAACTAACTCGATTCCCTTTACCGCACGGAGCAGACGCTGAGGCTCGGCCCTTACATTCAGCTCGCGTAACAAATGACACGACTGGTGCAGCGCGACCTTGCCCTGATAAGCCGCGCCCACATCCTCGACGGCCAGAACGTTGACGAGGAACTCGGTGAACTCATACGTTCGCGATGCGAGCGATTCGGCTCGCTGGTGCAAATCCGGATCATCCTTGAAAAGCTCGGGGTAGAAGACCCTGACCATGCTCGTGCAGGAGCCCGACGGCGCCACGACGTACTCGCTGTTTTCGAAAATCCCGATGAACCGCTTCGCAAGCTCGCGCGCCTCGCTGCTGAAGCCGCTGTTGAATGCCGGTTGCCCGCAGCACGTCTGCGCGAGCGGAAAGTCGACTTCAACTCCGAGCCTGCGAAGCACGTTGACCGCGCTCATCCCCACCTCGGGAAAGAACTGGTCCACCAAACATGTGACGAACAGCGAGACTTTCATTCCTTATTAGCCAACCCTTCAACAAGTCGTGGATCAAACAGAAGCGGGAAGAACTGTCCGCCCATCGGCTCGCCCGACGGAATCGGCGGGACGCCTTCGAGCGGCGGCGCATCAGAAACCGACATCACTCCGTCTCGAAACACATTGATCACTGTTGCGCGCCTCGGGCGTTCCGTTCGGTTTTCATAAGAGCCGTGAATCATCAGCGGATGGTGGAACGAAGCTTCTCCCTTCCTCAACTCGATTGCAACCGGCTTGAACTGTGCCCTCTGCTCTTCATTCAACACGGTGTTGATAGCTTCCATATCTCCGGCGAGTCCTGTAATCGGCAAAAGGTTCCAGCGTTGACTGCCCGGAACATAATGCACGCAGCCGTTGTCACGAGTCGAGTCGTCCAACCCGATCCAGCAGCTAATGTGCGCCATCGGCTGCGTTCGAGTCCAATACGAGTAATCCTGATGCCAGGCCACGCGCCCGCCGTGACGCGGCGGTTTACAGAAGAGCTGATCGTGCCAGAAACGAACGGGTCCTTCAAGCAACTGCGCCGCAGGCACGGTGAACGCCGGGTTCCAAAGCAGATCGTGAAATGCCGGAGAGATCCGCCAGGCGCCTAATGCATGGAAGAGCGTAGTCGCGGGGTCCGGTGATTCATTGGAGTGATATTCGTAGAATAATTGCTTGGCCTCTTGCGACGGATCGATAAGCGTGGCGAGTTCTTCTCGGAGGACTTCTACCTGTTCATCGCTGAGTATTCGAATTCCTGCAACATAGCCGTGCTCTTTGTAGAACGCGATCTGGTCGTCGGTAAGGCAAAAGGCCATCGATTCTTCTCTCGAATTTGGAAGCTTAAAGAGGCTGGTGATCGGTTCGTGGCGAGTTGACAGGTCTTCGATCATTAAAGGAATCTTCGGGCTCGCTTTCGACCACAATTTGTCGGACGCTTATTCTAGCATCAAGCGCAAGTTTGTAGGCAGCCGCAGTGTCCTAGAGTCACCCTCAACGCCGGATCTCAAGGAGCGACCCATGACTCTGGCCTTGTACTTCACAGTAGCGAGAGCGACGATTGCCGGCCTCTTATTCTGGGCCGTCTCGCTTCCTTCGCTTAACTCTCACCCTGGTACTGCTCTCCATCCTCATTTTAGATTCCACCCCCGTACTCTTGAGCGACAGCTCCTCGCTCATCACCCTCTCAAGCGACATCCATCACTCCGGGCGGGATTGTCAACCAGATTCAAAGCCCATATAATCGCCCGCGGTTTAGTCCAACGGATTCTTTGTGTAGTGTTCGCCGCCGAACCGTTCGCTCAACGTGATTCCAAGCTTCGGCGGCGGCGAACCCACGCAAAGAACCTTGTACGTTGGGCGCCTTGCTTGGCACAAGCGTTCGGCAGTAGCAATTAGCGGGGAGCTTGGAGGAAATAATGAGATACTTTGCTCGAATTCGAGCGACAGGGGTGCGCGGCCTGCCACCCGCCGCCGCTGTATACCAACAACAAACTTATCCCTGCCGACGGATTCAAAGTGCCTGATGATCATAGCGCGCGCTTCGACATCCTTCGGATGACCATCGGCGTTGATTCCAATCTCACGCTCAAGACCAGACGCGGGACAGGCTATTACAAAGTCCCATCGCTCAAAGGCGTGTGGTATCGCGGTCCCTTCGAGCACAACGGTTCGGTCGCTACGCTCGAAGACTGGTTTGATCCCCGGCGGCTGCGCGACGATTACGTGCCGACTGGATTCAAGGGCTACGGCGTGAAGACGCGGGCGGTGAAAGGGCACGAGTTCGGGATGAATCTTTCAGCCAAAGACAAGAATGAGCTGATCGCATTTCTCAAGACGCTTTGATAGGCTAACGAGCATTGAAGCATGACCCGGAAAGGATTTCATGAGAGCGAAGTCAATTCTGTTTTGGGCGGGTTGCGCTCTGGTCGGCTTCGCAACGCTCATTAGCGGCTGTCAGACGCAGAACTCAGGCAACGACGCTATGCCGGCGATGCCCAGACCGTCGAAGGCCGAGCCGCTCGCGGTCGTGCTGACAACGGATTGCGGAGCAGAAATGGACGATCAGTGGGTGCTGGCGCATATCCTGTTAAGCACTGAATTGGATCTCCGGGCGGTCATCACCACACACGCATCGTCGATTCGCCTGTCTTCGGCCACCAGCGCACAACACGCCACAGAGGTGATCGGACGGGTGGTGCCGGCTGGTGCATCGTCCTGGCCGCCGGTCGTGCCAGGGGCGAGCACGCCTCTGGCGGATGTTTTAACACCGCGTGAGAATGCAGGCGTGGACATTTTGCTGCGCCTTTCGGAGAGCTTCACTGAATCGCGCCGCCTAATCGTCTTCGTCATCGGGGCAGGCACCGACGTGGCTTCAGCCATCCTGAAAGAACCTTCCATCACGAAACGCATTACCGTGGTGGCGATGGGTTTTGACGATTGGCCCAAAGGCGGGGATTTCTTCAACGTGAAGAATGATCCGCTGGCCTGGCAAGTCATCCTCCAGTCCGACGTGCCGCTGATCATTGGAAGTGGGGAATTAACCAAGCGTGACCTGCGGCTGAACAGAGCCGAGGCCGCAGCGTTGATGCGAAGCCACGGAGCGACGGGCGAGTATCTTCTTTCTCTGTTTGATGAGTGGCTGAACCGCCAGCCAAAACTGGTCGCGGACGTGGTGGCGCCTGAGACCTGGGTGATTTGGGACGAAGTCGCCGTGGCCTATGCGCTCGGATTGGCCAGCGGCAAATCGGTCCCGCGACCGGAATTGATGCCGGACTTAAGCTTTGCTCACCCCGACACGACGCGCCGGATCATTTGGTTGACGCAGATTGACACCCAGCAGTTGTGGCGCGATTTCACACGGAAGATTGACCAGCGAGAGCAGGAATCAGTCAAATAAGGAGAGCGCGGATCGCTGACTGCGTTTCTCAAGACGCTGTGAAGGGCCGCAGAAAAACCGAAAGATGAAACGGCATGAGTAGAGCGAAAACATTCGGACATGATGCAGCTTCAAGCTGCTATCGGGCGGCGCTGGTCATTGTCGTCCTGCTTATGACAGGCTTTGCCATACGAAAGTCGGGCATTGAACTGGCCCAGGGTGAGTCGGGCATTTTGAGACTGACGATTATTGAGGGCACGAGTTCGGGCTGAAGCTTTCACCGATGACAAGAAGGCGCGGCTCGCATTTCTCAAAACGCTCTGACTCAGTCAGTGAACTCATCGCCGATCAATGCTCAGAGTTCAACTGGGGCGCGCTTCGGGGATGAGCAAGAAAAAGCTTGAACTTTATACATGAGGGAGATTTAACATGGCACGCATCGCTTGGATCGAGGACTCGGATGCTACGGGCGAGTTGGCAGAAATCTACACGGCTGCTCGAGCGATGGAAGAGGCGGATGGGTTTGAACCGAAGGTGCCCGACATCGTTCGCACAATGAGCCTTCGTCCTGACTTCTTGCAAGGGGTATTGGCCGCGTCGCAACTGCATTTCTCGGATGGCGCGCTGACCCGCCCGCAACACGAAATGATTGCGTCGTACGTTTCAGCGCTCAATCGCTGCCACTACTGACTAAGCGCCCATGCGTGGCTCCTGCAGTTGCAGGGTAACCAGCACAGTGATACAGCCAGGGCGTTGCGAGATGGCGATCTGGACCGGGCCCCAATCACTCCTGCGGAGCGGCTGCTTTTGGAGTTTGTCGGCACGTTGACCAAACACGCCTACAAGATCACCGACGAGCAGGTACAGGGATTGCGGGACGCCGGGTGGACCGACGCGCAGATCGCGGAGGCGGTGTACGATGGAGCGTTCTTCAATATGATGGTGCGCATCGCAGATGCCTTCGATATTCATCCACCGGAGGCGTGGGACCCGGATGGCGTCCCATCCGCGGTAAGCAGCGAGTGAGACGCTGTGGCGGGGGTTCATGCGGCCGTCTTTTGACGAGGTGTCGATGGGAAGGCACAAAACAAGATATATCAGCCGCCGGGAGTTTGTAAGCACCGCAGCGGCAGGCGCATTCATCGCAGGAAGTTCAAAACCCTCGCTTTCTACGACGTTTCGCCCCAATGTGCTTTTCATTCTGGCCGACGACCTCGGCTATGGCGACCTGAGTTGTGATGGCCAACCCGATTATCGCACTCCGAACCTCGATCAACTAGCAAAGGATGGGCTTCGATTCACCAACGCCTACTCTGCGTCCCCTGTTTGCACGCCAACGCGGTGCGCTTTCATCACCGGGCGGTATCCTGCGAGAACCCCGGTTGGCCTTGAGGAACCGCTCAAGGCTAACAATGACCGCGTGGGACTCGACCAGGATCATCCAACCATCGCATCGCTACTGAAGGGTAACGATTACGAAACCGCACTGGTCGGGAAGTGGCACTTGGGCTTACTCCCCGAACACGGCCCCAATCGCCACGGGTTCGCCGAGTTCTTCGGACTCCTAAGCGGCGCTGTTGATTATTTCACCCACCAGAACGGGCTTGGGAAACCAGATTTGTATGAAGACCTCGTGCCAGTGGAGCGGATAGGTTATCTGACAGACCTTCTTTCGGAGCGCGCCGTCAAGTTCATCTCGCGCCGCCGCGCTCGCCCGTTTTACCTGAGTCTTCACTTCACCGCGCCCCACTGGCCGTGGCAGGGGCCGAAAGAAGGCGAGGCCATTAAATTCGCAGAGAATGAGCCGGAATGGAAAACTCTCTCGGTAGGAGGTTCGCTCAGGATTTATGCGGCGATGATAAAGAGTCTGGATGACGGAATCGGGAGAGTAATGAAGGCTCTGGGCACCGCCAAACTTGATCGAGACACTTTGGTCATCTTCACCAGCGACAACGGCGGGGAACGTTTTTCTTACCATTGGCCTTTATCGGGGCAGAAAGAGGAGTTGTTGGAGGGCGGCGTGCGTGTGCCGGCTATCGTTCGCTGGCCGGGTGTGGTCCCGGCAAATCGTTCGACTCATCAAGTCGCCATCACGATGGACTGGACTGCGACTATTCTTGCCGCCACTCACACTAAACCCGACCCGAACTATCCGCTTGATGGTCAGGACTTGCTACCTGTCATCAGAGGGACACGGCCTGTTTATGATCGGACGATATTCTGGCGTACCCAGCAGCAGGATGCGCTTCGCAGTGGGAAATGGAAATATCTCAGACAAGGAAAGGACGAATACCTTTTTGATCTTTCAGTTGATGAAAGAGAGCAAGCGGACTTAAAAGAGAAGAATCGAGATGTGCTGAATCGTTTGCGCAGTGAATTTGAGAAGTGGCAAACGCAGATGTTACCGAGACCCGGAACGAGATAATACTGGTAACTCAACAGCAGGTTGCTATCTAACGAGGCCAAACAAGTTCTTGCAGCTGTCGCCTGGATAGCATCGCTTTCATCATTGCATCGCTTTCATCATTGCACTATGGTGGCCAGCGTGAATGCTATTCGCCCGGCGCGGGTGAAGCCCGACTTTGGGCGGCCCAAGAAGCGCCGGTTCATTCGGATACTGACAGTGATTTGTTTGAGAATGGAGGAATCAATGAAGAAAAATGTTGTGATGTTTCTAGCTCTGTTTGCATTGGTTGTATCTTCTGCTGAGGGTCAACCCCAGGCTGCTACGATAAAGGTTGACTGTGACACCGGCGGCACAATCGGCGCAGCGCTTGTCAGCCTCAAGCCGGGTGATACGCTCCTAGTCAAAGGAACTTGCCGGGAGAATGTCTCCATCCCAGCCGAGCGTCATCGTCTCACTCTGGACGGCCAGGGCCAGGCGACCATCGATGCTCAAGACCCCGGTCCGGCCGCGATTAGTGTGATCGGCAGGGATATAGTAATTAGAGGATTCACAATTACGGGCGGGCGCAACGGTATTAACGTGCTGCGGGGCGGTACAGCAGTCATCGCCAACAACGTCATTCACCACACCGGTCCGGACAAGCGTCCCGGCTCGGGCGATGGCATTAACCTCGGGCAGCACAGCTTCGCCCGCTTTATCGGAAACACTATCCGGGATAATCCGAACGGAGGCATCGTCGTCCACGAAAGCTCAGCAGCCCGCATTGGATTCACGGACATTGACACTCCAGGCGGTGGCGGGAATGTCATCGAAAACAACGGCGGATCTGGCGTGCGCGTGTTGACATCTTCGGCTGCCCGAATCACCGGCAATATCATTCGCAAAAATGGAAAGGACGGAATTGAGGTCCGCGGCGGCTCGAACGCCCACGTCTCTGGCAACGTGATCAGCGGCAACGGAGGAAACGGCATCGCTGTAATTCAAAATTCAGGCGTGGAGTTGGGGCAGGATAGTGGAAAAAATCCATTGCAGGCACCCAACACGACAGACGAAAAGCTATTGAACCGCGGGGCAGGCATCAGGTGCGAGGTTGGAGGCTCGGTCGATGGCCGCCTGGGGTCATTGAACGGGCGTGAGGGCTCAAAGCGCTTCGACAAGACGTGCATCGACAGCATCCTTCGGTGAAGTTCAAGGAGGCAACATTGTTATATTGGGGTGAGAAGCCGCCCAACGATGCGTTAGTACGTATTATCTCCCCTCAGCATCACCGGAAGCGTCTTCAGCATGATCTTCACGTCCAACCACGGCGACCAGTTCTCGATATAAAACACATCCAGCCGAACCATCTCTTCGAAGTGCAGCCGGTTTCTTCCGCTCACTTGCCACAAGCCGGTGATGCCGGGCCGCACGTGAAACCTGGTCCGATGCCAGTCCTTGTAATGACGCACTTCATAGGGAATCGGCGGACGCGGGCCGACTATGCTCATCTGTCCCAGCAGCACGTTGAATATCTGCGGCAACTCGTCAAATGAAAAGCGGCGCATCCAGCTTCCAATCTTCGTCAGTCGCGGATCATCTTTCACTTTTCCGTAGATCGGCTCGTCGGGCGTGCCTTGATTTGCGTCTTCGCCGTTGATCGTGCGCTTCATCAATTCGCGATGCGCCTGGTCATCCACTCCGTCCACCATCGATCGAAACTTGATCATCAGAAAAAGGTTGCCATCTCTGCCTACGCGCTCCTGCTTCAGAAACACCGGGCCGCGCGATTCCAACTTGATCAGGATCGCAAGCGCCACCCAGAACGGCCACGTGATCAACAGCAACGCTATCGAGACCAGCACGTCGATCCCGCGCTTTAGCGCGCGCTGGGAGCCTCGCAGCCCTTCCTCATAGAGTTTGATCATCGGCAGCGAGCCGATCGTTGCGATCTCGGTCTTGCCTGGCAAGCAGTCGAAGAGGTTTGGTATAACTCGGTACTTGATGTGATGGTCGCGGCCGCATTCCATAAGCACTTCAAACATCTTTCGAGGATTGATGCGCGCATCGGTGATCAGCACCTCTTCGACGCCGTATCGCTTGACGATCTCCGGCAGATCGTCGAACCCGCCCAGCATCCTGACGCCGTAGCTCGTAAGCGCAGCCGAGTCCTCGTTGACCCGCGCCCTGACCGCGCCCACGAGCTTGTACCCGAGCCGGGGCTTCTCAGAGATCTCCGATACGCACACCTGAGCCATCTCGCCGCAGCCGACGACTACCGTGGGAATCAAGTTTCGCTCATTCGATCGGTAGAGAATCTGGACGACGCGCACCACCGATCTAACCACCCAGAACGCCGCCACCGCGATGAGCCAGTCGTAAACGAACACGAGCCGCGAATAGGAATAGTCGAGCGAGACGAAATGCCCCTCGCGATAGGAAAATCCCTGGCGGAAAAGAAAAGCGATCAGCACCAACACCAGAGACGCCAGCGTCGAGGCTGCGAAGATCTTCACAAAGTCGTTTCCAAACGAGAACTCGCCTCGCAGCCGGTACAGCCCATACCTGCGCAGAGTGTAGACCTTCACCAGCGGCACGAAAAAGAGGAAGCCAAGATAGGGCTCGAAGTCGTTGACGACGCCGACCGGCCAGAAAGATTTTCGAGGCCGCCACAGAAACAGGTCCGTATGCTGGCGAAGCTTGTATGAGAAGACGAAGACCGCTACCGACAGGACGACATCGACAATTACAAGCGCGGTTACCGGTAAGACACTCGCAAACGCGCCTCGTTTGCGCGTTTCGGATTTGATTGCATGGTCAGCCACAGCGGCTGCTTGTTCAGACATTTTCGCTTATCCGATTCCGGGAGAGATAAAGGCTGAGCGCGTAAAGCATCCACGCTTGCGCCCAGCGCATGTATGAAGTCTTGATCGTGTAGAAACGATGCCTTTGAAAGTAAAAGAAACCCGTGCGATCTTGAAGCTTGTCTATGGCCCATCTCACGACTCGGCTGGACATCGCTTTGGCGTTGGGCATCAGGTCTATCATTTCGACGAACGTTATCACACCCTGGGCTGCGCTGTGGACATCGTGGGGATGCAGCCGATCATGATAGTACCCGGGTGTGCCGTCCGCAAGAAAGAAGCGCTTCTCGTAAAACTGGTATCCGGCGTCAAGCGCCGCCTTCCAGCCGCTTGAGTCCAGATATTCAATCAAATGCTTGAGTGACACCAGTACAAATCCTGTGTGAAAGCTGTCGATCCACGCCTGCGATTCAGCTTCTCCGTAGAGCCACGAGCCGTCGCGGCGCTGCCGGGCCAGTGTGAATCGCGCCGCTCGCTCCGCCGCCTCCCGGTACTCGCCGATTCCCGTTTTCGCGAACGTGCGCGCGAGGAGTTCGGCGGCAAGCAGGTTCACGTTGTGAACTCTTGAATGATCCAACGGCGTATAGCTGAAACAGTCCCCATCGGTATCCTTCGTCCGATTGAGTCGATCGAGTAAGAACCGGCAACTGCTGGTTGCCATCTCAAGAACGGAGTCGCTGCCGGTTCTTTCATACCAGTCGAGATAAGCATGAGCGGCAAACACCGTGCAGACGACATTGGGCGTGCCACGAGGAGCGAAGAATGCGCGCGACTGCCAGTGGAAGTTATAACCCCAACATGCCTCGGCGTAATTTGGGCTTCGAAGTGACGCGAGCCGGCTCATCAAGAAGCTGAAGTCTGCTTCCAGGCTGTCCGTCTGGGATTCGGGCTCGTGTTCCACGTCACGAGGCAAGCGACATCCATCCTGGGCGGCGAGCTGCATTATCGCGCGCGCGGCCACCGCCAATCCTTTCGGGTTCAGATCTTTCTTTATGCCGAGAATCGGACGCAGGTTGAAAGGGCTACGCTTGACCATCTGAGTCAGCGCGGTCCTGGCAGATTTGTTATTGAAGAGAAACGATTGAGCAAGCGGGCTGTTCAGACCATCATATGGGTCGTAACCAGCCCATGACTGGTTTCGGCAGTATCGAAGGAGTCTTGATAGGGCGTGTTCGCAATCATCAATCATCACTCGAGACGCCATCTATTCCACTTGTAACGGAATGCTCACATCGATCGTTTGGGGCCGGAGACACAGTTGGTTGTTGCAGGCTTGCACGGTCAGCTTCGCTTTTAGCGTCTGACTGCCCGGAGCGATCGAGGCAAGCGCGCGCGCCGTGAGTCTCAAAACCGCCTTGCCTTCAAACACCGACAAGGGCTTCTGGGAGAACTCGAACCTCTGCAGCTTCGCCTTCGGATAGATGATCGGCGTTGTGGTGAGGCCGGCAGTGCGTTCGATCTTGAGGGCCGTTGGGATCAGGTATTTTTCCGCGGGCCGATTCGAGTTTATGTGGTAACCGTCATCAACTTCGATAACGACTGAGACCTGAACGGCGCCCCCTCGCTTGACCTTGTAAACCGATTCCCCCGGAGTCACTTTCACTACCTTCGCCGAACCCTGAGCCAGCGCCGATGAGCTCAAACAGCCAACAACAACCAGCACCAAAACCAACCCGACTGACTTCATCATGACCTCCTGAATGTTTCCGCTGCACGCCGCGGTCGCGCTCTTCATCGTCACGACAACGCCGAGTTCAAATCGACGGTCACCGCGACTCCGCTTCTCGCCGATTCAACAGCCGCAAATGACGCCAGCGTAGTCGCGACCAACGATTCAAGCTCGATCGGAGCGCCAGCGAGGCCGCGAACAGCATCCAGAAATGCGGCGACTTCAGCGGTGTGGCCCTTATCCTGCGCGCGCCGGCCGAGTTTCGTTGTCTTTCTATCGTGAATGAACGACCCAGTCCGAAAGTCATCGATTGTCGCGACGCTCCGATCACAGAATACCTCGAGGCGCTCTTTGGCTACCGACCGGTCACCACTCGCGGTATAGACGATCGAAGCAACAGAGCCATCCGTCATACTCATCGAGATCACCGTGCTGTCATCAACCAGGCCGGCCGCACGAGTTCGGGGCACAGCTTCGGCACTCACTCGCGCCGGCAACGCGCCGGTCAGAAACTGAACGAAGTCGATGAAATGGCATGCCTCGCCTATGATGCGTCCTCCGCCTTCGACCGGGTCGTGAGTCCAGTGATCGCGAGGAAGCTGGCCCGCGTTTACGCGGTATACGATAGTCATCGGCGCGGCGCGGCTTGCAAACCGCTCCTTGATCTCCTTCGCGATAGGAGCAAAGCGGCGATTGTAACCGACCATCAGCAATCGGTCGGATTCGCGCGCTGCGGCAACTACCTCGCGGAGTCCTTCCTCGGTGATCGCAAGCGGCTTCTCGACGAACACGTGCTTACCATGTCTCAGCGCCTCTGTTGCAAGCTGCGCGTGCGAATCGTGCCGCGTCGCTATGAAAACGACTTGCGACCTGTCGTCGCCGAATATCTCTTGATAGTCAGTTGTCGAATACGAAAGGCCGAACTGTTCAGCAGTGTTCTTCGCGCTGAGTCCGGTTGCCGCGCCGACACCCAAGAGCTGAACGTTCGCCGCGCGCTTGACGATCGGCAGCAGCACTCCGCGTGCGAAGTTGCCGGCGCCGACGAAGCTGATACCAAGCTCGCCAGAGATAACGGAAGTCGCTCTGACTTCCCTTGGGGCACTTGCATGCTGTTGATCGCCGCTCGGATATTCGAGCACCACCCCGCAAACCCGCTCGCCTCCGTTCAGTATGAGATCGTACGCTTGTGTCGCCTGAGCGACCGCGAAGCGCTGGGTCGTAAGCAGATCGGTGTTGACCTTCCGTTCAGCAACCAGATTCAGGAACGCTTCCATATTCCGCTTCTCGGTCCATCGCACGTAGCCGATCGGGTAATCGCTTCCCTTCTCTTCATAATCGGGATCGTAGCGGCCGGGACCATACGAACGCGAAAGCCGGAGCTCGAGTTCTTTTGCGAAGAAGATGTGCCGGGGCACATCCATTCCAACGAGTCCGACAACGACGATTCGCGCTCGATCGCGCGCAAGCTCGGCCGCAAGCTCGACCGGTTCCGACGATTTGGTGGCCGCGCTGATCACTATGCAATCCGCACCGCGTCCTGAGGTCAAAGCGTCGCAAGCCGTTCGCGCCGACGCTGAATCACTAGCAACAGAATCGGCGCCCGACTTCCTGGCGAGCTCGCACGCGGCCTGATCGATGTCGACTCCGAGCACCTGACAGCCGGCGGCCTTCAAGAGCTGGACTGTGAGTTGTCCAACCAGGCCGAGCCCGATCACTGCAACCGCCTCGCCCAGCCGCGGATCTGCCTGACGGATGCCTTGAAGCGCAATCGCTCCCACCGTGGTGTAGCAAGCGGACTCCTGAGAAACGCCTTCGGGAAGCTTGCAGCAGAGATTCCTGGGGACGAAGATGACTTCAGCATGGGACGCATAGCCGCCGCCCGCGCAAGCTACTCGGTCTCCAACTCGAAACTCCTGAGCGTCGCGCCCGACTGCCGTTACAACGCCCGATGCACTGTAGCCCAGAGCCTTACTCTGGGACAGCTTCGCCTTTACCTTCTCGTAGGTCGAGGTGAGCCCCTCGCGCTTAAAGGTGTCGAAGACCTGCCGCACAAGATCGGGTCTGCTGCGTGCCTTTCCGATGAGCGAGCTCTGAGCGGTTTCGACTATAGTCCGCTCGGTCCCCGCGCTAATCAGCGAACACGAAGTGCGCACCAAAACCCCGCCCGGTCTCAGCGCGGGCGGCGCCAGTTCCTCTACCTTCAACTGGCCGGTGCGAAAGTTCTGTACGACTTGTTTCATTGGAGCAGTCCGTGGTCGGTGGTCCGTAGTCCGTAGTCCGTGCTATCAGCGCTTGACTGGGCAGAGGCTACGGACTACTGACTACGGACTACTGACTATATATGCGGATACTCAGCGCGCATTTTGTGCCGGTGATTTTGAAGTATCTTGTGGACCTGGCGAGGGCTGACCTTCGCAATCTGCCCAGCGATGCTGTAATGCAAGCCGTGCTCGGGCGGCGCCTCTGAGCGCAAGTACTCCACGTAGGCCTCGAGAATCTGCTGTTGCGCTTCGGGCGTCGGGTCGGGGACGTTCGCAAACGCCCGCTCATCGTCGTGAAGAACATCCAGCCATCTGAGCACCTGCCACCGGGTGACGTACCCGAGCTGCTCGGCTATTTTTGATGGCAGCTCCGTCAGCCGGTAACGCCGCAGGTTCAACTCGTCCCAATACATCCTCTCGATTTCGAAGAGTTGGAGGCGGCTCGGATTCGGAGTCGGCGAGGTTTCGTACTCAGCCATCGACCACTCGCGGATGATCTTCATGACCTGTTTGTAGGGCAAGCCCAACGCCGAGCTGATGGCGCGGCGCCGGCCGCCGTCGGGCCTGTGGCCGCTCTCGACGAACCGCTGGTACATTTCGATGGCTCGGCTTTTCAGCTCATCGGTGAGAGCTACTTTCGACTGAGTGATCTCGCGAATGACGTCCGCTACAAGCTGCCGCTTGATCCATAACGTGTTAGCGATCTGGGCGTGCACCTCGCGAGTTTGGACCGGTCCCTCCGCGTATTCCTCCTCGTAGATCGCGATGATGCGGCCACGCAGTTCGGGCGTGAGCGTCGCGATCTTTGCCACGCGCGCCGGCCGGTGTCTGGACTGTTCTCCCGACGGAGGTCGTGGCGGCGGAAACTGCCGGGGTGCAACACGCGGGGCCTCCGCAACCTCCTTTGCTTCCGAAGGCACGTGTTTCACGACACGCTTCTTGAGGCATTTCAGACAGTACGCGGCTTTTCGGTCAGGAGAGAAAAATGTAGCGTTGCAAACCGAACAGGTTCGACGAAATTTCATTCCGCTCATAGCAGTGCTCACAGTCTAATAGCCGGTTTGGCAAACTTCAACCCGATCACTGCCAGATGCAACAGCTCCAACCCAGATCAATGGCGACATAAGCAGCATTGTCTACGGTGATTTGGAGATCGATAATCACGGATTGGCATGGCGAACGAATGCGGTCGCGAGCGCTTCACGGTCGGCCCGGCGCCTGACTCCGCGTCTGCGTTCGCCACCTTCCGGGTCAACCCAGGTTATTCCGTCGATTATCAACAGTGTGCGCACCTGGTAACGCATTGTGCGGCGGCGCTCGACGACTCTGCGCTCGAGCCCGACCCTTCTTTCTCTCTCACGCCACGTCATAGATAGTCTAGATATGAGGATGCGCAGCCGTTGCCGAGTGATCGGCTATCAGCGAAGGAAGAGCAGTCTCGGGTAGCGACGCTCGTTCGCGCAGGCTGCGATAGTAGACAAGCAATGTGCCAGCGACGACTACCGTTGAGAGAACGGCCCAGCCCGCGGCCCAAACCACGGGAGGCAAGAACCCGCCGGTCGCCTGTGACATGTTTCGCGCGTCGGTTGGAAATGCAGGATCAAACGCAGACAGGTACAACACTGTCCGAAGATCGTAGAAAGCGTTGAGCAGACACTGTACGGCGAGAAAGCTCATGCAGAAGTGGACGAGCTTCGCCTTGCCTTTCAAACCCAGCAGCAGGCATGCCGTTCCAAACACCAATCCAGCCAGCCACGCAACTATGTTCCCGCCGAACAGCGCCGTTATCAGCAGCAGCAACCCGCCCGTTCCGATCGCCGCCCACCGCGCATTTCGCTCGCGTCTCAAAACAAGCAGCAGACCCGAACCATACAGAGTCGTGGTTAGATACCCTGCGCTCGAAATCAAGAGCCCAAGGCCCCCTTGTGTGAAAGTCACCCCGCTTCCACTCCAGTCGAGCGCGACTCTATTCACTCCACCGAATGTCGCTAGCGCGGCCAGCGCGTGCCCGATTTCATGGATGTAAGTGACAAAGAGCCGTATCGGGTAGGTGATGACTCCAGCGAACGGAATAAACCACAGCGCGAGGGTCAACAGAGAGGCAAACACTAGCAACTTGAATGAATCTCTAACTTCAGACTGGCTTTGCATAATCACCTATACGCTGTCGTCGCGAGCTTGGTTCGCGCCCTGCTGAGGCCCCTTGTTAAGAGCGCCCCCGGTGATGAAGAGTCACGCATCACTTGTCACTCATCACTTCTCTTGTAGTCGCCCGACCGCCCGCCGGTCTTCGATTCCAGCCTGATGTCGGTTATCACCATCGCTTTGTCAATCGCCTTGCACATATCGTAGATCGTGAGCGCGGCGACTGAGACTGCGGCGAGCGCTTCCATCTCAACGCCGGTTTTGCCGTCGGTGCCGGCAGTCGCTACGATGGCAACGCCTTCAGCACGCAGCTCAAGCTGGACGTCAGCGTGATTGAGCGGAAGCGTATGACACAGCGGGATCAGCTCGGATGTGCGCTTGCAAGCCATGATGCCAGCCAGTCGAGCGACTTCAAGCGGATCGCCTTTGGGAGTACGGTGCTCGCGAATAGCTTCGACGGTCGCCGCCGCCATTCGCACAAATCCGCCGGCGACGGCAGTGCGCGTCGTGACCGGCTTGTCACTGACATCCACCATCCGAGCGCGGCCTTGTTCATCAGTGTGGGTGAGTGTCATAGCAAAATCACGTCAACGAGTTCGCCTTCCGCGATCTCGTGCACGTCCTCCGGTACGACGATCATTGCATTGGCTCGCATGAACGCTACGAGGTCTGACGAGCCGCCCCACTTCAAGGGCTCAACCATCGCTCGGCCCTGCTCGATGAATAGCCGCGCGGGCAGATAGCTTCTCCGACTCGACGAGTCTTTCACAATTCTAGAGAGCTGAGCGTTGACTGTTGGCAGCGTATGCGAAGCCTCTCCCTGCATCTTTCGAATCGCTGGTCGGACAAACACGTTGAACGTCACCGACGTCGAAACGGGATTCCCCGGGAGTCCGAAGAAGTAGGTCTTTCCGCGTCTTGCAAAGACGATTGGCTTGCCTGGCCGGATTATGACTTTGTCGAAGTAGATTTCCGCTCCGATCTCCTTCAGCGCCGCCTTGACCAGATCGTAATCGCCCATCGAGACACCGCCGGAAGTGATGACGATGTCGCGGTTGTCAGCCGCTCTATTCAACGCATCCCGAGTCGCTTCAGGCGTGTCCTCGACTGTCTCTAAGATGTCGACTCTCGCCCCCGCTCGCTCGGCATAAGCTGCGAGTGTATAGCTGTTCGAGTTTCGAATCTGCGCGCCGGCGGGCTTTGACGACACCTCGACCAACTCGCTGCCGGTCGACATCACGGCCACGCGGGGACGCCGCCCGACACTCACGCTCGCATATCCAAACGAGGCAAGGACTGCCATCTCAGCGGGGCCAATCTCGCGGCCGGCTTCGGCGACTGTTTCACCCGATGCGACTTCGCTCGCGTGAGGCGTTATGAACTGACCCGGTTTGACGGACTCGAGTATCTCGACCGTGTGTCCGTTGGCGCGAGTGACTTCGACTTTCTGTACGGCGTCCACGCCGGCGGGAATTGGCGCGCCGGTGAATATCTTCACGGCCTCGCCGGCATTGACGCGTTGCTCGAATTGCGCCCCGGCTGCGATTTCTCCGATCACTCGAAGCGTCACCGGCGCGGTGCTGACATCGGATGAGCGTAGGGCGTAGCCATCCATGCGCGCGCGATCGAAGGGCGGAAGGTCTATGTCTGCGTGAACGTTCTCGGCGAGAATGCGGCGATGAGCCTGTTCAAGCGCGACCGTCTCGGCACCGAGCGGCTGGATTTGGGCAAGAACGATGCTGGTCGCCTGGTCAACAGTGATCATCTGCCAACAAGAATCCGATTCCAGATCAGCTTTGTCAATCGAGCGTGCGGCCGTCAAAGCCTCAATCAACGTCGCTCTGGCAGCTCGCGAAGAACTGGCAGATGTACTTGTCTTGGATCGACGAGCGATGACGAGTAACGGACGACCGTGTTAGAATTGCCGCACTCTAGTCTTGATGATGAAGGAGAGCACATGGCAAGTCTTCCCCAACCTCAATTGCTTTACACTCCCGAAGAGTATCTGGCATCCGAGCGCGATGCCTTCGAGCGCCACGAATGGCTCGACGGGATGATCTACGCGATGGCGGGAGAGAGTCCGCAGCACAGCCTGGTCAGCGCCAACGTCATCGGCGGCCTCAACACTCGGCTCCGCGGAACGCCGTGCGCCGTCTATTCACCGAACATGAAGATCTACTCGCGCCTCCCGTCCGACTTAGGTTTGAAGGGCTTGTTCGCATACGCCGACTGCACGGTCGTTTGTGGCGAGGCCCGGTTTCACGACGACCACCGCGACGTGCTCATCAACCCGCGCGTCGTGATTGAGGTGCTCTCGCCTAGCACCGAACGGTATGACCGGGGAAAGAAGTTCCTCCGCTACCAACAGAATCCATCGCTCACCGACTACGTGATGATCGCGCAGGCCTATCCGAGCGTCGAACACTACGCGCGTCGAGCCGATGGTAGTTGGCTCTACTCGGTGACCACAGAGCTGACAGCAAGCGTGTTGTTGGAATCGATCGAGTGCCGCTTACCTCTAGCTGATATCTACGACCGCATCGTATTCCCTGCGCTGGTGGAAGACGAACCTCTTCAGTGACGCGCTCGCCCTGATCTTGTGTTTACCCCTCTGGTTTGGGTCGACGAGGATTGGGATTTGTCGAGGCAGGGGCTGTGGTATCACGATAGCGGAGTTAGAAAAAGGAGCCAGATGAACTGGCTCCTTTTCAACGGTGGCGGAGCCGACGGGATTCGAACCCGCGACCTCCGACGTGACAGGCCGGCGTTCTAACCAGCTGAACTACGACTCCGCGCTCGAACTTTCAAGGCTTGCTCAACGGTTTCGGAGCATCGCAAACTTGGTGGGCGGTACTGGGTTCGAACCAGTGGCCCCCGGTTTGTAAGACCGATGCTCTACCGCTGAGCTAACCGCCCCGCTTGGGAAAGCATACTATAAGTAGCCGCAACATCGACTGTCAAGCAAAGCACGTTAGAGCCCGCCCAATCTCGCAGGCGCTCGCCCAACTGCGCTCGACTTCAAGCGATGATCAATCTCGCTCGCCCTCCCGAGCGACTGGTCTGGCAGCCTTTTGAACTCAACACTGCCCACACTAACCAGTGCGCCTTTAACTGTAACCGTCTTAGATTGCAAAGCGTCTCTAGGTATGCGACAAAATATGCAGTGCCACATCATGATCGGGATCACGTGGCACCCAAGAACGAGGAGCAGATGGCAGAGAAGCTAAAGAAATTCATCGGCATTATTAAGAAACGGCGCACGCCAATCGGTATTGTTCTGCTGCTTGCCGGTGTCGCCGTGGTTGCGGCTTTTTTTTGGGGCGACAAGGCTAGCGCCAGTGACTACATCACCGGCAAAGTTGAAAAAGGCAACGTAGAAGTCAACGTATCGGCCACCGGAACCGTTCAAGCGGTGACGACGGTACAGGTCGGGTCGCAGGTGTCAGGGACCCTGGAGTGGCTCGGCGCTGATTTCAACTCGCAAGTGACTCGGGGTCAAGTGATCGCGCGCCTGGACCCGGCGATATTCCAGGCTCAGGTCGCAAACGCAAGCGCCAACGTAGTCAATGCGGAAGCTGCAGTGGCCGCTGCCGAGACCGAGATCAATAGTCAAAAAGCTAACCTGAACGCCGCCAAATCCAACCTGGAAGTGACGCGAGTCCAGCGCGATGATGCTGCCGCACTTGTAAAACGCTATGAAGAACTGAAAAACGTTCTGTCGGGACGCGACCTCGAGGCGGCGCAGGCACAGGCGAACGCCGCCGCCGCGCGCTATGAACAAGCGGCGGCTCAAGTCGGACAGGTTCAAGCCGCAAACGCTTCTGCCAAGGCGAGAGTCGATCAGGCCAAGGCATCCGTCTCACAGGCAAAAGCGCAGCTTCAACAATCCCAGGTGAACCTCGATCACTCGATCATCGCGTCGCCGATAGACGGTGTCGTCGTCTCGCGCAACGTCGATGTAGGTCAGACCGTTGCGGCAAGCCTTTCAGCGCCAACTCTCTTCACCATCGCAAACGACCTAACGAAAATGCAGGTGCTGGCATCTATTGACGAGGCCGACGTCGGCCAGATTCGTCAGGGGATCAAGGCTCACTTTTCAGTCGACGCGTATCCCGGTGAGACCTTCACCGGCGAGATAAGCCAACTCAGACTCAACGCCCAGACTTTGCAGAACGTGGTCACCTACAGTGCGGTGATAGATGTTGCTAACAGGGGTATGAAGTTGCGCCCGGGAATGACCGCGAATATCACGATAATGGTTGCGAAGCGCGAGGCCGTGCTTACCGTGCCGAATGCCGCGCTGCGATTCAAGCCCAACCTCTCAGAGAAGGAGCAGGAGGCGTTTCGGGTAAAGATCGACGAGCGTCGAAAAGAGCTCGAGGCCGAACGGCAGGCCCAGGGCGGCCCAGAGCGTCAAGCCGGTCAGCAAGCCGGCGCACCCGGGGATCAGCCCGCTCAGCAGCCGCCCAGCACTCAGGGCGGTGGGCTACGCACCAACAACGAAGGCCGTCAGCGCCCCCCAGACGGCGCCGAAGGTAAGCGAGCCGAAGGCGGCCAGGGTAACTTCAACCGCGAAGCCTGGCGTCAGCGAGCCGAAGGCGGCCAGGGCAACTTCAACCGCGAAGCTTGGCGTCAGCGAGCCGAAGGCGGCCAGGGCAACTTCAATCGCGAAGCTTGGCGTCAGCGAGCCGAAGGCGGCCAGGGTAACAGCAACCGTGAAGGCTTCCGTCGACGTGGCGAAGGCGGCCCAGACAACAGCAACCGTGAACGCTTCCGTCAGCGTGGCGAAGGCGGCGCCGACAACAGCAACAGCAACCGTGAAGGTTTCCGTCAGCGAGGCGGTGGTGGGCAAACTCCGGGCGCTGAGAGTCAGCGACCCCGCGGCGAAGGGAGCCAGCCTGGGGCTGGCGAGGGTCAACGCCAACGCGAGGGTGGTCAGGGTTTCGGTGGTGGCGAGGGTGGCAGTCCGCGAAGACAGTGGCAGACCATTTGGGTACTAACCGCGACCAAGCAAATCGAGCCCCGCCTGGTTCGAACGGGTCTCACCAACGGCCGTGTAACCGAGATCGTCGCAGGAGACCTTCAGGAAGGGGACACAGTCATCATCGGGCAGAATGAAACGGGCGCCGCTCGGCCACAGACGCCGACTACGCCATTCGGACAGCAGCAGCGCCCGCCTGGCATGCCTGGCGGCGGCGGCGGCGGCCGCGGACCGGGCCGGTAACAAGCATCTTGGAAACATCCTGGGCGCGAGCATCGCAACCTGCGACGCCGCGCCCATACATTGCGAGAAAGGGCAGAGATTCATTGGGAGCTCAGGTAGTCACCGAAACAAGCTACGCCACCGACCCGTTGTTGGGTCCTGCGCTCATCACGCTCGACCACGTCCATAAGACTTACCAGATGGGCGATGTCGAGATCCACGCGCTCCGTGGCGCTTCCCTTCATATTGATCGTGGAGAGTTCGTTGCGATAATGGGCGCCTCCGGCTCGGGTAAGTCGACAACCATGAACATCCTCGGGTGTCTGGACAAGCCGACGCGCGGGTCGTACTTCCTGGACGGTCAAGACGTCTCAAAGCTATCGCGCGACGAGTTGGCGGACATTAGAAATCGAAAGATCGGGTTCGTGTTTCAAGGCTTCAATCTGCTGTCACGAACCTCCGCACTGGAGAATGTCGAGCTGCCAATGTTGTATCTTGGCGTGAAGACCGCGGAGCGTCTCGAGCGCGCCAAAGAAGCTCTCGATATAGTCGGCCTCGGCGACCGCATGAACAGCATGCCGAACCAGCTCTCAGGCGGCCAACAGCAGCGTGTGGCAATCGCTCGTTCGCTGGTGAACAGGCCCTCGATCATTCTCGCAGATGAGCCGACCGGGAACCTCGATAGCCGGACGGCCGTCGAGGTGATGGATGTGTTTCAACGGCTCAATCAAGACCGCGGCATTACGATCGCTCTGGTCACGCACGAGCCCGATATCGCTCAGTACGCGCGCCGCATCATAGTCTTCAAGGACGGACGGATCAAGAATGATTACATGATAAAAGAGCCGCGTTCGGCGCGCGAAGAGCTCGAAAGCCTGCCGCCGCTGGTAGAGGACGAGGAGGACGACGAATGAACCTGCTGTTGACTTTCAGGATCGCTATTCGCGCGCTCGGACGCAACAAGATGAGGTCGAGCCTTACGATGCTGGGCATCATAATCGGCGTGAGCGCGGTCATTGCAAATCTGGCGATAGGCCAGGGCGCGTCGGCGCAGATTCAATCTCAGATCGCCAACCTCGGAAACAACATGCTGTTCGTGCAGTCCGGCTCGATGAACACTGGCGGGATGCGCGGGGGCGCTGGCTCTTCGAATACCCTGATTCCTGAGGATGCTGACGCGATTGCGCTTGAGTGTCCTTCGGTTCGGGCGGTGAGTCCGGGCGTGCGCGCCAACGGCCAGTTGGTGTTTGGCAATCAGAACTGGGTTGCGTCGAGCCAAATTCAAGGCACGAACGAGAAATTCCCTGACATTAAATCCTGGCCCGTTGCCAGTGGCGAGTTCTTTACCGAGGGCGACGTGCGAACTTCGGCGCGTGTTTGCGTCATCGGCAAGACAGTTGCGGACAACCTCTTTGCGGGCTCTGATCCGGTTGGCCTGACGATGCGAATTCGCAATCTCCCCTTCCGCGTTATCGGGGTACTGAGCGCCAAAGGCCAGAGCAGCTACGGCCAGGATCAGGACGATACCGTTATCGTTCCTTACACAACCGCGCAAAAGAAGATGCTTTCCCAAACGCATATCAACCAGATAATGGTGTCGGCTATCAGTCCTTCTGCAACTTTTACTGCGGAGAAGCAAATCACCGACCTGCTTCGCCAGCGTCACAAGCTCGGTGCAAATCAAGAAAACGATTTCTTCGTGCGCAACCTCACCGATGTAGCTGAGGCGGCCGATCAATCAAGCAAGATTTTTATCAATCTGCTCGCGTCCATCGCGAGCGTATCGCTGCTGGTTGGCGGCATCGGGATCATGAACATCATGCTCGTATCGGTCACCGAGCGGACTCGAGAGATCGGCATTCGCATGGCCATTGGCGCACGCAGCGCCGCGATTCGCCGTCAGTTCTTAATCGAGTCGGTAACGCTGTCAGTGGTGGGCGGAGTACTGGGAATCCTGCTGGGCGTTGGCGCTTCAATCACGATATCAAAGACGCTGAACTGGCCCACGTTGATCTCACCTGTGTCCATCTTCGCGTCGGTGATATTCTCGGTGTTTGTGGGAGTGGCGTTCGGCTACTACCCCGCACGCAAAGCGGCCGGCCTCGATCCGATCGAGGCGCTTAGGTACGAGTAGAGAATTGGGGAATTGGGGAATTGCCCATTTTGAATTGCGAATTGAAGATTGAGAGAATTGAAAATTGAGAATTGAAAAATGAAAATTGCAAATTGAAAGCTGAAGACCGATCCGGCCAATTTGCAATTTTCATTTTTTTTCAATTCTCAATTTTCAATGTTTCGGTGCGTCTTGCCACAGTCCCTCGCCAATAGCCTGCTGCTATCCCGCCTGACTCAGGTATAATAGAATCCTGAACTTGAGCACCCCGGGCGCGTTCATGAGTAGAGCAAGGCTACATCAAAGAATGATGAATCGGACATTCACAGGACTGATTTGCGCCGCGCTGATCGCGGTTTCCTATCCGGGCGCATTAGCGAGCCAGGTGGACCCCGTTTCAAAACCGAGTCCTCAAGATGCAAAGCAAGGCGTCGTGCGCAGAATCATCAACGCAGCCGAACTACACTATCAGCGAGGCGAAAAGGCTTACACCGGCGGCCAATACGACGTTGCCCGGCGCGAGTTCGACGAAGCTGTTGACACGATCCTGACCGAGTCGATCGATGTGCGCAGCGACGATGAGCTTCGCATTTATTACCGCGAGTTGATCGAGAAGGTCAATCACTATCAGATCGCCGCTCTCGAGCAGAAAGATGGGGGATTTGCCGAGCAGCGATTTGAGCCGTCGCCGCTCGACAAGCTCGCATCCCTCTCAGACGCAGATCTTGAAGAAGTCGGCGCCGCGGATGAAGAAGACGTGGCAGGGCGGTTCAACTTCGACTTCACCTCGGCGCTCCCGGTTCGCCAGTTCATCAATTACTTCACAAGGGGCCGCGGACGCGCGACGATGGAAGCCGGTTTGCTGCGCTCGGTGCGGTTCCGCGAGATGGCCCAGCGCATTTTCAAACAAGAAGGGGTGCCCACCGATCTAGTGTGGTTGGCGCAGGTCGAATCGGGTTGGAACCCTTACGCTTACTCGTGGGCAGCAGCAAGAGGAATATGGCAGTTCATCCCATCGACAGGGGCGCGTTTTGGCCTGACACAGAACTACTGGGTCGATGAGCGCTCAGATCCCGAGAAGTCGACCCTCAGCGCCGCGCGTTACTTGAAGTGGCTCTCCACGCGCTACAAGGGCGACTGGCAGCTAGCGCTGGCGGCCTACAACACCGGCGAAGGAAATGTGGACGGCGCGATCGCTCGGTCGGGCTCGCGGGATTTCTGGCGGTTGCATCGAGGCGGGTACATCGCGCAGGAGACTCGCAACTACGTGCCGGCGATTCTTGCGGTTGTGACGATAGCGAAAAGCCCGAAGAAGTACGGATTTGAAATGCCGCGCGCCTATCCTTATCGATACCAAACGCGAATGGTAGCGAGTCAAACCGATCTCAGGCCGCTGGCAAAAAAGCTAAAAGTCTCTTACGGCACGTTGTTGGATCTGAACCCCGAGCTTCAACGCGGGGTGACCCCTCCAGGCAAACACGTGATTCGAATCCCCGCCGCGATGGCTATTAGAGCTGCGGATGCGCCGGCGGAGTCGATCCCAGTTAGCAACGACCCGTAGGGCTCACACTCATGCCCAAACTAGCACGCTATTTGACCAGGACTCTCGCTTACTAACAATACTATTGCCCACCACATAGGCCTTTGTTATCATCCGCTCAGTCCCAATTTTGAAGCTGTTCATCAGTGCCTCCTGAAGCTGCCCCTCACTCGCTACTGGCAACTGGAGATCTCCTCGATGCTCGGCATCCTCCTTTTCATCCTCATCCTCATCTTCCTCGGGATCGTAGGTTCCTTCATTCCGATAGGCAATGAGAACTCGACCGTGCGCAGGGTGCCCTGGGTTACGTTCTCGATCATGGCAGTCAACGTGATCGTTTTCTACGTTACTCTCCCGGTGGTCGGCGCCCAGCAGGACCAACTCGGCAAGCTCGGGATTAGCATCGGACAATTCATTGAAAAACATCAAGAGTTGCTGGCGGACGAGAACATTCGAAAGAAGCTCTCGGAAATAGGAATGATAAGCAAGATGGAAGGCGACGCCATCGAGGAGCAGCTCAAGAAGTCGCCGGAATTTTATACCCAGTACAAGGAATGGCTCAGAGGCATCGAAGCCCAGAGGCTGCGTGAGGAGCTTAATCAGAAACTCACGACGTTCAAGGAGGCCGCACACGACAGTCTCTGGTACAAGTACGGGCTCGCCCCAAACGGCAACTGGAAGGCCCATCAACTGATCACGTCGGCCTTCCTGCACGGCGGCACTCTTCACCTATTCTTCAACCTGATCTTCTTCTTCGCGGTTGCGTTCAGCCTCGAGGACCTGTGGGGACGAGGCGTCTTTCTCGGGTTCTATCTCCTCGGAGCCGCAGCTTCTTGTATATCGAGTTTAGTCAGTCCAGAAACGGTACCGTCGATCGGCGCATCAGGAGCAATCTCGGCGACTATGGGAGCTTTTCTGTTCAGGCTACCAAAAACCAGGATCAAGTTACTTTGCATTCCGATATTAACACCGGTCTGGTGGCTCAGACTCCTCTGTGGCTTCAGAAAGCTCATCGTGATGTGCCCGGGGTATGTTTATCTGGCCGCGTACTTCATAGAACAATTCGCGCGCCCGTACCTCGAGAAGAAAGCCGGGTCGGTTTCGAATGTCGCATACTCAGTTCACATTGCCGGTTTCGTCTTCGGCGCGGGCTTCGCGCTGATGATGAAGTTCACGAAGTATGAAGAGGAGCACATCAATCCCAGGATCGAGGCGATGGTTTCGTTCTCGGCCGCGCCCGCCGTCACTCAAGCACTCGAGGCTTTGGACAAAGGTGACGCGGTAATGGCAGAGAGAAAGCTCAGGGCGCATCTTACCAAGCAGCCAAACGACACGAACGCGCTGCTGGCGGCGATTCAAGTCTATCAACAGTCGGCGAACTTCGACCGGCTCAACGCCATGTACGGACGGCTTATACGCCAGCACCTTGATAACCAGGATAGAGAGGCGGCGCTCTACGCTTATGATAGTCTGCTCTCTGCATTCCCGGACAACAAAGTTGCGCCTCGGATTGCCGCGCGTGATTGGATTTCTATCTGCGAATATCTGCGTGAGTCTGACATGAACCGCGAGGCGGCGGTGGAATACGAGCGCCTTGTCAATGCCTGCCCTGATGATCCGCTAACCGCGCGGGCCGCGGTTCAAGGAGGCGAGGTCGCGCTCTTTGTTGCAGACGTCGACCGCGCGTTTAAGCTTTTCCAAAAAGCGGAAGCGCTCAACGCGCCCGAGCCTTACGGCGCTCGAGCCCGGATGGGAATCGAGAAGTGCAATCGAATCCTTGAGCTGCGTCCAAAGTGGACCAAGCAGCCGGCGAGGCCCAAGGCTCCGGGAGCCGCTATCGACGAGCGGAAGCTTACGGGCGGCTTAGCGTAGACTTCCGTCTGTTTTCAGGTGATTCCGGACAAAACGAATCAGGGCTCCTCGCCTTGCAACTCACCGCTTATCTCTTAAGCGGATTGTTCCGGTCGAATTTCAGCAGCATTGACTCACCTCCCTTCTCAGAACGAGACTCTCAGGCTAAGCACAACTGTGCGCGGCCGCTGAGTGCGCCGCGGCACCAGAAAGTCCGAATCATCGCGATCGACAAACTCCGAGCCGAAGCTGAATATCGTGTTGTTGAACACATTGAACACGTCGATGGAGGGACGAACTCTGATGTGCTCCCGAACGACAATCGTTCGCGAGGCGCGCAGGCTTATCGAACGCGTGCCGGGCCCCACGCCATAATTGCGCGGCAAGTTCCCGGTCGAACCAATCGGTGAAAGCTCGAGCGCCGCTTTGACGTCGTCCGCGGTTTCGTTCCCGGGCCGCCGCCAAACAGGCCGCCCAATGTCTGTGATGAAGTTCGGGCGGTCGTTTTGGATGTCGTTCAGATTTCGATCAAAACCGGCTCCGATGTTGAACGGCTTTGATGACCCGAACGAGACTATCGGCGCGAGGTCCAGCTCGACGTAGGGAACCTGAAACGAGCCACTGAACGTGAATCTGTGGCGTTGGTCCTGAAGCGATAACGCTCGTTCGGCTCTGCGGTTGAACAAGTCTTGAGGCGAGGCGGTATTAGTGGTTCCTTCGTCGAGGAACTTTGAAAGCGTGTATACGGCTCGAAAATGCGCCCGGCTGCCAAACGAGTACCGCAACGAGACCACGCCGCCGTGATAGAAGGAGTTGCCGGTCGATTCCAGCAGCTCGACCTGGGTGAGCGAGGGGTCGGGCCTTAACGAACGAACCGCGTTGAGCGCCGCGGTGATGTTTGAAGAGCGCGGCGCGTTCAGGCCGAGCGTCAGCACTCGCACGCCGTTCTCAACCTGGATGGCACCCGAGGTCGACGAAGTATTGGCGCTGACATCGAAGCGCACGACGTCGACGCTTGATCCTGAAATCGGGCGCTGGCCGCTCGAGCTGGGCCGGTTATCAAAGTCGCGGCTCTGAAGATACTGGCTGAAATTCTGAAAGCCGCTGGGCAACACCGGAGCGTTGATATTGCTCTCGCGCCAGAGGTGCGCGCCCCGTGTGAAGATGTAATCGACGGTGGCAACCGAGCTCTTTGTTAGCTGGCGTTCGATTCCGAGACCCGTCTGAAGCGTGTATGGTATTTCGAGATCTGGGCTGATGCGGCGCAGGAATTGTGTCTCGGCAAAACCAAACCTGTCGATCAGCGCTTGATCGGTGATAGCTTGCGGGAAGCGGATCGAGGCCAGGACTTGTGGGCTTACATCCGAATCAACAATGGTAGTTGACGTGCCCAGAGAAAAGTCATCGATCGTGCGCAGCAGCGCACGGTTGTAGAACAATCCAAAGCCCGCGCGGATCACAGTCTTGCCAGGCTCGGCCAGCTTCTTGAACCGCTGAAACAGTTTGCCTCCGAACGGGTCCCACGCGAGCGCGATGCGCGGGCTGAAGTTCTTGCGGTCATCGAGGATCGACTCGTCGTCCCAGCGCACGCCGAGAGACAGGGTCAGATTCTTAATGACCTTCCACTCATCCTGGATAAACAGACCCACCACGTTATTAGACACCCGGCTTTCGGTGTCGAAACGCTGGACGAAGCGGCCCGGGTTGTTCGAAAGAAAGTCATCGACGGTATCGAAAGTAAACTGCCCGCCGGTAGCGAAGAGATCGTTGAATGTCGATCGGACCAATTGAACGTCCGCGCCCGCTTTGAAAAGATGGTTTCCGACAATGACCGAGACGTTGTCTTGAATTTGAATCCGCTTCTCTTCCCTTGCGAATGCCGGCGCAGAGTCGCTGCCCGTGAATGTCCCGGCGGTTAGCCTTGGTGAGCTGATTACGACGCCAACCGAAGCCAGGCTCGCCTTGCTGCGAGGCAACAGCCGCGAGTACTGAAGCTTGCCCTGGTTGACGAACCGATTCCCGAAAACAAGGAAATCCGAAACGCTGATCGAGTCTGAGTTGCGACCCTCGATCAGAATCGTCTCCGGCAACCGAGTTCCGCCCGGAAAACCGCGGCCGTTCTCGCCGCGCAGCATGTCAAACCTGACAGCCGCGTTGTGCGATTGTGAGAAGTTGAGGTCCGCGCGGACATTGACGACATTCGTACTCTCGGACGTTGCAATCTCTTCAGAGAACAAACCTACCTCGCTCCCTGCAGCCACTGGATTATTGGGCTTCGGCAGAGGAAACAACGGATTGGCGGCAACGGGCACGAACGCTCTGATCTCGGTAAAGTCGGGGAAGTCGAAACGCTCGTAGCCGGCAAAGAAAAAGTCCCTTTGCTTTCGGATCGGACCGGACAACACCCCGCCCTCGCGGCGTTGCTGCTGAGGCACGCGGCCAAGACCCCGCGCGTTGCGGAAGTAGGTGTTTGCATTCAGCGACTCGTCGCCGAAATAGAAAGAGGCGTTGCCGTGAAAGCCGTTGGCGCCGCCTCGCGTGCGAATGTTGATTCGACCGCCGGAAGCGCGCCCATACTCCGCCGCGTACTGGTTGGTGATGATCTGGACCTCGGCGATCGAATCCACGTTCAGAGTAATGCGCTCGCGGGCGGACCGGTCGTCGTTGTTGTCGAGTCCGTCGATGGTTATGTTGTTCGACGTCGCGGGCGCTCCGGTGAGCGAGAATGAACCCGCCTCCTCGGGCGTCCCGCGCAAGAACACGCCTCGACCCTCATCAGCCAATTCCGAGGTCGACAATGGGGCTTCCGTAACGCCTCCCAGCAGGAAGACGAGCTGAAGGGGATCGCGATTGATGATTGGCAGGTCTTCCAGTTCGCGTTGAGTTATTGTGTCACCGACAACAGTGCGGTTCGTGTCAACCAACGGAGGGCTCGCGGCCGCAACCGTGATCTGCTCACTCACCCCGGCAGCCGCGAGTGTCAGGTCGATTGTGAACGTGCGGCCGGTCGTAGTAACGACCTCCTGACTCTCCTGTTGATTGAATCCAGTTGCGCTGGCCTTCAGCTTGTAATTGCCGGGCGCGCCGACTGCGATTCGGAAGCGCCCCTCGCGGTTGCTCATTGCAACCCGCTCGATGCCAGTAGCGGTCTGAATCAAGGCGACCTTGGCTCCGGAGATAACGGCGCCGGCAGTGTCCCGGATCACGCCTTCGAAAACAATGTTGTCGAGATCATCGGCGATTGCCACGGCCGAAGTTATGAAGAGCAGGAGTAACGAACCAGCTAGAGTGAGTACGACTCGGCAAGACATCCTGGTGAGCATCGCGAGCACCTCCGATAAGGGCGTCTGAGCGACGCCTGGCTACCCAGGATCCCAACTAGAATCAGGACGCGCATAATATACTACGCGAGGTGTGTGCGACACAATGCGAAAACCTCGTAGACCTGTGTAAGCGCTTCGATCGGCGGGGCAGGGCGCCTGGCTAGATCCGGCCTCGGAAATGTGAAGAAGGAAACACTCTTTTCATTCTATTTCAACGTGATTGATATCGGGGCTTGGTCGTTGAGTGGGGTGATTGACATTCCGAGTAGAGGGGAATATGGTTGCCCGCGTGGCCGAGCCCCGACGCTCAAAATATTTCGTTGTGAGGTTACTGGCGAGGGCTCTTGCGAGCCCGAAGATTGAAAGGAAGGGAGATTCACTAAAAGAACGCACAGCAACTCGGATTCTTCAAATTGCGGCTGATACGTTGATATTAGGACTGATGTTGGGGTCGATATCGCTTATTGAGTTCGTTGCTGAGCAGCTTATAGATCTTGACAGGAATTTCCTTATTCGGTGGATGATTCACACGGCCCACTTGTTAGCATTCCTAAAGTACATCTATAATGTCATACTAGATTTTAGGGATTAACGATGCGATACCTACTAAGCCTTTATTGGTCCTATCTGAAGTTTGTTTGTCTCGGTACGATGCTGTCTGCACCGTTCCTTGTGATGTATGACTTAGGTGGCGGTATGATAGGGGTCTTACTTTTTCTCGCCGTTGGAGCACTGATGGGAATATGCATCATCGCACTTGAATACTTTGGGGATGACCCAGGAGCATTCACTCGTTTGATTAGATGGAGTCATGTAAAGAAAGGTGCGGAGAAATCTAAGTCAGCCGAAGCAGGAAAAACCCCTTAAAAGAGTTGTCCACACCCAACCCCTTCTCACAAAAACCGCGCCGCGAGGGGTCAGGCTTGAGTTGTTGACATTCGTGCCCACTCGCACTAGATGCTGGTTGCTCTCTCAAGAGGAAAAGATGTGATCTACCCGCCCCTGCGCTAATCGCCTCAATCCACGCGGCCGCCGTTCTTGACCACAAGCTCGATACGACGGCGCGGGACTAAGGCGCTCTTGGAACGCTCATCGGTGCTGAACAACTCCTGGGCGATGTTCTCGCGAATGTACTGGAGGAAGTTCTCAAACTCGCGCTGCATGCGGTTCATCTTCTCACGCATGTTCAGAATGATTTCCACGCCTGCGAGGTTCACTCCCAGGTCGCGCGTAAGGTTGAGTATCAACTCGAGGCGTTCGACGTCTTCTTCGGTGTAGTAGCGCGTGCCCTTGGCCGATCTCGAGGGCTTGATGAGACCTTCACGCTCATACAGACGCAGCGTCTGCGGATGGACGCCGTATTCTTCAGCGACCACACTGATCGTGAATTTCTTGGCTTTCGTCCCTTTAGCCATCACTCTCTGATTGCGGTTCGGTCGGCGTCGTCGCCTTTGCTGCCGGTCTTAGTCATTCCCTGCTCTTCGTCCTTTTGGTATTGCTTCGCCTCGCGTTTTTCGCTGATGAGGATCCCCTCGAGTCCCAGAGCCCCGGCCTGGATGAATTGAGTCATCTTACCCTGCCCGGCCGCATGCTCGCGTTCCCACTCCTCGACCGTTCTTTGCCGCCTGCGGTCGTTTTCGTGAACGAGCGCCCAGACAACCAGCGCCATCGCCAAAAGAACAACCAACCACGTGAGCACCTGCGCCATTCGTTATCCTTGCCGGCCCTCTACTCAAGCCCCATCTCAGCTCGAGGGTTCTCCTTGTTGTGGCGTGCGAACTGCTGCAACATCTCCTTCGTCTCTTCGCTTATAACCGTGGGGAGCGTAATCTTAACCTCGACGAATTGATCCCCTCGAATGCCGCCCGCGCGAAGGCTCGGAGCGCCTCGCTCGCGCAGCCGAAAGCGCTGGCCCGACTGAGTGCCTGGCGGAATCCTCAACAACGCCTTCCCATCGACGGTTGGAACCTCTATCTTTGCGCCGAGCGCTGCCTCGGGTACTGTGATCGGCACGGTGCAGTAGATATTGTCGCCCTGGCGCTTGAAGTACGCGTGGTCACCGACATTGGTGATTATGTACAGGTCGCCGGGCTGTCCGCCTAAGCTCCCTGAGTGCCCCTTGCCCGGAACACGGACGCGCGAGCCCTTATCGACGCCGGCCGGTATCCTGAGTGTGACCGTCTCGCGCCTGGGTACTATTCCGCTGCCCCTGCAAGGCTCGCAGGTCGCCGCGACTTTCCCGGCGCCGCTGCAGTAAGCGCACTTTGAAGGCCCGCCGATCCGTCTGGTCTGTTGGCCGCTGCCGCTGCAGGCGGAGCAGACTACGGTGCGGCTGGGCGTCTCACCCAGCCCCTGACAGGCGACGCAAACCTCGCTTCGATCGACTTCGATCTTGGTCGTGACGCCCTGCATCGCCTGTTCGAATGTGACACCAAGAGCATACTCTAAGTCGCTGCCGCGCGCGGGTTGGCGCGCTTGCGCTGACTGAGGTCTGACGTTGCTGAAGATCTCAGAGAATATGTCCCGGAAGTTGGCGGCTCCGAAATTGGCAAAGTCAAAAATGGGAGCGCGCGCGCCTGCGTTGGCCGCCTGCTCGGAATAGTAGCCGTAGCTGTCGTAGATCTCGCGCTTCTTCGGATCAAAGAGAACCTCAAACGCCTCCGAGATTTCTTTGAAGTGATCTTCGGAATTCTTGTTTCCAGGGTTGACGTCAGGGTGATACCGCCGCGCCAGCTTGCGATAGGCCTTCTTTATGTCATCGGCCTTCGCGGTGCGCGGCACACCAAGCAGCTTGTAGTAGTCAGGACCTTGCATAACGGGTGACGCTTGATCCGTGAAGCGTGATGCGTGACCCAGATTGTGATCACGAATCACGCGTCACGCATCACGTTGCGCTGCCTACTTCTTGTCATCAACATCGACGAAGTCGGCATCTATGACGGTATCGTCGGCGCCGCCGCTTCCAGCCGCCGCACCTGATGCGCCGGTGTCGCCTGTTTGACCCGCGGCCTGCGACGAAGCTTGTTTGTACATGATCTCAGCCAGCTTGTGCGACGACTTGACCAGCCGGTCGTAGGCGGCGTTGATTTCGCCGGAATCGGTCGAATCCAGCTTGCCCTTCGCCTCGACAACTGCGGCTTCAATCTCGGTCGCCATTGAAGCATCAACCTTGTCGCGATGCTCGGACAGCGTGCGCTCCGTCGAGTAGATCATTCCGTCGAGCTTGTTGCGCGCTTCGATGCGCTCGCGTTCCAGACGGTCTTCCTCTGCGTGGGACTCCGCATCGCGCATCATCTTGTCGATCTCGTCCTTCCCAAGCCCGGACGAAGCAGTGATCGTGATCGTCTGTTCGCGACCCGTACCAAGGTCCTTTGCAGAGACGTTCACGATGCCGTTTGCGTCGATATCGAAGGTCACCTCGACCTGCGGAACGCCTCGCGGCGCGGGCGGGATGCCTACCAGATGGAACTTGCCGAGAGTGCGGTTCTGCGCTGCCATCGAGCGCTCGCCCTGAAGCACGTGAACCTCGACCGAGGTCTGACTGTCGGACGCCGTCGAGAAGATTTCTGACTTGCGCGTCGGGATGGTGGTGTTGCGCTCGATCAACTTGGTAAAGACGCCGCCAAGCGTTTCGATGCCAAGACTGAGCGGGGTCACGTCCAGCAAAAGCAGGTCCTTCACTTCCCCGCCGAGCACCCCGGCCTGAAGCGCCGCCCCGACGGCAACTACTTCGTCGGGGTTCACTCCCTTGTGGGGCTCGCGTCCGAAGAAGTCTTTCACCATCTGCTGCACTTTCGGGATACGAGTCGATCCGCCGACCAGCACAACCTCGTCGATCTTGTCGGTCTTCAGTCCCGCGTCCTCGAGAGCGGCGCGGCAAGGACCAATCGTTCTTTGCAGAATGTCCTCGACAAGTTGTTCGAACTTCGCGCGAGTTAGCTTCATGACGAGATGCTTCGGACCTGCCTGGTCGGCAGTGATGAACGGCAGATTAATCTCCGTCTCCATCGTCGACGAAAGCTCGATCTTTGCCTTCTCTGCAGATTCCTTCAGCCGCTGCAGGGCCATCTTGTCCTTCGAGAGGTCTATGCCCTGATCTTTGCGGAATTCCTCAATGATCCAGTCTATGACCCGCTGATCAATGTTGTCTCCACCCAGGTGAGTGTCTCCGTTTGTAGACTTCACCTCGACAACGCCCTCGCCTACTTCGAGAATCGAGATGTCAAAGGTTCCGCCGCCAAAGTCGAACACAGCGATCGTCTCGTCCTTCTTCTTGTCGAGCCCGTAAGCGAGTGCTGCCGCAGTCGGCTCGTTTACTATGCGCATTACTTCGAGGCCGGCGATTCTTCCCGCGTCCTTGGTAGCCTGGCGCTGGGAGTCGTTGAAGTAAGCCGGCACTGTTATGACTGCCTGAGTCACTTTTTGGCCGAGATAGTCCTCGGCAGCTTGTTTGAGTTTCTGGAGAATCATTGCCGAGATTTCCGGCGGAGACCACTCTTTGTCGCCGGCAAAAATTCTGACATCGTTGCCAGCCCTGGTGACCTTATATGGCACCATCTTCATCTCTTCGTTCACCTCGTCAAAGCGGCGACCCATAAAACGCTTGATCGAGTAGACCGTGTTTTCGGGATTGGTGACCGCCTGGCGTTTTGCAACCTGCCCGACCAAGCGATTGCCGTCCTTGGTGAATGCTACGACGGAAGGTGTGGTTCGGGCACCCTCCGAATTATTGATCACCATCGGCTCGCCACCCTCCATCACCGCGACAACCGAGTTGGTTGTACCGAGGTCAATTCCTATTATCTTGCCCATTGCTAATGCCTCCGGAAAAGTTGAAATCCAAGTCTAGATCTTAATATCTGAGCGTGACGCTGTCAAGTTTTTTATAAATCATCACCTCAACAATTCTAGCTTTAGTTGGTCTGCTCGGATCTGGGTTGGACCCGTGAGGGAGATTCGCTTGTTTGACTGGTCCCTGACCCGGCAGCGCGCGAGAACTGGGCGCTCTCCAGCGCCGGCTACCGCTGGGCTTCGGTGTTTTTGCGATGTTCCAGGACGATCCTCACACCTTGTAACACGTATTCGGCTCCCGAAACGACGAGGGACACGAGCACTATCCCATAGAGAAAGGGCAAGAGGAATGTGAGTTTGCCCGTAATGTGAAAGACCAGAAACCACACGATTAGGCCGAGTTCTACGAATGTGTTGATCTTTCCTAACAGGGTTGGCTTGAAGTCTCTGAACTTCGTCAAGTGATAGACAACCAGTGAGCCAAGGACAATTATGAGGTCCCGGCCAACTACGGCTGCCGCGAGCCAGACCGGAATCGAAGGGAATCCCTGGTGGGGTACTGCCATAACTACAAAAGCGGCGGTTGTGAGCAGTTTGTCCGCAAGTGGGTCCAGGAACCGGCCCAGACTAGATTGCTGCTTATATCTTCGAGCAACGTACCCATCAGCGAAGTCAGTAAGACTCGCGAGGAAGAAAACCGCGAGCGCGACCCCGAAGCGTCCTTCGCCGACAAGGTATAAAAATGGAAACATAAGAGCGATCCGAAAGAACGTTAATAGGTTCGCTGTCGTCCAGGGACCTGCCTGCTCAGCGGCGGAGCCCGAATGTGAGTCGCTCGTAGTCCGATGGCGGTGAGTTGACATTCTTCGCAGGCGATTATATGAGCCGCGAGCTACAAGCCGCAAATGCCCTTCATCATGTAGATCTACATCAGCGAAAGGTCAGGGCGGATTTCTTCGGCCGGCTTGCTAGCGAACGCGAGCCGCGCCACCTTGTGAGTGAATTGTGGCTGTCTTAGCGTCGGAAGGGCTCCTGAAGAAAAAAAGAGGACGAGATCTGCACATCCAGCATCTCGTCCTCTACCATTCCGCTCACTTCAGGAATTGAGGAGGCACCTCAATTGCTGCTTTCAGTTGTTCTTTCTTACCACATCTTCGTGGCCGTGTGCAAGCCCATTTCAGTTCAGAGAGTGACTCTACCTTGGCGCGCTCCGGATCGAGGCGAGCACAGCTTTACGATGTCGCTGCATTCCGAGTAACTTACTCAACTCAGCAACCTCTATTCGGGCTCGTGCAGACGATTGGTGAGATCAGAGCATGGCAAGGACGAATCTCAAGAACCTGATTGACTCTCTACGCTCGGGTGATCTGGCCAAGGTTAGAGCCGCGGTCCGCAGTGAGCCCAAGACCGCTCGCTCTCCGCAGGCAGTTGTCGAAGCCGCTCGACTTGGTTGGACCGAAGCGCTCGATATTCTTCTGAGGCACGGCGCCGATCTGAACGCGAGTTGGCGCAACTACCGTCCTCTCCACGCGGTGATTCAAGAGGAACCTCACTCTGAACGGTCGGGCGACCTAGATTCAAGGCTCGCCTGTTTGAAGTGGATGCTCGCGCATGGCGCCGATCCGGAACAACTCGGCGGATGGCCGGCTACTCGCGCGATCATCACGGCGGCGTTCGTCGGAGAGCCCGCTTACGTCGCCGAGTTGCGGCGAGCTGGCGCAGTCGTGGACGGGTTCGTCGCCGCCGCTCTCGGTGACATCCGCCACGTCGAGAAAGTTCTGGCGAAAGACCCATCATTCGCAGAGGCGCGTGACCCAGGCGGCCTGACTGCTCTTCACTGCTCGGCGGGCTCGCGGCTTGGCGCGAGAAATGAGAAGACTCGAGATGCGCTCGTAAAGATCGCTACACTGTTGCTGAATCGCGGTGCCAACGTGAAGGCGAGCGTGAGGAGTTGGGCTCACGAGGTGGACGCCGTCTACTTCGCAGTCTCTTCAGGCCAGAGGGAAGTGTTTGCATTGTTGCTTGAGCGAGGCGCCGACGCCACTCAAGCACTGACTCCCGCCCTGTGGCGCAACAACACGGAACTTGCAGAACTGGCATTGGACCGCGGCGCGAAGCTCGATCGCGCCGTAGATGAGGGCAAACCGCTGCTCAACCAGATGATTCGCTGGGGCCAGTTCAAGCAGGCGATGTGGATACTGGAACGAGGCGCAAGTCCGAATGTTGCGGATGAACAGGGGTGGACCGCTGTGCACCAGGCGGCCTCGCGCGGCAATGAGAGAATGTTGAGAGCTGTTCTCGATGCAGGCGGCGAGCCAAACTGTCAGGACAACGGCGGCAACACACCTCTAGACATTGCACAGGCGCGCCGCCGTCCAAAGATCGTTGCGCTGCTGGTTGGCTGATAGCGGCGTTCAACCCGAATGGAGGTAGATTACCTCTCCAGAAGGGCTTTCTGGTGAGATTGGGAAAGCCAGCCGCGTGACGAACCGTCGAGCTCATTCTCAAGTGAGGTTTTCGGAGCATCAGTTTCGTTTTTGTCACTGATGGCTCACCAGTCTTCGGACCGACTGCCTCCTTGCGCTGCGTGGGGTGGATGATCGATCAAGCAGCGTAAATCTGAGGTTACGCCTGTAACTATTCAGGGCCGAAAAGTATTCGCGCGTGCATCTGAAGGCCAACTCAACAACTCGGCGGGCGGTCAGATGTGACGCGTTGATACCGTGCCGGCCTTTCCCGACGCCGGCGATGATCGCTGTCATCAGCCGCTGATAGTGCACACTGTTGTCGTCATCAGCGATCCGCTTGATGAACGCCAGGTCGGACTCGTCGAGCTGGTCTATTCTCTCTTCGAATGCACCGCTGGTAAGATCGGCAACAACCTGAAATCGGGCGGCTGCCCTGCTGACGTCCAGGACGCTCAAACTCCCCACGAAATCGCGAATCTCGCATTCATCGACAACATACTTTTGCGGAGTCTTTCCTTGTGGCGATTTACTATCTTCTTTTTTGCTTTCTCGTCTTGCCATAGTGTTACCCGACGTTTCGGCATACTCCGATCCTAAGCTCTGGCTCTCCTAAGCGAGCTGAGCGGAGCCGAAGCCCGCGAGACTTCGCCGACCGTTCCTTTCTACTGATGGCGCAGCGCGGCCCAAGGTCGACCTTTACCGTTCGCGCCCTATCGCCTCCTAGCGTGAGTGAGCACCGAGATTTGACGCGATTGGTTGCAGTTCTCAAAGAAGTTGTCTGCTTCTCGGTTGCCGTCTTCGGAACTACAATGAGCGCGTCGCCGGAGCTAAAGCCGGTGTTACTGCGGGCCGGATAGTACACGTAGATCCCCGCGAAGTCTTTAATGGAAGATTAATTAGTTCTTGGCGAGTTCTTAGCGCTCAGACCATGTCGACCCTGCAACTCTGTCTGGCTTACTATTTTCAGGAAGCGACGACGCCGGCCGAGAAGATCTCCTCCCAGAATGGCAGGACTGTAGGGGCGGCGCCAACCCGACCGTCAACGCGGTGTAATGTTGTCCCTCTCAATGTACCGAGCAACCATTGAAGGAAGTCTGAATTGGTACTTGAAATGGCCCTCTGATGGGTGACCCCTCTCGAGCTGTTCTCTTTTCTGTCAAGGATCGATTCCCCTGGCCAAACCGGCTATACCAAAACGGTGGTCACGATGTCGCTTCAAACCCTAGGCTTGCGAGGTGAAGTGCGAGGTACTACAATGCACGCGTAATCGGTCTCTCTCTTCTGCCTGTGTAGCTATGGTTTGGTTCAGTTCGCGCCGGATGGTACTCCTGGGTAAACGCCGAAGTCTCTAAATGGAAGATTAGATTGGTTATTGAAAAAGGTCTGAGAAGTCTTAACTTGGTTGACGCGATATGAGCAGACGCCTTTACAGCTTCGGGCCGTTCCAACTCGACACCGGGGAGCAAGTCCTGCTGCGAGACGGACAGACTCTGCCGTTGAAACCGAAGATCTTTGACGTGTTGGCCGTGCTTGTCGAAAACAGCGGTCGCCTAGTCTGCAAAGATGAACTCATGAAACAGGTTTGGGCCGACAGCTTTGTCGAGGAAGGCAACCTCGCAGTTAGCATCTTCGAAATCCGGAAGGCGTTAGGTGGTCATCCCAACGGGCATCGTTACATCGAGACCGTTCCGCGACGGGGCTATCGTTTTGTGGCGTGCGTAACTGAAGCATCGCAGGAGAGGACATCGCGGCAGAGGGACGGCCTTGTTGGCGCTCTTTCGAGCACGGCTAGCGCTTCAGACGGCTACGCGGGGGCGAGCCGGGCGACGATCGCCGTGCTCCCGTTCAAGCCCATTGGGGCCACAGGCGTTGAATATCTGGGTCTGGGAATGGCAGATGCGCTGATAACCAGGCTCAGCAGCCTGAGGCGGGTGATTGTTCGGCCGACTAGCTCGGTCTGCAAATACGATGGAGCGCAAGACCCGGTTTTGGCGGGGAAAGAACTGGGCGTTGAATGGGTGCTCGATGGAAGCGTCCAGAAATCGCGCAAGCGCATACGAGTGACGGTGCAGCTCGTGAACGTAGGTGATGGCGTTCTGCTGTGGGCAGAGAAATTCGACGAGAGGTTCACGGACATCTTCGCGGTGGAAGATTCGATTTCTGAACAAGTGTCAAAGGCACTCGCGCCGAAACTGACTGGTGAAGAGAAGAGGGCGTTGGCAAAGCGATACACTGAAAGCCCGGAAGCGTACGAGGCGTATTTGAAGGGCCGCTACTTCTTAGAGAAGAGAACAACCGAAGGGTGCAAGAAAGGCATCAAGTACTTTGAACACGCAATCGCAATCGATCCGACGTACGCACTAGCTTATACGGGACTTGCCGGCTGCCACATCGTGCTCGGCAGTTACACGCTTGCATCGCAACAGTCGTACCTGAACGCTGAAGGGGCAATATTGAGCGCCCTAGAGCTTGACGATCAGCTTGCCGAGGCGCACGCTTCGCTAGGCCACCTCAGGACTCGGCAATGGGCTTGGTCAGCGGCCGAGAAGGAACTCAAACGGGCCATCGAGCTAAACCCGAACTACGCAATCGGGCACTGTTGGTATGCTCTTTATCTATCAGAGATAGGACAGTTTGATGAAGCGTTCGTAGAGATTAAGCGAGCACAGACGCTTGATCCAGTTTCCCCTATCATAGAGTCCAGTGAGGGGTCGCTATTCTACTTGGCGCGGCGATACGACCAAGCAATTGAGCGGTTCCATAGAACGCTTGAGCTAGACGCTGGCTTCGCTTTAGCGCATTCCTTTCTTGGATTCGCTTATGAGGCAAAGGGAGATTACCAAGAAGCAGTAACTGAGTATCAGCTGGCAAAAAGCGTGCTTGGTAACCTGCCCGAGTTTGTGACTTGTCTCGGGCGCGTTCATGCGCTGGCTGGAAGGACAGAAGAAGCTCTGGAGGCTATTGATGAATTGAGATGCCTGTCCGCAGAGCGTCCAGTGCAGCCCGCTTTGATCGCACTGATCTACACTGCCCTCGGAGACAACGATAAGGCGTTTCACTGGCTCGAGAAGGCTTATGCCGAACGTGACGCGGACCTGTGTCTGCTAGGAGTTGATCCACGGCTGGACAACCTGCGGGGGGACCCGAGGTTTGCGAGCCTGCTGCATCGAGTCGGCCTCGCGAGCTCGAACTACCTCATATCATCAGAATGACTGTTTCACCCCCCGCTTGCGGTCAGGCTGACTGAACAATGGCCCGCCCGATGCCAATCAAGAATCCCACATAAGCGTCGCCTTTGCGTGAATAAGAATCCCTCGTGTTCGAGCGGCATCACGTTTGAAAAGAACCCAGCGCTGGACACTCTACTGTTGTTCTATTGGCATACTCAAAGCGCGGAAATTACTTATGGAGTGGTTCAAGGACGATCTGAAGCGATACACCGCGAAGGGCATGATTCTACTCGTCTGCCTGACCCTGGTAGGTGGTTTTCTCCTTGCCAGGGGGACGGCAGCGGTAGCGACTGGCGGCTCCCAACGGCTTATGGTGTGGTTGTTCCTAGCTCTGATCGTCGCGAAAACCTCCGCTCAGCATACGCTGGACTTCTTCAAGAAAGGCACCGGTGTTTCTTTCCCGGAGGCGCTTACATTTCTTGCGGTGGTAACGTTGGGCCCATACCACGCTGCCGTGCTCGGCGCAGTTGACATGTGTCTCTCATGCTGGCGACTTAGGCTTAAGCCGACTAACTATCTTATCAATGTTTCTAACATCTCCATGTCGGTCTACGCTTCGGGTGAGGTTTATTATGCCGTTACAACTAGCCTGTCATCCTTAGAGATTGTAGGCGGGTCGAGTAAGAGGGTGGTAATCGTCGCGGTACCAATCATCGCGATGGCCCTTGCATACTATGTCGTGCAGTTTGCGCTCCTGACAATCGAGTCGCTGGTGACTTCTCTGTTTAGCATTAAGGAAAGGATTCGAGATACGTTTCCTTGGGAACCGGTATCACTTTTGGCCTGTGCCATTGTGGCGGGACTGACTAACTACTCGTTTGTTCACTCTGGCATTGTTACAACTGGGATGATAATGCTCGCGCTGATGCCCATCCCGATTGTCATCTACTACACATTCAAGACATACCACGATAAGCTCGGCGAACAGGAAAGCCACTATCAGAAACTCACGAGCGTCTACGATTCGATCCTTGAAATGTTGGCGATGGCGATCGACGCAAAAGACGACGTCACTCACGATCACATCCAGCGAGTAAAGCTGTTCGCGCGTAGGATGGGTGAAGCTGTCGGGCTGTCCGAGTTGGAGATCGAAGCGCTCAAGGCAGGCGCGCTGCTTCACGACATCGGCAAGATCGGAGTCCCCGCTTACATCCTGAACAAACCCGGCAAGCTAACCGAGCACGAGTTCGAGCAGATGAAGGTGCATACAATCATCGGCGCGGACATGCTCTCTAACGTCGACTTCCGGTATCCAGTCGTGCCAATCGTTCGGCACCATCACGAGCGATGGGACGGGCGCGGCTATCCCGATGGTCTGAAAGGCGAAGGGATCCCGATTACCGCACGCATTCTCACGCTCGTGGACAATTACGATGCGCTGCGCTCCGACCGGCCTTACAAGACCGGGATGACTCGCGAAGCAGCGCTCGCATACATAAAGGAAAACGCGGGCACTTTCTTCGATCCAAGTCTGGTGAAAACATTCCTGGCGATGGCCGATCAACTTGAAATTGAAGCCGTGAACTTCAAGCCACCGCCGTCAAACAAGCCCACCAGGGTGGAAAGCGCGGCGATGGCAAATGCGCGTCCAGCCGCCGGTTTCGACGCGGCGCCTCAGGTCGACCGGGCTACCGCGGCTCTCAACTCAATCGCCGAGACCAATCAACGAGTGACTGCGTTGTACGAAATGTCTCGCACGCTGTCGAGCATTCTCTCGCTGGAAGACACCCTGGCCATACTCACGAATCGGCTCTCGAAGCTTATTCCGTTTACCACCTGCGCAATCGTCTTGTTCGACGCGTCCCGATCAGAGTTTGAAATAGTCCACGCCGCCGGGCTGCACGCCGAGCGATTCATGAAGCGGCGAATGCCCGCCGAGGCAGGAATCACTGGATGGGTGATAACCAACCAACGCCCTATGTATAACACGAATCCCGTGCTCGACCTCGGGTTCCTGGGCGCAGAAACCGCGAGCGCCTATAAAGGCGTGGTTGTGTTCCCGCTCATAAAGAACGCCGAGCCCCTCGGAGCAATCGCGCTCTATTCTACAGAGATCGCGGCCTACGGAAGCGAGCACATACAGTTGATGGAATCGATCTCGCAGCCTGCGTCGGATGCTATCCGCAATGCGCTCACCTTCGAACAGGCTCAGCGAGGCTCGTTCACCGATTCGGCCGCAGGGATGGCCAACGAACGGGCGCTGATCACCCAATTCGAGCGAGAGCTGGCGCTTAGCCGTAAACTCGGGACATCGCTTTCGCTCATCGTGGTCAATGTCAATCACTTCGGGTTTGCCGGCGACGATGCTGAGAACGGTCGGGAACACGCCCTCGCGCAAATGTGCAGGCTAACTAAGAAGCAGGTACGTGAGACCGACCTGGTCGCGCGCTACGAGAGTGCCTCCTTGATCGCCTTACTGCCTGACAGCGGGCAGATTGAAGCGTCCGAGGTATGCAGCCGCATCGGAAGAGAGATCGTGATGGCAGGATTGGCTCACGATTCTTCCGTTAGCGTGGGGGCGGCGACCAACCCGGATGACGGAGACAGCTTTGAGGAGCTCCTGCGAGCCGCACGGACGGCTGGCATCGATTGCGTTGGCACGATGTCGGATCTGGCATTCCTCACCGTTGGGAACGAGCATACCAAAGCGCCGAGTTAAGAAGTCTGGCGGTACGGCCTTCACGTTCGAAGCTGGCTTCCCTAACGCCTAAGCTACAAACGTCCGCCCAGAACTACGAAATTGTCTGAGTGTGTAGCAGGTACACGCAAGGACAGTTGGTACACAACTCCAATAACCTCCGCCTTGATGCCACTTACAGCCGCGCTCTCGATAGTGTGTAGTGGGTTCACATATCTATCCCCTCTGCCCGTCAGTCCCTCAATCTGCTAAGTTGCTGAGTTCACACATCCCGTAGCTAATCATATCCTCTCCTTTGCCGCGGCACGCACATTGCCGACTCTAGGGACGCAAGAAGACAAGGGTTGTAAAGCTGCTCTTAGGTTGCCGTGACAACCCAGTCACAGAGAATAAGAACTACAAAGGAGACCATGATGCGAAACGAAATCAAGATAGTCGAAGACGGAGTCATCTTCGAGTTGGAAATCGAAGAAGTGGAAGAGGTGGTCGCACCGGCAGTGGTAGTTACCGCCTAAGAATCAAAACGAAACCTGCGAAGGGCGTGGTGACGGTGAACTGAAACGCATCATCCACGAAGCACAACAGCGACAGGATGATCCGCCAAGATTCGACGCCACCGCGCCCTTCGTACGCACATCGTTATGGACACGCAAGAACAACAAGCCGGACCATATTGCCTGTACCCGCCTCGGCTCGCTCAAGAAGTCGACATCACCGAACAGATCGAAGCGGGGGTCGCGCGTTACGTCGTGCGCAACGCCGCGACCTCCCGCTACTTTATCCTCAAGCAGCCCGAGTACAGAGTCCTGAGTCAGTTCGACGGCGCGCTCACGCTTTCGGATGTCGCCAGCGGCGGACCTCAATCAAATGGTCCGCGCGTCTCGCTACCGGCGCTTGTGAGATTCCTTGGCAAACTCGATTCACTCGGTCTGCTAGCTCACGGCGGTACGGATGACCCGATCGCGGCTCACCAGCGTGAGCGCGGGCTGTACATCAGATTCCGCCTTTTCAATCCTGACAAATTGCTGGCGTGGCTCGACCGGGTTTTTGGCTGGGCGCTCACCAGGACCTCTATCATTTCGTCGTTCTTCCCGATGATGTTCGTCGCTTTCTGGATGCTCACTCGAGTAGATGAAGTCTCAACATACACATCATACCTATATCGCGAATATGGCATTGTAGCGATCCTTGGAATAACGCTGACGGTAACTGCCTTGCACGAGTTTGCGCACGGACTGGCCTGCAAGCACTTCGGCGGCGATGTGCGCGAGATGGGTGTCTTGCTGATCTATTACGTCTTGCCGGCCTTCTATTGCAACGTTACGGACATCTACCGCATGGGCCGCAAGCGCGAGCGGATGTCGGTTATCTTCGCCGGGATCTACTGGCAACTCTTAGTGAGCACGCTCGGTGGTTTATTGTGGCTTATTGCGACGCCCTACACGCTGCTGGCGGATCTCTCGCTGCTGGTTTTCATCGGCGGGTCATTCAATATCCTTATCAACTGCAACCCTCTGATAAAGCTCGACGGCTACTACGCGCTTTCGCAGGCGCTCGGAGTCGTCAATCTGCAAGGTCGTTCCTCTGATTACGCGCGGTCACTGTTAGCTCGTCTTCTGGGCGAACCAAGAGAGAGAAAAGCGGATTCCCAGAGGCCTCTGCTTTATCTCAGCTACTGGGTCTGCTCGATTCTCTACTCAGGGATCCTGATCTGGCTCATCCTCGGCTGGGTGAGCGGCGAGTTGATGGACGGGTTGCGATTTTTCGGAGTGCTGCTAACGATGCTTCTGGCGGCGCTACTCACGGAAAGATGGTGGAAGCCGATCTTGGCAAAAGGACGCGCTCTTCTCGCTTCAGCCGTGCGAAGGCACCTTTTGAAGCGAGCAGCGAGCACGATCGAAGGAGTACCGACGATGTCAGCACAACAAGTTATGGAGAAGCCCGTTTCCGAACAGGAACATCCGCAAAGCCCGGTTCGAAGGAAATGGATGCCAAAACGCCGCCGAGTGATCAAGTTTGGGTTCGCACTGATCGTCATTGCGGTGTTGATCGCGCCTTGGGAAGCCGCTACGGGCAGCGACTGCTCTCTGCTGTTGCCACCGGAGCGCGAAGGAGTTGTTCGCGCGAACACAGACGCCGTGCTGGCGGAAATCTATGTACAGCCAGGCGACGCCGTCGCCGATGGAGCCAGAGTCGCGCGCCTCTCAAACCCTGACATCGAAGACCGGCTCACACAACTCAGCGCCGAAATTGACCGACTCAACACCAACAATTCGAGAATAGAGGAAGAGCTGCGCGTGCGAAGCGAGACTGTGCTCTCAGCCAACTTCAAGGAGTTTGACCGCAAGCGTCTCGCAAGCGAGCTCAAGGATGAGTCGACCCAAATCGCAAAGGCTGACACCGGCGCAGGCGAGCAGCGATCATCAAGCTCACAGCCGCTCCCGCCCTCGCTCGCCATTCTTCAATCTGAAATAGAGCTGAAGCAGATCGAGCTTGAGCACAATCGCCGAGAGGTGGATCGATACAAGAAGCTGTTGGATCAGGGGCTGGTGGGAGAGCAGCTCTATGACCGCGCCGCCGCCGAAGCGCGTCTGAGCGAGGCTGGACTCCGCGCCGCCCGTGCGCGGCTTGAAGCAGCACTTGTAGACCATCGCAGGCTAACGACTGGCGCCCAGACCAATTCGCTTGTGGCGGAAACTGAAGCACGCGCCGCCCGCTCAAACTTCGAGTCGCTGATCGCGGAGCTACATTCGAATCGACAGCAGCTCGAATCCCTCCGCCAAAGACACGAAATCCTAAGGCGCGAGTCCGAAGGTATGGCCATAGTGGCGCCGAAATCGGGAGTCGTGCTTGGTGACGATCTGCGCAAGATGGTTGGCCGCCGCTACAGCCGGGGAGAAGAGATCTGCCGCATTGGCGAGATCGGGAAATTTCTCCTCAAGATTGATGTGAGCGAGCGCGAGATCGCCAGCGTCAGACTCGACAGCCAGGTGCGCTTCAAGCTGAAGACTGTTCCCGGGCGAGTGTTCACCGGTCGAGTCTCGAAGATAAACGCCGAGCCAATTCCGAATCAATACGCCCAGCGCTTCTATCCGGTGGAGGTCTTGATTGAGAACTCAGATGGGATGTTGCGTCAGGGAATGACTGGCTTTGCACGCATCAGCTTCGGTCGCCAATCAATAGGCCTGATCCTGGCGCAGAAGGTTTGGCAGGCTCTGAGACCCGAACTGTGGCTGTTCTAATTCGGGTGGTTGCGATACATCTGAGGTGCTATTCCTGCACTACTTAGTCTTCGTGGCTGACGCCGACGGTCTGGTCGACACCCGCAAGCCATTGAGACGAATTGCCACGCTGCCATTGCGTGAGGAGTCCATGCCAACCAGAACCACTGAGCACCGGTCGACGCGCTTGACGAACTTAACCGCCATGCGCAGTCCCGGGATCGCAGCTCCGCCAGTCCACACTCTGAAGTAGCGCGGCGACGACTGCTTGACTTCCTTCTCGACGTCGTTGCTTCTGAAGAGAGCCTCCGGGGGATTGCCATCATAGACGGCGAGTATCAGTTTTCCTCCACCTGAGCCCGAAATGAATCCACCCGAGAAATCCAGGTAGACCTCATTGACTCCTTTTAACTTCCTGTCGAACTCGTAACCGCAGACCAGGAAATCACTGCCGGAATAATTTTCGTTTGAAGTCCACATGAGCCTATGATACGCAGGGTCCGTTTCACACCAGCCGTATCTCCCGCCCTCGGGGCTAAGTCGAGGCATAGACCTGGTCGAGTAGCCCGGCTGGCACAGTCCATCGCAGAGCTGTGGTTTCCCAATCGGCAGGCAAGACCTCGAGGACTGAGACTGTATTTGCGCCGCCGCATCCGCCCTCCTGAAGCTTGTACGCCCGGAGCCTGCGAGCGTCGTAATCATTATCAGAGCCAAGATCGCAACGAGCCACGCGAGCGGCCAAGGCCGCGATCCTATCGACAATAACAAATCAAGCTCACGCACCCTTGGAGTCCTTGTTGTTTTCATAAGCGAGCCTCACTCATTAACCTCACGCTTAGGTGGCGCCTGTTTTGTCTCTGCTAAACATTCCAACCAGCCTTAGAAAGGCCAGAATTCCTCCGGTCACCGCCGACGCCAACGTTAAGGTTGAATCAAACAAATCTCTTTGGGTAGCGAATAGGAATGCTATCACTCCCAATAGTACCAGCAACATCGGCACTTTCCACTTCTCCCAGCTACTCTCAACCTCGGCGCGGTATGCGAGCACGCCCTCCGCCGCCGACGCTCCGATCACAAACCGGCGGAAACTCGGATTCATCAGCGGTGAAGGTTTGCACCGTATGAGGCCCTTTTGCATCAACCCTCGAAGGTCGGGGTCAAACCGGCTGACCAACCCATACTGCGCTACCTGGCACAATGTCAGCCTTTCCCCTGGCGAGCAGGTTGACCACACTGCTCGATAGTAGGCCTCCGCCCGATCACCCGTCTTGGCAACCAACTCGTCAGCCAATTCACGCCCAACAGGCCCTCTGCCGGGAGCATTTGGTGTGACACTCTGCGCTGGGTCGGTCCGGCTGTCTGTCTGATCGAACCCGAATCTGCGGACGAACGAAGCAAGTGTTACAGCCCAGCGCTCGACGTCTCTCTGGGAATTCGGTTCAGCGTTGCTGACACTGCTTTCACTGGCCCTCTGTGTCCTGGTAAGTGGGAAGCTGAGCGGGTCCACCGCCGACATGATCCGAACGTGGTTGCCGTCGCTCAGCAGGTTCTCCACGAGACGAAGCTTGCGCTCGTTCCAGAAAGGGTCGTCTCTGTAGAACTCGAAGTGGTCAATGAGAACTGTCGATCCGTGCAGTTTCGAAAGTTGAATCTCCTCCTTCCACCATTGTTCCGCGCTAGTTTTGCTCAGGTCGACGGTCCGATCCGGATTGCCCTCAAGCACATTTTTGTGATCCAAAGGCGGCGGACTGATCACGAGGAAGTTCCGATTATCCGGCGCCGGAATATCAGATTTTGAAATGGGTGTCTCCAGATCGAGCAGCAGTAACCGCCGAGCCGCGAAACGCGCAACGACGTAACAAAGCACCAGCATCATTGCCGTCAAAAACAACAGCAACCACCAGAGAGGCATTGCGACGCCTGTGACCGTGGGAGTTATTGACGCCAGCGCCCACGTGTGCTCTTCGTTTTTGTCCTTATCTTCGCCGGTCGTTCTACTCGTCGTCGACCGCAGGACAAGGGTCAGACGATCGCTCTTCTCCGGCGACTCCCAGTGGTTGTCGTAGGACTTGCCTCGCGCTAGCCAAGCGGTGTCGACGCCTGTTTCGTTGTAGAGCGGGCTGAATGTCGTCAGAAACCACGCCAGTGGTCCGTTGTCCGGCGAGCCGCGGCCTTCTTGGCCTGTTGGTGCTCCCCGACTTCCTGTGTCAATCCACTCCGTGCCGAAGAAGAACGATTCGTAAACGTCCCACCTCAAGCGAAGTCTCTTGAAGATAAACCACTCAGTTCTCTCGCTGACGAAATCCCTTCGAGCAACTGCCTCGGCATAGGCCTGTTTTGCGGCTGCCGCGTCATCGGCAAGTCTTGTGAGTTCCCTGGCATCGGCCCCGCTTGCGGCTCCCGTAGCTTTGGCCTCTTCTGCGGCCGCCACAGCTCTGGCCTGTTTTTCGACTGCTCCGGTTTTCAGCGAGCCGAGCAACGACGAGTAGTGGCTCCGCACCGCTTCCTCTCTTCTCTCGAGCCCACGCGCAAGCGAGAGCTGACCGTTTCTCAAGAAAATGCCAACCTGTTTATCACGAAAAAGCTTGAAGAACGCGACCGTAGGCGCCATGCCGGCAAGTACCAGCAAAGAGACGAGCGCCAACACATAGGTTCTTCGGAAGTCGGCAAGCCATTCATGCACCTTCGTTTGTATTCGACGCGAGATTTTGCTTAGCGGCCCTGTCTGTTCCTGACCGGGCGTCTCGCCAGTCGGCTTCGTCGGTTCCTGACCGGGCGTCTCGCCAGTCGGCTTCGTCGGTTCCCTCTCGAAAAGCAGTAGTAAGTGCAAGATTGCGAGAATTGGAAAAATCAGCCCCCAGGCGATAAGCCACCCTCCCCTGTCGAAGGTCACTAGAAGAAGAAACACGATGAACAGCGCGCAATTGACGAACAGCACTCGCTTGTAGCATTCAAGCTTGTCGCCGTCTGGCCAAAGCCCGGGAAGCCAGGGCTTTGATCTGAACCAGAACGCCAGCGCAATTCCGACAACAAGCAGTAATGACCAGGCTGAGAAGGCGATCACAGTGAGAGTAACGATCTCGAGGTTAGTGGTTCCAAGAATCTCCGTGTTCCGAAAGACAGCCAGTGTCCAGGGAAGGTCCTGAATTGGAGTAACTAGCACTCGGTACGCGCGACCGACGTACTTCGTGTCCACCGTCTCCTGCTGCCTAGTCAGCACCGCTGCGCGAAGGTTTTTGTTGTTGTTGCACTCTTCAAAAAAATTCTCCTCCAGGTTCTTCACCTCGTCTGAATGGAAGAGCACAAGCCCAGAGCTATCGATTACGCAGAACCCGTAGCCCGCGGGCAGCACGGGCCCATACAGCGACATTAGCCTGGTGTCCACGGCCGACACGAAATCGCCTCGGGGCGTCAGCTTCGAAACGACCGCTACGTTCTCGCCCGAGGTCCGGGAGTTGAGCGGCTCCAGACAAAGTGACAGCGGATCGTGTTGCGGCACGCTGATGAGCCACAGCTTCTTCGCTTTAGCGTCTTTGAAGAACCGCCGACCCGAAACATTAATGAATGCCGTTTGCTCGGATCTGGTCGTGTATTTGATCTTTTGCTCGCCCGACTCCGTCGCCATCCATATTGCTGAGTTGAAGTACGGATATGTAGACGCTCCAGGGTCCACCACGCCGTGGATATCCAGAATATCCTCGCGACTTTGCTGAGTTTGCGAACATGCCTCGCACGCTGCCTCTAGGTCGTCGGCAACTGTCTTATCGAGATTGAGAGCGTCCAATTCATCAGCAACGCCAGCTAGCTCACTTCTCAAGTTGCGATCGATGTCGGTTGCGAGGAGTGCAAGTTGGTCGTCCAGTTGGCCTTCGAGCGTGAGGTACCCATGACCGTCCAAGAGAGTCAGCGTAAGCAACGCAATGCCGAGAAATGCCGAACCCGCCGTGCGCACAACGTCAGCCTTCCGCAAATCGTCTTTAGGACCCAACAGTTTCAGTTTGATCAGCGGGACGCTTAGCGCCGTCAGCAACACCACCAGTATGAAACCCAACAATAGACTGTATGGGAATGAGAATGTCTTGTCGCTAAAGGTGGACGAGCGCACAAGTCCACACACAGTCAGTTTGTAACCCTGGTTGGTTTTAGAGTCAGACCTGGCAACCGTGAGCTGAATAGGCTGTACTAACAGCTTGTACTCCCCCGAGGCCACTTCGGTCTCGCTCACCGCCGACACTCCCAGACCCTGTCGGCCGGCGTCTTCACTCGGCTTCTGGGACGTGGTGCTGTCGTTCTGCTGCTTTGTATCGCTGGTTTTGTCGTCGCTTCGATCTTCGGACCCCTCTTCTGCGGCCCGCCCTGCCACGCTCTTGTGCTTTGTTGCGCCCGAAGCGCCCTTGCCGAGAAGTTCATCGAGGTTCACGATTCGGACCTCATCCATGCCCTCTTCAAAAATGATTGCGCCTGTGTCAGAGTCGGCCACCAGGACCTTGTCGAAGAGGTCCTCGCCGGCGTTTCGCCTTTCGTGCCGCACGAGTCTTTCGACTACGGGTCTCAGCAATTCTCCCGTGTCGGATGAAACCGAGAAGCGCCCCGGCTTGAAAAGTTCCTTCTTGGAGCCCTCGTCACTACACGGGTCTTCTTCTCTGTCTTGATCGCCGTAAAGATAATTGAGCGTCAACCGGTGAGCAGAGCCGACCTGTCTGAACTCGACCGATATAGGAAGGTCGGTTCTGCCTTCCAGCTTCGTCGCATCGGCCTCAGACTCCGGTGACCTTTGATCGAACTGCAGTTTGATTCCAAAAGGAGAACGTGCGTCGAAATATTTCGCAAGATCACGAATGTACGTGTTGTTGTCCTTGTCGGATATTATTCCAGGATCACCGCAGCGTCTGCTGGCAGCGTATCTTACAACCTTCTGAAGGCCGTCCACCCTCGAGACGACCTGGCTTCCTATGCTGGAGAGTATCCGATGAGATCGCTTTGTGAAGAAAGCCCGTTGCGACGATACGTAGAAGCTGTAGTACAGGCCGAACGGAACCACCAGGATCAGCAGTGTGATCCCAATAAGGGCAAGTCTGCTCATCTTGGACGACTTCCTCTCCATGGCCATCAACTACCTCGCTTGGGCTCGCGTCTGTTGTTCAATCGGTCGGTGACAAATACGCGGCCTTGCAGCACTGCCCTATACTACCCGTGACGGAAAGAGGAACGACTTCCATTCTATTTTTTTGAAGCCCGAGTTGGATCGCTGCAAGAATAACGCTGAGTGCCCGAGAGTCGCAAGAGGCCAACTAAGCTTCTCCGAAAGCGCTCAGGCATTGCTCCTGGGGTTGGGGCAGATACGTCGGGAATTGCCCATCCGCTGGCGGAGTCGTTCAGCACTGCCGGCCTGTTACGGCCCGAAAAGTCTCACCGTTACCCCATGAGAACAGTTTGAAGGTCAATGTATCCTGCGGGTGCGCCGCCGAAGGTAGTCCATCAGAACGTACTGGCCAAGCGTTACGGTCGTCGTAAAGTAAGCCTTGCCCTGACAGATCTCGGTCACCCGTTTGACGAAGTCAACCAGGTAGTAGTCATCGGCAAGCATAAACGTGTTGATCAGTATCCCGCTGCGGCGGCAGGCTGCTACTTCGCGGAACGTCTCGCGCAAAATCATCGGATCCAGACCCATCGGGTTCTTGTAGATTCGCCCGCCCTCCATCGTCATCGCCGAGGGCTTTCCGTCGGTGATCATGATGATCTGGCGCATGTCCTGCCGCTGGGACATAAGGATGCGGCGCGCGAGCCTCAAGCCTTCACGGGTGTTGGTGTGATACGGCCCGACTTGCGCTCGAGCCACGGCGGAAAGCGGGATCTCTTCGGCGGAATCGTGAAAGAGCACTACTCGCAGCGAGTCACCCGGGTACTGAGTTCGGATCAAATGCGTCAGCGCCAGCGCCACTCGTTTCGCCGGTGTGAACCGGTCTTCACCGTAGAGAATCATCGAGTGAGAGCAGTCGAGCATCAATACTGTAGCGCACGAACTTTGATACTCAGTCTGATGAACCATCAGATCCGCGTACTCGAGATTGATCGGAACACCCAGCCCTTCGCGCCGAATGGCTGAGCGAAGCGTCGCGCTTACGTCCAGGTTCAGCGTGTCGCCGAACTCGTAGCGTCTGGGAGCTTCGCTGGCCTCGATGCCGGTCGAGAGCTGATTGGTGTCGTGGCGGCCGAGAGACGATTTCCCAAGCGACGCGATCAGTTCCTTTAGCGCCTTGAATCCGAGGAAGTCGAGGCCCTTATCAGTCATCTCGAACTTGACGCTACGCTCGGTGGGCTTACCGGTCCGCCCTGCTTTCGAAGCGAATCCCGTCTCTTGTTGTTGGTAGGGCGGACCCTCGCTCAGCGAGATATAGCCTTCTTCGATGAGCCGCTCGATCAGGCGGTCGAGCAACTCGGAAATCGCTTGTTCGTTCAGCCCGCCGCGCTCATCGGAAAGCGCTTCAATCTCTGCGTCTGACAGCAGCCCTTCCATCAGCGCGCGCATGATGGCGTCGCGGAGCGCTTCCAACGAGCGCTCTTGTTCGTCGCCCCAGTACCGCGAATACCGGCTCTCGAATCCGCTTTGTAAGAGGAAATCCGCCAGCCGTTCGAGCAGGTCTTCGAGACTCAGCGACTCCCAATCTACGCCGTCCCACTTTGTGTATTTCGTGAAAGGCATTGCTACGTTAGTGCGTGACGATCAATTTATTTTTCGCGAGCGGCTGAAGCTTTCGTAGCCCTGGTCCCGCGGCTCCTGTTTGGCCGCCATGTACCCGCGCTCTTCGCTGCGGCTGATCTTCTTGTGCGCGTGCAGACCTTCAAGGATCAACTCGCACACCGAAACCAGCACCTGCGCACCGGACTTTTCAGCCAACCCCGAATGCACGGCAGCAGTGATCAAGCCGTTCACCTGGCGGAAACTCTTCATGCACAGTTCGGTGCTGTCGGTGTCGCTAACGCGAATCGATCCGCCATCGTTGAACCAGCCGATGATATCCGAGCAGTCGATGTGCTCGAAATATGCCTCGAAAGTCTTGCCGACCGCAGTCTTGATAAGGTCGCGGGCGACTGCGTTGGCGCCTCGCTGTTCGCCTTCGTATTCAAGCTCGAGCTTGCCTGTGATCGACGGCAGGGCAGCGTAAATATCGCAAATTCGCGGTACGATCTCAGGCTCGCACGTGACAAGCCTGCGCCGTTCCGCGTTTGAGATAACATTCTCGATCGCCGAGATCGGCAGCCGCTGACTGACGCCCGAGCGCTTGTCCACGCGCTGGTCCGCGCGAGCTTCGAACGCGATCTGCTCGACTGCCCGCATTATGAACTCCGGCAGGTTAAGCGTTTGCCCGTCGCGGCTCAGCCACGCCTCTTGTTTGGTGATCTCGACGCCCTCTTCGACGCTGGCAGGATAATGCGTGTGGATTTCAGACCCGATGCGGTCCTTGAGCGGCGTGATGATCTTGCCGCGCGCGGTGTAATCTTCTGGGTTCGCCGAAAACACCAGCATCACATCGAGCGGCATTCGAATCGGATAACCCTTAATCTGAACGTCGCCCTCCTGCATGATATTGAACAATCCAACCTGCACTTTGCTCGCGAGGTCAGGCAGCTCGTTGATCGCGAAGATGCCCCGGTTCGCGCGAGGCAGCAGCCCATAATGTATCGTCAACTCGTCGGAGAGCAGATGCCCGCCGCGCGCCGCTTTGATCGGGTCGAGATCGCCGATCAGGTCGGCGATGGTCACGTCGGGTGTCGCCAGCTTTTCAACGTACCGCCTGTCGCGAGAGACAAACGTCACGGGTGTCTGGTCACCTCGCTCGTCGATCATCAGACGGCAAGCTTTACAAATCGGCGCATAGGGATTGTCGTTGATCTCGCAGCCTTCAATCGCCGGCGTGCGCTCGTCGAGCAATCCTACAAGCTCACGCAAGATTCGGCTCTTCGCTTGTCCTCGAAGCCCAAGCAGGATGAAGTTGTGACGCGACAGCAGCGCGTTGACGATTTGAGGAGCGACCGAATCGTCGTAGCCAACGATGCCCGGGAGAATAGTTTCACGCCGATCGAGCCTGCGTATCAGGTTCTCGCGCAACTCGTCTTTGACGGAGCGATGACGAATGCGCGCTTCGTTGAACTCGCTCGCTTTCAATTCGGCAATTGTAGTCGGAAGGTGCATGAATTCGGACCCCAGTCGCTTATTTGAGGAGACTGGCCGAGCCCATATCGGCTCGACAGTGAACTTTAGCCTCGCTCGTTGTGTCTGTAAACCCCGGCAACAGTTCAACACAAAGACTCGAAGACACCAAGGGCTTCCGGTCTCTTGGGCTCTTTGCGTGCTGTGTGCCTTTGTGTTTGCTATTCGGCTCAGTCTTTGCCGAAGATCTTCTTAAAGACCCTAAGAAAGCCGCCCGTCTTTTTGTTCTTGTCATCGCTCTTCTTCTTGTCGTTTGAGTCCTTGTCGGAACTCTTGGGGATCGCGGGCTGAGTTTTCTGGTCCTTCTTCAGATCAGGAGGAGGTTGAGGCTTGGCAGCGGCGTCTGCGGATCGCGTGTCGCTGACGCTCTTCACGGGAGGGAGCGCTTCGGGTTTCTTCGGGGCGGGAGGAGCAGCGTTGTTGACCTCGATTGGTGTCGATTTCTTATCGGCGTCCTCAGCAGCTAGCGCTGCGGCCTTGGGATTTGGCATCGCTGCGCTGACATTGGCGTTCTCGAGCGTCTTCTCCTTCTTCTTGACCTCAGAAACGAGGGCGTCAGTCGGAACACTCTCGGGCTCACCGCTCGCCGCCGGCGCGACCGCTACATTAGCAGCGCTCTCGGCCGAAGCTGGCTTAGGTGGAGCGGGAATCGGCTGAGGCTCGGAGTTCACGATCGGCGTAGATACGCGAGCTTTTGGAAGAAAGAATATGGACGCCGCAGAAATCACCAGCGCGCCGACCAACAACCCCGCTCCAAGAAGCGACCACCATTTGTTTCGCTCTTGCCCGGAACCTTCGCGGGTGAGCCGGGCGCCGTCTATGTCGCAGAAGTTCAACTGATCCGCGAAGGAGTCGTTGCATACTGGACATACCTTCATAGTCTTCTCCGGCTACCTGTCTGATGCAATTGTCTGGTGACGGGCCTATTGTACCACCCCTGGCAAATGGGGTTCAAACATCGCTTCGGCAAAACTACAAGGGGCTCAGCCCTACTTTCTACTCTTGTCGACTTCTTGCGCCGCGCAGGGATTTCTTTCCAGGCTGCGAATGACGTGTGCGCTTGTTGAGACACTCAAGCGATTGGGCTCACAGCGGGCCTTTGCTGCGAACAAACAGATAGCTTCCTATCAATCCGCGCCTCGCGCTCCGCGCGAGGCGAACTTTTGGTTTCTCCTTGTACCTAGTAGACTTCTGTTTCTTTCAATCCGCGCCTCGCGCTGCGCGCGAGGCGAACTCTATAGCGTATCGGCGCGCGGTCTGAATTAGACAGTTTCAATCCGCGCCTCGCGCTGCGCGCGAGGCGAACCAAGAATAAGCTGCTTGGCTTTCGCGATTTCCTTTGTTTCAATCCGCGCCTCGCGCTGCGCGCGAGGCGAACTCACCCACGTCGGACTTGCACTCTGGGACTATATCGTTTCAATCCGCGCCTCGCGCTGCGCGCGAGGCGAACTCGCCGCTGGTCTGAGCTCCGGCCGTGGTCACGAAGTTTCAATCCGCGCCTCGCGCTGCGCGCGAGGCGAACGGTTGCCCTGTTCGTCAATTCCTTCAATGATCGCGTTTCAATCCGCGCCTCGCGCTGCGCGCGAGGCGAACGGACTCAATGCCGGTTCGAACCTCATCGGCCAAGTGTTTCAATCCGCGCCTCGCGCTGCGCGCGAGGCGAACAGCCCCGAGCGTTGGGACGCGGTCAGGGAATACGACGTTTCAATCCGCGCCTCGCGCTGCGCGCGAGGCGAACCGGATTTAATCGGGTTCAGACGAACGGACTGAACTGGTTTCAATCCGCGCCTCGCGCTGCGCGCGAGGCGAACCTTAATCGTCACGCCTGTCACGAAATCATCGGCGGTGTTTCAATCCGCGCCTCGCGCTGCGCGCGAGGCGAACGTCATCGTCGCCCTCGCTGTATTGTTAGCAAACTGGTTTCAATCCGCGCCTCGCGCTGCGCGCGAGGCGAACATCTGGTTTGCGATACGCTGTCTCTGGAGATCGAAGTTTCAATCCGCGCCTCGCGCTGCGCGCGAGGCGAACCTTGTGCCCTTCGATTCTACGAGCAATGTGATCACGTTTCAATCCGCGCCTCGCGCTGCGCGCGAGGCGAACTCATCCGTGGTGGAGAACCTCAGTAACCGAGCCGGTTTCAATCCGCGCCTCGCGCTGCGCGCGAGGCGAACGTGCGGATCACCCGCACGTCGCGCGCCTGATTACGGTTTCAATCCGCGCCTCGCGCTGCGCGCGAGGCGAACCCGGGGCAATGTGGCGATTTCGGAAGGCCAGTACAAGTTTCAATCCGCGCCTCGCGCTGCGCGCGAGGCGAACGCGTCATCGCCGAGCCCGTCTTGCTCGTAGGTTTTGGTTTCAATCCGCGCCTCGCGCTGCGCGCGAGGCGAACCCGGGATATAGAAACGGATGTAAGCGAGAATCTTGTTTCAATCCGCGCCTCGCGCTGCGCGCGAGGCGAACGTTACCCCCGTTGTCGTGTCTACTGGGCTACTTGTGTTTCAATCCGCGCCTCGCGCTGCGCGCGAGGCGAACGGATGCACGGCGAGCCCCTGAGCAGCGTGGGCAATGTTTCAATCCGCGCCTCGCGCTGCGCGCGAGGCGAACCTACCTTTTTTGCTCACACTATGGACAAGAGCAAGAATGTTTCAATCCGCGCCTCGCGCTGCGCGCGAGGCGAACCAGAACGTCTCGTTGAATTGCGCGCCTGCGATGAAGTTTCAATCCGCGCCTCGCGCTGCGCGCGAGGCGAACCAAAAGGTGCTTGCAGAGATCAGCAGCGGACTATCGTTTCAATCCGCGCCTCGCGCTGCGCGCGAGGCGAACCCTGTAGCAGGTGTTTTGCTGGTCACGGAAGTAAAGTTTCAATCCGCGCCTCGCGCTGCGCGCGAGGCGAACACGAAATCCGGCGTGCCAACGCGGCCGTGTGTGACTCGTTTCAATCCGCGCCTCGCGCTGCGCGCGAGGCGAACGCGTAGACCGGTAGTACGCTTCAAGCTCCTGCCAGAGTTTCAATCCGCGCCTCGCGCTGCGCGCGAGGCGAACGTGCGGATCGAACCGCTAAGCGGGCGGCGCTATGTGTTTCAATCCGCGCCTCGCGCTGCGCGCGAGGCGAACCGACTGTTGTTGTACGCTTGGCGAGATAAGGACTGGTTTCAATCCGCGCCTCGCGCTGCGCGCGAGGCGAACACAGGAAAATCTCGGTAGCCAGAAAGTCTTTCTTTCGTTTCAATCCGCGCCTCGCGCTGCGCGCGAGGCGAACAAGGCGAGGATGTGCGAGTGAATCCCGCCGATGATGTTTCAATCCGCGCCTCGCGCTGCGCGCGAGGCGAACGAACTGCTGCTGGAGGGGCAGGTGGTGACGTGGCCGTTTCAATCCGCGCCTCGCGCTGCGCGCGAGGCGAACCCGGCGCCCGGGATCAAGACCGGGCTGCGCGACCTCGTTTCAATCCGCGCCTCGCGCTGCGCGCGAGGCGAACAAGAGAGAGGGAGTACCCTCTCCGCGCGCGCACGCGTTTCAATCCGCGCCTCGCGCTGCGCGCGAGGCGAACCTCGAAGTCAGCGCGCTGCACAGCCGAGACTTTTTGTTTCAATCCGCGCCTCGCGCTGCGCGCGAGGCGAACCTCGAAGTCAGCGCGCTGCACAGCCGAGACTTTTTGTTTCAATCCGCGCCTCGCGCTGCGCGCGAGGCGAACTGCCCATATCCTCAGCCTGATCGCAATCCGCCGACGTTTCAATCCGCGCCTCGCGCTGCGCGCGAGGCGAACTCGGCTGTGTTCGTCTTGAAACCCGCGAACAGAGCGTTTCAATCCGCGCCTCGCGCTGCGCGCGAGGCGAACCCTGGCGGCCGATTTATTTATTGATTTCCTCTCGGGGTTTCAATCCGCGCCTCGCGCTGCGCGCGAGGCGAACTCGAAGCGGCATCGCTCACCGAATGGATTCCCTTGGTTTCAATCCGCGCCTCGCGCTGCGCGCGAGGCGAACGTGCGCAGGGTCTTATGAATCCTCGCGAAGTTGTAAGTTTCAATCCGCGCCTCGCGCTGCGCGCGAGGCGAACATCATCTATCGTTGCATCGGTCACGCTGAGAGCGTGTTTCAATCCGCGCCTCGCGCTGCGCGCGAGGCGAACGTAACCGGTTCGGCCGTCGCTGAGCGGAATACACGTTTCAATCCGCGCCTCGCGCTGCGCGCGAGGCGAACATCGTGCACCTCTCCCTTCAAGGGGTTCGGGAAGGTTTCAATCCGCGCCTCGCGCTGCGCGCGAGGCGAACACGGGCCGCCCTCCTCGTTACGTGAGCGATTATATGTTTCAATCCGCGCCTCGCGCTGCGCGCGAGGCGAACCTGCTACCCATGCCCACTAGCGCGCCGCCGGATAGGTTTCAATCCGCGCCTCGCGCTGCGCGCGAGGCGAACCTATGCCGTCTTCGAGTTCTGCCACAACTTTATCGTTTCAATCCGCGCCTCGCGCTGCGCGCGAGGCGAACGTCGGCCAAGCGATGGATACCACTGGTTCCGCCAATGTTTCAATCCGCGCCTCGCGCTGCGCGCGAGGCGAACGTATCCCATGCATGCGATACCAATCGTAGAGCGTGTTTCAATCCGCGCCTCGCGCTGCGCGCGAGGCGAACCCATCTCGGTTGCCCCAGTCGCTCGGCGATATTCTGTTTCAATCCGCGCCTCGCGCTGCGCGCGAGGCGAACGAGGTGTCTTCGCCTTCTTCGCGTAGTCAGGGTTTGTTTCAATCCGCGCCTCGCGCTGCGCGCGAGGCGAACTTGTCGACGCCGATCTCGCGCAATCGATTCTGGGTTTCAATCCGCGCCTCGCGCTGCGCGCGAGGCGAACCCGCGCCGCGCCTGAGAAGCTCGTCGCAGCGTATGTTTCAATCCGCGCCTCGCGCTGCGCGCGAGGCGAACCTCCGCCCCTCTGCTCATGCCGTCTTCCGTTCCTTCGTTTCAATCCGCGCCTCGCGCTGCGCGCGAGGCGAACCCGGCGATGCCCGCGAATGCCGCGGGCGCCTGCAAGTTTCAATCCGCGCCTCGCGCTGCGCGCGAGGCGAACTCCCATCTTTCCGGTCGAACCTGGTGATCACCGCGTTTCAATCCGCGCCTCGCGCTGCGCGCGAGGCGAACTCGGCTGCTGCCGAGCGAGGCGTTGCCGCCAACGAGTTTCAATCCGCGCCTCGCGCTGCGCGCGAGGCGAACCCGCTGGCGAGCGGTCACCAGGAATCCAGTCAGCATCGTTTCAATCCGCGCCTCGCGCTGCGCGCGAGGCGAACGAGCCCGGTTCTCGATAAGCCGCTATCTGGGAACGTTTCAATCCGCGCCTCGCGCTGCGCGCGAGGCGAACTCTGAGATTCGGATAGGGACGGGCCCGATGAATGGTTTCAATCCGCGCCTCGCGCTGCGCGCGAGGCGAACACCAGCACCCGCCCGAGGTTCTTCGGGTTGTATCGGTTTCAATCCGCGCCTCGCGCTGCGCGCGAGGCGAACTCTCGCCTCCGGGTCTCGACGACGGCAACCAGTAGCAGTTTCAATCCGCGCCTCGCGCTGCGCGCGAGGCGAACGGTCGCCGGGGCGAGAGCCTTCTTTGATGAAGGGGTTTCAATCCGCGCCTCGCGCTGCGCGCGAGGCGAACGACATTTCTTCGCGGCGCAGTCAGCACAATAGGTAGTTTCAATCCGCGCCTCGCGCTGCGCGCGAGGCGAACATTGGCTCATGTTGATCCCAGAGTTGCTGGATGGTTTCAATCCGCGCCTCGCGCTGCGCGCGAGGCGAACGCTCGATGCGTCGAAAGAGAGGCCGGTCGACAATGAGTTTCAATCCGCGCCTCGCGCTGCGCGCGAGGCGAACGTCGCGCTCGCTCGCTTCTGGCTTTCTGATTCGCTGTTTCAATCCGCGCCTCGCGCTGCGCGCGAGGCGAACAACGTCCGCTCGAATGATCCCCAAAGAGTGCACGTTTCAATCCGCGCCTCGCGCTGCGCGCGAGGCGAACAGAAGGCTCTCGCCCCGGCGACCCTGCTCAAGCTGTTTCAATCCGCGCCTCGCGCTGCGCGCGAGGCGAACGGTGCGTCGAGGCGCCGGTGATCGAGAGACTGGCAGGTTTCAATCCGCGCCTCGCGCTGCGCGCGAGGCGAACTCTTCGCGCTCCCGCTCCCGCTCGACTTCCGATCGGTTTCAATCCGCGCCTCGCGCTGCGCGCGAGGCGAACATCGCGTAATTGTGGAAGGGCTCGACGATCTTTGTTTCAATCCGCGCCTCGCGCTGCGCGCGAGGCGAACCAAGCCGGTGTCGTTTTGGGTACGCACCTATTTCGTTTCAATCCGCGCCTCGCGCTGCGCGCGAGGCGAACATCCTTCGGCACAAGGAAGTCTTCGTTGAACACCGTTTCAATCCGCGCCTCGCGCTGCGCGCGAGGCGAACTCATCCTTTGTTGGGCCAGTCGATGTGCAAGTTTTGTTTCAATCCGCGCCTCGCGCTGCGCGCGAGGCGAACAGCGGCCCATTCAACTGCTTTAGCCGCCTTGCCTTACTCACTGCATGTCGCGAACGCCCCGTTTAGTTCCAGTACCGCCAACCCGAACTCCTATGCGAGTCTTGATACGTCCTCGAATTGCTCTCATTTACCTCTCCCGCGAAAACCCGCTGGTTCGCCCGGCACTCCACATTCGCGCGCGACTCAAAGAACAGAATTCAAGCCCATCTAAGGGTCGCGAATCGGCCTCTCACCGTCGATGCTTTCCCACACCGTCTCAGAAGACCAACGGTCCATCAAAGTCCACCGGACGACCGCTGCCCTGGTGCTCGATCACCTGGTCCTCATCCAAGAAATAGAACCTCAATGAGTCCTCCGCTGGATCAATCTCGTCAAGCAGCCTTCCCCGCAACAACACCCAGTGCTTCGGCTCGATTCGGCATTCGAACACCGACTTCTGGACGCGCTGGCCGTAGTCCTTGCAAGCCTGCGCCACCCGCCGCAGCCGCCGCATGCCTTCTTTCTCCACCGTCGATACGTCGTATGTGATCAGAATAAACACTCGTTCCACTCCTATCATGCGGGCCCGACGCACGCTGGAAACACGCGCTCCCTGTCAACGCAACACGCACGGTACATATTCCTTAAGGTCACCCCGCAGATGTCGCGCAAGTATCCGCGACTGTGCGAGCATCAACTGCCCAACTCGAAAATCCTGATCGATCACCGGGTGCCGAACAGTCTCTTGTTTGCGGCTCTGATAAGCCGTTATGACCGCCTTCCTGCCAGCTTGAGTGAATTCGACCGCGCCGCCCTCTCGCTTGGTGAAGTCTTTCGTCGTCACTTGCCTCCGATTGATGAGAGTGATCGCCAGCCGGTCCGCAAGCAGCGCCCGAAACTCCTCCATCAGATCCAGAGCAAGCGCCGGACGGTTCGGCCGCAACGCGTGAAGATAGCCCACAAACGCATCCAGCCCCGTAGCCGTCAGAGCCGCAATGCAATCGTGGCGCACCAGCGCATACAGAAAAGACAACAGGCAGTTGATGTAGTCACGAGGCGGCCTTCGACTGCGAGTGCCGAAAGCAAAGTCCTCGCGCTGCTGACGCAGGTGGCACGTGAACACGCCGAAGTAGAGCGCGGCTGATTGACCTTCGAGCCCTCGAACCTCATCGACGCCAGTCGACTGCTCCAGCCACCGAAGCATCGTAGCGAGCTCAACCGAGCACGATTGAAGCCGCTGCCGGTCATCATCGCTGTCGCTGTCACGCGCGGAGCGCATCAGGCTTTGCCGCGCGTTCTGAATCTTGCCCGCCACGAACTGGCGCGCGAGCAGGTGCGTCTGTTCCTCGTTGTCCGCCGCGCGATATTGAGCGCGCCTCAGCAGCACGCTCGTGTTGGGCACGCCTTCCCATCGCCCGATGAAATAGCCGTTCTCACTGAAGTAGTTCACAGCGACTCCGCTCTCCCAGCACAACTCGAGGGCTTGCGGGCTGAGGCCGCACTGACCGAATACACAGATCGATTCGAGATGATGAATCGGCACCGACAGCTTGAGTTCTCGCTCGACCTCTATCCGGAGGTTGAGGTGATCGCGCGAAACGTAGGCGCCGTTGGTAGTCAGATAAAGAGTGTTCTGTTTCACTTCCATTTAATAATGACCGTCGATCAGCGTAGAGAACTCCACCTCGTAGAGGTGGGATGTTTGTAGAAAGAATCGTCCGCAAAGAGACCAACCCCTTTTTGGGGTTGAATGTCCACCGCGGTCGATAGTTCAAATCAACCGCATGGTTCGGGACGAAGAAGCCCGAACATATCACCTCTACGACGTGAGCCCGCAAACGTGCCGTGCCTTCTACAAACATCGCACCTCTACGAGGTGGGGCCCAACTGAGGGCGAACCACCGATCCGTTCTTATGTGCACCACAACTCACGGGCTTGCCGTTTATAGCTATTTGGCGCTCGTTCGCCGGTCAGCTCAGGCATGCAGACGCTACGAAGCGAGCAGCCGTCACATCGAGGCTTCAACACCGCGGGAGGCACTTCGCTTTGAGCGATGAGTTGGCGGACCGCCTGAATGGTTTCTTCGGTTTCGAGGCGCAAGCGCTCATCGAAGACGACCTTGCGGCGGCGCTTGCTGGCCGCGTGATAGATGAAGCCTTCGGGCACGGCCGTCGAGAACATCTCCTCAAGACAGAGCGCCTGAGCGCACAACTGAATGTCATCGTTTTCAAACTTGCGTCGCCGTCCTTTCTTGTATTCGACGGGAGCGGGGACGCCCGAGCGCATCTCGATTATGTCAGCCTTGCCAGTGATTCCGTAGCGACGCGAGAAGAGCGGCAGCCCGCGCAACAGTTTCACGCCTTCATCCATTTCATAGCCTGGGGCGTCCGCGTGATCGTGAAGAAGCGTCCCAAGCGCCGTGTGCTCGTTATCACTCCAGATGCCTTCGACGAACATCAGCGCGCAGCGACGCGGACAGAAGACGTATTGGTTGAGCGCCGCGATCACGATTGGCTCGCCTGTTGGAGAAGGCTCGGGCGTCATAGCATCTCCGACTGAGGTTGCTCTCTCCGTCGCCGGTTGCGAGTCACGCTGCTATCGCCGCGCAGGATGGTGACAACGACGGGGTGTCCTCGCTGTTGGTCCATCACACAAAAGGCGCGGAATTCGTAAGGCAATGGCCGCTTCGTTCGCACGCGCCAGGTCTGACCATCGGGCAAGACGCTGACGTTGGTTGCTTGCCGAATTCCGTCGGTGATGGCGCGCAATGCGGCATCGCCGTCGAGCGGAGCGATCCGTTTCTGAAACTGCGCCACGGCATGCGGGGTGACAAAGAAACTGGCTATTGTTTGCATCTTGGTTAATCCTCGTGGCGTTTGTGCAGCTTGACGCCTTTCGGCAGATTGCCCTCTGTCCAGCCGCAGACCACGTCGTAGTCTTCAAACGACTGTGGGAATTCGCGACCGTCTTTCAACCGCACCGTGATTCCCTCGAACAGCTTGTGTGCATGCGCGCAGCCGAGCCGCGCCTCTCGGCGATTCTGCTCGGCGTTGGTCGGGCCCTGAGTGCCGATGTGCTCGAAGTCGTACAGCCCGCGCACTACCATCTCACCGCGCGCGGCGGAGCGGTCGTGCTCGAACATCTGGAGCAGGGCTTCGAACAGCACGTCTAGGTCGGCCTGCGTGAAGCCTGTGCGCTCGGCGAACGCTGGCGATACGTAACCCTTCGCAGCGTAGAGCGCGTAAGGCACGATGTGCTTGTTCCCCATTGTGCGCTCCTTGGCTTTGTCTTCTTCTTTAGTAACTGCGCAACGTGTGATCGTGATTTCGAGCGGAGTGATCGAATGGAAGGACTGACCGAAAGTGAATTGCACCGGGCCGCGCACCTGGCCGAAAGCAGAGCCTTTCAAGCAATCGTCGCCAGTTGAAAGAACCCCGCCGAATGTCCTAACGTCGTAGAACTCACGACAGAGCCATCTCATGGCCGCCTCTGGTACGTTCACTTTCTCCTTTCCTTTGCCTGCTACCTCTTCCGCAGCCCGACATCCTCTGGCAATCTGCGCATTCAAGACTGCTCCTTGTTGAATGAAGATGCTGAAGCCGTTGCCTACGTCGTCTCCGCCGCGTGCGGGCGCAAACTCTTCTACGTAGTTCCGCACTTTGCGCTTCAAGCAGACATCGGAAACAATGCCGCGATTGGTGTTCGGGTCGAGGCGTGGCATGTTGCCCGCGTCGGGGTCGCCGTTTGGGTTGCCGTTCGTGACTTCAAAGAGCAAAAGAAAGTCGTGGCGATTGGTCAAAGTATCGTTGTTCATCATTTCCTCCAGGTTATGAGTTTGGTTCCAGTTGTTCTTTAGCCTTTCTGGCGACGCGCCGTGCTGCGTCGTCAGTTGCTTTCTGTTGATAAAAGCCGAGCGCGAAGCGGCCCTGCGCTTGCAAATTGAACGTGCGTGGGAACGACGGCGGCAGGTTCGGCTTCGGTTGCGGAAATCGGCACGCGATCTCGGCGATTCGGCGTTTGATGGCTTCGGCGGCGGCCTTGCCCCTGTCTCCCTGCCGCGCCACTTTCTTGAGATGATGCTGATGCAAGCGCCAGAGAATGCCGAACGCGCTGTTCGGCGCTGACGAAGCTGAACCGTAGTAGCGTTCGACTACACTTGCACCTTCCAATTTGTATTCCTGCGCTTTTGCTTGCAAGTCTTCAAAGATGGCGAGCAGTCGACCGCAGTTGTACGCAGCGTCGTCTGTATCATAGACCTGTGGTTCGATCATCGGTTCACCTACCTTTCGATTTCGATTGAGAATCAGTCGTAACAGCGCGAATCGCGAAATGCGGTAGAGCGCCTTCGGTCCGTCGCGCACAAGGTCGTTTTCAAAGCGATGGAGAATCGGCTTGAGCAGCAGGAGCGACGGTACTGTGCGCTCAAGCGCTGCCCGATACAGTCCAGTTAGCGTTTCCGATTGCAAATCTTTCGCGTCGCGCACGGTAGTCACGGCAAGGCTGTAAAGCGCGAGCGGCCGCGGCGCTTCCTTCGTGCTGCCGCCCCCTGTCGTTTCCTTCTTCTCTCGTTTCTCCTTCGCCGTGGGATCACCGTAACCGGCGATTTCCAAATCCGCGAACCAGTGATGTAGATTTTCACGCGCGGCTTCGACCGTGCTCTGCATCCAATGGCGCACGACAATACGTCCAGCGTTGCCTGACAGCGTGACGCTGTAAAACTCGTCGTGTTGCAGCAAACCGCGATCAACGCCCGCCCATGGCGAGTTCAAAAACTCGCGCACGCTCCGCGGGTCGGGCCGGTCAAGCATCGCTGCGAAGAAGTCGGAAGCTTCTTCCTTATCCCGTGCCCAGAAACAGACAGCCGTTTGCCCTATTCGCAGCGAGTGATTCCGTCGGCTTATCAACCAGTTCAACGCTACGCTGTAAGCGGTTGCCGCTTCTATCGAGGCAGGAGCGTTGTGGCTTTGCTCAAATCCGTAGGATACAAAGGCAGGCTTATCGAACGAGACAATCGCAGCGCCGAACGTTTGCGTATTTGGCACTCCCTTTATCTTCGGGTGCGTGTCGGCAATGGGAACGTTGTCTAAGCCAGTGATGAGGCATAAGCCGGGCGTAGCTCTGGTGTCACTCGCGGCAACCTCCTGTTGATATATCCGGCGCCAATAAGGGCGGAGAACCTGTTCATCGTGCAGCAGAAGCTCACCGTTGACTTGAAAAGTGAAGTTTTCCGGGCCGAGCCTCATCTCATTCCCGGATGCCCCCGTGAGCCACCATACAGGCTTTTCACCTGACTTCGCCTCGCGACTCATGCCCCAACGCAAAAAATCAGGAAGGTTTTCCGTGTGGGCGTGAAATTGCAGCATGGCGTTCAGCGAAGGATGGTCAGTGCTCCCATACGCGGACTGAATCTGCAGCCAGAAGTCTTCGCGCTTGGCTGCGTTGTTGGCGTCACGATCCCGCCGCTTCTTTTCATTGTCTCTGTCTTTCTCTGGATCGTTGTCTAATCCGAAGAGTGCCGTGATGCCATCTGCCAAAAATTCTGCGACTCCGCCGGCGACCTTCGGGCGGCTCGTCTTTGGCGCGCTGAATTCTTTGCCTCTGTTTCTATCGCCGGTAGTTTCCTGCGGCCCGGAGCCGATCAGATTGCCTGCTTCATCAAGCGCGATCACCCAACGAATCGCTTTCGGCGCGAAGGCAAGATCATCAAGCAGGTTCCGCGATTGCGCCAAGTCATAAAGATATCTCAGTAACATCTTCGCCTCCTTTTCTACCGAGTGAGCGTAACGTGTCGGGCAAACCTGACGCGATCAGGATGGCAATCGAGCTTTGACTCCTTAACGCTAGCGTGGAAGAACGCTGCTTCGGGTTTCACCGCCTTGCCTTCATAGAGCGTCAGTGGCGCTTTGCGTTCGGCGGCAGAAAGTCTTTTGTGATTCGTTTCATGCGAGAGCCGCAAAGCTTCGATCTCCTCTTCTCGCAGCCAGCGAAAGCCTTGCTGTCGCGCGCTCACATCGAACACGTCATAAAGCATCAAACCAAGTTCTTCCTGATAGCCGCGCCAATCCTGTTCGAGTTCAGCCGTGCGACGTTCGAGCGCAGCCTGTGCATCGTCTTCCCATTCGAAGTCCGCCGCGAACTCGCGGACGCCAAGCGCCGGACGATGGAAGCATTTGCCCGAGCTAGCGCGGCGTTTGATCTCGCTTAGATACTTTTGCAACCCGTTGGGTTCGTCCCTGCCGATTCCGGTCAGCCGCACTTCGGCGGTGATGATGTATTCCACATTTTCGAGCGCAAGCATATTGCGCTGCGTACCGTCTGGGGCTCCTCCGCCCGCCCGAATCGGTGACACCTTTTCCGGCGCTTTCATCCAGGTCTTCGCGCTGTCGAGACTGATGACGCTGATGACCTCGTTTCGTCGAAACGAAAACCAGCGTCCGCGTTTTACGATGCGAATCGCTTCGATCAAGTAGCAAATCTGTGGCTCCCAGAATATGGCTTCGAGGATGCCGCGCGCACCAGAAGGCGTCATCACCGGATAGCTCACGCGCTCTACTTTCATCTCCGGGCGGGTGAAGCAGGCCCGGTCGCCCCACACGCGCATTGTCACAAGATTGTTGCTCATTGCAGAAAATCCTCCAGAGGTCGTTGATTGATGACGAGCCCGAGATGCTTCTGGTACAAGCCTTCAGACAAAACATAAAGTTCAAGATTTGGCAGCAGCGCATGAATCTGCTTCAATGCGAGCAGCAAGTCGAAGTCGTGCTGGCGCAGGTTGACCATGTAGCGTTGCAGCCGCTGTAAATCAGCTTTACCGAATCGCGGCTTGCCTCTCTCCAGCGTGCGCGCGCGAATCTTGTTTATGATCTCCGCGCCTCTGCCGTACGGCACGATCACCGGCCTGGTATCGTCGGCGATTACGCGAGCTTTGCGCGCGACTTCGCGGAAGCGCAGATTCTCGCGATCTTCCTGAATCGAACACTCGCCGCCTTTCTCGTAATCGGTCGGCACATACTGATAAAGCCGGCTGAAGTATTGCCCGAATAGCTTGTGATCCACGGCTAGAGAATCCGCCCCCACGCTGGCAAGCAGCGCCGCCGTAATGCCAGTAGCGACGCTATAGATGCCGCGCGGCAAGCTGCTCTCTTCGGGTTGAAAGACGATAACCTCGCCGAGCGCCAGGTCGCCTGCCGCGTCGCGCAAGCGGCCCTCACGGTTGCAGCGGCCCGCCGCTTGCACTATGGAATCGAGCGGGCCGAGGGCGCGCCAGACCACGGGGAAATCCACGTCAACACCGGCTTCGATCAACTGCGTGGAGATCACGCGACAGACTTTATCGCAACGCAGCCGCTCCCGAATTGTATCGGCCTCAGGTTCTCTGTCTTCCCCAAGCAGGTCAAAGCGATGCTGCGCGCACATCGCCGACGACAGATGAAACACGGCGTCACCCTCATCCGACGGGAGGATGCGCCGCAACTCTTCCCACAACTCGAATGCGTGGCGGCGCGTATTCACCACACACAGCCCTTGAGGTCGCGCCGCCATCTGTTCTGCAAGTCTTCGCCAGTTGGTCGATTGGCTGTCTTGCGGTAGACGGAATCTTACGCGGCGGAGCTTCTTGAAAGTCTCTTCCGTTTCTCGCGTGATCTCTGTGACTTCGCCTTCGGCAAAGCCCTCCTTTAAAGACAGGTTGCTGCGAAAAGCGGGTTGCGTTGCCGTCGAAAAAACGAAGCACGTGCCGTAATTCGTTTGCAGTTCGCGCAGAACGTTGAGCAACGGATTGAGGAGATGCGCGGGCAGCGTCTGCACCTCATCGAAGATCACAACCGAGCGCGCGATGTTGTGCAGCTTGCGACAGCGTGAAGTCCTGTTCGCAAACAGCGATTCGATAAATTGCACTGAAGTCGTGACGATGATCGGCGCATCCCAGTTCTCGGCGGCGTATTCTAGCGGCGAACGCTCCCGTTCCTCCCCGTCTTCTGGCGCGACAACCGCCGAGTGATGTTCGATCACGATGCCTTTGTTGTCAGGGTCTAAGATGCGCCGGTATTGCGAGGCGTTCTGTTCGATGATCGAAAGATATGGGATCACGACGATCACTCGCCGCAGCTTGTACCGCTCGGCGTGCTTGAGCGCAAAGGCCATGCTCGAAAGCGTCTTACCCCCGCCGGTCGGCACAGTCAACGAAAAGAAACCAGGGGAAAGTTCAGCCGCATTGAGGCACTGCTCGAAAACGCGATTGCGCAATTCATTCAATTCGCCCTCGCAAGACTTCGTTGCTTTGTCCAGCAGCAGCCGTTGAAACAACTCGTCCGGGCGAATCTCGAATGACGCGCGTGGCTTGCCGGTGTAGTGCGCTTCGGTGTCAAGAAAGTCGGCATCAACCAGCGCGGAAAAAAGCATCCGAATGTAAAACTCGGCGCGCGTGCCCTGCGAGCGATCAAACTTCGGCTCGCTGAATTGCTCGTCGAATCCGCAAACCTCAGCCGAAAAGCGTTCGACCAGCAGCGGCAGGCGCTCGGCGGCTCTATATTTCTCGTCATTGACGAGGGCTTTCAACTGGCCAATGTCATGCAATCCGGCGTGATGGCCTGCGATGGCGAATGCTACCGCGAGCCAGCGTTTTTGCATTGCCAGCGCTGCGCCGTAAATCGCGTGATGAGTTTCCGTGCTGCTTTCTCGCTTGCCGCGCAGATATTCCTGAAACTCATCGCGATACTTGCCGAGATCGTGCAACAACCCGGCCCACTGCGCCGCTTCCGCCAGCTTTCGACAGATGCGGCGTTGTGACCGAGTGCTGTCGTGTTCACCACCAGCCTGCTGTACCGCTTCTCCCAAATCCGCACAGGCGGCAGTAGCGAATTCGCTCGCCAGCTTGCCAACGCTACGAAGGTGATCACTCAGAAGATGAGGATCGCCTTTAGCATTCTCAGTATGAGCTATGAACTTCATCGGGTCTGAGTGTGCGGCAGAAAACTTACCTAGGACGTTGGCTCAGTACGATCTCATACGTGGGCCAAAGCGAAAATAAACCTCGGCAGATGGAAAGTCAACGGCATTTGATCACAGCAGCCAAGTCGAACGGCGCAACACTGTGTAGGCGTTCACCGCTGGGCAGGAGTTTTCTCAATTTGAACCGCTCGTGAAAGTACCTGTGATGCCGCGAGGCGTTGAGCACATGAGATCCGCTCCTATCTCCGCGATCGCCGCCCTGGTGAAAGTGCCTGTGATGCCGCGAGGCGTTGAGCTCGATATGGTTAAGGCTCTGCGTGAGCAAGCCGACAGTGAAGGTACCTGTGATGCCGCGAGGCGTTGAGCACCGCGTACATGGAGTTCGGGCGAAACGTCACGTAGCCTGTGAGAGTACCTGTGATGCCGCGAGGCGTTAAGCGCCGGTCCCTGTCTGGATCGAGGGGAAGGTGTCCGCGCATGAAAGTACGTGTGATGCCGCGAGGCGTCGGTCACGGCCAGCACGCGCCGGGTGGCGACCGCGCTCAGGTCCTTCTGCGCCGGCGGTTTGATCTTGCCATCGCGGGAATCGTCGGGCCAGTCGGTGAGCGTCGCCGGGCGGTACTCGAAACGGATGACGAGTTCCTTGCCTTGCTCGCCGGCCTCCTCTGCGACGAAGTCGCGCCCGGACTCGCCGGCGCCATTAGAATGAACACGCCGGTCCTTGCCCTCGGCGGCCTTAACGTTGCCACTTCGACACTTCGTTGCTCTTGGCGTGCATGACGCGGTAGAGGCCGAAGTCCAAGTCGGGCTGGCCGAGCTAGAACAACTCCATCAACAGGGTCTTCAGCTTTTCGTATTTCTGGCTCATCGGATTCGCCTCAGGGTTGCAGCCAGTCTGTGACTGGCCGCGACAGGAACTCATCTACCGGAATGCCCCCGCCGCCCACCAGCAAGCTGCGCTTCGGCTTGAAAGCCTTGCTAAAAGCGGCCAACCCGGGCAGCGCGACGGGGGCGCGGCCGCTCTTCACCTCGATCGCCACGACCACACGGCCCGCGCGCACCACAAAGTCCACTTCCCGGTTGCCCTCGCGCCAGTAGAACAGCTCGCACACGCCGCAGGCCGCCGCGTTGGCCAGATGCGCCCCCACGGCGGATTCGGTCAGCCGCCCCCAGAACTCGTGGCCGGCGCGTCACAAAACAGCGTCGGGAGGGTCTGGCTTGACTTAGTTGACATTTGGTTTCGACGGCTTGAAAGCACTGGAAGGCGGCAGGCCGCGTTTCCCGACACTTCGTTGAGCGATCTCATTGCTGGTCTCTCGGTTAACACGCGAGTCCAAGACATTCTAGTCCGGCCTTCGTGGGCCACGACAAAGCCATTTTTCTCGCCCCTCAGTAGCCAGACCTTCTCTCGGTTTGGCCCTGTATTTTTATTTTCTCCGATCGAAATATTTTCACATTACTTCACTCGCCATTTCCGTCCTCTATCAGTAGAGGGGGAATTAGAACACCTGTTGGGATGAACCCCTTCGGTCCAGCCCGGACATTTAATCGCATCAGAGACGGCCAGTCGATAGCTCGGCGTTGGGTTGACTTCGGGTTCGCCGCCTCATGGGAGAAGCAAATACCAATCTTCGGAGGCCACTATGCCCACACAGAAGACTTGCCTGACCGTGGTGCAGCGCGCCGCGGCTCAGACTCAGTCCACGGCTTTCACCGGCATTGCGTTATTGCAACTGTACCTGGCCACGCCACGCAGACAGCGAGGAGAACAGTTCGTGAGCACCGCGCGCGCAGCCGAAGTCGCCGGCGTGTCCCGGCGCACAATTCAGTCCTGGATCGACTGCGGCGACCTGTCTGCCATTCGAATCGGCAAGCGCTACAAGGTCAGCCGTGATTCGTTTCGTGAGTTCCTGCAAAAAGGAATTGATAAGTGATGGGGATCCGGTGATTCGGTGAGGAGATATTAACCGCAGAGGGCGCAGCGGTACGCTGGTGAAATAGAGACAACGAAACCCCTTCGAGCAAATCACCGCCGGCACATGCCGAACCGACCGGTGGAAGGAAAGTTCAAAACTTTGACGCAGTTCTTGAGATATGGACCGGCGCCACCCACAGACACGCTCCGCGAATCTGCGCGAACGACGTAAAATCGTCCGCGTAGATCCGGGTAGACTTGCAGATAGCTCCCTCTAGAGTGGGCCGCCGTGCACAGACTGAAGTCTATGCTACGCGTCGTACATCGCGGCGATCAGACAGCCGCGAGCCGTCGCCGTCAGCGGATCTTCGGCCATTCGTATCTCGGATAGATCGAGCGGGAACCCGTCGCGGTCAACCGCCTCCCGGAACTTGTCGAGAAACCCTTTAGGCTTCGCCGTTCCGCCGCTCAGCACGATCGGTATCGGCTTGTCGATCCTCGGCAGGTTCTTTTGCTCGGCTAGCGAGCCGCGCAACGACTCGACCAGCGACAGGATTACGTCGTCATAGTAGATGTGAAGCGCGCTTTCGTATTTGTTCTGCGGCGCGCGCGACAGATCGAGACTCTCTTCCTTGATCAAGCGAATCCTGGTTGGCAATTCGCCGGTCACGTTCCCGACATTGCGGTCGATGTAGTCGCCGGCTTTGTTCATGCTGAAGGTCATCACCGGAATCGACATAAACGCGAGCGCGACGTTGCACATTCCACCACCGCAGCTTACGCCGATACCGCTGAAGTTCTCCTTCTCCAACTCGGAGAACACCACCGCGAGTCCTTCGTTGATACCCTTCGAGTTGTAACCCATCGAGTTGAGCAAATCGCGGAGCATCGCCTCGTGATAGACCAGATTAGGCGATCCATCATTCCGCAGCGCGCCAGGAATGCTGAATCGCATTGTCTCGCCGTTCTTTGTCTTGCGCACCAGTTGCTGAATGATGGCCTGCATCACCGACATCGAGTATTCCTCGTTCGGGTTCAGCGTTCCGCCATTCATCGGCCTGCGCACTTCGGTGTTGAAGACGTTCGCAAACCGCGCGGCTTCGTTGCCGTAAACCTGCAGAGTCGAGCCCCCATTCAACTGATAGCTGACCTTATTCTGCTTCAGGATGTTCTCGGTGAACTTCGAGTAAGGAACAGCAATGAACGCGTTGAGTTCAGCCTTGGCTTTGACGCGGTCGGCCGCGCCGCTGGCCAACACCAGGCGGCTGGTTCCGACGTCCAGGCCCAGGGCTGTGCCCTCGGTCGACTGGTTATCATTGGTTTCCTTTTCGTGTTTCTTATCCATGTTGCCTCCAAAGTTATTCTTGTTGATGAGCTTGAGGGGACCACTGTTAATGCTCGCGACAGCCCTACGAGATGCTTTCAATCTGACGGCCCTGCCTGCGGGAATCGGGATCGGGGAGCCACCAACAACGGACGCAGGCAGGAAACCGTGCCGTTTCGGTGTTAACTGCAATCGGCCGAGTCCGCGTATGTGAATTACACGGGCCGCGGCAAGCTCGCGCTTGATCACGTCGAGCGCGGCGTCGACGCCGCGCGCCGCTTCGCGCCGCGTCAATCCGCTTCGCCTCACCGCTTCTTGTATTAGATCAGTCTTGTTCATATCCGAGTAGCATAGACTTCAGACTGTGTCAGCCGATTCGGCGGACGAGAAACCCACCGGACACAGACTGAAGTCTATGCTACTTCTCCAGCGCGCGTTGCTTCGAGTACACGCGCCCGAACACACGCGATAGCAACTGCCGCTCTTTCTCAACGCTGACGCCGTTCGTCGCGGCCTCCTCTCGCAGCGTGGCGTCGGCCTTCTCCAACCCCGGCCACTTGCCGCCCGCCGCCGCGACGTAAGCCTGGTCGTAGCCGAATCCGAGCCGCGAGATCGCCGCGAGTTCGGTCTCGTACTTGTTGCTCAGCCCGAGCGCTTCAAACGGGAACTCCGACACCCAATCGGTGTGGTATCCCATCAGCCGGTTCGACGGATTAACGCTCACCAGCCCGTGGGTCACACAATTGGCGTCATCAATTCCGTACTTGGAACGCAGCACCGCGGTGAGCACTCGCGCGGCGTAGATCTGAGCTTCGTTGATTCCTTCGCTGCCCATCACCGCCCCGCGCCCTTCGAAACAGATGCCCACGAAGCTCGCGCTCAGATTGACATACACACTGTGGCCGTCGCTCCAGACCGAATTTCCCGCGTGGCTGGCCGCAAACTCGTCTTGCACGAGTCTGTAGGTCCGGCCGAACCTGTCGATCACATAGTTGTACAATCTGTGTTCGCGCGCGTACTCAAGCAGCGCTCGCGACATGTTCTTCAGGGACGAGTTGTAGCTATCGGCGAACGGCAACAGGTCGCTTTCCGACACGTGATACACAATCCCGACCGGGCGTGAAAGCATCTCGCCTTGAGTAGGATTTTCCGCCAGCGTCTCAAGATCGAATCGATAGAAGCTGCGGTTGGCCCCTTTTGTCTCGAATTCGGTTAGCACTCGCGCGCCGTTGCTGTAGAACTCGTAGCCGTCGCCCTGTTCAGCAAGCCAGACTTGGTCCAGTGTCAGCCCCGCTCCGGACGCAATGGCCGCAACCGCCTCGCCACCGTTCGAGCCCGCGGCCGCCGGTTGTTTATTCGCGGCGATGTCCTTCGCCTGGGTGGAAACTGACAGGCTGCTCACAATCCTTGACACGGCATAAACCAGGCTGGCCCCGGCGAAGATCGCGACTGCGACGCACATCGCGTAGAGCGCGTACCGAACTCGATACATCAGCGACGCCAGCCGTATTCCAAGCGGCGCCGGTCGACCGAGCGGTAAAACCTTTGACAACTCGACGATAATCATTGCGCGATCCGGAAGCGATCCAACAAGCGGCCACTTCTTCCACGAGTTGCGCGGCTGCTCGACGTTCAGCACGCTGTTCAGGAACTTCAGCCGCAGCACCGGCGACTCGATATATCTCGAGTACCGGTCGACAAGTCTTGTGTATCTGAGATTCTGCGGATGAAATTCCTGCATCGCTAAAGAACCCTCAGACTGCTGCATCAGGGCTGTTCGTTCTGACACACAATCAACTGCACCGCGAGTCCGTCGGCCCGGGCACGTTGCTGCGCTTCGCCGACAAACCTCTGTGCATCCTCGGCGGAGTTGAATCTGCCGACGCGAACTCGGAACCATCTGCCGCGGCGAGCAAGGTCCGCCGGTACTACGTATGACGGCACTCCTGCCCGCTTCAACTTCTCGGCAAACTCGTCTGCACCGCCCTGGGTCGGGAAGGCGGCAGCTTGCAGCGAGAATCGACCTTGAGCACTGTTGTCGTTCGACGCCCCGGCTTCGCGAGCCACCGTTTCAACCGGCTTTGACCCCGCGCTCGCAGGCCTGTCGGAAGGGGTTGGCGCCGCATGCGCGAGAGGATTCGCCTCTGCTGACCCGGCGGTTGAAGCACGAGGCTCGACGGCCCGTGCTGTCGTACCGGAATCGGTCGCCCTACGTCGCACTGGAGTAGATGGCAAGGAGATCAGAAAATACAACCCGGTAGCACAAGCCAACAACACGACAGCAGCGATCGCAGGTCCCAGTTTTCTGGAGGATCTTCGCTTGCTCGGCCCAACAAGCACCGGCCATTCGCTGTGAGAGTAGTCCCACGCCGGAAGAGGAGCTTCCCATGGATCGGTAGCAGCTTCTTCCACAATCGGCGGCGGATCTTCGCTTCGATCTTCGACTAGAATTGCTCCGGAGTGAGCTGAATCAACCGCTGACTCGGGGAATGCGGCCGGCTGCCAGGTCAGAAGCGAGTCGTCGACCTCGGCATAATCGTTATCGGTGCTACTGATCGAATCCACGAATCCTTCGGACAACTCCTCACGATGCCGAGACGATCCGTTTCTTGAAAAGTCAGATAAGTCCGCTCCGACCGTTTGAATTCTGTTATCCAAGTCTTCGTCTTTGTAGAACTGGAACCTCGGCGCGTCCGGGCCTTCAAATTGGACCGGAGACGGAAACTCGTGCTCGAACGCCGGCGCATCTGTCGGATTCCCTTCGAACGATACGGGCGCGCCAACCAGCGCGTGATCCAGAGCCGGCGCATCGCGCTGAACTAGCGCGGGCGCGGCTCTCTGTGGAACCCCCGCCGCCGAGGCCGCGACGGTCGGGTCTGCGCCACGAAAAGCCGTCAGCACCATCGTTTGGCACTGCTCACAAAGTCGCGTGCTTTGCGTGTGTTCGGGGAGGTTTGCAGGAAACTGACGCTTGCACAAAGGACAAGACGGGTGTGCCATTTCGAACTGCATACAAACCTCAATTTCAAGTTCAGAGGCGAGAGTTGATCCGGCCTTAGACCCGTTCCGCGCCAGTCGCTGCATAATCAAGCCGGCGAGTTTGGGGCAGTATCAATCGTGGGGCAGAAGTGCAAAAGCGAGCCGATTATTGCACACGGCTCATGCCTTTACAAGAGTTTATTTTTCAACCGAACAGTGCCTTGATTGGGGGATGAATCCGGCTCGCGGGTGAATCGGAACTCATGAAACGCGAGACATCGTCTTCAAGGTTGCGATGTACGCTTCGATCTCTTCGCGGTCCTCATCGTCTAGGCTCAGAAACTCGACTCCGAGCCCCAATCCCTTTCTGACGTAGGCCACCCGCGACACTGCGATCACTCTATGTTTGTTATTGGGTAGCTCGAAGCGGACCACCATTCTCGTTCCGAGGCGGATCGGCTCCTCGGTGCTAATGAACAAACCGCCGGTGCTGATGTTGGCCATGTGTTTTCTGACGCGAGACGGACCGCTGCTGCTGTTGGTGAGCTCGAATTCAACCTGGGCGCTTATGGGGGCACGCTCGAAACGTCTTCGTTCAAGTTGAGCGGAACTTCTCATGGAACTCCTTTGCGCCTGTGCCTTGCTTGGGGTGAGTAACACTGCGCCTGCTTAAGATCGACCGCCCGAGGGGCTCGTTGCCGACTGCCTTCAGCACGTTGCAACGATCAGGCTTTTGGGGCTCTTAACCTTTACACATGTTGGCTCTGGTTGACAAGGCCGAAGTGATCCGTGCGCCCGTTCCACGAGAAGATTTCTGGCCTTTGATGGTCCGTGCGTAGTCTAAGAAGGTTGAAGATGCCTGTGTTGACTGAGGTGTGGGCTTATGTGAGAATACCGCTGCAAGCGCGGCAATAACACCCTCAGCCAGGAAGCCGTTGTTTACCAAAACCGCACGCGATGCGGAGAAATTATGAGCAGCAGACGCATTGGGAATTATCAGATCACCGACTATGTAGGCAGCGGCGGGTTCGGCTCCGTTTTTAAGGCCGAAGACGTCAACACGCCAGGCCGCATCGTTGCCATCAAAGAGCTTCACAAGAAGCATACCCGCAACCAGGTCATCAAGCAGCGCTTCTTTCAAGAGGCCGTCGCGATGGCCCGGCTCGACCATCCGAATCTGCCGCGTCTCTACACGTTCGGTGAAGACAACGGCTCTTACTATCTGGTGATGGAGTTCATCTCGGGCAAGCTGCTCAGCGACGATATCCACGAGAAAGGCCCGATGCGCCCGGACCGCGCGGTCACCGTACTTACGCAGGTGCTGGACGCGGTTAGTTACGCGCATCGGAACGGGATCATTCATCGCGACTTGAAGCCTGACAACATAATCCTCGTTGGAGCCGGCGGCTCGCTCAGGATCAAAGTGCTCGACTTCGGAATCGCGAGGATGGTTGGAGGCGAGAGCCTGACACTCGCGGGTGAGGGCTTCGGCACGCCTACTTATATGGCGCCCGAGCGTATGACCGGGGCCGCCGGCGATGACCCGCGCATGGACCTTTACGCGGCGGGGATAATCCTGTTCGAGATGCTCACAGGGAAAGCGCCGTTTGAATCGAAGGCCAGCGATCCTGCTATGTATTGGGTCGAGATGCGCGAACTGCATCAACGCGAACCGTTGCCGGCGCTGGCGCCGCTCGGCGTTTCAGGAGAGATCGAGCGCATAGCGCTGCGGGCAACCGCAAAGCCCTTGGAAGATCGTTACCAATCCGCGGACAAGATGCTTGAAGACCTAAGGAACCTTAGCGATACGAGCGCAGACGCTCCAACTGTGGTCCTGAGCAGTTCGCGGCTTCTCTTGAGCACCACGCCCGGTGGCGCCGAGGTTTATGTCGATGATGTGCTGCGAGGCACTTCGGACGCGGTCAGAGGAAAGCTGCTCGTTGACGGACTGACAGCAGGATTGCACAGCGTGCGCGTTTTGAAGGAGGGCTTCAACGAATACAGAATCAACGTCGCGCTCGAAGAGGGACTGCAGACGGACCTGCAAGTTGCCATTCCTGCTCGTGCGACCGTAGCTATGCCGCCAGCCGAGAACACAGCAGCGGGCGGACTCGACACCATAAAACTCCAAGGCGCGGACGAGATCAAAACAGCGGTGCTTGTAGTTGAAAGCCTTCCTGCCGGCAGCACTCTGTTCGTTGGGGCCGAGGCGGTCGCACACGCCGGTGAAGATGGCCGCGCCACCGTGAGCCTCAAGCCGGGTGCACACGAGATTCGAGCAACAGCCCCATCCGGCGCGACTGCAACGCGCGTGGTGTCCGTGACCAATCAAGACACCGGTGCGCTCAAGACCATGGCCCTCCCGCTGACGCAAGCTACGGTCACTGGCGGCGCACTGCCAGCCAGTCGGCCTGAGCAGTCTCGAAGGGGAAAACAAATGGCCGCCGCCGCAGTGGTGATCATGTTATTGGCGCTCGCCGCGGCAGCCTTTTTCGTCTTGCGAGGCCCTGATCGCACTCAAGTTGAATCCGCCTCGAATGCGGCTGCAGCCGGAACCACTCCGTCGCCTCCACCCGACTCTTCGCCCGGCACTCAAACAGACGCCCAACAGGCTAGCGAAGACAAGAAAAAAGCTGCTGACGCGCGGCGACAGGCTGAGCAGGACGCCGCCGCGCTAGAGGCTCAGAGGAAAGCCGCTGAGGCAAAAGACAAGGCTGATACGAAAAACACATCACCGCAACAGCCCATCACTTCTGTTACAGCGCCACAGCCTGCAGTGCCAGCTCCGCCACCAGCGGCCGACACAGTGCCCCCACCCGCAGCCGCCGGGCGCGACGGGTGCGTGCTGGTCACCGTTTTAGACGTCGATGGCGAGCCGGCGATGAATGTGAGAGTCGGGTTGATGGATGAGTCCGACGGGGGCCGCTTCGGTGGACGCACGGGTCCGAAGGGGCACTGGCAGCAATGCGGTCTGCCGTCTGGCCATTCCGTGCGCGTTGCCGTGTTGGGGCCTGCAGGCGGACTGCTCAATTCTCAGACAGCCGTCGTCGCAGCAGCGAAGACCTTCGTCACTCTCCGGCTCCAGAGAAAACTGGATGAAGCACCGCATCGCATGCCTGGACCCTACCGAAAACGGCCTTAGATCACGCCAAACCGACTCACAGTCACGATTCTCACCTTAGAAGACCGTATCCAAGTCAACGGTTTGACGTGTCTTCTGGCCCTTGTTAATTTCGACAGGCGTAGCCAGTCAGGTCACAGGGAGCGCAGGCCCTGTGAAGCTCTGCCAGAAGAGGCACGCAGGATGACCTGCGCTACCAGGTGACGAATGCCAGAAGCTTCCGAGCGTAAGACTGATCGACCGCCTGAAGACGATGCCCATTCGTCCTCTTCAGGCATCAGCTCAACGGACTTGCTTCTGTTCCTGATGACAGTGATTTGGGGATCGAACTTCACCGTTATCAAATATTCTCTCGAAGACCTGCTGCCTCTCAGCTTCAATGCGCTTCGATTCACGCTTGCCTCAATGGTGATGTTGATCGTCGCTCTCCTGAGGCGTGACGGCTTCAAGCTTGCGCCGGGTGACGGACGGCGTCTGTTCCTGCTGGGCCTGCTCGGGAACACTTGCTACCAGTCGCTTTTCATAACGGGAATGGCGCACACGCGAGCCGGCAACGCGGCGCTGATCCTGGCGACGACACCGATGTTTACCGCGATACTCGGGCGCATTCGCAAACACGAGTACTTCACCGGACGAGGCGTGGCGGGATTGCTGCTGGCCTTCGCTGGTATCGTGATGATTGTCGTGAGCGGACGCGGCGAGGTTTCGTTCGGTGAAACAGTTTTGGGCGACAGCCTACTGCTGGCTTCGACGGTGTGCTGGTCGTTGTACACTGTCGGGTCAAAGCAGCTCATGCACAAGTACGGCTCGATGAAGGCAACGACCATCATGATGACAAGCGGTACTCCCCTTCTGTTGTTGATATGCGCGCCGTCGCTGCTCAGACAGGACTGGTCTAGGGTTCGGCCGGTCGCGTGGGCGGGGCTCGTCTACAGCGGACTGTTTGCCATAGCGCTCGCGTATCTCATCTGGAGCTACGGGGTCCGAAAGATTGGCTCGACTCGCACGGCGATCTACTCAAACATCACGCCGATCGTAGCCTTGCTTGTCGCGTGGCCCGCGCTCGGCGAGTCGCCAACGCTGGGACAGCTCGCCGGCGCCGTTGTGATCTTCATGGGCATCTACCTTGTGCGTCACGGCATGATCGCCATCGCGCCCGCCGAGACGATCGAAGAGGAACTCGAAGATGCCGCGCTCGGTCCGGGGAAGAACTAGTCGTTAGCGAAACGACAGCCCGACTCGGAATTGAAAGAGGTGCGGGTTGTCGCTCGAGAAGACGTGGTCACGGACTTCGAAGCGCAAGCCCACGTGTTCTTTCATCCAGTAGTGCACACCGCCGCCGAAGTTTCCGCCATTACTTGCGCCGTTTCGAAAGGCCGCCGAGTAACCACCGGTCACAAACGGAACCAGCTTAGATGTCCGGTTGAAGTGGTATGAAGCGTCAGCGGAGAAGATTCCGATACCGTCGCCACCGCGTTCAAACGGCGCAACGTATCCGACTTCAGCGCCCAATCCAAAACCCCTGTGAACCAACCCCTCGCCTCCGCCTCCGAAACTGAAAATGCCGTTTGAAAAACCACCCGTAGCGGCTCCGGCGCCGCCGAACAAGTAGCCCCACGCCTTGCGCTCGGTCGAACCTTGCGCTAAGGCCGCTCCTTGAATCACCATCAGGAATATCGCTCCCAGAATAATCTTTCGCATGACTGTCCTCGCTTACTTTGATTTTGCTTTCCAGCGTTACGCGCTGTTCAGTGCAACACGTATTCCAGTCCAATCGAACGCCTGTTTTGATGCGGTTCACGACACTTAGCGCGCGCCCGCTAGAACTTATGCGCAGCAGAAAACGCGCGGATGTCGCTGGATTGCTGCGGCTGTTGCCTCGTCTTCACCGGCGAGCGCCAATTTCGATTTACATCTCCCAGCCGCCCGAATTACAATGAGCGCGCTTTTCATCTGTTCAATCTCAGATACAAGACAAAGAGATGGAAGATCACAAGCCACAGACGCTTGTTGAATTGCTCAAGGAGGCAGTCGCGGCGGGCCCCGATCGAGAGGCCTTGCGGTTCAAACAAGATAAGGCGTGGGTTGGCATGACCGCCGAGCGATTACTCGAGCGCGTCCGCAACGTTGCGCTGGGACTCTATCGTCTCGGCATTCGGAAAGGTGACCGCATTGCGATACTCGCTGAGAGCGGACCGCTGTGGTCGATCACCGACTACGCTGTCTTGTCCAACGGCGCCGTCAACGTGCCGATCTATCCGACGCAGCCGCCGCATCAAGTCGAATACATCCTCCGGGAGGCGCAACCCAGGCTTCTATTCGTTTCGACCGCGCGCCAGATGAAGAGAGTGGATGCCGCGCTTAAGAGATTCCCGGACCTCCGAATAATCCCATTTCAACCAATCGCCGACGGAGAGAACCTCATATCGTTCAACTCGGTTGAAGAAGAAGGCGCGCGGCTCGCAGGCGAGCAGCCCGAGTTGTTCGAGGCGATCTCATCCGACGTGCTCCCTTCGGATATGGCCTCAGTCATTTACACGTCGGGCACGACGGGCGAGCCCAAGGGCGTGATGCTCACCCACTCAAACGTCACGTACAACGCACTGGCCTCCGGCACGTTTCTCCGAATAGAGCCTGGCGGCGTGATGCTTTCCTTCCTTCCCCTCTCGCACATATTCGAGCGCATGGTCCTTTACCTGTGCATGCACCGCGGAGTGCAGATTAACTACGCGACCGGCATCGAGACCGTGGCGGCGGATATCCAGGACGTGCACCCCACGCTGATGTCGACTGTGCCGCGCTTGTTGGAGAAGATCTATGCTCGCATGCAGAAGAACGCGGCCGACGGCGGGCGATTGAAGAAGCGAATCTTCGAATGGTCGCTGAAGGTCGCACGGCGCTCAGCGCAGTTGACGACGAACCACGAGCCCCTGCCACCGTTGTTGCAGCTTCAACGTGAGATCGCCGATCAGCTCGTCTTCGCGAAGCTCCGAGAAGCGGTCGGGGGAAGAATAATACGTATGGTGTCGGGAGGCGCGGCGCTTCCGTCTGAACTCGCGCTTGTGTTCACCGGCGCCGGGATTCCGGTGCTCCAAGGATACGGTTTGACCGAGACGTCACCGGTGATCGCGGTCAACACGCTCGAGCACAATCGAATCGGAGCAGTGGGACGTCCGCTGCCCGGCCTTGAAACGAAGATCGCGGAAGACGGCGAGATACTCACGCGCGGACCTCACGTGTTTCGAGGCTACTTCAACAAACCCGAAGAGACCGCGGCCTCCTTCACAGACGAACCAGTCGAAAGCGAGCGCTGGTTCAAGACCGGTGACATCGGTCTCTTCGATCCCGATGGCTTTCTATTCATCACTGACCGCAAGAAAGACCTGATCAAGACTTCGGGCGGCAAATACGTCGCGCCTCAGATGATCGAAGGTATGATCAACCAAAGCGAGTTCGTCGAACAGGCTGTCATCGTTGGAGACAAACGAAAATACGTCTCGGCGCTGATAGTGCCCGATTTCGAACGCCTACGCGCGTGGGCCAAAGAGCAAGGCATCCCAACCGCTGACAAGCAAGAGTTAATAGCCGACCGCCGCGTAGTCGATATGATCAAGGCCGACGTGAACCGTCTGACTCGCGAACTCGCTGACTACGAGAAAGTAAAACGAATCGGGCTGCTTGCAGAAGAATTCAGCATCGACGGCGGCGAGCTAACGCCGACACTCAAAGTGAAGCGGCGTGTGGTCGAAGAAAAGTATGGCGAGTTGATTGAATCCCTGTATTCGGGCGGCGAGTGATGCACATACAGGACTCACGGCCCCAGGACCCGTTCGCGTAGGCGTCGCCGTCCCGGAGAATCCTTCGCGGCCTCGGCCAAGGCTTCAACTTCCTTGAGCTTTCGCATTATCTCAGCGTCAAGCTCCGCCTGGTGGTCATAGTAGTAGGTAAGGGCGGCGTGAATCTGCGCGAGAGAAAGAGCCGGATGCTGAAGGTGAATCTCTTCAGGGCTCCATCCATAGGCGACCCTGTCGAGAATCACTTCGATGACTTTCGTGTTGGCGTCAGTGATCTATGCGACACCGCGCTCATCAATCTCAATATGTGTGGCCGCAACGCTCGACATCGGATTCCCCCGGTTTCAAGTTGAAGGATAATGTATCACGGTATGGCGATCAAAGGTGTGCTGTGTGGGCGATCCGCAGTCGTTGAGATTCGTTGCCGCTCCGAGTATAGTGAGTCGTATTGACGACTCACATTTTGACAGAGGTTATGCGAATGAACGTCTCTCTAACTCCTGAGCTTGAAGAGCTGGTGAATGATGAAATGAAGAGCGGGCAGTACAAGTCTGCGAATGAAGTTGTACGCGAAGGCCTACGTCTGGTGCGGCTGCGCAGAGAGAAGCTAGCGGCTCTGAGACGGGAAATCCAACTCGGAATTGACGACATCGAGCGCGGGGATTACGTAGAGTACACGTCCGTCGAGGAGTTGTTTGCAGACGTCGAAGCCGCAGTCGCAAAACGCGCAGCGAAAAAGCGGACACTGCGTTAATGAAGCGTCTCATCCTCTCACGCGCCGCTCAGTCGGATCTCATCGAGATTTGGAAGTACATCGCGTCCGAAGACGCGCGCGCAGCAAACCGGCTTCATCGCGAAATCAGAGCACGGTTCGAAACACTGCTTAGCTTTCCAGAATTAGGCAGACGGCGCGAGGAACTGAAGAAGGGTCTGCGCAGTTTTCCAGTTAAGAAGTACGTCGTGTTCTACTTCATCATCAAGGACGGCGTTAAGATTGCCCGCGTCCTGCACGGTGCACAAGATATTGACAGCTTATTCTCCGACTAGACATTGAGTCCCGGGAGAATGCCTCAAGCAATCGAAGCGTGAACCTCAGACGTCAGTTCCGGTTGCGATCAATCTCGCGCCAACTTGATTCCCGATAGTCCGACCCTGCCACTTTCGCTTTTACCCGCTTCACACTCCGTGTTAAATTCGCTGCATGGCGCGGATGGTCGTGAGAAGCTGCGCAGTATCCATCGCCCTGGCCCTCGCAGGTAGCGTTGTCCGTGGCCAGAGCCAGCAGCCCACTACGCCCACCGCACAAAAGTCTGAATCGATCTCCCAACAACGGTCCGAGTCGATCGCCCAACAGAACACGAGAATAGTTTCGCTCCTCGAGCAATTAGCCGATCAGGCGCGCGCGTCCGAGAACCTCGGCTTTGCAGTGCGCGCGCAGTCGCAAGCGGCGAAATTACTCTGGGTGCAAGAACCCGACCGCGCCCGTGCGATCTATCAACGTGCCTTCCAGTCGCTCGCGCCCAGCGCGTCACCGAAGTCCCGCGCTAATTCAGAAAGCGCCGACGCTTCCAAAGCGCCGGCTGGCCGCCTGTCGTCTCCCGTGGAGAAGCAGCAACTCCGCACCGAGCTGCTCAATCAGATTGCGGCTCGCGACCCGGAGCTTGCCGAGGAACTCGCGCGCGGCCTTGCTGATTCAATCGAGAGGTCGAAAAGCGGTTGCGGTGACGGCGCATCGCCCGATTGCAGCTTAACTGTGGGTGGCTTGTCGCGCGCTCCACTTGGGCCCGTCGCAAATAATCCCCGGGAAGATGCCGAGCGCTGCGAGTTGCTGATGAGCGCCGCGTTACAAGTAGTCGACCGAGACCCGCAACAGGCGATGGCGTTCGCGCAGATGAGCGTCGCATTGGGTATATCTTCAAATCTAGCGCGGCTGCTTACGCTGATGCGAACGGTGGACGCAGAGCGAGCGGACCTGCTCTTTTCGAACGCAGTGGCGCGGCTCGAGCAGTCCTCGCAAGTTGATCTCGCGGATGTTCACACGCTGGGCTCGTATGTCGTTTCGGTGGTGAACTCGGGATCGAGGCAGCCTTTGAGCAAGCCGCTCGTCTTGCGGTTTCTGAACTTCGCTTTCGATCAGATTGCGCGACGCGAGCCCGCGCCACAAAGGGGCGCCAGGCGAGACGATTCTGCGGCGCTCTACTTCATTGGGCGGCAGCTCACCGATTTGTTTGGGCGCTATCTGCCTTACCGTCTCAACCAGTTGCAGCGCTTCGTTAGCGATCAAAGCGAGGCTGGCTCATATGATGAGGCGTTCGATGCGGGCGCATTGAAGGTTAGCGCCCCGGCCGATATTGCCCGCGAGGCGATCGAGGCGATTGACCCCACCGAACGCGATTCGCTTTATGCAAGAGCGGCGCTCGCGTGGCTTGCACAAGCGGAAGTGAAAGACGCGCAAACGACCGCGCTGAAGATCTCAGATGCTGCGACGCGCGACCGCGTGCTGGTTCAGATCGCGCGGCGGCATTCATACGAGAAGCGAATCGAAGACGCGCTGGGTTTGACCCGACGGATTACCGATGAGACTGCGCGCGTGGAACTGCTTGTGTTGCTTAGCAGAGCGGCGCGAGCTTCGAAGGACAATGTGCGGGCGGCCGACCTGCTCGACGAGGCGGCGACGTGCTCCCTAAAGGCACGGCCCACACTCGAGCGCGCACGCTCGCTTGTGATGATCGCCAGCAGCTTCTCTGCCTTCGATACGGTGCGCAGCTTCGAGGTGCTCCAGTCGGCAGTCAAGGCTATCAACGACCTGGTCAAACAGGAGGAAGAATCGAAGGACGAGATGTCCGGGTCGGGGACAGGCGCGAAAGCTGCTCCAGTGTTCACACTTGATGAGCTTTATGCGGCGAGCTTTGACAGTACGCTGGCGGCGCTCGCGAAGGCCGACTTCGAGGGTGCGCTGGCTCTGGCGCGGCAACTTCCAGGCGAAGAAGCGTCAGTGATTGCGCAGTTGGCCGTGTGTGGCGGCGGGCTCACCGAGAAGCCGTCGCGCCAACAATCGACAAGCGGCGACGAGATCGAGTCTGCCCTGAACCATTGATCTACTCCCGGTGGCCAACGCTGTTCGGAGTTGGGCCTGCAGATCAAAAGTCGCAATGAGCACTCCTTTAAAAGGGACATGGAGAAACAAGAATGAATAAGGCGCCGGCCCGTGGTCCTCACCCGCAATGCAAGATTTCCGCTGTGGAGCGTCGTGGTCTTACCGGATTCGATGTGAGCCGCAATCGGTCAGGCTGGCGCGCTCTGGTTGCTGCAACAATTCTCGCAATGGCCTTGTTTGCCAACGCGGCGTCAGCCCGGCAGTCGGTCTGGCGTCTGCGCGGACTTCCCGGTGAAGGCTTGTCAGCCTCGGAGTTCTCCAGGCTGGTCCGCGATCTATCCGAAGACGGCGGTTATTTCCGATCTGATAATTTCACTTCGAACGAAACGTCTTATTTGCACGTCGTTGGCAAGCTGCGCGAGCTTGGCGCGAGCGGCGGGGCCTACATTGGAGTCGGGCCTGAGCAGAATTTCACCTACCTCGCAAAGGTTCGCCCGCGCATCGCATTTATCATAGACATCCGACGGCAAGCTATCATTCAGCACCTCATGTTCAAAGCCATCTTCCAGCTCGCGTCAAGCCGGGCGCAGTATCTTTCTTTACTGCTGAGCAAGCCTTTGCCCAAGGACAAAGCTCCTGCGCCCGACGCTTCGGTGAATGAGATCCTCAGCCTGATCGGCCAGGCTCCGGCGGATGATCGTGCATACGCATCGAATCTGGCTGCGATTCGCAAGGCAATCAAGGAGGACTTTCAGGTCCAGCTTTCCGACGCCGATCAAACGAGCCTGGATTACGTGTACAAGAACTTCCGCGACGATGGCTTGGACATAGCCTACCGGATGGAGGGGTCGCGTGGCGGCTGGTTCCCCAGCTTGAAAGACCTCATCTTGCAGCCGGACCAGCACGGCAAGCTCGGCAACTTCCTGGCAACCAAAGAAGATTATGAGTTCGTGCGCGACCTGCACCGGAAGAACCTCGTCATCCCGGTGGTGGGCGATTTTGCGGGCAAGAAAGCGCTGGCGGCGATTGGAGATTATTTGCGAAAAGGGGGCTTCACGGTAACCGCGTTCTACACGTCAAACGTTGAGCAGTACCTGTTCCAGAACGGCGTGTTCACCGGCTTCGCTGAGAACGTGCGCAAGCTGCCAATCACTGATAAGAGCCTTTTCATCCGTGCCGTCCCCAACACGCGCTTTACACATCCGGCACAACTGCCGGGGCATCGGACAACGACGTTGTTGCAGCAGTTGACCGTCTTCCTGAAAGACTTCGATGAGGGGCGCTATCAAGCCTACACTGATCTGGTTATGACCCACTACATTGCGGGTGAGAACCCGCGGTAGTCTCGACTCGGCTACTTCCCATCGCAATTAGACGGGACTTAGCGGCTTGAGACTTAAGTTCGGTTTCGCCTGTGTACATTCCTCCAACTGTGATAGTATCCGGCGTGGCTCGATAGGAACACTTGAGTTTGAGCAAAGGCCCGTGAGCCCCGATCCAGGCTACGACTTCTTCCTCACGCGCCGTTCACTTTCTCAGGCTCTCCTTCGCATATCCGGCGACTGCGATCAGGCGGATAGAAAAAAGCCGGCTATTACTGCTCGGGATGAGATAACTCCGAGCCTTTCGACAAAGGCGCCTTCGTCCGTGAACAATGTTCCACGGGCACATGACTTTCATTCCGAACGCTTAAGGACTAAAGGACGCTATGAGAATCCTGCTCTTCAATCCTGATAATGGTGTAACCCGCAATTTCATGCCGCATCTTTGGATGTTCCTCCTCGAAGCGCTGACCCCGCCAGAACATCAAGTATTCCTGATCGATGGCAACGCCCAGCGAATGGATGAAAACGAAATCGCGCGGTTCGTTCTCGAGAATAAGATCGGTCTGGTCGGCATTGGCGCGATGACCAGAATGATACAGAAAGCCTACAGAATGGCCGATGCTATTCGCGCCACAGGCGTGCCTGTCGTGATGGGTGGACCTCATGTGACCGAAGTACCGGACGAAGCGCTCGGGCGAAACGGCGGGCCACGCCACGCTGACGCCGTTGCTCTCGGCGAAGCTGACGAAACATGGTCGCAGATAGTCGAGGATGCCGCGAGCGGCCAACTCAAAGAGATCTATGCGCCGCTTGACGAGGCGGGCAAGGAGCGCAAGCCCAGTCTCCAGTCTTATCCCACGATTCCCTGGGAGTCGATGAATCTGGATCAGTTCAACCTGGTTCCTAAATTCGCTGCGCCGATGCTGAGCCGCGTGTTGGGTGGGTGGGGGACCTTTCGACTTATTCCCGTTGAATCCGGGCGGGGGTGCCCATACGGTTGCGAGTTCTGCACCGTGACCGGCTTCTTCGGCGACTCGATAAGGTTCCGCACAAACGAAAGCGTTGTCAGCGAGCTGCTGCGGCTGAAGGCCCGCGCTCGTAAAGAGGGAGGTCAGATCGCGGTGTTCTTCATCGACGACAATTTCGCGATCAACCTCAAACGCACGAAGTCGCTGTTGCGGGATATCATCGCCGCCGGCGCTCAGATGATTTGGATCGCGCAGATCAGCGCCAATCTGCTGCGCGACGAAGAACTCGTCGATCTTATAGCGGCTTCAGGCGGGAGGTGGATATTCATTGGCATGGAGTCGGTGGACACCACCAACCTCGCGATTGCGAACAAGAGCTTCAATAAACCCGATGAATACAAAGGCGTGCTGGAAAGACTCTCGCAGCGCAACATCCACGCAATCACATCGTTCATCTTCGGACTGGACAACGACACGCCGGGCGCGGCGGATCGAACGCTCGAGCAGATTCGCAGTTGGCCCCCCGGACTTCCTGTTTTTGGCACGCTGATACCGTTCCCCTCAACGCCGCTTTATAAGCGGCTGGAAGTTGCTGGGCGGCTCACTCGGCCGCAGCACTGGCTCGACTTCCAGCCATTCATGATGGCTCACACGCCGCTGAAGATGAGCATAGACCAGACTCACGCCGAGGTTAATCACGCGTGGAGCAGTTCATACAGCCCCGAAGCCATCGCCCACGCCGTGGAATCGATTCGCGACAAGGGGCTCGGGTATCGAATCAACATCCTGATTGCGCGTCTGTGCTTTCGCGGAATTTACTTTCCGCAGTTGGGCAAGAGGGCATGGCTGAAGATCATTTTTCAGAATCGGCGCACGATATTTAAGCTTGTGAAAGAGGGGCTAGTCAGATCGAGCCAGCGTCGAGAAATGCCCGAGGCAACAACTCAGGTAGTCGATCCTGATCTGGCCGTTTGATTTGGGACTCTATCGTCGTTTAGACGATCGAAGCGTTGGATCAAACGGCTTGGATATCAGCCATAAGACCCAGCTAAGACCGCTGCCAGTAGATCCCGGTCCAGTCAACCGCCTTTATCTCGTCAGTTATGCCCTGCGCTTCTCGAAAGTCGTTCACCGCCTGACGACAATTCGGAATTGCCCCGTAGTCATCTAGGATCACGTAGCCACCTTTCGAGAGCTTTGGGTATAGATGTGTCAGCGCGTCCATTGTTGATTCATACATGTCTCCGTCCATACGCAGAACGGCCAGCTTATCGACCGCTGCATTCGGCAAAGTATCGCGGAACCATCCTTTCAAGAATCGCACCTGATTATCAAGAAGGCCATACTTGGCGAAGTTTGATTTCACCCGATCAAGCGGCACCGCAAGCTCTCTGAATTCATGATGGCGATCACCAGTATCGGCTGGATACTTTTCAGGATTCGGAACCGGCAAGCCTTCAAAAGAGTCTGCAACCCACACGAGTCGATCTTTTACGGCATATGCCTTAAGAATAGCTCTCATGAAGATGGTTGCTCCGCCACGCCAAACACCGGTCTCTATCAGATCACCAGAAACAGCTTTAGCCAAAACATCCTCTACACAGAATTGGAGATTATCCAAGCGTTTCATTCCAATCATGGTGTGCGCGTAGGTGGGCCAGTCTCGCCCTTCCAAACGCTTTGCTTCATCGAATGGCTCAAGCTGCAAATTCGGTTTTTCCTCTACGTCCCCGTAGATTGAACCAATCAGACATTTCTTCATTATGTCAAGATATAGATCCTTGGTACTTTCCATAGCCCGCAGCTTAATACAATGAGTGGCCGGTATGATAATCCGTCAGCTCCGCCCGTCAGATTCCTTGATTCATCTTGGCTTTGCGGGAGGTTACTCGCGCTACCTGGCCGGAAAAGTTCCTAACGTCTTCGTTAGAGCTTGGCGGATTCGCGGGTATAGCGTTCCGCCCGAGGTGGGCCACAGCAGAGGTTGCGCAGCTAGGTCTTCCCCTGGTTGCTTATTCCCTCGAAGTCCAAACGGGCGCGATTAGCTTTGCTCGATTGAAACTCGCGGACCCACGACCGGATGGTCTCGACGATTGGGACTTCAACTGGCTGCCGTTTAGCTTTCTCCCTGTGGATCGAAGCATCCGGCTTGATCAAACGCACCTTCATGACTGCCCTTCTGCGGCGGCGAGTTGTCCGTCAAATCCGAATCATTCGCGGCCGCCCTTGATTAAGGCTAAGAAGAGAGCGGGCCACGCTCTCTTCTTAGCAAGTTCTTGCCGATCAACGTACCGAGAGAATCTCGGACCGTTCGCAGCACAAGCTAGTACCGAGAGCCGCCGTAGCCGCCGCCGCCATTGCTGCGGCTGTCGGTCTTCGGTTTCGCCTCATCGACTTTGAGAGCGCGCCCGTGAAGGTCCTGCCCGTCGAACTTGGCTTTGGCTGTGGTAGCATCCGTTTTCGACATCTCGACGAAGCCGAAGCCCTTCGAGCGACCCGTATCCCGGTCTGTTATCACCTGGCACGATTCCACCGCGCCGACCTCGCTGAAGAGGTCTCGAATCTCATCGCTGGTAGTCTCATACGAGAGATTACCCACAAACAATTTTGCTGACATAGTAATTTCCTTTTTTGGTTAAGGTTGGAAGCGGGCCGAGCGGTTCGCAGGAACGGTTGCGGGCGGATACTGCCGGCGTCCCGAATTTTCGGGCGAGGCCTCTAACGAGTGAACGATTGTCTGCTCATCAAGCGGTTTGACCGTCCGGGCCACTTTCGACCCGAGCGCGTCTCCGTTAGTCGCTGGAGAGCAGCTGTGTAAACATCAAAGCTCTTTTGTAATTAAGCCGTTTGGATTCAGATGGACTGGATGATTCCAGAGAAGCTGAAGAAGAGAGTGAGCTATGCTCGGTTCGGGAGCACTCTATAGATTAGCGAGTCCTTTGTCAAACATAACCGGCTGCAATAGCCACCGCTGTGTCGATGATGCCGCCTCTGCTTCCTTCCTAAAGCGCCCTTCTGCGTGCGTTAGGCATTACGGGCAAGAGCAAAAGAAAAGTGTAATAAATCTACTGAGCCGCCATCGCTGACTTGAGGTAGGCGTTGGGATCGTGATCCATCGCACCCTCAGGCAGCCACTCCCACAGCGGCCCTAGATCCCTTCGCGCTAGGTCCACATAAAACTGTGGAAGCTCCGTCGTCTCCTGCTCGAAGTAACGCCGGAACGGCCGGTCGTTGTCGAGACGGCGTCGCACTTCACCGTGGTACTTGATCCTGCCAAATCCTTCCGACGATACGGCTCTCACTACGTTCATCCAACGAGGGATCATGCTTTTGTTCGATTTGACTCGCTTGAGAATCGCAGACCACGAATACGTGTACTTGACCAGGTCGATCACGTGACCGTAGAACTCGGGCCAGGAGTAGTTCTTCGGCTTCACGTTCATCGCCTGGTTGTTGTTCAGGAACTGAAATGGAAACGGCAGGACCCGGTTCGCGCGCTGGTACTCCAGGTTGAGCGGCGCAGCCTGTCCAAAAGCCGACAGCAACGAGTAACCGGGGAATGCTCCAGGCGAAAGATCCACAAATCGTTTTGTCAGCTCGAATGGTTCTGCTCCCTCGTCCACGTCGAGTCCCAGAACAAAGTTGGTTTGTATATAAGGCATGTACCTCAGGATCATGTTGACGTGATCGGCGACCTGCCTGACTTTTTCCATCCCCTTCGCCTTGCCGGTCTTTGATTTGTCGCCAAGGTCGTACCAGGATTCGATGCCGGGCAGAAGCGCTTTGAATCCATTTTGCTTGAGACGCTTCAAGTGAGACTCAGACAGCAGTGACAGACTACTTTCGGCGATGAAGTCGATGGTGTCGCGCGGCACCGCTTCTTCGATCGCATCCATGATGTCGTTGAACCGGACGCCGAAGTTCGGATCGTGCCAGCCAACAAGCGGCCGCTTGAACTTCTGCAGAAGGAATCGCAAATCCTCCTTGATCACGTCGGTGTCCAGCGGCTGATACGGGATGACCGAATCGATACAGAAGCTGCAGGTGTACGGACACCCGAGGCTGCCGATCATCGGAACCATCTTTATGAACGGCGCCTTCTTGAGGGTGGGCTCGATGAACTTCCATCGCTCGCGCACGCCGGGAAGCGCTGCAGGCTGTTGCCGGGCTGCCATGTGTCGGCCCGTCGGCCGATGTTGTGAGCAGTCCTCCAAAAGGTCACAGACCACTTGTTTGTCGGTGAATCCAAGCACGTAGTCGAAGTACTTCACTGCATCTTGCGGGTAGCAGCGTGCATGCGGGCCGCCGATGGCGGTTATAGCGCCTCTCGATCGAAAGAGGTTGCTGAGCGCGTACGCCAGTTGCGCTGCCTCGGTGAACGCGCCGATAAAGACAAGGTCGACATTGTCCGGCAACTCCTCCACCAGATCCTCAAAACCGGTATAGCACACGAGCGTGACATCGTGCCCTTGTTGCTCACACCACACCGCGATGACCTGGGGCATGATCGCGGCGAAATTGGCGTTCATCACGCGCGCGAACATTGCCCGAGTAGGCCCTTTTGAAACGAGGTCGATGACTCCGATTCGAAGCTTTCGCATAATCGAAAGAATATCCGCCGATAGACTGGCTGCTTGTTGACTGCCTACGCGTGCCTTTGAATACTATAGCTCAAGTACCGGTTGGCAAGCACCTATTCGTTGAGTGCGCCCACTATATGAGGCGCCTATCTGTTTGCGGGCTGCTCTATCTGCGGCGGCGAGCTGCGAAGCCAGCGCTTCGAGATATCGTTGAAGATCACAAAGCCCATTAGCAGCATCAACATCACCAGTCCGACTTGCATCATGCGCTCTTTGATTCGCAGACTCAGCGGCAAACCGAAAAAGCCGAGGAACGATTCGAGCAGAATCATGAAAATCAGCCCGCCGTCGAGTACCGGTATGGGCAGCAGATTGAAGATGCCCAGGTTAAGCGAGAGCATCCCCGTCAGTCTGATGACCTGCGCCGGACCCTCCTGCGCCGCTTGTCCGACGATCTGAGCGATGCCGACCGGCCCGGTCAACGTATCGCGCGCCGAGCGCTTGCCTACGAACACTTGAGCAAGCACGGTCTTGGTGAGTTGAAGAATCCGGATGTTCTCATCCACCGAGTATCGTATGGCTGCCAAAAGCGACAATCGCTGATTCACCATCTCGCGGCCGGTTATCGTTTGAGTGAAGCCCAATCGCAACTCGCCTTCGTTCATTCGCGGAGTCGCTTGGATGTCGGCAGTCCCCTCGTCGCGCCTGACCGTGAGAGTCAAAGGTTTGTCGGCGCTCTTGCGGATCACCCCGATGATTTCCATCTGGCCGTACTCGCTCTGCTCGACCCGTGTGCCGTTGACCGCGATTATGTTATCGCCCGGTTTCAGACCCGCAGCGCCTGCAGGCTCGCCGGGCGTCACATCTCTCACAGTTATGCGTTCATCGTCCGCTTTGAGCCCGGAGTACCCAATCTTCTCTTGATCGAAGGCGCGTGAGCCCAGGTGCAACGTGATCTGTCTGGTCTCGCCGTCGCGGTTGACGGTGAGCGGCAGGTCTTGATCCGGATTCACCGCGATGGTGTCTTCAAAGTCCCGCCACTTAGGGTCGGTTCGTCCATCGGCCTTGACGATCAAGTCACCCGGTTGGAGCCCGGCTTGCTCTGCCGGAGAGTTGGGCTCGATGGCTCTTACCAGAGCGGGCCTGTCGAGATAAGCGGGCACGTCGTGGTGCATCATCGCCATCACGGCTGGAATGGCGAGCGCCGTCAAAATATTCATCACCGGGCCCGCGACCGCGACGCAGAGCCGTTGCCACTTAGGCTTTGACATAAACTCGTCGGGCGCGCCGGTTCGCTGTTCATCGAGGTTCTCGCCTGCCATTTTTACATAGCCGCCCAACGGTATGAGGCTGAGGCGATAGTCGGTGTCGCCCTTTTTGAAACCCCACAGGCGCTTGCCAAATCCAACGCTGAATACGTCGACTCTAATACCGAAAAACTTCGCGACAATGAAATGACCGAACTCGTGGATCACTACCATAGCACCGAGCACGAGAACGAAAGGCAAAATGTTGTAGATCAGGGTTGCCAAACTATCTCCTTCTAACAGCTTGATTCTCGCTGGCGACCAATATCAACTCGTATGCGGTCATCGAACCGCAACCTCGTTCAAGTTTATCGTAGCGAACGCAGGGTGTCTACAGTGGGCAGTAGGCAGCGATGCCTTTTGCTCACCGAGTTCCACCTTCTGCCTTCTTCCCATCAGCGGTTACGGTCAACCGTTCGGCATGTGATCTCGCCCATCGATCGGCTTCCAGAACGGCTTCGATGCTGGAGCAAGGTTGAGTGTTGTGCGCTTCCATCGTCGCTTCGATCACGCGAGGAATGTCCATGAACTTTGTTCGTCGATTGAGAAACGACGCGACTGCGATCTCGTTAGCGGCGCTCAAGGCCGCCGGCATCGTTCCGCCTTCTCGCATCGCTTCGTAGGCAAGCCGCAAACACGGGAATCGTTGCAGATCCGGCTCGAAGAACTCGAGGCGCGCGAGCTTATCAAATCCGAGCGACGGGAGCTCAGTCGGAAGCCTGTCCGGATAGGTTAGCGCATACTGGATCATCAAGCGCATGTCGGTCACACCCAACTGGGCGATGATCGAGCCGTCCACCATCTCGATCATCGAGTGAACGATCGACTGCGGATGTACGGCCACAGAGATGCGGTCAGCGGCGAAGCCAAACAGCCAGCCGGCCTCGATGACTTCCAGACCCTTGTTCATCAAGGTCGCGGAATCAATCGTGATCTTCGAGCCCATTTGCCACGTCGGATGGGCCAGCGCTTCTTCGACGGTCGCCTCGCGCATTCGATCTACGGGCGTAGTGCGAAACGGCCCGCCGGACGCCGTCAATATTAGCCGCTTGACCTCGCGCACTTGCTCGCCCCGCATGCATTGGTGGAGCGCGTTGTGCTCACTGTCGACCGGCAGCAGCTCGGCGCCTGACTTGATGGCTGCCCGCGTCATAAGCTCGCCTGCCATCACCAGCGTCTCTTTGTTAGCCAGGCAGACCCGGCGCCCCATCGCCAGAGCCTTGTAGGTTGGTAAAAACCCAACCGCGCCAACCGTAGCTGAGACAACCGTGTCGACCCCGTCCAGGCAAGCCACTGCTATGAGTCCTTCGCCCCCGAAAGCGATTTCCGGAAACTTTTCGATCCCCAAGGCTCGCAGATTCTCTTTCAACGCTGGAATGTCCCGCTCATCCGCTACTGAGACGAGGCGCGGCCCGTACCGTGCAACTTGTCGCGCGAGTCCTTCGAGGTCGCGGCCAGCGGAAAGGCCGGCAATCACGAACTTATTTGGGTGTGAATCAATAACGGAAAGTGTGCTGAGGCCTATCGAGCCGGTTGATCCAAGTATGCTGACGCTTTTCATTGGGTCCTGGAGGTAGCATAGACTTTAGTCTGTGTCTGGTGAACTTTCTTGCCGCCGAGTTACCTGACACCGACTAAAGTCTATGCTACTTCGGCCGATTCTAGCACGTGCTGGTCAAGCTGATCAAAGAACTGGCATTTCTGAGCCCGCCGCGTTAAGGGGCCGGATGCTATAATGCGGGCTTGCGAATCCCCGCGCGTGTGGCGCAAGCTGCCAGCTTGCGTCCGCGATTTCGCAAGCTTGCAGTTTGCGCTACGGCCTTATGCGGATTCTCATCGTCAAACTCAGCTCAATCGGTGACGTCGTGCACACGCTGCCTGCGGCAGCGCTACTGAGGCAGGCACTGCCTGGCGCGAGCATCACATGGGTAGCCGAGCGCCGCGCGAGCGCGATACTCAAAGACTCACCTGCCATTGATGAGCTGATCGAGATCGACACCAGAGCGTGGCGGAAAGAGTTTCCGACCGGTTCAACAATCGGCGACATGCGGGCTCAACTCAATCAACTGCGCAAATCGCCTAAATTGAACGGCGCAGGGAACGCTGACATCGCGATAGACTTTCAGGGATTGATCAAGTCCGGTCTGATCGCCTTCGCGTCGCGCGCGAATGCGCGAATAGGATTCGAGACGGGCGATCTGAGGGAGAAGGCCAGCAAGCTGTTGCTGACCGAGCAAGTGGAAACGTCAGCGTTCAATCACGTCATTGAAAAGAATCTCGCACTCGCGCGAGCCGCGATCGACCGTTCAGCCGCTAGATCGGCTGCTGCGAATAGAGTCTCGAACAGCAATTACGAGTTCCCGATCACCGTCTCGCCCGACGATGAACGCATCGTCCAAACAGCGATCGAGAACCAGGGCGGCCCGTTCGCGATCATCAATCCCGGTGGCGGGTGGCAGACCAAGCTCTGGCCTTCAGAGCGTTACGCGGAGCTCGCCGATTGGATATGGACCGAGTGTGGGCTTTCGTCGTTCGTAACGTACGGGCCCGGAGAGGAGGCCCTTGCGCGAAACGTTGCTTCGAACTCGCAGTCAGGGGCGGTCCGCCTGCTTGCTTCGACGCTAAAACAGTTCCTGGCGCTCGCGCGCCGCGCCACGTTGTTCGTTGGCGGCGACACGGGACCGCTTCATCTGGCCGCCGCAGGCGGCACTCCGATCGTCGGGCTCTTCGGACCGACCTCTCCGGAACGCAACGGCCCGTTTGATCCACGAGATATCACCGTTGGCCGAGACTTGTGGTGCCGTGCGGAATGTCACCGGCGCAGTTGTTGGCACTGGGAGTGTATGGATATCCCTATGAACGACGTCAAGCGCGCGGTCTTGAAGCGGCTGGCGAACACGAAAGAAGACAAAGCGGATTGACTTTCAAACAACTAGCTCAACGCATCAGAGTTCCCGCGGGCTTCGTGCTTGCGCCATTGTTGTTCATCTCAGCGCGGCCGACGCTGCCGTCTCTTGTCGCAGGCGCGTTTGTTGCGATCATCGGTCTAGCGATTCGCGCGTGGGCATCGGGCCACGTGAAGAAGAATCAAGAACTGACAACATCGGGGCCTTATGCGCACACTCGCAATCCGCTCTACCTGGGCACGTTCCTCTTGGGAACGGGCGTAGCGGTCGGAGGGGGAACGCCGTGGTTCGTCGCGGTGTTCGCGACGTTCTACTTGTTGATCTATGTGCCCGTGATGTTTGCGGAAGCAGAGGCGATGAGTGGATTGTTCTCAGAAGAGTATGAACTCTATAGCAGGCAAGTGCCGTTGTTTGTTCCGCGCTTCACGCCTTACCGAGCGGCTTCCATGACTTCAGAAGGCACGATCTCGTACCGTTCTCAGGCCGGAAATCAACGACAGTTTGATGTCTCGCTGTACCTGCGGCATCGAGAGTACCGCGCCGCAGTGGGGTTCGTCGTCGCGTATGCGCTGCTCGCCGCCAAGCTCGCGATCGGCTAGCCAACGCTGGCACCACCATCTACATCATTCGTATAATGAACGCTATGTTGAGGAAGGCTTTGGTTGCGGCTACCACACTCCTGTTTTGGTTAGGATGCGCTGCCGCGCAAGGCTCGCCTGAGAAGGTCGCTTTCATTCCACCAAAGGTTGCCGAGCCGCTTCCGTTCAAGATCGGTGAAACACTGGCCTACAGCGTGAGTTTCTCGAAGCTCATCTTCTCCGGAACGATCGGCGAGTTGAAACTCTCAGTTTCAAAACCATTGGATTCGCCTAAGCCTGAGTTGATAGAGCTGACCGCCGAAGCCGTCTCGAAGGGATTCTTCCCGTCCCTTTTTGGGGTCAAAGTAAAAGACCGTTACATCTCGCTCGTCGACCAGACAGACTTCGGGATGCACACTTCTACGAAGCTTCTCGAAGAAGGCAAAGTCCGCCGCGAACAGAAGTCCGTCGTGAATCGCGAGGCTGGTCTGGTCACCTACACCGACCGCGACCTGGCAAACTCAAAGAGCGCACCGAAAGTCAAAGAGAAACCCTCGCCATCGTGGGTTCAGGACCTGCTGTCAGCCATCTATTTCGTTCGAACCCAACCGCTGAGAGAAGGTGACCTGATTCCAGTGCCGATCAGCGATGGCGGAGAGGTCTACAACATTGAAGTCATCGCGGTAAAGCGAGAGCAGATCAAGACCGGTGCCGGAAAGTTCAACGCAATTCAGTTGAACGCGAAGGTGTTCGACGGGCGCTACATCAAGCGCAGCGGCGAGATGCTGGTGTGGGTGACGGACGATCCGACCCGAATCCCGGTGCGCGCAAGGATCAAAACTTCAGGTGCAACCATCACCGTGGATCTAAAGCGAATGCCTGACATGTAGCAGGGCCTTCAGTGTGCGTCCAGTTTCTGAATCCTTCGATCGGCTCGCACCCAGACTAAAGTCTAGGCTACCTCGGCACCGTGGATTCAAATGCAAGCTCGGCTCTGCACTTTTCAGCGGCGTAGGTGTAAGCAAAACCGTCCGGGTCTACCGGCAACAACTCATCATTGACCGCCAGGTTCATCGATCGAAACCTCGACGCAAGCACGCGAAGATCTGATGGGCACGCGCCGGCCTGTTCCTTGTAGCGAGTGAGCAACGCGTTGATCGCGTCCAGCTCATCAAGCGAGCGCAGCTGCTTCAATCGTTCAACCGCTTGCGCGCGAACGTTTTGATCGTCGCTTGTCAGATAGGTCGAGTACACCGCGCGCGCGGCTTCGCGGCTTCCACCTTTGATTCTCATCAGGCCCCCAAGGTCGCGCATCCACCACGGCGCGCCAGAAACGCCGCCCCCTTTTTCAAACCAGTCGGCCGACTTTCCGTAGCTCGCGGCCTGCTCGTCACCCGAAGACGCGTTGCCGGCTTGCCAGTAAATGTATCCAATATCCTGGTACAGCCGCCACTCGTTCGGGTTCTCGCTGATACCCTTTTCGACCAGTGCTATCGCCGCCGGCATATCGCGTTCAGGGAGAAACATCGCACCGAAGCGATAAGCCGGAATGTGCTGCGGATCCAGCGTGACCACTATGTCGAGAAGCGGCGCGAGCAAGTCCATGCGAAGGTCTTTTGTCGCCGCCGAAAGCGGCTTCCCGCTGTCGATTACTTTGCGACCGAAGTACTGCACCGTGCGAATCCAATAGATGTCCGCCGCAAGCGCATCCAACCCCAGGCTCATTTTCTTTATCGTCTTGCCCGAAGAAAGGTAGAGCGCCTCCTCGGTAACAGTCGGGAGAGACGAAGTCTTATCGATCCATCGTTGCATCGGGTACAGCAATCCCAACCCCACGACGAGAAGCGATGCGGGAAGAATGCGTCCACCAGCGCTCACTTGAAGCTCCTCTTTTGGAAGATCAGAACTGCCGCAGACAGTAGTATGCCGATGTACACAATCGCATACGCGGTAGCCGAGACGGCCATACCGAGCGGCACGATTCCCCCGTGCGACGCCTCGGTTATGAATCCAAAGTTTGAAAGGTTTGGAAGCAGATAATACAAAGTCGTAAGCACGACTCGCGTAGTTGTTGAACCCGACAACGAAGCCATCACCAGCAAGTCTTTGCTGAAGTGCCCAATCACGTATACCGCGAATGAAAACAGCGCGGCGAGCATCGGTGTCGTAAAGCTGGAGAACATCAGAGCGACGGCCACCAACAACACAAGTTCCAGGTACACGAGGAACGAAGCCGCCAGCACCGCCGTTTGAAGCGGCACGAACTTTCCGTTGACATACAACAGCGCGAGCTCAGTCGCCAGCACCATCACAGCCGAGTTGACCAGCAGCGTCAGGCACAACCCCGCGTACTTGCCGAGAATGAACTCGTGGCGATGCACCGGCTTAGATAGCAGACTGTAAATCGTTCGTTTGTCGATCTCTTTGTAGACGAGCCCCACGCCGATGAAGATAGCGATCAACGCGCCGAACACCACCATCGCGCTCAAGCCTAGCGCGGCGGTGAACTGGCTTTCCATGTCGAGCGACAGATCGCTTACGAACACCGACGCCGCGACGAGAATCAACACAAACAGAATGAGGTTGTAGAGCACGCGGTCGCGGATGGACTCGCGAAACGTGTTGAGCGCGATAGCGCGAACCCTCCGCGCGCCGCTCGATTTGAAGCTCACGGGCGCAGCCACCGCTTCCATGACTTTGATCTCACCTATAGCCATTGCTGGATTCCGAAGTCTAACGGTTCGACTGGGTCGGCCAAATTCACGGTTGGCGGCTATCGCCTCGCAACCGGCCCAAGCCTTCAGCAAGTCTGTCGGCTAGCTCCTGCGATTTTGCCAGCCTACCTGCCGTTTGAAAGACACGCACCGCATCACTGGCTCGGCCCGTTCGTTCGTAGGATAAGCCAAGTTCGTACAGCGCCAACGCATCATCTGGCTTCGCCTGAACAACGCGTTCGAGTTCGCGCGTTGCGTCACTGTAGCGTCCCTGCCGCGCGTAGCACAAACCAAGATTGAATCGCGACGCAGAAGCTTCCGGCTTCAACCGCAGCGCCGCCACAAAGTTCGCTTCAGCTAAAACGTAGTCCTTGTCCTTGAAGTACACGGTGCCGAGATCATTGTACGCCTCGAACATCTCGGGATTGACATCGATTGCGTGCTTGAAGCTGGTAACGGCGCTCGAGGTCTCACCCTTGCCATCGTAGCTCCGGCCCAACGCAGCGAGTACGTTCGGTTCATCTGGCTTGAGCGCGATTGCCTGTTCGAGCGACGCGTGAGCTTCGTCGAAACGCTTCGCGTCCAACAGCGCAAGTCCCGCGTTGTAGTGAGCCGCCCAATATGTTGGTCTGACTCGCGCGACATTGGACCAAAGCGAGTACGAATTCGCCCAGGGTCTGTTCTCCAACCCGGCGGCCACCGTCAGCGTAACCACCAAAAAAGCCGCCGCCGCAAATGCGGGCCGGCTCAGCCCGGCGATCTGCGTCTGACTCACGTTCGATTCGATTGCGCTCGCTTTGAAAATGCCTGCCGCTACGAGATAGGCGAACCCCGCGACCGAGAGATAGAGGTAATGATCGAAGACGAGGTACTCTTCCCGAGAAACTTGCCCGAGGTTTAGCACAGGCAGCAGCGGAACGAATAACAGCAAGAGCGCTCGCTCCACTTCCCTGCCGACCCTTTTTCGATAGAAGAGGAGCGCAGCCAGAGCCAGGCCGAGTGCAGCCGCGGGCAACAGGAACCGCGGCGACGTCACGCTTGTAACGAAGTGCGTGTTGTAAGTAACGCTCAAATTTATTGGCCATAGAAGGTGCCCAACGTAACTCAATAGCACGAACGGCAGAGTCAACAGCGTATGCGCCAGCGGCCGATCGGGCGCTTGCGGGTTCTTCCACATCAACTCCCCGAGCACCAGATATCGCGGCACGAGATAGATCAACGTGGCAGCGGCGTAAGGCAGCGCTCGCTTCGTCGCCGCGATCAACCGCACGGTCTTTTTGCCAGACGCTTCGATAAGCTCGTAGCCGAACACCAACATCGCCAGACTCAGCGCGGTCTCTTTCGCAAACGCCGCCAGTACGAACATCACGAGCGACAGACCCAACGCCGTTCGATCCGCGCTCCCGCGCTGGTCCGACGATCGAGCCTTCAGATAAAGACAAAACGACGCAAGGAAGAAGACTCCAAACAGCGGATCAGTCATTCCACTTATCCAGCTCACAGATTCGGCGTGAACCGGGTGCACTGCAAAAAGAATCGAAGCGAACAGAGCTACGAGATTCCGTCCCGACATCCGAAGAATAACGTAGAAGACACCGGCGGCGCACAAGATGTGAAGAAGCAGGCTAACCAAATGCCAACCCTGCGGCCAGAGTCCGAACAGGTGATACTCAACGGTGAGCATCACGGTGAACAGCGGTCGATAATAGGGAAGCGGCGGCGGGACGTTCAGAGATCCGGGCTGCTCGCGAAACGCCCACACGTGTGTCGTAAAAGCCTTCGAGAGGTTGTCCCACGAGCGAATGTTCTGATTCTCGACGATCTGATCGGTGTCGTCGAAAACGAAGTCTCCGCCCAGCGAATTGGCATAAGCCAGGAATGAAAACAGACAGATCAGGAGTACCGTTCGCGCTGGACTGAGGCGCGGCAAGGATGAGAGCAGTCGCGGCTGGTCGACAGGCACAGCCGTTCGCTGCCCCGATTCCGTTTTTGCTCTGCTGGTCTTTTTTTGTTTTGCCGTAGCCACCGCGCCTTTGCTGTCCTCAAAAGCCTGGCGTCCTACCTTAGAAGCAGGAACGTTTAGTTTGAATTAAGAAGGGCTTAGGTCCGCGCCGCATCAGCGAGGGAGCGAAAGAGTCTCTCGCTGCTGCCGGGAGTGCAAACAAACGGGGGCGACTACTTCTAGCGGATGAACCAGATTTGCAGCTTAAACGGGCCGGCCGCAGCGCAGCGCGCGCGACCGGCCCACCTACAATAATCTACTGAATCGGCGTTCCGTCTTTAGGAACCCGGTCTTGCGGTGTAGCTGTTGGCGGCGCGATGCCATCGGTCTCGAATACGACCATTGTCTCATTCGAATAGTAGGAGCGATTGCCGGTGCCGAAGTTACCGACCGCGCTTGGATGCGAGGTGGTGTCGAACATCGCGGGCATCCCGTCGGCGTTTATCGGGGCTGTGGCAAAAACGTACCCGCCCTTGTTACCTGTAGCCATATTTGAGTCGACATAGTTCAGGGAACCCAGAGTCGCGAGATCCGCAAACTTACCGTGGCCCTTGGTGATTGAGTAAAGGACCTGTTGTTTGCCGATGGTCTGTACTTCGGTAAGCGCGGCCGTCTCATGCGCCGCCTGCTGCGACTTGATCAGACTCGGGATGGCGATTGCTGCGATTATTCCGATGATCGCGACTACGATCAGCAACTCGATCAGCGAGAACCCACTCTGCTTGTTTCTATTCATGGCTTTCCCCCACTTCTGAGTATTGCCATCCCGGAGGGAATGGCTTGCGTTCTTGCGAAATCGAACGCGGCGGATGCCGCGAGGTTCATTATTTTTTGAAACTGAGGGTGGGACTATAGCACAAACGGGTGAGCCCTGGAAGGACTCACCCGTTTTGTGGTTTCCGAAACCCGGTGACCAGCGGACGGCATTTACTCGATGGGAGTCATACCTGCCGGTGTACGAACGCCCGGAGGTGCAGCACCCGCCACGGCGGCTGTGCCCGGGCTTTGGCCAGCCGGCTCGTCAATCTGATAGACCACATATGTCTCGTTAGAGGAGAACCCTCGGTTGCCCGTACCGAAGTTGCCCGTTGACTGCGGATCAGCCAGTGTGTCGAAGTAGGATGGCACGCCGACTACTGCGAAGACGCCCGTTACTTGAAAGTGGAATCCGCTCTTGTCACCGCTGCCCAGCGCGCTGTCAATCGCGTTGTCAGCCAAGAGTTCCGCCAAACCAAGAGCGAAGTCCTTGCCCTTGCCGCGGGTTGATTGATAAGTCGCCTGCGAAGTTCCTAAGGTCCGAACCGATCCGATGGCTGACGCCTCGTTGGCCGCCTGACGGGACTTCAGCAGGTTGGGTATTGCGATAGCCGCGATGATACCGATGATCGCCACCACTATCAGCAACTCGATCAGCGAAAATCCTTTCTCATTCTTCATAAGCGTACGCTCCTTTTCAGCTTTGCCGTAGGTCAGTTTTCCTAGCGGCCAATCTACGACAGATTGCAGCGTGAACTAGATCAAAGCCTGTGCCAACCCGCTCAGTTGTTACCGCGCAAAGCGAAGTGCTTGGCAGGAAAGGGTATGCTGACGGAGACTCCGATCGCGCAGTCATCCCTGCCACTGTTCTTAACAAAAAAGGATAGTTTCTGTTTGCCACTTTTTGTCAGAGAAAAGGACTTAGCGGGGTATCGCCGGGCTAGTTCCATCAGCAGCGGCGCCCTCGTTGTAGCGGATAACCGCGGTCTCATCGACGTAATAATAGAGGCCGGTGGCGGCGTCTGCTTCGGGGTTAGCGTTGGCTTTGAAGGTTGTCAACTTACCGTTCGCTAGGTCGTTCGCATCGAGCACAAGAGTAATAGTAAACGCGTAGCCGCTCTTCAAGCCGACCGCGAGGTTTGAATCAATCGTGCCCTCAGGCGCAAGGTTGGCTAATGTCGCGTAAACCCTATACCTTCGCTCATATAGATTCTCAGCGGTGGTTATGGTGCGGAGCGACTGAACCGCCGATCCAGCCTGTGCAAATCGACGCGCGCGCTGGAGTCCAGGTATCGCTAACGCCGCGATCACTCCGATGATGACTACGACGATCAGCAGCTCGATTAGTGAAAAGCCCCTCTCTTTTCTCATCCTGGTCCCCCTCGAAGTCTCCCTCGATTCCGTTTCAACCTTTCTTGCTGAAGACTTCTCCTCAATGCTGCAGATGATCAGCAATGACTGTGCCATTTGAGGGGCCGTGCGAAAAGCATTCGCGCTGGCCCTCAAGCCAACGCGCTTTTGCTACCAAACCGCCGGTGTGAGTGGGGAGTGAATCGTAAGGAATTATCGAGTTTTCGATCTCAAACATGGTAGGAGGCTGGCACGCCTCCTACGGTCGCAAGTTGGACCGCAAACTCGTCGTTGAACACGATCAGATCGGCGCGCACTCCTTCTTTGATCGACCCGAGCTCAGCCTCGATGCCTGCGGCGCGGGCGGGAACCAGAGACGCCATGCGAACCGCTTCGTGAACCGGTATGCCGAGATCAACGATGTTCTTCAAAGCCTGGCGCATCGTTATTACCGAACCTGCGATTGTGCTTTCGCCCGGCTGGCGAGCGAGAGCCGTCCGGCCATTCCGCACCGTAATACCTTCGCCCCAGACTGAGAACTCTCCATCGCCAAGTCCGGCTGGCTTGATCGCATCACTGATCAGGGCCATTCGATCGGCACTCTTCGATTGATACATCAATCGAAGCATCACCGGATGCACGTGATGAAAGTCGGCGATGCAATCCAGCGTGACATCATCGCGCAACAGACCCCAGGCGACCGCGCCCGGCTTGCGGTGATGGAGCGGATCGAGCGCGTTCGGGAAATGGGTAATGTGACGAGCGCCAGCTTCGAAAGCCTGGTCGAGCGTTGCGGGGTCAGCTTGCGAGTGCCCGATGAATGCTCGCACGCCTTTGCGTGTTAGCTCGCGCGTGAGTTCGCGCCCGCCTTGTATCTCCGGCGCTACAGTCATCAATCGCGGGGTGCGCGATGACCCGCCAATAAACAGATCTAATGAGCGAGGGTCGCCGTCATACGTTCTGAAGTGCTCGCGACGAAGAGCGCCGCAGCGTTGCTCGCTGACAAAGGGCCCTTCGAAGTGGATCCCCAGGATGCGCGCGGCGACCTGCGGTTTCTTGTTTCGAGCTGCTTCGTTTTGCCGGGTGGTGTATGAGTCTACCGCGGCGATGGCCTCGCGGTAGCCCAGTTCGTCGGTCGGCACGAACGTGGCGAAGTAACCGGTCACTCCTTCTGCGAGCAGAAACTCCGAAAGCTTCGCCAACCCGGCGGCGTCCGCTGCTTGCACATCGACTCCAGCCGAACCGTGAATGTGAATGTCGATCATGCCTGGAGCAAGGTATGCGCCGCCAAGATTGATCGACTCGCTGGTGCCCATACCGGATGGCATTTGCTCGTTGGAGAACACCAGAGCGATGCGCCCGTCGCGAACAAGCACACCTCCGTACTGGACGCCGCCTTCGAGTAACACTCTCGCATCGTGAAGAAGTAGTTGGGCCATTTACACTTCTCTCTCTAGCTTCACTGGGATTTGCACATCGCTCTTTATCTCAATAACACGACCTATGAAAACAGCTTTGGCGTTTCTAAGGTCTCTTCGGTGAGTTTTTAGATCACAGCTGCAGGCATGCGTGGGCAGAGCGTTCGAAACTGCCAGTGAGACCGCGAGAATTGCTGTCGTTGTGATTCTCATTTCTGCTACAACTTCGCTCGGTGCGAACGCTAACTCAGACTATCGATGGCTCTGCGTACCGAGCCCGCTTGAGACTCAAGCAGTCGGTTGGCCTCATCGCGTGAAAGATCCGACCGCGCCATCAACAGCGCAACTCGGAGGTCTTCACCCGCCGCCGCAAAAACTCTCGCCGCCTCTTCCGAGCTGATTCCGGTTTCTTCTGCGAGAATCGCGCGCGCGCGCCGCCGCAGCTTCTCGTTTGTCGCGCGAAGGTTTGACATCAAATTGCTGTAGACCAGTCCAAGCTTGATCATTGTCGCCGTCGATAGCATGTTCAGGATCATCTTTTGCGCCGTGCCTGCCTTCATTCTCGATGAGCCGGATATAACTTCGGGCCCAACCAGGGGCGCGATGGAAACGCCGGCCGCGGCCGCCATTCGCGAGGCTGGGTTGCAAGTAATCGCGACGGTCGCCGCACCGATCTTCTTCGCGTACTCGACCGCGCCAAGCGTGTAGGGGGTGTTGCCGCTTGCCGATATGCCGACCACCACGTCCCGCGCCGAAACGTTTTGAGACTGGAGATCGCGCACCGCTTGTTCAGGATCGTCCTCCGCCGCTTCAACTGATCGATGCAGCGCGTCGAAGCCTCCGGCGATCACTCCTCGTACGAGGTCTGCCGATACTCCGAAGGTAGGCGGGCACTCCGAAGCATCCAGCACACCAAGCCGTCCGCTCGTTCCGGTTCCGACGTAGATCAGCCGTCCTTCCGATGCGATCCGCTCGACAATAAGGTCAACCGCTTCGGTGACGCGATCGAGCACGCGCGATACGGCCTCGGCGACTGTCCTATCTTCTTCGTTGATTAACCTGACAATCTCGAGCGTTGAACGGCGATCTAAGTCTTTTGTCCTGGAATTGGTTTCTTCGGTGATGGACTTCATCTTCGGCGTTGAGCTCGATCAGATTATCAGGTAGCGTTAGAGGCGAGGTGAACTTGACACAAGCTTTAAAGATGTTTGCATTACGTTTATCAGAACTGATGGCACTGCTCTATCGCGTCCCGCCATCGAGCTGAGCGATGAGCGCGACCGCCCCGCGCCGTGAGCGCGGATGTCACGATTCACAGTAGCGAGTTGATATCGTTCTCAAACACCGACTGCGGCCTCACTCCGATGTAGGTCCTGACAATCTGGCCGCTGCGATCCAGGACGTATGTCGTCGGAATCCCCTGGCTCACATCATAACCCCTCAGCGCCGCTGGATTCTTGACCATCCATATCGTGTAGTTTATGCCCGCGCTCTGCATGAAAGGCGCCACAGCAGGCGCGCCGCCCGGATTTCCGCGCGGCGCGATCGGGTCGATCGAGACGCCGACGACTTCCAGCCCTTGATCGCGATACTTGTTCTGAAGCGCTATGAAGCCGGGTATCTCCATTCGGCACGGTCCGCACCACGTTGCCCAGAAGTCGAGGATCACGACCTTGCCGCGAAATGCCTCGAGGCTCTGCTGAACGTCGTCTGTCACCCCGGGTGTCGGCGATATCGCGATTGGTTTTCCACCGCTGCCGCCGCCAGCCATCATCGCGCAGCCGACAACTACGAACGCAACGACCAGCACCAGGCCGACCACGACCGGTGTTCTTCTTCCTCGCTTCGCCTTATTTCCTGTTCGTGACATAGTCCCCTCGCTCAAGCCTCCTGCCAAACTGTTTCGCGTAGCTTAGCACAAAAACGCCGCCGGGTGGCAGGCTTTCAGATGCGTTTGCGCTCGAGTACGCGGGTGCTGCTCGCAAAGCGTCCCAGCCTCATCTCTTTAACCCTCAGCGGCCGCGAGCCCGAGTGCCGGCGCTCAAGGATTATCCGGCAGACGCTCAGTGCAAGCAAGCGATGCACGAATCGCGCTTCCCACTTCAGCACCGGGTTGATCACTACTCGCGCGGTCGTCTGTGTACGGCGCCGCATGTTGAAGTGAAACACCAGCAGTCTGGAACTGTAGAACTGCTTGTGGACTACGAAGGACGCTTCGGCTCGGAAGCGGCTGTCAAACGATCGCATCAAGCAGAAGTTGTCGCCCTCGGCCATCTCGATTCGCAGCTCTTCTTTGTTCGGATTGGCGCGAGACCGCTCGACCAGAAATGACTCACCTCCGTCGTCGGATATGATCGATACACGTTTGTCCAACGCCCCGACAGTGATATCCCACCTCGCGCCGTCGGCTTCGTAGACCGCGCGGCGCAACCCTCGCCATCGCAGCCGCGCGATAGTGTGGCCATTCACAGTGAAGACATGCTGAACGCGGCTGTGACCCACACGCCGAACGATGACCTCGCCCGCGCCCAAGAAGTCGCGCTCAAAGACCTCGCCCGCGGCGGCTACTAAACTGGCTAGCCCTGCTTGCATGATATGACCTATAGGACCTATTGGACCTATGTCAACTTCCAATGTACCGAGCATACAACCCACGCGCGACTGCGGGATCCGTCGTTCCTCGAATGATGCTGCGCGCGTCTCGGAACACTGTGATGTCGTAACCATCAACGCGAAATCGCAATAGGAAATCGTTGAACGCAACCTCGCCGGCTGACTTCAAACGCTCGGCGAGCGCGGCGAAGTCTATCGCGCCGCGGCCGGACCGCGCGATCTGAACCGCATTGCGTCCGCATAGCGTAGTGGTTACCTGCCGACCCGCGCCCAACAGGAACTCGAACTCCCCACGACTGCACGCGGGACACTCGTCGCTTGCGTCGAAGTTCGAGAGGTCGAGTCTGTTGAACTGAAAATCCCACACGTCGATGGTAATCAGCGCGCGATGAAGCTTCTCCATCTGACCTGTGAGCAGCTTCAGCGCTTCGGCAGCTTGGATCGACGCGATCGTTGTGACGATAGGCATTATCACGCCCGCGGTATCACACGTCGGACCTGAGCCGGGCTCGGGCATCGCTTCGAGCACGCAGCGCAGGCAAGGCGAACTGCCCGGAACAATCGTCATCGTCAACCCATAAGAGCCGACGGCCGCGCCATACACCCAGGGCGTTCGTGATTTCACGCACGCATCGTTGATCAGAAAGCGAGTCTCGAAGTTGTCGGTCCCATCCATTACGAGACTCGCGCCCGCGATGATCTCTTCGATGTTCTCAAAGTTCACGTCGGTAACCAGCGGCTCGACTTGAATGTCTGAATTGACCCGAGCGATTCGCGACGCAGCCGCGACCGACTTCGGCAGGCGATTCAGCGCATCGCTTTCATCGAACATGATCTGGCGTTGTAGATTCGATTCTTCGACGAAGTCGCGATCGACGAGGACTAGTTGGCCCACGCCAGCTCGTGCGAGCGTTTCCGCTTGCACGGCGCCGAGCGCACCACAGCCGATGATCACAACCTTGGATTGAGCAAGCCGGGCCTGGCCTTCTTCGCCGATGCCTTTGAAAAGTATTTGTCGAGAGTATCTGTCGTCCCTTGCCATGTGCGTTTGCTATTGGTCAACCTCCCGTCAATACGGAGAGATGACCTAGATTCTACACTGCTGGCAGAGGGGGCAGAAGTGAGTTGCGGCGGGTGGCTCTGGTGTTACGCGAAAATCGCGGACTACTTGCGCGAGAATGCACCAGGAACGATCACTTGCTAAAGATCTGCTCGTCCAACGCCTGATTGTGCAAGACCTGCTCGATCACGACATTCCAATCGAAGACATTTGATCCACTCGAGGTCTGCAGCTGGAGCTGAAGCCTGTACTTGCGCGGGATCATGAGCGCATCGACTGCGCGAAAGTCGTCGAAGTCCTCGACAAGCTTGTAATAGTCCTCCTGTAGCCTGGCTGAATCGTTTGGCCCGGATCCGAGTCGAGCTGGAACTTTGAACTCGTATTCGGTGCGCACATGCTGAAAGGTTGCCGCGTCGAAGAACAACGCCACCTTCAGGTCCGTTGATCCCTTCTCAGGGCGGTAGCTCACTTCATGTAGCTGCCGGCCGTCGATCTTCTTCAGGCCTTTGTAATCCAATCGCGGTTTCAGTTGATCGAGCCTGAGCATAGCCCAGGCGGTCGAAAGACTCCCTCCGAGCAGACCATCTCTGAGCGGCAGGCTCTGTTGTTCGAGGTACAGGCTTAACGGCGAGCGCCGCCCGCCAGGCAAATGCCCCGTCAGGATTTTTGAACCGTCAAACGCGAGCTGTTCCCCGGTATATTGAGGAGACGTGAACCTGATGCTGTACCGCAGCTTCGCTCCCGATGACGCCAATGCCGCTTGCCCATCAATGTTGCTGGCGGTACCAACGCGGCTGACCAGCTTCACCGTTCCGCTGACGACGCGATTCTTTGCAAAGCCGCGGGCTTGCGCGCTGCCAATCGAGTCCAGGTGATGAGCAAGCAGCTCCTCGAGGGTCAGCTTCTTGTCTTGCCCGGAAACTGGCGTGCAGAGGATGACCGCGACGATCGTCGCGGCGGCGCTTGCACCAAGCTGCTTAACTAGCCGACACATTTCGTTTGCTCCTGTGCTACAGGGAACTATCCGACTACGGTTGGTAACTCGGATGCGCTCCTTTTCTATTCCGTAGCGGTCGATTTGTCAAACATCGGGCACGTCAAGATCGCGCATTCCACTGCGACTGAGGTAATCGCAAAGTGTCGACTCGCACTCACAAGGTTTGGGCGTTGCGTGTAGTCGAACCATCGGATATATTCTTCTGCTATTCGAGTGGCGCTTACTGATAGTTCCTAAGCTCGCACGTTTCCTTCTTATGACTACGGACAAAGTGGTGGCGACCAATCGAGAGGCATACCACAACTTCCATATACTCGAGACTCACGAATGCGGCGTCGCACTGACCGGCACAGAGGTGAAATCAGCGCGCGAGGGACGCTGCAACTTGAAGGACGGGTACGCGCAGATACGCCAGCAGGAGGCGTGGCTGATGAACGTGCACATCAGCCCATACACTCACGGCAATCGCGAAAACCACGAGCCGACGCGCGCGCGAAAGCTTCTGTTGCACCGGGCTGAAATCGACAAGCTAGCGGGCAAGGTTCAGGAGAAGGGCCTCACGCTTGTTCCGACCAAGATGTATTTGAAGAACGGGCGCCTCAAAATCGAGCTTGCCGTTGCCAAGGGAAAGAAACTTTACGACAAGCGCGAGACGGAAAAGCGGCGTGAAGCCGACCGCGAAGCACGCGCAATGATCAAAGAAAGGAGCCGGTAATTGCCGATTGCCGATTGCCGATTGCGGATTTCGGAGGTAAGCGACGCGAACGCCTCTTCCCTGATTCGCAATCGGCAATCGGCAATCGGCAATCCGCAAATCTAAAGATGGAAGTAAGAGCTGAGTTCGCGAAGTTCTACGACGTCGAAGCTGACGCGCTGGTTGTGACCATATACGAAGGCGAGAAAGCAAACGAAGGCGCACTGAAAGAGTTGGACGAACGCACCGGCGGAATCGTCAGCGAAATGCTCGGCAGCGATGAGATGCGCGGCAAGCAGGGCGATATGGTCTTCGTTCATCGCCCCGGAAATCTCCGCGCCGGGCGACTGCTGCTGGTCGGGGCGGGCAAGCGCGAAGAGTTCTCGCTGGACACGATTCGCAAAGTGACCGGCTCGGCCGCGCGGTTCCTTCGCGGCAAGGGTGCGCGATCGATGGCGGTGCTTCGCCGCTCCCAGCTCGATATCGGCAACAGTGCTCAAGCCGCGGTCGAAGGCGTGCTCCTCGGCTTGTTCGAGCCTGACATGTACAAGACCGAGAACAAGGAGGAGCGCAGGATCGATGAGTTGGTTCTTGTCGCCGCAGCGGCCGGCTCGGACGACGAGCTTGCGAGAGGTGTCGAGCGCGGGCGCATCATCGGTGAAGCGGTCAACCTGGCTCGCGAGCTTTCAAACGAACCAAGCTCGACGCTGACGCCTTCGGAGCTTGCGGAGCGGGCGAAGGAAACCGCGAGCAAGTTTGGGCTCGACATCGACGTGCTCGACGAGGCGCGGATGAAAGAGCTTGGCATGGGCGCGCTGCTCGGAGTCGCTCGCGGGTCCGACGAACCGGCGAAGCTGGTGGTGCTTCGCTACAGCGCCGACGAAGGGGACACCGACGTGATTGCGATCGTTGGAAAGGGAATCACCTTCGACTCGGGTGGAATCTCGATCAAGCCGGCCGAGGGCATGGAAAGAATGAAGTACGACATGTCGGGCGCGGCGGCTACGCTTGCGGCGATGCGCGCGATCGCCCAGCTCAAGCCAAAAGCGAACGTGATCGGCCTGATGCCTACTACTGAGAACATGCCTTCGGGGCGAGCGTATAAACCGGGCGACGTGTTGCGCGCGATGAGCGGAAAAACTATCGAGGTGATCAACACCGACGCCGAGGGCCGTTTGATTCTGGCGGACGCGATCAGCTACGCGCGCAAGCTTGGCGCGACGAAGATAATCGATCTGGCGACGCTGACGGGCGCAGTCTCGATCGCGCTCGGCACAATCAACGTCGCGATACTTGGCAACAACCAGGCGTTCATCGACGAAGTACGCGAGGCGGCTCGCGAAGTCGGCGAGCGCTTTTGGGAACTGCCGATGGACGACGATTATCGCGAGTTGATCAAGAGCGACATCGCCGATATCAAGAACTCCGCAGGGCGGAATGCCGGCACGATCACGGCGGCGTACTTTCTACGCGAGTTTGCCGAAGACACTCCCTGGGTGCACCTGGACATCGCCGGCACCGCGTGGGAGAACGAGCGCAAACCTTACATGGCGAAAGGCCCGACCGGCGTCGCGATCCGAACACTGATCAACTACGTGTGCAATCACGCGGCGAAGGGATAGGTAACGGAGAAGGGCAAGAGAAAGCGCGAAAGGGACGAGGTCGATCGCTTAACCTTATCCCTTAGGCGTTTTTCTTTTAGGCTGGGTTATGAGTTTCACTCGCTCTCAGCAGATCGGCGCGCTTGTGTTGCTAACGCTTCTGATTGCATTGCTGGCATATCGTTCGTGCTGACTTGAGAAATTAAGCGCTCCCTTAGGAGTTGTTCGCCGGGCGACCGCGAGTCAATGCGGTTATCAACAGCAGCAACACGGTCAACAAAAGCGCCAGCGACATGAACATCGACGCTTTCTCGATGAGCGGATCCTGCTTCAGCCCGATCAGGCCGATGATGGCGGCGAGCAGATTGGCTAACGCGATGATGACGCCGAAGACCCCGGCCAGCCGCGACGGCCCGATCGGCAAGGTGAACAGTTCTCGCCGCAAGAAAACAATCGGTGAGAGCAGCGCCATCGCAATAAAGACAAATGCCCACTTGACCAGCGAAGCCGAGCGCAAGCTGTCCAACATCGTCTGAGTGGTATCAGCCAATCGCGCATCGAGAACACTAAAGATACGCAGATTCTCGATCACGTCGAACACGGCTGCGCCCGCCGCGTTGACTACGATTGCGGCGCCCACCCAAATAGCAAACCGATAGTTGCTTCGGCCAAGCAGCCAGCCCAGCGCCGCAAACAAGAGCGCATATGCCGGAATGAAGAAGAAATCCTTCTGCACCTTGCCGCGCATAACCTCGCGATTTGGATCTCCCAACTCGCCGACGATCTCTTGCACGTCGCTAGTGGTCCTCACGAGCTCGATAGCGAGAACATGTTTGGTGAAGCCGCTCGAAAACGGTGTTTCCTGTGGCGAGAAGTGTGACCCTTCCATCCACGCGCCGACCGCAATGGTCAACACAGCCAGCACGACGATTCCCAGAATCAGTGTTCTATCCAATTCCCTTCCCCGTCGATTCGCGCAGCAACACCATCCGCGCTCAATGATCTCATCGGCTCTGACTGAGATCGCGTACGATCTGGCTCACACCGGCAACTACTCGCGCCATTCGTAGTGCTTGACGTTTCTTTCGCCGATCCGCTCTGCCAGCGTTGAGACATGCTTCCTAAGCCTCTCGCGAATCTCCACATCGAAATCGGTGAGCGGCCGGAGCGGTCCCGAGTAAGACTGCCCGGGCATACTGGTCACGTAGAAACTTGCCGCGAGAAAAAGAGTCCCGAAGATTACGATCTGGAGCGCCACCCATAACCACTCTCGGCGTCCGCTTGGCAGAATCTTTATCTTGAGCTTCATTGCGCGCTACGAAGCAGGTTTGTTGCGTTCGTCCAACTGCGCCTCCACCGGCCGCGCAAGATACTCGCGAACCTTCTCTAAGAATTCATCGAGGTTGGTATCTGTCGCGGCCTTCTTCTTGGGACCGTCTTTCTTATCAGCATGCCCGCAGATAAGCCCTATCACGTAAGAGCCCAACATTCGGTAGCTCTCAAACTGAGCCTCATCGAACCACTGGTCGGCCGTAGAGTCATGCGGAAAAGCTTTGTTGCTCTGCGCGTATTGGTAAACATCAGCCGGCTCCGTTCCATAAAAGGTCGGCTTGATGTAGACCAGGACGCCATCCGTCCCTTCTCCATCAACACACGAATAGCCGATTGTGCCGATGGCGCAATAGTAACCCTTGGTGTTCTGTTCTCTCGAATAGATCTTGACTCCTTTCTCAAAGGTGATCGGTATGCCGAAGTCTATTCGAATCTTTCGAACCGCGCCGCCCAGGTCTTCAAATCTGAAATCCCCATCCTGACCGGCGTCGCTCACGACTATTGTGTGGCAGCGGCGGAGCACCATTTCATAAAGAGCCAGGTTCTCGAAGTGTCCGCCGTCCGACAGGTAAACGTATTTGTTCTCGTCATCGGTCAGACCGAGCGCCTCATCTATCATCGGCTGCGCGGCGAGCAGCGGTCCGGCAAGGTTGAAAGTGCGTCGCCCGGCAGGGCCCGGATTGCCGAGCCACCATCCTAGCCGGGCGTTGAATAGGGTCATCAGGAAGCCGACGACCGGCGAAGAGTGATAGCCCATGTTGGGGCTTGCCGCCGCGCCCGAGATGGCGACGGCAGTGCCGAGTGAGATACCTTCTCTGCCGCCATAATAAGTCTTCTCGCCGTCGACCTCGTATTCCGTTCTTCGATAGCCAACGTTTTCGCGGTAGCATCCCGCGTGCAGCGGCGAGGCCGTGAATGACTCGGCTTTTCTCTGCTGCCACGCGAGGTTCTCGCCGGCGACGAGATTGAGCGCCATGTTTATTACGTGGAACGGCTGGCGCGGCGAGCCCTCGTGCGGCGGCTGATTGTTTGGCCACAGAGCATGCATCTGGATGTTGTCTTTGTCATCGAATCCAGTGAACAGGTTCGGATCCCGGTGCTCTCGCGAGGCCCCGAGATAGGCGCGGATCAGTCGATTGCGATACATCGCATGAAGCGAGAACTTATTGATGTTGATGAAGATTCCCATCACAAACCCGAGCGCCGCCATGCCGATTACAAAGATCGAAAAATTCTTGAGCGTCGTGACGAGAATCAGGTGTTGGTAGTCTTCCGGTTTGTGCGGGATGCTTCGATGAAACAGTATCTCGGCTCCCAGAGCGATGAGGACCGTCAAGAAGACGGCAAAGATCGGCGCTGCGAGCGCGAGCCCGTATTGCATCACCGAAGTCTTCGATCCGGCGTTGCCGTTCTGCTTCGGCTCGGATTCTTCCTGCGAAGACGTTTTTGCGCTACGCCCGGCCAGGACCGTGATCAACCCGGACAGTCCTCCGACAGACGCCATGATGGCCTGTAGCTCAGTTCCCAGCCATAGCACCCCCATCGCGCCAAAGATCAGGAGGGCGCTTGCTGCGCTCCAAACTACCACGTAGATCAGAATCCACGCGCCCGACCGCGACCACCATTCCCGGTCGTGATCGCTCGTCCAGTAGCTGGAGAGCCCGACGAATACCGATTCCGCCAGCAAGAGCGCCGTCAAGAATACCGGCGATGAAAAGCAGACATATAGCAAAAGGGTTGTTGGCGTTTTCAGAGGTTCGGGAAACACCAGCGTTGCCCCGCACCAGACCAGACAACCACCCAGCGCGCCGGTGAATATAATCGCGATCGCTTCCCACAGTGCGGTCACCTTGATTTGGCGAAACCTCACCAGCGTCCCTCCTAGGAAAGCGATAAGGTTGATTCCAATTCCGAGAACCACGAAGATCAACAGATCCTTCCTGATCTCGATCTCCTTTCCGCCCAGGCTAAGCTCGAACGAGTTCTGCCACACGAGCTTGTGGCCCGCCCACGCCCAATATGTGATGAGAAGAATCGACGCCAATGTCAGCGGTAGGAGGCACCACTTCAAGAAGCCGCCTTGATCGCCTTTTAGAAGATTGATGCTAGGCCGATGAAGCGCGATATAGCCGATTGCCCAGACCAGCGAAATGCAGCCAAGCCATAAACACCAATCCGCTAGACGATCCGAAACGCTCATCTGGAGCACGGGAATCCCGACGCGGGGGATCATCAGCGCCGCCGCCAGCAAAGGGATCAGCACAAACCAGTTCAGCAACAGGTTCCGCAACACCGTTGCCACCAGCGTCCACGTGTCTGCCGATAACAACCCCAACTTCGGATTGAGGTAGTTACTGTAATCGCGCAATCGACTGACCGGCCCCGGCTCCGGCGCGAGCGGCGACCGCCGCTCCTGGCTCAGCTCACCCAGGACCTGACGCAATCCATGCCTGTGCGTCCAGGCCGTCAGCCAGCTTCCGATGTAGCCGCCGCCTGAAACCGTAGACAGGTAATCGAATTTGTCGAGACTGCCACAGCGGGCCAGGCCCTGAATTATTCCTAACGCGAACGTCGCGCTTCGAATCCCGCCGCCCGAAATACAAAGGGCGGAGCGCTTCGGCTCAAGCGCATGGATGAGCTTGTAAATCGCCGAGAGCCGCTCGTCCTCGCTTGCGCCATCGGGATACGTTGGGCGCGAGGCGTTGTGTAGTTTTACGTATTCGTCTTCCAAGACTTGAGAAAGCGAAAGAGGCGGCGTGTCTGATTGTAGTTTCGGCATACTTCCTCCAGTATGGCAGGCGTCTTCCTTTGTCAATCAAAAAGTAAGGTGAGCCACGTGGAGATTCCCTTCGATTCTGGAGGGCTCAGGCCTTCGGAAAAAACCGCTTCAACCTTGAACGTCGACAACGTCCTGACGGGTAACGATGCCGACGATGCGGCCGTACTCTTCGACAAGCAGCGCAGGCGAACTCTTCAGATACTTCACAGCGGTCTCCACGCTTACGTCCTCATTAACGACCGGCAATGCTCGATCCATCACATCGGAGACCGGCGACTGCATTAGCTCGCGATTGTCGAGCAGCTTTCCCATCAGCCTTCCTTCGCGGAGGCTGCCAACGGATTTTCCTTCCTCGATCACCGGCAACTGTGAGAGCCCGTATGTCTTCATCATCTGGAGCGCGTCGGCCACCTTGTGATCCGGGCTCACCGAAACCAGATGCGGAGTCGAATCGTCTGACTTGAGCTGGTTGATAAGCCCGACGGTCATCTTCTCGACGCCCAACATGCGCTTCTCTTTCATCCATTCGTCGGAGTGGAACTTCGAGAGATACCTTTCGCCGGTATCGGCCACCAGGAACACGACAACATCGTCTTTGCCGAGATCTCGCGCGACCTGAAGCGCCGCTACCGCGTTCGTTCCCGTCGAGCCGCCGCAAAAGATTCCCTCTTCGCGGCTCAGCCGGCGCGCCATCTGAAATGAGTCCTTATCGGTGACGTTGATGATCTCGTCGATGTATTTGAAGTGGACGTTCTCGGGGATGATCTCCTGGCCGATGCCTTCAACCAAGTAAGGCGTCGCCTGCATGAGCTTGCCGGTTTCCTTGAAAGTCTTAAACACCGAGCCGTAAGGATCCGCGCCGATCACACGAATCTTCTGGTTCTTCTCTTTCAAGTAGCGGCCTGTCCCGCTGATCGTTCCGCCGGTGCCGACGCCCGCAACAAAGTGCGTGATGCGACCCTGAGTCTGTTCCCAAAGCTCGGGTCCAGTCGTCCGATAGTGTGCTTCAGGGTTGGCGGCATTGCCATACTGAAAGACGAACAGCGAGTTGGGCGTCTCCTGTGCGATGCGCCGCGCAGTGTTGACGTAATGATCGGGCGAGTCCGGCTTGGCCGCCACGGGAACGACTACGACGTCGGAGCCGAGCGCCTTCAAGTAGCGGACCTTTTCGACCGAGCACTTATCCGTCATCACGAACACCGCTTTGTAGCCTCGCACAGCGCAGACCAGAGCGATGCCGATACCGGTGTTGCCACTGGTCGCTTCGACGACGGTGCCGCCGGGCTTGAGGCGGCCGTCGCGCTCAGCGGCGTCTATCATCGAGACGCCGATGCGGTCTTTAACCGAACCGCCGGGATTGAGCGATTCCATCTTTGCGAGCACGACTGCGTCGATGCCCTTGGTTAGCTTGTTCAGCTTGACGAGAGGAGTGTTTCCGATAAGGCCAAGTATGTTCTCTGAATAATCCATGATTCCTCGGTTGAATTCGCAGCGGGCGTCGCTTGCAAGCCTAGAGAGTTTATCATCGCGCATCGCAACAAGTCACTCGCAAGGCTGCTCCGACGGCGGGAGCGATTGATGCCGACGGACGGATGGCTTTTGTCGCCTTGGATTCTCCCGCTGAGTCCTCAGAGTCTCCGCGGTTAGCAGGGAGAACACCGGTGAGAATAACCGCAGGACGCGGAGGCGCGCGGAGGACTACAACTTGACCTGGGCTACATGCTTTCGCCGGCTAAGCGGGTTCGGGCATAATGCTATCCTCTAATCCAAGCCGAAGACGCAAGAACAAAGACGATGGACGCGAAGGCCAGCAGCAAAATAACCGAAGCCATTCTGCGGCGAGCGCAGGCGCCGATGGAGGCGTGGGAACTCGTCGGCAACACTCCGCTGCTCCGACTTCGGAACATCGCGGCGTCGTCGAACAAGATCGAAATCTACGCCAAGGCCGAATGGTTCAACCCGGGCGGCTCCGTCAAAGACCGTCCCGCGCTCAGCATGATTCTGGACGGCGAGCATACAGGTAAGCTAACTCCGGGGAAGATCATTCTTGACGCGACCTCGGGCAATACCGGAATAGCTTACGCGTGGATAGGAGCGGCGCGTGGCTACAAGGTGAGGCTAGCGCTGCCTCAGAACGCGAGTGAAGAACGCAAACGAATCTTGAGAAGCTACGGCGCGCAGCTTGTGTTGACGAGTCCGCTTGAAGGCTCGGACGGAGCGATTCGTGAGGCGCGGCGGCTCTATGCTGAGAACCCGGATCTCTACTTTTATGCTGATCAGTACAACAACCCCGCTAACTGGCAAGCTCACTACGAGACCACCGCGCCCGAGATTTGGGAGCAGACCTCAAGCCGCATCACGCACTTCATCGCTGGACTCGGCACGAGCGGGACTTTTGTCGGCACAGCGCGGCGGCTGAAAGAGTTGAACCCCGAGATCAAAGCGATCTCGTTTCAACCCGACTCGCCCTTTCACGGGCTCGAAGGACTGAAGCACATGGAGTCAGCGATCGTGCCGGGGATTTACGATTCGTCGATCGCTGATGAGAACTACGAGATAGGCACCGAGCAAGCTCAAGAGTACACGCGCAGGCTCGCCAAGCAAGAAGGATTGCTTGTCGGAGTATCGTCGGGTGCGGCGCTCGCGTGCGCACTCCGGGTCGCGCAGAAGATCGAGTCGGGCGTGATCGTGACAGTGTTTCCGGATGCTGGCGACAAATACTTGAGCGAGCGGTTCTGGGATGAACGTTAACTACTCGAAGTCGATGGTTACTCGCCAGCAAGCTGTAGGGCGTGAGCAATGATTTGGGGACTAATGTAGAATCCTGCAGCACTCAACTGACCGAGCAGCGGTTTGATCGCTGCAACCATTCCAGCATTCTTGGCGGCGATGAGCACGCCGAGCGTCCCAGTAACCGGAAGTCCTTGCTGACGAGCGACTGTTCGGGCATGGCTCTCGTCCAAGATCAGAAGGCCTGTTGAAAGCTCGGATGCGAGAACGATGGCTTCACTTTCGCCTTGGTCGAGACCCGCACTTAATAGCTGCGCTACGGTCTGTTGGTTTGCGGGCGTCTGCAGCACGATCCAGGGAGCATTCGCTACAGCGGTTGCTCCAGGCCGGCCTGCGCCGCGAATGACTACTTCATGAAAGACTGCTTCGGGAATATAGATACTGCCGTAGAGTGCGTGCAGCAAGTCCAGCGAATTAACGATTGAGAGCGCGATGAGTGGCGAGGAGTTGCAGACGACGATCACTTAGCTTTCCAGTGCTTCGTCGTGTGCGCGGTTGGCTGCTTGCACGTCCTGGTCTAGCTCCTCAGACGTGTAGTTGAAGATAGAGACCTGATGCAGACCGAGGAACTGGATAAAGTCGTAGAGCGGCATCCGCAGCAGCTCCGCGCCGGTTCCGGTTGATATCGACCCCTCTTTGTAGAGTTCGACTACCGCTTGTTCCAGCGCGTGCTTCTGTGCTTTTTGCAGCAGCTTTTTTTCAAGATCGGTGCCGCGTATCCGCTCAGGGATTTCAATCTCCAGGTTCACCGTCGACATTGGTCAATGCTCCTTTCGCTGGTATATCCTACCACAGAGCGATACCGGTTCTTTCTAGAATGGGTTCGGGCCCGGCGCGTGTGTGCGCTCAAGGTCGCCGAGAAGATCGAGTCGGGTGTGATCGTAACAGTGTTCCCCCGACGCAGGAGACAAGTACTTGACCGAGCGGTTTTAGGACAAGTGACGAGCATTGAGCCGTTGGGTTAACTGAAGGAATGAGATGGCGTCCAGGGTGGTAATGAAGGCAGGGGTCGTTTTGCTTGCCCTATTGCTAATCGCGTCGACGAGGCAGCGAGATGTTGTAGCGTCTCCTTCAACTGGAATGCTCAAGGTTACGGTACTCGACACCATAGGGCGCATTGTTCCCAACATACCGATAACGATCGAGGGCAACGGCGCAAAGTGCACATTCTCATCAGAAGATTACGGCAGTCATGAGTTTGAACTACCCGCCGGCCTCTATCAGATCACATCGGAGAAAGGCTTCGGATACTATTTCCCAGTTAAGCGCGCTCCATTTCGAATTGTCGCAGGCACTACTACCTTAATAAATGTCACTCCGGCGCCTCGGATTCTGGTCATCGGCGCGGTTCTTGGAGAAAAGGACCACGTTGAACTGGCGCCGAAACCGAAGTATCAGTCCCTGGCGATTCCGAATACCGCGACCCCTGAGCTCAGCCTGCTCGTCCAGTACGATCATAGTCGCAATCGTGTCAACGCCACTGAATACACTGCAGACAAGAGGCCGTTCTCAGGTGTGATTGTGAGCTACGACGTGCTGACAGTTTGCGCCGACAGAGTCACGATCGCAAAGGGCTCACTGCGCGTGCTAGCGGAAGGAAATGTAATCGTCGAAGATGGCCAACAACGAGTTCATGCGGAACGAAAAGTACTGGAGTTTAGGAATGGCATTCCGGTAATGCTGGACTGAGAATCCCGATGAGCAAAAACAGCGCAGTATTAGTTATCGACGTTCAAATCGGCATCATCGAAGGCTTCCGCGCGTACCATGGGTCCGAGGTGCTTGAGCGGATCAACAAGCTCGTCTCGAAGGCCCGCGCGTCGAACATGCCGATCATCTACGTTCAACACGATGGCGAGAAGGGGCATCCTCTCGAGGTTGGCTCTGAAGGTTGGCAGATTCACCCGGCGATCACGCCTCACGAAAAAGACTTGATCATCAACAAACGCGCTTCGGATTCCTTCTTTGAGACGACGCTCCAACGCGAGCTTGAGGCGAGAGGCGTCAAGCATCTCATCGTCACAGGGTGCATGACTGAATACTGCGTGGATACGACTAGCCGGCGAGCGGTCAGCATGGGCTATGCTGTGACTCTGGTCAGTGATGCTCACACGACGATCGACAACAAGCTTCTGACTGCGGCGCAGATCATCGCACATCACAACGCGTTGCTGGATGGCTTCGACGCAGGCTCGCACGCGATCAAGGTGAAGACTGCCGATGAGGTGACTCTCTAACCGAAGGACTATTACGAAGTGACGATCAAGGTTAGCTCAGAACATCTCGCTCAAATAAGGAAGCACGGCGAGACGACTTACCCTCACGAGTGCTGCGGCTTTCTTCTCGGCGCACGGGAAGGCGAGACCAACATTCTCGCCGAAGTCTACCCGGCTGAGAACGAACGTCAGGAGTCCCGTGAAACCCGCTACTTGATCACACCCGAGCAATCCAAGCGCGCCGACGATTATGCGCGAAGCCGCGGGCTCGGCGTTATTGGCTACTATCATTCGCATCCCGATCATCCGGCCGCTCCTTCGGGCTACGATCTCGATCATTCGTGCTGGCCGGGCGAGTCTTACATCATCGTCGCGGTCGAGCAAGGAAAGTCAGCCGCGCTGAATTCCTTCACAAAGCCTGACTACACGCGCTTCGTGCAAGAAGAGATATTGATCCTAGACATCAAGTGACGGTGTACGGGCGGCGCTCGGTGGCCGCCCCTCCTTGGAACCGAAAGCCTTCGACGTGTAAGGGAGGGGCGGCCACGGCCCGTACAGGCATCTCAGAGAGAGCGGCCTGCCCGAGCGCCTTGCTTTTCCACGCCTCAACTCTACAATCAAATCTACGGAGAGATAGGTAAAGAGTCTGGAAGGAGACCTTATGGCTGTGAACATTCTGATCCCGACCGCGCTGCGCAACTTCGCAGATGGCAGCGACTCGGTGGCGGTCGAGGCCAGCACGGTTGGCGGCGCCCTCGATGCGCTGACCAGCAAATATCCCGACCTGAAGAAGCACCTTTATAGCGAAGAAGGACAACTGCGGCACTTCGTCAACATCTACGTCAACGACGAAGATATTCGCTACGCTGAGAAGGGCGCGACGCCTGTCAAGGACGGCGACGCGTTGAGCATCGTACCGTCGATCGCGGGCGGCGTCGGGGTGATCGAAAAAGCAGCGGCGCGGCCCGTTGAGCTGGATCACGACGAGATCCTTCGCTACAGCCGCCACTTGATCATGCCCGAAGTCGCGTTGGAAGGTCAGAAGAAGATCAAGGCGGCGAAGGTGCTGTGCATAGGCGCCGGCGGGCTAGGCTCGCCGCTGGCGATGTACCTTGCGGCGGCGGGAGTCGGCCGGCTTGGCATCGTTGATTTTGACGTAGTCGATTTCACTAACCTGCAACGGCAGATCATTCACTCGACCGCAAACGTCGGCCGGTTGAAGCTCGACTCCGCAAAAGAGCGGATCGCCGAGATCAATCCTTACGTGCAGGTTGACACGTACGAAGTCGCGCTAACATCGGAGAACGCGCTAGAGCTGTTCGCCGATTACGACATCATCGTCGATGGCACGGACAACTTCCCTACGCGATATCTGGTCAACGACGCGTGCGTGCTGATGGGTAAGCCGAATGTGTATGGCTCGATCTTCAGGTTCGAAGGTCAAGCGACCGTCTTCTACGCAAAGGAAGGCCCGTGTTATCGCTGCCTGTATCCTGAACCGCCTCCACCGGGACTGGTGCCGAGTTGTGCTGAAGGCGGCGTGCTCGGTGTGTTGCCTGGAGTGATCGGCGTGATTCAAGCGATCGAAACCGTGAAGCTCATACTGGGCAAAGGTGATTCGTTGATCGGGCGATTGATGCTGTTCGACGCTTTGAAGATGAAGTTTCGCGAGCTGAAGCTCAGGAAGAATCCCGAGTGCCCGATCTGCGGAGTGAATCCTACTATTCACGAGCTAATCGATTACAACGAGTTTTGCGGAGTGACTCATCAGCCGCAGGTCGATTTGGGAGAGGACTTTGAGATTACGCCGCTCGAGCTTAAGGCCAAGATTGATCGCGGCGATGAGTTTGTGCTCGTAGACGTGCGCGAGCCTGAGGAGTACGCGATCTGCCGGATACCCGGCGCAAAATTGATTCCGCGCGCGACGCTGCCCGAGCGCTTGCACGAGCTATCGAGCGCGGACGAGATCGTCGTCCACTGTCGCAGCGGCGTCCGCAGCGGAGGAGCGGTCGAGTTCATGAAGCAGGCCGGGTATCGCAAGGTGAAGAATCTGGTCGGCGGCATTTTGCGTTGGTCGGATGATGTTGATCCGACCGTTCCGAAGTATTGAGCGTGTTCGTTGCGGCTGACTGATGAACAGGAACGATTTCAAACTGCTCGCGCAGATGAGACTGAGGGAGGCAAAGGTCCTACTCGCGAATGGGGAATATTCAGGGGCATACTATCTTGCGGGCTATGTTGCTGAGTGCGCGCTGAAGGCTTGCATTGCGAAACGCACGAAGCGACACGACTTTCCCGACAAGAAGACAGTGAACGAAAGCTGGACCCATAGTCTGGTAAAACTCGTTGGGATTGCCAGACTAGAAATCTCGCTAGCAGCGGAGAGCAAGGCCGACCCTGTCTTCAGCCGGAACTGGGCCAACGTCACTGGCTGGACAGAAGATAGCCGATATGGGCTAAACGATGAACGACAAGCGGTAGATCTAATCAAGGCTATCTCTGACCGCAGACATGGAGTATTGAGATGGTTAAAGCAACACTGGTAGAGCAAGACCTAGCGGAGGGTAGACGGTTTCTGGATGCGTTGAAGGAGCCGAGAGAAATCAAGAGTGGTCGTCGAAGATTGAACTTTGGGGGGGCGTCTCACTTTCGGATCAAGGCGGCCTTTTGGTGGTATTCAGTCGAGTCGGATGCCTGGTGCCTCGCTATCGCTACGCCGCTGGTAGATGAGGCGGGACCTCTCGCGACATATAAGGATATACAAAGGATTTTGGCCTGGCATCCCGACTTGAACCTGTCGTTGCACAGTATTTCTGTCCTCAGCCCGAAAGACGAGCGCGTCAAAGCATTCAAGAAAGCGTTGAAGGTTGCCTCCGACCCTGTCGGCGTGCGATTCACCCGTAGCGCGCTGAACGGAACCTACATCGAAGATGCTTACGTCTACAAGCTGCGCTGAGCTCGCCGTGGGTTAGTCTTCGGCTGGTATGCGCAATGAGTGAAATCCCTTCAGAAAGGCTCGCGGAGATTCAAACATCATGAGTGAGTCGCCCGCTCTTCCCGCGAAGGTGGCAGACCAGCTCAAGCGTCGGCTCGGCGATAAGCACGTTCTCACTGACCCCGACGAGTTGTTCGTTTACGAAGCGGACGCGCTCACGCTTCATAAGCACATCCCTTCTGCCGTGGTCATTCCAGGAACCGCTGAAGAAGTCGCCGCCGCAGTGAAGATCCTCGCGGATGCACAGATACCGTTCACGCCACGCGGCGCCGGCACCGGACTCTCGGGCGGCGCGGTGTCGCTTCAAGGCTCCGTGATCTTCGAACTCGCCCGGCTCAACAAGATCCTCAAGATCGACTATGAGAATCGTATCGCCGTTGTCGAAACGGGTGTGATCAACGTTCACCTCTCGCAAGCGACTGCGGCGCACGGATATCACTATGCGCCTGATCCTTCGAGTCAAATGGCGTGCACGATTGGAGGCAATGTCGCCGAGAACTCCGGCGGGCCTCACTGCTTGAAGTACGGGATGACGACCAATCACGTACTGGCGGTTGAAGTCGTCTTGCCGTCCGGCGAGATCGTAACGCTTGGCGGAGGCGGCGTTGACGCGCCCGGCTACGATCTACTGGGAGTGTTCGTCGGTTCAGAAGGCACGTTCGGGATCGCGACCAAAGCGACACTAAAGCTCACGCGGTTGCCACAAATGGTGAAGACGCTGCTCGCAGAATTCATGACGGTGACCGACGCCAGCCGCAGCGTGTCTGATATCATTGCGGCGGGAATCCTTCCGGCGGCGCTCGAGATGATCGACCAGGCTACGATCCAGGCGATCGAGAACTCAATCTTCGCCGGCGGCTTTCCCACTGACGTCGCCGCATTACTGATTATCGAGGTTGACGGACTTGCCGCGGGGCTTGAAGAGACGGTGGCCCGCGTGGTTGAGATTTGTCTGCGCAACAACGCAAGAGCTGTCAGAGTCGCAAAGGACGCGGCCGAGCGTGAGCGATTGTGGGCGGCTCGCAAGCGCGCCTTCGGCGCGATGGGAAGAATCAAAGCCGACTTGATGGTGCAAGACGCAGTGATCCCGCGCTCGCGATTGCCGGAAGTGCTGGACGAAATATATCGAATCGCTGGACGCCACGACCTTACGGTGGCGAATGTGTTTCACGCGGGCGACGGCAATCTTCATCCGAACATCAGCTTCGACGGACGGGATCCCGATCAGGTGCGCCGGGTGGCCGCGGCTTCGAAAGCGATAATGGAACTCTGCGTGAGCGTAGGCGGATCGATCACCGGCGAGCACGGCGTCGGGATGGACAAGATCGAATCGATGCGGCTGATCTTTTCAGAGAACGACATGCAGCGAATGCTCGCGGTGAGGGACGTGTTCAATCCACGAGGTCTGTGCAATCCAGGCAAAGTCATTCCCACTTTCAAGACTTGCCGGTATTGTGGGTTCGGGATGGAAGACTTCAAGCACAAGCTGCTGACGCCTCACGGGATGAGCGCCGGCTGAGCGTCTGCCGCTTTCGGATCATTGAGGCGGGTGATGGTGCTCGCGCACCCATTCGCGAAAGGCGATTGCTACTTTTCTTTCTCCCTCCTTAAGTCCACGTGCTATGAACTCGGAAAGAACTTGGGCCGTGAGAAACGGGAAGGCGCGGCTGATAGGCGACTCCTCATAGGAGTCGCCGGCCAAGAGATGGATTTTCAGTTGGCGTCGAGCCAGCCGCCAAATCTCCGGTACACCGAGCGCAGCGTAGATCGCAAACCGATCCAGCGACGAGCTCGTCCGATCGATTTCCACCACAAGGTCCGGCGGCGAGTCGTGCGCTAAGTCTAGGTCCTCTTTGCCGATGACAAGCGCTGCGTTCTGGATATAGAAGCAGTCGTCGGGTTCGGCGCCCGCGGCTCTCATCTCTTTTCTGAGAGTAGTGGAGCCAAGTGACTCGACATCGATATCCAGTTCGTCTCTCAGGGCGGTGACGAGAGTATGGATAACGCTCTTTGGTTTTTCATGAACTGATGCTGGGGCCATGATTTCCATCCTCCCATTGTCATAGAAGATGCGAACCGCATAGCCTTCGCCCAGGTCAGAAAGCAGGTTCTCATAATCCTCCCAAGGAACGTCGTTGAAGCGCAGCACCGCTCCGGCTGGCAGGTGCTCAATCGCTGCAAGGTAATCGGCAGGAGCTACACTCATCGGAATTGCGTCTCCCTTCGTTGTCCCGAGGATGCTACCACAGCCCCGGTTTCGCCGCGAGGATTGGATTTGACTCTGTTATAGGCCATTGCAGGCGATCCGCGCTTTCGAGTAAGCTTCGAGTTGGATTCGTTCTGCAAATGACTCTGCGTGGCGCGCTGACATAATGGCTTCTCTTCGATTTGATTCCGGACAGCGAACCGGCGAGCGTGTCGCGCTCGACAAGAACAAGGTGACGTTTGGCCGAGCCAAGTCGTCTGATTGTGTACTCTCTCATCCAACCGTTTCGCGTGAGCACTTCATCATCGAACTCAATAACGGCAAGCTCTTTCTTGTTGACAAGGGAAGCGAGAACGGCACGCGCGCGAATGGCGAGCGGGTTTCGTGGGTCGAACTAACTGAGGGCGATCAGATTCAAGCGGGACCGTTCACGCTGGTTTTTGAGGCATCCGATGAGCAGGCGCCTGCAGCCGAGGTGTCCGATGGAAGCGAGCAGGCGCGCGTCGAAGAAAGATCGGCCGAGCAGCCGGTCTTCGACACCACTCAATCAGGAATCTACCCCAGCCATTACCTTGAGGGCATTGAGCACTTCAATGCCGGGCGCTACTTCGACGCACACGAGGTATGGGAAGAAATCTGGCTGCGCTCTTCGGGCGATACAAAGCAGTTCTATCAGATGCTAATCCAGGCGGCAGTCGGTTTGTATCACTACGAGCGCGGCAACGCACGAGGCGCGCGAGGAATGTACGCCAACGTCGTAGACAAGCTCGAGCGGCTGCCATGGTTTCTGATGTCGCTCGACCTCGGTGACTTCTCTCGCCAGTTCAGAGGCTTCTTTGCCGAACTGATCGAGAACAACGACGAGAACACTCCCCCCGCCGACCGGCCTCGGCCACGCATTCGGCTTCTCTCACGGGAAACCGCGGACTGGAGCCTTTGAATCTCGAATGACTGAACCACGCGCTCTTGCCAGCTCCATCATCTCCATCGTCGGCGCCGATCATGTTTCAGAAGAGCCTGAGATGAAGATCGATGGCCTTAACCCGGCGCTGCTCGCTCGACCAGGGTCCTCGGATGAAGTAGCGGCATGTATGAAGGTTTGCTCGGAGTCCGACGCCGCAGTCGTGCCGGCGGGGCAGATGACCTGGCTCGATTGCGGCAATCCCCTGAAACGCGCTGACGTGGTGTTGAGCCTTGAGCGGATGCGCCGCATCATCGATTACAGCCCACCAGATTTGACGGCCACGGTGGAGGCGGGGCTGACGCTGAGCGAGTTCAACGCTATGACGGCGCGAGAACGGCAGTGGTTGCCGCTCGAACCGCCGGGCTTCAAGTGTGCGTCGCTCGGAGCGATCGCGGCGTGCAATTCAAGCGGCGCACTCAGATTAGGATTTGGCACGCCCCGCGATTACGTGATCGGCTTAAAGCTTGTTCATGCGGATGGAACCGATAGCAAGTCGGGCGGCAAGGTAGTCAAGAACGTCGCCGGCTACGATATGAACAAGCTCTATGCTGGCAGCTACGGCTCGCTGGCGATCATAACGGAACTTACGTTCAAGCTCCGCCCGCTGCCGGATCGCAGTTCGACGATAGTGATCACGTCGCAGTATCGCGGCCCGCTCTTTCAGCTTGCCAGGCGCGTGTTAGCCTCTGAGCTTCAGCCCACATCGGTCGTTCTCACGCGGCGGCTGTCCGAGTTAGCCGGGTCGAGCTGGCCCGACGACTCGTTGCTCGTTCGATTCAACGACAGTGAAGCAGCGGTCAAGCATCAGGTGGACTGGGTGGTTCAGGCCATCGACGAGAACTACAAAGCGACCCTGTTGAGTGAGAATGAAGCCGGAGCCGTCTGGGCCGAGGTTGCTGACTTCGACCGGCGCGCGATGCGCGTAAGGCTCAGCGTGCCGCTATCAGCGGTCCCCGCGGAGTTTGAGAAAGCGCTCCTGGCTCATTTGGAGTGCGTTGCTGTGGCCGACATCGGCACTGGTATAATCCGCCTGGCGTTCGACGCAGACGACGGATCCGCCGTCGATCAGATCAAACGGCTTCGCGCGAGCGCGGCAGGCGCCAACGGCACGCTGGCGATTGAGAAAGCTCCGGCAGAAGTAAGGCGGGCGGCAGACGCGTGGGGGGATGTTGGATCGACGGCGGAGCTTATGCGATCGATAAAAGCCAGGTTTGACCCGCAGTCGTTGTTGAATCCTGGTAAGTTTGTTTTGGGGTTGTAGGGGAATTCCAATCGTGACAACTGCCCAGGAAAACGGATCTCACAGAACGCTGGCTTCGCTGCTTGAGGCGAACACGGACAAGCTGCTCACTTGCGTTCATTGTGGCCTGTGCCTGCCCGCGTGCCCCACCTATCGACAGCTCGGCAACGAGAACGATTCGCCTCGTGGACGAATCTACCTGATGCGAGGGGTCGTCGAAGGCAAGCTCGAGATTGGTGACGCATTCATCTCACACATCGATCTCTGTTTGGGTTGTCGCGGGTGCGAGACAGTGTGCCCTTCGGGTGTGCCATACGGCCATTTGCTGGAAGCCGCGCGAGCTGAGGTAGCAAAGAATAAATCGGCACGCGGCTCCGTGTCTGAAGCTCTGCTACGGTTAGTGCTAAACAAGGTTTTCACTCGGCCGTGGCTGCTTCGCGCCGGGCTGGCGCTGGCTCGTTGGTTTCGGGATAGCGGATTGGCTCGAGCAGCATTCAGTGCGAATCTGGTTCGGGGAAGACTTCGATTCGCGATGGCGCTTTTGCTTGCGAGCCGTTCACGGCTCACTAAGTCGCGAAGAAGGACGTCAGCAAAACCTAATGCCACCGCAGCAACGCGAGTCGCCCTGCTGAGAGGTTGTGTGATGGAGGGGCTGTTTCGAGAGACCAATAGGGCGACCGAGCGCGTGCTCGCTCGCAACGACTGCGAACTGATAGATGCGAACGAGCAGATGTGTTGCGGCGCGCTCCACGCTCACGCGGGGCAGCTTGACGTTGCCCGGCAGCTTGCCCGAATAAACATCGCGGCATTTCTGGCGACCGGCGCCGATCGAATAATCGTGAACGCTGCGGGGTGCGGAGCAGCGATGAAGGAATACGTGGGGTTGCTTGCTGATGATCCGCTGTTTGGCGAGCGCGCTCGCGAGTTCAGCTCAAAGGTCAGAGACGTTTCTGAGTTTCTGATTGAAGCGGGTATTCGCCGGCCCGCCGGTCACATCGAGCGGCGAGTGGCGTATGATGCGCCGTGTCATTTGATACACGCACAGCGAATCACTCAGGCGCCGATCGACGCGCTGCGAGCGATTCCAGGCGTCACGCTCGTTCCGCTGCGAGGCTTCGAGAGTTGCTGTGGAGGCGCCGGTATCTACAACCTTCAACATCCGGAACTGAGCAACGACATTCTTAGCGACAAGATCGCGAGCATAAAGGAAAGCGGAGCCGACACCGTTGCCTCCGCCAATCCCGGTTGCATCATGCAGATCGGCGCAGGGCTCCTATTGAACGGGCTAAAGGTGGACGTTGTACACCCGATCGATTTGCTTGACGCTGCTTATGGAGAGTAGCCCCGGAGCTTTGATCCTGGAATGCGCGCGGGGTTTCGAGTCTTATCCGATGCGAAGAAGACTTGCGATTTCAATTTGTCTGCTGATCCTGTTGCACGTGACCGTTTCGTTCGAGGTCCGCGGCCAAGGCACTCAGTCAGATGGGTATGGTCCCGAGGTAAGGTCGTTTCTCGACTTGATGCGCCACGAAGAAGACGAGCTTGAATTTCAGATCAAGCACAATGAGATCTCTCGGCGGGAGTACATTCGATCGAAAACGGAAATCGCGATTCATCGCCAGACAGTCCTCGATCTGGTAAAGGAGACCTGCAAAGACTACGTCCCCGAGCTGCACGTGGTTGCTGCTTCAGAGCTGGATCAGTTGATCGAGTATGGGACACGCGCGATAAAGGGCGTCAAGCGGGGCGGAAGAATCGGAAACAAGTGGCGCTATCTTGGAAGCGTTCATCGAGGCGAAACGTTCCACATTTTTGAGCGGTTAACTGCCAGATGAGCGCCCGCCTGGCGGTGTTGTCCGGCAAACTCTAGTTTGTCGACGTAAGCCCGCGGCGACGACAAACTGAAGTTTATCGGACAATCAAACTAACACACCGCGCCCTCTCCTGTCGTGTGGGATTGCTTTTGCTTGACACGTGAAGTAACAGAACTATTGACTTTAGAAGATTCCTCGCTAATATCGCCGTAGTGGATGAGCCTTCGACAGCACGCTTGCCCCTTCGCTCGTTTGAGCTTCAAAACATTCGCTCTGACAGAGTCTGAATTGCCCCTCAACAAACTTGTGGATTGCACTTTTTAGAGCAGACCCCGCAAAGGATTCCTCGCGATGTCGACGATCAACTTTTCACAAGTAGTGCAGACAATGCTTGCCGTCTCGGACAAGATATCTGATTTGATTTTTTCACCCGGCCGCCCTCCTCAAGTAGAACTTATCGGCAAGCTGACAGCGGTGCACGTGCCTGGCATGGACCTCCTTACTCCCGCTCATACTGAGGGCATCGCCAAGGCTCTGATAGGCGGCAACAGGACTGCAGAAGAGTCGCTGGAGAAGTACGGGTCGGCCGATCTGTCATTCAGCTTGACGGGTCTGTCGCGGTTCCGCGTCAACATCTTCAAACAACGCGGCTCTCACGCCATCGTCATGCGGGTTGTGCCTAACGAGATTCCGTCGTTCGAGCAGCTTGGGGTCCCCCCGGTTTTGAAAGAAGTCGCAGAGATGAAGAACGGCATCGTGCTGCTGACAGGTCCCACCGGCTCCGGCAAGTCCTCGACCCTCGCCGCCATCATCGACCTGATTAACGAGACTAAGTACTACCACATCGTGACGATCGAAGACCCTGTCGAGTTCATGCACCGGCACAAGAACTGCACCGTGCACCAGCGCGAGTTGCATTCGGACACGTCCAGCTTCGCCTACGCGTTACGAGCGGCGCTTCGCCAGGCGCCAAAGGTGATTCTGGTTGGCGAGATCCGCGATCTTGAGACCTGCGAGGTGGCGCTTGAAGCGTCCGAAACCGGTCACCTTGTGTTGTCGACCCTCCACACCACGGACGCGGTCAAAACAGTCGAGCGCCTCATCGGGATGTTTCCCAAGAGTCAAGAACACATCATTCGAATGAGGCTAGCCGGAGCGTTCAGGTTCATCGTTTCTCAAAGGCTGATCCCGAGGACCGACGGGCGCGGCCGCGTCGCCGCGATTGAAATACTCAAGTCAACCGCGCGCACCCGCGACTACATAGAGAAGGGGGAGCGCGAAGGCAAATCGCTCTACGATGCCATGCGCGATGGGAACCTCGAGGGCATGCAGGTGTTCGATGGCGAGCTGGAACGCATGGTCCGCGAGGGGACCATAACGATGAGCGAGGGGCTGGCTTACTCGACGAATCGTCAGAATCTGCTTCTTCGGCTATCGGACCTTGGCGGGGGCTCGATAGATGAAATGATGGGGATGGACTCGCGCACGAGCGATCTTGTGGCTTAGGAGAGCGGTCGATCAGAGTCTCGCTCTCCGTTTTCCGCGCGAGTTCATGCCCGCCTCAATTGAGGCGATCCACTCACCCGCCAAGAATAGAAATCAGATCCGCTGTTATCTCTGAATCAGAATACTGGCCTTCGATATAAAAGCTGACCCGATCGGTCGCCAGCAATTCCAGGAAGAGATCTTGTGTGAGCTGCTCGTATCCAGCCGCGTGGTCAGGGGCTGCTGACCGCACGAGGATGGAGAGTTTGTGCCAGATTGCTTCCGCATCCTGGCTCAGCAAGACCTGCCGCCAGTCCCGCGCGGGTCCCGAGTCTTTTCTCGCGGACACGTCGTCGCGCCTTCGGCGCTGGGCAACTGGGGTGAGGGCTCTGGTTGCCATTGCGCTGCTCCTGTTAATTCAATCTTGAATGGGGCTCAACAAATCAGACGGGCGGTTTACCGCATGCATCTCGAATTGCCGTCCACAGGCCGGGAAGGATAGCGCAGGCCGGCGTTTTATTCAAGCATCAAGGAACGCACTGATGATTCACCATTTCAGTCAGGCGTATTCAGGCGAGATCGGCAGTCATGGGTAAGACACAACACGGCGAAGAGCGCAGAAACGCGCAAAGGTTTCAGGTTCGTTGGGACGTGGCCGTCAAAGGAACGGACCAGGCAGGCAAAGGCTTCGATGAAGCAGGAACACTCGAAAACTTGAGCTCGCTTGGCGCGTTTCTGTATTTGCCAAGACGCGTGAATCTCGGCGAAAGGCTCGAACTACAAATCAAGGTACCGTTCAAAAGAAATAACTGGATGAAGTACACAGCGGAGGTCGTTCGAATCGAACCGGCGAACGCCAGGGCCGGGATCGCGTTGAGGTTCGATAGCGCGGCGCCTGTCTTTATCGTGCGGTGATCGACCCGCCGGCTTAGTGCTGGTGCGGTTACGCACAGTTCGCGTTTCGCGCTTGCAGCTTTAGTATCCTTTCCTTCAAGCGCTTGAGCACGTCTTCTCGCTCGGTCCTGGTCGTGCAATTCCGGAGGGTTTCCACGAGCCCGTCGATCTCTCCCGCCAATACGCGTCCCGGGTCCTCGCGCCAATCCACAGGCTTGGGTCCCTCTCTTTCGGAAGCAGCTCCAAAGACCTGGTCAATAGCAGCCCAAAACAGTTCGATGCTGATCGGCTTTTCCAGGCAGCAGTCTGCTCCCGCCGCTTCGGCTTCAACCATGATCATCGGCCCGCATCCGCTTATGACTATTATGGGAGTTGAGTTGATTTGGGCGTCTTTCCGCACAGCCCCGATAAACTGAAGACCGCTCTTCCCGGGCAAAGCGATGTCGGTGATTATCAGATCGGGCTGCTGCTGACGAGCCACCACCAGACCGTGTTCCGCCTCGGTCGCGGTGCTGACCGTGTAGCCTTTCAGCCGAAGCAACTCGGCAAGCGGATGCAGCGTGTCAAAATCGTCTTCTACGACAAGGACCGTCCTCATGATGCGTGTCCTCTCTTCTAAATGATTCTAGCGGGCAAAGGTACGTGAGGTCAGTCGTTTTGTCGGACCGGGGCGAGTCAAATCCTACGGGGACATCATACATTCGGCGGGCCCTTTCTGCAACGACCTCCTCGGCCGTTTTCAACCGAAAGATACCCTTGAGCCGAGCCACCCCGCGTGATATATTCCGTCACGCCTCCTGAGTGCCTCTATACCGACTTTAATCGCAAGCGATTATTTGAATCTCGTCAGTGCGCATCCCCATCAGCGCTGAAACTTTCCGGGGCAATCGCCCGATCAGAACTGGATACAAGACGAACGGTCACGATTGACAGGCGCACTCGGCATCGGAAGCTCACACGGCATACTTGGCTCGACGGCCGGTGATCAACACATGCGCAGAAAGCTTCATTGGCTATTGATCTCGCGGCTCGCCATGGCGGCGGCCCTGCTGGCGATTGTCGGTCTGACCGAACGCGAAAACACGCCACGCTCGTTCATCCCGGTGCTTGCCACAGTTGCGAGCGCCACCGTAATACTGTCGGCGTTCTATCTCGCCGCGCTTCGAACGCGCCTCGCGCACAGGACTCAGGGCTACATTCAGTTCTCGCTGGACATCTGCATCGTGACCTGGCTGGTCTATCGCACCGGCGACGTCGAATCTCCGTTCCTCGCACTCTATCTGGTAATCATTTTTGCCGCGTGCGCGCTGCTGGGAAGGACCGGAGTCTCGCTGGTGGGCGCCCTGGCCGGCGTGCTTTACGTGTGCGTCGGCGTGCTCACGATTAGCAGACTCCTTCCGCGCGCGGACGGCTGGCCGCCTTACGAAGGAACCGAGCTGTCGTGGACGCAGTTCATGTTCTCGCTAAACCTGATCGCGATCTTTGCGGTCGCAATCTTATCCAGCCAGCTCGCCGAGCGCATTCGGCGCAGCGAGATTCAGCTTGCCAGCGCGACACGGGACCTCGCGGACTATCGGCTGTTCAACGACCGGATCATCGAGAGCATGCGAAGCGGTCTGGTAACGACCGACCTGCTCGGACACATCATCACCTTTAACCGCGCCGCTGAAGAGATCACCGGCTACCGTGCAACGGACGTTCGAGGCAATAAGATATTCACCATCTTTGGAGACATCGAAAAGCAGATCGAAGCCGGCCTGGAATCGATTCGCACGCGGACGCGGCTGCCGCGGTTCGACATCGGTTGCAGGACTGCCGACGGCCGCGAAATTCACCTTGGATTCTCTGTTGCGCCACTGGTGGATGAGGCTGACAACTCGCGTGGGTACGTGCTCACTTTTCAGGACCTCACCGAGGTGATGGAGCTCGAGCGCGAGGTTCGCCGTCAGGAGCGGCTCGCGGCGTTGGGAAAAATGGCTGCCGGGTTGGCTCACGAGATTCGCAATCCGCTGGCTTCAATGCGCGGCTCGGTGCAGGTGCTCGCCAGCGAGTTGAGCTTTTCGCAGGACCAATCACAGTTGATGCAAATCGTTCTGCGCGAGTCGGACCGGCTGAATCGAATCGTATCGGACTTTCTCACTTATGCGCGGCCGCCCAAGATCGAACGCACGGTGATCGAGCTTTCAAGCTTGCTGTCGGAGACAATCGCGCTGCTGCGAAACAGCCCCGAGTTGCGGCCGGACCATTTGATAAGAGAAGAGTACCCCGACGTGCCGCTGCTCTATCAGGGCGACCCCAACCAGATGCGCCAGATCTTCTGGAACCTTGCGCGCAATGCGATTCAGGCGATGCCGCAGGGCGGCGAGTTGAGCGTCACGCTCGACGCGAAGCACAACCGGGATGTCACGATCGCCTTCAGCGATACGGGCGAGGGGATGAGCCGCGAGCAGAAGGACAGGTTGTTCGAGCCGTTCAACTCTTCGAGCGGCGGCACCGGGCTGGGGATGGCAATCGTGTATCAGTTGGTGCGAGACCACAACGGCAACATACTTGTCCAGAGCGAGGCTGGTAAGGGCACGCGCATCGCCATCAGACTGCCTGCCAGCAGCCGCGTTGCGAATCAGCCAGTAAGTTCCCCAGTAAGTTCCCCAGTAAGTTCCAATGATGCCAGCCGCGTGGATTCGGCGCCGCCGGCAGTGGTAGCGAATGTTTGAGTGAGCGTGACGGGGAGAGCGAGTAATGGAAAAGCTGTTAGTAGTTGACGACGAGCGGAGCATGCGCGAGCTGCTCGAACTTGTGTTGAAGCGGGAAGGCTACGCCGTTCACACTGCAGAAAACGGGACGCGCGCGCTCGAGCTCGTCCGGCAGAACGTCTACGACCTGATCATCTCGGACGTGAAGATGCCCGACATAAACGGCATCGATCTTCTCGCGCGCGTTCGCGAGATCTCACCCGAGACGATGGTCATAATGATCACCGCATTCGCGACCGTTGACACCGCGCGGCGGGCCTTCAAGCTTGGGGCTGAGGACCTGGTGATCAAAGATGCTGGCTTCGACGTCGAAGAGCTGAAGGTGTCAGTTGGAAAGGTGCTCGAAAAGAAACACCTTCGCCAGGAAAACGTTCTGCTCAAGCGCGAGCTGCGCCAGCGCAACTCGCTGGACAACATCATAGGCCGCTCGCCGCAGATGCAGGCCATCTACCAGATGATTGAGACCGTGGCCATCACTACGTCGACGGTGCTGATAACCGGCGAGTCGGGGACCGGCAAGGAGCTGGTCGCCCGAGCCATACACAGCACGTCCGATCGCGCGGCCGCGCCGTTTGTGTCAATCAACTGCGGCGCCTTCACCGAGACGCTGCTCGAATCGGAACTGTTCGGCTATATGAAAGGATCGTTCACCGGCGCAAACTCGAATCGCAAGGGTCTGTTCGAAGCGGCCGAAGGCGGCACGATCTTCCTCGACGAAATAGGCGAGACGACGCCCGCTATGCAAGTCAAGCTTCTGCGGGTTCTTCAAGAACGCAGCATCAGGCGGGTAGGTGGTCTCGAAGAGATTGCGGTTGACGTGCGCGTCGTCGCCGCAACCAATCGCGATCTCTCACAGATGGTCGAGGATGGCACGTTCCGAAATGATCTCTACTATCGCATCAGCGTGATCCCAATCGAGATGCCACCCCTCAGGGCGCGAAGGAGCGACATCCCTGACCTTGTGCGTCACTTTATGGAGAAGTATAGCGCGGCAGCGAACCGGCCGATGCTGGAAATCTCGGAAGAAGCGATGCGCTATCTAGACGGTTACGATTGGCCTGGCAACGTGCGCGAGCTCGAGAACACGATCGAGCGCGCTGTCGCGCTCGAGCATGGCAGGATCGCGGGGCTTGACCGGAGACGAGAAGACAACGGACCACCGGCTGGCCAGCCTGATCGCCGCATCAGACCGGAGTGGCTTCCTGAGCGAATACTCAAGTACAAACCGCGAACGGTGACCGACCTCGATTTGCCCGAGGACGGAATCGACCTTGAAGCTTTCCTGGCGCAGCTTGAAAAGGACTACATTATTCGCGCGCTCCATCGAACCAACGGCAACCAGACGCGAGCGGCCGAGATACTGAAGATGTCGGTCAGAAGCCTGCGTCACCTGCTAGATAAACACCGGATTCGCCAGACGGCGAGCCTGCTTCGAGAGTCCGGCCCACTCAGCGATAGCGCAGCACATAAGTAAGCGGTAAGTTGCTGCGTACCCCACGCTGCCGGCAAACCCATCACCCGTGCGGGATGCGCCAGCCGCTAGGAGGGCCTTGTCCTCCTACGGAGGGCACCTTCCACTTCGCGTTTGCCGTTTTTCACGCTTGATGTATAATTCTGCGCGACCCTCTGAACCTGTTTTCGATTGACCGGGGTCGTCGAGCCATAACGTCTCGCCAACAACCAAAGGGTTTCCCGGTATCGAGGCTTTGTCATGGTTACATCTCGGTCATCATTCGACATCTATCATCGACAGGACTCACCGCACATCCTCTGGCTCGATCTGTTTATTGATGGTTAGCAGGAAGTCTGCATCTCCCCGGCGATGGAGATCCCTCGCCAGCGGACAGGACTTTCGAGAGGAGACTACAATGGCAAAAACAGCAGAAGGCAAGTCAAACCCGAGCCCTACGATCCCGGAAGCTAACGAGACGAGCGAGTCGCCACGCACCCTGCCCACCGAGGAAGAGATCGCGGTGCGCGCTTATCACATCTACCTGGAGCGTGGTGAAGCTGAAGGCAATCCGTCGGGTGATTGGCTGCAGGCTGAGCGCGAGCTTACCGAAGGTCAGTGACTTGGGCAGCAGAATAACGTAGCACTCGAATTATCTCTGATTTGACGCGGCGTGTCCGCCGGCCGGTTCGTTCAGTCCCCAAACGGCAAAGCGCGGCGGAATCGGTTGGTTACTGTCTTTCAACCGCTGGGATGTTACTTAAGTGAAAAAGGAGAGTAGCTGATGAGCCAGGCATTGAAGACCGATGAAGGCGCCAACCTTGATCAGTTGTGCATAAACACCATCAGGACGCTGGCGATGGATGGCGTCCAGCAGGCGAATTCCGGTCACCCCGGTACGCCAATGGCTCTCGCGCCAGTCGCGTACGTTTTGTGGGATCGCTTTTTGCGCCACAACCCACGCAACCCGCAATGGCCGAACCGCGACCGCTTCGTGCTGTCGGCAGGCCACGCCTCGATGCTCGTGTATTCGATGCTGCACCTGTCGGGTTACGATCTGCCGCTCGAGGAGCTGAAACGATTTCGGCAGTGGGGTTCCAAGACTCCGGGCCATCCTGAATACGGGCTGACGCCGGGAGTCGAGACGACCACCGGCCCGCTCGGTCAAGGCGTCGCCAACTCAGTCGGAATGGCCATAGCCGAGCGGTGGCTCGCAGCCCATTTCAATCGGCCAGGCCACGAGATTGTCAATCATCGCGTCTACGCGATCGCCGGCGACGGATGCATGATGGAAGGCGTCTCACAAGAAGCTGCGTCATTGGCGGGACATCTCAAGCTCAGCAACCTCGTCTGGATATACGACAACAACCACATCACCATCGAAGGCAACACCGCGCTCGCGTTCAGCGACGATGTAGCCGCCCGGTTCACCTCTTATCACTGGAACGTGCTGCGTGTCGGCGACGCCAACGACACCGATCTGCTCGACCGCGCGCTCCAGACTGCGTTGAAGGAAACGGAACGTCCGTCGCTCATCATCGTCGACAGCCACATCGCCTGGGGCGCTCCCAACAAACAGGACACGTCGGCCGCGCACGGTGAGCCGCTCGGCGACGAAGAGATTCGGCTGACGAAAGAGCGTTACGGCTGGCCGCCCGACGCGAAGTTCCTGGTGCCCGATGAAACGCGCGCGTATACGAATCGCTCGGTCGATCGGGGGCGCAAGGCCGAAGAAGAGTGGAACGGGCGCTTCGCTGCCTACAGAGCAGCGCATCCCGAGCTCGCCGAAGAGTGGGTGCGCATGCAAAGCGGCGGACTTCCAGATGGATGGGACCAGGATATCCCATCGTTTCCGGCTGACGAAAAAGGAGTAGCCGGCCGCGACGCAAGCCAGAAAGTGTTGAACGCCATCGCGCCTCGCGTGCCATGGTTGATCGGCGGCGCGGCTGACCTCGCGCCCTCGACGAAGACGCGAATGACCGAGGGCGGCGACTTTCAAGCCGGCTCGTATGGAGGGCGCAACTTTCACTTCGGAATACGCGAGCACGCGATGGGCGCGATACTCAACGGCATGGCGCTTTCAAAGGTGCGAGCGTACGGGTCGGGCTTTTTGATCTTCTCGGATTACATGCGGGCTCCGATTCGGCTCTCGTCGCTGATGGAAATCCCGGTGATGTACATTTTCACCCACGACTCGATCGGAGTCGGCGAAGACGGGCCTACCCATCAGCCGATCGAGCAGGTCGTTTCGTTACGAGCAATCCCTCAACTATTCGTGATTCGCCCCGCAGATGGTAACGAGGTTGCCGAAGCGTGGCGCGTTATGATGACTTCGAAGCATCATCCGATCGCGTTGATACTCAGCCGCCAGCCGCTGCCGACGGTCGATCGCTCGAAGTACGCGGCGGCCGAGAGGCTTCGACAAGGCGCGTACGTGCTCGGCGATTCGGACGGTACACCTGACGTGATATTCATGGGTACCGGCTCCGAATTGCAGTTGTGCGTGGCGGCTCACGAGCAATTGAAGGCCGAGGGAATAAAATCGCGCGTCGTGAGCATGCCTTGTTGGGAGATGTTCGAGCGTCAGCCCGAAGAGTACCGCGAGTCGGTGCTCCCGGCGTCGGTGCGAGCGAGAGTTGCGGTCGAGGCCGGAACGAGCCTCGGCTGGCGAAGGTACACGGGAATAGACGGCCGCATCATCGCGCGGCGCGACTTCGGCGCGTCGGCGCCGTTGAAGGAGCTGCTGAAACAATTCGGATTCACTGTTGAGAACGTGGTCGCGGCAGCTCGCGAGAGTATCAAAGCTACGCGCAGTTAGCGTCTTTGCGTTCTTTTGCGTCTTTGCGCGTCTGCCTGATTACGCCTTCCAGAAAGGATGTGCTATGAGCGAGAACATACTGGTTCAACTTCAAAAGAGAGGTCAGAGCATCTGGTATGACAACGTCCGCCGCGCGCTTCTCGATAACGGCGATCTGGCGTCGAAAATACAAGACGATGATTTGCGCGGTGTGACTTCCAACCCCGCGATCTTTGAAAAAGCAATTGTCGGCAGCACCGACTACGACCAGGCTATGCGTGACTTGATCGCCGCCGGCAAAAGCGTGGATGAGATTTATGAGGCGCTCGTTATCGACGACATCCAGCGCGTCGCCGACCTGCTCAAGCCCGTGTACGACCGCACGAATCACATCGATGGCTACGTGAGCCTCGAAGTCTCTCCCCTGCTCGCGCACGACACCGACAACAGCATCGCGCAGGCTCGCAGGCTCTGGGCAACGCTGAACCGTCCAAACGTGATGATCAAGATCCCGGCCACGCCCGCGGGCATCCCGGCCATTCGAACTTTGATCGCGGACGGCATCAACATAAACGTGACTTTGATTTTCTCGCAGGAGACCTACGATGAGGTGGCCGAGGCCTACATCAGCGGTCTTGAGCAACGACTCGCGGCCGGCGGAGCGCTTGATCACATCGCTTCGGTCGCAAGCGTGTTCGTCAGCCGGGTCGACACGTCGATCGACAGCCAGCTCGAGTTCAGGGCACGGCGTTCTACGGACGACAGCGAGAAGGCGGTGCTGACCGGACTTCTCGGCAAAGCTGCCATCGCCAACATCAACCTGCTCTACCAGCGATTCAAAGAGACCTTCGCCGCAGATCGCTTCGCCAGGTTGAAAGCAGCCGGCGCCCAGGTCCAGCGGCCGCTGTGGGCGAGCACCGGAACCAAGAACCCGGCCTATCCCGACACTTATTATGTCGACGAATTGATCGCCCCGAACACAGTCAACACTGTTCCGCCGGCTACCTACACCGCGGTGCGCGATCATGGCAAGACAGCAGTGACGATCGAAAAGGATCTCTCCGGTGCGCGCGCGACAATCGCAAGACTCGCCGAGCTTGGCATAGACCTCGGGCAGGTTACTCAGCAGCTTCAGGACGAAGGCGTGGCTCAGTTCATGGCCTCGTTCGATACGATGACCGGCAGCATTGCGGCGAAGCGGGCCGCCATCACCAGCGGAGTGCTCGAGCGAATGAAGGCCGAGCTTGGCTCGTACGCCGATGACGTGAAAGCGGCGCTCAGGAAGATGGAAAGCGAGTCCTGGATCCGGCGCATCTGGCGCAAGGACGCAGCCCTGTGGAAGGACGATGAGGCTCACAAAAAGATCATCGCCAACGCACTGGGTTGGGTCACGGTAGTCGATCAATTGGTCGAGCACGCCGGCGAGCTCACGGCATTCAGCCAGCGAGTCCGCAACGACGGATTCACCGGCGTGATGCTTCTCGGGATGGGCGGGAGCAGCCTCTGCCCGGAGGTGTTTCGACGCACGTTCGGCAAGAACGAAGGCTTCCCTACCCTTCAGGTGCTCGACAGTACAGACCCGGCCACTGTGACGAGCTTTGAAGAGCGAGTCGATCTTCCTCATACGCTGTTCGCCGTCGCCAGCAAATCGGGCACGACAACCGAGCCGTTGATGTTCTACAAGTACTTCTTCAATCGCATGCGCGAGATCAAGGGCGATCGCGCGGGCGAGAACTTCGTCGCGATCACCGATCCAGGCACGTTGATGGAAGAGATGGCCAAAGGCGACGGCTTCCGCCGAATCTTCCTGAACCCTCCTGACATCGGTGGCCGCTACTCGGCGCTGTCTTACTTCGGGATGGTTCCTGCTTCGCTGCAAGGCTTCGATTTCAAAACACTGCTCGATCGGGCCGACCGCGCGCAGCACGCATGCATGCACTACGTTCCCGCCGAAGACAATCCGGCCGCCCGGCTCGGCGCGATACTCGGGACGCTCACCAATGCGGGCCGCGACAAGCTGACGCTCTCGATAGCACCTGAGATCGCGTCGCTCGGTTTGTGGATCGAGCAACTCATCGCCGAGAGCACGGGCAAAGAGGGCAAAGGCATAATTCCAATCGCTGGTGAAACGCTTGGCGCGCCTGGAGTCTACGGAAACGACCGCCTGTTCGTTCACATCGGCGTAGGCGCGCCCGATGCTGACACCGACGCCAAGTTGCGCGCACTGGAAGCCGCCGGGCATCCGGTCGTGCGTCGCCGGCTACACGATCTGCTCGACCTGGGCGAGGAGTTTTACTTGTGGGAGATGGCCACCGCGGTTGCAGGCGCGATCATCGGCATCGACTCATTCGACCAACCGAACGTTCAGGAGAGCAAAGACAACACCAAGCACTTTCTCGAGGTCTACAAGAAGAACGGCTCGCTGCCCGACCAGGAACTGGGCTCGGAAGGCCGCGGGTTGAAGGCGTACTGTGACGCCGAGACGATCGCCGAGCTGAGCTCTGCAGCGTCGATTGAAGGTTTCGTTACCGCGCACCTCAGCCGCGCGCATGCGGGCGACTACATCGCGATGCTCGACTACATCATGGAAACGCCCGAGCACGAAGAGGTGATTCAGGCGATTCGCACTCACTTGCGCGATGCGCTGCACGTGGCGACGACCACCGGATATGGTCCGCGCTTCCTGCACTCGACGGGGCAGCTCCACAAAGGCGGACCGGCGAGCGGCGTGTTCATTCAGGTTACTGCGGACAACGCTGTCGACGTGCCGCTGCCTAATGAGCCGTTTACGTTTGGGGTGCTGAAGCAGGCGCAGGCGCTCGGCGATTTTCAATCGTTGTCGAGCCGTCATCGCCGGGCGATTCGTCTACACCTGGGCACGGACGTCGCGGCTGGACTCTCAACCTTATTGGAGATCGTTCAGAAGGCGTTTCCGATTGTGCAAGGACACGCAGGTTAAGCTTCTTTGCGTCTCTGCGGCTTTTGCGGCTTTGCGCGAAACTGTTTCTCGCATTCATAGCCATCGTTTCCTCTCATTTATGACCATATCCGCTGACAAGCCCTCACCGATAGCCCTCGTGATATCGGACATCGACGGCACGCTCATCACTTCAAACCACGAAGTGACTGAGGCCACCAAGGTGGTCGCCGCGAAGCTCTACGGCCGCGGCATCGAGCTCTCTCTGGCGAGTTCGCGGCCTCCGCGGAGCATCGTGCCGCTCGCCGATGCGCTCAATCTGCGAGCGCCGTTCGCCGCTTTCAACGGCGCGCTGGCCGTCAAACGAAACGGTGAAGTGCTCGCCCGCAGCGTGCTATCTCCTGAAACTATCGCCAGCGTGAAAGCCATCGCCGACCGGTTTGCAATCGGGGTGTGGCTCTACGACGAACTGGACTGGTGGGCTCCGTGGCGCGATGCGTTTGTCGATCGTGAAGAGCACACGTCGGGGTTCTCGCCTCGAATCGAAGGCTACGCCGAGCGGATAGCCGGATACGCAAACAAGCTGACCGTCGTTGGTAAGCCTGAACTGGTCGCTCAAGCCGAACAACAAGTGTTGAGTGAGCTGGCCGATCAAGTATCGGCTTCAAAATCAAAACCTCGCTTTCTCGACGTGACTTCTTACGGAATCCACAAGGGCACAGTGGTCGTAAGATTGGCTAAGCTTCTCAACATCCCAACCGAGAGAGTTGCGGTGATCGGCGATGGCCCGAATGACGTTGAGATGTTCAGACAAGCCGGCTTGAGCATCGCGATGGGTCAGGGAGTTGACGAAGTGAAAGAAGCAGCAAACTACCTTACCACTTCGAACGACGACGAGGGCTGGGCGCGAGGGATTGAGCAGTATGTGCTCGGTGCTCATCAGTCGGCGGCGAGTTAGGCAAGATAGTTGTACGGGCGGTGCTCCGTGGCCGCCCTGGGAGCGCAGGCATCCTTGCCTGCCTCTTTATCGCGTGACACCGAGCAGGCAGGGATGCCTGCGCTCCCAGGAGTGAGCTAATATGTCGAGGGAAGTAAGAGCAAAGCAAGCGCAGTTTGGAATGATCGGACTCGCGGTGATGGGCCGCAATCTCGCTTTGAATGTCGAGGAGCACGGCTTCCCTGTCGCGGTCTGGAACCTCGAGACCGAATGGGTCGACAGCTTCGTCAACGAGAATCCCGGCAAGCAGTTCATCGGAACGAAGTCCGTCGAAGAATTCGTTCGCTCGCTCGAACGGCCCCGCCGAATGATGATGATGATCCGAGCGGGCGCGCCCGTCGATTTGACCATCGAGCGAATCAAGCCTCTGCTCGAAGAGGGCGACATACTGATCGACGGCGGAAACTCGTACTTCAAAGACACCCAGCGCCGCGAAGAAGCACTTCGAAAGGAAGGCCTTTGTTTCGTCGGCTCAGGCGTGTCGGGTGGCGAGGAAGGCGCGCGGCACGGACCTTCGCTTATGCCCGGCGGCGCCAGCGACGCGTACGAACACATCCGCCCGATCTTCGAAGCGATCGCAGCGAAGACCGACTCGGGCGCGTGCGTCACCTACGTTGGGCCCGACGGCGCCGGCCACTTCGTCAAGATGGTCCACAACGGGATCGAGTACGGCGACATGCAGTTGATCGCCGAAGCATACGATATCCTTCGCCGAGGATTGCGCCTCGAAGCCGCCGAGCTTGCCAACATCTTCGCCGAATGGAATCGCGGGCTGCTCGAGTCATTCCTGATCGAGATCACCGCGAACATTTTCCGGCGTCGAGATGAGGAGACCGGCAAACCGCTTGTTGACCTCGTCCTCGACAAAGCAGAGCAAAAGGGCACGGGTAAGTGGACTACCGAAGAGGCGCTTGAACTCGGCGTGCCTATCCCGACCATCGCCGCTGCGATCGATGGACGCGTGCTTTCGAGCATGAAAGACGAACGCGTAGCCGCGAGCAAGAAGATCAAAGGCTCGAGGGCTCAGCGTTCTCGCGGGCCGAAGGAAAAGCTCATTCAAGCAGTCCACGACGCGTTGTACGCCTCGAAGATTTGTTCATACGCGCAGGGTTTGAGCCTGATTCACAGAGGGTCGGAAGAGAACAAATGGGGCGTCAACCTGAGCGAGATGGCGCGGATATGGAAGGGTGGATGTATAATTCGGGCTCGTTTTCTGAATTCGATAATGAACGCGTACAATCGCCGTCCGGATTTGCCGAACCTGCTGCTTGACGAGGAGTTCAATCGTTGGATTCAGTCGGCGCAGGCGAACTGGCGGCTGGCGGTCAAGACGGCCCTGGGAATAGGAGTGCCTGTGCCTGCGATGTGCGCGAGCCTTTCGTACTTCGACAGCTACCGGACTGCGCGGTTGCCACAGAACCTGACGCAGGCGCAGCGCGATTACTTCGGCTCGCACACCTATGAGCGAGTCGATCACCCTGAGCGGGGTCACACGCACACGGATTGGATACAGCAGAGAAAGTGTGACTGATCCCGCATGCGCCCTCGATTCATGGAAGCAAAGGCCGAATAAGCAGCGCGAACGGTTGCAGTAGAGCCAGGAAGAATTCATATGACGGAGGAGATTAGATACACGCGAGCCGCACCGAGAGCAGTCTGGAGCTGTCTCGTAGTGCTCCTGTCCTTCTGTATCCCGATCTTTGGGCAGGCTGCGCAGACCGACAAGCAATCGTCGTCAGGACGAGACGGTGATGACCAACAGTTGATCGTCTGTCGGTATCCTTTGGTGATGATCGATGTTGAGGTGCGGGATGGCTATCTCTGGCCAGTATCGGGCCTAACATACAAGGACTTTGTTGTCTTCGAAGAGGGCAAAGAGCAAACGATCGCGGTGTTTCAGTGGAAGAACTGGCCGAACACTGACGATGCGCCCGGTCAGTATGAGATCGGCTATTACCCGCCGAGCAGAGATGGTGAGTTTAAGAGAGTACGAGTAAGGTTCCGGGAAGCTAAAGATGCCAAGGATAAGGGACTGAGGCTCGTCTCGTATCCCAAGGGCTACTATGCGACCTTTAATGACTAGTGATCCGGTTGCTCGGGCCTCGTTGAGCCGGTGAACTGGCGCCAAGAGACAGGCAGAGGGAACCAAACCGGCGAGAGGAGCGACTTCAAATCACGGTCCAGGAGGAATCAATGACAACTGCTAAACCTGAAATTGAACCCGCTGCACAAATGGATCAGACTGACGCATCGGCTCAAGCGCGTATTCTCGCGATTGACGTCGGAGGCACCGGAATCAAGGCGGCGATTCTCAACGGCGAAGGCGAAATGCTGACTGAGCGGCTTCGCGTCGAGACCCCACATCCTTGCAAACCGGACGAACTGGTAAACGCTATCGTCCAGCTAGTCGAACCGCTCACCGGCTTCGAGTGCGTGTCGGTAGGCTTTCCCGGCGTCGTCCGCAACGGCAAGATAATCACCGCGCCAAACCTCGGCACGGAAGCGCTGGCGGACCTGGATCTCGCAGGCGCGCTTCGGGAGCGTCTCGGCACACCGGTGCGTGTGATCAACGACGCGGACATGCAAGGCTTCGGCGCGATCGAAGGAAAAGGCCTCGAGATGGTCATCACGCTCGGGACCGGGTTCGGCTCGGCGCTGTTTATGGACGGCGAGCTCGCGCCACATCTCGAGATCGCTCATCTGCCGTTCCGCAAAGACAAGACGTATGACCAGCAGATCGGCGACAAGGCGCGCAAGAAGGTCGGCAAAAAGGAATGGAACCGCCGCGTCAAGCGCGCGATCGAGACGCTGCGCGTGCTGACCCACTTCGATAAGCTATACATCGGCGGCGGCAACGGTGACAGGATCACCTTCGAGCTCGACGCTGACGTAAAGATCATCTCGAACGAAGCGGGAGTGAGAGGCGGCGCCTGGCTTTGGAGGGAGAGAAAGAATTGAGAGTTGAGAAACCAGAATTGAAAATTGAGAATTGAAAACTGAAAATCGCAAATTGAACTGAAGAAGCCGGTGTGCAGAGTCCTCGATCGGGCAAATTTGCAATTTTCATTTTTCAATAGTCCTTCTCTTGATTGTTCAGGTTATGTCTACCAGAATGCTTCAAAAGTCGAATGCCCAGGTTCGCGTCTATCGCGACCCTGAAGAACTCGCGCTCAAGGCTGCCCGGCTATTCGCGCGACTGGCCGATCAGTACGTCATCGGCTGCGGCAGATTCACCGTGGCGCTCTCGGGCGGCTCGACTCCCAAGGCGATGTTTTCGGTGTTGGCGGCCGAACCGTTCCTCGATACCGTGCCGTGGTCTTCGATTTATTTTTTCTGGGGAGACGAACGCTGCGTCCCTCCCAATCACCCGGACAGCAATTATCGAATGACCCGCGAGGCGCTGTTGTCCAAGGTTCCGGCGCCGCGAGAGAACGTCTTTCGAATACCGGCCGAGCGGCCAGACCCTGAACGAGCCGCGGAGGAGTACACAGCGCTGCTCACCACGTTTTTCCTGGCGGGACTGGGCGCGAATCGGACTGGAACCGCGCCGCTCTCAAACGTACCGCGGTTTGACCTGGTGTTTTTGGGAATGGGCCCCGACGGACACACGGCTTCATTGTTTCCGCACACTACGGCGCTTCAAGCCGGCGAGCAGATCGCCGTTGCGAATTACGTGGAGAAGTTCAAAGCTCACCGGATCACGCTCACGGCGGCGACGATTAACAACGCTCGCAACGTGACTTTCCTCGCAGCGGGCGAGGACAAGGCTGAGACATTAAGGAACGTGCTCGAAGGGAGTTATCAACCTGACGTTTATCCGAGTCAGCTCATTCGTCCGCGCAACGGTACCCTGCTCTGGCTGGTGGATGAAGCGGCCGCGCGCTTGCTCACCGATCAGCATCGCGCATGATGAACTCATTCTAACAACCGCCGCTTTTGGCAAAAGAGAGGAACTCAAAAATGGCAGCAGAAACAAAACCGGAACTCGCAAAGATTGGAATGATTGGACTCGCAGTGATGGGCGAAAACCTCGCGCTCAACATCGCCCGCAACGGATTTCCCATCGCCGTCTACAACCGCGATGCCACAAAGGTCGACAAGTTCTTGCATCGCGCTGAAGGCAAGCAGGTCATCGGCTCGTATTCATACGAAGAGTTCGTGAACTCGCTCGAGAAACCGCGCAAGATCATCTTGCTCGTGAAAGCCGGTGGGCCGGTCGACGACGTTCTCGCTGAACTGAAGCCACTGCTTGACGCCGGGGACATTGTCATCGACGGCGGCAACTCGTTCTACGAGAACACCATCCGCCGCGAAAAAGAAATGAAAGCCGCCGGGTTCAACTTCATCGGCTCGGGCGTGTCTGGCGGCGAGTCCGGCGCGTTGTGGGGACCGTCGCTTATGCCCGGCGGCGACCCGGCCGCTTACGAGCAGATTCGTCCAATCTGGGAAGCGATAGCCGCGAAGGTCGATGACGGGCCGTGCGTGACGTACGTCGGGCCGGACGGCGCGGGGCACTTCGTGAAGATGGTTCACAACGGAATCGAATACGGCGATATGCAGTTGATCGCCGAAGCATATGACATTCTGCGCAACGCGCTCGGATTGAAGGCTCCGGAACTCGCGGACATTTTTGCGAAGTGGAACGAGGGTGACCTCAACTCGTTCCTCATTGAGATCACTGCCAAGATCTTCACGGTCGGCGATCCCGCAGGCGACGGCGCGCTGGTCGATAAGATCGTCGACGTGGCCGGTCAAAAAGGCACGGGCAAATGGACTGCCGAGACTGCGCTCTCGTTGGGCATTGCGATTCCAACGATGCAGGCGGCGCTTGATGCGCGAGTCCTCTCGGGTCGAAAAGCGGAACGGGTCGAGGCGAGCAAACAACTGCCCGGACCTGCGGCGAAATACACCGGAGGCAAGCAAGAGTTGATCGACGCAGTTCACGACGCTTTGTATGCGAGCAAGATCTGCTCTTACGCACAGGGGATGAACGTAATCCGTCGCGGGTCTGAAGAGTACAAATGGAACATCAACCTCGGCGAGATGAGCCGCATATGGAAAGGCGGGTGCATCATTCGTGCGCAGTTCCTGGACAAGATCAAGCAAGCTTATCAACGGCGGCCCGATCTTCCGAACCTGCTGATCGATCCCGATTTCAAGGCGTGGGTGCTTGAAGCTCAGCCTCGATGGCGGCAAGCAGTGACAACCGCGCAGTCGCTTGGCATTCCGGCAGCGGCGATGTCCGCGAGCCTCGCGTACTTCGATACATATCGCGCCGCGAATCTTCCCCTGAATCTAACGCAAGCTCAACGTGACTTCTTCGGGTCGCACACCTATCAGCGGGTCGATAGTCCCGATGGTCCTGCCATTCACACCGAATGGGAAGATTTGGCGAAGAAGTAGCGCGTTGCGTCTTTGCGTTGTTTTGCGTCTTTGCGCGAAAACGACTCTCGGGTCCACAAAGAAGGTCTCGCGCAAAGACGCAAAGAGCCGCCAAGGCGCAAAGAATGCTTAAAGAACACCGAGGAACCTAAATGTCCAGCACAATCGACAATCCTCTGAGAGAAGGCGTGAGGCTCGAGCGCACTGCCGATCCCTGCACGGTGATCATCTTCGGCGCGTCGGGCGATCTGACCAAGAGAAAGCTCGTGCCCGCGCTCTATCGCCTGACGCAGCAACGGCTGTTGCCCGCCGAGTTCGCCATCGTCGGATTCGCGCGCTCTCCGATGAGTCACGACGACTTTCGCGCAAAGATGAAAGACGCGATCGTAACTTACTCGGAAGCGAAACGCGTCGACGAAGCGGTTTGGGACAGCTTCGCCAAAGGCATCTTCTATGTTTCGGGCGATGTCAACAACGCCGACGCTTATGGCCGGATGAGGGAGCTGCTCGATCAAATCGATAACGACCGCGGCACCGCCGGCAATCGAGTGTTCTACCTTTCGACTTCCCCTTCCCTTTACGCCGAGGCAATTCAGCAACTCGGCGCCGCCAGGCTCGCCAAACCCGAAGCCAAAGGTTGGACGCGAATCATCATAGAGAAGCCTTTCGGTCACGATCTTGGGAGCGCCAAAGGACTCAACGTCGAGGCTGCAAAGGTCTTCGACGAAGATCAGGTCTATCGCATCGATCACTATCTCGGTAAAGAAACCGTGCAGAACTTGATGGTGTTCCGGTTCGCCAACGGAATCTTCGAGCCGATCTGGAACCGCCGATATATTGACCACGTGCAGATCACGAACGCCGAGGCGCTCGGAGTCGAGGGCCGAGGCGGCTACTACGACACCGCCGGTGTGCTGCGTGACATGATCCAAAACCACGTCTTCCAGGTCTTGTCGCTCGTCGCAATGGAACCGCCAATCAGTCTCAGCGCCAACGGCGTACGTGATGAAAAGATCAAAGTGATGCAAGCCGTCCACCCGATTTCTCCTCATAACGTGAATCAGTTCGTCGTGCGCGGCCAGTACACCGCGGGCGCGGTCGCGGGAAAGCATGTGCCTGGCTACCGGGAAGAAAAAGACGTCGCGCCGAACTCACAGACGGACACCTTCGCCGCGTTGAAACTCTACTTCGACAACTGGCGCTGGGCCGATGTGCCGTTCTATCTGCGCTCCGCGAAACGCATGCCGAAGCGCCTCACCGAGATTGCTATTCACTTTCGCAAAGCCCCGCTCCAATTGTTCAAGAGCGCCCAGCAAGAGATGGAGCCCAACGTGCTCGTGATACGTGTCCAACCAGACGAAGGAATCACGCTCAGGATTGGAGCCAAAGTTCCCGGCCAGGTGACGCGCATTCGATGGGTAAACATGGATTTCCGATACGGCGCTTCGTTCGGCGTCGCGTCGCCCGAAGCCTACGAGCGGCTTCTGCTTGATTGCATACTGGGAGACTCGACTCTGTATGCGCGCCGTGACATGACCGAGCGTGGCTGGGAGATAGTGATGCCCATACTGGAGGCGTGGGCGAATTCAAAGGAAGAGATTCCGAAATACGAAGCGGGCACGTGGGGACCAAAGGCGGCCGATGAGTTGATGGAGAGAGACGGGAGAGAATGGCGGCGTCCGTGAGGGTCGGGATACCGGATCTGGAATTGGGGAATCTGAGATCTAAGACCTGAGATCTGAGATTTGCGATCCTGGACTGAAGCAACGAGACCGGTCTTCTAAGAGGAAACATGAGTACTTCAAACGAACAGATTCCTGGGGCAAAGGCGCCTACCATCAACGTCGATGCGATAGAACGCCAGTTGACCGCGCTGTGGCAGCAAGCGGCGCAAGACGAAGAACACGGCGGCGTCACTCGGGCCTCAATGTTCAACTTGTTGGTCTATGTCCAGAGCCGCGCGGACGCCGCCAAACTCGACGGAATGCTGACTGACATAACGGCGGCGCGTCCGTGCCGTGCTATCTTGATCGTGGAGGACGGCGACGCTCCGGAGGAGACGCTCACCGCCGAGGTCACGTCCCGCTGCACGTTGCCCAGCGCGTCTTCCAAGCAGGTCTGCTGCGAGCAAGTGACAATAACCGCGGGCGGGTCTCAAGCCGATGAAGTGCCCAGCGCGGTCGCGCCGATCCTGCTCTCTGATCTACCTGTTTACCTCTGGTGGCACGCGGTACCACGACTCGCAGACAAGGCGTTGTTCAGGCGGCTGGTGGATCTTTCGGATCGAGTGGTTATCGATTCGGCGCAGTTTCGCGACCCGGAAGCGGACCTTGCGAGCATGGCCGCGGTTCTGACTGAGACTCCGCGCTGGACGGCGCTCAGCGACTTGAACTGGGCGCGACTGACGGCGTGGCGCGCGCTGCTCGCCGGGTTCTACGACATTGCCGACTATCGGCCACTGCTGAATCGACTCAAACAAGTCACGATCAGGTACGCGCCGCCGACAATGGATTCGTCCTTGATTCCAACTCGCGCATTTCTCCTCGCAGGCTGGCTCGCAAGCCGGCTTCGCTGGAGCGTGCAACCAGGCGGCGCGAAGCGAACGACAGAATCGGCGAGCCTCGATGTCTCGGTTGATGGACGCCGTTTCGGTTTGGAATTCGCGCACACACGCCGTGAAATCGAGCCGGGGCATCTTGCGCTGGTTTCGCTTGAGAGCGAGAGCGACCAACCGGTCTCATTCACGGTCAGGAGAAGCGCGGACGGCCAACGCATCGAAACGTCAGTGACACGCGGCGAAGGGAAGGGTGTTCAACGCGTGCTCAGCTACGAAGGCTTGAGCGAGACCGAACTGATAGGGAGAGAGCTCGAGATACTGGGTCACGACCGCGTGTATGAGCAAGCAGTGTTAGCGGCTGGTGAAATGATCAAGGCTATGGGTGGTCAGTAGTCAGTAGTCAGTAGTCAAGGGAAGGCTCTCCTTATTGCTTGAAGCGATTCCGGTGCGCGTAATCTTGAACGACAAAACGGCACTGCTGGGAGCGGCCCGCGTCGCCGCCAGGCAAGCTGCGCTCCGGCCCCCCGCTTAACAACATGAAACGAATTACCGTTCCACTCGGGATCAGCGTGCTGCTCCTGCTCGTCTTTGGCGCAGTCAAGCAGTTCTCTCCGGCCCTGCTTGGCAAGTCTGTCTCCAAGTATGTGCTGGCCGTATTGCTGCTGGGCCTGTGCGTTGGCCTGGTGCGCTCGATCAGTTTCGTGCTGTTCGACGTGATCTTTCAGAAGCGCAAGAAGCGCGAGGCGCCGGCGCTCTTGCGCGTGTTGCTGTCAGTGGTCCTCTATTCCGTTTTCCTGGTGCTGATCTACAAACTTGTGTTGGACGAGCAAGGCGGCGGTCTTGAACTAATCGCGACGTCAACCGTAGTCTCAGTCATCATCGGTCTCGCGCTGCAAGACACGCTTGGGAACTTTTTCGCGGGACTCTCAATTCATATCGAGCAGCCGTTTCATATTCTCGACGCGATTAGAATCGGCAATATGATCGGGCGCGTGGAAGCGGTCACCTGGCGCACAACCACGATTCGCACCAACGACAACACGACGGTTATTTTCCCCAACAGTACAGTGGCGCGCGAAGCGCTGGAAGTCTATCGCTTCAACAACCTCAACCGCCGAATCCTGCGCGCTCCAGCCCCTTACCGGGTCGCGCCGCAAAGAGTCATCCCTCTAATAAGGGAGACGGTGGCATCGATCCCCAACGTGGCCAGCGAGAGGACACCTGTCGTGCGCGTAGGCGATTTTGCCGATTCCAGCATCATCTATGAGATTCTTTACTGGACCAAAGACTACATGTGGGTCCCGGATATCGACGCGCAGATCAGGCAGCACGTGTGGTACATCTACCGCCGCAGCGAAATCGAAATCCCGTTCCCTATTCGCCACGTGCTGCTCGAGCAGCAAGAACCGGTGGTCAGCCATCAAGAGGCCGATTACGACAAGGTCATCGAATCGGTAGAGATCTTCGCGCCGCTCTCCGCCGAGGAGAAGGAGGCGGTGGCGCGGTCCGCCGTCAGATCCGTGTACGCCCCCGGTGAGTTGATTCTGCGGCGCGGCGATCCGGGCGATTCAATGTTCGTCATCTACCGGGGCAATGTTGAGGTGCGGCTGCCCAGCCGCGACGGCGACACCCAACAAGTGGCGGAACTCAGGGCCGGAGACTTCTTCGGAGAGATGGCTCTGCTTACCGGAGAACTGCGGAACGCCGACGTGATTACAGTCAACGAAGTGGAAACTCTCGAAATAAGAAAAGGCGTCCTTCAGCAACTCCTCGAAAACAACGCGACGCTTGCCGAAGCGCTCAGCCGCACGATAGCCGAGCGTCAGGTTCGGCTGGACGAATACGCCCGGGCGATGCCGGAGGAAGAAAGACGGGTTAAAGCTCAGACGATTCTGCGGCGCATTCAGCGATTCTTCGGCCTCAGCTAAGCCACCGACTCGCTCGCTTCCTGCCAAAGCACTTCGTAGATTTCGACGGGCTCTTGCCTACCCTTGACCATTATCTGATCGCACGGCCTGACCGGAAACTGGCTGCCGATAGCATCGAGCGTTGAGCGGCTGATGATGATCTGGCCGGCCACAGCTCGCTGTTCGAGCCGCGCAGCAAGGTTGACCGAATCGCCGATCGCCGTATAGTCGGTTCGATCTCTCGATCCAATGTAGCCCACCGTTGCGGTTCCCGTGTTGATGCCGATGCCGATGGAGATCTCTGACAAGCCCTGCGTCTTCAACTCCTCATTCACCGCCGTCATCCGGCGCTGCATGGCGATCGCCGCAGCCACGGCATTCGACGCCGCCTCGTCGCACGCATAGGGAACTCCGAATAACGCCATCAACCCGTCTCCCATGAACTTATCCAGGAGTCCCTGGTACTCGAAAACAATGGGGGTCATGTCCGCGAAATACTCGTTGAGTATCTGAACCACGACCTGCGGTTTCAACTTCTCGGACATAGAGGTGAAGCCGCGAATGTCGGAAAACAGCGCCGTTATGCAGCTGTTTGACCCGCCGAGCAGCAGCGTGTTGGGGCTCTTAAGAATCTCGTCGACGACGTGAGGCGGCATGAAGCGGCGGTACTTTGCGCGCGCGAGTTCTTCGCGAACCAGCCGCTTGTGAGTCAGGGCGTTGTCCACGGCGATGGACGTCTCAGCCGCCACCGCATTCAACAGATCGAGGTCGTCTTCTCTGAGCAGCTTCAGCGTCTCCCGGCAATCAACATAAATGACTCCCAGCACATCGTTCTTTCTGAGCAGCGGTGCGCACATTACCGAAGAGATCTTTAGCATCGCTATTGACTTGGCCTCCACGAAGCGCTGGTCCGAGCCCGTGTCGAACGACAGCACCGAAACCCGTTCGGCGATCACACGATCCACGACCGTCTTGCTGATGGTGACCTGGGCGCCCGCCTGCGCGCTGCCGGGGTTGCGGAACTCGGCGGCGACCGTCGATAGCTCCCCGCTATCCGAATCGTTCAGCAACACCAGGAAGCGATCCGCCGGTGTCAGGCGAAAGACCATCTCGCTGACCTTTCTGAATATTTCCTCCTGAGAGAAGTCCGACCCGAGCATCTGGTTCAACTCGTAAATACGCGCCAGCGTCTCGGCCTTCTTCCTCAGCACCTCGACGTAATCCAAAACGGATTGCGCAGCTGGGCCGGTCTGAGATATCGCCGACTTGTCCATCTGCGGGATGACCGCCGCTATTTCGCCGGGGGTTCGCATCACCATCGTGCCTTCGATCTCGTGGCTCGCGTACCTGACCGAAGGCGAGCCCGCAGCGTCTTTGAATTCGACCGTGAACTTGCCTATCGAAAACGAGTCGCCGTTTCGCAGCAAGTGCTCTTTAACGCGCTGCCCGTTCATGAACGTGCCGTTGGCGCTGTTCAGATCGATGAGCGTAAAAGCCTGCTGGTTCTGTTTAATTATCGCGTGCTGACGCGAGACTTGGTTCTCCTCAAGCACTACGTCGTTGCGATCGGCAGCACGCCCAATGTGGGTCTCATCTCGCGTGAGATCGAACTCAAACGAGCGATCAGATTCGGAATTCTTAATGACAATCTTTGCAGGCATACTCTCCGTCCGTTACCACTCATAAACGCGGTCAATTTCGCCGACCGAAACTCTTGGATTGTCGAGGGCAGCGATTTGCTTTATCACCTCTTTCCTGTTCGTTGGCTTGATGTGGACCGCGTAAACCTCAACCTCGCGCTTGAGCTTCTTCAACTCAACGGCCAACAACTCCGGCGTCAGGTGCTTGGACGCCGCAGCCAGCTCGCCCATCTCATTCGGAAACGACACGTCGACAAAGACCGCTTTCAAGTGCTCAGCTTCGTGCGCCACTTCCCAAATTTCGTCGGTGCAATAGGTGTCGGAAGTGAACAGCACGGCTGTCACTTCGTTTTGCACCAGCAACCCGAACGTCGGTACGAGGTGATTGACCGGAATCGGCGTCACGTCAATGCCGGCGATGTTCAATGTCTGTCTCGCCTCGAGTTCGCGAAACTCAACCGTGGGTCCGCTGCCGGTGTTGAGCTGAATCTTTTCGAAGTCCGGCCACACGTGATCGTTGAAGACGTGTTGCCTAAGCGCTGTTATCACTTCCCTGCTGCCGTAGATGATGATTGGATCGTTGAGCACATTGAACGCTTCGGCTACGTATATCGGAAGCGAAGCGGTGTGGTCGGCGTGAGAGTGGGTTACGATGATGTGACGCACGCTTCCGATTTCGCCGGGGCCAAGCGCGAAGCCGATGCTGCCGCCGTCAATCGCCACGCGATCGTCGATGAGGAAGGAGGTCAGACATTGGAGTTGCGACTCTCGTCCGGCGCTGCTCGGCAGAAGTCTTATTCTCACCGCGTTGCCTCCGTCGTTCAGGACTCTTGACCTCGGATACTATACCACCACGCTTAATTGGGCACTTAGAATTCTGGCCGTTGAAATCCATTTTCCATTTTCCATTTGCCATTTTCTATTTGCCATTCTTGATTCAACCCGAACGGTCGAGGGAACCCGGCTCATAAATGGCAAATGGAAAATGGCAAATGACAAATGGAAAATAGCGGCGCTTCATCCTACTTTGATTCCAATCCCCTCCAGAAATTTCGTTGGCTTCTCGCCGCCGATCAACGCAAAAACGAAATCGTTCGCAAGCCGAGCTTTCTCTTCCTTGCTGCGGACGTCCATAAGCACGACTTCGGTTGGGGTGATCTCTTTGATCTCGGTTCTAAAAAACACCTTGATCTTCCCCGCGTCGATGCAATCATACACGTTCATCTTGTTACCGAGCTTCAGATCGCCTTTGAAATCGCTGCGGACGACCAACGTCACTTCGTTGTTGCGCGTGAAAGTGATTCGCTCGCCGTCGCGCTTGAGTCCTGCAAGATCGACCGCGGCTTCGATAGACGAATTCCCTGCCCCGACGATTATGCATTTTTTGCTTACGTAGTCATCGGGATCGGAAAGCTTGAATTGAACCTTGCCGGTTTCATAAGCCGGCTGCGCCTTAGCCGGATACGGCGCGCCGCACACGACGCAAAACTGCTGCGCGCCTTTCCGAGCACACCCACACCGCGGGCAGTATTTCGGAACCACCGGCGGCGGGGTCATCATCACCTTAAGGTCCTCGCCCGGCACTTTGAGCGTCATCGGGGTGCCGCGATTGCCGATCGCGATGATGATTTTTCGGGCGGTGTAGCTGGCTTTTTCTTTCGCCTTTCCTTTCTCAGTGGTGACCGAGAAGACCCCGCCATCCTGCTTAATGTTCCTGCAGCTTTCCTCTTCGTTGACCACGACGCCGTTCGATGTCATCGCATCGAGCCAGCCCTTTAGCATGTTCTCTTTCGAGTCGCCGGGGCCCGGTAGCGGAATACCGCCTTTGGTCTCAACCGTGTCGGGCTTGAAGAAGACGTACTTGCCCGCCGGATAGACTTGTTGAATCGTGGCCACTATTTTGTCCTGCTCGATGGCGACGTACTTCAAGCCTCGCTGCTTTGCAATCACGGCAGCCGATAGTCCGGCCGGTCCTATCCCAACGACCGCCACATCGAATTCGGCTTTCGAATTCGGGCCTTCTTTCTTGAGGTCGTCGACGATGCAATCGATGACCGTGGCGCCCTCGTTGATCGCGTTCTTGATAAGAGGAACGCCGGACACATCTCCGATCAGGTAGATGCCGTCGACGTTGGTCTTGAATCGCTGATCCCGCTTGGGAACTTTTCTCTCAGGAATCTTCTTATTGGTGTTAATGACGACGCACGACTTCGGATTGGTCGGGCACTCGACCTGGCAGCTCGTGTCTTCCATGCATTGATCGGGGTTGATGGGTGTCGCGACCCCGTTTACTATCGCAAGCACGTCGTGCGGGCACGCTTCAACGCACGCGTGACAGCCTATGCAGGTTTGCTGGTTTATGACAGGATGCGGATAGGGAGCCTCTTCAGCTTTCAGCTTCTCAAGATCAAGCACACCGATGAGCGCTTTGGAGACCTCGCTCTCGTTTGGCGCTGCATCCACCTTCACGGTCTGCAAAAAGTACTTGCGACGCGCGGTCCCAACTGCCATCACCGCGAGTCCCGCGATCGGCAAGATCCCGACCAGTCCGACCCAACCATACCAGGGCAACCCGCCGAAAGATAAAAGCACGCTCGCGCTCAGCGTGTCTTTGTCCTGCCGGATTTTATCCGCGCCACCAACACCAGAAAACAAGTTTTCGCTGGTGGTCGCCAGCCGCTTGTCTATTTCATCCTTCCCGCTGTCGATTTTTACAAAGTAGTCTTTGATGCGCCGCTCGTCTTTTCCCTCGGCGACTAGTTTCAATAGATCTTCGCTTTGTCCGTGCTGGCGATGGCACGTGTAGCAGTTCGCCTGGACGCGTTGTGTGCCTGTCGCGCCGGCTACGAGGCCGTGGCACTTGGCGCACTCAGCTTTCGGCGACTCGCGAAAACTCGCCTCTCCACGCACTCCTGCCGTGTGGCAGTCTTTACAACTCATTCGATTGTTCATCCGTCCGAGCTGATGAATCGCGTGGAACTGGCGGTTTGAATCCCAGGTAGGCCCGGCCCAGGTATCCGGAAGCCCTCTCACCTTCAGTTGATCGGCATCCAGCATCTTCGCCCATTTACCGTTGACCACCGGATAGCCCGCGGAGCCGCCGTGTGCGACCGGCAAAACCTGTCCTGCCTTGTCGCCCGTCTTTATCGTGTAGCTTCCGTTATGGCAGTTCGAGCAAAGCTGATTGCTCTTAAGCCCGAGCTCGGAGCTTGCGCCCAGATGCTCGACGTGGCAGCCGGTGCAGCCGATGTTTTCGCGATAGTGCTTGTCAAAAACTACGGGCGCGAAGCCTTGAACCGTTTGCGTCGTTGGAGTCGTGTGACACGTGACGCACTTGTCCTGCATGCCTTCGGTTACGCCGTGACAATTCGAGCAGGAGTTTTCATTTGGCCTGAGGGCAATCGCGCGAGCGGACATCTGCGATGAGGTATGGGCCATCGAAACTTCGCCCGGCGAATACGCGCCCTCGTAGATGATCACCGCGGCGATCGCCAGCGGTACCACAACAGCAGCGCCCCAATAAAAATATGACTTGCGCCAGATTCGCGTCAGGTCGAGCGACGGACGCCAGTTGAATTGAGCTTTGCCGACTTTCTTGTTGGTCCTCGGATGAAGCAGCGTTTGCGGAGCGATCTTTCCCGCCTCTCGCTTACGCTTATCCCAGAAAACATTCAGCGCTTGTTCATCGAGTGCGGCCGGGGCGACGGCAGAGAATATGCCCGTCCCCATTTGAAATCTCTTCGTCCCGCCGGGCGCGACGGCCTGCTTCTTGATGCCGGCGGGAATCTGGACCATCACCGTCTTGCCGAGGTCCTCTTCAAACAGCATGGGGGTCGCGCCGCCCTCGATCGGATGTATCTCCGTGTCCATTTGGACGACCAGCGACAGCGCACCTTGAACATAATTAGCCAGCAGCGAGTACGGCCCTATCTGAACCACATCGCCATCGAGGAGTGGGGTCTTGTCCACGAGCCAGCCGTTGAGCACCGTGCCGTTTGACTCGGACAGGTTGAAGATCCAGTACTCGCCGTTGAATTCCCGTATCCCGGCGTGGGTGCGAGAGACCGCGCGGTTATTGAGGACCAGATCATTGCCCGTGAGCCGGCCTATGGTCAGGCCTTCGCTCTCGAGGACGACGTCGTCAACCGACTTGTCTCTTCGCTTGATGATGAACCGACTCTTAGCAGCCATTGATTCGTACCGTGTTTGGAGCGCACAGAATAGACCGCGGATGACGCAGATTAGACGGATCAGTACGGATCTGATCCGCGAATATCCGTCTAATCCGCGTCATCCGTGGTCTATTCCGAACATCTCACCCTACCGCGAGGCGTAGTAAACAACTTGTATTATGTGAACAATCATCAACGCCAGCATCAATGCCGTGCTTGCCACGTGCGGCGGCAGCCATAGTTTCAACGAACGATGCAGATAGATCAGCGCGTCGATTCGGCGCAGCGTCGCGGCCGCTTCGATGGCTCGATCCAGCTTTCGCCGGTCCTTCTCATTCGCAAGCGATGCTCGTTCCTGGCTGAATCGCGCTTTTGCCGCTTCCACCATCTTGTCCAGGTCTTCACGTCTCAAGAACTGCCGCAGCAAGAAACCGAATGAGACGAAACGCGGCACAACCTTGTCCTTCACGATGCTCTGAAGCGGCCCGGCAGCCTGCCCGCCGATCTCGGCAATCTCCTTTTGCAACTCCTCGCGCCGGTCTTTCAAATCATCAAGCAGCAGCGGCGAGCCTTCAATCTTCGTCAGCTTTCGAGGCGCGAAAAAGTAGATGAAGATTCCCAGTATCCCGGTGAATATCACCAGATCGTAGGAGATCATCAGCGCAGTGGTGAGCGCGCCTCCGGAGTGGGCGCCGCCATGAAGCAGGATCAACACTCCCGCAATGATCCCGATGTATGCGTGCGCCAGCATCCAGTAACGCAGCGGACCCGCGCGCTTGGTGTAGATTTGCCGCCTCATCGGATACGTCATCACCGCCGCGATTCCAACGAGGCCAACTATCCCGGTGATCCAGCGCATGTTGAGAAAGCTGACGATCCGCTCACCGAGTCCGTAACGCTGAAGCCCAAAGATCGTCGCCCCGGTCGCAATCACCGCGAGCAATATGCCCACCGCATGAATAAAGCGCTTCGGCCCGTCCGACTTGTGAATATTGCGGCCGTAAGCGTGCGTCTTATCCACCAGCAGCAAGCCTTCAATCTGGCCTATCTCTGAGAAATACTCTCGCGGCTTGACGCGAGCGAGGGCGCCCGTTGGGCAGTTTTCTTCGCAACTATAGGCGCGAGTCTTCGCGCCCGGAGGGTTCATTGTCACCCGGTCGCTGCACAGGTTGCACTTAATCGCAACGAGGTCCTCGGTGGCGTCAACCGGCGGCGGAATTGGATCGGGTTTGATCCTCAAGAAATCCTGGAGCCTTGATTTGAAACCACCGTCGGTTTTCGCAGCTTCCTTGGGCCTGCGCGGCACCATCGAGATGGCGTTGTACGGGCACTGCGTCGCGCAGTCGCCGCATCCTATGCAGGTCTTCGGATCAATATCCACTTGCCCCAAATCAAATCGGCCAATCGCTCCCGTCGGGCAACCGGTCAAGCATTCAGGGTCCGCACAGTGCATACACACTTCTGGCGAGAGCGCGCTTTGAACGGCGCTCGCGCGAGGAGCTTCGAGCCGTGTGACGTGAACGCCTCTGCGCATAAGTCGAGACTGACCGTGGATCTTGTGGCAAGCGAGCGAGCAGTTGCCGCAGCGCACACAGAGGTCCATGTCCATCACGAGCAGGTTCGTTCCGTCTACCAGCCCGGTGTCGATGAGCCTCTCTTGCGCCGCAAGCATCCCGTCGTGAACAGCAGGCTTGTAGTTTACGAAGGCGCCCAGCGGGGGAGGCGCGTGCCGGGCAATCAGCTTGAGTACCGCGTCTTGCAGCGCATAGTTTTGGCGTAGTTTTGAGATGGATATTTCAAGAACTTCAGTGCGGCCCATCAACGCCACGGCGTAGGGCCAACTTGCATCCCTGGCGGCGCCTTCGATGCCAAAACAGAAACCGTGACCAATGAAGTCTTCAACCTCTGTGCCGGATGATGACTGAGTGCGGCGCGCCCATCCTTCTTTGATCAGGTAGATGCGATTGATTGGTTCCCCCTCGCGGAAGAGCACGTGATTCTTGGCAAACACTCGGAACAAGGAATAATTCCTGAGATCGCTCACCATCTCCGCGGTGAGCCCGCCCATAAGCTTGAGGCTTTCAAGCGCGGCGTCTCGGCCGTGATTCCGGTATGTGTTATCGAGGTTCTCGCCGAACTTGGGGAGCTTTCGAAGCAAGCGCAACGCGGGGCGGTGAATCTCGAGCACCTGCGCGGGCTTGTCTCGCCTGGCTTTCACCGTAGCGTTGCGAGGCATACCCGCGAGCACGCTCATCTCTCCGAACTGAGCGCCTGGGGTCAGCTCGGCTACTTTCACATCTTGCTGGTTGGGCGCTTTGATGTAGACTTCCGCGACGCCGCTCACAACGAAGAAGAAGGTGTTGCCGCCCCATTCGCCTGCGGTCATGATGGCCTCTCCCGGATCGTAGGTCAGCAGGCGGAAGTAGGGACCCACCTTCTTGCCGCCGTAGTTGCGGCCGTATACCGTGACTTCGAGATCGAGCTCATAGTCGTAGTGACCGTCGTGCGCGGACACAAGAGCAGAGATGGCTGGAAGCGTCTTGATCGCATTGATGACTTCGCGACGGCTCTTTTGTTCCTTCGGCATACGGCTCACCCGGCAACAAAGAATTTACCTTTACACTCGCTGTAACGCAAAGCGTGATCTTCGCAAGCGCAGGCTGTCATTTGGTTGATTGCCTGTAAGAGCGGCCCTCGGTGGCACCCTGGGAGCGCAGGCATCCCTGCCTGCCTGGCGTTTGCGCGAGAAGAGCAGGCAGGGATGCCTGCGCTCCCAGGGTGCCACCGAGGGCCGCCCTTACAGCGAAACCTAAAAGGAAAACGGGAGGGAACCGCGGTGACACTTCGTGCACACAGACTCTTTTGCCTGAACGTGGCAGCTCCAACAGGCCGAGGTATGACGCTGGCCCCGCCCGGCGCTGATCGTCTGAATATCAGCGCGCACCTGTTTCGGAGCGGTTTCGATCTGGTGATGGCATCTATCGCAACTTGCCTTCTTCGTATGAGGCCCGTGCTTGAAATTATATAAGCCCAATGCCGACCCCTTACCGCTTGTGAACTTCAAAGCTAGCTTTGTGCCGGCGTGACAGACTCCGCACTCGCCGAACTTCTGAGTTGGTTGATGAACATGGCAGCTATAGCACTGCTGATGATGCGGAAAACTCGCCGCGGCGCCCTCAGTAGACTGATGGCAGGTGCCGCACTTTGGAGTCTCAGTTTCGCCAGTCATTTTCTTCGAGTCCATGTGCTGTTTGTGTGAGAACCCCTTGATCCCGAACTCACTCATCCTCGCCGGAAAACTTATTCTTGTACCTTGAGCGTCAACTGGAGACTTGTGACATACGACGCACATTTGACTCGATGTATTTGTAAAATCTTTTGCGTGACATTCTATGCAAGCCGAGTGGCCGGGGAACACCGGCGTGACGCTGTTGTCCAAACGCTGATGGCAGAAGGCGCAATCCTTTGTCTTGGTCTGGTGCTCGGCGCGCGTATGATTGAAGGGCGACGTGCGCTCGATCACCGCGGATTCCTTTACGTCGAACGGTGAGGGCGCAGCGGCGGTTTGAGGCGCAGGCTGAGGCGCTTCAGCAGCCTTGTTGGCGGTCGGTTGCTTGGTGCTGCGGCAGGCAAGCGCGCCGATGAGAAGAACCGCCGCCGCTCCTATGATGATAAGTCTTAGGCCTCTCGTCATATCGTCTCTCGTCTTGCCGCCCTCTGCGAATTCCCTCACTACTTCAGCTTATCCAAGAGATCCCGCGCCAAAGCATCGGGAAGCCCCAATCGACCGTTGTGGCACGCGCTGCAATTACTCTCGTTTGGCATCAGAATATCTGTAAGCTTCTTGGCCTGGTCTACAGACTTGTGGCACTCGACGCACAGAAAGTCGGGCGACCGCTTCATCTGGTAATCGATTTTCTTTCTTGGGCGGATGTCCCACTCGTGATCCGCGTGGCTGAACTCGCGAATCTGAGCAAGGTGAGTGGCCTTCGAGCCGCCGATCTCGTGACACTCCTTGCAGTCGTTCATATACGGGAAGTTCTCACGAGCGCCCGCGCCGGGTCTCATCCCGTGACACTGGAAGCACGTCGAATGTCCCTTTTCGATGGTCAGTTCATTCTCGCCCGCGTTCGCCTTTTTGATTCTTTGATGACAATCGGTGCACCTGGCGCTTTGTCCCGCGGTTAGCTTAGCCGGAGGAAGCTCCGACGGTCTCGATGTGACCGGTTGGAACTCGAAGCTTTCGGGCAACGGCTTCCTATGCGCCAGGTGCGAAAAGTCTATGCCGAAGTCGCTTCCGAGGAGGGCGTGGAGCCTGTCCGTCTTCTCCTTGAAGTTGAATAGGCCGGCGGCCGTCTTTGAGGTAGGCCCTCCCTGATGACAGACACCGCAAAAACCCGTGCCTCTGGTGAAGTACTCTTTGGCGAAGTTGTGGCAGCTCACACAGGTCGGGTGGGTTGGGAAAGAGGTAACCTCTATCTGTGGCGGAGTCACCTTGTGGCAGGCGTTGCAAGTAACTTTGGCATGCTCCTTTCGCTTGTGATCGAAAGTCGCTCGCTCGCGACTGGTCTGCGGCCGGCCGGCCTGGGGTCGATTGGCCTGCGGCCGCTGGAGATCCGGCCGAGCGGTTTCTTCCGCGTAAGATGGAAGTCCAAAGTAAGCTCCAGCCGACAGCAAGCACGCCAAAGCGAATATGCTCTTTTTTATTCGCGGCATCGCCAAGTAATCCTCCAAGTTCAGAGTTCAAGCTTTAGCTTGCCTGTTCGCAACCAGCGATCTGCAACCCAGCAACCTAAAGGTTGAACTCTGAACCCTGAACTCTGAACGCTGAACTAATCCCCGCTCCCAGTTCGATCCTCGAGCGCCCTTTCTGTTCCAACAGCGGCAGGCGGAATGCCCAACTTGTGACAGCCGCTGCAGGTTGTCGGCCCCTTCTCGGTAGCTCTGTGGCATCCAATACAGCTATCGTGAAAAGCCCTCTCGGCCATCACCTCGTCGAAGTCTCGGTTCTTTGGATTCCGCGGATCGCCGTCCTTGCGGTGATGGCACACGTTGCACTTGTACAACTGCGGGATGCCACGGGCGCTTATGCTGTGATGGCATCCGGAGCACCCGGCCCCTTTTTTTGCTGGATGCGGCGCGTTCAGATCGGGGCTTATAAACGATTCGTGGCCTTTGTGATCGAAAAAGACCACGCCGCGTCTTCCCTTCTCGTCAAGCCTGAGGACCTTCGGCGCAAATCCGCTGTCTGTCCGTTGCTCACCCGGCCGCGCAAACAATCCGGCGCCCAGGGCCACAGGTATCACCAGTCCAACCGCATACGTTATTAGAACAGCCAGCTTCAGTTTCATTCTAGTCCAACTCCCTCAACTCGAGGTTCGTAGTTCGGCCTTCAGGCGGGCATTCCGCGACGAAAAGATACGAACTTCCGCCTGAAGGCGAAACTACGAACTCGCCGCTTGGCGAATTGCAAATCACCGCCGCCTGCGCAAGCGGAAGAACACAACAGCAAGCGGCAACGACATGAAAGCGAGACTCGACAACTCCGCCGCGTTACGCAGCCGCGATTCCTTCAAACGCGCGTCACTCGATTGACCGGACTTTGTCTCATCCGCTTTCTTATGTTCATCCTTCTTAGGCGAATCGGCGCCCGCCGCGTCGGAGGTCTTTGGCGGGCCGAAGAACCGGCGAATGTCCTTGTTCTCTTTCTTATTCGCGTCCTTGATCTCAGGAACTGTGAACATGCTGCCGTTGATCATGTACATCCGCTGCATTTCGGCTGCGTTGAACGGCCTCGCGCCTCTGCGGCCGAACACAGAGAGCTGATTGCCGCTTTCGTCCACCGCGCGGTCGCGGTCTACACCTTCTGAGATCGCGAGCGCTGGGCCCAACGTCTCTTTGCTCGCGATTAGCTCAGGCCGCGGGCGCGGGCTGAATCCATAGTTGTCAGGTTGCTCGGCCGAAGTCAGTTGAACGACGTGTATGGCATGGTGCTCGCCATCGGCGATGTAAGCGAAGAGGCTCACGTTGGTCATTCCGACCTTGACGTCGCGCGCGTCCTTGATCTCGCCTTCACCGTTGAACATCTGATCCAGGCGAGGCTTTTCAGGATTCTCGATGTCGATGATTGCCAGCCCCTGCTTGCCCGCCGCGACATATGCATAGGTGCGCACGAGGTAGAGGTTGTGAGCGTCCGAAAGCGGAACAATCGCGCCGTTCACCGCCCGCGCCCGGTTAGGATCAGTTACGTCGACGACCTTCAGACCTTCTGAATCGGTGACAAACGCGTAGCGGAATTGCACCTGGACGGCACGCGCGTTCTTTACGAACGGCGCGCCGAACTCGCCGGCGACACGCGGCTTGGTCGGATCGCTTATGTCAACTATGACCAGACCGCGGTCGCAGGTGATGTAGGCGTGCGAGCCGGCCACCGTGATGTTGTTTGCTCCGTTCAGAATACCGTTCGGATTCCACGTCAGCGCGCGTTTCAGGAAGTTGTTTCTCGGGTTCCCGTCCAGCAGCGTGGCTACGTTTACCAGAACCAGTCCTTCGTACTTATCCGCAACGTACAGGAACGCGTAGATCAGGTTTATACCCTGCTTGTCATCGCGATTTTCCCATTCTTCGTTTTGCGGATAATGCTTGCGGGTAGGGTCAACCGCTATCGTAGCCGGCGACGCAACCGCCGCCGCGTACTTCGTCTTCACGTAAAGCTTCTGCCCGAGAGGCGAGAACGGGGCGGTCGTGATTCGCTCCGAGAAACCCTTCTCATCGACGTTGGCGATGTCGTAGACTCTGAGGCCGCCGGCGCCAGTCGCCGCATAAAGGAACTCGCCTCTATGTTGCAGGCTCAAGACCTCGGTCTTCTCTTTTTTGAAGAGCGTGAGGTTGCTGCCGACGTCATTCCCCGGGTGCTCGTAAAACTCGGTCAGTTCTTTCTTGTGCTCGAGATGCTTCTTGTAGTTTTCGGGGAAGGCCAGCTTGTGCAACGAGCTTCCGATGACCGCCTGCGGTTCATCGCGCTCGGTGACGACAACCGCCTCGAAGCCTTCCGCTCCCTGCCCGACGTACATGAATCGCCCGATGAAGTTGTAGAAGTTCGTTCCCTGCATCAAGGCCATCGCCATGTATGCGTTGTTGTCGTTGTTCTCCGACAGATGACAGTCGGTGCAGCCCTTGGTCTCAGTCGTTCGCACGGTGTGCGGGAAGTGCGAACTGAAAGATATGCCGCTGTAGCCTTCGGCTGAGACCGTCTGCTGTTGCGAGTAAATCCACTCGCGATTTGCATTCTGAGAGCTTACAAAAACCGCGCAGGCGGAACGCACCGGCGCAATCCGCCGTCCGGTCACCGTGCCGTCCTTACCCAACAAGAAGACGTCATCGCGCAAGGTCTGGAAATTGTAAGACGAGTAGTTGCGCAGCGACTCCGTTCCCTCGTTGTGCAGCATCGGCTTCTGCTGATTCGCCGTCTGCTTCAGGTGACAGCCGAAACAACTAGGCGTCCACGAAGTATGACAGGTGAAACAGGTCATGTTCTTGTTTGCGTGCGCAAGCTGAACATCATCCTTCGGTGCGCTGCCCCAGGTTTTTCCATCCTTGAGAATCGTCTTGGCGAGCGCGGCCTTTTCGTTGTAGTGCTCGTTTCCCGGCGTGATGCTATCCATCACCTGCCTGACTTCCCAGACGAGTGGCTTTCCGTCGTTGTCTTTCGCGACCGCCGCGCGTTGAAACAGCTTCCCCTCCTTCTTGAAGAACCGATCTTTGCGCGACGGAAGATTCCGGTAGTCGAGCATGCGATTGCCGCCCGCGGCGGCAGTGGTCAATGCATCTCGCGAAGTCGGATCTGCCCGCCTGGTAATCGTCCCGTGACAGTCAATGCAATCAATCTCAATCGCGGCGCGCACTTCACCGTAAAGCTTTCCGTCGCCATGATTGTCTTGCTTAAAGTGACAATCCACGCAGTGCATCCCCTTCTCTTCATGAATGTCCTTCAGGTGCACCGGCACGCCATCCCGCGCAGCGCCATCCTCGACCGGCTCCTTCACCGCGCGTTGCAGTTTTTCATTGGTTACTTCTCCGACGGGGTTGTTGCTTGCATCGAGCAGGTTGCCTTTCCGGTCGTGTTTGAAAACGTAGCGGTAGACCCATCCGTGCCCGTTGAAGTCAGCAAACTGCGTGTGCTTCAGCTTCGGATTCACTTCGTCGCGAATCGACTTCAAAAACCCCAGGTCGCCCCAGTTGCCTCTCCGCGCGGACTCCTCCGGATTTCTGATTGTTATCTCTCGCTGCTGCTCCGCACTGAGGTGCTTTTCTTCCTTCGGGTACATCTCTTCGCCGTCTGTTTCGAGGTCCCACCACATCGAGCCGAAGTAAGAATTCAGCACAGTCGTTCCCGGGTGCATGTGACACACTACGCACTGGCTTGAAGGGATAGCCCTGGTGAACTGATGCTTGATGGGGTGACCGGGCTCGCCCCTTGGAATGGTCGGGTCGCCGCTCGCGCTTTCGCCGTTATGACCGTGCCCGGCATAAGGCCCCGCTTCGAATGGATTGCGATTGTTCGCATAAACGACGTGGCAAGCAGTGCAGCCGCTTGAACGATAGTCGCCCGGCTGGTCATTGGTTCCCATAAAGGAAAGCATCGGATCGAGCAAGCGAGTCTTTTGCAAGCCGATGAATACCGGGTCGGTTCTCAGGTTCGTCCCAAGCCCTCGCGGGCTCAAGAGATTCTGCGTCGGTTTTCCCGGCGGCTCATCGATATTGGGAAGGCCGATCTCAGCAGCCTTGCGCCCGCCAAGCTCAAACGTGCGCAGGATGTTGCTCATCTGGGAAATCTCCCAGCGCGGGAGCGGGTCAAGGTACGAGAGAACGCCTTTCGTCTGAGTCTCGTCCGCGGTTGGCTGCGGTGCTGTTTGCAGTCTCTGTGGCTTACCATCCGGACCGTAGCTTTCGCCGAATCTGTAATTCTTGAACGGGAACGCTCCGTTATTGTAGAGCGCCGCGCCCCAGAGCATCGCGCCCGTCGCCATCATGCTCTTCTTAACATTATGCACGTCGCCGAAGTGGCATTCCGTCGTGCCGCAGCTCAGTTGTGCGACGCGCAGGTCACCAGGATTCACAAACCGGATGAACTCCGGGCTTTCCTCCAGCGTCAGACCGTAAGGGCGTTCAGGGTTAGCCGATGTCTTCCACCGCTCAGGGAATCGTGGCTTAACGTGCGCTGCTTTCTTAGCGTCCTCATACCCGGCAGATCCTTTCTGCATCCCCTGCGCACGAGCGTTCGCATCTCCTCCGTGGCAATCGATGCAGCCGAGGTTGATCACCCCGTTGTGCATATCTTCAATGCCTTTGTGGCAATCGATGCAGCCCACGCTTCGGCGCATCGCTTCTTCCGGGCTCTCGCCGAACAGCCCTGCAGCCTGGACCGGCCGCGCCGTTTGCGTTGCAGGCGGGTTTTGCGTAGAGCCGTTACCCGCATCTGCTCGGCTCGAATCAGCCGCCCGCTTCGACGAGTTCGCCTTTGTCTTCGAGCCTGCAAGGACGAAGTATCCGTAGAGGCCGACGACCACGAGGATCAAAAGAAGCTTGAGCGCATTTTTCGATACTTTCATTCGTATCTCCCAGGCGCGAACCCGATGCTGATTGAGATCAGTAAGTAAACTTCAAGCGTATGAATGACGAAAAGAGAACCTTTGACTGCTGGCCGCAACCCTGTCCGCTGCAGTTTGAAGTGTAGATGTCGTTGAAGCCTGCTCCGGGTATCAGCGATGAGAAGCCGCCCTGAATGATCCAGTTCTCTGTCAGGAAGGGGCGATAGAGGACCCCGACCCCGTAGTCGAATCCGATGCTCTTGCGGATATTCGGCTGAAAGAGGACTTCCGACAACGACTCCGTGTGATGGAAATGCAGATAGTTTACCGTGGCTATGCCGCGCAGCTTCGGAGTCAGCTCGGCTTCAATTCCCAGGTTGTAAAGGAAGATTCCGGGATTGACGAAGTTGGTCTGTCCTTCAAACTTGCTGCTGCGCAAGCTAGGCAAAAGGCTCTCACCGCTCTTCAAGCCGACGCCGGTGTTGAGCAGTCGAATCCCCTGGCTGTTCCAGAAGCTGAATTTCCCACCGGCGAATTCAGGGATGTCGACAATCGCATCGAAGCCAGTCGCCCTATCGTCAAACGGATCCTTGTCGCCCGATGCAAAGAAGAACGATCCTTTGTACCGCAGCCAGTCTCTGTCACGCGACAACTCGATGGCCGCCTGTTGCGCGTTGATGCTCGTCTTCTTGCCTGCAATTGGATTGAAAGAGTCGTGGCCGAGTGCCTGATAAAAAGCGTGGGTGATGTTGTTGAGTCCGATGTGACCATCGCCAGCCCAACCGAGGTAGTAGGCCTTTATCCCGTGCGGTCTGACTGCGCCGATCAACGCGGGCCGAACCAGGAAGTCGTTTTCGTCGAAGTGCCTGCTCGGTCGATCATTGTTGTAGTGAAAGCTGAACTGAGTGGTGTAGCCGTGGAACTTGGTGTCCTGGCGAAAGAGGTTGGCGATGAACACCGTCTGATCGCGGAAGTTGCCGAGGTTGACGCGAGTGTTCAACTCGCTGTTGGTGTCTTTCTCGAGCAGATAGAAGTACGCTGCGTTGAAGTTGTATCGGTTGTTGGCGAACTGACCGAACAGCCTCGCGCCCAGGTTGAAGTCGTTGAAGATGAAGCCGCGAAAATCGCTGATGAATTGCTGTATGCCTACGCGTACGAATGTCGAATCGTAGTAAGGACTCTTGCCGCCGCCGCTTCCTGCCCCGCGCAAGAACGGCATGAGCTTGGTTGTGTCTCCGATCTTGAACTCGCTGAACAACTCCTGGAAGCCCGTGTAGCTGTCGGTTCGATTCGTCTTTCTGCGAACGTCAATGTTGACGATTCCGTTTTCCTGCGTGTTGAAATAGTTGATGTTGAAGTTGGGTGTGAACCGGAACCTCCAGTTCACCGGTTTGAACACCGTATCGCCGTTAAAGAAGTCGATGGACAGCGTGAAATTCTGACGGAAGAATTCGTTCACGCCCCGGCCGAAGAACTCCGCGCTGTCAGGATCTGCGCTGCTCATATCGCTTGGCAGAGGCAATCGCCGCCCGATAAAAAGAGTGTCGCTCTCCAGAGTCAGGGCCAGAAAATTCTGCTGCTTGAATATCGGATAATCGCCCTTGAGCACGTTCTGGCGATAGGGGTTGTACCACTTGCCTTGCTCAAAGCGGGGATCTTCCGGAAGACCGATGCGCCAGCGGTCCGGGCTGGGCACCGCATCCGGCGTTGTTTGCGGTGGAGTTTCTATCCCCGACGACCGGGCGTATCCGCGCGGCGGGTCTTTTGGAGTTGTAAACATCTCTATTCGTTTGCCAAAAGACGGAGGCGGTTCAGGCTCTTCGTCCGGCGGCGGAACGACCTCGGGCTGCGCGGCCAACTGCACAGGCTCGGCTTGATCGTCGTGGCACTGACCGCACTTCGTGAACCCGATGTCGCGGAATCGAGCGTTCGAGGCTTTGAAGTTTGAAGCGCGATGGCAACTGATGCACAGCCGGTGAAAAGCCTCTCGCGAGTTCAGATCGTAGCCTTCGCGATCGTCCGGGTTTGTCAGATTGCCCTCGTCCTTGTGGCAAGCCGTGCACTTTTGAAACTGAGCTCTAATCGTTTCATCTTTGACCGAGTGGTGACACGCGAGGCAGGCCACTCCCACGGGCGCCTTGTGAGGGAAGCGCGGATCGGGATTGAAGAGTGCTTCGTGAGTCTTGTGGTTGAAGAGAACGAGGCCCCTTCTGCCTGCGGCGTCGAATGGGATTGGCGTGACTTGAGCTTTGGCTTGCGCGGGTTCGCCGCCTTCAGAAAAAGCCAGCGAGCGCATCGAGAAACCTAAGGGAAGCAATAGCAACAGCCCATAAAGAAAGACCACTACCAGTTTGAGTCTCATTCCGCGCCTCGCTATTAATGACCCTACCGACGGGAGAATGATTAGCCAGAACAGTCTGGATACGAGCTATGAAACGTAATCGTAGCGATGAGAAACATCAGGTACTTGAACACTCAACTGCTGCCAATTGAACGCGCCGATATTATATTGAGTATTGGTTTGAGTCAACCGATGTAGGAAGGGAAAACTCGGCAACACCACTCCTGCTAATCTGTCGTCAGCCTATCTTTATTCCAATGCCTTCAAGGAACTTCGTCGGCTTGTCACCCCCAATCAACGCAAATACGTAGTCGTTTTTGAAACGCGCCTTCTCCTTGGCGGTCTGCGGGTCGCGCTCGTGCCCACTCATCAGCACAACCTCCGTCTCCGTGATCTCCTTAACTGTGGTGCCAAGGTAAGCCTTGATCTTACCCTCGTCAATGCACTCGTAGACCATCATCTTGTTGCCGAGTGTGACATCGCCTTTAAACCCGCTTCGAATGACAAGCGTGACGGAGTTATCGCGCCAGCCGATAATCTTGGTGCCGTCCGCAGAGCGGTGAGCCGCCAGGTCGACGGCTGCCTCGACTGCCGCGTTTCCCGCCCCCACGACAAGGCAGTGCTTACCTTGATAATGGTTCGGATCACTAAGCCGATATTTGACCCTGTCATCTTCAAAAGGAGTCGGGATTTTGCCGACGTACTTCATGCCGCACTCCTGACAGAATTGATCCTGGCCCACGCGCTTGGCGCCGCATTTACCGCAGTAGACGGGGAAGACCGGTTCGGTCGGCGCGCGCTTCATCTTCAACTCTTCGCCCGGCACCCTCAAACGCATCGGCGCGCCGCGATTGCCGATAGCCAGGATCACCCGGCGGGCTCTGTATTGTTTCCTCTCCGTGGTCCTTTCCTGTTCGGTCGTCACGATGAAGGCGCTGCCGTCCGGCTTGATGCTCTCACAACTCTCAAACTCATTGATTTTGAGCTGATGAGATCTCATCGTCTCAATCCACGATTGGATCATCACTTCTTTCGAGGCGGGCGCCTCGGGAAGCGGAATGCCGCCCATGACCTTAACTCCATCGGGCTTGAAGTAGACCAGTTTGCCTACCTGGAAAGCCTGCTGGATGGCGGCAAAGACTTGACCCTGTTCTATAGCGATGTATGTCAACCCTCGCTGCTTAGCAAGGGCGGTCGCCGAGAGCCCCGCTGGCCCGATCCCGATAATGGCAACGTCGTAATCGGCCGCGCTGCCATCTTCCGCCTGTCTCAGGTCCTCAGCGATATGATCAATGACAGCGCCACCCTCGTTAATCGCGTTTTTTATCAGCGGGACGCCCGACACGTCGCCGATCAAGTAGATGCCGAAAACGTTGGTCATGAATTTCTGATCGCGTTTCGGCACTTTGCGTTCGGGAATCGACTTGCTCGTGTTCACGACAATGCAAGATTTGGGGTTGGTCGGGCACTCGACTTGACAGCTTGTATCCTCCATACACTGGTCGACCGCGACCGCAACCGCGATGCCGTTAACTATTGCGAGCACGTCGTGCGGACACATTTCGGCGCAAGCGTAGCAGCCGATGCATGTCTGCGGGTTAATCACCGGGTGAGGATAGGGCGGTCCAATGGGGTCCATGACGACGGGCGCTGACTTCGCACTTTTATCGCGAGCAGTCTCCGCTTCAGTTTGAACCTGTGCCATGGGAGCGAGAATGTGTCTACGCCTTTGCGTGGTATCAAGCACGATGAGGCCGGCGCCCAGGCAGGTCGCGAAGGCTGCGAGCGCGATCCAGCCGAACCAGGGCACGGCTCCGTAGTTCATCGGCAGGCGAAAGAAGAAACCGATGCCGAGTAATAGCGCCAGGAGAAGCATCGTGATTATCAGTTGCGATCTTCCCATTGTCCTGTTTCTCGTGGCCTGACTTGCCGCAGCTTACTCAACCAACTCGAGCCGCCGCAATGAAGCTCTTGCACCCTTCTCTTCCCCATGCTGTGCGTGGCACACAACGCAACCGGCACCCGCTTCCTTGTTGCTCGCCGCCTGGTAGTCGACGGCGTGGCAGGTCGCACACGACTCGCGGACGCCTTGGCGCACGGCCTCACTTTCAAACCCGGCCGTATGGCAGTCGGAGCAATTTGCGCGTCCTTGCCGCCGCCCCGCGACGTGAACCAGATGGAATTGCTCCATCAGATTGTAGTTCAGTGTTGATCCCCGTAGCCCCTTCCGCTGCCATTCTGGCTGCGTAACACCTGCCCACTCCCATTTACCTTTCGCTACCGGGTAGCCAAGCGTGCCTCCATGCGGCGCGCCGAGATTCTTGCCATGAGAGACCATCCCGTCGTGATGGCAGGATCTACAACCTGAGCTCGCAACCAGAGCGGGCCGGAAGTCACGGCCCTTGTGTTCATCGTGGCAAGCAGCGCAGGTTAGGCCGGCCGCGCGATGTTTGTCGGAAAGTGACGGATCGAACGCCTGGGTCGTGTGACAGGACGCGCAGTTCTGCCACATCGACCCTTTGCGGGAGTGGCAGGTTGTACAGGAGGCTGAGTTCGGATCCAGCGCGATAGCCGGAGTAAACAAAAGGTTGCTACGTGCGTGCGCGGCCGAGAGTGTGCCCGGAGAATAAGCGTCCTCAAAAGTGAAGGCTGCTACCACCGCGAGCGCCGTGATGATCATACCACTCCATACAAAGACGGCTAGAGGCCAGGATCGCTGCAGGTCGCGGGTCGGACGCCAATAGAATTGGGCCTTACCTAAGCGCCGCTTGCCTTTGGGCTTCAGCGGCGATTCCGCATCCAGCTTGCCAGCTTCGCGTTTGCGTTTGTCCCAGAAGATTTTCAGCGCCTGCTCCTCGGGCTTTGGCAAGACGCCAGTGAGCATCCCCGAACCGGTGAGCCGCCTTGTTCCCTGCGGCGTTACCGTCTCAGGTTGGGTCAGCAGTCTCCGGTCGATCATCAAAGTCTCACCGCCCTCTCCGGGTAGTTGAAGAGTACCGGTCCCGGCGGCAGCGATCGGTAACGGCTTGATGCTCATCTCGACTTCAAGCGCCATGCCGTCGTTGGTGTAAGTCGCGCGGAGAAAGAAGGGGCCGATTTGAATCACATCGCCGTCGGCGAGAGGCGCGCTTTCGACCAGTGCACCGTTCAGCAAGGTCCCGTTGGCATTCGACAGGTTGAAAATCCAGTAGTCACCATTAACCTCCTTGATCCCCGCATGCGTACGCGAGACGGTAGGGTGGTTGAACACCAGGTCATTGGCGATTAAACGCCCAATCGTCAGGCCCTCGGGTTCGAGGACTACCGGATGCGTGTCCAGGTCATTGCGGATGATTATGAACTTATCGGCCATACTGTCAGTCGTCAGTTGTCACTGACTATCGAGCAAAATAGACCACTTGAATGATATGAACCAGCATAAGCGCCAGCATCAGGGAAGTCACAAGTACGTGTGGGGCGATCCACAGCTTGAGCAATTGATGTAGGTAGACGAGCGCGTCCACACGACGACTCATAGCCACCACTTCAACGACTTTGAGGAAACCATCTCGGTCTGTCGTGGGCAATCCGTCCGCCGCTTGCTCGAACTCACGGCGCGCACTTTCTGTCATCGCCTCAAGGTTTTCACGCCTGAGGTATTGGCGCATCAGGTAGCCGACAGAAAAGAACCGTGGGAGCACGCGCCGCTCGATCAACTCTCGGGCCTTGCCGGATCCGGCTGCGAGCGCCGCGCGGATCTCCTCACCCAGTTCCTCACGGCGTGCGGTGAGATCATCGAGCAGCAGCGGTTGACCTTCAATTCTCGTCAGCATGCGCGGCGCCAAAAAATAACAAAGGATGCCGAAAAGACCGGTGAGAATCACCAAGTCAAAGGAGACCATCAGGGCCGTCGTCAGCGCGCCCCCAGAATGTGTGCCGCCGTGCAGCAGTAAGACGATCCCGGCCATCACGCCCAGGTAGCTGTGTGCCAGCATCCAGTACCGGAGCGGCCCGACCCGCCGCCGGTAGATTTGCCGTCGCACAGGATAAGCCATGACACCCGCAATTCCCGCAAGCCCCACCAAGCCGGTCAGCCAACGCATATTGAGCCAGCCGCCCAACAGCGGCAGTTCGAGCTGGTAGCGCATCATCCCCAACACCGTGAGCAGTGTGAGCAAAACAGTGGCGGTCAGGCCGACGGCGTGCATCAGTCGCTTGACACGATCCTTGTGTGAGACATGGCGGGCGATAGCGTGCGTCGCATCTCTGAAGACTATGCCCTCGATGTGTTTGATCTCGGAGAAGTAAGTGTGTGGGTCCACACGGAGGAGCGCGCCCGTAGGACAATTTTCTTCACAACTGTAAGCAGGTGTCTTGGCACCCGGGGTGTTGAGGCCGGTGCCGGCGCATAGATTGCACTTGATGGCGAGTAGATCATCCTCCGCTTCGACCGCCGGGGGAAGAGGATTAGGGGCGAGTCTCAGCAACTTAAGAAGCCGAACGCGCAGCGCACCGTTGGCCCCTTGGCTCTTCGGGTGGCGAGGCACCATTGAGATCGCGTCGTAAGGACACTGCGTTGCGCAGTCGCCGCAGCCGATGCAGGTCTGCGGATCGATGTCTACCTGGCCGTCGGCGAAGCGGCCGATCGCCCCGGTGGGACAACCTGTCAGGCACTCCGGATCCTGACAGTGCATGCAGACCGAAGGGTGGAGCAGACTCTGGAAACTCGCTTCTTTCTTGAGTGAGACTGGCCGCGCGATGTGAATGCCGCGGCGTAACAACCGCGATTGCCCGTGGATCTTATGGCAAGCCATCGAGCAGTTACCGCACCGGACGCAAAGGTCCATATCCATCACTAACAGATTAGTGCCATCGACTAACCCGGTGTCGATCAACTGTCTTTGCGCCGTGGCAATCGGCAAAGGCAGGCGCTGCTTAGTATCATCGGGGGTCACAGTGAGCCGACCGAGCGCGGCAATCAACGTTGCGCGTAAATCTGGATGCAGACGCAACTCTGAGATGGAGATTTCCAAGACCTCAGTACGACCAAGCAACACTCCTGTCTGCACCCATTCGCTGTCGCGCGTGATGGCTTCAGTACCGAAACAATGAGATGGGCCGAGATACTTCTCCTCAGCCGTTTTGTCCCAGTTACGGCATCCTTCGACACCGGCATTCAGACGCTGAGTGCCCTGAGACAAAGATATCCAGCCGGACTTGAGCACGTAGATCCGATCGATGGATTCGCCCGAACGGAAAAGGACATGACGCTTGGAGTAGATTCGGAATTGGGACACGGCTTCGAGCCGCTTGATGACCTGGTTGCTGAGATGTGTGGCCGCGCCCAGTTCTTGCAGTGTTGCGGCTCGCCCGTAACGGCGGTAAGTGCTGTCAAGCACCTCGGCGAATTTCGGAAGCTTACGCAGTAAGCGAAGCGCTGGCCGCTGGACTTCAAGGACTTGCACCGGCTCGCTCTGCGGCGCGCGTACGGTAGCGGCCCGCGGGACACCCGCTAAAACTGACATCTCGCCGAACTGAGCACCGGCAGGGATCTCGGCAACTTTGCTCTCGCCACCCGCCGTCTGGGTATAAACCTCAGCCCGCCCTTGAGCGACAAAATAGAAGGTGTTTCCCCACTCACCCTCCCGAACGATCTCCTCGCCAGGGTCATATCTGAGCAGCCGGACGTAGGGGCCGACATTTCTACCATTGTAATTTCGGCCGTAGACGACGACTTCGAGGTCAACCTCGTAATCGTAGTGCCCTTCCTGGCCGCGAGTGACGTCGGCGAGGGCTTCGATCCTCTCCATAGCTTCGAGCACCGCCGAATGTTTCGTTATTTCTTGAGGCATGATTTCCACAGCTCGCGGCTCGCCGGCCGCGCGGCCCTAGAACATCAACCCGCTGCAGGTTAGCGTTGCCCGCGCTTATGGGCACAGTTTTACCGCATACATCTAAGATCCCAAACCGGTTTAACCTTCCGTCGCAAGAACCAGGGGACGTCCCTTTTTGTCCTGAATCTTATGGCACTTTACGCATGCGCCTGCGTCTTCGCCACTGAAGACCAATCGCCCATAACGCGTTCCGCCGTTGTGGCAACTGAAACAGCCACGTCCACTTCTCTCGCCAGGAGAAAGATGTTCTTTGACCCGAATTCTGCTTGGTGCAGGCAGAGGCTGATTGTATCTCCCTTCAATCGTGTGGCACGCGTCGCACTTTCCATCAGCGTAGGCCACGTGTGTCCGATGAGTAAAAGACGCTCCGTAGGCTCTGCTCGTGTACTTCTTAGAGAACGGTTCGACGCTGTCCACCACTTGAGTATGGCAGGTGCCGCAGCCGGCCTTGAGATTTGCCTTGGCGTCGCTACTGGCCGGGGCGTGACAGACGTAGCACTCCGCATGCGAAGGAATAGTGAGCGCCACCTGTTTGGAAGTCGGTTTGTGACAGTAGCCGCAATTCAGTTTCCCGCCGTCCGGCAATGCGTGCGTATTCACGTGGTCCGTGTGCTGCTTGCCATCAAAGTAAGCGTTGTAATCATGTCGCGCAGGGAAATCACGTTGTGGCGGGCGCGAAGTAAGCCCCTGTTCCTGGCTGTGACAGATGGCGCAGGTCTGGAGCGGACGCAAAGTAAACTGCGTGATGTGGCACTCAACGCAGGCCTTGTGCCCCGGAAAATCAACTTGTAAACGATTATTTCGTTCGGTCGTGCCAACGAGCTTGACCGCAAATGCGCGGGAAACCTGCCGCTCGTGGCAAGAGTCACACTTCAACTCTTGCGTCTCCTGAGAACCCGGGATTTTGACAGCCCCTGAATGAGTCTTATGCGTAAAATGGCTATAATCCGTCTTCTTCTGATAGCTACCGCGCGCAGACAGGGGCAAAACTACAGCCGCACAAAGGGCCACAGATATTAGCAGAGTAATCTTGATTTGCCGCGTTCGCATATCTTGGTTTTATTCGGATTCGGGCTTCGGCGGTGGCGCCGGGGTAACAGCGGGCTTCTTACCGAAGTGATTCGGCGGTGGCAGTTGCGCGCCGCTGGCCGCCCTCTCTTTGATCGTCTGGAGTGAGTGGCAATACGCACACGCTGCCGTTTCAAGCTTCACCGCCCCCTCTATTTTTTGCTCCATGTTTTTCTTGTGACACTGGACACAGCCTGCGGCCCGCGGCTGCTTCTCTTTAGTCTCGCGGTCCTCCAGAAAGAAATCCGAACGCTTCTCAGCCCTCTTCCCCGTCACATGGCACGCCAAGCATTTCTGCGTTTGACACTCCAAGCATTTCTTCGTTGACTTATCGTCCTCGTCCTCGAGGTGGGTTTTGTGGCTGAAGGGTCCGGTCGGCTCCTCGCCGGGTTTGGGCTTGGCCGGCGGGTTCTTTTCGGAGTTGACGATCTGCCGCACGAACCAGTGAACCGAAGGCTCAGATCCTTTTCCGGTCTGCGCTCTTTTAACCGCATGGCAGCCGACACAGTTGGTCGCGAAGAAGGTTGGTTCTTCCTTTGGCACCTCTTGCTCATTGAAGTGGCAGACAAAACACTCCCTGTGGCCGGGCAGACTCTCCTTGACTCCGCTGCCAAATTGTATCTTTGCGACGACGATCTTTTCCTGATTAGCCGTATGGCAGGAGACGCACTCAAAATTGTCCTTTTCCTTGAACTTTTCCTTGTCCTTAAACCGCTCCTTGAAAGTGTCGGAAGCGTCGAAATAGCCTTCGTGCTTTTTGTGCGAGTAGCGGTCGAAAAACTGGGACTCCGCCACCGCCGGGTTGGGAAATGGGCGCATGTTCTTGCCCATCTCGGCGAGGCCGGGAGTCTGATGACAGATGAGGCACATCGCCGGAAAAGTGCCGGTAACGATAGCGTCGCGACCGGTGATGGGGTGGCAATCTGAGCAAGCTGAGTGGGTCAGCTCGCTTTTCAGTCCGTATTTTCTGTACGGATAGCCCTTCAGAACATCGGGGTTGTCATTAGTCAGTGTCCCGTGACAATAGGCGCAATCGAGTTGCTGAAGAGTTCCTTTTCTGGAGGCCTTGATCGCGCCCGCATGTGACGAATGCTTGAATCTGGAGTAGTCAATCCGCGCGGGCTGCGTTGGACGTCTTGCTTGAGCTTGGGCGGCAAGCTGCAACCGCGCATCGGCGTAAAGCAAAGCGCCCACCGCGGTCAAACATGAAATGTAGATGATCCTTTTCATGCAGTCACATCACGACGTGATCAAAACGCGAACAGGAGCGCCTTTCGATCATTGACAATGGCTGGGGCAACCGCGCCTTCGTCTTTGCGTGTGACGCAATGATGCGGCTGAACACGAATCCGCTCGGCTCTCTGAGCGTTGAGCGCGAGGTGATGATTACTTAGGCGGTTCCTGCTTGAGCGTCCTGACGAAGGCCACGATGTTCTCAAGATCCTGAGGGGTGAGTGGGTCCGGTATCGCTTCCATTTTGCCGAAGCCGTCAGTCATGCTCTTGCGGATAAACTCATCGCTTCTCTCCTGGGCCTCCTTGGCGCCAAGATGCACAATGGTCGCCTTCACCAGCCGATACATCCTGGGAACCCCCTGACCCTTGTCGCCGTGGCACTTCTGGCAGTTGTCTTCATAGAGAGCTTTTCCGCCCTGGACATCTCCCTTGGGTTTCTCCTGGGCTCGTGTGGACGTCGAGATTGGAAAAAATGCCGCGACGGCGACCACCAATCCAACAGCCAGCACGACTGCAAATCGCTTTATCACTTAATAGTCCCTCCTTACTCGAGAACCATGCCAAACTCCCAACTGAGTTTCTCCGCATCGCTTGCTTCTCTGCGGTGGATTTTAACTCAGAACGAGTAGCGCAGAAAGATCGTAAACACGTTGGCGTGGTAGCTGGCATAACGCGCATCCTGAAAAAGATACTTCGGGGCATCGCTGGTGATAGTTCCGTGCACGTAGGGCTGGAGAACATTGAAGCTGAAATCATCCTGCGTGTAGGGTTCATACCAGTAACGCACGCCTATGTCGATCCCCTCTCTTATCTGGCGCGAAATGGCAATATTGATGTCCTGACGCCGTACCACGGTATCGGGATAGGGATTCGCCCCCGCATGAAGGACCGAATCTGCGCGAACAGTGAACGGGTTTGCGGTACTGATCCGGTCGCGGGCAAAGGAAAGCGCATAAGAAAGATCCAACTGCAGCTTTCCTTCCTGGGGCGCTGCGTTGATGCCGACTTCAAAACTGTCCAGGCTGCTTCGGCTGTTGCGCTCCCAGGTATTGGCGATGGGGAATTGAGCAAGAACCCCCTGAACGATAGCCCCTGGGGGAGCGGGGGGGTTGGGCAGGAGATGCGCAAGGTCCCGATACCCGAGGCGGTTGGTCTCTCGTGAATAGCTGGCAAAAAAGAAGTTTCCGTTCTCGAAGGCATACGAGAACTGGGAGTCTACAAAAGAGAGTTGATTGAAGGTACGCCCGTAAAAATTCTTGTCGTACGCTTCCGCCACGTAGCGATAGGTAGCCGAGAAATTCGCTCTGCTGAACTTCGACGCCGTCTCAGCCCCAGGGCTTGCCGCGCTATCGTCTCGGGTAGCCGAGACATTCGCTCTGCTGCGCTGCGACGTCTCAATTGTAAAGCTTGCGTCATTTCGGATTCTACCCGTCTCATCAAACCGGCGCAGGAGATTGAATTCAATGGGAAGACCTCTATACATAACCGTGTTTCGCGTGACTTCCCACGCCGTTGTGGGACCATTCGCGGGAGAACCGGGGAAAGCAGCATTGAAGGTCAATGGCTGGGTGTTGTAGAACCGCGCGCGCCGGTCCGAGTAGCGGTAGTCAGCCTTAAAACGAACCCCCGCGCCAGTGGTTAAATCCAGCCGGCCTCTAAGGCTGTGCTCATCGTTACGGTTCACATCCCGAAACTTGCGGTTCCATATCTCCCACGCATAATCCATTTTCCAGGTCAGCTGCGGCAGAACATCCCATTGAAAGCCGGCTGTAACATTCTGGCGTGTAAAATCCCAATCGAGGTTCTCGATGGGCAAGTTGTAGAAATCTGTCCGCGCCGC
>CAZJQQ010000007.1:0-219696 GCA_964548075.1 uncultured Clostridia bacterium | reverse complement strand
CCGTTACTTCAAGGCTCGGCGGCGGCGAAACCACGCAAAGAACCTTGTACGTTAGAAATCAAAACACCAATTGAGTCTCGGTACTTGCGGACTACGTGGTTGCTCAGGTCCACCGCGCCTCTGCACTTCCCGGACTTAAGTAAAGTACGGTTCTTTGAGGAAGGTGAGGCAATTCAGTTTGCCCGTCAGATCCGGAAGAGCAACGTGTTTGCGCGACACTCCCCGGAAAACTTCTACGTCAAGAGAGTAGAGGAATTAGCCAATCGTACTATCATCGAAGTACGGAGACTAGGTAAGCCCGACGACATATACAAAGAGGCTGAGCGGGTCGCCGAGCTGGTGGAGAAGATCGCAGTGCTCTCTACGACTCTCGTACTAAGAAAAGATGCATTGCTTCGAAAGCTTGCGATTAGCCCGAACATCAGACCAGAGATAAACTTTATCTCGGATAGGAAGCTCCAACTTATTAGCTCGCGATCCCAGAGGGTCCCCAGCGCTGAAGGGATTGTGATCGACAAGCAATTCTGCGCTCGTTTCTCCAAGTGTGGATTCTTTGATCTGTTTGAATATTGCCAAGATCAGACGGACTTAGCGCTTCGTGTCCGATCATCCGCAGACTGGCTCGTCGAATCACGACGTGAGGCGAGATTGACCGCCTCTGTCGTCAAGACCGCGATTGCGTTGGAATCCCTCTTAATCTTCGCCGAATCAGAATCGTTGGCACGCTCTCTCTCAGAACGTGCTGCGTTTATGCTCTCCTCGTCATTTGATACGCGCCAAGAAATCAGTCGTGTTATCAACCAGTTTCATGAGGTGAGGAGCGGCGTAGTCCATGGAAGTCGAAAGAGGGTCAGCAAGCTCTCGGAGTCTTTGGTCGAGTGCGTGGATCGACTCTGTCTGCTACTGCAGTTGATTGTTTCTGCCAACTCACGTTCGTGGACCAACGTGGATGACCTTCGCAAGTGGTGCGAGAAACAGCGCTGGGGAGGTCCATCGCGGGACGTTAGGATTCCATTCTCGGGAAGGTATCTTAACAATGCGTTGGCATTGATTGGAATTGATGCCCACGGCAACTCTCCCAAGCAATCCTGAGACTAGAACACGGAGGCTTCGGGATTCAATCCCGCATCTGCGCGACCAACGTCTTGCCGGCACCTGATGCCTCGTCCCGGGGAGAGACTTGCCCCTCGCGTCGTGATGCGCGAGTCTTTCTTTCGTGGCGGCGTTCTCGATGGCGATCCGGATCAAGATCTATTCCCTTGCTCTTGCACATCGGCTCTGAAATAATCGCGGCATAGGAACCAACGAGTGATTACTTTACCAAAAGATATCCAAGAAGCCGTTCGAACGTCGGACGATCAGCCTATCCGTCTCACAGATCCGGAAACCAATAGCGAATATGTTCTTTTGCCCGCCGACCTTTACGATCAGATACGAGACTTGTTCTACGAGCATTCAACTCTGACGCAGGATGAGAAACGCGCGTTAATGCTACAGGCCGGCTTGCGTGCCGGATGGGATGACCCGGAGATGGACGTGTACAACGATCTGGATCCCCGCCGACAACAATGAATGTCCAGCGTGGCGACATAGTTCTCGTAGACTTTCCTTACAGCGACCAAACCGGAAGCAAGGTCCGTCCTGCGCTCGTCGTTCAATCAGATCTGTGGAATCAGCGGCTCGACGACACTATTCTCGCTCTCATCACAAGCAGCCGGCAGCGCCGAGTTGGAGCCAATACTCAGTTGTCCGTCGACATCACCACGGTTGAGGGACGGCAGTCAGGTCTGCGGATTGATTCGATAGTCCAATGCGAGAACCTGATAACCTATGACCGCGGATTGATCCTTCGGGTTCTCGGAAGCCTGCCTGCGACTACTATGTTACAAGTGGATGATTGCCTAAAGGCGGCGTTGGGTATTCCTTGAGTCTCATCGCGATGGATAACAGTCCAACAACACTCTCACACAACGAGCTCAGCTTCTTGCTTTTCGCGCTTCAGGGGGGCGGCGCCTCACCGGTGCCCGATGCGGCGTCCTGCGAAGAAGCTTGTCCCGTTGTTGAAAGCGTCGAAGATCTGCTCTGTGGGGGACAGCTCGATCCGCACCAGCAACTCGTGCGGCATCTGAACAATCATCTCCGCGAGGCGATGATTGAGTGCGGAATGTTTGAGTTGATGGCGGCGGCTCAGCCGGGCGCGGCGCAGGCGCTATCGGTTGACGACCCGAGGAAGCTTCAGCAGGCCAACCAACGGCTGGCCGCGTGGAGTTGTCAGATCAAGCTCGATGACACTGAGCGGCGACTGCTCTACGAATCTCTCTCTCGGCTGCCGCGTTCATCGTGGGTAATGATGCCTCGGGTGATGTGGCGGCTGAGGAAGAAACTGAAAGCGAGATAAGACGAGGCTATTTCCCATTTGTCATTTTCTATTTTCCATTTGTCATTGAACACTCGGAGCGCATTCCTGTTTACTGGATCGGCGCTCAAGACCGCGCGTATTGGCAGAAAATAGCAAATGACAAATCGCAAATGGAAAATGGAAAATCCCGCCTGGGTTGGTGGGAGTCGGCGCCGACGCAGTCCAAACTCTCAGCCTTCTAGTCTTGCTTATCAGATGAGTGCTTGTGGTCGTGCGTATCCGTTCGATCAGTCGGGTCGTTGAATGGCCTTGTCTTGAACTCAAACCGCAGCAGTTCCACCGGAGCGTCACCCGAATTCTCCAAGTCCTCTTGCTGACCGACGCCAAGCCACCTCGTCTTTCCCATCTCCAGATTGACTCGAGCCTTGCCCTTCGCCCCAACGGTTTGCAGTTTCGACTGAGTGAGCGCCACGAGCAACGCCGGTTCGCTTGCGTTCGTCGATTGGTCCATCGGTTTGTGCGGAGCAATCACCATCCGCGTGATGCGAATCTGTTCGTTTTCAAACTGGACCTTGCGAGAGTTCTCGCCCGTCGCGATGGGCTCTCGATGGAACTTGCCCCGCAGCGAGTTCTGATTGATTGGCTCGGTCTTGAACTCCACGCGGAGGAACTCGCTCGGGGTATCGCTCGGATTCTCGACCGCGTGAACTTCCTTGACTCCTCGGTAAACGCGAAAGCTCCCGGCCTTGACGGCTGCCCGCGTGATGTCTCCGTAAGGCAGATCCTTGTGCTTGAAGATGACTGGGCCGGCGTCGTTCAGGTAAACATAGGCCGACGCCCTTTCGGTGTGATAGTGCTCGGCTATCTTTTCGCGGGCCCCGTATCGAACTCGCATGACCCTGACCCACTCGTTTTCGAAATCCAGCTTGTATGCTTGCGGCGCGACCTTGAGCGGATCCTTGGACTGGTCCTTAGGCGTAACTTGGCCCAACGCCTGGGTGAGCGTGAGGCAAGCTAACATGACGACGCGGAATAAGATCTTCATCAACGCGGTTCCCTTCGTGTTTGTGATTGGGCACGATGCGCCCTCATCGATAAACGAAACAAAATGGAAAAGGATGCAAAAGTGCGAGAAGAAAGTATGCGCGAGCGAACCAAATTATTGAAGCCAGTGAGGATCGAAAAGCACCACCGGACTCATCGCTGAAGGGCACCCTTGATCACTCAGAGTGCTTTCTCTGGTTACTGATGGCATTCGGGCACACCGACTTGACGCGGCGACTGCGAGGTGAAACGATCAAACAGCTTTCGCTTGTATCCGCCCATGCTCGAAGTTCGAGAAGTGTCGAGGCGCATATGCGATCATCAAATCCGTCAAGTAACTCATCAGGTCGCGGTGGCGCGGCTGCGCTGATCCTGATCCTTGCGACGCTCTGCTTGGGTCAGGCTGCTGGCAGACCGCCACAAAGCGAACCGGTTAAGAAGACCCAGCCCGCCGCGCCCGAAGCTCCGCGCAACAAAGAAGAGCAGCACGATCACGATCAAGCTATTAAGCTCGAAGCGACGCTGGTGGCCGTCCCGGTGATCGCCAGCGATCGCGACGGAAGATACATTCCCGACATGCGTCGGGAGGATTTCACTCTTCAGGAGGACGGAGTCAAACAGGAGATTGTGTTCTTCGGGACGGTCAACGAACCGTTTCATATGGTGCTGATGCTGGACACCAGCGCGAGCACCCAAGAGAAGCTCGGCCAACTCAAGAGCGCCGCAACGCAATTCGTCGAACAGCTCAAACCGGCCGATCGAGTAAAGGTCATCTCGTTCGATGACCAGGTCCGTGACCTGTGCGAATTCACGAATGACCGGACCGAGCTGCGCCGGGCAGTTGATCGAACGCAGCCCGGGCAAGGCACGAAGCTCTACGATGCGATAGCGCTCGCGCTGCGCCAGATGCGCCAGGTCCAGGGCCGCAAGGCTATCGTGTTGTTCACCGACGGCGCGGACATGACCAGCGACAACGCGCGTTACGAAGACAACATCAGCGCGGTTGAAGAATCCGGAGTGATCGTCTACCCGATTCGCTACGACACGCGCGCCGAAACGGAAGCGATGTTGCGAAGTCAGGGTGGACTCGGCGGGATCATCAAGCGCCCACCGGCCGGCACGACGCCGACCACCGTTCCGGGTGGAGACCGCATGCCGCAGCTTCCGCCGCTTGGCGGCCCTACGACGCGCGACCCCAGGATTCCGCCAGTTGGTTCTCCCCCGGTTGGTTCTCCCTATCCGCGAAACACTCCGTATCCCGGTGACCGCTCTCCCGACAATCGGATGCCTGACAACCGATATCCTCAAGACAGTCGTTTCCCGGATGGGCGCAATTCTGATCCGCGGTATCCCAGGCGCGATGACCCGTTGAGCGCCGAGCTTGATGCGGCGTACGCGCTAGCGGACCGGTACTTGAACGAACTCGCGGCGAAATCCGGAGGCAAACTGGTTCGCGCTGACACGCTGTACTCGCTGCCCGCTGCCTTCGCGCAGATCGCGGCTGAGCTGCGCACGCAATACGCGCTGGGGTATTACCCTTCGAACGCCGCAAGAGATGGCAGCTATCGCAAGATCCAGGTTCGAACCAACAGAAAGAACGTGGTGATCCGCGCGCGTCCGGGTTATCGCGCTCCCTCTGGCGCGTAAGCGAAAACCATCTCTCGCGAGATATGCGTCTACCTCGCTCGCTTGTCGACTAGCGTTTGAAGGAACCGGATTCCCACGGTAAGCTGATAGCTCTCGCTACTCATCTCGAAAGGGGAAACTTCTAATCAATGACTGCTCAAGCACAACAACCAACACCAGCTCTCTTCTTCGAAACGATCACGGCCTATCAACGCAGCGAAGCCATCAAGTCTGCGATCGAGCTCGATCTGTTCACCGCGATCGGCGAAGGCAATCACACAGCCGCCCAGATCGCAGCCCGATGCAACGCTTCAGAGCGCGGCGCGCGAATACTCTGCGACTACCTCACGATGATCGGCTTTCTTACGAAAGACGGAAACAGCTATGGGCTGACCCAGGACTCAGCGGTGTTTCTGGACCTGCGGTCGCCCGCTTACATGGGAAACGCAGTCGAATTCATCTTGTCCGACCACATCGTGGAGGGCTTCAAACACCTGACCGAATCCGTTCGCAAGGGCGGGACTGCCACGACTGACGATGGCACGCTCGCCCCCGAGCATCCGGTGTGGGTCAAGTTCGCTCGCGCGATGGCGTCGATGATGCGCCCGGTTGCGCAGGGGATCGCTCAGTTGATAGACCCGGACGCGAATCGCAAGATCAAGGTTCTGGACATCGCCGCGAGCCACGGCTTGTTCGGCTTAGCCTTCGCCACGCGAAACCCGCAGGCTGAAATAGTCGGCGTGGATTGGGCGAACGTCCTGGGGCTAAGCAAAGAGAACGCGAAAGCGGCGGGCCTTGCTGATCGTCACAGCACGATCGCCGGAAGCGCTTTTGACGTCGACTACGGCACGGGCTACGACGTGGTGCTGCTGACGAACTTTCTGCATCACTTCGATCCGCCGACCAACGAGAAGCTGTTGAGAAAGGTCCACGCGGCGCTTGCGGAAGGCGGCCGAGCGGTAACGCTCGAGTTCGTGCCTAACGATGATCGCGTGTCGCCTCCGGGCGTTGCGGGATTCAGCTTGACGATGCTGGCAGGGACGCCGAGCGGGGACGCTTACACGTTTGCTGAGTTTGATCGGATGTTCGCGAACGTGGGGTTTGGGAAGAGCGAGCTTCATGAGATTCCACCCGCGATTCAACAGTTGATCGTGTCGCAGAAGTGAAGTGTTTTGGCTGCGGTGATCAAGACATTCCTTGATACAATCGCGTCAATTGGGAGGTTGCGTACTATGACCAAGCCAGACACTGTTGATCAGCCGAGCGAAAGGGAGAACGAGAAGCCCAACGGCCGCCGTCATCCAATTACGATGGAGAACTCGCCTGAGGAGACGATGAGGCGAATGGCTTCTTTCCCAGAACGTGCCGCCAAATTCAAAGAGAGACTCCGTGCCCTTAGAGAAGCGAACTCGCGTTGAGATCTTCCTCCCGATCAGGACCGAATCGGGGGACTACAGAGCGATTACTGACTGGCTAGCGGAAGAGTTAGCTTACTCGCGTGGCGGCTCGACGATGACCTCGCCTTTTACTGGGCTTTGCGTTTCAAGCTCGCGAGGTGATGTTGTTCGCGACGATATTCATGTTGTTTTCTGCGACTTTGATCTGGATGCCGAGGATTCCGCGCACCTCGTCAAACTGACCAGCTACCTCCACGACGTACGTTCGCTGGTGATGCAAGCGTTGGACGAAGAGGAAGTCTGGATCGTCCACCATCCGGTAACGCGGGTGCTCGGTGAGCCGTCCTAATAGTCAAGAAACCTTTGACCAAAACGGGCAGAGGCTACGCCCACCTAGGAGGATCTTATGGACCTCATAGCGTCCTCCGATCTTGTCGCCGCGTCGATACTGGGTTTCTGTTTCCATTGACAATTCGCGACTATTGCCGCGCCGCTTTAGCCCCTCGTTCCGCTCGAGCCTTCGCCACCATCTCCTTAATCTCTTTCATCAGAGTCGGGCAGTGATATGGAATCCCGTCCTTGATCGTCCATTCGACTCCGCCGGTGTGCACGGTCTTGCCGTCTTTGATCTCATCGACGCCGGTGGGATAAAGCACTTTCAAATTCTCGAGCGGGTTTCCGTTCACTACGATCAAGTCGGCTAAGTAACCGGAGCGCACGCGGCCGAGTTTGTCTTCTTGCCCGAGAATCTTCGCGTTGTTGCCCGTCGCGTGCTGAATGATCTTCAAGGGATGAAAGCCCGCTTCCTGGTGAAGCTCCAACGTTCGGATTAGACCGAAGCCATACATTTGATAGATGAACCCGGAGTCTTCGCCTGCTCCGATCGTTCCGCCCAACCGGTCAAACTCGCGAAGCGCCGCCATCCATATCCGATAGTTTTCCTTCCAGAAAGTCTCATCCGTCGACGACCAGCCGATGAAGTACGAGCCGTGATTCGCCGGATTCGGTTTGAAGTACTCTTCGAGAGTCGGGTGCAGATACTCCGCGAACCACGGCTGCGTCTGCGCGCGTTGAAGATCGCGGCTTGCTTCGTAGATATCAAGCGTCGGGTCCCACGCCACGTTAGCCGCGACCATGCCTTCGAGCACTTTGGTCAGCCTCTCGGGATTGGCTTCGCGCCAGAGACGGCCGGCATAGCGAAAGCGATCGACTTCGTTGTTGTAGTTGTAGCTCGACGGAAAATTCTGGCGGCCGCTTTCAATCGCCGCGTCGGGTATTCCATACCAATGTTCGATTGATGTTGTCCCGTACTTGATGTCATCCCACGCCGTAGTCTCTTCGACGCCGACGTGATGAGCAACGCGAAGCCCGAGCTTGTGAGCTTCGTCCAGCAGCGCAGCCATTATGTCGCGGTCGACGCCGAGAATCTTTATTCCATCCGCGCCCATCTGTTTTATCTCACGCACGCGAGCGCGAGCTTCCTCGGCGTTGCGTGGCGCCGGCGGATAGCCGAACATCGGGTAGATGAACAAGCGCGGCGCGGTGACTTCGCCTTTCGCGCTCTTGTCGCGGAGCGGCAGCGTCTGCTTCGTATCGCTTCCGACGTCGCGGACGGTGGTGATGCCACACGCGAGCCACAGCTTCAGACAGTAATCGACGGGCTGCGGGATGCCGCCTCGCTCGTATTGAACGTGCCCGTGAGCGTTGATCAAGCCCGGCAGCACATATTTACCAGTAGCATCGATCTCGACGTCGCCTGCGGGCCGCTTAGCTCTACCTTCGCGAAGCGCGACTGGATCGAGCGAGACGACTTCGGTGATCGTATTGCCCTCGACGACGATGTCTTTTGGTCCGGATGCGGGGGTGCCGTTGCCATCGACGATCATCGCGTTACGGATGACCAGCCGCGGGTAGCGCGTGCCGCTAACGACCGGCTGTTTTAGTTGGGTCGCCGTTGTTAGCGGTGCCGCCAGCGACACGATGAGTAGCGCGAGTAAGACAGTTTTCGACATGGCAATGCTCCTCAGTTGAAGGTGCTTCCTTGTCTCGTGCACACGGGGGGCCCCTGGCAGGCCGGTGAAAACAGTTCTGCCACCAAGACACCAAGGCACGAAGGAGCACGAAGCGCACTTGGTGCGGCTTGGTGTCTTCGAGTCTTCGTGGCGGAACCCTGCTAGAACGTAGTCGTTTCTTGTTCAGCCACCAAAATGATCGGCGGCCCGCCGGTAGAAATAGCAAACGCATGCGCCGCTGCGTCCTGCATCCCCGGCGAAGCTGCGCATTTCTGGAGCGCCTCCATCGAAGGAAAGTACAGTTCGGCGATCCTGTAAAACGGGGGCGTGCTGCCGTCCGGAGTTCCGACCACTTTGGTCGCCGCAAACTTCGTCATGCCTTTGATCTTTTCTACAGCCAACGGCACGTGCTCCTCAACGTAAGCTTTCTCGAAGGCATCCACGTCGGTCGGACGTGGATAGATGACAACTATTTTCGTCTCAGCCATGTTTCCTCCAGGGTTCAGAGTTCAAGCTTTAGCTTGCCCGACGGAATAAGAGCAACCTGAAGGTTGAACTCTGAACCTCGAACTCTGAACTTGTTGAACTCTGAACTGTGATTGTTAGCGAAATGGATCATACAAACTAATGCACTCGCTTCTCGTAGCCTGCCCAGTACTTCTCGCGAAGCTCCTTCTTTAATATTTTCCCAGTGCCGCCTTTGGGAAGCGCGTCTAAGAACTCGACGGACTTGGGAACCTTGAACCCTGGCAGCTTCGTGCGGCAGTGATCGATCACTTCCTGCTCGCTCAATGACTCGCCGGGCTTTACAACGACGAGGGCTTTCGGGACTTCGCCCCATCGATCATCCGGCACGGCCACGACTGCGCATTCGAAGACCGCGGGATGCGAGTAGACTGCCTTCTCAACTTCGATCGAAGCAATATTCTCACCGCCCGAAATGATGATGTCCTTCTTGCGATCGACGATCAGGAAGTAGCCGTGCTCGTCAACCGTCGCCATATCGCCTGTGTGAAACCACCCGCTGCGCATAACGTTCGCTGTTTCTTCAGGCAGCTTCCAGTAGCCGGCCATCACGTTGTCTGCGCGGACGACCACTTCGCCGACGCTTGTGTTGTCGTGCGCCACAGGTTTGTCGTCCGGGTCGAAGATGTCGATCTCCACGCCCGGCATAGGGAAGCCGGCCATCGCTTGTCGCCGCCAGCGCTCTTCGTCGGGCTCGTCCTTGAGGTGATCTTTGATGAATGATTGAGTCAACACCGGCACGGTCTCGGTCAACCCGTATCCTCCGTAAGCGCGGCAGCCGAGCTTCTGCTCGACCTGCCGGATCAAATCGACCGGTGAAGCCGCGCCGCCGATTGCGATATAGTCGAGACTCGACAAATCGTATTCTCCGAGCGAGGGGTGATGGATTATCGCGTTCGCCATGGTCGGCACCATTGCGAAGTTGGTCACGCGCTCCTTCTGAATCAGCTCGAGCACCTCAGTCGGATCGAACTTCTTGACGAGGATGTGGCGCGCGCCCATGCACGCCAGCGTGTGCGGCGTGCCCCAACCGTTCACGTGGAACAGCGGGATCGTGTGAAGCTGAATAACTGTGTCGTCGACACCGAGCCCGGCGATGACCTGCAAAGCGTGCATGTAGAGATTGCGATGGGTCATCATCACGCCCTTCGGGTTGGCGGTCGTGCCTGACGTGTAGAACAGCTCGGCGAGGTCGTCGTCCTTGATGTCGGAGGGAGGCGTGAAATCGGCTCCAGCAGCGGTTATCAGGGTTTCGTAGTCGTTGCCGTCGCCGTTCGATTCAAGCGGGATGTACTGCCTGACCTCGGGCGACTGGTTGCGTACCCCATCGACGATCGGCTGCAGGTCGCGGTTGTAAAACACCGCGACTGAGTCCGAGTCATTCAGGATGAACGCAATCTCGGCGGGAGTGAGCCTTATGTTGAGCGGCAACAGCACCGCTCCCATCTGCACGACGCCGTAATAAGCCTCGAGCAATTCGTGGCTGTTGTAACCCAGCCATGCGACCCGCTCGCCTCGCTTGATGCCCATATCGATGAGGGCGTTTGACAAGCGATTCGCTCGCTGGCCGAACTCGCGATAGGTCATTCGGATGTCGCCGTCTACGATTCCGACCTTGTTTGGAAAATATGTTTCGGCGCGCTGCTTGAATCTGATTGGTGTAAGAGTAAGGTTCATTCAATCTCTCCTATGAAAGAGTTCGTAGTACGGCCTTTAGGCGGAAGTTTGTACCTGGTCACAGTCCGGTCATTGTGCTACAAACTTCCGCCTAAAGGCCGTACTACGAACTCTTCTTCGTCGCTCTCAACTTATTCGCCGCTCTCTGTCTTTCCAATATCGCTCGCGCAGTTGCTTCTTGAGTATCTTTCCAGTGCCGCCCTTTGGCAATTCGCCTTCGATGAACTCGATCGACCGAGGCACCTTGTAGTTTGCCAGCCGCTCCCGGCAAAACTCCGCGAGTTCTTCTGCCGTCGCCTGTTTTCCATCTCGCAAAGCAACGCAGGCATGCACTGCTTCTCCCCAATCGGAATCGGGAATCGGAATGACTGCCGCTTCCTTTACTGCCGGATGAGCGTACAACACGGCTTCGACCTCGGTCGAGTAAACGTTCTCGCCGCCGGTCACGATCATATCTTTCTTGCGATCGACCAGGTATATGTATCCGTCTTCGTCGACGGTCGCGAGGTCTCCGGTGTGAAGCCACCCATCGCGCAATGCGTCTTCGGTGTCCACGGGCCGCTTCCAGTAGCCAAGCATGATGTTCGGACCGCGCGCGATGATCTCGCCGACTTCGCCGGGCTTCACGTCTGAGCCGTCTTCTTTCACCACTCGCACATTGACGCCTTCGACAGGCTTGCCGCAAGAAGCAAGGCGCCGCTCGCCTGTCTCACCGGTGACAAGGTGATCCTCGTGAGTGAGCACAGTCAGAAGCGGCGAGGCTTCGGTCAACCCGTAGCCCTGCCCAAACTGGCAGTTCAAAATCTTCATCGCCCTGCGCAGCAGATCGGGCGCGATCGGGGAAGCCCCGTAGGTCAGGTGACGCAGCGATGATAGGTCGTACGAATCGAGGTCCGGGTGTTGAAGCAAGAAGTTGAGCATCGTCGGCACAAGCAGGAGAAGCGAGACGCGTTCGCGCGAGATCGTTTCGAGCACCTGCTTAGGTTCGAACCGCGGGATGAACGCCTGGGTTGCGCCGCGAGACGTGTGCGAGAAGACGGCCGCCCCGTCAGCCAGGTGAAACATCGGCGCCGCGTGAAGGTAGATGTCGTCAGTCTGATAGTTGTAGACGCCTTCCGAGTGCGCGATGTTCGAAAGCATGTTCTTGTGCGTCAGCATCACGCCTTTTGGTTCAGCGGTCGTGCCCGATGTGTAGAACAATCCAAGCAGCTCGTCGTCGCTCACCTCCGGCGCGTCGAAGTCGGGCGCGCCGCCGGCAAGCAACTCGTCGTAAGCGAGATAGCCTTCGCGGGGCTCATCGCTCATCAAGATGAAATGCTCGACCGATTCAAGCTGCAAACGAACGGCTTCGATCAGCGGCGCAAGAGCCGGATCGACGGCTATGGCCTTCGATCCTGAATGGTCAACGATATATTTGATTTCCGGCGACGTGAGGCGAAAGTTTATCGGCACCACGATGGCGCCAAGCTGCGGCACGCCGTAGTAAAGCTCGAAGAAGCGATGGCAATTGAGCGAGAGGATGGCTACGCGATCGCCTCGCGTGACCCCGAGTCCGGCTAGCGCACTCGAGAGGCGGTTGACTCTCTCATCCACTTCTTTAAAGCTGAGGCGGGTGCTGCCGCAGATTGAGGCGACCTTCCCCGGACTCTCCCGGGCGCTCCTCTTTAGTCCCTCGACTATGCTCATCAGCCGCTCGCTTCTGGTTCAGCAGAACCCGAATCGCTTCCCTATCGTCATGATCAGATGAGAATCCAACGTCTGGTTTTCGGGTGTTCGGTACAATCGCACAAGCAGGCTGAGATTGTAAAGGCAACGGTTTGCGGGATCGAAGCATTGACCGCGACAGCACCGGCGGCTATAACCAAATAAGGTCTTATGGCGACGAGGACGGCTTTACCAATCACTAAAACGGGCCACGCGGTGAGTCAGGAACAGGGCGGACACGCCGGGTTTCTGGACTACGCTGGGGTGGCGATAGATTCGCTGCGCGCGAACAAGCTGCGATCGTTTTTGACGCTGCTCGGCATCATCATCGGAATCACTTCGATCATATCCGTCATTTCCATCATCCAGGGACTTGATCAATACTGGAAGCAGAAGGTTTCTAACTTCGGGCCGAACACCTTCGTGATCACACAGTTCCCGATCACGACAAACCTGGACAAGTTCTTCGAGATGATTCGCCGCAATCCGGATGTTCACGCCGACGCGGCCGATTCAATAAGGCGCTCTTGCGCCGCTTGCGAATTAGTTGGAGTCGAGACGCACAAGCAGGTGGATGTGCGATATGGGCGGCAGTCGCTCGAGGATATTGGGATGTCGGGTATTACGCCGAACATCGTGGACATCGAAGGCTTCGGAGTCGAGACGGGGCGGGCGCTTCAGGATTGGGACGAGGAACATTCGCGGTTTGTGGCGTTCATCGGCGCCGACGTTGCGGAGAAGCTTTTCCTTGGCGTCGATCCTCTCGGCAAGAACATGCAAATAGACGATCACGGGTACACGGTTGTCGGAGTAGCCGAGAAGAAGGGGTCGGTATTCGGATTCTCGCGCGATAACTTCGCGAAGATACCGCTTTCAACGTTTCAGAAGATCTACGGCTCGCGGCGCACGGTGAACATCTCGATCAGGGGCCGCGAGGGACAGATGCAACAGGCGCAGGACCAGTCGAGGCTGGTGATGCGCACGCTGCATCATCTGGACTACCACGAAGAGGATGATTTCGGTGTGATCACTTCGGAGGGCGTTAACGAATTATTCGACCAGCTTACGGCTACCATCTTTTCGGTCTCACTGTTCGTAGTAGGGATATCCCTCGTCGTCGGCGGCATAGTGATCATGAACATCATGCTGGTGTCGGTCGTCGAGCGCACGAAGGAGATAGGGATTCGGAAAGCGGTCGGCGCGCGGCAACAAGATGTGGTGAACCAGTTTCTGGTCGAGTCGGTTGTGTTGTGCTGCGCGGGAGGCGTGGGCGGGATCATCTTTGCGTGGTGCATTTCCTGGGTTCTTTCGTTGTTCATGCCATCGTCGTTTCCCTTGTGGGCGCCGATTGTAGCTCTGACGCTTTCGACTATCATCGGGGTCTTTTTCGGCATTTATCCGGCGCGCCGCGCCGGGCGGCTGGATCCGATCGAAGCGCTGAGGTCAGAATGAACTGGTCGAGCGTAAAAGAGAACACAACACTCGCGATGCAAACGCTGGTCGCGCACAAGTTTCGTGCGGCGCTCACTATTTTGGGCGTGTTCATTGGCGTCCTGGTTATAGTCGCGATGGCCGCTGTGTTGAACGGCTTTCGCCAATCAGTGCTGGACAACGCCGAGAGCTTCGGCACGCGAAACGTCTACCTCTGGCGTTACCCGTTCATCATGACCAGCAAGCCCTCAACGGAGGTTCTGAATCGGAAACCGCTTTCGCTCGAAGACGCTCTGGCGATTGAACGCGAGGTTCCTCAGGTTGAGCATATCTATGCCGGCATCCCCTACATGATAGGGCTTCCCGGTGAACCGCCTCCGCCGCCTCCGGAGGTTCGCTATCGAGACCGGGCGATGAATCGAACCCAGTTGATAGGGAACTTTCCGGTAGCCGAACTGGTGATGAATGTGCCAATCGCCGAAGGCCGCTATTTCAACGACTCGGAAAATCTGCACAAGGCTTATGTGTGTGTACTGGCGTTCAACGTTGTCGAAGCTCTCTTCCCGGCGGAGGACCCGATCGGCAAGACTGTAAACGTTGGCGGCCAGGACTTCACCGTAGTCGGCACGGTGAAGAAACAGAAGGCAGGTCCATTCGGTTCTGAGAACCAGGAAGACAACGACATCTTTATCCCGTACTGGACCTTTCACAAGATGTACCCGTCAAAGGACGATCACTTTCTGATCGTGCGAATGCGAGAGGGTGAAATGAAGGAGGGCATCGGAGGCATCGAACAGGTGCTTCGGCGGAGACGCAATGTCTCGATCGACAAGGACAACGATTTTGAGATAGGCACGCCCGACTCGTTCATCAGCACGTTCGACGACATCGTGGGCGCAGTATTCTTCGTGATGATCATTATCTCGTCGATCTCGTTTATGGTTGGCGGTGTCGGGGTGATGAACATAATGCTGGTCGCGGTCACCGAGCGCACAAGAGAGATTGGCATACGCAAGGCCGTGGGCGCGCGCCGCTCGGACATAGTCTGGCAGTTTTTGACAGAGGCGGTGACTCTGACTGGAATTGGCGGACTCGCCGGCTTGTTTTTTGGCTGGCTGCTTGGCGTTGTAGTTTCAGCTCTGGTTCCGGCGCTTACGATGGCGATACCGTTGTGGGCTGCGGCGTTCGGGTTCTTCGGATCGGTGACGGTGGGAATAGTCTTCGGCTTATGGCCTGCGATAAAGGCGGCGAACCTCGATCCGATCGCGGCGCTGCGGCACGAGTGAGTGGATTTGGTCAGTTCTCGTCATCATGTTCGCTGACGAACAGCTTGCCGTCATAGTCAATGATGCCGATTCGCATTTGTTGCAGCCACCCATACCTTCCAAGCACGTTGCGCGGATATTTGAAATCGGCAAAGTACACGGTTGTACTAAACTCAAACCCTAAAGCGGACAACGACACTTGGTGTCCAAACCCGACGAATGGTCCTTCCGCCGTTCCAAATACCTGTCGCTCGCCTGACTCAATATGCAAGCCTAACAACTCGCCATATTCTCGTTTGAATATGCAATTCGCAGCGCCTGTGTCTAACTTCGCGTCAGGGACTCGCACTTGCTTATCGCCAACCTGTAGCTCCACAGGCACTGTGATCCCGGGTTCAGCTGGATCGTACAGATGCGAAGTATCAAAGGTGAGGTTATGTTTCACGCTCACCATCCTCCAAAGGGCAATTCGTCTGAAGCCTCGATCCTTAGGACCGTCGGAACCTGAACTCCGAGGCCACGAGCCTTGTCGTAGACTTCTTGTGCAACTGGTCCGTTAGCCAGGAGTTGATCTCCATCGAGAGCCACCCACTGGCCAACGTATTCCGGGCGATGCTCCTTGACCCATCGCAGCTCGCGCGAACAATCGATGACTTCAACCCTCCGGGGAGGTTCAACCTGCCTGTTACGAGGTTGGGCCGATACAATAACGCGAACACCTCCGCCATGAAGCAGCTCTCTTTCCGATTCGACAACGACATCCTTACCGAGCACATTCTGAGGTATGAACACACCGTGTTCGTTGACAATAATCCGGTTCGATCTTGGAAATATCGCCACGCTGGGGGAAAACCGATCGCCCCAAGCGTGCTCGGTGACTATCGCCTGTCGCACGCTGAACGCACCCTGCAGTTCGGGAGGAAACCCGAGGAAAACAGTTCTCGATGCGAGAGGAGCGTAGCGTGAAGGCCTTGTTACTTTCTGAGGCCCGCCTAGCATTGACCTTAACAGATCGTTGTCCATCATCATCAGCCTCCTTCATTGCGACTTCTCACCCGGCTTTAGGTCAAGCAGGGTGAGCATTCGTTCATATTCGTCGCTTATCCTTTCTCTGGCCACGGCCGCGCTTACGGGAGCCTTATATGTCAGCAAAAAGTTGATGAACACGGCGTTCTTGAAGCGCTCAGATCTCATTACAACCAGGCGAGCATCTCGCTTGTCTTCGGCGTCCTTGGGCCTAACGCCATAGGCAAACGCCTCAGGGGTGAAGTTCAATTGAGCCCCAACTTGAGGCAGTTGTTCGCGTAGAAACGCATCCACATCCGTCGTTAGCAAGGTCAGATGTGAAGTCAAAGCAACCTCCGGTTTCCCCACACTAGCATTGGGGTCAACTTCTCCAAGAATGCCAAATACCGAGTCTAGTACCTTTACTAGTAACTCATCGTCTCCTTGCAACAGAGAGTCGACAATCATCTCAAACCCACTGTATGAAATGCGAAGCGCAACACGCCCATCGAGGAGTGCTATGCGATAGATAACATCGGAGAGAAACGATGTAGGCGATTCTAAAGAAATTCCGGCTGGTGAAATTCCGTAGGGTTCCAACTCACGACAGAGAGTTGAGAACGCCTTAGTTCCTGGCGTAGGCAGCGAGGCGAGAATGCTATCGAATGTCCAGCGATAGGTCACCGCGGATTGTTCTACTCTGAATTCAATCATTGGCGCTTCTCCGTGCCCATTCTTCAAAACACAGGTTTCCACAACTACGTCTCGGACGCTGCCTTTCGATTCGCCATGGTCTGTTCTATACCACGCCGTCGAACACCCAACCAAGCCGACTTGAATTAGCGGGCGCGGCTCAATAGCTCGGGAACGCATAGTCCTTCAACATCTCCGCGCGCTCCTTCTCTTCTTCCCCCTTCATCGCAACGCAGTCGCGCATCGAAACCATCCCCAGGAACTTGCCATCGGCGTCTTCGACGATCAGGTGATACAAGCCGTGCTGTTGCAATATCTCCAGCGCTGTATCGATCTCTGTTTCAGAAGTCACCTTGATCAGGTTCGCGCTGGCGATTGACTGCACGCTCACCTCTGACGGGCGATAATTCTCGGCGACGACCTTGTCGGATATGTCACTTTGCGAGACGACGCCGACAATCTTACCCGACAGGTTGCAAACGCCGGTGGCGCGAATTCCATGGTCCTTCAGGAAGCGCGCGGCCTCAGCCGCCGTCGTCTGGTTTGAGATGCAGTAGACCTCTTTGCGATCCTTGATGATGTCACGAACGGTCTTTGGCATAACGACCTCCCGGAGATTCAAGTTGGCTTTACGGCTTAACGGCTTTCGGTGATCCAATGATAGCCCGGTTGATGCCCGGTCGCCAGGCTTGATCACCGGCTCATATGCTTGCCCGCAGCTCCGCTATCAAGTTCGACGCCTTAAGCAAGCTCTCGAACGTGCCCGCGTCGGTCCACCACCCCTCGATCACATCCCAGCTTAAGTCGCCCGACTCGATATAGGCGTTGTTTACGTCGGTGATCTCGAGCTCGCCTCGCCCGCTGGGTTTCAGTGTCTTGATTATCTCGAACACGCGGTTGTCGTACATGTACACGCCTATGACTGCGTATTGCGATTTCGGATCGGTTGGCTTTTCTTCGATTCGCGCCACCCGGTCGTTCTCAAATACCGGGACGCCGAAGCGCTGCGGGTCCGGAACCTCGCTCAGCAGTATCTTTGCTCCCGAGCCTTGATGTCGAAACTTCCTGATGAAGGTCCCAATGCTCTTCTCCAAAATGTTATCGCCGAGCACCACGCACACCGGCCCACCATCGGCGAAGTGTTCCGCCAACCCGAGCGCTGCCGCGATCCCACCCTCGCCTTCTTGATAAGCGTAGTTGAGACGGTTGAGCCCGAACTCCGCCCCATTGCGAAGCAGTTTTAAGAAGTCGCCCGCGCTGTTGCCGCCAGTCACGATCAAGATGTCGGTAATTCCGGCGTCGATCAGCGTGCGGATCGGATAGTGGACCATCGGTTGATCGAACACTGGCAGGAGGTGCTTGTTTGTCACACGCGTCAGCGGCGCCAGCCTCGTACCCAGCCCGCCCGCCAGGACAATTCCTTTCATGCGTTACCTCTCGGCTAAACTCCAACGATGGGGAATGATATTCGAGCCGTGACCCAACGGCAACAAAATCTCAATGACCGCGCTTCTACGCGTCATCGCCCTTGTGCTAGACTCGCGTTGCTTTGCGAACTCCGCGACTTTGAGCCTTAGCGTCTTTGCGCGATACTCGGAGAACTATTATGAAGCGAATCGGAATGTTAATCATCGCCGTCCTCTGCTTGAGCGTGCTCGACACGTTTGGCCAGCACCAGCTCAAGCCTACCCGGAAGACCGTCGCGTGGGGATATTACGATGCGAGCACTCCGCCGGTGCTGCGAATCAAGTCCGGTGACACAGTCGAGATTCAAACGCTCATTACTTCAAGCCCGTCGCGCCTCGAATCCGCCGGCGTGCCTCCTGAACAGGTCGAGCAATCGCTTCGTGACATCACCAGGGAGGTCACGAACAAGGGACCGGGCGGGCACATACTGACCGGGCCGATCTTCATCGAAGGCGCCGAACCCGGCGACGTGCTCGAAGTCCGAATAAAGACGATCAAGCTCGCGATACCATATGCCTACAACGCGTTCAGTCCCGGCCGGGGATTCATCCCGGAGGATTTTCCGTATCCGAAGATTAAGATTATCCCGCTCGACGAGAAACGGATGATCGGTCGCTTCGCCGATGGGATCGAAATACCGCTGAAGCCGTTCTTCGGAAGCATGGGCGTTGCACCGCCTGACGTATCGGGCCGGATAAGCAGCGCGCCACCCTGGATTCACGCCGGAAATCTCGATAATAAGGAACTGGTCGCGGGCACGACGCTCTTCATCCCGGTTCACGTGCGAGGCGCGTTGTTTCTGGCTGGCGATGGCCACGCGGGACAGGGCAACGGCGAGGTAGATATCACAGCCCTTGAGACGTCGCTCATTGGAACGTTTCAGTTGATCGTGCGCAAAGACATGCATTTGAAATGGCCGCGCGCGGAGACGGCTTCGCACTTCATAACGATGGGGATTCACGAAGACCTGACCGAAGCGACGAAGGGGGCGCTGCGCGAGATGATAGATTTCCTGGTTAAGGAAAAGCACCTCACGCGGGATGATGCGTATATGCTCGCGAGCGTCGCGGCGGATCTTGAGATCACTCAGCTCGTTGACGGCAACAAAGGCGTGCATGCGATGATCTCCAAAGCGATATTCAAGAAGTGATGATGCGTGAAACGTGATGCGTGACCGAACCCAGCTTGCTGTCACGCATCACGCGTCACGAATCACGTTTCACGCTTCACGCCTCACGCATCGCGGAGGGAAAACATGGAAGGACTTCTTCAAGGCAAAACTGCAATCATCACCGGCGCCGGGCGTGGGATCGGTCGCGCGGCGGCGGAACTCTTCGCGCAAAACGGCGCGCGCGTCGTTCTGAGCGATATCGACCCCGTGCCCGCGGAACAGGCTGTGGGAGCCATTGTCGCGGCTGGCGGCCAGGCCTTGAGCGTCCCCGGCGATGTGACCGATCGCGCCTTTCCGGACTTGCTTGTCAACGCAGCGATCGAAAAGTTCGGCAGGATAGACATCATCGTCAACAACGCCGGCTACACCTGGGATGCGGTGATTCACAAGATGACCGATGAGCAATGGGAGGCGATTCTGGCCGTTCACCTGACCGCGCCGTTTCGAATCATCCGCGCTGCCTCGACGTTTCTGCGCGAGACCGCGAAACGTGAGAAGGCTGAACAAGGCGCGGCGGTGGCCCGCAAGATCGTGAACATCAGCTCGACCTCCGGCACGCGCGGCAATCCCGGTCAGGCGAACTACTCATCGGGCAAAGCCGGCGTGATCGGGTTGACCAAAATGCTCGCGAAGGAGTGGGGACAGTTCAACATTCAAGTCAATTGCGTCGCGTTCGGGCGAATCGAGACACGGCTCACGCAAGCGAAGGAGAAAGGCGAGACGATTCACCGTGGCGATGCTGACATCGCGATCGGCATCCCGGCCGAGCGTCTGGATCGCACGACCCCGATGATCCCGATGGGACGCGCGGGCACGCCTCAGGAAGCAGCCGGCGCGATTCTGTTCTTCGCGTCGCCGCTGTCGGATTATGTGTCGGGCCAGGTGCTCGAATGCGCGGGCGGTTTGTAGTTTGTAGTTCGGCCTTTAGGCGGAAGTTTGTTCACGTCCGGACTGGGTCTGAGCTACAGTTACAAACTTCCGCCTCAAGGCCGAACTACGAACCTATCGAGCGGGGGTTAGTGAATACGGAGGTAACGAAATGCCATTACTACGCACGCCCGACGAGCGATTCGCAAAGCTGCTCGACTTTCCGTTCGCGCCGCACTACGTCGAGATCAACGGCGCTCGTGTTCACTATATCGACGAAGGCGAGGGCGAAACGATCCTGTGTCTGCACGGCGAGCCTACCTGGGCATACCTCTATCGCAAGATGATTCCCATCCTGGCGCAGCGTCATCGAGTGGTCGCGATGGATTTCATCGGATTCGGACGTTCGGACAAGTTCTCGAATCCAATCGAATACACGTACGAGATGCATCGCGCCACGATTGCAGCATTCATCGAGAAGCTTGATCTTCGAGGGATCACCGCGGTGGTTCAAGACTGGGGCGGGCTCCTGGGACTGCGTGTGGCGACGCAGATGGACGACCGCTTCGCGAGGTTGGTCATCATGAACACCGGCTTGCCGACGGGCGACGTCCCTGCCACAGAAGGCTTTCTGAAGTGGCGGGCTTATGCGATGAACACACCCGACATGCCGTGTGGAACGATTGTGCGGCGCAGCGCCGTGAATCGCGAATCCATCACCGACGAGATAGTCGCGGCATACGACGCGCCTTTCCCAGACGCCACGTACAAGGCGGGCGCGCAGATGTTTCCAAGACTCGTTCCCATCGAACCCGATCAGGCCGGCGCCGCCGACATGCGCGAAGCTCGCGAGGCGTTGTCGCACTGGACAAAGCCCACGCTGGTGATGTTCTCGGACAGCGATCCGGTGACACGCGGCGGCGACCACTTTTTCCGCAAGCTGATTCCGTCGGCAAAGGACGAGCCGGAAATCGTGATCGAAGGCGCCGGGCATTTCCTGCAAGAAGAGAAGGGCGAAGAACTCGCCCGTCACATCGTCAGCTTTATAGAGCGCAGACCAGTCCGATGACGCAGGACTCCGCTAAAGACCTGAACGCTCAGCCGAAGGGCCTGCGTTTCTTTTGGCTCGCGGTCGCGGTGGTCTTTGTGTGGTCGGCGATTCGCCCGCACGATTATTTCACATGGCTGCTCGAGGTATTCCCGGCAATCATAGGCGCGGTAATACTGGCGGCGACCTATCGACGCTTCAGGTTCACGACGCTGGTGTACACGCTGATCGCGACGCATATGATCATCTTGATGGTAGGCGGACACTATACTTATGCGGAGGTTCCGTTCGGCAACTGGATTCGCGATCAGTTGGAGTTGAGCCGCAATCACTACGATAGGCTGGGCCATTTCGCGCAAGGCTTTGTGCCGGCAATGATCGCGCGAGAAGTGCTGTTGAAGTTGAACGTCTTGAAGCGTGGGCGATGGTTGTTTGTGTTGGTCGTATCGATTTCTCTTGCCGTCAGCGCGCTCTACGAGCTGCTGGAATGGATCGTGTCCGCATTGACCGGCTCAGCGGGAGACGCGTTTCTTGGAACGCAAGGCGACGTATTCGATACCCAGAAGGACATGGCGCTAGCGCTCGTTGGAGCAGTGACTGCGCTATTAACGTTTTCGAAGCTTCACGACAAACAACTGGCGCTCAAGGATCGATGAAAGATGGGCGCATTCCTGTTGGGCCCATACAGGAAGGTGAAGCAGCAGAGATGAACGAAGACCAAAAACAAACTGAAAAAACCTGGAATACAACGCTCTACGACGGCAAGAACGCGTTCGTTTGGAAGCATGGGCGGGGCGTGGTCGAGTTGCTCGCGCCACAGCCCGGCGAACGCATACTCGATCTCGGGTGCGGAACTGGTCATCTGACGAACCAGATTGCCTCGGCCGGCGCCGAGGTTATCGGATTAGACAAATCGAAGTCGATGATCGAAGAGGCGCGAAGACTCTATCCGGATCTGCGGTTCGAGATCGCCGACGCTACTGACTTTCATTTTGATCAGCGGTTCGATGCGGTCTTCTCAAACGCAGCGATTCACTGGATGAAAGATCAGCCCGCTGTAGCTCGATGCATCTGGGAAGCGTTGAGACCGGGAGGCCGATTCGTCGCGGAGTTCGGCGGCAAAGGAAACATTCGAGCGATACGCACAGCGCTGACGGATGCTGTCGAGGCGGCGGGCGAGACGATCAACGCCGAACCGTTCGCTCGTTATTATCCCTCCATCGGCGAGTACGCGACTTTGCTGGGGACCCAGGGGTTTCGGGTCACGTTCGCCACACACTTCGATCGGCCGACTAAACTCGACGAAGGCGACAAGGGCTTGAGGAACTGGCTGTTCACGTTCGCCGACAACGTCGTCGAATCGCTTCCCGAGAGCAAACGCGAAGACGTGATCGCCAAGGTCGAACGCGAACTAAAGCCGACGCTCTTTCGAGACAGAAGCTGGTTCGCCGACTACAGACGAATTCGAGTCGTCGCCTACAAGGAAGCCGCGGATTAATCCGGGCGATTCTCTGTTCAGAGTTCAAGCTTTAGCTTGCGGTTTTGGCGGAGTGACGTAAGGCAAGCGAAAGCTTGAACTCTGAACCTTGGACTCTGAGATCGGACTACTGACTAGCTCCGGACTCTTCGCGGCGCGTGAGCCCTTCAAAAAACAGGTCGTGCATCTTGCGCGTCTTGCTTTCGGGAAAGCCTGTCTCGCGCACAATGTTCAAACGCGCGTCAAACAGACTATCCGGCGAGACCTCAACGCCAGGAGCCACTTCGATCTGAACCAACTCCTTGGAGCTGTGACCCGCGCCTGCGAACTCTTGCAGCCCTTTGCATTGCCAGCAGACGCCGGTCTTGTTGATCAACTGGCAGAGGCCTTCAAAGCTCCCGATCATCTTCGACCGCGCCGATGACAGGCGATGACGAAACACCGGCTCGGAGACTTCGAGCACCGTCGCCGCTTCCTGATTCGAAAAGCCCAACACTTCCCGAAGCATTATCGCTGCCTGCTCATCGGGCTCGAGCGTGCGGCTTATGCACGAAAAGCAGAACGCGATGTGCTCGCGCATCTCGAACACGAAGTCGGGCGAGTGGATCAATCCATCAAGCTTAGCAATCTCGTTCTCGTCGGCTTCGGTTTCGTGTTGCCCGTAGAGTTGAGCCTCGACGCGCCACCGTTTCTTCGCGCGAAGGTGGTCCATGCACACATGAGTCGCAATGCCGAAGAGCCACGTTTTGAATCGCGCTTCGCCGCGAAAGCTTGGGAGACTCTGGAGCACGCGAACCAGCACGTCTTGCCACAGGTCTTCAGCGTCCTGACGCAGCGTGACCATTCGATAGATGTACGAGAACAGCGGCTTGCGAAAAGGCTCGACGAGTTCGCCGAACGCAGCGTCGTCTCCGTGAACCGCGCGCTCGACTAATTGCGTCTCTTGCTCAATAGGAATCTGATTCAACATAAACAGGCTCAGAATAAATAGGAATAATCACGATCGACAAGAAGAAAGTGATGCGTGAGGGGTGAGGACCAAGGCCGACTTTGCCGTTTGGCAGGATCACAGGTCAGGAAGGGTGGCTTGCCCCCGCTCTTTGTGTTCGCAGACTTCCGGGACCGGGGGCAAGCCACCCTTCCTGACCTGTGATCCTGCCAATAGACCGTGTGCCCCTCAGCATGGACCCTGCCCAAACAAAACCACGCATCACGGATTACGCGTCACGTATCACGCCTCACACATCACTGCTGCATCAGTACCTGCATCAACTGCAGGCGATTGCCGCAAGGGTCCCGAAAAGTCGCCAGGCGAACGACGCCCGGCACTTCGTGAATCTCGCCTTCAAACTTGACGCCTTTGGCCGAGAGTTCCTTTTGCAAGCGCGCGAGATCGTCAACTCGAAGCACTACGGTCGCGCCGCGCTCGTCGTCGCGCAGTTGATTCAGTCCTATCGAGGGCGCGCCTTCCGCGTGGCTGAACTCGCACCAGCCTTCCATCTCGAAGGTCTTCTTTAAGCCCAACACCTCGCCGTAGAACTTCTTTGCAGCGGTCATGTCCTCGACCTGATACCACGAAACATTGATTTCCATCTTCGGTTCCTCCTGCTTTGAATTTCGCATCTACTTGCTTAGTCGTTCGGCGCGTTGGTTTCCGCCAATTGTTGAAAACAAGACCCCGCGCGTGTATGTTCTTACTCATTCGCTTCTCGGTTCGAAGAAGGCACGGGAACCGATCCGGAAGAGTTGATCGGCGCCGCTCACGCGGGGTGTTTTTCGATGGCGCTCTCGGCAGGCTTGTCGAAGGCGGGCATTTCGCCCAAGCGCATCGAGACTACGGCGAAGGTTCACCTGGGACCAGTGGAAGGCGGCTTCGCGATAACGTTGATCGAGCTGGAAACGACCGCCGACGTTCCCGGCGTAGATGAAAAGACTTTTCTCGAACACGCCGAGGGAGCTAAGAAGAACTGCCCGGTGTCGAAGGCGCTCGCCGGAACCGAGATCAAGCTCAATGCAAGGTTGGTGAGCTGATCGTCTATTCGCCAGGGCAGGAACTCACGCCCAATCCATCTTCGGGCGCATCGTGTGCCACTTAGTCGCGCGCTCGTACGCCAACGCAACTCTCAACGGCGAGCCTTCGTCGTACAAACCGCCGGTGAAAAGGATCGAGCGCGGCAGACCGTCGATGAATCCGCAGGGCACACACACCTGAGGATGGCCGGTCAGGTTTGTCACAAGCAGGCTGCCCCCTGCCAGCGAGACAAACACATCCCACTTGGACATCAGCTTGTCCATCTCGCGCATCAGCAGAGTTCTTGCCCGCTGCGCGCGAATGTACTCGACTGCGGGAATGAAGCGCGATGTGCGGAACGAGTTGGGCCAGTCGCCCGGCGCCTGACCCGAGAGCTGATTGACGCGGCCGTCGCGGGTGATGTCGTCAAAAGCCGCCGCTGCTTCGGCGACGAGGATTATGCGCAAAGACCCGGTTGAGAACTTGGGCAGCTCGATCGGTTCGAGGTTGGCCCCCGCCGTCTTCAAAGCGTCGAGCGCTTCTTTGTACAACGCCTTCTGCTTTTCGTTTTCGCCCGCTTCGAACTCGGCTTTCAGGTAGCCGATGCGCATCTTCGAAAGCGGAACGTCGGGCACCCAGTTGAATGGTGCGTCGCCAACCGTGATGTCTCGCTGATCCGGACCGTAGATCGCCGCCAGCGCCGCCGCGCAGTCTTCAACGCCGCGACAGAGCGGACCGATCTTGTCCATCGTCCAACTCAAGCCCATCGCGCCGTAACGGCTCACGCGGCCGTAAGTCGGTCTGAGTCCCACTACGCCGCAGCGCGCCGATGGCGAGACGATTGAACCAAGCGTTTCGGTTCCAATCGAGAAGCCCACGAGCCCGGCCGCCGTCGCCGAAGCGGGCCCGGCTGATGACCCGCTCGAGCCCTGTCGATCTTCCTCTACTTGCCACGGGTTTCGGGTCATTCCCGCGAACCATCGCCCGCCTTGCGCGAGCGCTCCCATTGAGAGCTTTGCTAGCAGCACCGCGCCGGCTTCGCGCAGCCGCTCGACGACTGTCGAGTCGTAGTCGATCATCTGGTCGCGATAAGGCTCGGCGCCCCAGGTGGTCTTGATGCCTTTGGTCGCGAACAGGTCTTTGATGCCGCAAGGAATGCCGTGCAGCGGACCGCGATACTTGCCGCCTTTGATCTCACGATCGGCTTCCGCAGCCTGTTTCAAGGCGAGCTCTTCGGTGAGCGTGACGACGCACAGCAGTTTCGGGCCGTAGCGCTTCAATCGCGCGAGGTACATCTTGGTGAGATCGACTGACGAGACTTGCTTCGTGCGCACCAGCTCAGCGAGTTGCGTCGCTGTGAAGAACGCGACCTCTTCCAGCGAGTTGTACTTAGGAATCTCTTGTTTGGTCAGCTTGAACTTGATGGGCTTCCAGTCAAACTTCTTACCGGGAAGCGCGGGATGAAACGCAGTGGCTGGTTCGGTGTCGAGCGGAACATCGATTTTGCGAAGTGTGTCGTAACCCGCGAGAGCTTGATTGACGCCTCGCAGCGCCATCGTTTCTTGCGCGTCGTTCAACTCAATGCCGATCAACTGCTCGGCGGCGTGGAGCATCTCTTTGGTGACGCGCTGAGGTGTTTGCGGTTGTTGCTGTTGCTGCGTGGCCTCAGCCAGCGTGAAGTCTCCGTGAGCGGCGGCGAGACCGGCTACTCCGGCTGCCGGGAGCATCTTCACGAACGCGCGGCGATCGAGTCCTTGATTCCGCCGATTGGTTTTCAGTTTGCGGTCTTCTTTTATCTTCATAGTCTCCTGCCGTCATTCTCCGGGGATTTGAGCCAACAGGTTCGGAGCAGTAAGAATGTCGATACCTTGATGGTTTTTCAAGCTCAGCAGGTCCCTGTTTCCAGAAACGATCAAGTCGGTCTGAGCCGCAAGCGCACAAGCCAGGCAGGACAGCGTTGTCATCCGGGTCATCCAAAAAATCACTGCTACTAACTTTAGGACACTACCCAACACAGAAAACGCAGGAATATCACACTACCGAGTCTCCTTGACCCCTTTTCTTTGCGTCTCGCACTCAATATCACTCTGACGCGCCTGCCAACTGACTAGCCGGAGGAGGAATCACGTTGAGGCGTTGCAGGACGACCACAACTAACAACGTCAACAGCGTGCCGAATATCAAGAGAGCCAGCAGAAACGTGTAGTACTTGACCGTCCAAGCGAGTGCGACGATCGCGCGATGCCGGAACGAGATACCGGGCGTTGCGGCGCCTTTTTCCTCGAGTGAAAGCATTACCGTGCAAAACTCATTTTCCTGGTCGTAGTCTCCGAGCCTGACTCCGGTGGATTGTATCTGTCCTTCGATTTCCAGAATGCGATCCTCGAGGGCGGTGAGTTCCTCGATCCTGCCCGGTTTGCTCTTAAGGCTGACCAATGCGTCGCGAGTCTTTTCCAGTGACGCGCGTTTGGCTTTGAGTTCCTTGAACTCATTTGTCTTGTCGGTCTTGTCGATGCGGATCGATACCAGCTCACCTATCTTTCTTACCTCGCCGACCATCGGCTCGAACCGGTTAGGAGGTACGCCGATGGCGAGTTCGACCCGCCGGCCTCGGGGCAAACCCGACGACTTCTCGAACTGAATCAGCGCGCTATATTTGTTAGTCAGCTCCCGAACAGCTTTTTCATCCTCCTCAAAGGCGTTGGTCTTCGATTCGACGGACGCAACCTTCTCGTACTTCTGATCAACGCTAATGGCGTCCGCAAATTCACCGCGCTGGACCTTCAGTGTGTCGCTGGCATAGTTGGCTTTTGAGAACCCATCGGCTCTTCCGCCGATGGCAGTGATGGCCGCTCGGCTGAGAGCGTTCTCTGCGTTAAGAGCAGCCTGTTCGGACGGTGCCAGATAGCCGTAGGCTAATCTCCCCAAGAACATGACGACAAAGCCCAGTATAAGTATAGAGGAGCCCCTTCCTGATTCTCTGCTTCATTGCTTAGACCTCCTTGCGATTCTCTTGGATGCTTACTTTGGATGACCCGCCTCAGAAATAACAAAAGGCACCAAGACACGAGGGGCTTGGTGCTCCTTCGTGCCTTGGTGCCTGTGTGTTTGAGACTCGATTATTCCTTCCGCGCCTGCTGAGCTTTCGAGCCGATCTCCTTCAACAGTTCTTGCACCGCCGTTTCGATTTGCCGGTCGCGGCCCGCAAGATTGTCTTCAGGTGAGTTCTCGACCAGGATGTCCGGCTTCACCCCGTAGTTCTCCATGTTCGTCCGGTTCTTGTCGGCTAAGAACACTCCGACTCCCGGCGTGCGAACGGTCGAGCCGTCAATCAGCGAGTAGCTGCCAGTTCCAATCACCGCGCCTGTCGTAGGAGTGCCGATCACTTTTCCCAGGCCCAGAGCGCGGAAGCCTGCCGGGAACATCTCGGAGTTCGACGCCGACCGCCAATTTTGCACCACGACTTTCGGTCCGAAGAACCCCGCGAACGGACGGCCCGTAGCCTCCGTGCCGCGCGGCTGCCAGATCTGATACTCACGCTGTACGAGTATCGCCAGCAGCTCTTGTTCAATGTTGCCCCCGCCGTTCCACCGCTCGTCGATTATCACGGCTTCTTTGTTGTGGTTCTCGCGCAGCTCTTTTTCAAAGCGGCGCAGCGAAGGCTGATTCATCGATTGAATATGCAGGTAACCGATGCGCCCGTTTGAGAGCTTGTCCACTAGCGCGCGGCGATCCTTGACCCATCGCTCGTAGCGGAGTTGCGAGTAAGCCTGACCCGTGGCTGGCTCGATGCGGCTCTTCCACGCGCCGTCTTCGGAAGGCTTGTTGTTGAAGGTGACTTCCACTTTGCGATTGAGGCGGTGATTCAGCATCTCCCAGTAGTTGTCGCCGGCCTTTACAGGCTTGCCGTTGATTGCGATCAGATAATCGCCGTTGCTGACCTTCACCCAGTCTTTGTCGGCGGGACCCTCTTCGTAGACGTGAGTCACCTTGTATCGGCCCGCCGTGTCATCGGCTTGAAGCTCGACGCCCAGGTGAGCGGTTGAGACTCCGCCGCCTTCACGGCCTCGCGGTGGCGGAGCGGCGCCGGTGTGCGAAGCGTTCAATTCGCCGATCATTTCGTTGACGATGTTGAGCAGCTCCTGCCGGTCGCCTACGAATTCGACAAGCGGTTGATACTTCGCGCGCATGCCGTCCCAATCCTTGCCGTGCATCGCCGCGTCGTAGAACCGATACTTCATCGTGCGCCACGCGTCGTCGAACATCTCGGCCCATTCGGTGGACTTATCGATCTTCACCCGAGCGGTGAAGTTGATGCGGCGGCGCGCGCTTTCACGTCCGCCTGACGCCGCAGCAGCCGGAGCGCCCGCGCCCGCAACAGGAGCAGGAGCCAGCCCGACCGTGTAGATAGAGCTTCCTTCACGGAAGAATAGCGTGCGGCCGTCGCGGGAGATGTTGAGGTTGTTGATGCCACCCCCGAATCCGCCGAAACCGCCGCGGCCTCCCCCGCCTTCGTCTGCAGCAGGCGGCTCGCCCGCAGTGATGCGAGTTAGACGCCGGCCGTCCTCCTGGATCGAGTAGACCACAGGGATGTTTCGAATGCCTGCCGGCTCGGTTGTGACAAACACGATCGTGCGGTTGTCGGCGCCGATCGCGTATTCAAACACGGCGAACGGCATTCGCGTGATCTGGCGGGTTCGCCGCTTCAGGCCGGCCCAGTCGATGTTGATGTCCTTCGGCGGAGCGTTGCGCTGAGCGCCCGCGACGCGGCGCGCGACAGCGTCGTTAGATTGATCCTGCAAATCGCCTCCCTCGGGCCGGTCTTCGGGATCGGCAGGATCGCGCTCTTCACGTTCGAGCGCGACGGAGTAGATCTGCGACGAACGCTGATCGCCCCCTCCCGAGTCGGTGCGAACAAAGAAGAGCTTGCGGCCATCGTGAGTGAATTGCGGATTGCCTTCGTTGAACGAATCGAAGGTGACCTTGTGCTCTTCGCCTCCGGCGGAGGGAATCAGATAAATATCAGATGTTCGAACGTAGTCGGGTTTCGAGAACGCGATCCATTTGCCGTCGGGCGACCAGACGGGCGCTCCGATGTTGCCGTACTTCGAGGAAGAGAGTTCGCTTGTCTGCTTCGAGTCGACCGAGTATTTGCGAAGCTTGCTGTCAGACCCGGTGAACGCGATGTCCTTCGAGCTGGGCGACCAGGCGAATGAAAACTTCAGCGTATCGAGGTCGGTGATCTTCTGCGGCTCGCCGGTGCCGTCTACCGCAATGATGTAAATCTCCTCACGCCCGCTGCGATCGCTGATGAAAGCTATCGACTTGCCGTCGGGCGAATACAGCACCTCTTTGTCGCGCGCGGGACTGTCGGTTATTTGACGCAGGTCGCCTTCCTCGGTTGGCGCGGTGAAGATCTCACCGTGAATGGAAACGACTATGCGGCGGCCTGAAGGCGCGACATCGTAATCGTCCGCTTGCGAGTTGAAGTCTCGGACTTCAGCCAGGTTCTCTTGAGTCTCGGCGGCGATTTCGAGCTTGATTGGCGCGGCCTTTCGGGTTGCGACGTCGAGCTTCCACACGCCGAAGTCGTGCTCGAAGACAATCACCTTGCCGTCGGCGCTGATTGCAGGAAAGCGCACGTCGCCGGCCTTGAATGAAGTGACGCGGTCGGCCTTGCCCCCGGCTTCAGGGACGCGCCAGATGTTGGTCAGCCCGTTGCCTTCGCGATCGCTGACGAAGTAGATGAAGCCGTCGGTGCTCCACATCGGCCATGAGTCTAATCCGTCGAAGTCGGTGAGGTCGGTGAACTTCTTCGACGCGATGTCCATCACCGTGACGTCAGTCTGCATGGCGCCGCGATAGTACTTGCGCCAGTAGACCTGTCCCTTGCGATTGATCGCGAGCTTCTTGCCATCAGGCGAGTAGCAGGCGTTCACACCCATATCGGCGCCGGCGTTGCGCTCCATTCCGCCGTCGATCGACACGGTATAGAGCTTTCCCATGAAGTCGTCGCCGCGGCTCGAAGCGAACAAGACCGCGCGCGAGTCGGGGGTCCATCCCAGCACCGTGTCGTCGGCGGAATGAAACGTGAGTTGCTTTGCCGAGCCGCCTTCGCTCGGGACGATGAACACATCAAAGTTGCCGTTGCGGTCCGAAGAGAAGGCAATCGACTTTCCATCGGGCGAAAAGCGCGGATAGACATCGCGCGCCTTGTTCGCCGTTATGCGTTTGATGTTTTTGCCGTCTTCGTCGGCGGTCCATATGTCGGCCAGGTAGGTGAACGCGATGCGGCCGTGATTGTAGTGCGGGTAGCGAACGACCTTCGCCTCACGGGCGCCGGCGGTTAGCGGCGCGCACAGCGCAAGCAGGAAAGCGAGAGCGTAGAGTCTTTTCATAGGGTCTCCTTTTGTAGCAGAGCGACACGATGGTTGGGCAGTTCAGAGTTCAACCTTCAGGTTGCACGAGACCGGCAAGCTAACGCTTGGACTCTGAACGACGGATGATCGCGGCGAACTGCTAGCATAGTCCAGAATTGATAAGGTTGGCGAATGGCAAGGACGGTTTTGCAGCGAGCCGGGTTACACGAAAGCGCGGCGATTCCGGGGGGACTGCGCAACATGAAATAACATGAAGTAACTTGCTCGTGCACAAGTGATATGTCACTATTCGATCACGATCCTGGGTCGCTCGTACGACGAGCGGAAAACTTTCTCAGGAGAATGAAACATGGGCGGCGACGACCTTACTCACAATTTGACGAATAGCGATCAAGAGGACAAGACCACCCAACCTACTATTACGGCGGTGTTTAGACTCCTTCGAGATGTGCAAGACGGGCAAACGAGCCTCAGTTCTCGATTTGATGCGTTAGCGTCGAGTATTCGCGAGGTACAGGACGGGCAAACGAGCCATAGTTCTCGATTTGATGCGTTAGAGTCCAAGGTCAACACGTTAGAAACGAGCGTCAACACTCTATTTGACGCTTTGGAATCGCGACTCGACCGTGACTTCGCGAGTGTTGATACTCGATTCGCCGAAATGTCGGATGAGATGAAGGCAGGATTACTGCAGCTTTCCGATAAACTGTGCGACGCAATAGATCGCACCAGGGTGCACGCCGAAGCGGACATCGAGAATATCGCTAGGCGGCTTCGGAAATTGGAATCCAAGGCGTCGTGAGACCGAGCGGGGATCGTTCCCCGCGGAACCTAAGGCGGCTTGATCGCGGCGCTGACAATGCCGGCCATTGGACCCGCGCAATCCACATCCACTTCCCGATTTCAAAGTTGTACTGACACCGGAACCCGAGCTATGATGGCGCGGGTTTCGACCACGTCAGACCGAGAAGCCGTTACTTATCAATCGACAATTCAGCCGCCGGAGGCAGTGTCATGAAGCCTGTATGCCGCGTCTTTGTGATCAGCTCATTCATGCTGGTGCTCACATTTCCGCTTGCCCTTTCGGCGCAGTGGAACAAAAAGCCTTACACCGAGTGGTCTGAAAAGGAGGCGACGAAGCTTCTGAACGACTCGCCGTGGTGTCAGACGCAAGCTTTGACTGACACGTCGCAGATGACCGGGCAGGCGCGCGCGGACTCCAGCCAGAGCCGGGTGCAGGAAGTCTTTAACGTCAACATTCGAATTCGCTTTCTGTCAGCCAAGCCCGTGCGCCAGGCGATCAGCCACCTGATGGAGCTGACCAACAGAGAGAAGATCAGCGCCCAACTCGCAGCGCGACTCAAGGCATTCGCCGCCGCCGATTTTCCCGACTACATCGTCATAACGGTCACAAGCGAATCCGACAAGGCCAGCAGACTGCTGCAACAAACCCAGGCATCGTTCTACAAGCTCACCACCAACGAGCTGAAAAACAACACATACCTGCTTGCCGGCGGCCAGCGCGTCTTTATCAAGGAGTATCAACCGCCCGGTAACGACGGTCTCGGCGCGCGGTATATCTTTCCTCGAATGGTGGACGGAAAGCCCTTCATCATGCCCGAAACCGCAGACGTTCTTTTCCACTCTGAGCCTCTCGGCACGGTCATGCTGAATATGCGCTATAAGGTGAAAGAGATGATGTACGACGGAAAGCTTGAGTATTGAGACCATAACGTTCAACTTTCACCTCTAGAGGATTGATTACAATTGCCGGCGATTCAAACAAGTCGATTGACGATTTACTACGAGGTGCACGGCGAGGGCGAGCCGCTGCTGTTGATTCGCGGCCTGGGCAGCACGTGCGAGGGATTCAAAGCTCAAGTTGAAGGCCTGTCGCCTCACTTCCGGGTCATCTCGTTCGATAACCGGTGCGTCGGCCGCTCCGATCAACCTCAGGAGCCTTTCACGATTGCCGATATGGCTGACGACACGGCTGCGCTGCTGGATGCGCTGGGCGTCCCCAGCGCGCACGTGTTTGGCGTGTCGCTTGGAGGAATGGTCGCGCAAGAGTTGGCGCTTCGTCACCCGGCGAGGGTGCGGAGGCTGGTGCTCGCTTGCACACATGCGGGCCCGCGCACGGCGGCGCGTTCGCCTGAATGGGCCGTTCGCCTTTTCAACGAGTCGCGAGATATGCCCCGAGCGGATGCGCTCAAGCACTCGGTACCGCTACTATTCGCAAGGAAGACCATTGACGAGAGGCCCGAACTTATCGAAGAGACGCTTGCGGTGATGGCCGGCAACAACCAACCGAAATCGTCTTATCTGCTTCAGCTCGGCGCGGTGATGCAGCACGAAACGTTTGACCGGCTCGCACAAATAAGTCACCCGACTCTGGTGCTCACCGGAACGGAAGACACGCTAGTTGATCCGGATAATTCTCGTATGATTGCGAAGCGGATACCGGGTGCGCGGTTGCTCGAGTTAGAAGAAACGGGTCACGTTTTCTTCACCGAGAAGGCGGATGAGGTGAACCGTACGCTCGTCGATTTTCTTAGAGAGGGTGGATGATGAAACTGAGAGTGATACTGATTCTGTCTGTGGTGCTGTTGATCGGGCAGTCGGCCTTCGCGCAAAGGCATGAAGTTGCGTTTACTTCCGGAGGATTGAAGATTGGCGACCGGGGATTCGATCTGCCGCAACCGGGCTTCTTGAGTTTTGGCACGGGGTTCACCTACGAAATCAACTACGCGGGGCGGCTCTTTGATGCCCGCCTGGCTGCGCTGTACTTCGAAATCCCGCTTGCGGGCACGCCGCGAACGACGGTCAAAACCACAAACGCGCTTTCTCCAGGCAGCTATTCGTCCATCTTCTTCACACCCGGAATAAAACTCAAGCTGGTGCCGGGCAAGAAGTATTCGCCGTTCGCTACGATGGGATTTGGGCTGGCACACTTCAGCGAAAGCGACTCGACCATCAATAATCAACCCAACCCGAATCGAAGCTCCGAGACCAACGCAGTTTTTGCGTTCGGTTTTGGTCTGGATGTAAAAGTTGTCTCCATTCTGAGCATCAGGGGCGAAGTGCGCGATTTCTACGCCGATCTTCCGCCTTTGAACGTTCGAGCGCTGAGCGACCGCCAGCACAACGCGCTCATTTCGGCGGGCATTGTGCTACGATTCTGAAGCTCCGTTCTTAGAATAGGAGCAAGTATTCAACTGTTCAGTGGCAATCTGCTCCGGGTCACCCAACGTTGCAGGCCGGCTGAAACAAGCTAAGGAGGATAAGCTATGAATCTCTCGAGACGTGTTTTGGTGCTAAGCATACCGGGTCTGCTTTTGCTTTTCTCACTGACCACTCCTGCGCAGTGGGACAAGAAACCGTACGCCGAGTGGTCTGAAAAGGACGCGCAGAAGCTCCTCAACGATTCGCCGTGGGGAAAGACGCAGTCATTCGATTCTCCGATGGAGGCTTTCAGGGGACCAGTGACAGGCAGAGTCGGCACAAATTCTCCGACGGCTCCTACCCCTCGTGACGCGAGCCATTTGTTCTTCCGAGTTCGTTTTCTCTCGGCCAAGCCCATACGCCAGGCCCTCAGCCGAATGATCGAGTTGAAACAGAAGGCTGGAGTGAAGGAAGAGATGGCTGAGCAGTTGAAACAGTTCGCTTCCGGCGAGTTCCTGGAGTATATCGTGGTCGCGGTTACGTCCGACGCTTCAGAAGCTGGTGCTAATGCGCAGCAGGGGGCAGCGCTTTTGCGCAGGGACAACGCCGCGTTGAAGAACACTACGTTTCTCGAGATCAAAGGCGGCAAGCGGATCTTTCTTCAGGAATTTCAGCCGGCGCGCGCGGATGGATTCGGCGGGCGATTCATCTTTCTGCGCCTTGTGGACGGCAAGCCGTTCATCACGCCTGAAAGTGAAGAGATTCACTTTGTCGCGCCTCTATCGGATACCTACAGGCTGGACCGCCGCTTCAAGATCAAGGACATGATGTACGAAGGGAAGCTCGAGTACTGAGACGCTCGTGGTCGCGGCAAAACCGGAAGGGCAGGATCAAGATGGCAGCGATGCGCCCTCGTTTCCGCTCGTCCTGTTGCCTGGGACTTGGCTTAGCTGTCTGGCTCGCCACGTAGATGAATGGTCAACACCGAAAGAACGTCCGCCCTGGAGTCGAGGCGGATATCATTTTGAAGAAGGATCAGGGCTCAGTCAGACTAACGCGAGGAATAGTCAAGGACATCCTCACGAAGTCTTCCTTTCACCCGCACGGGATCAAAGTGCGACTCATCAGTGGAGACGTCGGGCGGGTGCAGCAGGTTTTTGACCTGTCGGATGAAACACAATAGCGAACCTACGATACGAGAGCGTCACTGGACTCGCCCGCTCTACCGCAATGACTATCATCTCACTAGAAGACATCGGCATGAGTTACGGCCCAAGGTGTCTGTTTGAAGGCGTGACGTTCGGCCTCGACGATGGCGACAAAGTCGGTCTCATAGGATTGAACGGCTCAGGCAAATCTACCCTCCTGCGAATAATCGCGGGACGCGAACGGCCCCAGAAAGGCCGCGCCATCATCGCCAATGAGCGTGTCGTGGCTTACTTGCCGCAGAACCCTCCGTTCGACGCGGACCAGACAGTGCTTGATGCAGTCTTTACTGCCAGCGACCAAGCGATGCGGTTGCTGAGAGATTACGAAATGGCCTGTCATGAATTATCCCTGCGGCCGGGTGATGAACGAATACTCGATCGGGTTGCGACGCTGGCGCATCAACTCGAGGCAGCAGGCGCATGGAATTTGGAAACAAACGCTCAGACCGTTCTGAGTCAGCTAGGCATCAGCGATACTGGGGCACCGATGGGCACGCTATCGGGCGGCGAACGAAAGCGAGTCGCTCTCGCTCACGCGCTGGTCTCGCGCCCGGACCTGTTGATCCTTGACGAGCCTACTAATCACCTGGACGCCGACACGATTGCGTGGTTTGAGACATATCTTGCGCGCTATGCCGGCGCGCTTCTCCTCGTCACTCACGATCGCTACTTTCTGGATCGTGTCACCAATCGCATACTCGAAATAGATCGAAGCCGCGTGCAGAGTTTTGCCGGCAACTACGCCTACTATCTCGAAAAGAAAGAGGAGCAGGAAGCCCAGAACGCGGCCGCAGGTGAGAAGCAGGAAGCTTTGCTTCGGCGCGAACTGGCATGGCTCAGGCGCGGCGCAAAGGCCCGCTCCACAAAGCAAAAGGCCCGCGTCCAACGCGCCGAAGAACTGCAGAAACAACCTGCCCGGACAACCAAAGTCGAACTGGACATCTCGATAGGGTTTAGCCGGATGGGCAAGAAGATCCTCGAACTCGATGGCATATCAAAATCCTATGGCGACAAGAATCTGATCGAAGGATTCCGCTACGCGCTGAAGCGCAATGATCGCATTGGCGTCATTGGCCCCAGCGGTTCCGGAAAGACAACTCTGCTCGACATATTCGCCGGGCGAGTCGAGCCTGATGCAGGCCTCATCGATAGAGGGCAGACGATCGTCATCGGCTACTACGATCAAGAGAACCGCGAGTTGAACGGCTCCCAACGTGTGATTGACTATATCCGCGAAGTTGCTGAGAGAATCGAGACAGCCGATGGGCAGGAGATCACCGCGAGCCAGATGCTGGAGAAGTTTCTCTTTCCGCCGGTAATGCAATACGACCTGATCTCGCGGCTGTCGGGGGGCGAGCAGCGGCGTCTGTACCTGCTTAGAGTGTTGATGAGCGCTCCGAATCTCTTGATGCTGGATGAGCCGACGAATGATCTCGACATTCAGACGCTGGTGCGGCTTGAAGAATATCTCGACTCCTTCGCCGGATGTCTGGTTGTCGTCAGTCACGACCGTTATTTCCTCGATCGTACAGTGGAGAGTATTTTTCGCTTCGAAGGACACGGACGAATCAGACAGTATCCCGGTAATTACAGCGCCTTTCTCGAAGCTCGAGAGGGAGAGTTGGCTGAAACTATCGAAGCGAGGGCGAGCGCCCCAAGGCCTGCGTCTTCAGCCGGAACATCCGCGGCAGCGCGCAAGCGCTCGTACAAGGAGCGGCGCGAGTTTGAAGAATTGGAAAAGAGAATCGACTTTGGTGAAGCGAGAAAAGCTGAGCTCGAACGCGTGTTGGCGGCCTCGTCGAGCGATTTCGTGGCGGTTGAGGCGGCTTATGCCGAGCTTCAGTCGCTCAATCGGGCGTTGGAGAAAGACGTTGATCGGTGGGCCGCGCTGGCGGAGCTTGCTTGAGTCTCCAGCGGCTTCGCGGGTCTTGGCGTCTTTGCGCGAAACGGGCCCTGCAGATGTCTATTTCGCGCAGAGACGCAAAGACCCGCAAAGACACCAAGCCAGTTTTCGGACACTCTGTATGCTAGTGGAATTGGGGCTCTCTTTCATATTCCAACCAGCGGCGTGTAGAATAACGCTTCATCTATGCCTGTCGCGGTTAAGCCCTTCAAAATCGGAAGCGTCGAGGTTGGCGGCGGGGAACTGTTCCTGATCGCCGGTCCGTGTATCGTCGAAAGCGAGTCGCACGCCCTCAAGATGGCTCACGCGATACGCTCGATCGCCGAGCGAGTCGGCGCTCCATACATCTTCAAGGCGTCTTACGACAAGGCGAATCGCACTTCGATCAACGCTCATCGCGGGCCTGGAATCGACGAGGCGCTGCGCATACTTGGCCGCATTCGAAACGAGGCCGGCGTAGCAGTGCTGACCGACGTGCACGAAGTCTCGCAGGTTCGCGCCGCCGCCGAGGTTGCCGATGTGCTCCAGATTCCTGCGTTCCTGTCGAGACAGACTGATCTCATCGTCGAAGTGGCGAAGTCCGGCCGCGTGGTCAACATCAAGAAGGGTCAGTTTCTCGCTCCTAACGACATGAAGAACGCGATCGAGAAGGCGACGTCGCAGGGCAATCAGCGAGTGATGATCACCGAGCGCGGCACAAGTTTTGGCTACAACAATCTGGTGGTAGACTTTCGCGGCTTGCCGATCATGCGCGGCTTCGGCTACCCAGTGGTCTACGACGTGACTCACAGTTTGCAGCGGCCGGGCGGATTGGGAGCCAGCACGGGCGGCGACTCGCAGTTCATCGAATACATGGCGCGCGCGGGGGTGGCTTGCGGAGTGGACGGCGTCTTCATGGAAGTGCACGACAACCCGGCGGCCGCGCTTTCGGACGGGCCGAACAGTTTGCCGCTTGAAAGGCTCGAGCCTCTCCTCGAGAAGCTCAGGGCGATTCACGAACTCGTGCGCGAATACCCCCAACTTCAGTTGGGGGATCGTTAGGTTCAGCCTACGCGTTGTGAGTGACCCTTTTCCGTTCCTCTCCCGCGGCGCCACTCGCGCCGCGAGTGGCGCCGCGGGAGAGGAGCCAAACATCGGCGGAGGGAGAAGCGCCGTGCTGCTGTAGGTAGAAACGAAACATCCCCCAACTGAAGTTGGGGGTATTTTTCCGGAGTCTTCACACAATCTCTTCAGGTGGGTAATCGCGGAGTTCTTGATGCTCAAAAGAATCTTACCGGCTCTATTCGTTGTCGCAGTCTTCGCTATCAGCGCCGCGGCGCAGGAAGTTGAAGTTGATCGCTACAACATCAACGCCCGCATAGACACCGCTGCCAGTGCGGTCGACGTGCGCGCGGCTTTGTCCATCTCAAACCTCGCCCAGTCGCCTAAGCCAAAGCTCTACCTGAGACTAACCAGACTGGCCAAGGTCAGCGCCGCTACAGTCAATGGCGCGTCAGCCGGGGTCGAGACAGTCGAAGATCGCAGGGTTACGACTCTCAATCAGATCATCATCACGCCGCAGTCATCGATTGGGGCTGGCGCGAAGGCGACAGTGGAAGTGACCTATCGCATTGAGGCGCCTGAGTCTACGCCGTTGATTCACATCTATGCCGGCGAAGTCCTGTTGACGCCTGGCGCGGTGTGGGTGCCGATGCCTTCCACGATGTTCACCTTGTATGGTCCGACGACGGCGCCTTTCACCTTGACAGTGAGCGCGGCGTCTCCGGCCAGCAATTTTCGAGCGCTTTCATCGGGAACGATAAAGACCGATGGTCAGAGTTCAACCTTTGAACAACCGCTCAACTCACTTCCTTTGGTCGTCGCCGGGAGCTTCGATCAGCCGGTCACCGCTGAGCGCGGGGGCATCAAGGTCGAGATCTTTGTTCAGCCCGGCATCATCGCGGTGCCGGCGGACACGAAGCCTGCGGATCCTCGAGCGATCGTCGCGCGTTTGGGCGATGAAGCGGGGCGCGTCTTCGATTTTCTTACACGGACGCTCGGCCCTCCACCTACAGGCGCGACATTCCGAATAATCTCCTCGGCTCGGTCGGGAAACCTCGCCCAGCCAGGCGTACTTGTGTTGAATGAGCAAGTTTTCCGCCGCGACACGCTGAGCTCCAGCGTCATCGAAGTGCTCGCCGACGCCATCGCGCGCATATGGATTGACGGGCGAGTGAGGCTTCGCGGGCAGGAGCCTCGATCGGCGCAGGAGAGTCGCGCGGCGGTGAAGGCCCGTAGCGCAGCGTTCCTTAGCGAATCACTCCCTCGCTATTTGGCCGCTCTCTACTTCGAGGACCGCTTCGGCAAGGATGCGGCGCGCGATCTGTTCACAAGCATGCGATGGAGCTACACGCCCGTGGCGCAGTCGGGCCGCGACGCGGAATTAGGAGTTCAGACGCTGCTGATGCCTAACTACTCGGCTGCGGTGTTCAGCAAGGGACCTCTGGTCTACCGGCTGCTTGCCGAAACGGCAGGCCGCGAGAAGCTCATAGCCGCGATTAGATCTCTGGTGTCCGGCGCCCAAGCAAAGGTCATCACGACTGAAGACCTGAGAGCGGCTCTGACGAAAGGCGCGCCTCCCGAAGTAGAGAAGGTGGTTCAGCAATGGATTGATTCGATCATCGAGCCGGACATCATCATTGGCACGCCGCTGCCTGCAAACAAACCGGGAGTTCAGGGCATAAACCTTCGCAACCTCGGCACCGGAGACGTCACCGTCAACGTGCTTGCAGTTACCGCCTCGGGTAAGCAAGTCACAACATCGGTGATGGTCCCCTCAGAGAACCTCGCATCGGCCGAGATACAAACCGCTGAGAAAATCGTTTCGGTCGAAGTAGACCCGGAAAAACTAATCATCCAAACCAACTACGACAACGACGCGAGAGACGGCGAATCAAAGACCACCCGCACCTCGGCTCAGACGCTGCTCAATTCCAGCATCGGCGCGTTCAACAAAACGCAATACGCGGAGGCCGAGACGATGCTGAGACAAGCCGCGCGCTCCGAGCCTCGCAACGCAGTTTTGCACTCCTGGCTTGCCAGGGCGCTTGCGGCACAGAAGAAAATGGACGAGGCTGCCAGTGAAGCAAACGCCGCGATCAAGATCGACCCGCCGGCGGGACCGGCGTTGGCGTGGGCTCGCGTAACGCTGGGCCAGGTGGCGATCGCGCGCAATCAGGCCGCTGAAGCAGCGCGCCAGTTTCGCGCAGCGGTTGTCGAAGCCGATGACACAGCGGCTCAGCTTGCGGCTCACGAAGGGTTGATACAAGCTGAGCGGGCCGCCGGCACGGCTCCGCAGGCCGACGAGTCGGTGCGAGCTTTCATCACGCAGCTCGACGCGGCGATCAAGCAGCCGGAGTCCGACAAGCTCTTTGCCCTGGTTGTTAAGGCCAACCTGAAGCGGTTCGTTCAGGGGCTGACGGTTTCAAGACCCGCATCCTGGTCGACCGAAATCCTGCACGTGGATCGAGTCGATGCCAATCGGGTGGCACTGGATGTCGGATTGAAGGTCAAGACCGAAGGCAAAGACCAGACGGGCACAGCGGTGTTCGTTTTGACGCGCGCGGGCAATACGTGGCTGCTGGAAGACGTGCCTCATCAGCTTTTCAATGTGAAATAGCGACGGTTTCTGGTTTCTAGTTTCTGGTTTCTGGTTTCGGGTTGAAGGATTTGGTTGACATAACCAGAGACCAGGAACTACAAACCAGAAACCAGAAACCAGAAACCAGAAACCAGAAACCCACATGCAACGAAACGCAAAAGCTATCCTCCTGGTCGGCGGTTTGTTCGTCGTCCTGGTTGCGCTCAACTTTGTGTTCTTCGTTGACACGCGCGGCACGGAAGAAGACGAACTCACCGGAGATCGCTCGTCCTACCGCTCGACTCCCTACGGAACGCTCGCGTTCTACACGTTGCTCGAAGAGGGCCGCTACAACGTGACACGCTTCGAGAAGCCGTTCACCGAGTTGAAAGACCACGAGCCGGGAACGTTGATCGTCATCGCGCCGCCTCAAGCTCATCAACCGGATGAAGAAGAGTTCATCGCGTTGAACAAATGGGTGGAAGCGGGAGGACTGCTCATAATCATTGACCGGGAGATTGACGTGCCCGTCGGCGATGGGGAGGCGCATACCGAAGGCGCCAAGTCGAGAACAGCCGTTCGTCCGCTGCAGCCGACTTCTTTTACTCGCGGCGTTCAGCGCGTGGGGCTTTCGGAACACGCAACGCGAGTCCGGGTTGACAGCCGCTCAGCCACTTATCACATCGGCGACGATCAAGCAGCCGTTCTCGCGGATGCGCAGGTTGGCAAGGGGCGAGTCGTGTTGCTGACCGACCAATTCGCAGTCGCCAACAACGGCATCTCGCAAGCTGACAATGTGATTCTCGCGCTCAATCTGCTGGAGGGGCGCCCGGCGGGTAAGGTCGCCTTCGATGAATACCATCACGGGTACGGCGCGTCGTCGGCAGGCGGCGGCCTGATGTCATACTTTCGCGGCACGCCTGTTCCTTGGATGATGGCTCAAGCCGGTCTTATCGGCGCGCTCGTCGTCTACAGCTACGGCCGCAGGTTCGGGCGCCCGATTCCGCTGCGGCAAGAACGGCGTACGACTAACCTCGAGTTCGTTTCGTCGATGGCCAACATCACGCGGCTTGCAAAAGCGAGCGACCTTGCGATGGAAAACATCTACTCCGAGTTTCGCAAGCGGCTATGCCGTTTCAGCGGGGCGCCGTCGAAGATCGAGAACGCCAGGCTGGCTGCGGCGGCCGCGCGCCGTACCAAGCTTGATGAGCGCGAACTGACCGGGCTACTCTCGCGATGCGAAGAGATCGCGCGCGGAGAGCCGGTCAGCGAGCCCGAGCTGCTAAAGCTGGTAACGCGCATTCGTGAGATCGAAGCGCAGCTCGGCTTCTAGGAGGATTGCTGGAAGCTCTTTTAGAATGATTGCCGAAAGCTCTATTAGAATGGTTGCTGAAAGCTCTTTTCCCTAGCCCAGGCGTTTACGCCTGGGTTGCGTGTGGGACTTTTCCCTAGCCCAGGCGTTTACGCCTGGGTTGCGTGTGGGATGGATTAGGTTAGCCCCGTTCACGGGGCTTGCCCGCCGCTTTAGCTTAAGAATGCCGAATCCTGTGACGATGAATTGCCTGAAGGACAATCCAAAGCCCGGTGAACCGGGCTATCTGATCGGATGGCACCCGTGACCTAGGCGTAAACGCCTGGGCTAGGGAAAAGAGAGCCCTCAGTCAGCCCAGGCGTAAACGCCTGGGCTAGGGAAAAGAGCCCTCAGCCAGCAGAGGGGGTAGAACGCTCCTCAGAGCAGGCTGCTGGAGGATTGAGATCGAAAGCGGGAACGAATTCCAATGCGTGGCCTTATGCAATCATTCAGAGTCGGTATTCAGAAAGCCTTCGGGTGCATACTATGCCTCTTGTTTACCGCTATAGGCCCACACGCCGCGCGGCCATTTCCCGCGCACGCGCGAGGACCTGCTCCGCCGAAAGCTACGCTCATACTCACCAACGGCAGGATATGGACCGGCAATGACACAGCTCCCTGGGCGACGGCGGTCGCGATCACCGGCGACAAGATAATCTCGGTTGGCAGCGACAGGCAAATCGCCGCTCTTGCGGACAAGAACACGCCGAAGATCGATCTCACAGGCGGATTTGTCATGCCCGGCATCAACGACGCGCACATTCACTTTCTGAGCGGCGCACTGCGAGCCTTTCAAGTCGATCTTGATGGCGCTCGCTCGCTTGAAGAAATCCAGCGGCGCATAGCAGACTTTGCAAAGAATAATCCCGACGAATCGTGGATCACCGGATCGGGGTGGGAGTACTCGTATCTGCCCGGCAAGCGGCTGCCCAGTCGCGCGGACCTCGATGCAGCGGTGCGCGAGCGGCCGGTCTTTCTTTCTTCGTATGATGGGCATACTGCGTGGGCCAACTCCAAGGCGCTTGAGATCGCCGATGTCACCGCTCAGTCAAAGTTCGATGGTTACGGCGAAGTGGTGATCGATCCGAAGACCGGGGAGCCGACTGGCGTGCTGAAAGAGAGCGCGATGCGACTGGTTCGTTCGAAGATTCCCGAGCCGTCGCGCGAACGCAAGATCGAAGCGCTGCGCCGCGCGCTAAAGATGGCGGCTCGGTTGGGCATCACCAGCTTTCAAAACGCCGGCGGGAGCGCCGATGAAGTAGGTCTCTACAAGGAACTGCTCGATCGCGGTGAGTTGACCACGAGAGTTTCTTTCGCCATCTCGGTTGGCCCCCGCTCGGCCCAGGCAGATATCGACCGCATCGCGGCGTTGTCGAAAACGTACTCGGGCCCGCGATTGCGTGTGGGTGCTATCAAGATCGTTGTCGACGGGGTGATTGAGACGCATACCGCGGCGATGCTCGATCCGTATACCGACGCGCCCGAGACTTCGGGCCGCCCTGCATACACGCAGGAGCAACTCAACAACGTAGTCGCGATGGCTGATCGCGCGGGGCTTCAGGTTCTAATACACGCGATCGGAGACCGCGGAGTGCGAATGGCGCTTGATGCGTTCGAACAGGCGCGCACAGTGAACGGCCGGCGCGACTCTCGTTTTCGAATCGAGCACATTGAAACGATCGCGGCTTCGGATCTCCCTCGCTTTGCTAAGCTCGGCGTGATGGCTTCAATGGAGCCGATTCACGCAGACCCCGGAACAAACGGCGTGTGGCTGCCGGCCATCGGCCCCGAGCGAGCTGCTCGTGGGTTCGCCTGGCGATCGCTCGAGAGAGCCGGAGCGCGATTGGTCTTCAGCAGCGACTGGCCCGCTGCGATTGGCGTCGATCCGATGCGTGGGCTTCACAGCGCGGTCAATCGTCAGACGACCGGCGGGGAGCCGGTGGGTGGGTGGCTACCCGAGCAGAGGGTTTCCGTCCAGACGGCGCTTGCCGCTTATACGAGCGCCGGAGCATTCGCGTCTTTTGAAGAGAACTCAAAGGGCAAGCTTGCGCCGGGAATGCTTGCGGACTTGATTGTGCTCAACGCTGATCCCTTCAAAGCCAGACCCGCAGACTTGTACAAGAGCCGCGTAGTGATGACGCTGTTTGATGGGCACGTGATCCATCAAGCCGACCAACGATAAAGGAGAGGCAGATGCTAATCAGACGAACATTCTTGGCTCTAGCGGTTGCAACGTTGTGTTGTTCGGTACCCGCCGAGGTACAAAACAGAAAGCTGAAAATCTACATCTCTGCCGACATGGAGGGCGTCGTCGGCGTGGTCACCGGGGATCAGCTCGGGCCCCAGGGCTTCGAGTACAGCCGCTTCCGCGAATTCATGACCGAAGAGGTGAAAGCGGCTACGGAAGCCGCTTTCGAGGCGGGCGCTACTGAAATCGTCATCAGCGATTCGCACGGCAACGGTGAGAACCTGCTGATTGAAAAGCTTCCGAAAAACGTGACCATAGTCCGCTCGTGGCCTCGCCCGCTGATGATGATGCAGGGCATCGATGAGACCTTCGACGGCGCGATCTTCATCGGCTATCACACGAGTACGACTAATATGTCAGGAGTCCGCGCGCATACGATTTCGAGCGCACGGCTTGCCGACGTCAGGTTGAACGGGACCTCGATGCCCGAAGCAGGAATCAACGCCGCGATCGCGGGTCACTTCAACGTTCCGGTCATCATGATTTCCGGCGACGACGCGATCGTGAAAGAAGCAACAGACCTCCTGGGCAACATCGAAGGCGCGGTCGTGAAGTGGGCGGTCAGCTTTCACGCCGCAAAGACGCTGACGCCCGAAATGGCCTACGCGCTTATTCGCGAGAAGACGAAAAAAGCGATTGCCCGAATCAAGGAGTTCAAGCCTTACAAAGTCAATCAGCCGGTGCAGCTCGATGTGCGCTTCAAGGCTTATCGGCCGTCGGAGTTGCTGAGCTACCTGTCAATCGTTCAGCGGACCGACTCGCACAGCATCCTCTTCGTGGGGAAAGACATCATCGAGGTTTCGAAGTTCCTTGAGTTCATCACCAGCTACGAGCCTTCGCTTGAGCCTTGACGTGAACTCGTCGGATACCACCGGCTTCAGCCGCGTGGTCATTCAGCGTCAACCTAGAATGGCGCCGCCACCGCTCCGATACCACCGGCTTCAGCCGCGTAGTATCCAGGGGCGGCTGCGTGGCGTCCTAGGTTGAAACTGACGCACCACGCGGCTGAAGCCGGTGGTATCCAGGGGCGGCGGTGTGGTGTCCTAGGTTGACGCTGAATGACCACGCGGCTGAAGCCGGTGGTATCGAACCGGCGGTGTGGCGTTCTAGGTTGAAGCTGAATGACCACGCGGCTGAAGCCGGTGGTATCCGGTAGCGGCGGCGTGGCGTTCTAGGTTGAAGCTGAAGGACCACGCGGCTGAAGCCGGTGGTATCGCAGAAGAGTTCTCGAAGCTCGCCCACCTGAGCTCCGGGCAAGCCGGTGGCATCGATACCCAGCGCATCCCGTTTCTGTTGTGCTAGACTGCAATCGGAATCATTCAGTTCACCAATCGAGCGCAATGCTATGAACGCGCTTAGACAAACAATAATCACCGCTGCGCTGCTGCTCGTATTGATTGCCTTGCCTACTAGCGCACGAGCGGATGTTCTTGAGCTCAAGATCGACGATCAAATCACCCCGGCAACCGCCGAAGTCATCACCTCTGCGATCACGCGAGCCGAACGCGAAGGCGCTTCAGCGTTGATCATCACGCTCAATACGCCCGGCGGGCTCGACACGTCGATGCGTGAAATCATCTTGCGCATGGACAGCTCGCGGGTACCCATCATCATCTATGTAGCGCCAAGCGGTGGGCGCGCGGCTTCCGCCGGGTTCATCATCCTGCTGGCCGCCGACGTCGCTGCGATGTCACCCGGCACCGCGACCGGCGCGGCTCATCCGGTGCTAGCGGACGGTCGCGAGATGGACAAGACCATGTCCGAAAAGGTCGTCAACGATGCGGCGGCGTTCTTGCGCAGCCACGCCGAGAAACGTGGGCGCGATCCTCTGACGGCTGAGTCCGCTATTCGCGAGAGCAAATCCTTCACCGAGCGTGAAGCGCTGGATAAGCACTTGATTGAGATTATCGCTCGCGACGAACAGGACTTGCTCGCGCAGTTGGAAGGGCGAACGATCACCCGAGTCGATGGGAGTCAGATGGTCCTGCGATTGGCAGGCGAGCAGTTAGTGACGGTCACTCCGACTGTTCGACAGCGATTGCTGATGGCTCTTGCAGACCCGCGAATCGCGTTTGTCCTTTTCGCGCTCGGGGCGTTGTGCGTCTACTTCGAGTTTCAACATCCGGGCGCCGTAGTGCCGGGCGTCGTAGGGATCTTGTCGGTTGTGCTCGCGTTGTATGGCTTTCACATGCTGCCCATTAATCTGACCGGTCTGCTGTTGATCGCGGTTGCGATTGGATTGTTTGTGTTGGAAGCGAAGGTCGCAGGCTATGGCATTCTGGGCATCGGCGGAATAGTCGCGGCGGTTGTGGGTTCGCTGATGCTGATCGACGTTCCCAACCCCGAGATGCGGCTGCCGCTCAGACTTGTGTTGGCGGTCGTGATTCCGTTTGGAGTGATATTCACGGTCATACTGAGACTGGCGATCCGGGCGCGGCGAGCGAAGGTGACCACCGGGACATCGGGAATGATCGGGCTTTCAGGAAAAGCCGAGACGGCGGTCGCTCCTCAAGGGACGATCTTCGTGCGAGGCGAGTTGTGGCGGGCTCGCTCGCAGATGAGCATCGCGCCGGGCGAGAGAGTGCGCGTGACCGGTATGGACGGGCTGACGCTGGATGTCGAAGTTGAGAAGGACGCGGCTGTCATCCCGAAGAACGCTTCAGCAGTTGACGAATAGCGGTATGGAGTGCGACGCCTTCTACAAACGGCATTATCTGAGGTCTGGTGTCGGCGCTGTGGTTTGATCCCCGCCCTCGGAGGAATCTTTTTTGCCTAAGGCACCACCAAAGCCAAAGCGCCGCGACCGCGAGCTAATAGCGGCTAAAAGCGCGGAGTGCTCCAAAGTTGGCGCACCACCGCACCTTTCGCTCGTGAGAACTAGCAACTAGAATAGGAGACCTCATGCCAGAACTATTAACACTCCCGATCGTCGCCGTCGCGATCTTCCTGCTCTACATTCTCAGCGTGATCAACATACTGCCGGAATACGAGCGCGGCGTGATCTTTCGCCTCGGACGCTTGCTGCCTGAGCCAAAGGGACCCGGCATCATTTTGGTCTTCAGGCCGGTCGACCGCATCGTTCGTATAAGCCTGCGCACAGTTGTGCTCGACGTGCCGCCTCAGGATGTGATCACTCGCGACAACGTTACGGTGTCAGTCAACGCGGTTGTTTATTTTCGAGTAATCAACCCGCTTCTGGCGGTTGTCGAGGTTGAGAACTATCTGTACGCGACCTCGCAGCTTGCTCAGACTACGTTGCGTTCCGTGCTCGGTGAGGCCGAGTTGGACGATCTGCTGTCCGAGCGCGATAAGCTCAACGCGCGTCTGCAGGAGATCCTCGACAAGCACACCGATCCGTGGGGCATCAAAGTGTCGCAGGTCGAGATCAAGGCCGTGGACCTCCCGCAGGAGATGCGGCGCGCGATGTCCAGGCAAGCAGAAGCGGAACGTGAAAAACGCGCGAAGATCATTCACGCGGAAGGCGAGTATCAAGCATCTGAGAGACTGCTCGCTGCGGCGCGCGTCATCGCGGTCGAGCCCGTCGCCGTCCAGTTGCGCTATCTTCAAACGCTCACGGAGATCGGCGTCGAGCAGAACACCACCGTTGTCTTTCCGATCCCGCTCGATATGATCAAAGCATTTTTCAACGTGAACGCAACAAAGGCGGAGGTCTTCGTGCCGGATCAACCAACGAGGTAGTTTCTGGTTTGTGGTTCGTAGTTCGGCCTTCAGGCGGAAGTTTGTAAGGCGCAACTTTTACAACGGTCGGGTACCAACTTCCGCCTGAAGGCCGAACTACGAACCAGAAACTAGAAACCAGAAACTAGACACCAGAAACCAACAAACCAGGAATCAAGGATGAGCAACAAACAAGTCATAGCAATCTTCATCATCGGCGTCGGGTTGTTGCTGGGCGCGTTCTGGGCGGGGCTGTACGTCGTAAAACAAGACACGGGTGCCAACACAAATCAACCGGGGTCGGCGGCTCGCGGCGGCCAACCGGCGGCCTCCGCCAAACAACCTATAACCAACGCCAACACATCCGGCCAGGCTGCCGATACCAGCAACCAATATGTGGTTTTCGTCGCGTCGTTTGGAACTTTGGAAAAGGCCAAACAACTCGAAGCCGAGCTCCAGAAGCTCAATTACCGCGCCGCCTACGTACAAATGCCGAGCAATCAAGATACGCTCTACCGGGTCAACATTGGACCCTACGATAAAGCGGATGCCGGGAAAGTGGCGACCCTGCTCTCGAACGAACGCAAGGGCATCATGATTCTTCCCTGGAAGCCGAATCCCTGAAGGGCCGGGGGCGACGAGGGAGTTGAGCATCGGCGCGAAACCAATCATATGCTTGTTCAAGTTGAGGGACTGCGACAGGAGACGGGACCGCGTTTGCCGGAGTGGCTGCGCAAGCCGATTCGCAACGTCGAGGCCGATCACAAGCTGAAGAAGATGCTGCGCACCCGCGGGCTGCACACGGTCTGCGAAGAAGCGCGCTGTCCGAATCGCAACGACTGCTTCGCGCGAGGCGCGGCGACCTTCATGATCCTCGGTGACGTCTGCTCGCGGAGTTGCGGATTCTGCTCGGTCAAGACCGGACGCGGGTTGCCGATGGAATCATTGAGCGATGAACCGGAACAGGTCGCTGAAGCGGCGGCTCACCTCGAGCTGAGCTACGTCGTGATCACTTCAGTGAATCGTGACGAGTTGCCGGATGGAGGCGCCGCGCATTTCGCGAATACGATTCATGCGGTGCGGCGTCGATTGCCGGGCGCCAAGATCGAAGTGCTTACGCCGGACTTCAAAGGAAATCGACGAGCGCTTTACACTGTGCTCGACGCCGCTCCGGACACCTTCAACCACAACGTCGAAACCGTGGCGAGGCTGTATCAGAGAGTGAGACCGCAAGCCGATTACCAGCAGTCGCTCGACGTCCTTCGAGGAGCGCGGCGTTACTCGCCAGCGACGCTCACGAAGTCAGGCTTTATGGTAGGACTCGGCGAACGCCGCGAAGAAGTAAAGCGCTTGCTCGAGGACTTGCGCGCGCACGCGGTCGACGTGGTGACCATCGGCCAGTACCTGCAACCTACGCGCGCGCATCTGCCTGTCGAAGAGTATGTGCATCCGGATGTGTTCACCGAGTACAAAGAACTCGGCGAGCACCTGGGTTTCCGCGCGGTGTTTTCGGGCCCGCTCGTGCGGAGTTCCTTCATGGCGGAGATGGTGCACGGAATTGCGGATTGCGAATTGCGGATTGCGGATTGAAGAATCCCATGACCTTCAAAGTTGAAATCCGCAATCCGCAATCCGCAATTCGCAATTCCCCTTTCCGCGTTCGACATTCCGAAGAAGCCGTCCCTCCGGTCTACGCGCGCGAAGACCTGCTAGCCGCGCGATTTCGAGTCGCAAAGGTACTTCCGTTCCAGCAAGCAGCCCCTTTCATCAGCAACGTGTCGCTTGCGATTTTTTCGGGGCTGCTTCTGGTATTCGCGTTCCCCGATTGGAACCTGTGGTCGTTGGGATGGGTGGGCACCGCGCCGCTGATCATGGCCGTCGTGCGCGAGCGAAAGTTCTGGCGCTCGCTGTTGCTCGGAAGCGTGACGGGAACGGTGTTCTACGCGGGCTCGTCCTACTGGGTGACCTACTCTATGCACAACTACGGCCGGATGCCGCTATGGCTGTGCTACATAATCCTGGTTATTTTTTCGGCGACTCTGGGTGTCTTCACTGGATTGTTTGCCGCGGCGCTGGCACTCGCGATCAAGCGCTTTGGCGGCTGGTCGATATTGGCAGCGCCCGCGGTGTGGGCCGCGAGTGAATGGCTGCGGCTTCAAGGGACAGGCATGGGTTGGAACCCGCTTGGCTACTCGCAGGCGTTTCAACCGGCAGTGATTCAGGTCGCCCGGTTCGGCGGCGTGTACCTGGTAAGCGCGATCATGGTTGCTGCAAGCACCGCGCTCGTTTTCGCGCTCGTGTATCTCGAGCGAAGACGCGGCATCGTCGTGCTCACGACGGCGGGGCTGATCGCGATAACAACGGTGCTGTATGGCGAATCGCTGCGGCCGGCCATCGAGGAATCCGGTTCGGTTTCCGTAGCGGTCCTTCAGCCGAATATCCCCGTCGATGGCGCGTGGGATGATCCGATGTTCGCGGATCGGATGTTTCTGCGTCACGTCGCTCTTTCTGAGCAGGCGATTCAGGCGAACACCAAAGATGCGGCTTCAAACGGCGCGTCGGGTTCCTCATCGGAGAGAATCACGAGCATCGACCTCGTGATCTGGCCCGAGTCGTCGATGAGCTTCGAATACGATCGCGATTCCGCGCTTCGGCGCAAGCTCGCGGAGTTCACATTGCGCAACCGAATCTACCTGCTGATGAACACGTGGGGCTTCCCGGAAAGGTCGGGCGCGAGTGAAGCGCAATACAACAGCGCGGTGCTCATATCGCCGGCCGGAGAGAAGATCGCCGAGTACGATAAGAATGCGCTGGTGCCCTTTGGCGAGTACATTCCCGCCCGAAGTTGGATTCCGTTCATGCGCGACGTCAAGGCTCTGGTCGGCGATATCACGCCCGGGAACAGCTTGACCCTGAGCGAGGTCGCCGGCGCAAAACTGGGAACGTTGATTTGCTTCGAGACCACCAGACCGGACCTTGCGCGGCGGATGCGAGGCGGGGGCGCGTCGGCGATCGTGCAGCTTTCGAACGAGGCGTGGTTTGGCCCAACTTCCGCTCCGAGACAGATGTTGACGTCGGCGATCTTTCGCGCGGTTGAGAACAACGTCGAGGTAGTCCGCGCGGCGAACTCCGGGGTTGCGGCGCGAGTAGATCGCTACGGGATCGTTCACGGAGAGACGCCGATGTTCGAGACTGCAACGCGGACCTGGAAGGTCAAAACTGAGAATGAAGCGCGCGGCGACAGTCTAACTTTCTACACCCGTCATGGTGACGTGTTCGTGATCGCTTGCGCGGTGCTGAGTTCATTGCTATTTGTGGGTTCGCTTGTGCCCATGAGTTGGAAGAAGAACCGAGCCGAAAAATGAAAACCGGGAATACCCCACACGCAAGACCGCGCCGCGACATTAATTCGCCCCGCATGATAGAATGCCGCACTGACAAGGGCTGCAAATCCGGCGAGCTGCGACGCTCGCGGTCATGCGCCGAAGGCTGAGGGATTATGATCGAAGAACTGCGACAAACGTACGAAGATCTGGCGGCTCGCGCGGCGGAGTTGCGGAGGTTTCTTTGACCCGGAACGAAAAGCATCCGAGCTTCAAAAGTCAGAGGCAGAGATTGGTAAACCGGATTTCTGGAACGATCAGGATCGCGCCCAAAAAGTCCTCAAGCAACGTAGCCGCTTACAGGCAGCAATAGACAAAGCCGGTCAATTCCAACGCGATGTTGAAGACGCAACCGTCCTCCTTGAATTTGCGGCCGACGATCAAGCATCCCTGAGGGAACTGCAAACGGTCATCGGCCGGCTCGAACGCGAGGTCGAAGCAGCCGAGACCGAGATGCTGCTTTCCGGTCCCAACGACACGCGCGACGCGATAGTCACCATCAACGCCGGTGCCGGCGGGACCGACGCTCAGGATTGGGCCGGGATGCTGTTGAGGATGTATCTGCGCTGGGCCGAGCGCCACGGATTCAAAACTGATCTCGTCGACGAGCAGCCAGGCAAGGAAGCCGGCATAAAAGGCGCGACGTTCACCGTGGCCGGCGAGTACGCATACGGGTTGCTCTTGGCGGAAGCGGGCGTTCATCGGCTGGTCCGGCTGAGCCCGTTCAACGCGGGATCGAGCCGCGAGACCAGCTTCGCTTCGGTGTTCGTTTATCCTGAGATCGAAGAGGACGTCGAGATCGAAGTGAATGAGAAAGACCTGCGCGTGGACACTTATCGCTCGTCAGGCGCTGGAGGCCAGCATGTCAACGTCACCGACTCGGCCGTGCGAATCACCCACCTTCCGAGCGGCATCGTGGTGACCTGTCAGAATCAGCGATCGCAGCATCAGAACCGCGAGGTCGCAATGCACATTCTGAAGTCGCGTCTGTACGAACTCGAGTTGGAGAAGAAGCGTGCGGAGACAGCCCAGCTCGAAGAGACTAAACGGGACATCTCATTTGGCTCGCAGATCAGAAACTATGTGCTGCACCCGTATCGACTGGCGAAAGACGTGCGCACCAAACACGAGACTTCGGATGTCGACGCGGTGCTCGACGGCGATTTGGATGAGTTCATAAAGCAGTATCTGGTGTTGAAGAGTAAAGCTACGCGAGAAACTGCTTCAACGGATGTAGCTGAAACGCCCGTTGGGTAGTCCCTAGTCCTTCGTGCGTGTTTCGGATAAGCAACCAAGAGAACCGACGACGATCTCCTAGCTGTTCTTGATCGTTCTCTCTTATCAGCGAATCACCGGGAGTGGTATACTTCCACCAAATCAGTCAACGCGTTGAAATGAGTGGGCGAGGATTGCGGTATGATCACCAAAGAACGTCTTGAAGAAACAATTCGAGGAGTAATCAGCGAATTCAAGCGAACGAAGCGAATCCCTGATCCCACCGCGGATGAGTTGACCGCTGCCTTGGAGGCGCGGGTGGATGACTTGTTCGATCAGGAGGCAGCCTTCAGCTACGCGGAAGTCGAAGATAGCGTGAGCTATGTCGAAGATTTGCGTGATAAGGCACAGTTGGAATCGGCGGAAGGATTCCTCCGGGAGATCGTGGCGTGGCAGCAAATGCGCTCCTCATAGACACGGACATTCTCATTGATTACCTCAAAGGCGTTCAGCCGGCCTGTGCTCTTCTTAAGAGCCTGGCAACGAAGCCTTCCTCTGCTGACCCGCAACCAAAAGCACTTTAGGTTCATTGCCGAGATAGAATTAGCTCCTGTCTATCGGCTCTGAGTCGAAATCTCCAACCAGAATATCCGTCTCTTTGCGCTGGCGATTTTTAGAAATTCTGGTAATGTTCTACCGAGCACCGGAATGAGCACCAAGTCCCGGACAAAGTCTTCCACCAAAAAGTCGCTGGCCAATGAAGTTCTGGCGGTCGTGCTGGTTGTCGCCGCCATCCTCCTGGTGCTGAGCCTCTTCACCTACGACCCTCGTGACCCAAGCATTAACTCAGTCGGCCCGCAACGTGAACCTCAGAATCTGATCGGAGTCGTCGGCGCTTTCATCAGTGATGTATTCCTGCAATGGTTCGGTCTCGCCTCGCTGTTGATTCCAGTGCTGCTGGTGCTCGTCGCGATGCGAGCCTTCTCGACGAAGAACCCCGGGTTTCCCGCGCGCAAAGCCTTCGGAGCCACCTTGTTGCTGATCGCGTTCTCGGGGTTCCTGGCTCTGTTTCCCGAAATCAAAATCGGTCTTCTGGCGCGCTCGTACAACGGCGGCGCAATCGGCCAGATGATCGAAGCGGGGCTCGCCGGCCTGATGGGCGCTGCCGGCGCGGCCATCGTGCTGGCGGCAGCTTCGGTGCTGACACTGATGCTGACGATGGAGATATCGCTCGCCCGCCTGGTTGGTTGGGTGCGTTCAATTCGAGAGGCGCGTGCCGAGATTCACCAAACCAAGCCCACTGTGTTCAGCCGGTTCAGCGGGTGGTGGGAGGCGCGCGCCGAGCAACGCCATTTGCTGGCGGCTCAGCGCCGAGCGGAGAAAGTAGAAGAGCAGAGGCGCAAGGACGAGGAGAAAGCCGAGCACGAACGGTTAAGGCAAATCGAGCAGGCACGAGAACGCGAAGTGCGCAAGCTGCGGATGGAAGAGGCTCGCCGGCTCAAAGAACAGCAACAACCGGCAGCCTCGGGACCCATCGTCGAGAAAATCACCGCTTCAGCACCGCGGCCTGAGATAGCCATTGCAGGCAGCGGCATTTCGAGCGGCGCCGCCGTCCGGATGGCTTCTACTGAGGCGGTCGAAACCGTCCCGGCGCTGCCAGCCGCGCGGCTGCAGGCGAGAGAACTCGTGCAGGAGCACACGGTCAGGGTCGAACAGATCAAGGCCGGACTTGCGCCGCTGGCCATCGAGATCACAATGGATCCCACGGTGGCCGAGATGATCTCCACTGCTTCGATCGTTCGGACCGCCGCCACTGAAAAGGCCGAGACGGACGTAAAGAGCGCGAAGCAGACGCGGCGCAAGACCGCAGTCGAAACGCTTGCGGGTTATGTCTACAAGTTGCCGACCATCGACTTGATCGAACCGCCCATTGGGCACTTCGAGCAGGCCGAAGAGGAGTTGCGCGACCGCGCGACGATTCTCGCCGAGAAGTGCAAAGAGTTCGCTGTGACCGGCCACATTCACCGCATAAACCCAGGCCCGGTCGTCACCACGTTCGAGTTCAAACCCGATCCCGGCATCAAATACAGCCGCGTGGTTGGGCTCGCCGATGATCTTTGTCTCGCGCTCAAGGCCGAATCGATTCGCATCGATCGAATAGCGGGCAAATCCACCGTCGGCATCGAAGCGCCGAACGCGCAACGCGAAAAGATTTTTGTTCGCGATGTGATCGAGTCGGCGAAGTTTCAGCAGTCCGGGTCCAAGCTGACGATTGCACTCGGGAAGACGATCAACGGCGAAGAGTACATCGCCGATCTGGCAAAGATGCCGCACCTGTTGATCGCCGGCGCGACGGGCGCCGGAAAGTCGGTGACGCTCAACGCGATCATCTGCTCGATTCTCTACAAGGCGTCGCCCGAAGAAGTGAAGTTCATAATGGTGGATCCGAAACGCGTCGAGCTTGGACTTTACGAAGGCATCCCGCACCTGCTGACGCCGATCGTCACCGATCCAAAGCGCGCGTCGAACGCGCTGAAGTGGGCGGTGAATGAAATGGAAACGCGTTACCGCAAGCTCGCGGCGTTGGGCGTGCGCAACATCGAGCAGTACAACCGCCAGGTTTACGAGATGACTTCGCCGACGCTGTTCGACGATCCGGCGGAGCCGCTGAAGCCGCTTCCTTACATCGTCATCGCGATCGACGAGCTTGCGGACCTGATGATGATCGCTCGCAGCGAGGTTGAAACTTCGATCGCCCGGCTTGCCCAGATGGCGCGCGCGGTCGGCATCCACCTGGTGCTTGCGACTCAGCGGCCCTCGGTCGACATCATAACCGGCGTGATCAAGGCGAACATACCTTGCCGGATGGCTTTCCGGGTGTCGTCCAAAGTTGACTCGCGCACGATCATCGATTCCAACGGCGCTGAAGCGCTGCTCGGACAGGGCGACATGTTGTTCCTGCCGCCTGCGTCGTCGCGCCTGATTCGTGTGCACGGCTCATTCGCCAGCGAAGCCGAGATCAAGCGCATAACCGACTTTATCCGAAAGCAAGCCGAACCCGACTACAACGAGGAAGTCACGCTGAGCGAACAGGAGACCCTGGAGGCCGATGGATTCGAGGGTGAGCAGGACGAGTTGTTCGATGAAGCGCTTGCGATTGTCACCGACATGGGCCGCGCCTCCACCTCGGTCTTGCAACGCAGGCTGTCGATAGGATACGGGCGCGCGGCGAAGATTCTTGACTCGATGGAGCGGCAGCGATTCATCGGGCCGGCGGAGGGTTCAAAGCCCAGAAAAGTCTTGCAGGGGGCGCACGAGTTTCGCGAGCGAATCGCGCAAAGGCTCGAAGAGGACTTTGATTGAAGCCGGGTTCGTTAGGCCGCCACCCCGGTTTACCGGTGAAAATCCCGCTGAGTTTTGCACAGCTTTTCAGCAATTCCCCCGTGCAGATTGAAAACACATTGAGAAATCCCAAGAAATTGAGGGGCTCTGGCGGCAATTGGATGAATAATTGGACTTCGCAGCGCTTAACAAGTTTGAACAAAATGTGTGCAAAGCGCTAAAAGTCCGCGAATCTCAGAAGGTTGCGCTCCCAACAGGGCGGTTTTCCACAGGCTTTTCCACAGATTGTGTTGAAAACCTTTAAGCATGGTTCCTGGCACCGGCCGCTCCCCATCGACATCAGTCGGTGGAGGTCCGACAACGTCAGCTAGTCGCTGTAGCCGACGCGCATTCGAAGGTCCGGCGCACACAAAGTTTGTCGGATATCCTTTCAGGAGAGCAGTATGGCGTTGATAAAATTCACTGCGAACCACGAAGACCTCTCGACCGATCGTGGGTATCAGTTCAAGTTCCTTTGCGACAAGTGCGGAAATGGATATATGTCGCGCTTTCAACCTTCGCTCACCGGCACCGCCGGCGGACTCTTGCGCGCTGCGGGCGACATCTTCGGCGGTATCCTGTCGAGCGCCGGGAACAGCGCATACGAAGTCCAACGGGCCGTCGGGGGCAAAGCGCACGACAGCGCTTTCGAGAAAGCTGTCGAAGAAGCCAAGGTCTACTTCAAGCAATGCACTCGCTGCGGGAAATGGATCTGCCCGGACGTTTGCTGGAACGCGAAGGCCGGTCTGTGCGAGGCGTGCGCTCCCGACTTCGAAGAGGACTTCGCCGCGCACAAAGCCCAGGCAATGAACCAGGCGGCGCAGCAGCAGCTCTACGACAAGGCGCGCCAGACCGACTACGCGTCCGCGACGGATATGAGCGCAGGGGCGAGCGCTCCGACCGCAACTCTCGCGTGCCCTTCGTGCGGGGCCAAGACCACGGGAAGCAAGTTCTGCCCTGAGTGCGGCGGCCCGCTGCAAATCAAGCTCACTTGTCCGGGATGCGGATTTCAACCGGAAGGGGCGCCGAAATTCTGTCCCGAGTGCGGCGTCAAGATGCCGTTCAGATAGGTAATTGGTATAGGTCCTATACCAAACTCCAAACAAATGACAAATAACCCGCCTTCCATTGCAGCATCCAGTTACCTTAACGCTGCGCCTCTCTGTTATAGCTTCGTCTATGGCATCCAGAAGGATCGCTGCACATTTCTCTCAGACGAAGCGCCCGCCCGTTGCGCGGAGTTGCTTGCGGAAGGCCACGCGGACGCAGCTTTGATCCCAGTCATCGAGTATCAACGCATTCCCGGACTCAAGATCGCTCCGGGAGCTTGTGTAGCCTCTAAGAGAAGTGTGAGAAGCGTGCTGCTGGCGTCGCGAGTGCCGATCACTCAGGTTCGCTCTGTCGCGCTCGACACTTCATCGCGAACTTCGGCTGCGCTGATTCAGATCATTCTCGGACGCTTCTATAGCCTTAGCGTCTCCTATCGGACATCGCCTCCGAAGCTCGAGGACATGCTCGAGTCGAATGACGCCGCGCTGATAATCGGGGACCCGGCGATGTTGATTGATCGGTCGGCGCTTTACGTTTACGACCTGGCCGAAGAGTGGCGCAAGCACACGGGGCTGGCCTTCGTGTTCGCGTTCTGGGCGATTCGCGCGGATTCAGCGGCGTGGTTTGGGCACGATGCGGCAGATGATAGGACGATCGACTTCCTCGCCGCTAAGCTCGAAGGAGTGGCGCACGCGGATGAGCTGGCGGATCTCTACAGTAAGCGTCTCGGATTGCCTCGCGACGACTTGTTTAGCTACTTGACCGAAGCCATCAGCTACGATCTTGATGAAGAGAGCCAGCGAGGCCTGCGACTCTATTATCACCTTGCGAGTGAGTGTGGACTGATAGCGGAACCGCGCGACATCGTATTCCTGGATTGAATCAACGGCCGGCGCCTGGCCAGAGAAGTGATCACCTGCGAGCGACCGGCGGCTGGATCACGGGCTACTGCTGAGAGTCACCTTGCTGCGCAGTTTGAGCTGCGGCTTCAGCCTGAGGGCGTTCGGTCGCTTCATCCACAGTGTGCGAGCCGAGGATGCGTCGTCCTTCTTCGCTGCGCGGATCAATCGTGCGCAGGTGTTTTCTACCCTGCATCTCCCAAATCGCGGTAACCACGCCGTCCTTTTCGACTGCGTGAAACATTGTTTCGGTCTCTGACATCTAATCCTCCCGGAAATTTGCTTCCACTAAAAGTGCGGGTTGAATTCTAACGGTCGCGATTTGGCTCTGTCAAAGCGAGCAGCTTCGCATCAACCGGACTACTTCTCGCTTCCGAGCACGAATTTGTTCCTCACTGATTTTGTGAAAGCTCCGCCGCTGCCTTAGAATACGAGTCGAATTGGCCGCTTCCTTTCACGGCCGCCGGCGTTTTGAGGATTGAACGATGAGGCAATACCTGGACTTGATGAGGCACGTTCTTGAGAACGGCGCAAAAAAACAAGATCGCACAGGAACAGGCGCCGTATCGGTCTTCGGCTATCAAACGAGGTTCAACCTGAGCGAGGGCTTCCCTCTGCTGACAACCAAGAAGCTACACATCAAGTCAATTGTCTATGAGCTGCTCTGGTTCCTGCGAGGCGACACCAAGGTCAAGTACCTTCAAGAACACGGCGTCAACATCTGGAACGAGTGGGCCGGCGAGAACGGAGAGCTGGGACCGGTCTACGGCGCCCAATGGAGATCGTGGAAGACCGCCGACGGGCGCGAGATCGATCAGATCAGTCAGGTGATCGATCAGATTAAAACGAACCCTGACTCCCGCCGATTGATCGTCAACGCCTGGAACGTGGGTGAGATACCGAAGATGGCTTTGCCGCCCTGCCACCTGCTGTTTCAGTTCTATGTCGCGAACGGCAAGCTGTCGTGTCAGCTCTATCAACGATCGGCCGATATTTTTCTGGGGCTGCCTTTTAACATCGCGTCGTATTCGCTGCTAACGATGATGGTAGCTCAAGTCTGCGATCTTGAACCCGGCGAGTTCATCCTCACACTCGGAGACGCGCACTTGTACACGAACCACATCGAACAGGCTCGGCTTCAACTCACGCGCGAGCCGCTCAAGCTCCCGCAGATGCTGATCAATCGATCCGGGCGATCGATATTCGAGTTTGACTACGACGACTTTGAGCTTGCCGGGTACGATGCTCACCCACACATCAAAGCCGAGGTGGCGGTGTGATCATCTCTCTGATAGTAGCGATGGATGACAAGCGCGGGATAGGCAAGGCGGGCAAGCTGCCGTGGCGTTTGTCCTCCGACCTGAAGAGATTTCGCGAGCTGACGATGGGCCACCACATGATCGTCGGCCGCAAGACATTCGAATCGATCGGCAAGCCGCTGCCGGGAAGACAGATGATTGTGGTCACGCGCAACGCCACCTTCAAAGCGGACAGTTGTCTTGTGGCCGGTTCGGTTCAGGCCGCGCTCGCCCTCGCACAGGAAAGGGGTGAAACCGAAGTCTTCGTGATCGGTGGCGCTGAGATTTATTCCCAAACACTCGACGCGGCTGATCGAGTGTACTTGACTCAAGTTCATGCTGAAGTGGACGCCGATACTTTCTTTCCTGAGCTGAATCGTGATGACTGGATCGAAAAAGAGAACTGGCATCAGCCGGCGGACGACAAGAACCAATATGCGGTCACATTCCTCGTGCTTGAGAAGAAAAGCACTTCAAGAATACTGCGGCCTAAGTGAGGCTCGGGGTCGGGAACGGTGGTTTACCCCCGCTCCCTTGCATTGAAAAACTCATTGGCTCATGAAAGGAGCGGGGGTAAACCACCCTTCCCGACCTCTAATCTTTCTAAGTGTCTTGACACACTTGGCTTCAACCCGAATCGAACTGAAAAACATGATAGAGATCAAAATCAAACTTCTTGATGAAGCGCTGCCGATGCCTCGTTATCAGCACCAGGGCGATGCAGGATTGGACCTGTCGAGCCGCGTGGATTATGTGCTCGAACCTGGCGAGCGCGCGATGATACCCACCGGCATCGCCGTAGCCATACCGCGAGGCTACGCCGGATTCGTTTTGCCGAGAAGCGGGCTCGCTTCACGTCATGGCATCGCGTTTGTGAACTCGCCGGGGCTTGTGGATTCGGGCTACCGCGGCGAGATGGCGATCATAATGATCAACACCGACAAGCGGGAAGCGTTTCACGTCAAGCGCGGGGACCGGATCGCTCAGCTTGTGATTCAGAGAGTGGAAGAAGTAACCCTGAGTAAGGTTGATGAACTGGATGACACTTCGCGCGGCTCGGGTGGCTTCGGCAGCACGGGGAAAGAATCTATCCGCGAATCGCTCGCATAAGAGCGAACGTCACCGCGGATTCGCGTCGTTCCCGGATGAGAACCTCACAGCTTCGCGAGCGTCAGCCCTTTCTGGTCCTGATACTTCCCGCCTCGATCGCTGTAGCTCGTTTCGCACTCCTCGTCTGATTCGAAGAACAATATCTGAATGAAACCTTCTTCCGCATAGAGCCTCACTGGAAGGTTCGCGGCGTTGTAGAGCTCGACCACGAGCCGCCCGCACCAGTTGGCTTCAAGCGGCGTTGTGTTCGCGATCAGCCCGCAGCGCGCGTAGGTGCTTTTGCCGATCGCCAGTGCAGTCACGTTCCGAGGAATCTGGAATCGCTCGATCGTTACTCCCAGCGCGTATGAATGCGGCGGAAGCAGCCAGTAGTCCGAGCCGTCTTCTGCGCGCCGAATGGGCACGTCGAGCAGACTGTTCGGATCGAAGTTCTTAGGGTCGATCTCGGTCCCGGTCACCGGCGAGAACACCTTGAACTCGTCGCGCGCCAAGCGGCAGTCATAGCCGTAGCTAGACAGCCCGCAGCTTATGATGCGGCGATCATCCGCTGTTCGAATGAGTCTCTCTTCAAACGGATTGATCAGCTTCTGCTCGCGGCTCATCCGCTTGATCCAACGGTCCGACTTGATCGACATCGATCCTCCGTGATTGTTGATACTGGTACGAATCAGGCGAGAAATCTAGCGACACGGTTCGTTGGAGTCAACGTCTGCCGATCAGTTTCTCTGGTTAAGATATTATCTCCGTTTCGCTTGACCGAAAGAGCCGCGGTGCACTTCAACTCGCAGCGGCGCTGCGTCGCCCGAGGACGCTTCCGGTTGAAGCGCCGGAAGGTCCCAGTCCAAGTCGAGGGCCTTCAACTGCTCGCGGATCCGCCGCAGGTCCCAGACTCGGGCACCCCCTGCGACCCGGGCCACGACCAGCTGACTGCCGTCCGGGGTAAAGCCTTGCAACATGACTGGGTCCAGGTCGGATCCTTGCAACCGGGCGAGCGGCCGCCAAGTGGTCACCTCGAGCAGTTGGATGACCGACGGTGAGAGAGTGACGGCCAGGAGCGCGCCGTCGGAAGTGAAGGCGGCGGAGCCTGGAGCATCGACGCCTCGCTCGGGCCGCAGCACGTGGACTCGCTGCCAGGAGCCCACTTCCCAGAGGCAGAACTCGTTGGCCGTCCCGGTCAGGAGCCACCTGCCGTCCGGGCTGAAGATAGCTCGGGTGTTGTGCTCGTTCGGAATCAACTCGCGGATCAGCTGGCCGCTGTGCGCGTCCCAGACTCTCACACCGAGGCCTTTGTGAACCGCGGTGACGACCCACTTGCCATCCGGGCTCAGCGCCGTTGACACTGCTGCGGTTGGGTGGATCACCTGGCGAAGGGTACTGGCTGGGCTTTCCAGTTCCAGGACAGAGGCTCCGCCCGACGAGCCCAGCCGAGCAACGGCCACTGTCCGGCCCTCTGCGTCCAGGCTCACGCCCTCCAGCAAGCCGTCGACCGGAAGCTTGGAGGCCGGGCCGATTCGCAGCAGCCCGGCCTCCAGGTGCCATGGCCAGCGATAAAGTCCGCCGTGGCTGCTGGTGAAGAGCTCAGTGCCATAGGGATGAAACGCGGCGGCCACCGCGTGGGTAGCGGGCAGAGTGGCCAGAGACCGTCCTGATTTCAGGTCCCAAAGCCGGAAAACATCCCCGGCGGCGACGGCCAGCCAGCGGCCGTCGTGGCTGAGGCCGCCGCCGCTGCGCACCTCTTCCCTATCTATAACTGGAGTCCAGGGGAGCGCACGATACTCTGGGCTGGACGCGACTTCCCAGATGGTGACATTCGACCCGGCCCGGCTGACTAGTCGCCGGCCATCGCGACTAAAACGGTTCGCATCGCCACCGAACGGAACTACCTCTCGTCCGGTCCAGGGGTCCCAAAGCCGACAGGTCCCGTCCCAGCCAGAGCTGAGCAGCAGGTCGCCGAGCGGGGCAAACCGCACCTTCGCAACGTTGGCAGTATGACCTTGCAGGACCGCATGCTGCTGTCCCGTGGCCGAATCCCAGAGGTAGACATGACCGTCCTCACAGCCGGTCGCGAGGAAAGCGCTGTCGGAGCTCCAGGCCAAAGCCCCTGCGACAGAAGGGGTGGGCCAATCGAGAAGGAGGGCGCCGGTGGCCGCGTCTCGCACCTCCACTTTCCTGCTAGTGGATGTGACAAGCGCGAGTCTGCTCCCATCCGGGCTCCAGGCCACGTGCCGTGGGGCCGAGGTCAGCCTTATCCGCCGAACTTCGTCCCCGGTCGCCGCCTCAAGAATCGCGAGCGCGCCGTCCGGCACTCCCACGGCCAGATACCGGCCGTCCGGGCTGAAGTCCAGACTGAAGCAACAAAGAGAAAACGCAGGTTGGAAGATGATCTTCCCAAGCCGCCAATCCCATATTCGAAAGTTAGCGACCTGATCGCGTGCCTGATGATGACGGGCGACCAGAAGGGCGCCGTCCGGGCTGAACAAAAGGTCCGGCGCAGCCGTGTTTGGGCCGTCGGGGCCTTCGCCGGGTAACCATGCCAACTCCCGTCCGTCGGCGACGAGGCGAACGCTGATGTTGCCCTTAGGATCACTGTAGGCATACCGCTCGAGATCGCCGTCGAATGCCAGGCCTTCCGAACCCGCGGGCCACCCGTCCCATTCCTTGACGATCCGGATATCGGCCAACGCGAGGCAGGCGATCGCCTCGTTTCGCAATTCCATCGTCCGGTCCTCTCCCAGCTTCAACTCGCGAGCGAGTTGGCCTGCTTCGGTGATCGCTTGTAAGCTGGCAAACCGCTGCCCGACCTGCCGGCCCCACCGCCTGGTCCGGGCCTCAGCCAGTTTGGCGTCAAGCAGGTTGTTCCGCGCCTGATCCCGCTCGCGTTTGACTAGCGCATTGCTGGCCAGTGACCCGGCCAGAGCCAGGACAAACAAGACAACCAGCGCTGCGCCGGCGGTTGCCACGATCGGCCGATGCCGGCGCGACCATTTCAGCGTTCGCTGCAGTACGGTCGGCCGGCGGGCTCGGATCGGCTCGTCTTTGAGGAAACGCTCCAGATCGTCGGCCAGGTCCTTCGCGGTCGTGTAGCGTTCATCGGCGTTCTTGGCCATCGCCTTCAGCACGATGGTCTCCAGTTCTGCTGGAACCGCGGGGGCGATACGCCGCGGCGGCTTCGGTTCCTCGACGGCAACTTGCCGGAGCAATTCCTCCCGGCCCTCACCTGCGAAAACCGGCTCCAGCGTGACCAGCTCATACAGCGTCACGCCCAGCGAATATATGTCAGTGCGGTGATCGAGGACTCGCTTTCCCAGAGCCTGTTCGGGACTCATGTATCGGAGTGTGCCCATCAGGTCGCCGGTCATAGTCAACCGGGCGTCGCTCCGGACCTGGGCCAATCCGAAGTCGGTAATCCAGAGGTCGCCCCGTACATCGAGCATCAGGTTCGCCGGCTTGATGTCGCGATGGATGATACCGAACTCGTGAGCGTACTCCAGCGCCCTCGCCGCCTGTACGCCGAGGTGGGCCGCCGTTCGGAAGGAGGCCGAGCTTCGAGTCGAGGACGCGGTGGAGAAAGCCGGAGCGGGCTGGGGCGTGGTCCTTTCAGTACGGGGGCTCGGAGGATGTGAGAGCACTTGACCAACTGTGGCGAAACCCGCTTCGCCCGCCCTTTCCAGTCCTGACACTTCCCGCAACTCTCGGATCATCGCGGCCAACGTGCGGCCTTCGATGAACTGCATTGTGTAGTAGTGCACGCCGCGCTCGCAGCCAACGCTGTAAACCGGCACGATGTGCTGATGATGCAGGACAGCCGCCGCCCGGGCCTCGTTCTTGAACCGCTCGAGAGATCTGCCCTCCAGCGACGCCGCAAACGGAAGCACCTTCAAGGCTACGCGCCGTTTCAAGGAGATCTGTTCAGCCTCGTAAACGACACCCATGCCGCCGCGACCGATTTCCCCGATGATGCGGTAATCGCCTAGTTGGCCCAGCTCCGCGCTTCGCATGACGTGAGCAGGATCGCTGGCTTGATCCTCGGCTCGGAGCTTAAGAGCGGCGCCATGCACCTGCAGGCTCGCCAGGTACTCCCGCAATAGTGGGGCGGCCTGTGGATGCCGGCTCAACAGCTCCTCGGGTTGATGAAGGGCACCCCGTTCGAGCTCGGCGAGATAATCCTCAAGGATGCGCAACACGGCTGGATCGGGCTGGCGCGCAGGATTCGCACTCAACTCAGCGCGGTCCTCGAACGCGGCCTGTTCAAGAAAGCGGGAGGCCTGCGGCTCATACGAGATGAGTAATTCGACTTCTCGCCGAAGCGCGTCATCGCCCTTGCAGGCTTGATCGAGAAAGTCAGAGCGGTCGGCCGGCGTACGCTCAAGCGCGGCTTGCACAAGCTCATCTATCTCTTTCCACCGATCTGGAGTCAATTCTGCGCCTCACTGGTCATTGCGCGCAGCAGCCATAATTTGGCGGCACGCCATTCTCTCTTCACCGTCACCGGAGACACTTCAAGCACAACGGCTGTTTCTTCCACACTCAATCCTCCAAAGTATCTCAATTCGACTATCCGGCTCTTACGCGCGTCAAATACGGCCAGCTCTTTCAAGGCGTCATCGAGCGCTATGAGTTCTGCACCTCGTTGCTGACCGATATCTGCGGCCTGGTCGAGCGAGACTTTGAGAAGGCCCCCCTCTCGCTTGGCGGCATAGCGAGCGCGAGCGTGATCCACCAGAATTCGCCGCATCGCTTGCGCCGCCACGGCAAAAAAGTGCGCCCGGTTTTGCCAGCGCATGTTCTTGTGATCTGCGAGTCTGAGGTATGCCTCGTTTATCAGAGCAGAGGTTTGAAGCGAGTCTCCCGGACGCCTCCGGCGCATATAATAGCTGGCCATCCGGCGCAGTTCCTTATAGACAAGCGGAATCAACCTGTCGAGCGCAGCCAGGTCGCCGTCGCGCCAATGGATGAGCAAATCGGTGATGGTCTCGGAAGAGGAAGGCACGCGAACCACTCCTTCCTTATATGCAGTACCGCCCTGAGAAACGCGTCGATTATACACCTACTGCATCTCTAGACTTAAGGAGGAACAGGAAAATTCTTTGCCCGCGTGATCCCTTCGGCAACCAAATTCCGACTTTCATGAACAGGAGCGGAAAACCGGAGTGCCTTCACCCATAGAACTGTCTGCCGCGCTTGCGCAACAGCGCAAGCTGAGGAGTAATGCCATGTTGGAGAGACTTCGCTTACGCCTTCAAATCCTTGCTGTTTCGCTTACGTTGCTGGTTAGCCTTGTCGCGCCTAGCGCAACCTACGCCCAGAGCACGGCATTCACCTATCAGGGCCGGCTGACAGATTCCGGCAACCCTGCCGCCGGTATGTACGATATGCAGTTCAAGCTCTTCAATGTGCCCAGCGGCGGCACGCAACAAGGTCTGACGATTACTAAATCGATGGTGGATGTGAACAACGGTGTATTCGCCGTGCAGCTGAACTTCGCTCCTTGCCCGACCTGTTTTGACGGCTCTTCGCGACTCCTTGAGATAAGCGTACGGCCTGCCGGCATAGGCGCTTACACCGTGCTAAGCCCTCGTCAGCTCATCACCTCAGCGCCGTATGCGGTGCGGGCATTGGATGCCGGACTTCTAGCCGGCATAACCGCGAGCGGGTTCATACAGAATACGACGATGCCGCAGGCGACGACGAACTTCAACATCGGCGGGGATGGTACGCTGGGCGGGACGCTGTCGGCAAGCATTGTCAACGCTTCGACGAGGTACGACATAGGCGGCAGCCGTGTGTTGAGCGCAGTGGAGGCAACAGGAAGCGTGTTTGTTGGGATCGGCGCAGGTGCGAATAATATGAGTGGCGTCAAGAACTCCTTCCTCGGTATTGAGGGCGGCAACAACTCCTTCTTCGGAAATAATGCCGGTCTGACTAACCACTCGGGCAACGACAACGCTTTCTTCGGTCATAATGCCGGCTTTCTTAACACGGTAAGTAACAACTCATTCTTCGGGTCTGACGCAGGAGCTTCTAACACTAGCGGCACCGACAACTCCTTCTTCGGGCGCAGTGCCGGCGCGGCGAACCAGACCGGCACCGACAACTCGTTTTTCGGGCGCGACGCGGGCCGGCTTAACACGGCAAGCAACAACTCCTTCTTCGGGTCAGGCGCGGGAGATTCTAACACTAGCGGCACTTCAAACGCCTTCTTCGGCTTCGAGGCAGGTGGGGCGAACCAGATCGGCGCCAGCAACGCCTTCTTCGGATACCGGGCTGGCCTGCTTAACACGGCAAGCGGTAATTCTCTCTTCGGAGCTAATGCAGGAGATTCTAACACTACCGGTATCAACAACTCCTTCTTCGGGAACAACGCAGGCGGGGCTAACCAGACAGGCACCAACAACTCCTTCTTCGGGCGCGACGCTGGCCTGCTTAACACTGGAGCCAGCAACTCCTTTTTTGGGGCGTTCGCCGGAGATTCTAACACTAGCGGCTCGTTCAACTCCTTCTTCGGGCGCGACGCTGGCGGGGCGAACCAGACCGGCACCACCAACTCCTTCTTTGGAGCTTTTGCAGGAGACCTTAACACTAGCGGCAACGACAACTCCTTCTTCGGCTATCAAGCAGGTGGGTCTAACCAGACCGGCGAGAGCAACTCCTTTTTCGGGCGCGACGCTGGCCGTGATAACACGGCAAGCGAAAATTCCTTCTTCGGGGCTACTGCGGGATATTTAAACACCAGTGGCACCAGAAACGCTTTTTTCGGGCGCGACGCTGGCCTGCTCAACCAGAGCGGCAGCAACAACAGCTTCTTCGGTTACCTGGCTGGCCGGGAAACCGCAGCAAGCGACAACTCCTTTTTCGGCTCTGACGCGGGTCATTTTAACGTCAGTGGCACCAGGAACGCCTTCTTCGGGAGCGCTGCAGGAGTATTCAATTTTACCGGCAGCGACAACACCATCATCGGCGCAAACGCCGACGTCGGATTAATTGATCTTAACTTCGCTACCGCAATCGGAGCAGGCGCTGTGGTCAACAATAGCGATTCCGTAGTGCTCGGCAGAGCAGCAGACTCAGTGCGCATCCCAGGCTCGCTGATCATCAGCACGCTCGGCGCGGCCACCGCAACACACCTGTGCATAAACGCCGGTCGGGTATCTAACTGCTCGTCGAGTCTCAGATACAAAGACCAGCTTGCCCCGTTCACCCCAGGGCTTGAGTTGATAGACCGTCTGCGCCCTATCACTTTCAACTGGAAGCAATCTGGGGAGCGCGACCTGGGACTTGCGGCAGAAGAGGTAGCAGCGGTAGAGCCATTGCTTGTTACCTACAATGAGCGGGGGCAGGTAGAGGGCGTGAAGTACGACCGCATCAACATTGCCCTGATCAACGCCGTCCGTCAGCAGCAAGAGCAAATCCGCAAGCAAAAGGAAGAGATCAGCCGCCAGAAAAGCGAGATAGATGGGTTGAAGAATCTGGTCTGTAAGTCTCACCCTGACGCGGACATCTGTAGGTGAATAAATCAAGTGGCTTGAGATCGGCGCGGGCGTCACGTCCAAGCCATTGATTTATTGATCCTGGGCTGGATTACTCGACCTATCTGGGCAGCAGAGGAAATGATGAAGGCACCAGTATGACTGTTGACGCCGCAACCGCCTGAGAAGCGCGTCGACTCTATACACCAATCGCTCACCTTCTGGGAGCGGACGGGAGGGCCGGCGCCAGTCGACAACACGCTTTCGGTAAACACAACTATGTGGAATACGGTCGGGCAATCGCAACGGCTCAGGTCACGATTGGATTCCCATCAGCGCCCCCGCCTCCCTGCACATATTCCATCTCGCCGACACGCCAGAATTTTCCCCGTACCGGCGGGACCGGCACGATTGCCATCACCGCGCCGCCGGGCTGCAGGTGGAGCTCCAGAGTGGTTGTGGCTACTCCCTTCATCCAGCTTACATCAGCCACCAGCGGGTCGGGGAACGGAACCATAAGATATTCGGTATCGCCGCTGGTCTTTGACAGCCCCGCTCAGGGATGATTCTAATCTATAGCGGAACCCTCCCTATCGCGGACTTGGTGCAGACGTTCACGGTGACGCAAGAAGACCCTAAAGGAGTACCCAACTCAGGTGTGGGCCAATTATACCCAGATTAGCCAGCCTAAAGCTTGAGAGTTGGGTTGCGGAGGATTCTCTTGCCCCCATGATCCTTCTTGCCTTGAATTTCCGACTGTCATTAATGGGAGACGACAGTCAGCGCCTCGTTTCCGCTAGAGGTCAGCGTTTATTCAAGGTCAGCGGCACTCCGCCGCACGGTAACTCGCTTGTGCCCTTCCGCAACTGTCATCGGCAAGGGTTTGAGAACCCCATATCAGGAGGTAGGAAAATGAAAGGGACCATCGCCTTACTAGCATCATCACTGGAAGGCGCTTCGTTGCGTGGCAAACGAATGTGCCGTTTCGTAGTCACCACAGTGATTTTCTTATTCATCTCATCGGCAACTGCGTCGGCGAATATTACCCAGCTCATACCGAGCTCGACCGCCGCAGGCGGTCCGGATTTCACTCTCAGAATCCTTGGCTTGAATTTCGTGAATTCAGATACGAAACTGGTATTGTTCGACCGAACGCGTGTTTCGGCTACGCTTTTCAGCCGGGAAGAGCTCCGAGCGACGATCCCTGCCAGCCTGATCACCAAGCCTGGCATTGTCAAGGTGGCGCTCGAAGGTTTCAATTCTGTGGACTTCACTATCATTTCGGGCGGTTGTGCCTTTTCTGTCTCTCCGCCGCAGTTCTTTTTGAAGGATGGCGATTACCTGGGACTCAAGATCGATATAGAAGGGCAGCCGGGGTGTGCGTGGGAAGTCATCATCGATGAGCGTTGGATGCGCGTTCGCTCAGGATACCCGCAAGCAGGCGTAGGTAGCGGATCGACTGCGTTCGACGTTGATCAGAATCAGGGCGGGTTCCGCTCCGGACTGATTAATGTTGCCGGAAAACAGCTGGTGGTGTATCAGGATAGCAGTACTACCGCGGAGTGCTATGCCGTATTCTGTGCTTTCTTCCCGGTGGCATGTAGCTTTCCGCATGCTAACAGCGCCCTCACCGTAGCACGCGGCTTCCGCGACCAAGTGCTGTCGCAATCGCCGCGCGGACGGCTCTATACGCAACTGTACTATCAGTTCTCGACTGAGGCTGTGAGCATTGCGATGCTCAACCCATCGCTCGTTTTGCGCTCGCGAGAAATCCTTGAGCGATACAAGCCAGTCCTTGAAGCAATGATCAGAGGCGAGCAGGTGTCGCTCACCGAGGGCGACCTCGAAGAGATTGAGGGCTTCGTCAACTTTTTCACCCAAAAGGGCAGCGCAGAATTGCGTCAGAGTTTGAGAGGCTTGTGCGAGGACTTGCGGGACCCGCAGGTGCACTCGCAGTTCAACATCACCGTCACCAAAGGACCAAAGCGCGAAATGCCGGCTCGAGACGCGGTCGACAGCATCAAGCAGACTGGCATGATGATCACTCCGGTGGGACTGCTTCTGTTATCGATCTATGCAGTAAGACCTCGCCGCAAGAAAACAAAGGCAGCGCTGAGGCGGCTGTTCTCGGTGGCGATTGCTTTGTCAGTGGTTAGTAGTCAGTGGTTAGCGGTCAGTGGTCAGTCGAGCAGCAGTCACCGCCGGCCAGTCGTCAGTAGTCAGCTGAAAGAGAATACTGTGAGACAGCCGTTTACCTTTGAAGCCAATCAAGGACAGTTCGCTCCCGAAGTGAAGTTCATCTCTCGTGGCGGCGGTTACAACCTTTTTCTCACTCCAACCGAAATGGTTATGAGCATCAGAAGACAAAAGACAAAAGGCAAAAAGCAGAAGTGGGAACTGCCTCAACTGACTGCGGACCAAGAACCACCGACCAGCGACGTGCTACGAATGAAACTCACCGGCGCAAATGCGGAGCCGAAGATCACGGGGCTTGAGCGACGGCCTTCGGTGTCGAATTACTTCGTCGGCAACGATCCGGCCCGATGGCGCACCAACGTGCCTGGTTACGCCAAAGTCAAATACGAAAGCGTCTATCCGGGCATCGACATGACTTACTATGGCAATCAGCAGAACCTCGAATACGATTTCATAGTGGCTCCTGGAGCTGATCCTGCCCAGATAAGGCTCGCCTTTGAAGGCGCGGACGAGATCGGGATCGATTCGCAGGGCGACCTCGTTATGCACACTGCGGGAGGCGAGGTCCGGCAGCGCAAGCCCATTGTTTATCAAGAGCAGAACGGCAAACGAAGCGAAATCTCGGGACGCTACGCTCTAATCCAAAAACTAAAATCTAAAATCCAGGATTGGGAGGTTGGTCTTGAGATTGGCGCCTATGATCGAAGCAGGCCGCTCATAATCGATCCGGTGCTGTCCTACTCGACCTACTTCGGCGGCGGCGGCAATGAAGAAGGCAACAGTATCGCAGTTGATTCAGCAGGCAATGTCTACCTGACAGGCTTCACCGATTCGATTAATTTCCCTTTGGCGAACTCCTCCCAGCCAAACCTCAGCGGCGGCCAGCAAGATGCTTTTGTCGTAAAGCTGGACCCGTCAGGCACACGATTACTCTATTCCACGTATCTCGGCGGCAACGGACAAGACAACGGGACAAGCATCGCAGTGGATCAGGCGGGCAACGCCTACATCACAGGCTTTACTGATTCTACGAACTTCCCCGTTAGAAATGCGCTGCAGCCGACGAACAGAGGGAGCTTCAATGCATTTGTGGTGAAGACCGACCCGGCAGGCTCAATCCTCAACTCCACATTGTTTGGCGGGAGCTTCGGCGATTACGGCAGCAGCGTAGCCGTAGACGCTACGGGCAACGTGTACGTCGCGGGGATCGCAACATCTCCAGATCTGCCGATGGCCGGTGCCATACAGCCGCAGCCGGGCGGGCTTGTGGATGCCTACGTAGCCAAGATTGATCCCTCAGGGAATCGGTTGGTTTATTCCACATACCTTGGCGGGATCGGCATCGAAGGAGCCAGTAGCATGGCGGTTGACTCCGCCGGCAATGTTTACCTTACGGGGCTGACCTCCTCGCCAAACTTCAGGACGGCGAATGCTCTGCAGGCAAGCCATGGTGGCGGACTGTTTGACGCATTTGTGGCAAAGCTGAACCCATCGGGCACAGAGCTTGTTTACTCAACGTATCTCGGCGGCCGTGGCGAAGACCGCGCCTTTCGAATAGCGGCAGACACAGCAGGCAACGCCTACGTGGTGGGTGACACGGACTCGACTAACTTCCCGGTGGCGAATGCTGCGCAGCGGTCGAACGGCGGAAGCGCAGACGCATTCGTGGCGAAGCTGAACGCTTCAGGCTCGCAGCTGGTTTATTCGACATACCTTGGTGGAAGCGGGATAGACGGAGCCACCGCCATCGCGGTAGACGCGGCGGGCAGCGTTTACGTCGCAGGCTTCACGGCTTCAGCTAATTTCCCCACAGTCAACCCGTTACAGCAGGTTTTCGGCGGCCGCTACGACGGATTCGTTGCGAAGTTAAGCTTGTCCGGGTCAACGCTGGACTACTCTACATACTTGGGCGGTAGCGGCATCGACTCGGCCTTCGGCGTCGCGGCAGATTCGACGAGCGCCTACGTGATGGGAGTGACCGATTCGACCAACTTCCCGACAGTCGCACCTTTGCAGCCGGCGTTCGGCGGGGGCACGGCGGACCTGTTCATTGCCAACATAAAATCATCCGGTCCCGTGATCACCAGAGCCGAGATTCAGCGCAAGGACTTGCTGGTCTTCGGCAGCGGCTTCGATACCGGCGCAAAAATACTGCTGGACGGAGAAGTGCAGCCGAAAACCGCAAACGATGAGGTTAATCCGGCGGGTGCGCTTTTTGGTAAGAAGGTCGGCAAAAAGATCGCATCGGGTCAGACCGTCACGCTGCGGGTCAGAAATTCGGACGGCGCGCTATCTAATGAACTCAGGTTCACCAGGCCGTGAAACGAAGGGCTACACTTAGGGCATAGTATCGACTGCCAATCTAGGCTCTGTCAGCAGGCTTGCGGTCTCTCAGGATGCGAGAGCACGCCAAACCGCCGCGCAGCTTCGACACGATGCGGTAGTGTGAGGTAGTCGAGTTAGCGCGTAGCGACTCTTTCATCGGCTCTGCTCTTTTAATGAATCACTGCGACAAACCCATGCGGCGCACGAGGTCGGCGTAGCGTGGATCGCTCCGCAGGGAATCGAAGGGCGGATCCGAGGTGACAAATATCAACAGGCCGCTGCGGGTCTGGCAAGCCTTGTCGAGCCAGGCAAACGCCTGATCCTTCTCTCCGAGGCCTGCGTACATGCCAGCGATGTCATACCCAGATGCTTCCCGTCTGGCGTACTTCTCCTCCAGTTCTTTCGTGATCGCCAGCGCCTCACCACGCTTCCCCGCCACGGCATAACAGTATCCGAGGCTGTTCAACGAGAGCCTTAGACTCCTGCTTCAACGAACCACTCCGTGCAAGCGCCCAAACCCTCGATACAACCGAGGGGCTCGGCGACTAGCCTCGTTGTGCGTCGCGGACGAGTCGCTGCCCACAATCGGGGCTGAAGTCTCACCACACCCAGCTAGCGCTTCGGTTTTTTTGACAACCCTAGCCGCGTGCCTCATCATGCTTTGGCTTTGATTTGAGAGCAGCTATGACAAGCGTGTTAGAGAACATTCGAGTAGTTGATCTAACCCAGGCGCTGGCCGGACCATATTGCACGATGCTCCTGGGCGATATGAACGCCGACGTAATCAAAATCGAAACGCCCGGCGCCGGAGACCAGAGCCGAGGATGGGGACCTCCCTTTGTCGAAGGCGAAAGCACCTATTTCCTGAGCATCAATCGCAACAAGCGCAGCCTGACCCTGGACATCACTTCAGCCGAAGGACAACGAATCTTACACAAGCTCATCACTACCTCCGACGTCTTCGTGTGCAATATTCCCAAGGAGTCGTCGCGCCGGCGGGCCGGGGTTGATCTAGAGACCTTGCAAGCGTTGAATCCCCGCCTGATCTACTGCCTGATCAGCGGCTACGGCGACACCGGGCCCTACGCCGAACGTCCCGGGTACGATCTGGTTGTCCAGGGAGAGGCGGGGCTGATGAGCGTCACCGGCGAGCCGGACGATGAACCGATGCGTTACCCCATCCCCATTGCCGATATCACCACCGGCATGTACTCGACCATCGGCATTCTGGCGGCGCTGCTGGCCCGCGAGAGGACCGGGCAGGGACAGTTCCTGGACATGTCGATGATGGAAGGTCAGTCCGCATGGCTTACTACGCTGGCCTCGTCGCTGTTGAATGGAGGCGAGAGCCCGCAGCGACTGGGAAACTCGCATCCCAATATTGTGCCTTATCAAGTTTTCAGAGCTAAGGACAAACACATCATCGTGGCGGTTGGCACCGAGAAATTGTGGCAAGCCTTTTGTGCTGCGTTGGGCTTCAGCGATCTGAAAGAAGACCCGCGCTTCGCTACGAACGCGGAGCGAACTAAGAATCGAGGCGAACTGGTCCCTGTTTTGGATGAACTATTCTCCACCCAAAGCGCTGACCATTGGCTAGAGAAGTTGAAAGACACCGGCATTCCCAGCGGCCCGATCAATACGATTGCGGAGACACTGGCTCACCCGCAACATCGGGCGCGTCACTTTATTGTGGAGTTGGAGCATCCTCTGATCGGGCCGGTCAAATCAATGGGCAATCCCGTGAATTTGTCGGCCACTCCGGTCAATTATCGCCTGGCCCCGCCGACCTTGGGTCAACACACCCAGGAAGTGCTGGCGGAACTAGGTTACGATGAGATCGCCATCGCTTCCCTCCGCGAGAATGGCGTGGTGTAGGTTATAACCCTGTGTGTTGTGGCCGGGCGGCTAAGCTATGTGATCTGAACCCAGAGCACCCGTATTATCCAGAACGCGAGCGCAAAGGTGGCCAGAACCAGCGCGCCGCAAGCGACCGCTTCACCAACCCGCAACGGCTTCGAGCCGGCGAGCTCCGGACGGCGATCCTCAATCCAGGTGATCGACGACGCTATCCAATGGGATGCGAGGAACCACACGGTGATGCCGGTGGTCAGTCCTGCGATGATAGCTAAGACGTACAATTATTAAGCCCCAGTCAGTAGCAGCAGCACTCAACGACAATCCGAATGTGAGATTCAGTCAGGCCTTTGCAACCAGGCGCAGTTGCCTTGGCGTCAACAGCCACACCATATCGCCGCGAAGCGTAGGCACTGTTTCGCTTACGCTGAGGCAACAGACACTGCCCTTCTTCAACTGAATCGACAGAACGCCGCCGTCACTTTGGATTATTCTCGAGATCAAGCTGCCAAGGTCAGGCTGATGACCTATCAACGCGATAGCCTCGACGCCAGCCTGGCTTTTGATCTCAGCAAACAAGTGTGCAGCAGACGCGCCGGGCGCGAGATTCGCGCTCTGTTTGATCTCTTTCTTGCTGAGGCCCACAGCCGTGGCGACTATTTCCGCCGTCTCGACTGCGCGCGCGAGCGGACTGGTCATTATCAGATCAAGCTCGACCCCGAGTTTTACGAGGCCCTTAACAACCTCGCGCATCCGAGTGCGGCCTTCGTCGGTTAGCGCGCGCTTCTCGTCTGAGAATTCGTTTTCCTTGCCGAGCGGTTCGGCGATCGCGTGCCTTATGACGAAAAGCTCCATTTAGAACTCCAATCAGTTGCGAGGGCTGATTATAGGGTATTGACGGCGGCTCGGTCTATGAAGGACAGAAGTCAGAGGTCAGAGGTCAGAAGTCAGAAGAGGCAGAGGAGCAGAGGGGCCGAGGAGCCGAGGAGCCGAGGGTGCAGCTCTCCTCTGCCCCTCCGCCCCTCGGCTCCTCGGCCCCTCTGCTCCTCTGCCCCTCGGCTCCTCGGCCCTCTCCTCCTCGGCTCCTCTGCCCCTCTGCCCCTCTGCTCCTCTGCTGACTTCTGACCTCTGACCACTGATTGCTTGTTCGACTGGTTGGCCCAAGGTAGACTTTTCGCGCGCCGATCAGCGGAAGCAAGCTCAGAGCTAATGAAACTCAACCCGAAACCGTTTTACCTTGGTCGCGTCTTCGGCATACCGATCTACGCTCACTATAGCTGGCTGCCGGTATTTCCGTTTTATGCCTGGGCGATTGCTTCGGGCCTGCTGCCGCGCGAAGCGCCGGGCTTGTCAACGGTACAGTATTGGGCGCTCGGGTTGCTGACGACGATGTTGTTGTTCGTGTCCGTGCTTATTCACGAGCTAGCTCACGCAACGATGGCGAGAGCCGAAGGCCTGGGTACCGGCAACATCACGCTGTACATGTTCGGCGGGCTCGCATCGCTAAACGGGCAGCCCGCGCAGCCTTCTTCTGAGTTCAAGATCGCAGTTGTCGGGCCTGCGGCAAGCTTCGTGATCGGCACCATTTTCTTCCTCGCCGACGAAAAGTATCTTAGAGGTTCGACTCATCGCGCGTTGGGGCAAGTGCTCAGGCACGTCGGCATAATCAACTGGTTCCTGGCAGGCTTCAACATTCTGCCGGGATTGCCGCTGGATGGAGGGCGCGTGCTGAGAGCGCTCCTCTGGCACTACAACAAGAACTTTCGGGCAGCGACGCAGCTTGCGATTCGATCGGGCTTGATGATCGCCGTCACGCTGGTCGTAGCGGGCGTCTACTCGTTCATCATGGTTCCCGATTACGGCATAACAGGATTGTGGATGATGATCATCGGATTGATGATCGGGCTGATGCTCGGCACGACTGAAGGGCGCAGCCGCGGCGTGTGGAGAGTCAAGCGCGGTACGGTCGAGGACGTGATGAATCGCGACGTCGTGCAAATCCCGCCGAACATGAAGGTGACGGACTTCATCAACAAGGTGCTCAATAACAATCACCACACGAGCTTCCCGGTGGTGCTGGAGCGAAGGCTTCACGGGTTACTGCTGCTGGAAGAGTTGAAACAAGTGCCGCGGGAGGAATGGTCTGGTCTTGAAGCTCGCGAAGTGATGCGCCCGGTTGACGCCTCGATGTTCATCAACGCGAACACGCCGATCCCTCAGGCACAGTCAATGCTGGCGGCCAATGGTCTCGGCCGCGCGGTTGTTTTGGATTCGAATGGCTTGATAGTGGGCTACGTCAGCTTGCGGGATGTGAGCAAGGTTCGTAGCGATCCCGCGCAGTAGTAATCGGCCGGCTACTTTACTCGGGTCCGCGGACTGTTTCAGGCCGCATTCATCACGGTCTAGGAACGTCCACCTTAAAAGACCTGCTTAGTCTCGTTGAAACACTGCGTCTAGACCCATGAGGACGCAGGTTCTTCGGCGCACACTACTGATTTCGAAGGAGGAAATCTATGGCGACAAAGACTCTCACAATACATCAGAAAGTTCCAAACGTGGCCGAAAGCGACGCTGTGGGTGCTATCGCGAAAAAGGTCACGCGCAACTCGCCCGAGTTCCAACAGTTCGTCAGGAACGCCAATCCCGATATCGTATTCAAAGACGAGGAGATGACGGGCGCGGACAAGATGATGACCACCAGGCTGAGCGAGAAACTCGACGCGCTTGCTCAGCTAGTCAAGGCGGAACTGCCCGGCTTCAAACTGAGGGTCACAGAGGCATGGGACGAGAACATCGAACACAGCGGGAATAGCACCCACTACGAGGGACGAGCGGCTGATATGACCACTGCTCCGGTTGATTCCTCCAAGCTAGGCCGTCTGGGTGCTCTAGCCGTTGACGCTGGATTCGATTGGGTGTTCTTCGAGAATGACAAGCACATCCACGCGTCAGTGTCGCGATAGATGCCTTATTTGGCTTTCGCATCAGGCGCGCGATTCTTCTTCAGGTAGGCATTCAACCCCGCATACAACGAAGCCGCCACGCGCTCGCGGAATTGACTGGTTTGAAGCAGCGCTTCGTCTTTCGGATTCGAAAGAAAAGAAACTTCGGCAAGCACGCTTGGCATCGCCGCGCCGAGCAGCACTACGAAGGGTGCGTGCTTGACTCCTCGGTTCATTGCGGTGCGCGGTGACTGCGCGCCGATGCCCCGCACAAGCCCCGCCTGAATGTAGCGCGCAAGCTCGCGAGATTCGGCTACGCGATTGCCAACCGTCACGCTGGCGAACATGGGCTCCGGTTTCTCTCCCGGCTTGTTGCTGGCGAGGCGGGCGTTCTCACGCGCGGCCGCCTGCAAGTCTTCGGCGGGAGCGCGATCCGGGCTTAGGAAAAACGTTTCGACGCCTGAGGCCGCGCGCGAGGGACTCGCGTTGGCGTGGACCGATATGAACAGATCGGCGCGCCGCGAGTTCGCGATCGCCGTTCTCTCTTCGAGCGCAACAAAGCGATCCGAGTCCCTTGTCATGATCACTTCAACGTCGGGATAGTTATTCCTGATGTAGGCCCTCAGCCTCCGCCCTACGTCGAGCACGAGGTCTTTCTCACGCATCCCGTTCGCGCTTATGGTGCCGGTGTCGTGACCGCCGTGCCCGGGATCGATCACTATGCGTTTGATGGGAGATTGAGCCGCCTTGGCGTCGACCTTTGCGGCCAGCGCGTCGGCTGCGGCGGCCGCCGGGTTGGCTGGGCTCCCAGGCGCAAGCGGCAGAATCGGGTCACTGATCTCCGGAAGCGATTTCAAGGCATTCCGTTCCGCAGGGCTCAGATTTGTTCGCGGTTGTGCATCGCGGGGCTCGGGCTTTGCGGCGACCGATCTCACAGACGCTTCGGGACGTGTCCCTGAACCGGCTGAACTCTCGTGAGCCGTTGTCCTGGCAATGGATCCTGCCGCGTGGAGATCGATCACAATGCGTTCAGGCTCCGAAAGCCGGAACGTCGAGTAGCTGGAAAGAGAGCCGACTTCTATGTCGATCCTAACGGGACCTTGCGCGAGCGCTTCGCCATCGGAAACAACGATCCGCTTGAGCAGGCTCCCGTCGCCAACAATGAACCGCCGGCCGAAAAGGGCCGATGAAACCGCGGCGTCGTCAAGTTGAATGCTCAGCCGGTTGCCCACACGGCGCTCGGCGTAGCGAGTCGAGTCCGAAAGGTCCACGACTACGCGAGCATACTCGGGGCCGCTGAAGTTGCGAACGTTTGTCAGGGTCGGCGTCCCGGTTGGCCGATCTAGGTTGCCGGAGGCGATCATCACATCAACAGGCCGGTGCTTGAGTTCCGCCTCAAACCGCGCCCGCACTGCGCGCGCCTCTCGAGCCAGCACCGAGGAAGGGAAGTATGAAATCAACTCTCTGTAAGCTGCCGCCGCGCCGTCCAGGTCCTGCAGGTTCTCTTCGTAGATTTGAGCGATGCCTGTGAGCGCTTCGCCAACGAAGGCGCTGTGTGTATGCTCGGCCACGACGCCGCGGTAGGCTTCGATCGCTTGTTGATAGAGCGCCGAATCGCCGGTCGCGTCAGCCATCTCGCGCAGCAGCTCGGCTTTTCGAGCTAGCGACTCTGCCGAGAAATAATTGTCTGTGTTGAGTCGAATAACCTGTCCGTATGCGTCCAGCGCTCGACGGTAGTCCGAGGCGGCCCGCTCTTCGAGAGGCCGTTCGTGGAGCGCGCGTCCCAGATCGTTAGCGTATCGAAAGAGCTTGTCTGCGAGCGAGCCTGGATTTCGTGACGCGGAGGACTCCGTATCGGCGGCGTTCAGGACTGGACGCACCGTCAGGCAGAAGACCAGCGCGAAGACAACGCCGCTGACTATTAACTTGTAGCGTCCCTGCGACTGCATATCGGACCGTTATGGGGAACTCTTTAGGGGACTGCTGCCATTCTGTGGCGGCATCGGGCGCAGTATACAACAAACGAGGGGTCGCAGTCAGTTACCAGTTTGGGGAAGGGGCTAATCGCCGGCCATCTCGGGGTCTTCGCGGCGGCCGCCGTACCATACTTCCAGGCGGTCGCGGCTTCTCAGCGCCTTCGGTCCGGCGAGCAAGATGCCGCCGAAAAGTCGCAGCACCTCTCTGCCTGAGTACATTCTCAGTTTTCTCCCCGAGGAGATCACCGATTCACGAAGAACAACAAACCGGCCCTGGCGCTTCAAGGCCCGGCTCATCGTGATCTCCTCAGAAGCGAATAGCGTCTCATCGAATCCGCCCGCCGCGTCGAAAGCCCGGCGCGTGCAAAAGAGAAAGCACCCGCACGCAATACCGGTGGCTCGAAAGATTCTCACCATCATCGGGAAGGTCAGCTCAGCGTAACGCGGAAGCTGTCCATCGAAGCTCACCGCGCATCCGCCTCCGGCCGCGCCCTGGTTCATCGCGTCGATCGCAGCCCGAACAACTTCGTTGGTGACTGCGGTGTCGGCGTCGACGAAAATCAGCAGGTCGCCGGTTGCCTCGCGCGCGCCGGCATTGCGAGTTGCCGCGATCTGGCGAAGGTTGACTGTGATCACGCGTGCGCCGTTACTCTCCGCGATCGCCGCGGTTCGGTCTGATGACGCGTCATCCGCAACAACGATTTCGTAAGGCTCGCCGATGCTCCGCGCAGCCCGGTTCAACGCCTCGAGCGTTCGGCCGATCAAGGCTTCTTCGTTGTAGGCTGGAACTATGAACGAGATCATTCGATATGCTTAGTAGTTATTCGAGAGACGCCCTTTGGAAAAAGTCTCAACGCTGGGAGCCACTGGAGCAGAATTTCGCGCCGTGGCTGTTGCCCGATTCTTGCTCGCATCATAGCGAGCCGAGATGCTGCGAACATAATTCTGTGTCTCCCGATATCGAGGGACTCGGTAGCCCGAATTGACTACGGCATTCTCCCCCGCGTTGTAGCCAGCCAGCACCAGCTTAACGTCACCGTTGAACTGGTCCAGCAAGAAGCGAAGATACCTTGCGCCGCCTTCGATATTCTGCGCTGCGTCGAAAATGTTCGTCACGCCGAAGCGGCGAGCTGTTCCCGGCATCAGTTGCATCAGCCCCGAAGCGCCCTTGTACGAGAGCGCACGCGGATTGAAGCCCGACTCCTGACGCATAACTGCGACGATCAGATTAGGATCGACACCGTTGCGCGCTGCTGATAGCGCGATTAGTTCGTCGTACTTCGGATTTCCGGTTGTACCCATCTCGCCGGCGATGGACGTCGAGGGCGTGGGGAAGACTATCGGCTGTGAGGCTGGAGCCACGGAGGGCGCGCCAGCGGCGAATGATTTGGACGCCGCGTTTTTCGTTGGCGCGCCCTGTGTCTTGAGCCCGGCTGCTGGAGCGTTCTTGACTATGGCTGGAGGTGCAACGACCTCGTGAATAACCAGCGCCGGCGTTCGCTGAAGCTGCGTGCTGGCGCCTTCGACGCTCAAAGGAATGCTTGCTTCCTGGGCTCGCGCGTCGCTAACGAGCAGTGCCAGGAAACCGAGGATCATCAGGCTGGCGGTTTTCAATTCACCCTCCACTCTTCTACAAATCGCACGCCGATACCGTGGGTCACGTGCGGAAACACCGGCATTGGCGTCGGGTACCGAAACGGGGACGGAGATGAAGCGGAGTTGAAAACTGGAGGGGAGCTCTTCAACTTCACTTCGGCAGCCAGACATCCTTCTTTCGAAGGCCTTGGCTTTGCGACCCAGAATCACTCCTGGTGTGCCTTTATCGGTGACTTCAAAACAACTCTCTAAACGCGGCCAGTCTAATCTGCACTATGTGCTTTGTCAATAATTAGGCTCCTGCCGCCGGTTTATCTCGATCCCCGGCGATGTGCTACAGCAGTTACAAGGCTCGTATGGACCAGTCACCGGACAAATCCGCGAACCGTTCTGTGTGGATGCCTATGGCCGGCGACAGGCTGCTTATGCTGGCCGGTGAAGAAAGGCCTGGGCAAGACTCGCTCGATCGTGGAATCTGAAGGGGCGACGCTCAGCTAGTCAACGCAGAAACGTCTTGCCTCAGCTCTGACATCAGTCGAACGGCGCTCCTGCGCAGGGGTCTCATCAATGGATTGCTCGCCAGCCCGATCAACTTGACGATTATGTCGACGCTCCGGTCGATGAGCCGATGCGTGCGAGCGCGGCGAGGCGACGAATCGTGAATCCAAAACAGGATGATCCCCATGTGGTAAAGCCAGAGCATGAAGGGCAGTTCCGTCATCAGATCTTTCGGCACTCGCGTGGTCGAACCCGTCACAACCCCAGCGAACACCGCAATGCTCTCCTGACGAACTGGGTCAGATTCGTCACTGAACGGGTTGAGCGGGCTGTGAGGATCGGCTGCGGTCTTGAACAGCTTACCGGCGAATTGATGATACGGCTCGACCGTCGCTATCTTTGTCCGCATCACTCCCAGCAGTCGAGCCTTCAGCTCACGTTCCTCCGCCAGCACTGAATCGGAAGCGCTCAAGTGCTCTTCGTGAGTTCGCCCGTAGAAAGCCTGGATCAGGTGCTCCTTCGAGTGGAAATAGTAGTACGCGTTTCCCAGCGCCACTCCCGCGCGGCCGGCGATCGCTCGCATGGTAGTGTGCTCGTACCCGAGCTCGCGGAACATCTCCAGGGCCGCCTCCAGTATCGCGGCCCTGGTCTGCTGACCCTTATCCGTCTTCACCAGCCCCGTCCGAGCATTCGTCATTTCGCCCCCTTGAACATTACGGAGCCCAGGCCTTCGAGCTGATACCTGTTCTGCGAGATCATCGAAATGACGCGCTTGGCAGTAGGCAATAGCTCGGGCGAACTCAATCGCAAAGACCACTCGCGGTATTCACGCAGCGCCCACAGACACATGAGCCACGCTTTTGGGCCGCTGTAGACCGCGCCCTGATCGCTGATAACGGTCAGATCGGTCAAGGTCAGAGAATGATTGAGCTGTGGATAACGACTCCGGGCCTCATCGGAACTCGCAGGCACAAAGACGAGTTCCAGATACTTTGGTTTGCTCATCAACCAGGCCTGAGCTCGTCTGCACAGCCCGCACTGCGGGTCGTACAAAACAGTGAGTTCACGCATGACTGTGTCCTCGCACCGAGGTGTAGGCATCCGGGGCTACCGGAGGCGGAGCGTCCGCCAGCGAAGCCCTTCGGCGCATGCGGCTAAAGATGTACAGGTTGAAGAAGTGCATGCCGCCGAGAACAACCAGCACCATCCCAACCTTCCACGACAGCGCTTCGATTCCCTCCTGCGCATTCCGCACGTCGTAGCCGAGCTTGAGCGCCAGGCTTACGTATCCGAGGTTGATCAGATAGAAGCCGACAACCAGCAAGTGATTAACCGAATCGGCGAGCGGCTCGTTGCCGTGAAAGACATCGACCAGAAAGATCCTGCCGTTCTTGTGCAGCGTCCGGGCTACCCACACGGTCAGGGCGACGCTTATCGCCAGATAGAACACGTAAGACGCAACAACAACGTTCATAAGCTGCCTCCTTGGCTATTTTTGAACCCGTTCAATTCGCAGGATAGTCAGATCACTACGGGAAGTCAAGAGACTTTTTTGAACTGGTTCAAAATAATTTCAAGAAACGCGGCTTGGAAGTTAATAAAAGCGTTGGCGAGCGGCTAAAAGTGTTCTTCCTCTTCCCTTGATGGCGTGCAGGTCGCCTCGGCGAGTCCTGAAATCCGGCCCCACCGGCTCGTCTGCCAGTTGTCGAAGAACTCATCTGCTGGAACCCACGAGGGAAGCGGTATGAACAAGAAATCAGCCAGTGGACTCACAAACGGCTCATACATTCGGCGCAGTTCGGTCAACCGCCGATCGGCGGCAGCACCGTCGGCAAGCCTGACATCGGCTGCCGCGAGGACCGCGCGCAGCCGTTGTAGCTCATCAGGCGGCAGGCGGTCCGGGACCGGCTCGCGAGGGGGCGTGTTGAAGATCTGCGCAAGATCCACCACCGCGTGGCGGGCCATTGCGAACGTAAGCTGCGCCTGCCGTTTCGGGGCTCCTTCCATGCCGACCATGACCAATGCGCTTGCATCCAGAACAGCAGTCAATGCCGTCAACCACGACTGGTTATTGTGCTGAGATCCTGGTTACCCGGCGCGGGAGGACCACCACCTCGAAAGCATCCAGCAGAATGGCCAGAATGAGAAGAACGCTGAAAACAGTGGCAAGGGCTCTCATCTTTCAGAAAGTCTTGTGGCGAATCTCGGAGATCGAATCGTCCAAGAGCATTAGTGGGGAACGCCGGCTGCTCGTGTCCAAACGGTGCTCACGGCGATTGCTCATTCGGTTCGTTCCAATGCAGCGCGATCCCAGTTTGCGAGTCGGGCCCCGGCTTCATAGGTGCTCTGCATGAATTCAAGCAATGACTCATCCGGTGACGCGGACTGGCGGACATAATCATACGGCAGGATGAACTCCGACATTTCCGCGCTGTAGGAGCCTGGGTGAATCGGCTCCTTGTCCAGACCTGCTGGCGCCGGCGCAGTGTATGAATAGAAGACCGGCGATTCAACCCCGCCGCCTCCCGGCCAGAACCCGTGGCTGATCACTTCGTGCGAGTAGGCCTCGCGGGTTATGGCGTCTGCACCGGGGCGTTCCGGCGCGCGGCGTCCCGAGAACCGCGTGACCGCAAGATCGAAACTTCCCCAGAAAAAATGCACCGGGCTGCACTTCCCAATAAAGCGCGATCTGAACTGCTTGAATACCCGGTCTGCCTGTACGAGGATGCGCCAAAACCGATTGGCGTACTCAGCATCGTATGACGCATGCTTGTGATCCTCGGCAAACGGAATCGGCTCGGCGACTTCATCCGGTTTAGCGTGAATGTGAACTTCTATCGCCAGAGAGCTCAATGTCTCCATCAACTCGCGGTAGAACTCAGCGACCGAGCGCGGCTCCAATGCCAGTGACTTGACTACACCGTCGCTGGTGCGAACGAGCAGTCGATGGTCGATGAAGTCGAAGTCTATGTCGAACGTTCGAACACCGTAAGGAATAGGTGAGGTAGTCAGGCCTCGCGACGTAACGTACAGGACAGAATTCCACCAATGGTTCTCCAACGGAGTTTGGGTGAGCCGAATCTTGCCGACGATTTGCGTCCACATGTGAAGCGTGGCGTAGGTGTCTTGCCAGTCTTTCACTGGAAGAGTGGGCCAGGCGCCGGCGCTCGAAGACGCGACGTTGGTATTAGAGTTCGACATGATCACCTCCCCGAAAGAGTTCGTAGTTCGGCCTTCAGGCGGAAGTTCGTATGTTAGCCTCCCGTGCCAATCGCTACCAACTTCCGCCTGAAGGCCGAACTACGAACTCTTCATCTCTGCGAAACGGTCACAGTGCTTCAGGGAATACCTGATCGACATGGCGATCCACCATTCGCTGTCAAACCGGAGCTTTGATCCCGTGTGGTTTACTCGAGGTCCGACCAAACAAAGGTACCTTGGCGAAGGTCCCGAAGCGCCTGCTCGATCTCTTCTCTTGTGTTCATCACGAACGGGCCGTACCTGGCGATCGGCTCGTTCAAAGGCTTGCCGGAAACAAGCAGGAAGCGAACAGGACTTTCAGCAGTGGCAACCTTGACGTAGTCGCCGTCGCCCAAAACGACGAGCCTTGTGTGTGAAACCTTGCGATCGTCAAACGCAGCCTCGCCTTCAAAGACATAGGCAAACGCGGAGTGGCCTCGAGCGATCTGATGCGTGAAAGTCGAGTGAGCCGGAACGGACACGTCCAGATACACAGGGTCTGCCGCGATCCCGCTAACGGGACCATTCACGCCGTTGACGGTTCCGGTAATCACGCGAATCCTGGTTCCGCCTTCGATCTCAACTTCGGGAATCTCACTGGCCAGAATGCCCTGGTATCGCGGCCGAGTCATCTTGAGCCTGGCGGGGAGATTGACCCACAGTTGGAATCCGTCGATGCCTTCGGTACGGACCTGAGGCATCTCCTCGTGCATGATCCCGCCCCCTGCGGTCATCCACTGAACCTCCCCCGGTCCGATGCTCCCGGAGTTGCCTATGCTGTCCCGATGATCGACACCGCCTCGCAGCATGTAGGTGACCGTCTCGATTCCTCGATGAGGATGGAGCGGAAAGCCGGCCTCGTAATCAGCCCGATCGTTGGAGGCGAAATGATCCAGCAACAGAAACGGATCAAGGTAGTCCAGTGTTCGAGTGCCAATACTTCTCTTGAGCCTCACTCCCGCTCCTTCGACGACGGGTTGCGGCTCGATGACGCGTTCGATCTTTCGCTGCATTGAACTCATATTCTGCAGTCTCTCCCAGATCAGTTGCCTTTTTGCTTGACCGTAAACACTCGCCCAGCGACGGTGATCGTGCCGCTGCGAGTTGGGCCGGGATTGCTCGCCACGGTGTAACTCACCGTCCCATTCCCGACGCCGCTACCTCCCGAGGTGGTCGTTATCCAGCTTGCGTTGCTGGTTGCCAGCCAGCCGCAGCCCCCCGTCGCGGTCACGTTAACCGTCCCCGCTCCCGCGCTCGGCGTCTTGAGGCTCTGGCTCGCAGGCGAGATCGAATACGCGCAGGCGACCGCGGCTCCGTCCTGCACAACCGTGAAGGTCTGCCCGGTGATGGTCAACGTGCCGGTGCGCGGCACGTCGCTCATGTTCTCTCTGACCTTGAACGTGATCGAGGCGTTGCCAATGGCGCTGCTCTCGGAGTTGATGATGATCCAGCTATCGTTGCTCACCGCACTCCAGTTGCAGGCCGGCCCCGTTGTCACCGCCGACGAACCGTCGCCGCCCGCCGCGGTGAACGGCTGGATGGCCGGGGAGATCGCGAACGAGCAAGCCACCGGCGCGAACTTGAAATAAGCCACGGCCATGTCGTGGTCGGAAAGCCGCTCCGGCCGGTTTGGGTCGCTGCGCAACGACTCCGGGTAGTCCGCATTGTTGCGGGCGTAAGCGATGCGATTGAAGTAAGGCAACAAGCTCGCGTTGACCAGCTCGTGGTCGAGCACCTGCGCGTTGCCGTCGAAGGTGAACGAGTACCGTTGATCGGATGGCAGCGTGTCCAGCAGATCGATGAGGTTCGGATTCACCAGATCGCTGCTTGCGAGTACGACTTCGCTTGCGGGCGTAGGGTTGCCTAAGATCGTGCCGATGCTGTCTCCGTAGCCGTCGTTGAATCGAAACGCATTGTAGTCTCCAACCGACACTACGCGCTCGGTAGGATCGGCCACCTGGCGCGCCTGGATCAAGTTGGCCAGGAATTCGGCCTGCGCGCGCCGCTTGGTGCGCACGCGATTGCCATCGGCCGGGTCATCTACGCCGGAAAGAGATCGCAGATGGTTGACGATTACCGTGACTGCGAAAGTCGGCAATGCGCCATGTTTCGGGCTACTGGTGTCGGTGATCGTCGCGCGCAATACAAGCGACGGCCGGTCGTTGAGCAATGCCATACCCCCGCCGGGTTCGGTGTACATCGTGTCTTTGCCAAACTGCGTCACATCGATGGCGGTGACGCGCGCGGCTTTTACGAGGAATCCAACATCGATGCCGCCAATATCATTCCCCTCAACGAGGAATGCCTGATAATTCGGATTCGGCTGCGCCGCCGCAACGGCATCGTTGTTCACCTTGTCGGCGACCGCTTGCAGCGTCGTTAGGTTTTCCATCTCCTCGATGCCGATGATGTCCGGGGTGCGCATAATGTTGCGGATCGCCAGCGACGCCTTGTTCAAGCGGTTGTTGAAAGCGGTCGTGGTCAGCACGACGTCGCTGGTTCCTGGATCATTGGTGGTATCGAAGAACCGCTCCATATTGAACGAGCCGACGGTGAACTCATCAGCATCCGCCACCGGCACGGGAATCGCGCTAATGTTGCCGGAGACAACCGGCTGAGGGGCCGGCGTCGAGTCCTGCAAGATCGTGTAAGTGCGGAAGGCGTAATCAAGCGGGCCGGTTAGATTCGTCACCGTCGCTCCGCTTGTGACATCGAGCGCGACTCCGCCAGTCAGCCCGTCGCTGTCGACGCGCAGGCGCTCGGGATTCGCATCGAAACGAGGGATGCAACATGGCGAGCCGGCGGGCGCCGGATCGGGAGTTTCGATGCCCGGCTCACGAAAGGGCCGCGCCAGGCCGGTAATCACACCGTAGAAGATGCCGTTTGAGACGGACGTCGCGCTCGACTCGGTGAGGATTCCGTCTGTCGGCGAAATCGCGGTCAGCGCGTTAACATGCACGCGCATCCCCTCGAATCTTTCGAGCTGCTCGATGGAGCCGGCGGGGCTCGTATCAGCCGCCGTGAGCGTAACTGGGGCAGGCAGCGGATTGCCGGCCGAGAGCAGGTTCACCGTCGGCGACGCTCCGACTTCAGTGACCGGCGGACTGTTCACATCTTGTGACGGAATGAACTCCTGCACAGTACCCATCACGGCGACCGAGTTGCCGCTGGCGGCCGCCGCTGGCGGCGCGCTGGAGGTGAAAACGAAAACGCCCTCGGAGGTGCTCGGGTTGACATCGGCTTCGGCGTCCGGCGTTTGAATGAAGAAGCCGTTGCTCTTGACGCCGGTGACGATCCCGGTTGTCGTCACCACTTGCCCGGCGAACGTTGAGTTCGTGCCGCTGCCTTGAATCGTGTGAATGGGGATGGCACTGAAATCATCGTTGGTGATCGTTCCGAGACCTTGTCCATCGCCGACGGTCGCGCCGGCGACATTCGTGACGTTGACGAAGAACGTTTCGTTCGGCTCGTTGGTCATATCGCCGTTGACCGTGACATCGAACGGGAAGGTTTGGCCGTCTTGAGGAATTGTTTGCCCCGTGAGGCTGCGCATTACGTAGTCATTATCTGCAAGGGTGGCGGTGTTATCTTGCGTGGCAATATCGAATGTCACGCCGCCAGCGGGCGCAGGCGAAGATAAACTCACTGTGAAGCTGGCGGTCGTTGTGCCGGTGTTGCCTTCTGTCACGGTTACGTTGTTGATCGTAAGGGTTACGCCGCCGGGGTTCCTGAGAGAATTGATGAATGCGGTGTTGTTCGCGTTATTTCCAACTCCGAAGGTCAAGCCGGTTGCGGCTCCTGTCGCATCTGTTCCATCAAAGTCATTGACGGTCTGAGTGCTGTTGTTCGCGAACACAAATTGACCACCGGCAGATGTACCCGATGCGATCAGCTTAGGGGGAGCCGTTGCGGTGAATTGCGCACCCGCAACTCCGCCCGCTAACGCGTGAATGCTTCCGGTTACGCCTGCCGTTCCGCTGCCGGCGGCCTTGATCATCACCATCTCCGTTGTCGCTATGTCAACCGTCCCCCCTCCGGAGGTGAAGTAAGTTGTGTTCGTCATACCGACATCTAAGTTGTAATCGGCCCCACCGGCGGTTATATCCGCCGCGCTGTTATCATTCCTGAGAACAATGATGGTTCCAGCCCGGACGCTGCTCCATAAAGGATTCGTGGTGAATGTGAACTTCCCGCCGCCGTCGTTTGCCATGCTGCTGGAAAAATCCTTTATGATCATGCTACCCATATCGAGGTTGTCTTGAATAACCAATAACTCAACAATGTCTCCGGCCGCGGTGCCTGAGTTGAAATACTTGTTGACGACAGCGCTTGCCATCACCCCGCCTCGAACCGGTGAATCCGAAAAGTAAGCCAGCGCAGCGAGCACAGTGATGAGGACCGAGGCAACCATCGCAAGGCGAGCTTGGGGGCGTTTGAGCGACGACGTTTGCGAGGTTTTCATTTTGTGCAGAGCCCAATTCCTGCCGCACCCTTCAGATGTAGACACCTTTGGGAACACACGAAACAGGAGGGGGCGCTCCTCTTCAATCAAATCTGTTTCGGAAATCTACCCGATTGAATGCAATCCACTACGAGTGATTTAGAATTCTATCTCACGTGCTATATCGCAGCATAGCTCCGAAGAACCACGGGGTGAATCAGCGATCAACCCCGTTTTAGGCTCTCTCCTTCAAACTCTGTGATGCGCTGCCGGAGATGATCAGGCACCGGAGCTGACGTGAGCGTCTTCGGGTCAACGCACACATAGAGCGAGTTCGCCGAATTGATCAGCCGGTCTTCGCCCCGGGGATATATCGCGAATTCAAATGTCAGGCTGGTAGTGCCAATCTTCGAGACTCGGGTGTGAACTTCGAGGATCTCATCGAATCGCGCCGGCGATTTGAATTCCATCGTTGTACGAGCCAGCACCGTGTCCACGCCGAGCGCGAGCAGGTCCTTCCATTCGAAGCCGACTGCTCGAAAGTACTCGGTCCACGCCACGTCGTAGTAAGTGAGATAGTTGGCGTTGAAGACTATGGCTTGCAGATCGGTGTCGGCGAAGCGGACCCGGATGTCGTGATGGAATTTGAAGAGCGATTTCACGGGCCGCTATCATGCCCGAAAGCCGCAAGGTAAATCAACGCGCGATGCGTCGAGTCGAATTTGCGTTGAGGCGTTGCGTGATGTAACCGGCGCTTGATCTGTTCGAAAGAGCGGCCGCCTGCCGGTTGAAGAGTTGTTCGATAACTGCAAGCGAGAGATTCTGCATCTCGAGAACAATCGTCTCAGCTTGTGCGGAAAAGTATCTATGCGCCCAAATCGCTGGGACTGCGACGATGATGCTGAAGGAAACTCCCCATGCAGCAGAAGCAATCTCGTCGGCGAATGGAGCAAAACTGTATCCTTCGTCGGAGTGCCACCACTGAAACGTTTGCGTAATGCGAACGCTCGCATAGAGCACACCGAGAAGGGGTGCGCTCCATCCGATCGCTGCGAGCGTCCAGAGCCGGCGCTTAATCTCGGCAGACTGGATGACAATGGCACGTTGCCATTCGTGCATCGACGGATTGATTGTTTCCCCGTCGGGGTGGAGCGCCCTCGTATTACTTCCGACAAACGCATGGACCGCTAATGCAACAGGGCTCTTGGGGTATTCAGCGGATAGCGACGCAGCTTCTTCAAAACGATTGTGGAACAGCGCCGAGCCGACTCTTAGCAGGAAGTTGAGTGATTGCTTGCGAGCGATGGCAAGGGTCAGCCAACGTTCAGCCATAAGCTCTAGCGAGTACGCTGCCATAACGATCAGCATCAAGCTTGTGATCCAAACAAGCTGATTCTTCTGGACCATTCCCCATAGATTGATGTCTTCCGTGGGTCCGCCAAAGCAGTTCCCAAAATCTTCAGCGGCGCTTACTGCTCCTACCTCAGCGCGAGTCTGGATTGAGATGATAGTGATAATCACGCAGAGCCTTACGGTCGCGTTAAACCACGGAATCAGCGCCCGTACCATCCTATGCGTAATAGACACGCGGTCCCTCCGTCTTCAGTCTTGAAGCTGCGTGATTGATGAGTCGGCGCTGGAGATTTAGACGTCGATAAGCGCTGCGGTGTTCCCATGTAGCACGGCCTTCCCGCGTTTTTGGCAAGAGAAAATCTCATGTGCTATGCTCACTCGCGCTTGATCGTTTACTCAACGCTAACGCGTAAGGAGACCTCTTCGTGATCGTTCCGCTCAATGAATACGACTTCCTCAAGCGCGCGCTGGTCGCGCATTCAAGCAAAGAAGCCATAGTCTGCGGCAATACGCGGCTCACTTATCGTCAGTTCGGCGAACGCGTGAATCGCTGGGCCAACTCGATGCGCGAGTTCGGCGTCGAGAAAGGCGATCGCATCGCGATACTCTCGCAGAATTGCCATCGAATTCTTGAAGCCTTCTTCGGGACGCCGCTGCTCGGGTCGATCTTGATGCCGCTGAACTTTCGCCTCGTGCCCGATGACTTCGAGTACATACTCAATCACGGCGGCGCCAAGGTGCTCATCGTAGAAGAGGGACTCACGCACTTGATCGATTCGATTCGCGACAAGCTGCAAACAGTCGAACACTTCATACATGCAAGCGACGACTCAAAGACAGCCGAAGAAGGCTGGCTCGATTACGAATCGCTCATTGCCGCCGCCTCGAGTGAACTGCCCGCGCCAGTCGAGATAGACGAGAACGAGACCTCCGCGCTCTTATACACGTCGGGCACCACTGGCCGTCCGAAGGGCGTGATGCTCACGCATCGCAACCTTTATATAAACGCGATGAACTCGATCTGCGAGTTCGGCATTCATGAACGCGACATCTACTTGCACACGCTGGCCCAGTTTCACTGCAACGGTTGGGGCGTTGGCTACGCTGTGACCGGTATGGGCGGGACTCACGTGATCATCAAGAAGTTCGAGCCCGCGGCTTTCTTCGATCTGGTCTCCCGAGAGCGCGTCACTTTCGCCTGCATGCCTCCGACGATGATCAACATGGCGTTGAATCACGGGCTTGATGCCGAAGCGCTCGAAAGCTTGCCGTGCGGCGTGCGAATAGGGACTGCCGGCTCGGCTCCGCCGCTCGCGACGATTCAAGGCGCGCAGGAAAAGTTCGGTTGGCGAGTGATTCAAATCTACGGGCTCACCGAAACCGCGCCTTTTTTGACTGTCAGCAAGATCAAGCCTCACATGGACGATTGGCCTGCGGATCAGAAGTCTCGCGTCCAGGCCAAGACCGGCTACCCGATGATCGGCGTTGACATACGCGTCGTGGACGACACGGGCCGCGATGTGCCACCCGACAGCGGCGAAGTTGGCGAGGTGATCACTCGCGCGAATGTGGTGATGAAAGGCTACTGGCGCCAACCGGAAGCGACCGACGCGGTTATCGTCGACGGGTGGTTTCACACCGGCGATATGGCTTTGCTCGACACCGAAGGGTACATCGAGGTCGTCGATCGCAAGAAGGACCTGATCATCTCGGGCGGTGAGAACATCTCATCGATCGAAGTTGAAGGGTTTCTCTACAAGCACCCGGCGGTGCTCGAAGCCGCGGTGATCGCCGCACCCGACGAACGCTGGGGCGAAACCGTATGCGCGCTCGTTGTGTTGAAACCCGGCGCCGAGGCGAGCGAGGAGGAGTTGATCGAGTTCTGCCGCGCTCACCTGGCCCACTTCAAGTGCCCGAAGCGCATTCAGTTCATCGAAGCTCTCCCGCGCACGGCGACCGGCAAGATTCAAAAGAACGTTCTGCGCGACAAGTACTGGAGTGATAAGGCAAAGCGCGTGGGGTAATAGATCAACCGACTGCGCCTGCGCATTCCAGCGCCAGGGAAGCTGTGGTGGTATCCGCGCACATCTGTCGCATCAGTGTCATCCGCGGTCTATCGCGCACTGACAAGGCGATTCTTCGGAACGCATAGACCACTGATGAAACGGATTCGACGGATCAGCACGGATTTCTTACTGTATTGATCGCTAGCGAAATGCCCGCTACACATCACTAGCTACTGTTCATCGGAGGATACTGATGCCACAAGCTTGCCGCTTCTCTGTACTCCTTCTCTTAACCATTGGATTGCCGCTTCATCTTACCGCGCAAGATCCCGCTCACGACTCGCCGAAGGTGGCGGAGCGCTACACAAAATACGAGTATCAGATTCCCATGCGCGATGGAGCCCGCCTGTACGCCACCGTCTATGTGCCAAAAGATACTTCGCAAAAGTATCCATTTCTGCTGACCCGCACGCCCTACAGCATCGCCCCCTATGGCGTTGATAACTACCGCACATCGCTGGGACCGTCCGAGCATTTTGAGAAAGAGGGTTTTATCTTTGTCTATCAGGACGCGCGCGGGCGGTACATGTCCGAACGTGAGTTCCTACAGGTGCGCCCGTATCAGCCGAACAAAAAGAGCAGCAAGGATATCGACGAGAGCACCGACACCTATGACACCATCGAATGGCTGCTCAAGAACATTCCAAATAACAACGGTCGAGTCGGAATGATTGGCGTTTCGCAACCGGGCTTCCACGTCGCCGCAAGCTTGATGGACGCGCATCCGGCTCTCAAAGCCGCCTCGCCTCAAGCACCGACCGCCGACTACTACATGGGCGACGACGTCTATCACAACGGCGCTTTCATGCTTGGAGCGAACTTCGGTTTCTATGGCTTCTTCACTCCGCGCAAAAGTGAACCCACCGTGCCGAAGCAGCGCCTTGGATTCGATTTCGGTACCCCCGACGCATACGAGTTTTTCCTGAAGATGGGTCCCCTTGCCGACGCCAGCAAGAAATACTTCAACGGCGAAGCGGCTTATTGGCAGGAGATCGTCGATCATCCGAACTACGATGAGTTCTGGCAGGGGCGGTCACTGTGGAAATTCATGAACAACGTCACGCCCGCCGTTCTCAACGTCGGCGGATGGTTCGATGCCGAAGACCCGATGGGGCCTTTTCACATCTACCGCTCGGTCGAGAAGAACAACCCGAACACAACGAACCTTCTGGTAATGGGACCCTGGTGTCACGGCTGCTGGGGGCGCGGCGACGGCGACAAGTTGGGCAACTTGAATTTCAACGTAAAGACAGCGGCGTTCTTTCGCGAGCAGATTCAGTTTCCGTTCTTTATGCGCTACTTGAAAGACAAGCCGATCGATATGCCCGAAGCGTGGATGTTCTTAACCGGGCTGAACGAATGGCGAAAGCTCGATGCCTGGCCGCCGAAGGGTCTGCAACCGAAGACGCTGTACCTTCACGCGAGCGGACGCTTGAGCAGCGACGCGCCCGTGGAAAACGGGCCGACCGCCTTTGATGAATACATCAGCGACCCGAACAAGCCGGTGCCTTATGTTGGATACGTCGCGGACGGCATGACTCGAGACTATATGACCGAAGACCAGCGATTCGCGGCTTCGCGCACGGATGTTCTGGTCTATGAGACCGAGCCGCTCGAAGACGATCTGACCATCGCCGGAGCGATCAAAGTGAATCTGCAGGTTTCAACGACAGGCACCGACTCGGATTTCGTAGTCAAGTTGATCGATGTTTATCCTGGCAATTTTCCGACACCGGAACCGCCTGCCAATCAGCCAGTGCCTGCGAACGCGGTGAAGATGGGAGGCTATCAGCAACTAGTGCGAGGCGAACCCTTCCGGGCGAAATTCCGGAACAGCGTCGAGCGCCCGGAAGCGATGATACCCAACAAGCCTACGCAGATCAGCTACGATTTACCGGATGTGTATCACACGTTTCGCAAGGGGCATAGGATGATGGTGCAGGTCCAGAGCAGTTGGTTTCCTCTGGTTGACCGAAATCCGCAAAAGTTCATGGACATCCCGAAAGCAACAGTGTCAGACTTTCAAAAAGCGACGCAGCGAGTCTACCGCTCACGGAGTTTGAATTCATCGGTGACCGTGTCGGTTGAAGGGCCTGCAAGATAGTCCTTAAGATAGATAGGCAATTATCGGCAAGTTGCTTTTACGCACGCCGTGATGCGGTGACTCATTGGAAAGGATCAAGCGCAAGTGTACACTAAACCACCCGCGCGGATTGGTCCCAAGGATTTGCCGCGATGATTGGACGTATCGCAGGAAACCGGGACTGATTGTCATGGCGGCGACTCGACTCCGAATCTTCATCAGCAGCGTGCAAAAAGAACTAGCGGCAGAAACAGGCCATCGCCCGTCTCAAGACTCAACGGAGAATCTCCAATACAGAGTATCAAAAGTTGACCAATGCCATTAAGAAGACCACTACGCGTGATCTCAACGATTTGGTGGAAAAAGGTCTTCTCGAACGAGTGGGTGTTCGCGGACCTGGCGTCCACTATGTTCTCACAAGGAAAAGGGACAACAAGGGGACATCGGGGACATGAATTAGAGTTGGCTTCAAAGGGGACAGAAAGGGGACATTGGGGACATCGCCAGAAATACGGGCGCCCAAATCATTCAAATGGAATGCGCCAAAAACGCGCCAAATGCGCCAGCAAATCGACTGACCCACGGACATAACGAAAGCGACAGCGTCAGACTTTCAAAAGGCGACGCAGAGGGTCTATCGCTCGCGCAGTCTCAGTTCATCCGTGACCGTGTCGGTTGAAGGGCCTGCAAGATAGTCCTTAAGATAGAGAGGCCATTATCGGCAACTGCTGGCAGCGGCAAGCCATCACGTTCGTCAAAGCCCAAGGTCGAATAACAAACCGAGATCACCGCGATCAAACAGGGGTGGTCATACGGACCGCGTCGCGAGATCTTGAGGAACTCGTCAGGAAGGGGGTGCTGAAGAAAGTCGGGACTACTGGCCGGAGCACATACTATATATCCTGGTCACCAAACTGGACGTAAAGAGGACAAACAGGACATGAGTTCGGTGATCCTAAAACGAGACATAAACCGGACAAACACGACATTGGGGCACCAAAGGCGCAAAAGGGGCAACGCATGGCTAAAAGGAACGGGCCATCGGAGAATGTGTCAGACTTCCAGGACGGGAGAATCCATATGGCACGGCGGCTTAATTGCTTCTGAACTTTGCCTACAGCCAGGCAATCGGCTCACAAAGGGCTCAAACGGCTCACCTCGTTCACCGGGCAACCCGTCATGAACCCGCAAGGGGGGTGTTTCTAGGTTCCTTTGTTCCCGCCATCCTGCGGCACTCCTAGTTTGTCCTGTAACGCTTCGGGGATCGGCTCTGAAAGTTTCCATAAGACGGTTATCGGCTTCTCCCCCCCCCCAAGAAACGAATTCGACCGGCCCGCAATATGTGAAAGGCGCACCCCGGCCACCCGGCAGCTTTGAACGCTCTCTAACAAACAGATGTATATCGATGCCAAGGTCTCTGTGATCGCAGATTGACCGACCGTGCTTGCTTCCGTGTGTAGTCCGGTTTTGACTCTCCCACTGAAATCTTCTCGGGGAGAGAAAGTGGTTCTTGTATGCGGCAGCTTGACCAGGTCGTTGAAGGGTGACGAGCAAGAACGTGTGTTCGTCTTGTCTAACAAATCCCTGGTTCCAGAGTGCTTCTGAATAGGAAAGACCAAACAGCGGAGCAATCTCTTCGCGCTGGTACGGCTTCCAAAGGCCGGCTCTTAGCGTGGCGGCTCCAATTGGTTCAAGATTCCACGCGGCTCCGATGTGACGTAACCTGACTCGATGCCTGGTACCGGGCGCACCTGTATCGGGGCCGAACCACTTCCTCAGCTGCTCGGGCAGCACGTTTGCCTCCGACCTCGACTGCCGCATTACATTGACGGCGACTTTAACAAAGTTAGCGCTGTAGATTACTTCTCCCACGCGAACGTCGGTCCAACCCTCCGGCAGGCCTGGGTTCTGGGCGCGCGGTGGCAGGAATAGAATGGGCTGCCCTCCGGAATGGCTAATCTTTAGTACATAAGTGTCAGCCTTTGGGGCACTCGGGCGATCAAGGTACTCGGCGAGTCGCCAATCGACAAGTTCTCGTACCAGCTCCTGGAATCCTTCTCTGTTCTCGGGGGACACGTTGGTGGTCATGCTTAACATCCCACCATCATACGCGAAATAACTTCGACCACCGGTGCCCTTGCCCCCAACCCAGGCTGCGATCGGGTTTCTGACGAGCATTGCCTCGAGCGCCGGCAGCGAATTCAGCGCACTGCCGACGTCCGCAGCGAGCTTAGGATAGTGCTCAGTGAGCCGCGCCACCTGCTGGGCCAACTCGTTGAGGCGCAGCGATCCAGGAACCTGGTTCGCGTTGAGCATGGCTAGCATAACAAGCATCGTGTAGCTCTTAGTCATGTCTCTCGTCTCAAGTACCTCCAAGAACTCCCGAGATTCCTGGAACGCGCGTTCCTCCACCTCTGCCAACCCGCCTTCGGACTTCACGAAGCCAAGCCACGATCCAAACTCTGGGCGCACAACCCTAGGCCGATAGCCCTCGAGATAAAGCTCTGAAGCAGTCGGCCGAACTCCGTGTATCTCTAGAAAGTCTTGATAACGACGACGCAACAGATCACCAGAGTCAAAGCGCAGGAGGGCTTTCAGAATATCCTTGGCTTCTAGCTCGTAGGTAACCTCACAACCCGGCGGGATCTCAGCGGTTCCCGCTTCAAGCTTCTCCAGGAGATTCATTATGTGACTGTCGCCAGCCGGCAATCCAAACAGAGTCTGGGGCTTGATAAGGAACGTGCGGTGATTGCCTATGTAGTCGATTACGGTAAGCTGCTTGCCGAGCTTCCCCCGACGGAGCCCTCGTCCAAACTGCTGCAACCAGAGGATGCGTGACTCCGTGGGTCTCAACATCATTACGGTATCGAGTTCGGGCAGGTCGACCCCCTCGTTGAGAATATCAACCGCGCAGATCACATCGAGCTCGCCATCTCTCAACTGTTCGAGCGACTTTGCTCTGGGCGCCGTCTGAGGCCCGGAATGTACTGCTGCCGACCGGAGACCATTCTTACGGAAGAACTCCGCCATGAAGTGCGCATGCCGTTGGGATACACAGAAAGCGATGGTGCGCTTACCGGCGCGCTTGCTGTACTGATCGAGAGCATTCTCAGCCCGGGCTTGCGTCGCGACCGCCGCTTCCAGTTTGTTCGGGTCGAAGCGGTTGTTACGCCAGGGGATGTTCCGGTAGTCAACATCATCGGGCACGCCAAAGTACCGGAATGGGCAGAGAAGCTCGCGACGGATGCCTTCCGTGAGGTCACACCGATACACAAGATTCTGGTCACAGAGGGCCAACAGGTCTGCGCCGTCGGTGCGCTCGGGGGTTGCAGTAAGTCCCAGCAGGAACTTAGGACGAAAGTAATCAATGAGACGGCGGTAAGTGCGCGCTTCGGCATGGTGGAATTCATCGACGACGATATAGTCAAATTCCTCTGGCGCAAAGCGCTGCAGATGCTTCGTGTTGCTAAGGGTTTGAATTGACGCAAACAGAACCGCGGCTGCCGGCAACTTCTCTTGCCCAGTATACCGGCCGAGAGAGTCGTGCGGGCGAATTCTTCGGAAAGTCTGTAGGGCTTGACCAAGAATCTCTTCTCGATGCGCAACAAACAATACGCGAGTAAAGGGAGCTGAGTCGAATGCGCTGAGCCACGTTTTCCCGAGGCCCGTGGCCAGCACTACGAGGCCGGCCTTGCGGCCCTGCTCTCTACTTGCATCTAAGGCGCTCAGCGCCTCCTGCTGAATCGAGTGAGGCGAACGTGTGCCGAGATAAGGATGCACCCATTCCTCCGCCACCTGAGTGATCGGAGGTACACGTCTGCTGCGATAATCAGCAACCCATTCCGGCGTGAGTTCCACCGTCGCTGGGCTGTGAAAAAGAGCTTCGAACGCCTCCTCAATTTCGATAAAACCCGCAGCGTCTCGCGAGGAAATCACTCGGTAGTTCCACTCAACTCCTATCGTTAGTGCGCTCGCACTCAGATTTGAACTGCCGACGAACGCGGCGCTGCTACCGTCGCGATGGTGGAAAACATACGCCTTTGGGTGGAACGATCGCGCAACCGACATATCCGCGAGTCCGCCCGCAGTCTCAAAGACACGCCGCTCAATGTCGCCTTCGAGATCGAGTAAACGCAGAAGTGCGTCTGGATCAGTCGTGTCGAGATAGTCGCCTGTGAGAATCCGCAAGCGACCTCTACGGCTGAGAAGCTCTTCAAGATAAGGATGAATCAATCCCAGGCCGCTGCGCATCGTGAATGCGACGGCAATATCTACCGCGTTCGACTGTGTTAGGTGGTCCTTGAGAAGAGGCAGCAGGGGATCGTCACCGCCTGTGAATAAGACGCGCTCAGTCGGAGATGTGTAGCTTTGGCCATCCTCCTTAACGCCGATCTCAGACAGGTAATTCCCACGGCCTGGGATGACGTGCCGCACACCGCCCCGAGGATCTGGCACGTCACCTCGATATCTCGGAATAACATGCACGTGCAGGTGAAACACCGTCTGACCAGCGGCATCACCGCTATTAATCCCTATGTTGTAACCGTCGGGTCGATGCTTCGCTTCGATGGCGTTGCGCGCAAAATCCGTGGCTCGTGTCAGAGCGATGCGCTCTTCACTGGACGCGTCGAACCAGGTAGGCACGTGCCGGACCGGTACCAGGAGCGCGTGACCGGCCGACACTGGGAAAGCGTCCCATAGCCCGATCACGAGCTGATCGCGATAGAATATGCGCGCTTTTTACAAGGGCTCGCAGAATGGGCAGCTCGTCTCCGTCACCTGGCGCTCCTACTTCCATTGAGAACGCTGATCGTGAGCTTGCCGGGTAAACCGCAACGAACACACTCTGCGCATCTCCACCCGTTCACCGGCCGCCGTCCGAACCGCACAAATTGACAGACCGGGCATCGATGCTCATAGCGGAGGCTGCGCGATTGGATCGAACCGCGTGACTTCCGCTGAACGGTGATCCGAACAACGGCGTCGAAGCCGGCACTCTGCACCAGCGTTTTCCACACAGCCCCATGCGGTCGCTCACCGGCTAGCGGTCGTCTGCTTACCGCAGCGTGCGCCAGTTCGTGACAGAGTATCTCGCGGCGCCTCGTGCGCAAGGCGATGAACCTCGGACCCACCTCGATGATGTCAACCTGATGAAGAAGGCGCGCCACCGTGCTTCGGAGGCGACCATTGAAACGAACCTTCACCTCCTGACTGAGATTAGGCATCCCCCAGAGTCGGCTCCATCTCCGCATATCCATCTCAAGTTTCTTGGACAGGCGAAACGGTATAGTTCGTGATAACGGCCGTGCTGCCACAATTGGATCCCCTCTTTGGTAAAGGTCCTTGCCTTGCCGAAATCGCAGCCCGACCAGGCGGTTCTTCTCGGCGCCTTTCTACTTCAACTACGCTCTCCCGGACACTTCGCCCGTCTGCGTGTTAACGCGGACCACTTCGCCTTCTTTGATAAACAACGGCACGCGCACCGCGAGACCGGTCTCCAATGTGGCCTGCTTGGTAGCTCCCCCGGCTGCGGTGTCGCCTCGTAGCCCTAACTCCGCGGTGGCGACTGCGAGATCGACGAATTGCGGGAGCTGAAGGGAAACAGCAGCGCCGTTGTACTTCAATACCTCCAGAGACACTCCCTCTTTGAGATAGCCGGCATCAGCGCCGATCGCTTCGGCTGAGAATGTAAACTGCTCGTAACTCTTCTCATCCATGAAATGAAAACCGTTCGCGTCACTGTAAAGAAAAGAGGCGGGAGCCAGCTCGACATCGGGTTCTCCAAACTTCTCGCTCGAACGGAAGCTCTTTTCCAGGACCGCGCCCGTCAACAAGTGGCGCAACTTCGTGCGCACCATCGTCGCTGCGCCCCTTGCCGTCGGCGATGCAAAGAAGACGTCGAGGACTACATAGGGCTGCCCTTCGACTTCGATCAGTAGTTTGCGTTTTAGTTCGTTGGCTACAATGAGCGCCATTCAATTCCGGTGTTGCCGCTTCACTTCCTGGTCTGGGACGCGGCCGGCGCGCGCGCAACCTGTATCTGTTTAACGATCAGGTTGGCCATCTCGGTGGCGGCTTTGTGGCCGTCCCAGGACAGGACTTTGCCGCTCGTGACCAGGATGCCCGTCTCCGGGTTGAAGATGGAAAAAGTGTAGAAGAAGCTTATGGGCGAAGTGCGGTCGAGCAGAATCTCCAGGTCGGCGAGTTTCTTGTCGTTGACGATCCTCAGCCCCAACGTCTTAAACTCGGGTCTCTTGCGGAGCTCATTCTCGAGCTGAGAGGGCTTGAGGAATTTCGTACTAGACGCGACAAAGATGGTTCGGACTGAGCTCAACAATTTAGCCGGGTCGGCGCCGGCCGCGATGGCTTTCATCTGGTCCGCGGCGGGAGTAGATGCGTTAGAAGCAACTTTGAGCGGCGCGAGCGCGATCACTAATTCATCAGCCTTGTAGCCTTCGATCACGGCAAAAGGGCGCTGTTTTTTGTCTTTCCCTAAGTCCCGAGAAATCTGCTTCGGCACCGTCTCTTCCAGATACCTGACAAGACGTCCCAGCGTTACCTCTCCGTTCTCATTTGCAGCGCCGCCCTTCAGACCCTCCACCAGCGCGGACGTAAAATATCCCTGCTTCCTTTCGCTGTTTTCATAGGCCCGGTGGCCTATATCGGTCGCATACAAAGTGGCGAACGCACTCACTTCCTTGTTTCGTACATCGAAGCTGAATCCGCGTGTATACGCTTCGGTCAACACATTTTCTTCATCGCCGCGCCCCGCTATTGGGTCGGTGCGGCACGCATCGATAATCATCAAAACTTGTCCCACGCCGGTATTTCGAATCCAGGTCTTTATTACCTCCACGTTGATTGCGGTCTCTTCAAGCAACGCCATGTTCTCGCTCATCTGGGCGTCGCTGGGCAAAAGGTAGGCGTGGCTGCCGCGCTCTATTCCGTGGCCGGCAAACGCGACGACAAGTAACCCCTCGGCGGGGACAAGGCCATGAAAAATTGACAACCGCCGGAGTATGTTCCCTCGCGAGGGCCGATTCCGCGGCAGCCCGTCGGAGGTCAAGATAAACACCTGATCTCGGGGGAACCCACCATAGGAAATGAGAGCAGCCCCGAGTTCCTTTGCATCGTTAGAGGCCGCTTCAAGCTTGTTTATCTGGGGATCTTCATACCCGTCTATCCCGACGATGAGCGCCCAGCGCTTCTCGGACCCCGGAAGCACACCGATCTTCTGCCCGGGCTTGACACTCAAGCCCCGCTCATCCGTCTGCGCCTGAGCAGTCAAGGCTAGAAAGCAGCCAATGACGGCGGCCGCGCGTGCGGCACGAAAACTCGGCCAGAATACTCTCCCGTTCATAGATGAATAGAGCCTACGGCGAGCTGCGCGGCCTGTCAATTCAGCGTATCTACTCATCTTTGAAACTGAGTACTGGTGTCTCAGCCTCCGCTTAGGACGCCAGAATCGATGATCATTTTGCTAGTTCGGCGCTCGCACTTCGAAGAAGGGCAGCGTTCTTCGTCAGAGCGTCCTCGAGAATCTTGCTTTGCTCAGCGGCCGCTTTCCAGTCGCTTCGCTCTATCGCTTCAGTCAAGCCCGGCAGCTCGAGGTGCGCGTAGGTGTACCTGGCCGCGTACAGGATGTGCTTGAACCAGGGACGGCCGGGAATACCGTCAGGGTTCAACCAATTCGCTTCGGCCTTCATGATGCGCCGATTAATCTGCTGCGAAAGACTGCTGGCGATCTTGCCTGACTTCAGCGCCCGCTCGATGGCCTGATTGAGAGTCCGCCCCTCGACCTCGAATTGAGCGACGCGCGCGAGCAGCGGCTTAAACTCGACGTGCTGCTTCGCGTCCTTCTTCTTTTGAAGCTCTTCGACGAACTGCCTGATGTTATCGGCGTAGAAAGCGAAGTCGAACGGAAGAACCTCGGCGTTGGCTAACCGCAGCGCGAGCACACCCCACAGCTTCGACATGAGCGTGTGGTATTGATAGCCGGGATCGCCAAACTGATTCATCCAGTAGAAGTCGTCGTACATCGAATGATATACGCCGTACGGACCGTCGAAGGTAAGCCCGATCGTGGGCCGTCCGAGGAAATTCAGGAACACGGTGTGATCAGAGCCGCTTCCGATCCGAGTATCGACGAGTTTGGAATCCTTCGTCTCCTTATGCGCGCGCGACATCGAGGCCTTCCATTCTTCGTACAGACTCTTGCCCGAGGGCGCTTCGAGCGAGCGGCTCACTTCAACGATCAAAGGCGCAAGCGAGGCCACCGCGTCGGGCTTAAAGTTGGGCCCGGATGCCGATGAATCCACGTTGATGTAAGCGACCGCGTTTGATTTCAACTCGTCGGCGAATTGCTCGCCCCATTCGGTCGAGCCAGTGAGCCCGACTTCTTCACCGTCCCAACTGCAAATGACAATCGTTCGCTTCGGTCGAATGCCTTGCGTCTTCAACTCGCCGAGCGCTCGCGACATCTCGATCATCGAAGCCGTGCCGCTCGAGGGATCGACTCCACCGAATTCCCACGCGTCGCGATGATTGCCCAGCACGATCCACTCGTCGGGAAACTCCGATCCGCGAATGCGCCCTTCCACGACGTAGTTAGGCTTCACGCTGTTGTCCATATCGACTTTGACGTGAGCGGTCGCCGCGCCTCCCAACCGGTACTTGATCGGCAAGCCGCCCTGCCAATCCTTTGGAGCTTCGGGGCCGCCCATGTTCTCGAGAAAGTGCTTCGCGTCACGCCATGACATCGGCAGTGCGATGATCTTTGGGACTGAGACCGCTTGCTCGATTGGAATTCTCCTTGCGCCTTCAACAGAAGCCCAGCCGGGAGTCAGAGGATCGCCTGGAACCATGAAGTCGTAGGTGATGGCGCCGCGCTGGATATGGCTCTCGGGTCCCCACGGACCATCGGGGAAAACTCTGCCGCGCTTGAAGCCGTCCTCTTGCGGATCGGAATAAACGATCATCGCGGCGGCGCCTTCGCGTTCGGCGGTGAGCGCTTTGAAACCGCGATAGCTGTATGGATTCGAATAGCGCACCAGAACGATCTTGCCCTTCACGTCGATGCCGTGTTTGCGCAGCAGATCGTAGTCTTCGGGGTTGCCGCTGTGCGCGTACACGACTGGCCCGGTGACTTCGCCCGAAGCCGACAGCCCAATGTAAGCTGACTGGACCAGGGGATTCTTCGTGTCGGGATCGGCGTCGTAAGGATCTTCGCGAAGGGTAGCTTCGTAGCGGACCGGACTGATCATCGCGCAGGATACTTCGCGCGGAACCGTGTTGAGCACATCGTAACGGCGAATCGCTACGTCTTCCCATCCCTGTTGTTTCCAGAGCTCTGAGATGTAGCGGGCCAGTTCGTTGTTGCGCTCGGATCCGGCGGGGTGCGGCTCGGCGGTGAGAAAGCGATGATGCTTGCGGGCCTCTTCGGGCGAGGGGATGTTCTTGAACTTTGTTTCGATTCCCGCCTGGGACTTCGTGCCGGTCGCGGAGAAACCGGTCATCCGCTGTTGTGCAAGAGCGCTCAGGGGTGAGCCGGCCACCGCGAGCATCGCGAGCAGCCACGCAATGAACCGATGAAGCCTTCGTGGGTTGAGCATCAGTCCTCTCTGTTGGACAACATCTCGATCACTGAACCTGCGCGTGGCGAAGCGCTTCGATCTCTTTGAGAATCCCTTCGACGAGCGCTTCGGTGACGATCCTCCCTTTCTCTCGGGTCGCAAGCGTCGGATCGCCCCAGATTCCGGTCGCCGAGTAAGTGCCTTCACCTTTAGGATCGCGCGTCAGACCACCCTTGCCGGACGAGTGATAGTCCTTCACAGCTTTCTTCATATCGACCGAAGCCGGGTCCATGTACAATATCATCGAAGTCTCAATCTCATCGGCGTGAGTTCCGCCTTCCTGCTTGCCCACCGCTTTTTCAACCGGCCCGGTGATCTTGAGGATGTCGGTGTAGTGTAGCGTGATTCCTTCGGAGGCGAGTTGCTCGGCGGCGGGCTTGAGCGCGCGAAGGGTCGAAACGCCTGTGTTCAACGCATAGAACCGGCGCGGGCCGTACCGGGCGAGGCTTCGGCAGATATCGACCATCAGATCGCGCGCCGTCTCCAACCGGAGCGTCGTCGAGCCGGGATACTCGACGAATGCTGGATAGAAGTGATAAGGCACGGTCGGCGCTATCACAACGTCCGACGCTCTCAGCACTCGGTTCTTCAGGTACTCTGCGAGAATCCAATCGTTCTTGAGTCTGAGATGCGGGCCGTGCTCTTTCGAGGCGGCGCCGATGGGAATGACTACAACCGTATCACGAGTGAGCACCTTCTCAGCCTCGACCCAGGTGAGATTCTCCAGCAGTATGCCTTTGGGTTTTGTGGTCTGAGCCCCAGCCAGTGTGAGAATCGCTGTGGCAATAATCGCGACTATCGGAATTCTGCTCATGATTTAAGGCCCCGGAGGTGGTAATCCCGAACCAGTTAAACCGCAGGACGCCGAGGACGCGGAGGTAACGCGGAGACTCTCTGCGGTGAACTGTCGTGAGAAATTATTTGCTCTTCGCGAGCGCAAAGTTTGGCTCAATGTCGACTGGTATGCCGCTGAGCTTGTCGAGCGCTTTCTGCATCGCCGGTCTGATCAGGCCGTACTTGTCGAGCATCGCTTTCGCCTTTTCGTAGGAGCCTTCGGCCTCGATCGTCAGTATGTGACGTGTCAGTTTGCGCACGGCGTCTTTGACCTTCGAAGTGTCGATGCTGTATGTCCCGGCAGCTTCGTCCACCTTGATCGCGCCTTTGTCGAGCAAGTAGTTGAACTGAATCGCCTGCCCTTTCCCGTGCGCCTCCGTAATTCCAAAGCGAACCGACCGAAACGAGCTGGCCAAATAGGTTGTGTACAGATCACGCTCCATCGCCCGGTCAACCGAGCCTTTGTCGATCAAGTATTGCAGAGCCCACAGCCCGGTGATGTCCGCTTTTGCTTCCTCGATGGCCGAGTACAGCTCCTTCAACTCCTTTCTGACGTTTGTGTCTCGCCCGCCAACCTTGATGTTGTGAGGGCCGAGCCCGTGCATAAGTTCGTGCGCGAGAATGTGAGTGAAGAACGAATCGAACGCAATCTGAGACTGCTGCGATGGGTCCATTACCACCTTTGAGAGTGGGACCAGCACTTGTTTGAACTTGGCTTCCTGAACGTTCTTGAGCATCACCCGCTTCGAGCCTTTTTCCTTTACCACCTGTTCATCGTTGGGAAGGTTGTAGGCTGCGGTCTGCACGCCGCGGTTCCCGTCGCCTGAACAGAAGACGTTATCGACAACCCGAATCGGAGAAGCGGCCCCGAGCTTCGGATTGCGATAGCGCGGATCGATCGGCAGATTGTCTTCGAGTTCTTGAAGATAGCCGCTGAACTTGACGAGCTTCGAAGATTGGGCCTCGTCGCGCAGCGTGATAAACGCTTCGAACGCGGCCTTGTATCCGAACAGCTCGTCTTCGTAGGTCTCGTAAGGCCCAATAGTCACCTCGATCGGCGAGTCCAAATCCATCCAGGCCACGTCGCTTGCGTAGTAGTCGTCAGACATGAACGCGTCCGCGCGCTTGGTCAGGAAGTTCTTGAGCGTCTCATTGGTGGTCAGCCCGGCGGCTTCCCTGAGGAGTTTCGCGGCCGGTTCCAGGAACTCGCGATACTCTTCTTGATAGGGAACGATCTTGAGCTTGCCATCCGGGCCGCGCCTTATGACGGTGAAGAACCCTGTCGCGCGTTTCTTGTCTTGTTCGGAGAGACCGCTCACCCACGCGTTGAATTCATCTTTGGTCATGTCGTCCGGGTAGAAGCCTGCCTGCGCTGGCTTTTCGTGCGGTACGCCGTCGATGAACGGCTCGTTCTTTTCGTTGCGCGACCACGGACCTTTGTTGATCATAAAGTAGTGCAACCGTTCGCGGCCTTCAGGGCTCGTGTCGGCTTCAAGCTTTTTCCTCAGTGCTTCGTTGCCGCTCCAGACTTGGCGCACGAAAAGAGGATCGAGCAGTTTTGCCGCTTCGATGAGTTTATCGAGGGCCTGGCGATCGTTTTCGGAAAGATGCGAAGTTTCGGCTGTTAGATCAGTCGGAGCGAACTGACTGATTTTGGCAGCCACAGGGCTGGCGGGTGCTTTAGAATCAGACACCTTCGCGGCCTCCTTCTGCGGCATGCAAGCAATGAGGACGACGGCGATGGTCATCGCGAGCGAACAGACCTTGATGAATGATTTCATGGTTCACCATCCGGAAGATTATTGTGACTGTGTTTGAGCAGCGCGTCCGAAGCGTCTTCGTTCTAATGCCCAACGGCTGCGTTTGTCAACACGAAGCGGTATCGGGTGAACGCCGAAAATCCATGCTGAGAAGCTCTCGATGAGTCGACTCGCGGTCGGAGCCAAAACCACACGCGTTCTCCGATGAAATGGCGAGGGCGAAATAAGCCTCGACATATCAGCATTTGTCTGCTAGCATCCTCGGGTTAGTTCAGCAGATCGAATGCTGCTGTTGATTTTTGTTTTGGGACCTCCCGCTGACTGTTTGGAGAGTGTTTGACTCTGCTATCTCATCCTCTTTCCCGCAAAGCCTCGGAAGTTCCTCATAACCAGTTTTAGGAGAACTATGAGTAAGAAGATCTACGTCGGAAATCTGTCGTATCAAACGACAGAAGGCGACCTCACCACCCTGTTTGAACAGGTTGGTCAGGTTGATTCAGTTAATGTTATTACGGACCGGGACACCGGGCGCTCGAAGGGCTTTGCTTTTGTCGAGATGAGCAACGAGGATGCTGATAAGGCAATCACCCAGCTCAATGGAACAGAGGTGAATGGTCGCACGCTTACAGTCAATGAAGCGCGGCCGCGCGAAGAACGCTCAGGCAATCGCGGAGGCGGCGGCTACGGGGGAGGACGCGGTAGCGGCGGCGGTGGCGGGCGCGGTGGCTACGGTGGTGGTCGCGGTGGTGGCGGCGGCGGTCGCTACTAGGTCCCGTCGATAACGCAGAGTGAAGAGCGATGGATGGGATCGGCGGAAGTCGCATCCTGTCCATCTCTTCTTCAGTCATCGAGCTGCTCGGAGACGATTGCACGGAACCAGTGATATAACGCACTCCAACCAATCTGCACCTTTCAGCAAACACATTTCAAGAACCACTTGCTTCCGTAATGCAACAGCAAACGCTGAAGCAGTGCACCGAAAAAGAGAGATTCATGAGTTTAAACAGTTTTAGCAAGTTGGGCCTGTGTGCTCCGCTTGCGGATGCGCTAGGAAAACTAGGCATCACCGATCCAACAGAGATTCAAACGAAGACGATACCGCACGCGCTTGCGGGACGAGACATTATGGCTTCAGCAGAGACTGGTTCCGGCAAGACGCTGGCCTTTCTGCTCCCGATCATTCAGCGGCTGAGCGGTCCCGGTCCGACCCGCGCGCTTGTGCTTGCGCCGACGCGAGAGCTGGCTCTGCAGATTGAAGCGAACGCGAAGATCTACGGCCGCACGGCCGGGCTTCGCACGGTTGCGGTAGTGGGCGGCGAGAGCCTCCCCAAACAGATCAGGGCGCTGCGCACAGGCGTTGACATCCTGGTTGCAACTCCGGGACGCTTGAACGATTTGATTGAGCGGGGCTCGGTCCCGCTCAAGGCGATAGAGGTGCTCGTACTCGACGAGGCCGATCGAATGCTCGATATGGGCTTTCTTCCGCAGGTCAGGCGGATAGTCAAGCACGTTCCGAAAAAGCGTCAAACGATGTTATTGTCGGCGACGCTTTCGAGAGAGGTTGAACGGCTAGCGCAGGAGTTGCTGAGCAGCTACGCGAGGGTTGAAGCAGCCCGCTCCGCCACGACCGTCGCGACTCTCACTCAGAAGGCCTTCGCGGTGCTGTCACACGCCAAGACGCCAATGCTGCTAGCGTTGCTGAGACAGCACGCGGGGGAAACGTTTCTGGTCTTTACACAGACCAGGCGAGGGGCGGACAGGGTAGCGCGGATACTGACCGCCAATAAACACGATGTCGTCACCCTCCACTCTGATCGCACCCAGTCGCAGCGAAACACGGCATTGGCCAGCTTTCGTTCCGGGCGTGTTCGTGTGCTTGTAGCTACCGATGTTGCGGCGCGCGGCATTGATGTGGATGACATCTCGTTTGTGGTCAATTACGAAGTGCCTGCGACCGCTGACGATTACATCCACCGCGTAGGACGAACAGCGCGGGCGGGCCGCGACGGTGCGGCGCTGACGCTCGTGAGCCCTGAAGAAGAATCCACCCTGGCGTCCATCGAACGGGTCGCCGGAATCAGGCTGGAGCGGTCAAGGCTGACGGGGTTTACCGACGGCAGGTCCGAGGAGCAGGTAAGATTGACGACCGAGATCGGCCGATTGCGTTCGTCGTCGACGCGCTCCTTCAGGGCGAGCCGAGCATCACGCTAATAGCGTTGTTGCGTTGGTTCAATATGGAAGTCATTGGCTTCGAAGTCTGAACACGCGTTGCGCAAGCTGGCTGCTTACGCAACACGTGGGAACGAGGTGACATCATTCCAAAAGAAGATATGATCCCGGTTGATGGAACTGTAGTCGAATGTATGGGAAACACTACATTCAAAGTGAAGATTGCCGAGGGGCACGAGGTATTGGCCCATTTGTCCGGCAAGATGCGCAAGCATTACATCAGGGTCCTGGCGGGTGACAGGGTGACCGTCGAGTTGTCACCTTACGACCTGACAAAGGGACGTGTAACTTTTCGGCATCGAAGCTAGATAGCAGGCGGGTCGCTCCTGGGCCTGCGCTTGACCACCGGGTCCGCGGAGTATAGTCTGGGATTATCTGCAATGGTGTAGAAAGCCAGCCGGTCTAAGTGGTAGCCGGCATGACTCCACGAAATGCCACTTGTGTGGAGTCTCCTATGCCAGCTCCAGTCAATCACTGCGATGACAATCGACGATCTCTCGCCGTCATCTGACTGGGTTCGGTCTGCGATACGTTGCCGTAGCATTTGACTTTCTGCTGACGACGGCAACGTGGAGCTTCGTTCCACGCGAAAGGCGCCAGAAAGATGATGACGAGCCTGGTTGATATCGAAGATGCCAGAGGCCGCCTCGCATCTGGTGAGAAGCCTTATGCGTTCGAGATAAGCGACCGCGGCACGATGGTCGGACCGGCCTGCGGATTCGGAGCCGATTATCTGAGGCACCTTCGGACGGAAGGGCGCTATGCGGAAAGCGTCGAAGAGGCAAATCAAATCGCCGATGCGAGAGGCGCGACAATAGTCGGAATCTGGTTCGTGAAACTAGAGCCGACGTCGGTATAATCGAAGACAGGAACGATCGTGAAATCAACGCAACTGACAGATGAGCAACCCTGGACCCGACCCTGGTGGCAGTACTCCGAGGGTAACGGTCCCGTCCTATTCTACATAGTCTCCGTCCACGTGCTCGCGGTGATTGGATTGATTCTATTCCCGCTACCGGATTGGCGCGTGCTGGTTGCGGCTTTGGCTGTGGCTTCGATCGGCGGCGTTGGAACATCGGTGTGTTATCACCGATCGCTTTCGCACCGGTCGTTGCGGCTGAATCGCGTGGTCGAGAACATACTGATCTTCTTCACCATCTTCAACGCGTCGGGTGAGCCGATATCGTGGGTGGCGAATCATCGCCATCACCACGCGAAAGCGGATACCGCCGAAGACGTGTCGAGTCCTCGCCACGGTGGGTTCTGGTGGGCTCACATCAGATGGGTCTACCAATGGTCTGGCTCTGAAGTAAGTCGCTGGTGTCCGGATATGGACAAGCCTCGATACAGGGTTTGGCAGCGCGTGCAGATTCCGATCATCGTGCTTTCAGTCTGCGCATGGCTTGTTTTGGGATGGCAGGCGTTTTTCTGGATCGGCGCGATCCGGTTGGTGTATTCGCTTCACTTTCAGATGTTCGTCAACAGCTTGCTTCACATGACGCCGGGGCTGCCTGAAGGTGTGGACTCGAGTCGAAACATCTGGTGGCTTGGACCATTGCAGTTAGGCGCGTGGGGCGAGAACTGGCATAGGAATCATCACTCAGATGCAAACGCGGCGCGATTCGGAAGAAAGTGGTGGCAGATTGACTTCGGATGGTATGTGATCGCGGCGCTCAAGGCCGCAAGACTTGCGAGCGACGTCCGGTCGACAAGAGACAACGTTAGTCAAGGAACGCGACGGGGCAACGCATCAACTGCCGGCGCTTCGGCTTTGAGCAATCAGTGAGCAGCGGTAAGAGAAATGAGCACGCTCGATCAAAAACTACTTCAGACCATTTTGGTGGAGATAGACAGTCATCTGAGTCAGGGGATTCTGCCCGTGCACAATGGTCACCTGAAGGATCTCTCTGATGAAGCCGACGTGCTGGACTGCTTGCTGTTGATGAAGAAACAGGGACTGATCAGCGGCGATCTCGTAACCAAGGGCGCTAATTGCACCCCATACAGGATGACTAACATCAGGCTGACGTACGTGGGTATCAGAGTGCTCAGGTCGTAGATCTTACTACGAACCCTTTCAGAGGAGGCAATGTATTTTGAGTAATAGCAGTTCAAAGGCTGATGTATCGAATCGCGCGCGGTCGGCGAAGGCCGGGGAGAAACAAGCGCGTAGTGAAGCCGCGGATACGTCGCGAAGCGAGCGAGACGCAGGTGATCAAGTAAACCGCTTCTTGCTTTGCACGCTTGTCAGCGAATCCTCAAAGCGCATAAAGGCCAGCGCCGAGAGGTCCGGTGAGTCGATGCCGCTGGCGATGATCGTCAGGGGTGTTCTGCGCGCCTATCGCGTCGCTGCGGCGGACAAAGACGGGCCGTTGGCGGGACCGGAGTTGGATATTTCCGGCCTCGCGAGGCTGAATGACAAGGTTCTCAAGGGCGAGATCGCGCGACATACGCGGGAGAGAGTTAAGAATAGTGAGGCGAGGCTTGCTCGCGCGGAACGGCTCGGCGATGACTCGAGGATCAAAGCCGAAAAGGGTGAGCTCGAGCTCGCAATCGAGGTGCGGAGCCGGCTTGCTGAAGTCTATCGTTGAACTATTTCGATTCTGTTAGCAAAGCGCAGTCTGTATTGGAGGAAACATGAAAATGAAAATGGGCGACGTGCTCGCCTATAAGGATTCAGAGGTTTCTGTGCGTTATGGCACCGGAGTCGTAACCGCTATAACCAACGAGGAGTATGCCATTCTCTGGTCCGGACGGGGCTTGACCAAGTACAGGCGTTCGATCCTCGATGACAAGCTGGAACAGATTTTTCAACGGATAGATAAGCAGGCGGGTCTTCCCAAAGAGCGTCACCTTCACCTTGGCACATCCAAGGCCGGCGTGCCTTTTAATGAGAACTACGATCGCGCCAAAGTTGAATTGCTGTGTGAGCAGCTCAAGGCGTCAGGAGCGCGCAAGGCGAAGGATGTAGCGGACGGACTCGCAGCCGAGCTGTTCACCAAGAAGCTCGCGCTCCGCGGCGCGGCCAAGACTGTATTGCTGCAGCTTGCCGAGCTATGCAACACCCGAAGCTCTGCCAGCGATGAAGCTCAGAACATAAGCAGGGAACTCTTCTTCGGTTACGTGCTTCAGAAGTCGGATTTCGTGATCGTCGAAGTCGAGAAGTGAATCGCGTGCCTGCGTTTCGCTAACCTTAGGACTCGTTGACCGCAAGGGAGTCAGTTTGTGGGGCAGGAACCTCCAAACGAGTGGTTCCTGCTCGGGCGGCAATGGTCTTGACCTTCTTCAGTTCCGTCCCTTTGATTCCAAAAAAAGTGGCCATCTGAATGATCTGGCCCGGGCTCACGAAATCGTTTGGGTCCGAGCAGAACTTGTCTATGCCCGGATCAAACTCACGGCAACCCATTCGCTTGGGTATCCTCAGGCCGAATTTGCATTCGCCATTCTTCGTGTACTGCAAACAGAACTCACAGATTATCATCCAAGGCTCCCCGTCTAGCGCAACAGAACTGCGAAAGCGAGTGCAATAACTACAGCAACCGCTAATGGTATCAAAACTTTTGTAGTTCTCGCCAGGATCGCGATCCAAAGATTGCTTCGGCCATGGCGAACCCAGCCGCGCCGCCCACACTGATAACAACTATAAGCCGTGCAGCCGGTCATTGACGTCACGGCTCTTTCCAAACCGCGAGCATAGGGCCCGTACTCGTAGACGTTGCCTCTGCAACGGGAACACGTGATCTCAGTCAAACGATCCCCCAAACTGAATCCGTCCTCAGCAGGTTAGTGGCGTGATGGACATGTCCTTCGCTAGTAATCCGTTGGTGAGCTGTCTACTTCAGGTGGTCTGGAGAATCCCAGAGAAGCTGAGAAGGGAGCTAGCTATGCTCGGTTCTTTCCAACCATAGAGGACACTGATGTCTTTGTCAAAGTAAGCGCCATTTTTGCCCCGTTCGTTTGACAATGCTCGAAGCTTTGCTATAGGCTGAAAGCCCGTGAAGGGAGAAGCGGTCGCGATTATCCCTGCGCGGTACTCCTCGACTAGATTGCCGGGTAAACCCCTCCTCCTCCTAGCAGGATTGCCGATGATAATGCACGTCGTTGAGCGAGCGTCACGTGCACGGTTGGTTTCACGGGTGATCGTTGCGACCGATGATGAACGGATCGCAGAGGCGGTCGCGGCGCACGGTGGCGAAGCGCGCATGACTTCATCCAACCTTACGTCGGGTACCGATCGCGTTGCGGAAGTCGCGGCGCAGCTTGACTCGGAATTCGTCGTCAACGTTCAGGGAGACGAGCCGCTTATTGAACCTTCCACGATCGACGCCGCGATAGCGCCGCTCATTGAGGACTCGCAGATTCAGATAAGCACTACGTCGGAGCCCGTAACCACGGTCGAAGACGTGTTCAGCTCCAGCGTCGTAAAAGTTGTTACCGATGCGCACGGGTTTGCTCTTTACTTCTCGCGCTCCCCGATTCCTTACTTCAGACTCGCTGGCGAGATGACGCTTGAGGAATCGTTGCGCGCCGACCCGACGCTGCTGTCTAATTATCGCAAGCATTCGGGCCTGTACGCCTATCGTGCGGGATTCCTCCGGCAGTTCGCCCGAATGAAGCCCTCGCCGCTTGAACGACTCGAAGCATTGGAACAGCTTCGCGCGATCGAGAACGGATTCGCGATTCGGGTCGTGAGAGTCGGGCATCGGTCGATAGGCGTCGACACCGAGCAGGACTACGAACGAGTAAAACGGTTGATTGAGGAGACCCCATCATGACCAAGTTCATATTCGTCACCGGCGGAGTAGTTTCAAGTCTTGGCAAAGGACTGGCCGCTGCTTCTATCGGGTGCCTGCTCGAAGCACGCGGCTTGAAGGTCACTCTTCAAAAACTCGACCCGTACATCAATGTCGATCCGGGAACGATGTCGCCTTTCCAGCACGGTGAAGTGTTTGTCACCGACGACGGCGCCGAGACCGATCTGGACCTCGGGCACTACGAACGCTTCACTCACGCCGAGCTTTCTCAGGCCAACAACTGGACGACCGGACGGATTTATCTTTCGGTGATCAACAAAGAGCGGCGCGGTGATTATCTCGGCAAGACGATTCAGGTCATTCCCCACATCACGAATGAAATCAAGGACGCGATACGAACTGTTGCTGACGGCCCGGACGTCGTGATCGTAGAAGTGGGCGGAACCGTAGGCGACATCGAATCGCTGCCGTTCCTCGAGAGCATCCGCCAGATGGGCAACGAAGTCGGCCGCGAGAATGCCCTTTTCATCCACCTCACGCTGGTTCCCTACATTGCCGCCTCCGGTGAGTTGAAGTCGAAGCCAACACAGCACTCGGTGAAGGAGCTGCGCGAGATCGGTATTCAGCCTGACATCTTGTTGTGCCGTTGCGATCGCCCGCTGCCGAAGGACATGAAGGAGAAGATCGCGCTGTTCTGCAACGTTCGCGAAGAAGAGGTAATCACCGCGCAGGATGTCGAGACGATCTACGAAGTGCCGCTCATGTTTGCGCGCCAGGGGCTCGACGACATGATTGTCAGGAAGCTCAGTCTGCAAGCGGCCGAACGCGATTTGCGCAGATGGTCCGAGCTCGTCGAGATCATCAGGAAGCCCGATGCGACCGTGAGTATCGGCATAGTCGGTAAGTACGTCGAGCTTGAAGACTCGTACAAGAGCTTGCACGAGGCCCTCGTTCACGGCGGCGTCGCCAATCGAGTGGGCGTGCAGTTTCGCTGGATCGAGTCCGAAGACCTGATGGACGATCCGAACTGGGAAGAGCGATTGCGCGATTTCGACGCGATCCTCGTGCCGGGAGGGTTTGGCAGACGGGGCATCTCGGGCATGCTGCGCGCGATCAACTACGCGCGCCGCGAACAGACCCCTTACTTCGGGATTTGCCTGGGCATGCAATGCGCGACAGTCGAGTTTGCACGCAACGTGTGCGGGCTTGAAGGCGCTGACTCGACTGAGTTCGACGACGACACTCCGCATCCGGTGATCTTCAAGCTGCGGGATCTGATCGGAGTTGAAGCCCTGGGCGGGACTATGAGGCTCGGCGCCTATCCTTGCAAGCTCCAGCCTGGCTCGCTGGCCGAGAAGATTTATGGAACGCCCGCGATCAGCGAGCGTCATCGCCATCGCTACGAGTTCAACCCGCGCTACGAAGACGAGATGGGCGGGCACGGTCTGGTGTTCTCGGGCAAATCACCCGACGGGAAGTTCATCGAGATAGTCGAGCTCCCCGATCACCCGTGGTTCCTGGGCTGCCAGTTTCATCCCGAGTTTAAATCGAAGCCGCTGGATCCTCATCCGCTCTTCGTGTCCTTCATTCGCGCCGCGTACGAACACCGTCTGCGCGATCAGGCTACGGGAGATCGCCCTGGGAGCGGCGCGCCACCCGAAGGGCTTGAAGAGCACGAATGGAAGATCGGTGCTTCGAGCGACTAGCCGGGCCGCTGCGTTTTGACCGCGACATCTCTCCGGTACGCGTTCAACCGCGGTTTCATTCCGCTTGACTTGATCATGGCCAATACATAAACTACCGCACTCTCGATAGGAGCGAGATTGGTCAACCCTGATGGTCCGCCTATCGCGGCCTCATCTTGAACTTCACTCAAACTGGCCGCCGGAGCGGTCAACGGCGCCTTCACGAGCGGTAACACGGCGCCCAAACAACTTGGAGGAACCATGAAAAGAACAGCTTGGAGAGTAGTAAGTCTAGCTTTGTGCATTGCGATGGCGGCATTGCTGGCCGTTGCCCAGAACACACCTTCACAAACCGCCGCGCCAAAGAAAGCGGCGCCTAAGAAAGCCAAAGCGATGGCTGACGCGCCGCCGCCGCAGTGGTCATCGATCTCTGTAGTTAGCGTCAAACCGGATATGGTAGCGGAGTGGCAGGACTTGCAGAAGAACGTCGTCAATCCTGCGCTCAAGAAAGCCGGCGTGAAGGAACGCGGTATCTTTGAGACCGCGGTGTTCGGCCCGTCGTACCAATACGTGGTTATTACTCCTATCACCAGCTTCGCCCAATACGATGAGCCGGTAGGGCTGTTGAGAAAGACCCTCGGCGAGGACGCTTACCGAGACTACGTGGCCAAGTCGCGCCGTTGTGTCGTGAGCGTGCAAACTTATGGCGAACTGGCTCGGCTTGATTTGAGTTACATGGGCAAGATGGCGACGATGACCGCGCCGCCTAAACTCGCGGTGGTGACCTCGATCAGTGTAATGCCCGGCCGCGCGGCGGCGTTCGAGAACCTGGTGAAAACCGAGGTGCTGCCGGTAATGAAAAAGGCGGACGTGATCGGCTACTTCGTCAGCCAGAGCATGTTTGGCGGCGACGCTTGGGGCTACACCTCGGTAGTGTTCTGGGACACCTTCGCCGAGATCGGAAAGGGATCGCCTTTCGAGCGAGTGCTCGGGCCGGCGGGATCAGCGGCCCTTTTTGCTAAGCTCGCCGGAGTAGTTGCGCATCAAGAGAGAGTGATTGCGCGCTTCAACGCCGACCTTAGCTTTTCCACTGGGCAATGATGGTTGTGCTCACGGAATAGCAGTATGCCGGGCGCTCTTGATGTGAGCGCCCGGTAGCGTTTACCCACACGAATGGAAGTGCCACTATGACTTTCTTGTCACTCAAAATCAGGCTAACGTGGCTGCCCCTGATTGTTTTCGCCCTGCACTCCGTTACGCCTGCCGGCGGTCCCAACCAGGCAGATAAGGATCCACGCTCGGAAGAGATCGACAAGGTCTTCGCTCAATGGGACAAGCCTGATTCTCCGGGGTGCGAACTGGCGGTGATCAAGGACCGGCAAATCGTCTACAAGCGCGGCTACGGAATGGCTAACCTCGAGCACAACATTCCAATGTCACCCGCGTCGATCATGGACACCGGCTCAGTCTCGAAACAATTCACCGCGATGGCGATCGCCTTGCTGGCCGAGCAGGGAAAGATCTCTCTTGACGATGACGTTCGAAAGTACCTGCCTGAGATTCCTCAGTACGAAGCTCCGATAACGATTCGCCACTTGATTCATCACACCAGCGGCATCCGCGATTACCTGACGCTTATGAGCATCGCCGGAATGCGCGACGATGACTATTACGTCGACGGCGAAGTCGTCAGTCTGCTCGCGCGTCAAAAGGAGTTGAACTTCAGACCGGGCAGCGAGTTTCTCTACAGCAACTCGGGATACTTCCTTCTCTCGCAAATAGTGAAGCGGGCTTCAGGCAAGACGTTGCGCGAGTTCGCTGACGAGAATATGTTCAAGCCGCTGGGGATGATCCGGACCAAGTTCTACGACGACCACAATGAGATAGTGAAGAAGAGGGCGGCCAGCTACGTTCCACGAAGGGGCGGAGGCTTTCAAATCGCCGCGACCACGCTCGACATGGTGGGTGACGGCAACGTGTTCACGTGCGTCGAAGACCTATTCCTGTGGGATCAGAACTTCTATCACAACAAGCTGGGGAAGGGTGAACAGGCGCTGATCAACCAGGTGCTGACTACGGGAACGCTCAACAGCGGTGAGAGGATTGATTACGCCTTCGGTCTGGTGATCGGCCAGTACAGGGGACTGCGGATCGTCGAGCACGGAGGCGCATTTGTGGGCTATCGCGCGATGACGATGCGGTTCCCGGAGCAGCGCTTCTCTGTGGTTCTGCAATGCAACCTGGGCACGATGAACCCGAGCAATCTGGCAAGGCGAATAGCCGACATATACCTCGCCGATCAATTCAAGGCAGAAGCCGTGAGCGCTCGAACGCCGGAGGTGAAGTTCATCGAGTTGCCCGAGCAAGACCTCAGGGAAAAGACGGGCGCTTATCGGAATCCGATTAACGGTGTCATCTGGAAGCTCAACGTAAAGGACGGGAAGCTGTTTGCGGACCTTCCCAACTCAAGCATTCGCTTTGGGGCGATAAGCGCAACCGAGTTCCGATCGATGGGAACACCATTGGAGTTTGCGCTCAGATTCGAGAAGCAAGGTATGGCGCCGGTGCTACGAATGCAGCGTGGCACGGACAAGCCGGTGACGCTCGAAGCAGTCCAACTGGTAAAGCCAACTCCGGCGCAGTTGGCGGAGTACACCGGCGACTACCGAAGCGATGAAGTTCAGGTGACCTATAGGATCGCGCTCGAAAACGGCAAGCTGTTTTTAAGGCACGAAAACGAGTTCAAGGACGTCCCGAAGAATCCGCTGGAGCCTACGACCAGCGATGCATTCTTCGTTCAGGGAATCCGTCTTCGCTTTTCGCGTGACGCGCTTAAGCGGGTGTCGGCCTTCACGTTGAACGCCGGCCGCGTGAAGAACATTAGGTTTGTGAAGAAGACAGGTTGAATAGCGTTACCCTTGTTAGTCTATGAAAGTTCGTAGTTCGGCCTTCAGGCGGAAGTTTGTTAGGGCAAAACTGTTACAACACCGAATACTAACTTCCGCCTGAAGGCTGAACTACGAACTCCCAGCACAGACTAAAGGCTAGGCTACTCCGCAGGCCGTACCCCATCAGCAAATTACTCTACTCGATCACCGGCGGTTTGATATACTCCTTAGCTGTAATGACCGCCTGTTCCCAGTGCAAGCAGACTTCCAATTTCCTCAGGATACTGAAGTGCGTTTTGTGCTTTAATCCGGTGTGTGAGAGATGCGCGGTCCGGCGCTATGCGCAAAGGTTTTGCTCGCAAGATTGCGCCAAGTCTTTCTTCCTCGATGAGGAAGGTGAACTCGGCACAGAGTCATAGTCACCAGGAGTCGAAATAATGAACCTGATCGAACGCCCGCGAAGGCTTCGCCGTACTGCGACGATCCGTGCACTCGTCCGAGAGACCAGACTGTCACCAGATGATTTCGTCTACCCGTTGTTTGTCTGCGAAGGCGAAGGCGTCCGCCGCGAAATCGGCTCAATGCCCGGCGCCTTCAATCTCTCGATCGATGAACTGGTGAAGGAAGTTGAAGTCGCGCGCAGCGCCGGCGTCCGATCGGTGATTCTGTTCGGCGTGCCCGATCAAAAGGACGCTGCCGGCACTCAAGCATACGCCGAAGACGGCATTACTCAGCGGGCCATTCGCGCTCTGAAGCGCGAGGTCAAGGACACGCTCGTCATCGCCGACAACTGTCTGTGCGAGTACACCGATCACGGTCATTGCGGAGTGATCGAAGACGGTGAAGTGCTCAACGATCCGACTCTCGATTTGCTGGCTCGCACAGCGGTCTCGCAAGCCGAATCGGGTGCCGACATCATCGCGCCCTCGAACATGATGGATGGGTTCGTGGTCGCGATTCGCGAAGCGCTGGATGAGGCCGGCTTCGAACATATCCCGATCATGTCTTACGCGGTGAAGTACGCGTCGGGCTTTTACGGTCCGTTCCGCGAGGCCGCCGGGTCAGCTCCTCAATTCGGCGACCGGCGCGGGTATCAGATGGACCCGGCTAATGCGCGCGAGGCGATGCGTGAGGCTGAGCTTGATTTCGAGCAAGGCGCCGACATCTTGATGGTCAAGCCCGCGCTTCCCTATCTCGATATCATTCGAGCGGTTCGTGAACGGTTCGATTTGCCGGTTGCCGCATATCAGGTGTCGGGCGAATACGCGATGATCAAAGCCGCCGGAAGGCTTGGATGGATAGACGAAGAGCGCGTTGCGCTAGAGACATTGACTTCGATCAAGCGCGCCGGCGCGGATATCATTCTTACCTATTTCGCGCTTGAATTGGCGAAACGACTTTCGTAGAAGCCGATTTGTCAGGCGCTGGCACAAATCCCAAGATACGGCAGCTCCGAATGTGTATCCATAGAGGCTGTCCGTGTTGACTCATTCTACTGATCCGTCCTCGATCCACTTCCAGCGCTTGGCTGAGCAGCAAAAGGGCCTGCTTCGAGAAGCAGGCCCTGAACGTTAAAGCTCCTCGTTAGTCTTAAGGCCAGACTCGCTGCTGGAGGACCGGATCAGCTTCAGCGGTAACCGCCAGTGACAACACCTCGCCCGAGCGGGTCACCCTCAGAAGGGTAATGCCGCACGTCGGTTTTGTTATGCGAATGAAGCGAGTCGCTCCAGTTGGGAAAAATACTCCGAGATCCTGACCGTTGATCGTTCCTTTGCTCAAGTACTTCGCGCCTCCCTTTTTGATCTTGCCATTGGGCTTCGAGAAGCTGAAGAAAGTGCCTGCGCCGTCGGAGATTTGGACCAGAGTACCCTCTGTGAAAAGAACCTCGGTGCCCCCTGCTGGCGCCGTCGTGAGCAGGAACAACTGGAAGTCGTCGAGGATGAACATCTGGGTGGTGTCTATCGTCGGCCCGGGCTCTGCGATTAGGAAGTTGGTGTTGCTTGCGTCTGAGGTTCTAAGATTAGACACGCTGGTCGTGACAACCGCTACCCTCGCGCTGCTCGTACAAATGGAAGGAACGGGATTCCATACGAAGTTTCGCGCCAGCGGGCCAAGCGCGGGTTGAGCCGGATCAGCGCCCAGTGGTGTGATCCTTATCGGGAAGGTCAGCCCGCCGTCAGTCGAAAGCGACAGATCGAACCCCTTAACCGCACCCGCAACCGCCGCCGGAACAGTCCACGCGATTGTAAACTGTTGCCCAAATTTTAAGGTCTCGCCGCCGTTGGGCGCGGTCAACGTGGCCGTCACACCGGCGTCAGTGATGGTGAAATTCGCACCGCTGTCGTTCTGCACCGTTGCGCCCTGGTTGTCGGTAACGATCACACGAATGCGACCTTGTGTAGTATTGAACCCAACCGGCACAGACCAGAGGAAGCTGCGAGATGTGCCCGGCAGATTCGGCGCTACGGTGAAGTTGAAGTTCGTGCCCCCATCAGTCGAGAGCCGGACGTCGAACCTTTGAAGTGTATCGTTACCATTAGGATCGGAAGCGGTCCACGTGATATTGAAGATCTGGCCCACTTGCAGCGTCTCACCGCCGATTGGCGCGGTGACTGTGACACTCGGCGACTGGTTGATCACCGCCGTTGAAGGCAATATGTAGACGAGACCGGCTTGAGTGCGTGTGCCTGTTCCGGTTACGACGTTTGCGAACGGTGCGCCGACGATTAGCTCTCCGCCCTGATTGTTGTTTACGTCAGCCGTGGCGATTGCCCATCCTAGTTCATCGCCGAGGGCGATGCTCGGGATTCCACCCCCGTTCGACGCGGTCTGGAAAGTCGCGCCGTTGTCGAGGCTAGTCTCAATCTTCACGCTCGTTCCTGCGGCCGCAGTCTGGACCCACGATATTGTTGACGTGGTGGCCGTCGTCGCGGCGGGGAACGTGAAGGTGCTGACGCGGTTCCCGCTCGGGAACAGGCGGTCCGCGGTAGTGACTATGCTAGCCCCTGCGTTCAGCGTGCCGTTGTTCGCCTTAGGCGTCAGATCGCTCCCATCGCCGGCATTGAAGGTCCAGCACGCCTGAAGACTCGCCTCGTTGCCCAGGAGATCCTTGGTGAAGTTGTCCAGGATCTGTTGCGCCGTGCGCGCAACGTTCCAGACGCGGATGTCATCGAGGGTTGCATTGAGCACCCTTGGGGCTGGGGGTGGGGCTGCGGCTGGGTCCCTGCCCACCAGCACATCATCGGCCTGATCGACCGTGCCGCCTGGAAAGGTCAAGCCCTGGACGGTGTTGTCCAGCGCTCCGTTTTTGTAAAACACAACGCGATTCTGCGAACGGTCAAACACCACCGCCCAATGCTGCCAGGTTCCCGCTGTGACGCCTGCGGTGCTCTGCGCGGCCGCCACGTCGAACCCTGTAGTGCCGTCGGCAAAATGCGCCGAGACTTTAAAGGAACTTCCGGACGCGAGCGCCACCGCCCAGCCTTTGTCTGTTGGCGAGCTCCACGGACGCGCGCCGATGACTACTGGGAAGTCTCCGAGTCCGGCTCCGTTCCGCTTGATCCAAAACTCAACCGTCCAGCCCCCAACAAGGCCAGGCCTGAGAGTTGCGCCGCTGGGAACCGACATAGCACCAGTTGTTCCATTCAATCCCAGCGCAGGGGTTGGGGCAAGCTCCAAATCGCCTGAGGCGGTCGAGTCGCCCAGAATGGTTGTGTTGGCCGCAATCACTTGTGTGAGCGTCCCAGTGGCGAACTGGGTGTTGGTATCATCGTTCACAACTGGAGGATTGCCGTTTATGCCAGCCGTTAGCTGTTGAAGAAACGGCGTGACCGCCGGATCGCCGCTCGTGAGCGTCTGCCTTATTCTCAGCGTCTTGCCCGACAGATCATTATTTGCTCCTGATTGTCCGAGTATCCGCAGATTGTCCTGGTCGAGCAGAACGTCGCGCGCGGGCACAAGCAGGAGATTCGAGCCCCCGAACACGATCGAAACAAGCCCGCCTCTGCCGTTTGCCCCCGGCGCCCCGGCGATCATGTCTGGAATGTTGTCTGAATTCTCCGGGGTATTGTAATTGCCCGCCGCGACGGTTGAGCCGAGCCGGTCTCCTGACGCCGCTCCGAACATAGTTACAGTTGCGCCGCCGTTGAATAGATCAATTCTCTTCTCGGAGCCAACATCCGGATTGAGCCCCGCGCCTCCCTTTACAACATACGCCTCGCCGGCGCTTGGGCGGTCTTCGCTGGGGCCATTAGCGTCCGGCGCTCCGGCCAACAAGTCGGGTGTGCCATCGCCGGTCACATCGCCGGCAGCAACCGAGACTCCCAGGTGATCTGCGTCGTCGGTTCCTGGACTTGCAATGTTGCCCGCGCCGTAAACCGACACGTTTTGCTGACCGGCGGTTATGTCGAATGCCTTCGACGTGCCCACCGCCGGAGTAAGATTACTCCCACCGAAGACCACGAAGACTGCTCCGGTATCGGTGGCCGCAGGGACGCCAGTCGTGGCCGGCCTGTCGCCAAGCGGCGCGCCCACTATCAGGTCCACTGCACCGCCGCCGTTCACATCCCCCGTAGCCACCGACGCGCCGAGCGCATCTCCGGTCCTTCCTAATATCACGACGTTGGCTGGCGTCGTTGCCAGATCGAAAACGGTTGTGGCGCCCGCAACGGGGTTGAGGATCTCTCCGCCGAATTGCGCGTAGGCAGCCCCAGCGCCTGGTCGAGCACTTCCGGGTCCGTTGTTTCCGGGAGCACCAACCAGAATGTCCTTTACATTCTGCTGGGCGGGCGTCTGAGCGACGAGTCCCCCAACATTGCCCACCGCGACTGATGCGCCAAACTGATCACCTGGGTTGACTCCGAAAAGCGCGACGTTGGCGGCGTTCGTGGTCGCGAGATCGATGGTGGGAGGATTGCCCAAAGTGGCCGCGCCGAAAACCACGAACGCAGCTCCGGTGTCAATGCGGGGGGCCGGCGGCGGGGTTGCGGCTCCCGGGAAATCGGCCCCAGGCGCTCCCATCGTGATGTCATCGATGCCGTCGCCGTTAACATCGCCTACCGCCACAGAGAACCCGAGCTTGTCGCCCGACTTCGCTCCCAGTATTGATACGCTCGCTTGAGCGGCATTCGTATCAATCGCACCCAATAGCGTTGTTTTTCCGAGAATGACGTAAGCGATTCCGGCTCCGGTGCGAATCTGGACCGGGCCTCCGATCGGCGTTACGGTAAAGGTGGCCTCGGGAGCGCCGACTACCACGTCCGGAATGCCGTCACCGTTCACATCGCCTGTGGCGATGGCTCGTGTACGCAAGTTACCCAGATTCACATCAAAATTTGTTGCTGCTCCGTTGCCGCTGAGGTGTTGGTTTGTAGCCGCGCCGAGAATGGTCGCGGTCGCTTCGGTTCCGACATTAATGGTCCGGAGCACTTGGATTTCCTGGAACTCGGCGCTAGTGGAAAAAACCACCGCAGACAGAATTATCGCAGTGAGGAATGCCACCGGCAGAATTGCTCTGCGGGTTGGCCTCGTCCTCTCTTTGTAAGAGTTCATATTAGACCTCCTCCAGGTAAGTTGTAGCCGGTTCGTTTGCCCACTGACGGTCACGTTGAAAAAAAAGCTCGGAAGAGAGCTTGAGCGCCTCACCTAAGCTTTCCTAGTGCGAGCGCTTCTTTGCTTTGTCTTGAGCCGGGGAAGCTCCGTGCGATCCACTATCGCCAGTGTAGCACCCGGTGCCGGTATTGAGCAATCGCGTACCCTGACCAAACGAGACGGCCGTTAACACGATTTTCATTCAATCCCCTGGCTCGAGGGTGAAAGGAACATCCTTCGGTTTAAGGCTGATAGTTGAACCATCTTTCGAGGTGATGAGAATCGTTACTGGTGCATAATCGGTATCTACTTTTCGGCCGCAAGTTGCGATCAGGCGCTGGAGAGTTGTACCTTGTCAGTGAACCCCAGCCTGTTCGATACGGAGGTAGATCGATGACTTCGTTTGCGGCGAGACGCATCTGTGCGGATCGCACGTTGGTTGCCTTCCTCGTTTGCTTGCAGTCGCTCGGGGTGATCAGCGTATCGGCGACGGTATCAAGGAGCAAGTCGCAGGCACCTGCTCAGCAGCAGACGAGTGCGCAACAGCCTGAAACACTCGATTCGCTGCGTGGTCGTATCGCCGCACACATCGCGCAGGCCAGATTCGCTCCTGCCGCGTGGGGAGTGAAAATCGTATCGCTCGAGACTGACAAGACAATCTTCGAACATCATCCGGAGAAGTATTTCAATCCTGCGTCCAATGCTAAGCTCTACACCGCGGCGCTGGCACTCGATCGCCTCGGCGTAGACTATCGAATAAAGACCTCGCTGTACTCGACCGTGAGACCCGATGCGTCGGGCACGCTTAAGGCCGACTTGATAGTGTACGGCCGGGGTGACCCCACAATGGCCGCGCGGTTGAACGGCGGTGACTACTTCAAAGGGCTCGACCCGCTCATCACCCAACTGGTTAACGCCGGAGTGAGACGCGTCGAAGGCGACCTCGTCGGTGACGAGAGCTATTTCGCGGGACCTCCCTTCGGATCAGGATGGGAGTGGGATGATCTTCAAGCTTACTACGGAGCTGAAGTGTCGGCGCTCACCATCGACGACAACGCGCTGGATTTGTTCGTGAAGCCCGCCGAACGCGCGGGCATGCCGTGTCGCATCACGACGGGCCCGCCGACTTCGTTCGTGACTCTGATCAATCGAACTCAGACCTCGGAAAAAGGAACCGAATCGCGAATAGTCGTGTATCGGCCGGTCGGTGAAAATATCATCTACGTTTCCGGGCGTTTGCCGATCGACAGCTCCGGCTACTACAGCTCGGTGGCGGTTCATAATCCCGCGGGTTTGTTCGTGAGCCTCCTGAAAGACGCGCTTGCACAGCGCGGAATCGCGGTCACTGGCCGAACGCGGGTGATCGACTGGAAGTACCGCGAAGTGACGCCGCTTGATCTGACGAAGCTGATTGAGTTGGGCTCGGTTGATTCTATCCCGGTTGCAGACATTGTGCGCGAGACGCTCAAGCCATCGCAGAACCTCTACGCACAGTTGCTGCTGCTTCAGGTGGGTGCTAACGCTGGACAGGGGCCAGGGGTTGGAGGCGGGGGGTTGGGAGAGAAGAACCGATCAGCAGGCAGTGATCGCTCACCCCAAACCCCAACGGTCAACACCCAGCCCGCGGCGCCCAACCCGTATTGGACGACGGAAGAAACAGGCGTGGAGATGATGAACGACTTCCTCGCTCGAGTTGGCGTCAGGAAAGGTGACGTGCTGCTGGAAGAGGGATCCGGTCTCTCGCGGCGTGACTTGATCACTCCAGAAGCGACCGTGTCACTGCTGAGCTACATGAGCAGGAGCCGCTGGGCCGAAGTTTATCGCAACGCGCTGCCGGTTGCCGGCGTGGACGGGACTCTGCAGAATCGAATGAGAGGAACTCCGGCGACTGGCAATGTTCGCGCCAAGACCGGGACGCTTCGTTACGTGTACACGCTGTCGGGATACGCGACAACTGCGGCGGGAGAGCGGTTAGCTTTCTCGATCGTGCTTAACAACTATTACAACGCCGAACGTGCTGCTGCGCTTCGTGATCCTGCCGGAACGCCGGCTGGCCGCGCCGCCCCGCCCGCCCCTCGTGACGACGTCGACGCGATTGCGATCATCCTTGCTGGATTTACTGGAAGGAGTAAGTAGAGAGTCAGCAGAGCGTGCTGATCGATGCTGAACGTCACTGGCCTCAACTGAATTACCAATGGTCCCTAGATGGCATTTAGAACACAGAATTCGACGTGATCAGGACGTGGTCTTGAGGGTTTGCGATAGTGATCGAAGTTTTGTTGTCGTTAAATTGATCAGATGGCAGTTTTTTGGCCAGTTTCAGGCCGCATCCGAATGACACGATCACAATTCTTCGTGTGAGTCACAACTTTTTGTTGACGGCCTACGTGGCCTATGATACTCTCCGGCGCGTCCGATCAAACGAGAAGGTCAGTTTCAAATCGCCTCAGCCTCACTAGTGTTTCTCTACAACCTTCAAAAGGTTGGTTGAATGCATAGCATTCGGTTTACGCGCCGTCACTCTTATCCAAGAAGTGGAAGACGGCTTAGTTAATTGCCGCTCGGTCCACTTGAAGTGAAGTCTCTTTGTCCGTCTGCCAAGGAGAAGCGTTATGCTACTTCGCCCCCGATCCGCGATCATCGTCCTGTTAGCCACGTTTTGCGCATCAGCAATTACCACGCAGGCGCACTCGTTCCGTTTCAGTGCGCTTGCGGCGCCCGGCGGAGTCAACGCCGCCGCCAAGCCGGCCACCGGCACAATTTCAGGCAAAGTCACAAGGCTCGATGGAACGACAGCGATTGCTGGGGCGACCGTGAAAGCCTATCAGGGCATCGTGGTCGCGGGCACTGCGACAACAAATGCAACGGGAGACTACACCATCGGGGCTCTGGGCACGGGCACGTATTTGGTACAAGCATCGGCTGCTGGATACGAGTCCACGACTCAAACGGGAATTGCAGTAACGGACGGATCTGCCACTACGCTGAACGTCAGCCTCCCAGTCCCTATCAACTACGTCTATGATGAGTTGGGCCGGCTAGTTGCCGTGATCGACAAGGACGGGAATGCTGCGACCTACGCATATGATGCTGTTGGCAACCTCGTATCGATTTCCCGCCAGGTTCCAACTCAGGTTTCAATCATTCAGTTTACTCCAGGCAGTGGACCAATTGGGTCTTTGGTAACGATCTACGGCGCGGGCTTTAGCGCAACTGCCAGCCAAAACACTGTGACGTTCAACGGCGTTTCCGCGAATGTTACAGCATCGAGTACAAATTTGATCGTGACCAGCGTGCCGGCAGGCGCGACCACCGGAACGATTTCAGTGACCTCACCAATAGGCTCTGTAACCAGTTCGGTCTCTTTCACAGTCACTGGCGGCACGGCAGGCGCCCCAACCATCAGTGGATTCACACCGACTATTGGAGCGCCGGGCTCAGCGATTACTATCAGCGGTACGAACTTCGATACCGTTGCCACCAATGATCGCGCGACATTTAATATCGTCAACGGGACCATCACGTCGTCAACCGCGACCAGCATCGGAGCGAACGTCCCGCAAGCGGGTTCGGGTCACATCTCGGTTTCAACTCCAGCCGGAAAGGCTACGAGTACCGCGGACTTCTTTATCCCACCATCTCCCTACACTGCGGCGGATGTAGTTTCCACTGGCCGGATGACGATAGGCGGGGGATCGAACGCCGTATCGGTCAACACCGCCGGTAAGATCGGATTGAGGCTGTTTGACGGCGCACAGGGGCAGCGGATCTATCTGGACATCACCGGAGTCTCCGCGTTCAGTAACGCCTACGTCAACATATACAATCCAGACGGCACTCTCCTCACCTCGGTCACGGTGTCGTTCGCGAACGCCAATAGAATCGACGCAACTTCTCTGCCTGCCACCGGGACATACTCGATTATGCTAGCCCCGTGGGGCACGGGAACCGCCAGCGCTACATTCACTCTCTACGATGTTGCGCCGGACTTCACCAGCGCTATTACCCCGGGGGGATCCTCAGTGGCTGCCAGCCTGACGACTCCGGGACAGAATGCAAAGCTCACCTTTGGCGGCGCCTCGGGACAGATCATCAGTCTCAGGATAACGGGCGTGACTATCGGCAGCACCACTTGGGTGTACATTTTCAATCCTAATGGCACTTCTTTTGTTTCATTCACCATAAACACCGGCAGCGGGGGATGGCTCGACGCGACCACCCTGCCCTCGACTGGAACTTACACAATTATCGTCGACCCAAATACGACGAACACCGGTAGCGCGACGCTTGCTCTTTACAACGTGGTCCATGTCACCGGCTCAATAACCCCCGGTGGGTCGTCCGTACCGCTGACAATCAATCCGCCAGGACAGAATGCCAGTTATACCTTTAGCGGCGCAGTTGGTCAGCAGATTAGCCTGAACGTGACCAGCGTGACCCTACCGGGCGGCACTGCTTATATCAAGAAACCCGATGGAACAACGCTGACGTCTGCGAGTTTCGGGACGGGCGGTGTTTTCATCGACAACACTACGCTTCCGGTTGCCGGCGCCTTTACCGTCTTTGTCGACCCGAGTGTCTACAACACCGGAAACCTTACGTTGAACCTCTATGACACCTCCGATTTTACCGGAAATATTTCGGTGGGCGGGGCTCCAGTGACTGTGAACATCACTTCGCCCGGACAAAACGCAAGACTGACTTTCAGTGCCTCCGCCGGGCAAAAAATCAGCATCAACGTCACCGGCGTGACGATTACCAGCAGTTCCACTATGACCGTTTTCAAACCCGACGGATCGTCTCTTGGTACCTGGGCATTTGGAAGTGGCGGCACATTTGTTGACACGCAGACGCTGCCCGTAGCTGGTACGTACACAATCCTGGTTAATCCCCAAGTCACCAGCACAGGCACTGCTACTTTGACGCTTAATGATTGCACCGACGTGACTGGTACGATCAGTCCGGGAGGCTCGGCCGTCGCCGTCACAATCCCTACTCCCGGCCAAAGCGCAAGTCTAACCTTCACGGGCAATGCCAACCAGAGAGTGAGCCTCAAGATGACAAGCATCACCATTTTCAGTAGCTATGTGGACTTCTACAAACCCGACGGATCGGTGTTGGGGTCTTCTACCCTTGTGTCTAATGTTAGCAGCGCATTCATCGATCCCAGAACACTGCCGGTGAACGGGACTTACAGCATCCTGATCAATCCTAACGGTACGAACACCGGCAACATGACCCTGACGCTGTACGATGTTCCCTCAGATCCTACCGGCAGTGTGACCGTTGGCGGCTCGGCCCTCGCAGTAACTACTACCGTACCCGGTCAAAATGCAAGCGTGACTTTTAGCGGCACCTCCGGGCAACAAGTCACGGTGCGGGTGACGAGCAATACCATGAGCACCGTCACCGTCAAGTTGCTCAAACCGGACGGAACAACGCTTACCACTACCACTTCCAGCAGCGCCAGCTTCAACCTTGCGACGCAAACCTTATCGGTGACTGGAACTTTCACAATCACCATCGATCCGAGCGGCGCTAACATCGGCTCGATGAACGTAAGCGTAACCAGCCCTTGAGTAGTTGGCGATAAAGGGAACATGTCCTGGATCGCGAAGCTCGAATTAACATTGGGCGTTCAGCGTTGTGAATGAAACGGAGACAAGAAGATGAGGAAGCGATTGACATTCGGCTTGAGTATAACGCTGGCGGTTGTGCTAGGAGCCGCGCCGCAGCTCCCGTTAGCTGCAACCATGCGGCACCGCGTGCTTTCGGATTCGCGAATGGTCACTCGACGGGCTAGTGACGCGAACATGGAACCGTCGAGGGCTGCCCGCGCGCCGTTCTCTTCGAAGCTTCTGACGAGGAAGCCGGCACAAAGCGCGAGCTCACCAGATGGTCTGCCGGGTCAAACAATCACACTACTTCCAGACGGTCGAGTGTTGAAGGTAGGCGGACTCGAACACGACGGCCCCACTTCCAGAGCGTCAATTGGCGAATTGACCGCCCGGCTTAAACTCGCTCGGGCCTGGCACTCGGCTACGATGCTGCCTGACGGGAATGTCTTGATCGTTGGCGGTATCGGTGCAAACGGTCAGGTGGTTGATCAAGCTGAGATTCTCAAACCCGATACAAGCACGTCCGAATTCCTGATTCCCACTCACACACAATCAGCAACTTCCTTAACCCCCCGCGTGTATCACAGCGCGACTCTTCTCACCGAAGGCCTGGTGCTGATTGCGGGCGGACTCTCAAGCGACGGGGCCGCTTTGAAGGACGCCGAACTCTGGGACTTTCGAACCAAGGCGGTCGCTTCGCGGAGCAACCTTCGCAAAGCGCGTTATAATCACAGTGCCGCTCTGCTGCCAAATGGAAGAGTCCTCTTCTCGGGCGGTTCTGATGGCAATGGCTTGGTTGTTGATGATGGTGAGTTGTTTGATCCGCCAATCCGACGGTTCATCAAAGCTGAAGAAATGCCAGAGATCGATCCTCAAGACTCAAGCGTTGATCCTAAATTGGCAGCTTCTCTTCCTGAGGATGACGCCGTCGATGTGCCCGTAAACAGCTTCATCGGCTTACGGTTTTCCAAACCTTTGCGCGTCGCCACTGCGAATGCGAGCACTGTCGTACTCACAGGACAGTTAGGTTGGGTCGAAACGAAAGTGATACCGGCAGAGGGCGGGATGCTGGCGTTCGTTACTCCCAGCGTTCCGCTTCTGCCAGGCATGACCTACTCGCTTTCTCTTGCTGGCGCGTCGGATACGGCCGGATCCCTTGTTGAGCAACAGGACATCAAGTTTACGACTCTGGCGGGAATACCAAGGGGTCGCGTATGGGTGCCAGGAGAGGATAACTTCAACGGCAACTGGACCAGCGGATTTCCACCCTCTCCTTGGCAGGAGCTTCCATCGCTCAGTGGCCCCTCGGGAGTCACTTCTCTCTCGGGACAGGTATTGCGAATAGATGGCTGGCCACTGGAACGCGTGATATTGCGTATTGGCGATCGCTCCGCAGCCACCGACGGCACCGGGCGGTTCGTGATCAACGAGATCGAAGCAGGCAGGAGGATGCTCATAGTAGACTGCCGACCTGCCAGCACTCGGAAGGAAACCTATGGTCTCTTTATGATTGCCATCGATGTCCCAAAGAGCAATGAGACCAACGTGCTGCCTTTTACGATCTGGATGCCGATGCTCGACACCAAGCACGCGATCAAGATCGCCTCGCCTACCAAAAAAGAAGTCGTCGCGACGACGCCCCTGCTCCCGGGGCTCGAAGTTCACATACCACCCAAGAGCATTCTTCGAGACTTTGACGGAAATGCTCTCACCTCTATAACCATCACACCGGTGCCTCTCGATCGCGGGCCGTTCCCTGGCCCTCCTGTTGCAAAGTTCCCAATGTTCTTCACATTGCAACTGGGCGGGACGAAGATCGAATCGTCAGACGGAACATTGAGTCCCGGGATCAAGTTGGTTTTCCCCAACTATGAGAAAGTGCCCGCAGGCACAAGGATAGATTTCTGGAGCTATGCGGCGGACGGAGTTGGTTGGTTCACTTACGGCAACGGCACGGTGACTGACGATGGAAAGCAGATAGTCCCTGACCCTGGTGTGACTATCGACCTCTTCACTTGCGCGTCGATAGGCAGTCCTACTGAGCCTGATGGACCGCAAGATTGCACATGCGATGCCGATCCAGTGAATCTGGGTACGGGGTTGTTTGTGTATAGCCAGACTGACCTGGTGCTCCCTGACGTCATTCCGGTAGCGCTCACTCGGAGATATCGTCCTAACGACCCAAAGTGGCGGCCCTTCGGCAGTGGAACGAGACACCCATACGAGATGTTCCTGGTCGGGGATCAGACAACGTACAGCTACGCCGATCTGATACTGCCCGACGGAGGCAAGATTCGATTCAATCGATTCTCCCCCGGTACTGGACCGAGCGGCGCAATAATGGAAGCCACGACAACGCCCACCCCATTTTACAAGTCGACACTGACCTACTATGCCAGTGCCGGAGGGGCCGCAGAAGCGCGATGGGATCTGAGGTTGAAAGACGGGACGGTCTATCGGTTCACGGTGGATCAAAGGGAAACGGCGCCGCTTGTGGCGATTATTGACCGCAACGGCAATCAACTCTCAGTTGTGCGGACGAATGACTTTACGGGCACTCTTCAGAGCCGCCGGATCACCAGGATTGTGTCTCCCAACGGACGGTGGGTGGCGTTCACTTACGACGCAAGCTTTCACGTAACTCAGGCTAAGGACAATATCGGTCGAACCGTGAGCTACGCATATGACGCGAGCGGACGTCTGATACAAGTGACGGATGTCGGAGGCGGCGTGACTCAGTACACATACGACACAGCGAATCGAATCCTTACGATTCGAGATGCGAGAGGGATTGTCTATCTCACCAACGCCTATGACACCAATGGAAGGATAACACAGCAGACTCAGGCTGATTCGACCACGTATCAGCTAGCATACACATTGGATGGCGCCGGTAAGGTGACTCAGACCGATGTTACCGATCCGCGCGGCAATCATCGCATCGTGACATTCAGTTCGAGCGGCTACGCGCTCACGGACACAAAGGGTTGCTCGTGCGGAAGCGGGGTCACCTACGAGCGTCAAGCTGGGACCAATTTCGTCACAGCTATGTTAGATGCGCTGAACCGTAGGACTGAATACGCATATGACTCGATGGGAAATGTCTCAAGCGTGACCCGGATGGCAGGGACGAGCGAGGCCGTCACGACCAGCTTTGCCTACGAATCGAGCTTCAATCAGATCGCAAGTGTCACTGATCCACTGAACCACACGACATCGTTCGCCTATGACAGCAAAGCGAATCTGACGAGTGTTACTGACGCGTTGAATCATCAGACAACGGCCGCTTACAACTCAGCCAGCCAGCCAATTTCGACCACCGATCCGCTCGGTAACACCGCTCAGTTCAGCTACGACGGTGGCGACCTGAAAGCTGTTACAAATCCTCTCGGTCACAGCGTTAGCCGATTCATAGATGCTGCGGGTCGCGTTGTGAGCATCACGAATCCGTTGGGTCAAACCATCCGGTACGAATACGACGCATTGAACCGAATGACGCGGGCGACTGATCCGATGCAAGGCGTCACTCAGTTCTCTTATGATCCGAACGGAAATCTGTTGAGTCTGACCGATGCGCGCAACAACGTTACGAGTTACGTATACAACAACATGGACCGCATTCAGACGAGAACGGATCCGCTTAATCACGCCGAGAGCTATCAATACGATCAGAATGGAAATTTGACGCAACACACGGATCGCAAGAATCAGGTCACGAACTACACATACGATTCGTTGGATCGATTGTCACAGATCACTTACGCGGACAGTTCGACGATCAGTTACACCTATGATGCGGTCAGCCGATTGACCCAGGCGACGGATTCGATCTCCGGCACGATCACCTATGCGCATGACAACCTGGATCGGTTGTTGAGCGAGACGACTCCGCAGGGCACGGTGAGCTATGCCTACGACGCGCTTGGCCGTCGAGTAACGATGAGCGTTTCCGGTCAGTCAGTCGTCAACTATGGTTACGACAACGCCAACCGTTTGACACAAATCACGCAAGGCTCTTCCACGGTTTCTTTTGCCTATGATGCAGGGGATCGACGTACGTCGCTGATGCTGCCAAACGGCGTGGTGACAGACTACAGCTATGATGCGGCCTCTCGTCTAACAGGCCTCACCTACAAAAAATCCGGTGTGGTCCTGGGCAATCTGAATTATTTATTCGATGCATCAGGAAAGCGCGTGAGCATTGGGGGAAGCTTCGCCCGCACGGGATTGCCGTCGGCAGTGAGCACGGCGGGCTATAACGCCGCCAATCAACAGACGGCATTTGGCTCTCAGACTCTCGCGTTTGACCTCAACGGCAACCTCACAAACGACGGAACAAACACTTATGTTTGGAATGCTCGTGATCAGCTCAGCTCGATTTCTGGAAGTGTCACAGCAAGCTTTCAATACGACGCCGTTGGCAGGCGACGCAGTAAAACCATCGGAGGTACACAGACTAGTTTTCTATACGATCGCTACAACGTAGTTCAGGAGGAGTCGAACGGAACCACAAACATACTAGCCGGCGGCCTAGATGAATTCTTGCTAAGAAGCGATTCCAGCGGCGTCGTTTCACCAATCGTTGACGCCTTAGGCTCGACCATCTCGCTAACTGATTCAGCAGGCGCGGTCCAGACGAACTATACTTTCCAGGCTTTTGGTGGAACCACTACTGCAGGAGCGGCGAGCGCGAATACGCAGACCTATGCCGGGAGAGAAGATGATGGAATAGGATTGCTCTATTACCGCAGCCGGTACTACTCGCCAACTCTTCAAAGATTCATCAGTCAAGACCCCATTGGCTTAGGCGGAGGAGACATAAATCTCTATGCATATGTCGGGAACGACCCTGTTGATTTTTTGGATCCGATGGGGCTCCTGAAGGTCTATGTTTGGAAATCGCGCCCAGGATATTGGGGTCACGCGTCACTCAGGCTGAACGACGGTACATATATATCTTATTGGCCTTCGCGCGACATGTCTCCAAAAGCCGTATTTGACCGCTGCTCCGCACGTCCGCCCGATTACAACGCTGACGTAAGAGGAGAAGGAGGCCGCGAACCGGATGTGACATTTGATATTAACGATCTTGATGAGGACGCGATCAAACAATGGTGGGGAAATGGACAACATGGGGACTGGGGCGCCTTCAATAACTGCGCGGATATTGTCCTGGTCGCGCTTCAACAGGGCGGCGCAAAGGTCGGTCGTGATTGGGTTTCAGTTACTCCAGAGGATGTTTTGCGAGAGATTGATGCGTGGCAAAAATCTAAGAACAGCCCGCCGACGCGCCGATCGCCGCGAACGCCGAGCCTTGTGCCCGGGCAGCGAGGTTATCTTCCGTGATTTTGGTGAAGAGGCCGGTTTCTCGTTACCCGAGGAGAAAAGGTCGAGGAAAGGAGATCTCAAGCCCGAAATAGCGAGCGCCGGTGAATAATAAGGCACTACGATTTCCGAAAGGGTCAAGATCAAATGAATCGAACAAGGACCAAGACGATACTTTGTTTTGGCACGAGCGGGCTCGTCGCAGGTTTCGTGCTGCTTTTATTAGCAACCCGAATTGGGAGCAGCGGCTTGTGGTACTCCGCTTCTGAGCATTGGATTCGACCTACCTTTTTGCATTCAGTTGTAGCAAGTCTATTCGGTTTTCTCGCCGCTTCGGTAAGCGCTACGATAGCGGTACGCGAAGGCTGGATTTCCGACCCCCTAAGCAGGTCTGTATCCCGTGTTGTGCTTGCCCTAGTTATCGTTGGTGTGGTGGTGCCCATAGCTTTTGTTTTAGGCGACAGTGTTCAACTGTTTCCTGCGTCCGCAATTATAGCCGGGTTGCTGCTCGCTCTCTCGATTTCCTTTGCACTATGGGCGCTGACAAGCGTATGGTCAACAGCGACAGCCTCTTGTATCTTTCTCTCCGTGCTGATCGGCCCTAACATAGCTCTCATAATGGGCCTTTCCCCAGTTCATCTCGCGTATCCACTAACGTTGACCCTGGTCGTCGCTTGTGTTGGCTCTTGGCTTGTGACTGCCGTTAAAAAGTCTGACGTGGGCTAAACATTCACGCTTCAGCCCACGGAAGAGATCGCCAGGGCCGTAGGCGGAGGCAAAGCACCTGCGCGTGATAGGGCGCACGGGCCTGCGGTCGAAGTCAAACAGCGGCGGGAGGGGTCTGGCTTGACTTCGTTGGAAGCGACCGGGCAATACCGGGTAGTCCAGTGGGTGGGAAGCCCACCTCGGAAAGGTCTAGCCAGCCGCCGAGTAGCGAGACCTTGGGAGGCGAGCAGTAATGATCGCTTCTAAGCGTAGGCCAGCAAGCACGCAGGCCGTAAGCCGAAAGGTTGAAGGGATTGAGCCCCGTAAGCAAGGACACAGGAAGGACGACGCCTTCAACGATGGCGGAAGTCAACACGAGCACAACCGCAAAGGCGAGGAAGTGCTCGCTTCCTCGGGGTCTGAGACCATGGCATGCGTGACATCGAGACTACACGGCAACCCGGGAGGCCCTGCCACTGCTTTCCAGAAGCAAACAGGAGAGTATGCCGAACAACCGCAGAAAGGGAGAGAGGCAAAAGGGTGGCAGGGAGTCGGATCGTCTAATAGTACCAATGAAGGCGGGTAATGCCGCCGGAGGGAAGGAGACGACAGATGGTCGAGCAGAGTAGGGAGACACTGGCCGCGCCCAGAAGCGGCGAGACGGTGGGAACGAAACTGCTCCGCATAGCAGCGAAGGCACGCAAGAAGGGGAAGTTCAAGTTCACCAGTTTGTACCACCTGATGAATGAGGAACTGCTGCTTGAGTGCTTCAGGCGGCTGAGTGGAAACAAAGCCGCTGGGATAGACGAGGTGACGAAGGACGAATACGCCGGAAACCTGGAGGCCAACATTGAAGCGTTACTTGGCCGATTGCACAGGATGGCGTATCGGCCGCAGCCAGCGCGAAGGGTTTACATCCCAAAGCCTGGAACCGACAAACAACGGCCTTTAGGAATCCCGTGTCTGGAAGACAAGCTTGTGCAATCGGCGATGGCGCGGATACTGGGAGCAATCTATGAGGAAGACTTCATAGAAGGTTCATACGGATTCCGGCCAGAGCGAAGCTGTCACGATGCGTTGAGAGCATTGAGTCAGGCAGTCGAGTGGGAAGGAACCAACTACATAGCCGAAGCAGACATCAAGGGGTTCTTCGACAATGTAGACCACCAGTGGCTGATGAAGATGCTGGAGCAAAGGATAGCAGACAAGCGAGTCCTACGGCTGATAAAGAGATTCCTGAAGAGCGGGGTGATGGAGAGCGGAGAGATGAGAGCAAGCGAGGAGGGTGTGCCGCAAGGCGGCAGCATCTCACCAGTGCTCGCGAATGTCTATCTGCACTACGCCCTGGATCTGTGGTTCGAGAAGGTCTACGGGAAAAGCTGCAAGGGAAAGACGCGGCTGATCCGGTATGCCGACGATTTCGTCGTGTGTTTCGTGAGCAAGGAGGACGCGATGAAATTTAAAGCAGAACTAACCGAGCGGTTAAAGAAATTCCACTTGGAGGTAGAACCTACAAAGACCAAGGTGCTGGAGTTTGGACGGGACGCGGAGAGGCACGCACGGACAAGAGGAGTGAAACCCGAGACGTTTGATTTTCTGGGATTCACTCATTATTGCAGCCGGACGAAAGACGGGAGACGATTCCGGATGAAGCGGGTGACGTCGAGGAAGAAATTTCGGGCGAAGCTCGTAGCAATGAAGGAATGGCTCAAGCAAATTCGAATGAAGCCAACGCAGTGGATCATGCGGGTACTAGGACTGAAGCTCCGTGGACACTATCAGTACTACGGGGTGACAGACAACTACCAAGGAGTGGCGCGATTTCACCACGAAGTAAGGAAACTCCTTTACAAGTGGTTGAATCGGCGGAGCCAACGGCGGAGCTACACGTGGACAGAATTCGAAAAGCTGCTAAACGTATTTCCGTTGCCACAACCGCGAGTACGAGTACATCTCTTCTATCGAGCGCGAAAGACAGTCTGAGGAGCCGTGTGCGTTAGTTGCGCACGCACGGTTCTGAGAGGGGCAGGGGCCAACTGATGTATGGTTGCAATATCGTGGCACCGCCGGGAAACTAGGCGGCAACAGAGAAAACAAACCTCAACCTACAGCCTCGGGAGAAACCTGCCTACTCGACACATTCTGCTTGGCCTGCGAAAACCCCGCCGTCGCAACCAGCGCTGCTTCCCGTTAAACCATCACAGTTCCAAGCGGACAACGTGAATCCAGTGGCCTATTGGAGATTCGATGAAGCGAGCGGCGGCACTAGCGCTGCCGATTCGTCAGGCAACAGCAACCACGGGACGCTGGAGAACGGAGCCGCCTTTATCAACGGCAGAATCAACAACAGTGTGAATCTAGATGGCAGCAATGATGATGTGCTGGCCGCCAACAGCAGCACCCTCAATCCGTCCGCTGCGATAACGGTCGCGGCGTGGTTCACCGCTAGCTCGACCGGGACCTATCAATTCCTGGTCAACAAGTTCAATCACGGATCGGGAACGGCCACCGATGATTCCTACACCCTGGGCCTTGACCCGACCGGGAAGCTGTACTGGCAGGTGGAAACCAATCCGGGCGCAATAGCTGACAACTTGATGGTCGTCACTCCACCCGTAAGCGTTCTCGACGGCCAGTTCCATCATATCGCCGCAACCTACGACGGCGCCGCGATGAAAGTCTATCTCGATGGCAGTGTGGCCGGCTCAATCAACGCCAGCGGGCCGATGCTTTCCAGCTCCACCTCGGTCCTCTTAGGGGCTAGCTTGAGCAATGGGGTGAAGGCATACTACCAGAGTGGACGGCTCGACGAGGCGCGTGTTTACAACCAGGCTTTGATCGACACGGATATACAAACTCTCGCCCAGCCGGTCTTCGCGCCGGCAGCCTATTGGAAGTTCGACGAAGCGAGCGGCACGACTGCCGCGGACTCGTCGGCCAACGGCAATACCGGAACGCTGACCAACGGACCGGTCTGGACCACAGGCAGGATCAACGGCGGCGTCAGCTTGGATGGGATGAACGATCACGTGGCAGTTGCCAACAGCGCCAGCCTCAATCCTTCAAGCGCAATAACGGTTGCCGCGTGGTTTAAGGCCAACCCGACCGCGGGCTATCAGTTCCTGGTCAACAAATTCAATCACGCATCGGGCACAGCCGCCGATGATTCATATGCGCTGGGCCTTGATCCAACCGGTAAGCTGTACTGGCAGGTGGAAACAAATCCGGGGAGCGGAATAGTCGACAACATAATGATCACAACTCCACCGGTGAGCGTTCGCGACGGGCAGTTTCATCATATCGCCGCCATCTACGATGGACTGGCAATGAGAGTCTTTCTTGATAGCAGTCAGGTGGGCTCGATAAACGCGAGCGGGGCTATGGTGGCAAGCTCCACGCCGGCGGTCTTAGGCGCAGGGTTGGCAAACAGCGGAACGACATACTTCCAAAACGGAGTGCTGGATGAAGCGCGCATCTACAATCAGGCTCTGATTGCAGGCGACGTCCAGGCGTTATTCAGCAATACTCCGCCTTCGGTGAGCATCACATCGCCGGCCAGTGGCGCGACGTTCACAGCGCCTGCCTCGATTACCATCAATGCCAGCGCGAGCGACAACGGGACCATCACCAAGGTGGATTTCTATCAGGGAACGACACTGCTGGGCGCCGACACTGCTGTGCCATACAGCTTCAACTGGACGGGAGTCGCGGCGAGCAGCTATTCACTCACTGCCAAGGCAACGGACAATTGGGGCCTGACGACCACGTCAAGCGCGGTAAACATAGTGGTGAATCCTGGCGCCGCGCCTGTGCCTCGAGACGGGCTTGCGTTAGTTTCATACGATCAGAACACAAACCGGATCAGCACGGCGGGGTGGGAGTACGACGCGGCAGGCAATCAGACTCGCGTGCAGCGTGCGGACGGATCGTGGCAGAGATATGTCTACGACGCTGCGGGCAGGCTTGTGAAAGTGCAGAATGATTCGAGCGTCACTCAGATCATTCACACTTATGCCGCGTCCAATCACAGGCTGATCGAACAGGTCGGCGATGAAAACTTTAGCCAACGGACGTACTATGCGTGGGCGGGTGATTCGGTGATTGCCGAGTACGAAGAGACACAGGCATCGCCAACAACCCCGAAATGGGTGAAGAGCTATGTGTATCTGGGAGGGCGACTGCTCGCGACCATAGCTCCCAGCGGCGCGAGCGAGCGAGTTGAGTATCATCATCCTGACCGGCTGGGCACTCGGCTTGTCACGAATAATCAGGACACATCAAGTTTCGAGCAGGTGACGCTGCCGTTTGGAACAGCGCTGGACGCCGAGTCAAGCGGGTCAACGAAGCGGCGATTCACGAGCTACGATCGAAGTACGGTGACGGGATTGGATTATGCGGTGAATCGACACTACGACCCGCTGCAAGGGAGGTTCACTCAGGTCGATCCGATTGGGATGGGCTCAGTTAGTTTGGTCGATCCACAGAGCTTGAATCTGCATGCTTATTGCGGCAACGATCCGGTGAACCACCTTGACCCAAGCGGACTGGGGTTCTTCAGCTTCCTGGGGAAAGTCTTCAGCTTCTTTGCGAAGATCGCAAAATGGGTGGCGGTCGTAGTGTCGGTGGCGGTCATAGTAGCGGCCGTACTGCAAGTCGGTTTTGATATACAGCTCCTTCCAATATTGGGAAATATTCTGTCTAAGCTTGGGATCATACAGCTGGGAGGTGTTGGCGCCTCGTTCGCCGCTGGAGCAGGGGGTACCGCAGTAGGGGTTGGACTCGGCGCAACCTCGTATGTCTTAGGAGGGCTGGCGGCGGCTGGAGCAGTGAATGATTTCATGCAAAGGAGGCGGGAAACGCCGCAAAACCCTGGTGGTCAGTTCACTCCTGATCAGCAAGTTGCCCTTAGGTTGCTCACTAACAGCGTTGAGCAGCTACTTCTTCGCAATCCGGACTGTGCTAACGTGCTTGGGGGTACGAGGAACGCTCAAGCGGTTTTCAATCGAGCAAACGTTCGATCTGCAAATACGATCAACCCAAATTACCGAGGTACCGGAGGTCGCTTTCCCGGAGTTGCTAGACGGGCCAACTCTATGGCCCTTAATCCAAGAAGCGACAACGTTGCATTTTCGGAAGTTAGTGTGCCGCGGCTCACAGCCACCAACATCTATCTTAACGATCGCTTCTTTACGAAGGGCGATTTTCTGAAACGGCAGACTGTGTTTATTCACGAACTCAACCGAAACAATGGCTACTTAGGAACAGATAGGGCGGATTATGCAAACATTATCAAAGCCTGCGGGACTGGGGATCCCTACGGGCCGTAAAAACAGGAGTTGTCCATTCTGGGGCGGAGTCAAACAGACTCTTATTTGGGCCGTCCTTGTCGGCTCTTTCCCCATGCACAAAGCCTCAGTAATAGCTGCTGTCCAAGACAGTAGTATTAATTCAACTGCAATGCGTTTGGTCCTTCAAACCTCGGAAAGAAGATACCGCTCGGGTCAGCCGATTTCAATCACAGCGTACTTGGAGAACGTGTCGAAGAATGAAACGTACTACGTCGGAACTGAACTCGGTAATCTCTTTTCCATTGAGTCTTCTCACTACATCGACTTGGAGATAATCGATGGACGAGGAAGAGTCGTCCCGATAGGTCGAGGCGCAGGAACTTCAATATGGAAACCAGGTACGACGATAGCTCAAAAGTTGGCGCAACAGTATGTACAGCTACGACCCAATATGATCTTTGGTCTGAAGAATGACACTGACCTAACGCTTAAACCTGGGCAATATCGGCTGAAAGCTATCTACCATGAAGTCGAGGCTTCAGATTGGTCTCCAGAAGAACGGAAGGCTTTGCCGGTACCAGTATGGACGCAGACCCTCGTCTCGAATACGGTTGTGCTAACGATCAATCCTTGATCGATACTCAACTCGCTCGCTTCCGCCCTTCGGGGCGAACAGGTTCCGGTAGCTTCATCGGCAAGATCTTTGGCGCGATAGGCAAAGCCCTTCACGCTATTTCGAAGGTGTTAGCGGTTTTTGCCGCCGTGATGGTCGTTGTCGCCATCGCGCTGTCATTCCCTCCTGGGTGGGCACTCGCGTTTGCGATCTCGTCGGGTATCCTGTTCGCAATCGCTTATGGACCGCCGATAGTCGGTAAACTCTTGACTGTGACTGGTGCTGCTGCAATTCGCGTTCGTGGTACGGTAGTCGCTGGAACACCGCCAATCAACCCAAATGGTGGGACCGGAGTTGGGCCGATAAGTTCTTTCATGCAAGGGCAGAAGGACGGGCCGCAAATAGGGGCCGCGCCGCCAGATAAGACGAGTTGGTTTGGGCTCCTCATGGACTGGATCTTTAGCAAGGGTGAGCCGAACCACCAGTTTGGTCCCGATGCAAGTCTTACGAAATTCCTGAAGAAATCTCATGGAGTAGACCGAATTCGACAAGAGTACTGTCAGAAGATAGCGTCGGGTGGAAAAGCCTATCTCAAAGGACTAGTTAATTGGGGTCTTGGTTTTAATCCAGCAAACGACGACGGGGTCCTAAGAACTACCAGCATGCCCCGACAGTTCGTAGGCTCGTTCAGTCTTACGGTTGAGAGACTTCCCGATGGGAGGAGCGAGTTTACCGCCTACAATGAAACAAGCCTGAAATCGTTTCTTTATCACATTCCGGGAGTTCAAAATGTAGGAAGGGGAGAGGGACCGGGAGCGACGATGACACAGACCTATTTTTGGTGGGAGACAAATCCTTGTGGAAACAGGTAAGGCCACTAAGTTAAGGGAGACCTTAAGAATAGCTCCAAGCTATCTCTTGTCAGTCATTTTGTCGGGCATTTTGCTGTTGGCGTGCGGCGATCCGTATTTGTCGAGCTACACGACGACCAGGCCAAATGAAGCGGATCTGATCGGGACGTGGGTCCCAGACAAAGATACGATCAAGGATATGCGTGACAGAGGTCGTTATGACGTCGACAGGGCAAGCACCAGGCTAATCCTTCGGTCAGACGGTAGCTTTGAGATGCTGGACATGCCCGACTGGTGGCGCGAGCCTTTCGGGAGATCGCATGGGCGTGTTCAATCCGATCGCGGCACTTGGAGGCTAAAGGAGCACTCACCTGGAAGTTGGTGGGAGCTTGGGTTGGATTTCCCCAGTTGGGGTGGAACCGCGGTTGCTCTTCGCAGGGATAAGCCGCCATACCTAGTCCATTTTACGCTTGGCGACCCAGACAGCGGGGATGCTATGACCTTTGTGCGGCAAAGTCAGTGAAGGCGCGTCCGTCCACCGTGAAGTGTTCGTCGCTCAGCAGCCTGTGCTCGCGCACAATCCATCATCTGGTCGAAGAACGCTTGAGCAATGAAAGGCAAAAAGCGTTCGGGAGGTCGTAAGGTGTCCCAAAACAGCGTCGGGAGGGGTCAAACATCCGCGGGAGGGGTCTGGCTTGACTTCGTTGGAAGCGACCGGACATTTGGCTCGGCCTGCGAAAACCCGCCTTAGCAACTAAGGGTTGGTACGGAGAAGTACTTCATGGCGACACGGTTATTCTGAGCGGCGTAGACGTGGCTGTAGCCGGAGTCGTATCAGTTACGGTCACCGTGAAAGTGAAAGTCCCGGCCACGGTAGGCTTGCCCGAAATCACTCCAGTAGCTGCGTTCAAAGTCAATCCGGTAGGCAGAGCCCCGCTTCCGGGCAATAGCGCCCAGGTGTAAGGTGGTCGCCCGCCGGTTGCCGCAAGCGGGTATGTATAGTCAATGTTCACTCGGCCGCCCGGCAGATCGCCGGTGCTGGTGATCACAAGCGGCGCCGGATCGATGATGATTCGGAGGGTGCCTGATGTTACGCCGACGGGTTGTGAATCAGTCAGCCGCACCGTGAACGAGAAGGTACCGAATTGACTAGGCGTGCCCGAGATCACCCCCGAGCTCGTGTTCAGCGTCAAACCCGCGGGCAAAGCGCCGCTCACAAGCCCCCATGTGTAAGGCGAAGCGCCGCCCAGTTTTTGAAGCGTAAAGGAATACGATGAGCTGACCATGCCCGTTGTCAGATCGCCAGTTGTCACGATCACCAGCGGGCCCGGAACGACCGTGATCTGAAGCGGTTGAGAAGTGACCGTCGTTGGCTCCGAATCGGTAAGCCGTACTGTAAAAGTGAAGGTGCCTACTTGTGTCGGCTTGCCCGAGATAACACCGCTGCTGCTTAGCGACAGCCCGGGCGGTATTGTGCCGGTCCCAGGCGTCCAGGTACGCGGTGGCACGCCGCCGACGAATAGCAGTTGATGAGAGTAATCAACTCCGGTGCTGCCTTGATCGAGAGCGCCGCTGCTGATGACTCGAAGCTGCTCGATATCCGACACGACGATCAATGTGAAACTGCCGACCGCCGTGGCGCCGGTTGAATCGGTCGCCCGCACTGCAAACGGGAACTGTCCGAACACCAGCGGGGTGCCCGAAATCAATCCCGTCACGTTCATTGAGAGGCCCGAAGGCAATGACCCGGAAATCAGCGTCCATGTGTATGGCGGCCTGCCGTTAGCCACGCTGAACTGCATTGAGTAGGGCTGATTTCTTGTTCCTCGTGTGATGTCCGTAGTGGTTATCGTGAAGACCAGGTTCTGGAACACAATCGTGCGCGTGCCAACCACCGTAACGTTACCGGCTGCGTCCAGCAGCCGTACTGCCAGCGTGTGCTCGCCGGTAGTGAATTTCGTGGTATCGACCGCGAAACTAAAGCCTGAAAATCCGGCGTTGGGGAAGGCCGCGCCCCACGCAGCCGCTATATCGGGACGGTTCAGCCCATAGATCGCTTCGCCAACTTTTTGCCCGTCCAAGAGCACTTCTATCTTCGCGATGCCAACATTGTCGAGCGCCCACCCGCTGCCGCTGGCGGTGTTGTTCAACGTCGCGCGGACGTCCGGCGTCTCGAGCACTCCGAAGGGCGCCAGCTTATCGGCCGGCTTCACCGTGATCGCCAGCGTGCGAGTCACCGACTGCCCCGCGGAGTCGGTCACTCTCACCACGAAGACGCTGGTTCCCGCTGAAACAGCAGTCCCCGAAATCACCCCGCCCGCCGAGAGGTTCAATCCAGCTCCGAGACTTCCGCTCGCTATGCCCCAATTGTAAGGCGGCACGCCGCCCGTCGCCTGAAGCGACTGAGAGTAAGGCCGTTCGGCCGTAGTTTCGACCAGTGAGACTGTCTGGATCACAAGCGGCGGCGGCGGCGGGGCCACGATTAAGAAGAGCGACTTCGTGCTTGACGTTCCGAGCGCGTCCTTCACTCGTACGACGAATGAAGTCGAACCGGCCGTTGTTGCCCGACCCGAGATCGTCCCGCTTGCGGTCATCGTCAAACCGTCGGGCAGCGCTCCCGTTTCTATGCTCCATGCGTACGGCCCAATACCTCCGGATGCCTCGAGCCCGGCGCTGTACTGAAGACCTTGTAGTGCTTGCGGAAGGGACTCGGTCCGAATCGCAAGCGGCGGCGGCGGCGGACCGACCTCGAGGGTCACCGGCTTCCTGGCTTGCTTTTCATTCGCGTCGTTCACAATCACGGTAAAGTTCGACAAGCCCTGGGTGGTTGGCGTACCCGATAGGATTCCGTCGCCCGAAAGCGTGATGCCGTCAGGCAGGGTTCCGAACTTGGCTTTCTTCTTCTTGACCCAGAAGTATGGAGCTGTGCCGGCCGCAGCTTTGAACTCGAACCGGTAGGGCACACCCACTGCCGCAACCGGAAGCGCGCTCGGGCTCAAAATAGTCAGCTCGGGTGGAGGGTCGACATCGATCGACAAAGCTGCAATGATCGTTTGGCCGCTCTGATCGGTCGCTCGAACTTCGAATGAAACTTCGCCAGTGGTCGTGGGCACGCCTGCAATAACACCCGCCTCAGAAAGCAGCAGGCCATCGGGAAGTCTTCCTGTCTTCAAATCCCAACGATATGGAGAGCTGCCTCCCACGGCCTTTAGTGTCTGGGAGTAGTCCTGGCCGACCACGCCGTCGGCCAGCGACTGCGTCTCGATCGACAGGAGCAGTACCGCCGGATTGATTGTCAGCGAGAGAGTTGACGTGACGCTTGCGTTCACAGCGTCGGTGAGCTTGAGCGCGAAGCTGGTAGTTACCGCCCGGTCAGGGGTGCCCGATATGATGCCGCTTTGATTCAGCGTGAGGCCATCCGGAAGATTTCCGGACTGAATCGACCAGGTGTATGGAGTCTGGCCGCCGGAAGCGCCGATGTTCTGGCTGTAGGGTGTGCCAACCGATCCTCGCGGGAGTTGGTTCAGGGTGATTGTCAGCGGCGCGGACGGTTTAACAATCAGAGTCAGAGCCTTCGTTGCCGAGTTGCCATTGGCGTCCGTGACCTTCACGACGAAGTTGAAGGTTCCCGCAGTTGAGGGTGTGCCTGAGATCGAACCTGTTTGTGCCAGCGAAAGACCAGGCGGCAGAGACCCGCTCTCAATCAGCCACGCGAACTCGGGCTTCCCTCCTACTGCCGTTAGCGTGCGGCTGTAGGCCACGCCAACTGTCGCGTCCAGCAAATCCGACGTGCCTATCGCGAGCACCGCCGGGGTTGAGGGTGTGATCACCGGAGCTTCATTAGTAAAGGTGGATATGCCGGTGCCGTTGAACGCGCGCACACGATAAGCGTAAGCGGTATTGGGCAACACTGTGGCATCGGTGTAACTGATCGAGTTGGCTGAAACAACACCGATCTGGCTGAACTCCGCGCTCGTGCCCCCGCGGCGTTCAATTTGAAATCCGTCTTCAACCCCCGACGTGTCCTGCCAAACCAGGGTCACCTGCGTGGGCGAAGTCGCGCTGGCGACGAGACCACTGGGAGCGGATGGCGCAGGCTTTGGCACTGCCGACGTCCATCCAATCTGCGCAACCGTGAACGGGCACAGTGCCAGTTCGTTGAGCCGCATCATGCATTCGGTCGAAGCGCGAGTGCAAGTTATGTCCTGGCAGTTTCCGTTGAGAGCATCAGGTCTCACCTCGGGCGCGCACGTGCAACTGCAAGTCTGATATCCCGGTTGAAAGTACTCATCGCAAGCATAGAAGATGTGACCGGTCTCATGGCTGGCGATGCGCGAGAGTGACCAGCCAAAGCTGTGGAACAGCGCAACGACGTGCGGACCTCCAATGTAGGCCCACGACGCACGCCCGTCGGTAAACGACGTCCGCGCCGGGGACGGGTTGTAAGCGATAAACATCGAATACGCCCAGTTGGCGTGATTCTGGTCCCTGATCACCCGGTCGAACGCGGCAACGCGCTCGAAAACGCTACCCCCCGAAGCGCCAAGGTTGCTCATTATGTGGTTTACCCAGGCAAGAGCGTCGCTTCCGGGACGTATGACAGGTTCATAAGGGATCTGGCACGCAGGGTTGTTGGCGCCAAAGAATACTGGTGTGAACTGTAACGGCCGGGCAAGGTTGAAGGCTCGCGATTGCTCGACCCACCAGTTGAGTCCATCAATCACTTGGGAACGAGCGAGATCCTGATCGGCTTGAGTCCAGTTATAAATGTTGGGATCGACCCCGCCCGCGCTCTCGACCAAAAAAACCGCAACTGCGACGGTGCCGTCCATCACATCGCTGTTGCTTGCATACTGCGGCGTGACCGTCGATTGAATGCCCAGCACGGACTGTTCAGCGCCCAGCAATCGGAGATTGCGGATGAACTCATCCTTATTGATCGGAGGGCGGGGAAGCGCGCAATCGATCATTCCCGGCCGGCCTGCCTCGGGTCCGGCTTCTTGCCTGGACTCGCGCAGCCTGCGTCTGGCACTGCGTCCGGATGCGATATCGTTGAATGCGTTGATGGCTGTCTGTGTCTCGCGATCGCCAAAACCCGGCGGCCGCGACTCGACTGGAGACCGGTGTATCGAGCGTATACCGTGCCGTCCCAGGATTCTCGAGTCCGCTTCCGGAGCAATCCATCCCATGATGGCGTGAGGGGGAAGGATGATGGCAACCCGGCCGCCTTGCGCCACGATGAAGTCGCGCGCCTGTGCCAGCTCCGCTTTTGAACTGGTGTCCACGAGCACGAGCGTGTATCCGGCTCCGGGGTCACCTGAGGAGGCGGATTGATTCTGCGAATGAGCGCCAGCCGAAGAGCTGTAGACGGTCAAAGCCAGAAGCGCCACGAAGGAACGGAACACCAAACGAACCATCAAAACAGACCTCAACGCGTGAAGACCACGGCCGTACTGCCTGCTGGATGGCCGTGGAGGGCCAGATCGAAACGAAGATTCTCTGTCAGGTAAACAACACCATGGTTGCCGGACCGGATGTCACCCTGATTTGCGCAGAGAGATCCCGGGTAGCTTAGCGGGCCCTTGTCGATATGAGTGCACAACGATCATCATGAATTCCTGGTCGAAGTTGTCTTGTGTGGTTTCTTTCTTCAGGCACTCGCGTCAAAAGACGGCCATCAACGGCGCGCTGTAACCTATTCCCTTTGTTATGACAAGGCCGCGAGTATACCTTAAGCCCCATCCCGTCGCAAGCAGAAAACAAACCAGAGAATATGATAAGACTGTTGCGCCGGTGCTGTGGTTTTAGAAGAGACAGCCTTGAATCAATACATCTTGTGAAGCTTTACGCCGGTGTAGTACTTCTGGAGAATCGCGGTGTACGAATAGCCCTCCGTTGCGAGTCCGTAAGCGCCCGTCTGGCACATTCCGACGCCGTGTCCCCAGCCCCTGCCGGTGAACACGAACGCGACAACCTGGCCACGCTCGCCGGTCTCGCGATCCACTACGAACAGATACTCCCTCAGCCCGAGGGCGGCGCGGATCTGAGGACGACGCAATAGCGCGCGACTCTCATCGCCCGTCACCTCGACCTCAGTTACTCGGCTTGAAGAGCTGAACGCCACCGGCTCGATCTTCTCAAGCCGCCCGACGTTGATGTGCGCGCGAGCCAGCCGCTGCTGGAGCTCTTCTATTGGGATGCGCTCTTGCCACTGAGCCACGCTCGAGAAGCGATCGCTCGAGGCGCTGCGGTCTGATATCGATGCTTCGAGGAAGTCAACTTGTCCTTTGGCGTTCAGATGGTAAACGACGTGCTCGCCGCCAATGAGAGGCAAACGATCGACCTGATGGCTCTCGCCGCCCAGGTTTCGAAACAGCCACGCGCCATCGGAGATCTCAACGCCGGTGCGCTGAGAATTGATCAGTCGCCCTTTCTCCGAGGGCGCCGTTACTTCAGATATGAAGCCGGGAATTTGAAATCTCAGGGTTGAGATCTGAGGCTTGGAATCTGACGTTTGGGATTTCAGATTCGCCGGTTGAGGTATCACCGAGATCGCACGCGCCAAAGTTTCAATCGCCTGTCCACGTGTGATGGGCGCGCGGCCGTCCAGGTCGGCACCGGCGGGCACGCGCAGGATTCCGTCTCTTAACAACATCGCTACGTCGGCGCGTGCCTCACGCGGCAGTTGTTGCACGCGCAGCCCGCCGAGCAAATAATCGACGTCGGCCGGAGCCAGCAGCGTGCTCGCGCGCCCTGCACCGTAAACTGATGCGGTGACAAGACGGGCGAACTCAGCCAATCGCGTACCATCGCCACGCGAGCTGGGCTTCTCTCGTTGAGTGAGGCGCGCCGTGTGCTCTATCCAACTCCTGACTTCATCCGGGTCAGGCGAACGGCTCAGATAGCCCCCTGTCACGCGGCGCGGAACTGAAAACCCGAGCACTGAGAGAAGCGCGACTTCACGAGCGATCGAACGCCCGTCAATCCCGATTAACGGTTCGCGTGTTCGACTGGACATGATGTCTCGAGCGGCGAAAGACTGGCGGCCGGGCGAGCAGGCCACCGCGCGCAGATAAGGAAGAGGCTTGCCGCCGAAAACCTCGTCGTTGTTTTCGGTGCTGCCGCCGCAGTTTGCGGTGTACAGCGCTTCAATTGGAACGAGTTTTCCGTCTTCGTTCGGAAAGACGGCAGCCATTCCGCGCGTCGCGTCGATTGCCCGGTTGGTCAACTCGCATTCCGCTGAGAGCCCGCCGTAGACCTGGGCTCGCGCATCGTCTACCAGATCGAATCCTTCATCACGATGCTGGCCGAGGCGCGCGAGCGCGTAAGATCGCGCGGCGACCGCTTGGGCCTTGAGCGCTTCGATTTCAGGATAGGCGCCGGGTGACAACTCCATCGGCACCACGCCGCGAAGATAATCTTCGAGCGGCAGCGCGTTTACGACATTGATCCGCCCGCGGGGATTCAGAACAAGGTGGATCTCTCCGCGATAGTCGTTCTTGCCGATTCGAACGGCTGCCGGGGCTGCCTTGGACTCAGACTCGTCGGATTTGCTTTGATCTCGACGTGAGACGTGCTTTTGATCATTTCCTGAAGAGGCGGCCGGTTGTTTGCCCCGATCAAAACGCGGGGGACTTCCGGCAGGTGAGATTACCAATTCATCCTCGCTCGACGCAGCGACCTTGTCGGCGGCAAGCGCGATCAACCGAATCGGACGGGGGTCCGGCTTGGCGCTCGAACGGCCGGTAGAGCTGTTGCTGGGCTGCGTTTTGTATTTCGCGGCTCGGGCATTCGTGTCGGTGAGGGATTCCGACGCCAGGGTGCCCGTCGTCTTTGGCTCGCTTATGATACGAAGGCTTTCATACCCGGATTTGCGCAGCCGTTCGAGGAATTGCGCTGCCTCGCTGCGATTCGCGAACTGCCCGATCTGGACGGAGTACGAACTTTGCTTTTCATCGAAGGTCATCGTCACTGGCTCGAAGAATTTTTTCTTAAGCTCGTCTACGAGTTTGCGCGCCCCGCGCGATTCGGTCGAAGACCCGACGCTCACGCGATAAGCGGCCGCGATCGATTGGCGAGAAGCTACCGGCTCGGGCTGCTGACGCAGTTCTACGGTCAGCGATCCGTTCGAGATAGTCTTGCCCTCGTCGAGGCTCGTCGTTGCGCGCCGCACGATGAGGCCGGATGAAGAACTCAGCGCGATAGAAGAGACGTCGGTTATCAGCGCGACTCGAATAATGGGCCCGGCAGCCGGAGGGTACTGAACGACATCGGTTTGCGCGTCTGCTCTGCGAGGGCGAGTTAAGCCCTTATCGTCGTTTTGCTGACCCTTCTGATTGGCGCGACCATCGTTTGAATTTGAGGCGGATTGTTTCTGGGCAGCTAGCACGGCTGTCGTGCAGTTCGATCCAACAAGCAGGACGATCTGAGTGCTGTTCGAGACGATGAGAGTCAGGCTTAGCGCGAGACGACCCGTCAAGCGTCGACTTCCACTGACAATGTTCATTGCGAGATTTACAGAGTGTAAAAGTAAACGGTCACCGTAAAAGTGATCGTGTTTCCTGCGGCTTGGGGGAACCCCTCAAAGGGACTTGCAGTAAATATAGCTTGTCTGGCGTAGTCGTCAAGCACTGAATAACCTGTAGGTCTCCACAACTCTGCAGAGAGAATCTGTCCGTCACGCCTGATCACGAGTTTGAACTCCGCTGATACTTTGTCTCGAAGGACATCTTTGATCCACTCGCGCGGCATAATCCGCTCGTTTACCTTCCTGATTTTTGCGCGCACCAATGCCATGTACTGGCCTCGTGCGGCTTCAAGCCCGAGCGCGCTCGACTCCGAGCTGCTGCCGTGGCTGGTTCCTGCTGGAGCTGCTTCAGAACTACCGGAGCTGACGGGGTTGGCTTCTTGCTTCGGCAACGGCGCAGGCGCAACAGGCGCGGCTTGTGCCGGAGGAGTTTGAGTGATCACAGCCTCATCGAGTTGACCGATGCGATTGGCCTGTATGGATGAGGTCTCCGGCGGAGTTGGTTGGTGAGTTGTGGACCCCGGATGTTCGCGGCCGCCCGATCCGCGCGAGGCCCGCAACTGCTTCTCGATCAGATCAGCCGGAGGGAGGTGACCGCTGGTTCCACGGCGCTCGGCTGGCTTGGGAGAACGTTGAACCAGGTGAACGTCGTCAGCAGTAGCCGGATCAAACTGAAGCCGGTTGATATCGGCGCGCTCGAGAGGCTCCGGTGCGGTGCGAAGCGTGGCGCGATCGGTCGGTGGCGCCAGTTCTATCAGCCTCAAAAGTGAGACCTGACGCTTGCCGCTCGCGACGACCTGCATCATCGCCCACGAGTCGAGCTTGATGAGCGCCACATAGAAGATCACATGGACGACAACCGACATCGCAAACAGAAAAGTGAATCTGCGGTCGCGGCCGAGGCGCGACCACAATGATGCGAGAGGACCTGCTCCCCGCGGGCTGTCTTCGATGTATCTGTCGAAAGTCTTAAACAAAGCTTTAAGAGGTTTCTGGTTTCTGGTTTCTAGTTTCTAGTTTTGCGATCAAAGTCTTATTCGCCTGAACCAGAAACTAGAAACTAGAAACCAGAAACTAGAACTAGAAACCAGAAACTGTTTCTACTGCGAGTGCGTTGAATCGCCGCCTTATCTCTCTCATGTCAATCGCGTCGACTCTTGGATGAACCCTATTCGTTAACAGAACGAACACTCGCCGTTTTTGGGGGTCCATCCATATGCTTGTCCCGGTGAATCCGTTGTGACCCAGCGCCGTGGGCGGAAGCGCTGGTCCCGCCGAACAGTCCGGCGTCTCGGCCAGTATCCACGCTATCGATCTCGACGTACCGCAGCCGGGCGTAAGGTTGCCAGTGAACAAGTTGAGCGATTCTGGCTTCAGAAGCTCGCTGCCCGGCAGGAACTGATTCGCCATCCGGAAGGCTTCGCGGGCGGTCGAAAACAGCCCCGCGTGTCCTGCTACGCCGCCCATGAAGTTCGCGTTGCCATCATGGACTTCTCCCCAGATCACGTCTTTGCGCCAGCGGGCTTGCGACAAACCGGCGTGGCGATACGGTGAAGCGGCGAGCGTCGCGGTGTCACCCCAACTCCGCGTCTTTGTATCTGCAATCGCGTTGGCTAGCTCGAACTCCTGACCATGTTCGGTGGCCGCGATCTCGCGAAGCAATTCCGGCGGCGGATTGAACATCGTCCGTTCCAGGTGAAGCGGCTCAAATATCTCTTGCTTTGCCAAACGGTCGAGCCGGTCACCGATCACGCTCTCAAGCACAAAGCCGAGAAGAACATAATTCAGATCGCTGTAGATCACTTCTCTGGAGGCGTGCAGTGGCTGCGCTTCAAGCAGGACGCGCGCTATAGCGGCAGGTACGTCGGCGCGAGTTTGCGCAGCGAGGTAGAGTGGCCGCCAGTTGGGAAGGCCTGATGTGTGAGTCAACAACTGGGTCAACGTGATTTCACGCATGTCCTCGTGATTGAACTCATTCAAGTAGAGTTCAAGCGGTGCGTTTAGGTCCAACACGCCGCGCTCGGCGAATCTCACCACAAGCAGCGCCGTGACCAGCGGCTTGGTGAGCGAGGCGCAATCGTAGATGGTATCAAGCGTTGCCGGGATGTGTTCCGGCTCGACTACGGCCAGGCCGAGCGCGTCTTCCGCGATGATGCGCAGGTCCTCACCAACGAGGTACTGCCCGCCGGGAAGCGAACCGCGTGCAATCTCGGATTGTAGAAAACTGGAGATGATGTCAGAGATGTTTGGCATTCTTATTCAAGCAATCCGCAGTGGTTTTGCTAAGGGAGATTATAACGTCAGGTTGTGGCTGTTGAGAAGCATGGGCGGATGATGCGTGAAACGTGATGCGTGACCGGAAGGGTGCATCGCACATCATCTTTCACGCATCACGCATCACGGTTTACTAATCACGCCTTGCTGAATCTGAATCCTCGCTGTCGCCCCGCTTCATAAAGCAATATCGCAGTGGCCGCGGCAACGTTGAGCGATTCGACTCCTTCCGCCATCGGTATGTGAACAAACTCGTCGGCTTCTCCCTGCGCCGACTCTGGAATCCCCGTTGCCTCGCGCCCGACGATCAATGCGATCGGCACGGTCATATCGACTTCGACGCACAGCTTGACCCTTTCTGCCCGAGCCGCATCCTCGATGATGCCTTGCGCTTGTCCGGGCGTTGCGCGAGAGGCAATCATCTTTATCTTGTGGTGGCGGCACCGTGCGGCGATATCCACGCGGCTCGCGCCGGTCACCACCGGCAATCGAAGAGCCGAGCCCATCGAAGACCGAATCGCTTTGTCATTGAAGGGGTCAACGGTGTACCGAGTAGTGATCACGCCGTTTGCGCCCGCGGCTTCGGCCGTTCGAATGATGGTGCCGAGATTGCCCGGGTCTTGCAGTTCGTCGGCGACCACCAGCAGATCGGGGCTGTTGCTAAAAAGGTCATCAAGCTCGAGATACGGGCGGCTGACGATGGCCGCAACGCCTTGCGGCGTTTTGGTATCGGCGATGACTTCCATCACTTGCTTCGAGACAAGCGCGCCGCGGCACTGCACTCGCCGCAGCGCATCCAGCAAAGCGGCGCCGCGTTCGCTGGATTCAAGTTCGGCGGTGAAGGCCACGCCTTCGAAGCGCGCGCCGGTGTTGATCGCGTCTTCTATCAGGCGAACGCCCTCCAGAAACACGTGCTGACGCTCGCCCATCGCGCGGACGCGGCGGAAGCGTTTGACCAGTGGGTTCTGGCGGCTGGTGATTTTCTCAACGAGCATCGTGCAGAGTATACTACAGCGTGATCCGGGCTTTATCCCGCGCCGCCACTCGATGCGAAGGTTCGAGCACTAAATGCAAAATCCTGGACTCTTGTTACCAATGGATCTGAACCGACCCGACTCACAGACTAAAGTCTATGCTACGTCCTGGTTGGTTGCGCTCCTGTCTTTTGCCGCAATGTTCGGATGCTCGCGCGCGGTACCAGCGGGTCCGAGGGCGGAGATCATCGTTGCTGCCGCCGCGGATCTAGCTCCTGCATTTGAGGAACTCGGCCATCAGTTCGAGCAAGAGACGGGAACCAAAGTGACCTTTAGCTTTGGTTCAACGGGCACGCTTGCGAAGCAGATTGAGAACGGGGCGCCGGTCGATCTCTTCGCGGCCGCTAACGTCGAATTTGTCGAGCAGCTCGAGCGCCAGGGACTGATAGTGTCAGAGACGAAAGCACTTTACGCCCGCGGGAGAATAACTATCTGGATGCGGGCCGATAGCATCTTGAAGATCGAACGCATTGAAGACCTCGCCCAACCCGATGTCGCGCGCGTTGCGATCGCAAACCCCGAGCACGCGCCGTATGGGAGGGCCGCTCGGGAGGCTCTGGAGTCGGCTGGCATATGGAAAGCAGTCGAACCCAAACTCGTATTCGGAGAGAACGTTCGGCAGACGATGCAATACGCCGAGACTGGAAACGCGGATGCTGCAATCACTGCCCTGTCTTTAAGCGTGCGGAGCAACGGCCGCTGGACGCTGATACCCGAGGAGCTGCACAAGCCATTGGACCAGGCTCTTGCTGTTATCAAGGGTGCGCGACTGGAACTCGAAGCTCGGCGATTTGCGGAGTTCATCAACGGCACGCAAGGACGCCCTACAATGCGCAAGTACGGTTTCATCCTTCCCGGCGAAGCGACGGCTCGTTGAACGCACCCGGCTAAGCTCGGCGTCTATGTGGGACACTATCATCCGTGCTAAACGCTGAGGGCTTCTAATCACGAGGACCGGTACGTGTCTACAGTCGTAACGCCAGGTCAGAGTCCAGCTTGACAAGAGGCCGCGTGAGGCTATCCTATCCTTTGACTATGCGCTTGCTTCCAGTACCGCCGCTGTCCGGAGACTCCGACCTCTGCCAATAGAAGAACGGATGGAACCCTCCAAAACCCCAACCCGTGTTAGGGTCGTCGTCGCCACGTCGGTGATGTTGTCGTTCATCTCGTTCTGGCGCGCGGCTGCGATCGTGCTCAACGATCTGGGCTCGTCTGCGTTTTATGCGGGCGGTCTTGCTGAGCAGTATGTTGGCAAAGCTGCTCCCTGGTTCATTCTAGGCGTGATGCTGTTCAGCTCCGCCGTTCGCATGGTCTACGTCGAGTCGTCCTCAATGTTCACGCGAGGCGGCGTCTACCGTGTGGTGAAGGAGGCGATGGGCGGGACGATGGCCAAGCTCAGCGTCTCCGCTTTGATCTTTGATTTCATACTGACGGGACCGATCTCGGGCGTCACCGCCGGAAAGTACATCGTGGGGCTTGTCGCGAGTACGGTGACTTACTTCGGCTACTCGTGGGCGCCATCGGCTGATACCGGCAACTATCTGGCGGCGGTAGTCGCGGTGTTCGCGACCCTCTACTTTTGGTGGCGCAACTTGAAAGGAGTTCACGAATCGAGCGCCGATGCGATGCGCATCATGTACGTCACAACGGTGATGGTCGTGATAATGATCGGGTGGGCGTGCCTGACTTTGCTTCTGCGGGGGGGGCAGATGCCGCCGCTTCCGACCCCATCGAATCTCAGTTTTTCTGGGGGGACTGACAACGCGCTCGGCTGGCTCCAGCCTTTGCGATGGTTCCTCCCGGCCGGTGACCGATACAAGATCGCGGAGAACGCGCCTAGCATAATCGGGCTGCTTGGCATCATGGTGGCGTTCGGCCATTCAGTGCTTGCGATGAGCGGTGAAGAGACGCTCGCTCAGGTGAACCGTGAACTCGAGCACCCGAAGCTTAAGAACCTGATGCGAGCAGGCATCGTCATTTTCGTCTTCTCGCTCCTGTTCACGTCGCTGGTCTCGTTCTTTGCGGTTGCGATCATCCCCGACGATGTGCGGCCAAGGTATCTCACAAACCTGATCTCGGGGCTGGCGATGCACTTCGTGGGTCCAGAATGGCTAAGACTTCTGTTTCAGGGATTCGTAGTGATCGTTGGATTCCTGATGTTGTCGGGAGCTGTGAACACTGCGATTCTCGGTTCCAACGGAGTGCTCAACCGCGTTTCGGAAGACGGCGTGCTGACTCCCTGGTTCCGCGCGCCGCATAAGAAGTTCGGAACGACTTATCGCACCATCAACTTGATTGCGATCCTTCAGATTGTCACGATAGTGGCCTCGCAAGGCAACACCATTGTGCTGGGAGAGGCTTACGCGTTCGGCGTCATCTGGAGCTTTTCGTTCAATGCGATTGCCACAGTAGTGTTGCGCTTCAAGCGGCCCGAGGAACGCGAGTGGAAAGTGCCCGGGAATATTCGCATCGGCAGGATCGAAATCCCGATGGGGCTTATCACCGTCTCGCTCATTCTGGTTTCGATCGCGATGACCAACCTGCTAACGAAGCAGGTAGCGACGATATCGGGCATCCTGTTCACGGTCGCATTCTTTGTGACGTTTACAGTCTCCGAGCGAATAAACCAACGCAAGCTCGATCTCACCGCTTCCAAGCTCGATCAGTTCCAATTGCAGCACAGTGAGACTGTCGATCTTCAATCCGTGGGGGCCCGTCCGGGCAATGTGCTCGTCGGTGTGCGCGACTACAACACGCTGTCACACCTCGAGCATGTGCTGGAGCACACGAACACCGATGAGCAGGACATCGTCGTGCTGACGACGCGACTGATAGCCGGTCCCGGCAGCGGCGAGCGCGACTTGTCGGATGAGACACTCTTCACTGAATATGAGCAGCGGCTGTTTACCCGGGTCGTCGCGCTGGCCGAAAAGCACGGCAAGCCTGTCGAACTGGTCATCGTTCCGGCAACAAGCATATTTGATGCGGTTGCACAGACCGCGATGCGGCTCGATTCCGCTGCTGTGGTTGCCGGGCTGTCGGCGAAGATGGCCGTTCAAGAACAAGCTCGCGAGCTGGGCCGCGCATGGGAACGGCTGCCTGAGAAGCCTCGCAGGCAAGTGGCCTTCAAGGTGATTGAGCCCGGCGGTGTTGAACACGTCGTTCATCTGGGAGCGCACGCGCCGCACCTCACAGAAGAGGACATCAATCTGATTCACAAGCTATGGATTCAAGTGAGCAGCGTTCCGAGCCGCCGCAAGGTGCATCACCGCGACGTGGTGCGAGTGGCGCTCGACCGGCTTGAACGCGACCTTCGCGGCAACACCGACGTGATGCTGGACTTCTACAATCTTGAACACAGGGAATCAAACGGCAAAGCGGGCAGTCAACAACGGAAGTAGAATTGCCGGCGCATAAGAAGGAACGGCAGGTTTATCAATGTCAGTTCCCATCGATCCAGTCACCTCTGCAGACCCACAACAAGCATCGGCGAGTGAAGGCAGCACTGGTGCCCGGCCAGCGGCTGGGTGGGCGTCGCGAGCAGGAGCGGCGCTCGACGTAGAGGCGCTTCGGAATCGCGTGTACAGCTTCAGCGATATATCGCACTACCCGACACGCGACCGGTTGATCATTCACGCCGCTGATCTGGTCTTCTATTCAGCGATGCGCGCGATTTACTCCACGCTGCGATGGGAGGTGCGAGGCCGCGAGCGTCTCGACAGCATCCTTGCGAGCGGGCATCGACCGATTTTCACCTCCTGGCACGTTTGCTTAGTCAGCGCGACGTGGTTCTTTCGCAACCGCGGCATTGTCGTTATGTCGAGCGTGAGCCGCGACGCCGAGTATACGGGTCGGGTGATCAAACGATTTGGCTACGGCACGGCGCGCGGTTCGGCGACTCGAGGCGGGGGACGGGCGCTGGCTGAGATGGCTCATTGTTTGGAGAACGGAATAGAGGTCGGGTTCACAATTGACGGCCCGCGGGGCCCGGTTTACGTGGCAAAGCCTGGCGCGGTTACCCTCGCGCGTCACACCGGACAACCGATACTTCCGTTTCACATCGCAGCGAGTGCCTACATCGAGTACCCAAGCTGGGACCGCCTGCAGATACCTTTGCCGTTCACGCGCGCGGCCTCTTTCATTGGCGAGCCGATCTACGTGTCGCGAGACGCTACGAGCGAAGAGGTAGCGGCCAAACAGGCGGCGGTGCAGTCGGCGCTCGACGGTTTGCGTCGAGAAGCTGACGCTTGGAGGGCAAATTGCAAAGAGAAAGGAGCAAAGAGCGATGAGGTCCATCGCTCTTAGCGCTCTGCGATTGCCCCTAGCTAGCTCTTATCCCCTTGCGTTTCGCTCTTTGCTTTCTTCGTGGCAGAAGCCGCGGCTCGAGTTACGAACGAAATCGATCAAGTGAGTGACCAACGGATCACCGAGATCGGTGTAACACCCTCCCACATCCGACTCCTCGAGGCTTCGCAGCGCGTCTTCGAGCGAAAGGCCGGATCGCAGCAACAGCCGATATGCCTCCTTGAGATTCGTTAGACCGCCGGACTTGAAGCCCGCTCTTCGAAGTCCGACGATGTTCAAACCGTGAGCGCGGCCCGGAACGCCGTCAGTGACGACGAACGGCAAGCAATCCTGGACGATCTTAGAGTTGCCTCCAATCATTGCGAGACGCCCGATGCGGCAGAACTGGTGCACGACGACTCCCCCTGAGATGAAGACTCGGTCCTGAATATCGACGTGGCCTGCAAGCGCAACGTTGTTCGCGATGATCACGCCGTCTCCAAGGCGGCAGTTATGCGCGACGTGCGCGTTCGCCATAATGAAACAGTTTGACCCAACGGTCGTCTCGGATTCTGGCTGAGTGCCTCGATGCATGGTCACGCCTTCGCGGATGCGGTTGTTTGCGCCGATGCGAAGGTAGCTTCTGCAATCGACGAAGCCGAGGTCCTGGGGCTCACCGCCGAGGATCGCGCCTTCGTGGACCGTGTTGGCCGGGCCGAGCGTTGTAAAGCGCTTGATCACGGCGTGCGCGCGAATTTCGCAGGCTTCTCCAATATCTGTATCCCCCTCGATAACCGCGTAAGGTCCGATGCTTACGCCGGCGCCGAGCCGCGCACCCGGATTGATGATGGCTGTGGGCTGTATGCTCATGAGCGGTCAATACTAACATGTGTCTTTGGGTTAGAATACTGTTGCCCTTTGCCAATTCTTATCGTATTTTGGACTAGCCGCACCCCGGCGGGTTTTGACCCTCGGATGCCCCTATTCTTGGTAGTGAGACCTCGCACAACGGACGCTTTACATCACCGTAGCCCGCGTTTTTAGGAGACAAGGATGAGCTTCTTCGACCTTCAGCCGGTCCTCGACAAAATGCTTTCTGTTGCCGACAACATATCGGATCTGAACTTCTCCGTAGGCCGGCCTCCGCAGGTCGAGATCAACGGAAGGCTTACGCCGGTCGAGGTCAAAGGGCTGCGAAACCTCACCCCTTACCAAACCGAGATAATCGCAATGTCGCTGATGGAGGGCAACGCCGACGCCGGACGCCGCTTTATTCAGACCGGTTCCGCTGATATCGGCTACGCGATTCCAAGCAAGGTGCGCTTTCGCGTGAACATCTTCAAGCAGCGCGGCTCGATCTCGATTGTTATGCGGGTGATTCCTACTAACGTTCCAACCATTGATAGCCTCGGACTTCCCGCACAACTCGGTGAAGTTTCGCATTTGAAGAACGGCATTGTGCTGCTGACAGGGCCGACTGGATCCGGTAAGACGTCGACGCTTGCAGCCATTATAGACAAGATCAATACCGAGCATAGCTACCACATCGTCACCATCGAAGACCCGATAGAGTTTCTCCACCAACACAAGAAATCAACGATCAACCAGCGCGAGTTGGGGACCGATACACCTGCCTTCGCACTTGGGCTCAGAGCCGCGCTGCGCCAGGCACCAAAGGTGATCCTGGTTGGCGAAATGCGCGACATGGAAACCACAGAGATTGCGCTCGAAGCTTCGGAGACTGGGCACCTTGTACTGTCGACGCTGCACACGACCGATGCTTCTAAGACTGTGAATAGGATAATCGGCATATACCCGAAGTCCGAGGAGCACGTCATACGAACTCGGCTTGCTCAAGCATTCCGCTACATAGTTTCGCAACGACTCCTCCCGCGCGCGGATGGCAGCGGGCGGGTTGCCGCAGTCGAGATATTGAAAGCGACGCCGCGCTCGCGCGAGTACATCGAGCAAGGCGAGAGCGAAGGTAAGACGTTGCTCGAGGCGATGAACGACGGCGAACTTGAAGGCATGCAGCACTTCGATCAGGTGATCGAGCGGATGATTCGTAGCGAAGTGATTACTCAAGACAGCGGGCTTGCTTTCGCCACCAATCCGTCGAATTTGTTGTTGCGGCTGTCGGGACTAGGTACCTCGGACGATATGTTGAGCCGGCGCGAGGAGCGAAACTACATACCGGGCCGGGTGCCCGATGCAACTCGACAGCGCGTAGTTGAGAGAGTTGACAGATAGAGGATAGGCTGACCGCGATGCGTGAAATGCACATGGTTCATGCATAGCGGCAACTAGGAAACTGAGGAGAGATCATAATGATAGCGAGTTGTCCGCAATGCGCGATGAGCCTTACCTTTGATGACACGCGGCTGCCGACTGAACCGTTTAACGTGCTTTGTCCTCGTTGCCGCCAATCAGTGACGATCATGCCGCCGCCAAAGGAAGAGCCCAGGCTGCCCGGCATCACCGGCCCGCTCGACGCTGTACCGGCCGTCGAAGCTGATCAGCCGGATTCACTGCGTGCTCTTGCGGATTTATTGCTGGCTGGGCTGAAGCAGTCGCAACCTCAGGCTCCAGATGCCAAGAAATGGCAGCGCCGGCGCGTGCTCCTCTGCCTGGATGATTCATATATGAGAGAGACTTTGCGCGGAGCGCTCGAGCCCTCGCGCTATGAGATGTTCTCAGCGGACTACGCACCGGAAGCCATCGAGATCCTGCACGAGTCGCGCGCCGAAGTCATCGTCCTTAGTCCAACCTTTGACGCGGATCACCAGGGTGGCACCGCGATGATGCAATACGTCAATAGCCTGACTCCTCAAATCCGCCGTCGCACCTACGTCGTTCTGGTTTCTCCCCAACTTCGGACGCTTGACACGTACCTCGCGTTCGCGAACGGAGTCAACCTGACTGTGCACCCGGAGGACGTTTCGTCGTTTCAGTCGGTTTTTGAGCGGAGCGTGCGAGACTTCAATGAGCTTTATCGTCCACTGAACCAGGCCAGTTCGCTTGCGCCCTTCTGACCGGAAAACCTCCCAGCCTAACTGATTGTCAAGCCCGGCTGAGGCTGTCAATTGACACAGCTGCACCTTTCTAGATAGTCTCTTCACGAGTTCGCGATGCGCCCGTAGCTCAATTGGATAGAGCACCAGACTTCGGATCTGGGGGTTACAGGTTCAAGTCCTGTCGGGCGTATTCACCTATCCCATCCCCTTCAACCCATCTCGATAGCACAAATGGCACCGGACTCCCGCCGCGTACCTGGCACACAAACACCTGAGGTTTGTTGTGAAACTTCTTGACTCGGAAGGGTTAAACGAATATGATGGTGCGGTGCGCTGGGTCGTCTAATCGACAAGCCCCCTTGAACATTCAGTAGCCCCCTATCTGAATGTTCCTTACCCCCAACGCACCGCCAAAACAGTACCGCTTTATGGCAGGAACATAGAGCGGTGTTGTTTACGGGGCGGTTTATATCATACCCGTCAACAGGATGCAAGAAAAAAGTTAAAGTAAATTATGAAGAAGCGTATTCAAATTCTCGTCTAGGCTTCTAATGCATTTAAAATCTGTACTTACGTCAGCTTAAAATAGCGAAGAAAAAGTTTTTTCATCGAGACCCGCATTCACCTCGCAGCGGTCGTCGGCCCAGTGGATACATCGCCTGTGATTGCCTCTTTGCTCTAACGTACCCTGCCTGCAAAACGCAGCCTCTTACAATGAGAAGAAAAAAGAGAGACGAGGAAGCGATCTCTCAGGGAAGGCGACACCGAATTCTCCTTAGTCCAGCCAACGGAGCGTCCCAGGTACTAGCTCGAACTCCCAGGCGCCAGGTTTCTCGCTGAACCGTTTGCGATAGATCGCAACATAGCGGTGGCCGTCGGACTTAGCCGTGATCGTGAGGAATTTCCATATCTGTCAGTGACTCCACGACAGATCGCATCTGCAACGGTCGTGCCACCGAGGAGTAGTCGAGAATTGCGCGCAAATGGTCTTCTGCAAGCTTAGGTAGGGAATTCTGCTACGGCGGGTGGCGTCATCTGACGCTTACGGAGCTGATCAGATCGGTCGTGAGGAACCGGTGAGATGCTCAGTTAGCAGCGAGCTGGGTGAATTCTCTCCACGCGCATCACTATCCCAGGCGGACCATCTTGAATTCGGCGAGCAGTGTGACGAAGGCGACGATTCCTCAGCGGGCCCCCTCTTCGTCGGCGTCAAATCTCTTGCAGATTGCGTTAACGAGAAGATCAACGGTGGGAGGACTACTGCGTTCTATCTCATACCAAAGCGCAACGCCTGTCCGGTTGAGGCTGTAGTAGAAGAGCGTTTCCAGGTTAAAGGAGCACACCCGTTCCATCATCTAGCGGGGTGAAGACGGTCAGTGGGGACTTCTCGACAAGCATCGTCCTAAAAATAGACTCAGTTTCGTTTCCCCGCAAGTCTAACCGTTGTCGGATAAGACGCTAGGCCTCGTCGCGGCCGTGTTCTAAGGCGAAGCGCTTGAGGCATCCAGGTTGCTCACTGTGCCGTAAGCAGGCGCTTTCTTGGGGTCGCAGTGGAGGTAGTTGCCGGGGGGAGGAGTGATTGTTCCTTGCGATTAACCGTTCGGGGTGGGGAGCGATCCGGTTCACTCCGATTGCGAGGAACTCGCTGGTAAGGCTCAGTACAAGGGGGAATCTGGCGATCCGCCCAACCCCCTGCTAGGAGTCGCAGGTCACAACCCGCTGTCGAGCAGTCTGGACGCGAGCTCGGCGCGGCCACGAACATTTGCTTTCTGATAGACCTTATCCAGGTGCTTATTCACCGTTTCGACGCTTATTCTCAGCCGCTCCGCGATCTCGAGGTTCTTATTACCCTTGAGGCACTCGACCGCCACTTGAGCCTCTCTTTCCGTCAACGCCCAAGTCTGTCTGAGATGCTCTTCATAGCTTGACCATCGAGAAGCCGATCGCTTCACCAGGCATAGCACGTAGCTTTCCTCACCCAACATTCCTTCCGGCATCAAGGTACAGTGGATTTCGTGTTCAATTCTGCCGACAGTCATGTCCCGCACTGAAGTGTGCTCGCCCGCGAGGCCGCGCGAGGCGTATGTGTCTTGATAGAAGTCGGCCGCGGACTCGATCACTGCGGCGACCAATAAATGGCCTTCGCGGTTATCAACCAAAAGCTTGTCAAATGCGCGATTATGCCAGGTCAGTTGCCCCTCCGCGTTCAGGAACACAGCGCCCTCGTTGATCTCGTCGAGCGCAGCCGCCAGGCAAAAGAGCCGATCGTTTCTTTCTAACGGGAGTGCTGCCGCGGGGATGGATGCATAAGACCCTTGAGCTAACATACAGGCGTTCCTTTTCTGTTCTTGCCAGTTGGAGGGCGAGACAACCGGAAGCAGCACACCGCCAGCGATCTCAACATTGCGGCAACGTCTTCTGAATAAGGGGCAGGAACCGAAAATCTTCGGTGGGACAGCAGCGTCTGCCTCCCTGAAGGGGCACTGCTCAGACTCCTCGATAGAAATCTACCGTCGGTACCCGACGAGAGGTAGCTTCGACTCCGTTATAGGTCAGGTAGTTAGCATTGTCAACACTTTTGACTTGGGTGCAAGTTATGAAGAACGTCTAAGAAAATTCTGCTCGCCCGAAGTCTCCAGCCCTTACCGGTTCGGGGAGTATGGCGCGATTTGCAAGCCTGGAAAGCCAGCACAATTCTCCTTTTAAGTAATGGTGAGAGCGGTTTTCTATCTGGCAGCTTCGAAAGCTCCGAAACATCCCCGAACCGAATTCGGTGAGATTGGGAGAGTGAAGGAATGAACTCGCGAAGACCTCGTAGCCTTGCCGATTACTGTCGGGCCGCACGACGCCGCAAACTCACACTGATCATTCCGACTTTGGTCCTGGCTATCGCCACCGCCATCACGCTGAGGGACCTTCCAAACCTATATGAGTCAACGGTTAGAATGCGTCTCACGTCACTGAGGACCAACGGCGCGTCCGATGTTTCCCTCCACCTTCACGAGTTTCGCGAGTTTCTCACGAGCCCCGAGATTCTCGCGACGCTCATCGGCGTGAATAGGCTAAGCGCCGAATCTTCAGAGTCTGTGATCTCACGGATGCGTGGGCGCATTGCGGTTGAGCCGGATGCGAAAGGCGAAGCCCAACCCGGCGTGTTCACCCTCTCATATCGTGCAACTGATCCAGAGACAGCTCGCAGGACGACGGATGAAATGGCAGATCGACTCGTGACTCTAAGCTGCAAAGAGCCGTCATCAGCACTCTCAGAGGTGGAGGTTGTGCGCAAGCGGGCAGCCGACCTCGCAATCCAACTGTCACAGCTTGAACATAAGGATCCGTGGTTGACCGGCGTACGCTCAGACCTTTCTGTAGCTACGCCTTCTCTTTCGTCCCGAAGTCCCCAGCCTTCACCCGAGGCAATACGCGCTCAGCAAATGACTATCGACAGTCTCAAGGACCAGCAGTATAAGATTCACCAACAACTCGCCGACGTCGACCGGCGAATCACAGCCCAGCGCCAGATCGTCGAGCAGCAAAGAAAGGGCCCTACGCTGCGCGATAATCCAACTTATGCTGTGCTTATCGCAAAGCGCACCGAGCTGCAGGGCCAGCGCGACACTCTCATCAACCGGCAGGAGCTGACCGATAAACACCCACGCGTTCTCGCGATCAACGATCAGATCGCGGCCATCAACCGCCAGATCGAAGAACTCCGTCAGCAAGACACCGCACTGGTGAGTCAGTCGCCAGAGGCGCGCGAGTTGACCGCACTCGAGTCCGAACGGAACCGGCTCAATATCGATCTCGAAGTTACCGGCCGCGAGCTCGCGCGCAGATCGGCCAACGGGCTGGTTCAAGCCGCGACAACCGAGCCCTCACCTGCGCGCCGGAGCGCAGCCGCGTCGAAACTGGCGGAGCAGTATCTAGGTCTCAAACGAAGCTACCAGGAGGCTACAAGCGACCTTCAAAACGCAGAAGCCAGGTTCCAACGGACCGATGGCATGGGCCTCGCTCAGCTTCGTGTGCTTGAGCCGGCGACTTTGCCGGTGCGCCCTGTATTGCCAAACCGTACCTTGCTGGTATCTATGGCCGCCGCGGTGGGATTGGCTCTGGGAGCGGTTTTCGCGTTTTTCGCCGAGTCACGTCGATTCAAATCACTTCGGTACGCCACGGACGTCGAGTACTACACCCGGCTCCCTTTGCTGGCTGCGATACCCAGAACAGCGACCGTGAGCGAACGCCGTCGTGCGAGCTGGCGAGCTGCGGCCCGCCTCGCTGTTGCTAGCGCTGCTTCGGTCGTTGCAACCTTCGCGTTGACAAAGATCTTCATCGCCGCCGACATCTTCGCGCTGATAATCAAAAAGTAGAAACGCAGATTCATTAGTCATTTAACTTAGGTGAGAGAAACTCATGTACAAGCAATTCTACGGACTGCGCGACATACCTTTCAGCCTGGCACCCGACCCAAAGTATCTATTTCGAACTGAGAGCCTGCTCGAGGTTTTCGCCAACCTCCAATACGGAATTGAGAATGGCAAAGGTATCGTAGTCGTCACCGGGGAAGTGGGGACTGGTAAGACGACAACCCTGCGGTCCATGCTTCAGTCGCTCGATCGCTCAGTCCTAGCGGCTTACATCTTCAATCCCATTCTTTCGACCGCCGAGTTCTTTGATCTTCTCGCGGGTGAGTTCCGAATGCAGCCGCAGCAGTCCAAGGCTGTGATGCTCCGCCTGCTTGGCAACGTCTTGATGTCGCGCCACTCGCAGGGACTTCGCACGGTACTGGTAGTTGACGAAGCTCACCTTCTCCCACATCACCTTCTTGAAGAGATTCGATTGCTATCAAACTTCGAAACTAATCGAGAGAAGCTTCTCCAGGTCATTCTCTGCGGACAGCCCGAGCTTCACGAGTTACTGGGTCAGCCGGAACTGCGGCAGCTCAAGCAGCGCGTTAGTTTGAAGTGCTCAATCAAGACGCTGACTCCGCACGAGACCGGCGAGTACATCCGCTGGCGTCTGCGCATTGCCGGCTGCACGAACGAAAACCTGTTCGAGCCGGAAGCGATCAAGATGGTGCATCGCTTCTCTTCGGGCATTCCAAGGATCATAAACAACATTTGCGATAACGCGATGCTCACCGGCTTCAGCGAGGGCAGCTCCCGGATTACAAATGCGATCATCAACGACATCGTTGATGTGCTGGACCTCACCTCTATCGAGATCGTGTCTGCAAAAACGATTGCCGAAACAGTCATCCAGCGAGAAGGACTGCCGAGTGAGCAAACCACTCCTTCGAACGTACGTTACATTCGGCGTGACGCCGAGTCGGCAAAGGGACAGCCGAACGCTGTTGCCGCGGGCAACGGAAAGTATGTCATTCGCTCCGAGAGTGAAAATGATTCGGACGGTTCGCTAACGTTCTTCTCGCGGGTGCGCGTTTCCAAGAACTCTTAGCAAGCGCTGCAACCGGGTCAGTCAGATATGGGAAGAGTCTACAACGCATTGGTGAGAGCCGAGAAGTGGAAGGACGACGATAGTCCGATCGGCCGCCCGGCTCGCGAGGACTCGGCGCATGGCCGAGATTTAGACGCGGCGACAGCTTTCTTATTCAATGTCTCTTCAGCGGCTACCGCGCGATCCGCGTTTGAAGATAACTTGCCGCTGACCGAAGACCTGGTGACGTCTCCAGCCGGAGGGTCATTCATCGCAGTCGAAGCGGCTGAAGTGGGTGCACCCGCTCTTGCGCCGCTCCGGGCCGCTCCGTTGGCGGGCCGCTCGGTCGCCGAGCCCTCTGCACCCAAGCCGCCGGTCATCACATTCGAAGAACCGAGTGCAATTTCAAATATGCGGGACCTCGCTATCGACTCACGTGTCTTTACGCTGACTCGTGAGGATCCACTTGCGGTGGAGCGCTACCGTGCGTTGGCCGTCAAGCTCCTGAACCTGGCGGAACGGCGAAAGCTGAAAACGCTGCTGATCACCAGCGCCGAAGCGGGCGAAGGCAAGACCACGGTCGCGACGGTCGTTGCATGGTCGTTGGCGAAGCTCCCGGAGCGTCGAGTGCTCCTGATCGATGCGAACCCGGCCTCTCCGTCTGTCGGCCGCACCCTGGGCCTCGATCCGAAGCGTGGCTGGCAGAACTTAGTGGACCGCTCGTGCGAGCTGAAGCACGCACTTGTTCGGCTCGATCCGAACGGGCTTTACGTGATGACACCCGGAGCGGCGGCGGCCCCTCAATCCACCGATGCAATGTCATCGCGTTTGGAAGATGTCATCGCTGAGTTGGCGCGCCGCTTCGACCTGGTGGTTGTTGACTCGCCCGCGATTCTCGAGTCGCCCGAAACGCAGCGTCTCGCTGCGGTGCTGGACGGAGCCGTGATTGTCGCACGCGCCGGCCATACACATCACAGCAAGGTGACCGCTGCGCGAAAGCTTGTTCCGAAGGAACGCCGGCTTGGTGTAGTTCTGAACGAATCTGAAGCCGGTGCCGAGTTTGCTTATCGAAGACGCGGGAAGAGTTCCCTGGGGGGAAGGTTGTTTGGACGCAAGAGGTGACTGCGTGAAAGCCGAGTCGAGATTTATTGCCCCCGTCCCTGCATTGCAGTTGTTCGGTAGAGCAATTGGGGAGAAGAAGAAATGAGACGCTTGTTCCTGGTGATTGTAGAAACCGTGTTGTTGTTTGTGACCGCCTTGGCCGCAACCCAGATTCGGTTTGGAAGCGAGAGTTCGGATGTGCTCTTTAACCAACGCGGCTGGATGAAGCTGGTAATGCTGACCATTGTCATCCAGTTGGCGTTCTATCTTTTCGATCTCTACGATCTTCCGACCACGCGAAGGTATCGCCGGGTGATCATCAATCTGATCATCGCGCTCAGTGTTGCCACGGTGCTGCTTTCGATTCTGTTTTACGTGGTGCCCGCGCTGCAGTTGGGACGCGGCGTATTTCTGGTAGACGTGACGCTGATCCTTGCAGTCATTCCGGCGTGGAGGCTAGTCGTCGCCTGGAGCGCTGGCCACCCACAACTCGGCGTGCGCGAACGCGTGTTGATACTTGGCTCGGGTGATCAGGCTATTGAGCTGGCGAGGGCGACTCTCGAGCGACGCGCCTCGGGTTTCCACATAGTCGGATTCGTAGACAGCAAACCGGAACTGATCGGCAAGAGCCTGATCAATCCGACAGTAATAGGACTCACTGCTGATATCGGAGGTCTGGTCGAGCAGTATCAGGTCGATCGGATAGTCGTGGCTGTTGCCGACCGGCGCGGCGTGTTCCCAACTGAAGAGCTGTTGAGGCTATCACTCAGCGGACGCGTCGCAGTCGAAGAGTCGGCGCGTTACTACGAGCGGCTCACCGGTAAGATCGCAAGCGAGATGCTGCGGCCGTCGTGGTTGATTTTTTCGCGAGGCAATCGTTTCTCGGATTTCGAACATCACGTTCGCAGGGTTTTGAACGCTGGCTTTGCCGCAGTCGGTTTCGTGTTGTCGCTGCCGATCATGCTGGTAACCGTGCTGGCGGTGAAGCTCGATTCTCGCGGGCCGGTATTCTACGTGCAGGAGCGCGTAGGGAAGAACGGCTGCACGTTCAAGATAATCAAGTTTCGCTCGATGCGAGTCGGCGCTGAAGCCAAGTCCGGTCCGGTCTGGGCTGAGGAAGATGATCCGCGAGTCACACGGGTCGGCCGCGTCATTCGCAAGCTCAGATTCGACGAGCTGCCTCAGTTCGTCAACGTGATTCGCGGCGACATGAATTTCGTGGGCCCGCGCCCCGAGCGCCCGATGTTCGTCGAACAGTTGGGTGAGATCGTTCCGTACTACTCGCAGCGGCACGTGGTGAAGCCAGGACTCACTGGCTGGGCGCAGATCAAATATCCGTATGGAGCTTCGGTCGAGGACGCGATCGAGAAGCTTCGATACGACCTCTATTACATAAAGAACCAGTCGCTGCTGCTCGATGCGATCATCGTGTTTGAGACGATCAAGATCGTCATGTTCGGTCGCGGTGGAAGATGAACGGGGAGCAGCAAAGAGTGAGGTGTGCTTATGGCAAAGAGAATCGTTAGCCTTGCATTGAGTGCATTGATGATTGTGTTCGCGGCGGTTCCGATCGTCGCTGCGCAGACAAGCTCGCAAACCGTATCGGCTAGCGCAGACGAAAGCCGCCCGCGCACGGTCGTGCAGAAGGGCAACGGAGCGGTTGCTGACACGCGTCCGCTCAATCCCAGCGAGGCCGCAAGCTCCACAGACGAAGCCGCGGTTCAGTCGCAGATAAACGCTGTCTATCGCAGCTTCTACAACTCGTACCGTCTTGGCCCGGGTGACATCGTTGCGATTTACATCGACAAGCATCCGGAGGACTCCGTGCAAAGGGTCACGGTGTCGCCCGTCGGGCGAGTCTATTTTCCGCTTCTGGGCGACATATCCGTCGTCGGGAAGACGTTGCCGCAGCTTCAGGAATACCTGACCAACTCGGTGGCTGAGTTCATCAAGGAGCCGCGCGTCACGCTTGCGTTGCTCGAAGCTCAGAGCGCCAAGGTAGGCGTGCTGGGCGACGTGAAGACGCCGGGGCTGATGGTGATGACTCGCCCATTGCGTGTGCTCGACGCAATCACACTGGCCGGGGGGATCCTCGATACGGGCAGTTCATCCGTTTCAATTCTACGCCAGTATGAGGACGGACGAGTTCAGGTGCTCACGGCTGACGTGAAAAAGATTCTGAAGGGCAAAGCGAACCCGGAAGAGAACGCTTACCTGCGATCGGGCGATACGGTGATAGTGCACGGCAACCTGTTCAAGACCATGACCAGGATCTCGAGCCTGGTTGGCGTGACAACGCTGGTGACGTTCCTGACGCGGGGCGGACGCTAGTCTCTACGCTCAGATGTGCCGGCTCCAGTCTGACGGGCCGCTTGTCATACAGTGAGCGGAAGAGGTGCTGTTATACCGGCTCAAGGGTACTGAGCGGGAATTGACATTGCTTTGACAGTAACGCTCGTGCGAGCGCAAAGAAAAATGAGACTATGCAATGATTGTTGAGTGGAGCCTAAATGCCTAAGCCAACCTTAGAACTTTCAACAGGAGAAGCAGCAGATACCGCAAGCACGAGCGGCGGCTCAAACGGCGATGCTCGCCGCAGCCCGCTTGCCGATCTCGTAAGCGAGAACCTGCGCACGAAGGGAATGCGACAAGTTGATTTCTGCCGCCAAACCGGATTCGATCAAGGCTTGCTATCCAAGATTCTCTCGTCAGTTGTTAACACGCTGAATGTCGAGACGGCTCTCAAGCTCGCCGAGGGCCTGGGTCTGCCTCCGACCGTCGTCTTTGAAGCCATCGGGAAAAAGGATGTTGATGACCTGCTGCGGCGGTTCTATAGCAGAAGCGACAGAATGATGTAGGCGCCGGCCGTCAGTCTGGAAACCCTCCTGCGAGTGATCCCCATCCTGCACGAACCTGAGCAAGTCGATGACAGAGAAGTGTTCACCGGGCAATCCTACCAAGGCAGTGGCTGTGGAAAAACCCTGACGCTGCGATGATGCCACCAGGGCAGTTGGTGGCGCTTTCAGGTGCAACCGCACGCTGCGCAACTCCGCTCTTTTGAATTCCACCAACGCATCATCACTTGGATCATTATGATGACGAGTCCTCATCAAGATAATGTAACTTGACACACGTGTGCAAAGGTCTTATCATCGGCCCGCCTCCTGGGTCTGGGTTTTCGGAGTTGGCGGCATACGCTCCGGTACTCGGGTCTTGCTGATCCCTAGACGTGATGTGGAGCCGTCGACCGGTGATGACGTTTGTAGCTTGGTGGTTCACTGCTCTCGAGTCGCCCGTCGAGCAGACACAAATCACCTGACCCGCCTTGCTTTGACGCGGGTTGGATCAAAGATTATTGAGTGTGAGCTAAACGGCGGCTAAGAGCTTAAACCCGCAATCTGCTCCACACGATGAGCGCAAGCGCCAGGATCAGCGCCCCAGTACCGAAGTCAAATCCGGAGCGCTCGCGGATCGGAGAAACGCCTTGATCCACAGGCCTCTTAGTTTGGTCGGTCACCGGAGCGCCATGTCCTGTTTGTTCCTCGCCGGGATCGCAAATGCAGCCCGGAGCGCCGCATTCGCACCATCCGCCGGTTAGGACGTGACCGGCATAAGCGACGGGGGCGAACGGAGTCGAGCAAGTGTCGCTGTCACCGGGAGAAGCTGAAAACCACACCGGGAGAGCCAGCATGCAGACAGCAGCTAAAAACAGTCTTGTCCTCACAGATTCTTCCTCCTTAAAGCGGTTCGCTGATATCGAAACAGCAACCAGCTACGGCGGATTCTACCAACTAATTGCGCCACGTCTAATCCGAGGCGTTCATATTAAGCAAGTTGTGCACGAGGTTCTGGACCGGCTTGTAGTCCTGTCTGAGCATTCTTATGCACTTCGCCAAATGAGTACCCTTGAGCAGTTGAGCGAGGTTCTTGTGAACTCGCCGCTGCCGCGCCAATACGAACCCGTAGGCCGGTACTATCAAGCTTTGTGCATTCAACGATTCGGAAGCGGCGATGTTGACCAGGCAGCTCGCTTGCTTGAAGGTGCGGCGGAGAATGGGCCGCCAAGGTATAGAGCTAGAGCTATGCAATCGCTAGGGACAAATTCATGCTATAAGGGTGATTATCAATCCGCGCTATTGCTTTACAGTGAGGCTGCTCGTTTCGCTTCGCGCAGCGAAATCTGTGATCCCTATGCCACACTTGGCACCCAAAAGATGACCGCAGTAATCAACAGTCTGGAAGGAAATCACCGGGATGCCGTAGCACTCCTGGAGAAACTGTTCCCCTTCGCCCACGCCATGCGCTCATCGCAGCCCTCCGTCTACTACGATTATCTGAACAGTCTTGCGGTGGAGCTCTGTGAAGTAGGGAGACTCGAAGAGGCTAAGAACATTTCTCGGATAGTGGTTGCGTCGCCGTACGCAAGTCCATATCCTGAGTATCGCGAGACGCACGACGAGATAGAACTCAAGGGATTGCGTGCTTCTCGATCGGTCGTAGCTTTTAGCAAGACAATTGCCGATGCGCCTTTAAGCCAGCCAACCGCTGACGCATTTGTCAGTCGTGCGCCTCTCGAAGTTGGGAACCTTTTGCTCCTAGCTCTGGCTAATCGCGGTGAGAGTCTAGCCCCATTGGAACCATCTCCAGCAAGCCAACCTGCGCGAGTGCTCAGCATGCAAAAGTGGAAAGAGAAAATGGCCAAAGAAAACAATGATCCGCTCAAACGGCGTCCAAGGGCAACCACAAGCGAGGAAAAATCGGCCCGACTCAATGAAATGGAAAACCTCGGTACAAGGGGAATGCTGCTGAGGGCCATGGAGATACTCGGCGATGAACGCGTAACCGACGATCAGTTGCGCAGGGCGTTGATCATCCTGGAGGGTCTTGAGTCAGACGAGAATGCCGGGGCCTAATCCGGTTTAGCCTTCCGCCGCGCCTTCCGTTTAATCGTGCCCAGCCTCTTTATGAACTCGAGCAAACTGGCCCTCTCCTCAGATGACAAGCGCACCACTTCATGCAGGATCTCGGTCACGTCGGGACTCGCAACAACTTTCTGAACGGTATCCAGAATCACCAGGGGATCCGTCGCACCTCTGGCCTTATTCCTTCCATCAAGTTTCTCGGGCCGGCCGGAAGCAACGTGGAACATGTCATCGAGGTCCACACCAAGCCCGTCAGCTAACGCCCTGAGTTTTTCCACCGACAGATTCGCCGCCCGCCCGGTCGTAATACTGGCGACATATCCGTCGGTTATTCTCCAGCCCGACATTCGTTGAACGTCTTTTTGCGTCAGGCCCTTCAGTTTCATCACCCACTTTACGTATTCCCCTAAATGATTTTTGGCTCCAGGCATATCCGGTCTCCCAGGGATCATCTGGTTGGTATCTTCAGCTCGCACTGAAAATAATCATTGACAGCGAGCAAGCGAAAGGTTTAAGATTGCGCTTGCCAAAAATAGTCAGAGCGCGTTGGAGTATAAACTCACTCCTCGAAACGGCGGTTTAGTTGGAGCGCGCTCCCGTCACCCGGCTGCATTTGTATCATACTGGACGGGACGGCTCAACGGCTGGGGTGAAAAATACAACCGCGGGGTTCTTATTGTGGCGATCGGGGACGGTGGTCTACAGGCATTGTCCAGAGCACGATTTCTTTCCTCCTTTCTCGGCTAGAGAGGGTGCGCTGCGCGGCGAGGTCTATACCCAGGAAGGCAGCCGCAAAGCGTTCCCTCTCTTTTCTTGGACATGGTATCGGCTCTGAACGCAATGCTGGTCAAAGGCTCCCAAGAGCGATTGCGACCCTGTGTTCTATTCTGAGATCTTCGAAGTGATTTCAACTGGTTGATTCCGCGGCCAGGGCGGATTGGATCGAAACCTGCTGCCGGAACTTGCTCGTTGGTTGTCAGCGCATGACGAGACCCTTCTCAAGCTCCTCGAAGGCCTGAGTCTTCTCTAGACACTCCACGCCGAAGCGAGAATAGCAGGGGTACGACGTGCCGCCTCCATCGGCCTGCAACGGCGCTCGTGGTCAGAGCGCCGCTGCGCAAGTCACTGCATCCAGCAATCACCAACCGCTCGGGCGTCGAAACTCGAATCCCTAATACCGCTCGATCTCCCCAACGCATTCCAGCAAAAGCTATCTTTCAGTCAAACGAGAATCCGCGCCGAACTCTCAGACTTGCAGACAAGCCACCGACCCTTTCTTGAGACTTTGATTCACTCGCTTGACTGCCCTTTAGGCTTCCGTTTAAAGGAATTCCGATTGCCTTGATACTACTTTTGACTCTTGAGCCACTTGACTGCGGCTTTGATTGCCGTATCGTCATCGGTTCCGTACAACTCCCAAATCGTTTTGACTTCCGTATCGGGCAGTGGTGTCGTAGGTTTTCCCCATTCGGTCAGCCTCAATGGCAGTGGTTAGATTAAGTACTGCCCCATCGCTAAGTTTGAAGGGCTGATTTGCCGTCGGCAGGCCTCTGGTTGGCATTCCGATGAAATTTGTCTTAGGCCGGCCCTTAAACGCTATCACGACAGCCTCTCCTGAACTGGCAGTAATCTCATCCGTCAAAACCACAACAGGCAGATTCTCGCTCTTAACTCTGTACGGGGTGGCGACCTTGGCTACGACATTCCTATTGATCGTTGCTTTGCCATCCTGATAGCTCCATGTACTGGAGCCTCCAGCAGAAACGAAGCCGCCAACGTCACCTTCACCCAGAATCGGGCCAATCCCCGCGAGCATAGGCCACATGTTGCCGCCGTTGTTTTGCCTGAGATCAATAATCCATCACTTTAAGTTTTTCCGATCCAGTTCGCGGATCAGAGCTTGAACGCGCTCAGCAAATTGATTTGCGATTTCCCCGGCTCTCGTCAGATCAGTCATGCTGCCGCCGAATTGCGGAAGTTCGATTAAGCCAACATCCTTCGAAACCAATCTGCCATACAAAGGCAGATTGAGGTCGTACTCGCCAAACTCAAGTTGTACGTTCCTTGGTTTAGCGTTTCGTCTCTGCAACGTCAACTCAACGCCTTTGGCGGACTTCTTCTTTGCTTCATTGATGATCCCGGAATAATCGCCGTCAGTGTTGAGAATGCTTCCGTCAATGGCGAGGCTCTTATCTCTCGCCTCAATTGCGGCACGGCTGGCAGAACTGTTTGGAAAAACGGCGATGATGACCCGGTCCTTTACGCGGATCCCCAGGTCAATACGCGTTCCACCCGCTCTTCCTGAATCCATCGTGTTCAGGTCTTCAGGTGTGAATAGACCGCTATGGCTGTCGCCCAATCGCTTCAATGCATCTCTGATCGCTGGATAAGTGTCGGCAGGCGTTTTTGCGTTGGCGGCCTTCTCGATCGTAAGGCGGCGAAACTCATCCCAGTTGGTATCCCGCTTGACCGAACTCTTCTGAATAATGTCTAGAACTCTTTTTAGGTAGTCCCGAGCCTCCGGAGCGAGCGGAGGAGTCTCCTTCTGTGCATAGGCAAATGAAGATTGCCAAGTCAAAGCCAAGATCGCGGCTGCTCCAAGGAATATGTCTTTGATTCTGATCTGGCGCATCGTCTTCTCCTGTGAACACTCGGAAGCTCAGAAACGCTTGCTGCTTGTGGCGAAAGTAGCTTGCCAGTGTTGGCTTCAAGTAGACTGGACCTGGCGCCACGTTCTGTGGCGAGCGATAGTCTCAGCCTAACTGAGAGAATGTCGAGCACCGGCATGAAGTTAACATCCTCAGATTGCAGCCCGAGTCTAAGGGGAGCTTGTTGCCAGGCGCTCGTCTGCGATAGTATCTCGCGCGATTCCGAAAATGCGGCGAAGTCCGGCAAACTTCAGTTTGCCGCGACCTTCCGCCATGGCTAGTGTCGCAGCCAACGGCTAACTGAAGTTTATCAACGTGCGCCTCAATGAAGGAGCGTCCTCAATGGTTGATTCGAAAAAATCTCAGCTAACTTGGACTGGTTTAGTCGGGCTAAGTTTCATCGTTGTGCTCACCGCATTCGGACGAGCGAACGCGCAAGATGGAAACGGCGACGTGACCGGCGAACGCCTCGTCAATGCGCGAAAGGAACCGCAGAACTGGGCCACCTACTTTGGAGCTTACGACGCGTGGCGCTATAGCTCGCTTGATCAAATCCGCGCCGACAATGTGAAGAATTTAGTTTCGGTTTGGGCATTTCAGACCGGCAAGGTTGAAGGCGGACTCAATGCGACGCCGATCGTAGTCGATGGAGTCATGTACCTCATCGCCAGCGAAGACCGCGTGTTTGCTTTGAACGCAGAGACCGGCGAGCGGCTGTGGACTTACAACTACAAGTTCCCGCGAGACCTCATATCGCCCTATGGCAAATTCAATCGCGGCGTAGCAGTCGGGTATGGACTGGTTTTCTTCGGCACGATGGACAATCACGTAGTCGCGCTCGACGCGAAAACCGGCAAGGAGGTTTGGAACGTCGAAGTCGAAGACGTCAAAAAGTGCGGCTGCAATATTAACGGCGCGCCGTTTATCGTCAAAGATAAACTCATCGTCGGCGGCACGGGAGGCGACAGCGCGCATCGCGGTTACATAAACGCGTTCAACGCGAAGACCGGAAGGCTGGCGTGGCGCTTCTACACGATTCCCGGACCGGGAGAGCCGGGACACGAGACCTGGGGCGGGACCGAGATGTGGAAGTACGGAGGCGGATCGACTTGGCTGACTGGTTCGTATGACCCAGCGCAGAACTTGATCTTTTGGGGGATTGGCAATCCGTCGTCGGATTTCAACAACTCGGTTCGTCCTGGCGAAAATCTCTACACGAACTGCATCGTCGCGATTGACGCCGACACCGGCAAGCTGAAGTGGTACTACCAGGAGATTCCTCACGACGCGTGGGACTTTGATTCAGCCTATGAATCTGTGCTTATCGATGTCACGCGCAACGGCAAGACGGAGAAGCTTCTCATACATCCGAACAAGAGCGGCTTCGTCTGGGTGCTCAATCGAGAAACCGGAAAATTCATCAACGCGTGGCCCTACGTCGACACGATCACCTGGGTCAAGAGCATCGATAAAGACGGAAAGCTGATCGGACGCAACGAGCCCGAAGTCGGAAAGCCAAATCTCATTTGTCCGAATTGGGGCGGAGGGCGAAGCTGGAATCACTCGGCGTACAGCCCGCGCACGGGCCTTTTGTATAACGACGGAATCGAGTGGTGCGCCAACGTGACCGTGCTTCCGCAAGAGGCTCGCGAAGGTCGATCGTTCGTTGCAGGCAACGTCGATGTGAAGCCGCCGCCTGACGGGCCGATTCGCGCGCATCTCGACGCCTTCGATCCGGTGACAGGGCAGAAGAAGTGGAGCGTGCCTTTCAAGTATCCGATTCTCTCATCGCTGCTGGTAACCGGCGGAGACGTGCTATTCACCGGCGACGTTGAAGGACGCTTCATGGCGTTTGATGCGAAGACCGGCAAGCAGCTCTGGTTGTTTAACACGGGCTCGGGTCATCGAGGCGGGCCCATAACTTACTCGGTCAAAGGCCGCCAATACGTGGCAGCGCCTTCGGGATTGGGATCGATATTCGTCAGTTCGATGCCCAGGACGTGGCCCGAGGCGGCGGGCTGGCCCGGCGGTTCCGCGCTGTTTGTGTTCGCCCTGCCGCAACAGAGCAAGTAACTGAGAATGAGAGTAGCAATAGCTTCAAAGACCGCCCTGCTGCTTCTGCCTTTTCTGCCTGTATTCGTTACCGCAGCTCATCGAGCAGGGTCCGCACTCCAGGCGAACGGTAGGCTCACAGACCAGCAATTCATCGCTGAAGGCACGAGGCTATTCGCGACCAACTGTGGGAACGCATACTGTCATGGAACTGACGGCGCCGGCGGAGGAGCGCCGAGACTACGCGACAAAGGTCTCGAATCAGGTTACGTGTTCAAGTCAATCTCAAACGGCATTTCCGGGACATCGATGCCGAGTTTCAAGTCCGAACTCTCAGAAGAGCAGATATGGAAGCTGGTCGCATTCATTGTCTCTGATACCAAGACAGGCGCAATCGTTGTCGGTTCGGCTGACAGCTTGCCGGCAGCTTTGTCATCAACCGCCCCTATCAAAGCTGCCGACACGATTGCAACTAAGTCGCTCGCAGGAAGCCCTCAAGCCGGCAAAGCTCTTTTCTTCGATTCGTCTCAACCGAGAAGCTGCTACGCTTGTCACTCTTTCAACGGCGAAGGAACGCCGATTGGCCCAGATCTCTCAGCGGCATCGAGTAGATCACCGAGAGCATTGTTTTTGAGCATCATTCTGACGCGTGAGCTCAAAGATTCGCCATACGCGACGATAACCGTCGCATTGCGCAACGGCGAGAAAATCGTCGGCGTGAAAAAAGAAGAGGACGCGGAATCGCTGCGAGTCTACGATACAACCGAGCTGCCTGCCGTTCTGCGCACAGTTCAGAAGACAGATGTGGCAAAGGTCGAGTACGCAAACGAATCAGTGATGCCGAAGGACTACGCCGCTGCGTACACGATGAAACAGCTTCTTGACATCGTGACATTCTTGAAGTCTTCCAAGTCCAAATCGCCAGTAACGCTCAACGATTTGCTGGAGTGAAACGAACTTCGTTGTGAAGGAAGGCGATTCACCGCAGAGCCCGAGGAAACCGGAAAGCGGTGGTTCTGTGCGAGCCTCGGCGCCCTCTGCGGTCATATGTGCTTAGACAAGAGGGGAAGTTATCATGTCAACAATGAACAGACAGATATTACTCGCTGCAAGGCCTGTTGGATTCCCGAAGGAGTCTGACTTCAAGCTGGTCGAATCTCCAGTTCCGACGTCAGGAGATGGCCAGATTCTTGTCCGCTCGATTTACCTGTCCGTCGATCCTTACATGCGTGGCCGAATGAACGACGTCAAATCATACGCCGCTCCGGTGCCGATCGGCGGCGTGATGGGGGGCGGTGTCGTCGCAAAAGTCATTCAGTCAAATAACGTGGCATTCAACGACGGAGACATAGTCGAAGGGATGTTCGGCTGGCAGGACTACGCGGTGTCCGATGGTCAGGGTGTCAGAAAGATCGATCCTGCGCTCGCGCCGATATCGACGGCGCTTGGCGTTCTCGGGATGCCTGGCCTGACGGCGTATTTCGGGCTGTTGGAGATCGGCAATCCGCAGCCCGGGGAAACCGTCGTCGTCTCGGGCGCGGCAGGGGCCGTTGGCTCATTGGTCGGTCAGATCGCGAAGATCAAAGGCTGCCGCGTGGTCGGAATAGCCGGCGCGGATGACAAGATCGCATACCTGACCGACGAGCTTGGCCTCGACGGAGCGTTCAATTACAAGAACGTGAGCGACTACTACGAGACGCTGAAGGAACTGTGTCCGAAGGGAATCGATGTGTATTTTGACAACGTCGGCGGTGAGATCACCGATGCTGTGTTCAGGTTGATCAACGCAAAGGCGAGGATTTCGATCTGCGGTCAGATCTCGCAGTACAACCTCGAGAAGCCGGAGGTGGGTCCGCGGCTGATCCTGACCTCGCTGCTGGTGAGGCAAGCGAAAGCGGAAGGATTCCTTGTTTTTCAGTTCATCGACAGGTATCCGCAGGGCATAACGCAAATGGCGCAATGGGTCAGGGAGGGAAAGCTGAAGTACAAAGAGGACATCGAGGAAGGAATCGAGAACACGCCGCGCGCTTTCATTGCAATGCTGAAGGGCAGTAATACTGGCAAGCAACTCGTGAAAGTCTCGGAGTTGGCATAGAGACTCGTCTCTGAAAAAGTGGCCGTCCTGCGGGCGAGAGAGGCTCCCCGGCCCAAAGTATGAGATGTTTCGAACAGCGCGAGCCTACTATCCAATACTGCGGGGTGTCAATCAGTGCAATGAAAGAAAAAGCCCGCGCTGTAAGACGCGGGCCTTTGTCGTGAAGAAAGTATCCCAAAAAGCTTGGCGAGGTTTGTTTCGCCGAACCCTATGTCACTTGCCGTATAGTCTGCCGGAACCCCGTCATCTGTATGTATTGGAAGAAAGGTGTCCCGGGCGGCAGACGGTTGATGTCCAAGAACGCAGTGTTGAAAACCCAGTTACGATTTGGGGGAGAGTAGGTGTAACCGCCACTCTTGTGTGCGCCGTCGTGCTGGCGGCTGTTGAAGAGGTTGATCAGTGAACCGCAGTAATTGAATCGGTTGCCTCCCCAGTTTTCAAGGAACCGCGGGAAATTGTGCACACCACCCGCAAGGTCGGAGTCGCCGCCCCCTTGATTTGGGACCCCGGCCACCCTCAAGCTGCTTCTGGTGTCGCCCATTAAGAGTGCGGCGCGCACGGCTGTTTCGCCATTCGCAGCAGTAACTACGCGGGTACCGTATTGGCACGGATTGCGGAAGCTCTTGGCATCGTTCCATTCCCTGGAGAGAATCGTGACCGCATCTGCAACCAGGGAGGCCGGGACCTCGTTCCCACTGTAGTCCGCCGGCTGTGTTGGTGTACCAACTGTCGTGATTCCGCTAGGCACCGCCACGGTGCCGCAATTGAAGTTGCCACGAGTGTACAACCCATTCTCTGATGCGACGCTGTAGCCGCGGTTCAAGGTTCCATAGAGCGTGAGTGTTTGGGCATTGATGACGCGGACGGCCCTTCGGAAGTACTGGTGGTCTTGCAACGCAGCGGCGTCAGTCTCGATGCTCACCGTATAGCGGTCCGACTCCCCCCACCCCTGGCCATTATTCGCGGCGTAGCTAGCCTCGAGAATGCCGTTATGGTTGACGTCCTCGCCTGGCTGAATGACTCCATCGTTAGGTCCGTAGATGTCCTCCATATCGTACTCGCCATCGTTGTCCCGATCCCCGCGACGATCCGAGACGTAGAGAATACAACCGGAACCGCCGTTATCGGGCACGGCGGTGGACACTAGCCCATTGGGGAACTGGCCGTCCCACAGCCCGCTCATGAAGCGGTCTAGATTGCCCATATCGATGTCGATGACGCTCAGGACCCCGACGACAGGAACCTTTGAATTGGTCGACCCCGCGATGCCGAACGCTCCCGGGAGGCCGGCGTAAAGATACCACCAGGAAGGAGCTCCGGCGTTACCGGGTGTCCCGGAGCTGCCGACAGGAAGGTCCTCGTTGTACAGACCTTCGCGAGAGCTGTACATCTCGATTGGAAAAGGCACAACACGGTATGTGACACCGCCTACTGTGACTTGTTCTTCGAACGCCGTTGCGGCAGTCGCCTGTACAGCGTCCTGGGCTGTTGCTTCTTGTGGTGCCGCCTCCGAGTTTGTAACCCGCCAGATGTGCGGAGTAGGGGCTGTGTCCAGCTGGCTGGTACCCACAAAGTTTATCGTGCCAACGTATTCATAAAGCGGTCTTTGGCTAGCATCGCGCGGGTCGAGTCTTTGGGTGAAAGTCGCGGTATTCGTCGTGTTTTGCACATTAGCCGCGGCCACCTTCAGCGGCGGGCCAACCATTTCGTACCGCTGCATCTTGAGGATGGCCCGATCGTCGCCAATATTGAGTCCCGCCGCATTTTTATGCGTCAGGCCGAGGCTTAGGAAGTCCTCGGTCACGTCCGTCGCAACTGGTTGAAGAGCATTGTTCTGCGTGACAATCTCGACCTTGATCCAGGTCTCCCGCAGGGCAGGCATACCGCCGTCGGTGTAACTGGCATCCGTGTAAAGACGATGGCCATTCACGCGCTTTGCTTGGTAGCCGTCATTCATCGCTTTTGGCATATAGCCTCTGGTGCCGTCACCCGGAACAGCCTGACTTCCGCTTTGACCCGCGGCCCCGCCCGCTAGTCCATCCCATTTGCCGTCGAGGCGACGACCACCCACGCCGCCGGGAAGGCGGCCCTGGCTGTCGCTGAGAGACACCCGGATGGAGGGCTTGTTGTAGTATCGTGAATCCCTGAGAATAGCGCTCTCGCCATTGATGCCGCGCTTGACGATCTCAATGGGGTCGTCGTTCGTGCCGATCTGAAGCGGCAGTTTAAGCTGTGGCTGCCTAGCCAGCAAGTTGCCGCTGAAGACCTTCAGGTCTTGATCCCACGTCGGGTTCTTGGTCCAGTTCGGCATGTCAGGGTCGGGGGGCGGGCCCTGTTGCGTGTTGGGAACGCTCTGCTTTAGCACGCTTCCCCTGACGACTTGGCGGAACGTAGCCGAGGAATCCGCGACCCACACTGCCCCGTTCCAACCCCAGGCCGCGTCTCCCGTGCGCGCCCCCATTCGGGATGTGTCCGTGATGATCTCGCCGACTGCCGTGACCCGAGAGCGGAAGTAGAGATTGGAGCCACACATCATGAAGAGATTGCCGTTCGCGTGAACGCGCCCGCCGAAGTTGAAATTAGGGCCGGGGTGCAATTCCATATCGTCGTTGTAGAAGATGCCGAACTGGAATATGGGAATCTGGTGATTGTAAAAGGTACGCGTGAGTTGCGTCTGAGCGCCGTTCGCGTAGGTGGCCACCGACTGAAGCTCCCATGGCGTTCGCAGCGACACCAGTCCCGAGAACGGACCGTCTTCGATCGGCCGCGTGCTCGAGGCGCTGCTTCGGATGTCCTGAGCGAAGGTGAAGCCGTCGATCGTTGGCGTCGCTGCCCTGATCCTATTCAGGTCAGCCTGGGAGGGCCTCAACTGAGTGTCGAAGATCTTATTGAAGTTCCGCGACATGAGTTCCAGGCCGGCTTGCGAGGCATAGAACGCCTGGGTGTTGGAATAGTCGTTACCCATTACCAACGCCTCAGTGGTAACCCGCGAGAGAGTTGCCGCCGTAAAGATCGTTAGCAGTCCGAGTATCAGCATGGCGGTGAGTGTTGCAGTGCCTCGCTGACCCTGCCGACCGGCGCCGCTCGCGATGTGCCCTTTGCATCTCTCAGTCTTCATAAATACTCTCCTTTGACTATTCCCTTAAAAGCTTCGCATCCGAGACCGCAAAGAATTGGGTCTCAACCAGTGCTCATATCTTCTCGTACACGAGGTTGCGCGTACTGAACGTCGCCGTGAGGGTGCTTCTGAAGGGCAAATTCGTGGCCGGATCAATATCCGGACTGCGAACGGTCACGCTTATGCGCACCTGGCGTATGTCGTCCATCTGATTCTGTGCCGGCGCGTCGACTACGTTGCCGTCGAGCAACAAATACTGAATCTGCATATTCTCGACGCCAAATGCGAGGGGCTGATCGGTCCAGCCGCCGGCTCCCCCGTACACACGGCGGATCAGAGTCCCCGTGCCTACGTCATCCCCTGCCTCCTGTACAAGAAAGTAAGAGACCCAAGATACTCTCAGCACGCTTGCGGGTGCCAGAATATTACCTACAGGGCTGGTGGCGCCCGGATTGTCGATCCCGAGAGTATCGCCGCTGGCAAAAGTAAGCTTGTCAGTGTTAGCGCCGGCCGGTACATTCCCGTCGTGAAACACACCGAGCGCTGAACCATTCTGGCCGGTAATGATATAAATGTCTCCCAGGGTGCAGGGAGTGTTGAGGAAACCGGGAGCGATTGTAAGCTCCGCTCCCTGGTTGAGGATATTGCTGATCGGCAGCGAGACGCGGTTGTTGAACGTGTCGTCGATGAACAGAAAGGTTACCTGGTCCGTGGCCGTTGGTACGATCACGCCCTGATCGTTCCGAGCATTGATTACCCGCAGATTGTCCCGAGCGTAGACTGGGGTCAGGACGTCCGGGTCGGGGTCGGCGTCGGCAACACCCCCCAGCAGAGCACTGATCTGATTATCTGGCACGTTGGCGCCCAGATTTGGATAGCCTACTCCGGCGTTAATCGCGTCCCGGCTCATCGTGTTAATCGCAATGCGGGCATTCTGCAGAACCTCGGCATGCTGGTTGACGTTGAGCCGACCCGCCCGCGCCACCTTGAGCAGTCCATAGACCGCACCCATTACGATCGTGAAGATTATTATGCTTACCGAGATCTCTATGATCGTAAAGCCCGCCTCGCGTCGCTCTCTGTGATTGCCGTCGTTCACTGTAGCTGCGGCTTCGAATCTGTTTCGCATCCTTAAGTTCTCCCCTCAGTCCTGCCTAACTCTGTAATTCGCAATGTAACTCGTGAATGTTTCCTGACGCGCAAGGGACCCGACAGAGTAGTAGATAATCACGTCGATCTGACGCAAAGTGATTGGTGCGTTGGGTCGATCAGGATCAATGATGTCAGTTACTCTGATCTCGCGCTGCAGGAGTGAGATGGCCTCGCCATCATCCGCAGTCCCCATCAATCCATCCGGGCCGGCAGGATCGTCTGCGCTTCCAAAAATGCCGTCATTTCCAGCCGAGGGGTATATGGGCTGTCTGCCAGCGAGAAAGATCCCTCCTGGAATTGCAAGGTTGCCCACGTTTCCAATCGACTCCCACCCGAGTGCTACGCGTGGGGGGGCGACGGTGGCGGGAAGGTCGCGTGCCGCATAGATAGATTCAACTGTTGACGAAGCCATCTGCTTGGCCGTCAACGCGTTATGGCTTTTGGTGGTCATTGCTATCCCGCTCGTGATCGCAGATAGCAGAGCCATCACTCCCACCAGTAGGATCGTGACCGCGATCATTACGTCGACATAAGAAAATCCTGATTCTTGCGTTTTGGTGCCGTTCATTACCATCCCCCCGCGAGGAACCTGTTATTGTCAACGTCGTACTTCCAGGTTCTCGTCGAACCACTTGGCCCAAACAGAGTGACCCCCCGAACCAGGTTGGCGCTCTGGTCATTCATGTCGAGCGGAGTAAAGAATAATGTTGTGCTTATCGAATTTCCGGCCGGATCAACCACCGACCCGTCAGCCCGGAATCTCAATTCGCAGACTCCGTTCGGGAATTGAGCCGGATTGTAGTTATAAGGACCCGGAGGCGTCGGGATCAGAACGCTGTTCACCGTGGGCTGTTGCATCGTGACCGTGCCGTTAAGCGTCCCTCTGATGACCTCCACCTCATCACCGCCCGGCAGTAGCCCTTCGTCCATTAGACGAATAACCAGCGCATTGCGATCGATAGTCACACGCTGAGTCTGCCGTTGCGAAAGAGCCCTCTGGTGGGCCTCTCGAAAGTAGCTTACGATCTGGGTCGCTTCATCGTCCGGGGCATAGGATCGCTTGCTCGACCTGAGGTTGATGAACGTGATGGCAGTCAGAATTGCCGTCACCGCAAACACAATGAGCAGTTCAATCATTGAGAAGCCCGCTTCTGATCTGGATGCCGCAAGCCTGCTGTTCGGATGAAGCTTCCTTCCCAAAATCATCGAATTATCTCCTCTGTAGTTCGTGGCCGTTTGGCTGGGCGATCATGCTGGTTACCGTCCCCGACCCTGTAAGCGCTTGGAGGGCATTAACAGAGTGTCAATGTAATCGATCCCTGCGTAGGGTGTGCAAACTCGGTACCACGGTGATTTCCGTGATCGGCGCTGTTCCAGCCTAGGAACGAATTCAATTTGATGGCGGGCTAGGTCACCTGAACGGGGTCGCTTCGATGCTAGATTGACTTAAACCTCTAGTCTGAACCAAAGCTAGACAGGAATCATAAACCTGATACAAAACTCCACATTAGGAATACATCCCGACACACTGAGTCAGATTGAACGATTCTGTGAGCGGACAGCTCCGTCGATCTGAATCGACTCGGGCCAAGACAGAAGTCCCTCGGCCTAAGGCCTGGAGTGACCTCTCATCGGAATATGTCCTTGCAGTCTCCGCCTTGGATGCGATCCTGAATGCACCGAAGCATCAGGTCCTCGAGTTCGCCTTTTGAAGTGAGCGGTACCCACTCGCTGCCGGTGACAGCGTTCAGCATTCCCTCGAACTTGGCGTAGACGCCGACCTGAGAGGTCTTCGGCGTAGCCGGAGTGATCTGAAAGCGAAGCACGTAGCGCCCCCTGGCCCAGTTACGCACCTCAACCGCAGGCATTTCGCAGTAATGTTCAAGCTGACTCTTGGTTGCGATACCCTTTATGAAGACCACCGGCTTGCTGAGCAGGGTGCACTCCCCGGTTGTGTTGCTGCAGTCTTCCTTGTCGAGCGGAATCTCTCTCGTTTCCAGCATCTGCTTAGTAATTGACAGCACTTCATCGCGCGTCGAGTTGATGATTGAAGGGTTAGGCAGAGGCTTGGCAGGCTTCGGCCTGCTGAACTCTATCTGTGAGAGCGCCGTCATTCCGGTCAACAAGATAGCGAGGAGGGCTCGCGAGGCGGCCGCGGTTACTCTATCGGACATCAACATGATCCTTATTCAAACTTAATTGAACCATAACAGCAGCACAGGGTTTATTCAAGGTACGCCCCAGCGCTAGAACGCCGGCTCTCGCGTTACCTTGCGAGCGGACTCAACGGCATCATGACTTGACAGCATTGCGCGGTCTGTACCACGTGAACTACTCTTGAGCTTGGAAAATTCAGGTTTGAGGACAAAAACGTGCGCGTATCCGGAATTCAAGTAGCCAGGTCATCGGTGTTACTGACACTTCGCATTGCGGTCTTAATCGCCATCGTCGCGGCGGGCCTTTCATCGACGAACGCGGGGCGCATACCCCGCACGACCAACTGCGGGCCATCTGCACCCAAGGCGATCGTTGCTTTTACTAGCTTCACCTTCGGCGATGTTTACACTGGTGAGGTCATCAGTCAGATCTTTGTGATAAAGAACGACGGGGACGCAGAACTGTTGATTACAGACTTCAAAGGCGACTGTGGCTGCACCGTAACTCGCTCAGCCAGAGTCATTCCTCCGGGTAAGGAAGGGACGGCTGAAATAGAAATCCAGACGATATCCCAATCCGGTTTGATAAGTAAGACCGCTACACTGCACACGAACGATCCTGAGCGTCCCACGATTGTCTTCACCCTCGTCGCCAATGTGCTGAAAGGTTCTCCCCTTCGGCAAGGCAGGCACATCGGTCCGCTCTTTTTATCGCCAGACTCGCGAGCGTCGATGTATGCCCTGGCGGGTAAGAAGGCTACGGCGGAGTTCTCGGTTACGGCTGATGGTGCTACCGTGAGGGTGCTGCGTGTCGAAGGCGCGACAAAGCAGTTCATTTCTCGCGTCGAAGTCGTCCAGCCTGGGAGAAGCTACAAGATTTTGGTCGAGTCCTTACCGATCGAAACCGACGGCCTTTACGCGGATCAATTGCGTGTTGTAACAGACACTCCGACCCTACCGGCATTCACCGTCGATCTGACCTTGCGAGTTTATCCCAAGCAGTAATCTGGAGAGTAACCGGTGAGTCGGTCTTCAGTGATCTGATGATTAGCGGGGATTGACCTTGATCAACATCTCCGTTCCGCGCTCGATCTTCAGTTCCTTGCTGCCTTGAACGGCTATCGAGCCTGCGCCTGCCGCGCCGCCGACCAGGATTCCGATTGCAGCGCCCTTTCCTCCACCGGCGATCCCTGCGATCACCGCGCCTGCCGCGGCGCCGATGCCGCCTCGCTTAAGTGTCTGCTTGCCTCGGCTTCCCGATTCAACGCGGCCTTCCTCGTCAACGCTCTTCGCCGAGTCGGAATCGTACACACGCAGTACCTCACCGCGCATAGACCCGGTGCGCCCATCCCTGAGTCGAATTGAGTCGAAAGCCAAACTCATTGTGTACAGGGATGTGCGGCAAGAAAGGCCGGTCTCGGGAGCGCACGCATCCGTGCCCGAATGACTTCGGGCGAGAGAGAGAAATAGCCGTTTGCGGAAAGAAGCAGGCAAGGATGCCTGCGCTCCGGGGCGACCGGGGCTTGCTGGGAAGTCTCCATTTGACCGCGCTGAATCTCTTCGCTAGCATAAGCTCCGCAATCCCATCTTTAGGAAACCTCGGAAGGAGCTCTGCGAATGAAAGCCATCCGCGCGCATGACTGGTGCGGCCCACGCGATCTTGTGATCGACGAGATCGATCAACCTCAACCCGGCGAGGGACAGGTCCTGGTGCGAGTCAATGTAGCCGGGTTGAACTTTCCCGACCTGTTGATCATCACCGGGAAGTATCAGTTCAAACCCGCGTTGCCTTTTTCACCCGGCTTCGAAATCGCCGGCACGGTTGAGAAAGTCGGGCCCGGCGTCTGCAGATTCTCCGGAGGCGAGCCCGTAATCGCACAGGTCGCTGTCGGAGGGTTCGCCGAATACGCGATTGCCGAGGAGTCGCACACTCACCCGAAACCGGATTCGATGAGCGATGACGAAGCCGCGTCTTTTCCGCTTGTTTATCAGACGGCATACTTCGGGCTGGCTTATCGAGGCGCGCTGCAGAAGGGCGAAACCGTCCTGATTCACTCGGCGGCTGGCGGAGTGGGGCTCGCGGCGGTTCAGATCGCTCGCGCGCTCGGCGCCGGCAAAATAATCGGCACCGTTGGCTCGGATGAGAAAATCGCGCTGGTTCGCGATCACGGCGCGGACGTAGTGTTGAACTATCAGACCGAGGACTTCGTCGGGGTGGTGAAGCGCGAAACAAACGGGCGAGGCGCTGATGTGATTTACGATCCTGTTGGAGGCGAGATCGGCGAGCGCAGCACCAAGTGCATCGCCTTCGAAGGCCGGCTGGTGCTGATCGGGTTCACCAGCGGCAAGTTTTCAAACTTCGTCTCGAATCACGTGCTGGTGAAAAACTACAGCGTAGTCGGTCTCCACTGGGGATCGTATCGCCACAACAATCCCGCGAAGATCGGACAGGGCTGGAAGGAACTACTGGCGCTTTACGAAACCGGGCTACTGAAGCCGGTGATCGGCGGCCGCTTCCACATGGAGGACGTGGCTGATGCGATGGAGTTTCTCGCATCGCGAAAGGCGGTCGGCAAGGTCGTTTTGCATTGGTAAGCGATACGTTCCCTGTGTTGGCAAATCAGCAGATCAGGTTTGCGTGGGATCATGACTCTGGTTCAACAGTTCTTTCGCTGCGATGCCGGCCCGGCGGTGTGGTATGATCCGGCGCGACACCAACGAAGCCGTGGTCATGACATCTCATCTGGAGGACGCTCGTGCTGAGTAAAGCTTTATTGGCGCTGGCAGCAATCGTGCTCATGTTGCCTTCTTTATCTGGGGTGTGTTCGGCTGGTCGCCAGGACAAATCGAAGGGCGCAGCCGAGATCGTCGCACTTCTTGAGAAGTCGGGGTACAGTTACACGAAAGTGGGCGATGGTTTGTGGGAGGTCCCTGGCACCGGCAAGAACCTTAAGGAGTTTGCAATCAGGCTCGCGCTCGCCGACGACATGCTGATTGTGATCGTCAAGCTAGTAGATCGCAAAGACCTGAAGCTGGAGCCGGCAGTATTGACAAAGCTGCTCGAGCTGAACCACAAGTTCGACTCGATCAAGCTCGCATTGTCTGAGGACATGCTCTATCTGAGAATGGACGCACACGTGAGACTCTTGGATAACCAGGAATTGAAATATCTTGTCGAACAGATAGCCAACGCGACTGATGAGACATATCCCCAGATAAAACGGTTCGCGGCCGGCGCGAAATAAGCGTCGGCGTGGAGGTTCATCATGCAATCGGCGGAACGATCGAGGTGTAGGCTGACCTGCACGTTGCTGACTCTCAGTCTCTGTTTAGCACCGACAGCACTCGCGCAAGAGCCTCAACGTGAGGAGCCGCAGCCAAAGATAATCCGCAAGTCCGGCGGCGTGTTTCAAGGCTCGGCAACCAGGCGCGTCGAGCCTGTCTACCCGCCGCTCGCGAAAGCAGCTCGAATTAGTGGCTCCGTTGTTGTTGAAGTGACGATCGATGAGGAAGGTAACACCATCTCAGCGCGCGCAATTTCAGGCCATCCCTTGCTTAAAGACTCTGCGGTTGCGGCGGCAAGCGGGTGGAGATTCTCGCAGACTAAGCTACAGGGAGTGCCGGTGAGAGTCATCGGCACAATCACCTTCAATTTCTCGCTCGACGGCCCTGGGGAAATAGAAAAGCTGAACGAGCAACTGGCTGCCAATCCCAACTCACCTGAATTGCATTTCAAATTGGGGATGGCTTACCACTGGGAAGGCCAGGATGAAAAAGCGATAGAAGCATACAACAACGCGCTGCGGCTTAGACCCGATTATGCGGATGCTTATTTGTGGCTGGGCCGCGCTAACGACAGCCTGAGCCACTACGACTCGGCAATTGAGGCCTTCAAACAAGCACTCAGTCTGAAGCCTGAGGATGCCGAAGAAGTGCACATGGAGATGGCTCGAAGCTATCTCAGGTTCAACCGGCTAGATGAAGCGCTCGAAGCTGCTAAGCAGGCGTTAAGCACCAAGCCTGACTTCATCTACGCGGATGAAGCGCACGCTTTGGTTGGGCTGGTTCTTATCAAGCAGCGACGCCACTACGAAGCCGTTGAGTACTTGAGGGAAGCGGTCAAGTCAAACCCGAACATAACTCTCCGCTTCTATCTCGGCATGGCGTATGCGGAGTCCGGGGATAGAGACTCCGCGATGAACGAATACAAATTCCTCAAAGAGAAGAGGCCCGAACTGGCAAATCAATTGATGGAGTTTCTGAACAGGCAGAAATAGGGCTCTCAAGAAGTATTCGCAGCAAGAACAATGAATCGGCGCGATTCTTCGCGCGGCATTGTCAAACCGTTCATGCCGGCGACGACGAGACCGTGAGGAAGGCGCTCGCCGTTTGATGCATTCACACTGCCCATCGTGAATCGTGTGCGGGGTGCTCTTGCTCGTCCTCCATCTGAAGCGCAAGGCTGTCTTCAATAGCCTCGGCGGAGTGGCTGAATCCGGATGGAATGATCACCGCTTCATCGTGACGCACGGTCAACTGGCTGTTGGCGATTTGCATTCGCCACGCCCCCTCCATTACGCGAATGAACAACTCCCCGGTCGCAACCTCAGCTCGAATGCGCTGACCTTTGCCCACGTGCATCCGCCGGACTCGCTCGCCGAGCGGCATGTTGCTTCGAACGGACGTAGGCGTGAACTTTCGCTCGACTGAGTCCCACCGGTACAACGTCATCTCGCCTCCTCTTTAGTTTTTTGCGTCCGACAAACTTCAGTTTGTCGTAGGCATCCAAACACCGCATAAACGCTCAACAGTTCGAACCGGACAAAGAGGCCAGCCTCCAGGTAGCATAGACCTTAGTCTGTGTCTGGGATTGCTTTACGGAAACTGCGCGACACAGACTGAAGTCTATGCTACTTCGAAGGCTGGCCCACACCACTCCGCTCACTGGCGATGTGACTCTTGCTAGCCCATCATTACGCGGCAGTGGCCTCCTCCAGGTCCTCGGTTATGATCCGGATCAAATGATGATCCTCAACAACCTTGATCTCATCGGCGAGCGCGGTGAACCGCTTGTAAACCCGGTCCAGCTCGCCCCGCGAAAACTCATAGCCCAACTGCTCGTACCTCAGCCCGAGCGCGTGCCTGCCTGAGTGCTTCCCCAACACCAGTTTGCTGTCGGGCACGCCGACCGATTGCGGCGTCATGATCTCGTAGGTGAGCTTGTTCTTGATCACGCCGTCCTGATGAATTCCGGCCTCGTGGGCGAATGCGTTGCGGCCGACGATGGCCTTGTTAGGCTGAACCGAAACGCCGGTCAGCTCGGTCAACAACTGGCTCGCCGGATAAAGCTCGCTTGTTACGACGTCGGTCGCAAACGGCATAACATCGTTTCGAACGCGCAACGCCATCACGATCTCTTCGAGCGAGGCATTCCCGGCGCGCTCGCCTATCCCGTTGATCGTGCATTCGACCTGTCGAGCGCCGGCCTCGATGGCCGCGATCGTGTTCGCGACCGCAAGCCCTAGGTCGTTGTGACAGTGAACCGAGATCGTAGCTCGTTCGGCGCCGGGCACAGTGCTGCGAATCGTCTCGATTATCCTGGTGAACTCGCGAGGCGTGGTGTAGCCGACGGTGTCGGGGATGTTGATCGTGGAAGCGCCCGCGTCGATCGCGGCTTCGACAACTGCGCAAAGGAAATCCAGGTCGGTGCGCGTGGCGTCTTCGGGCGAGAACTCCACGTCCTCGCACAGCGAGCGCGCGAGTCCCACCGCCTCGCGCGCTAACGCGATCGCCTCTTCGCGTGTAATCCGGAGTTTGTACTCAAGATGAATGTCGGAAGTCGCCAGGAAGGTGTGAATGCGCGGACGGGCCGCATCGCTGACTGCCCCCCACGCCCGCACTATGTCCTCGCGAGTTGCTCGCGCGAGCGCGGCGATCGTCGGCCGTCGGATTTCCCTTGCGATCGACTGTACTGCTTCGAAGTCGCCGTCGGACGCAATTGGGAACCCGGCTTCAATCACGTCAATGCCCAACCGATCAAGCTGGCGGGCCATTCGCAGCTTCTCAGCCAGATTCATGCTGCAGCCGGGCGATTGCTCTCCATCTCTTAGTGTGGTGTCAAATATGATCACCTTCGGGTCTGCCATAGATAGTCCACTCCTCATAGGGCTCACGCCTACCGGCCACATCGTATTGGTCGAAGCGCCCAAAGTCAAAGTTATAATTCTTGGGCTAGCGGCTGCTTTTGCTTATGCTATAATCTGCGCTCGTCTGCAGCCCAACTTTCGCTTATAGGGGAGAGAATGGATCTATTTCAGCTCGAAGTGTTCGTTATGGTGGCTCGGGAAGGCAGCTTTTCGCGCGCGGCAGAGAAGCTCTATCGCACACAGCCTGCTGTGAGTCAGGCGATTCGCAAGCTCGAACGCGAAGTGGGCGAGTCGCTCTTCGACCGCTCGTCCCGCGACGGGACTTTGACCGACGCCGGCCAGATGCTTCACGAATACGCGCAAAAGCTTCTAAACCTGCGAAGCGAGGCGCACGTCGCGCTCAGAGAGCTTCGCGAGATGCACAAGGGCAAGCTTGCGATCGCCGCGAACGAGTTCACGTGCCTTTACCTGCTGCCCGCTCTGGCCGAGTTCCGCCGGCTGTATCCGATGATCAAAGTGACTGTGCTGAGGTCGCTGGCCAGCCGCATACCGGCTGATGTGCTCAAGCACGCTGCCGAACTCGGCGTGCTGTCGTTCAATCCTGAAGAGTCGTCGCTGAAGTCGATCGTTGTCTATCGCGACGAGTTGGCGTTTGTGGTCAACCCGAGACATCCGCTGGCGTCATCGAAGCAAGTCAGCATACGCCAACTCGGCGCCGAATCGTTTGTCGCGCACAACGTCCAGTCGCCTTATCGCGCAAAAGTCCTTGAGGCCTTCAAGCGCCACAAGACCCCGCTCAACCTGGATGTCGAGCTTCCGACGATTGAAGCGATAAAGCTATTTGTGTCTCGAGGCAGCGGCGTCGCTCTGGTGCCGGGAATATGCGTCGAGGATGAAGTCGCCAGCGGCGAGCTTGTACGCGTGCCAGTGAAAGACTTGCAAATAGAACGAAAGCTCCGGCTGGTGTATCGCAAGAATGCGAGCTTGTCTCACGCGGCGCGAGCCTTCTTGAAGGTAGCAGAATCGATGGCTTCCGAGACCAAGGGTAGATACTTGTATCAGCCCGAGCGGTGAGCGCCGTCTTTGCGTCTTCGCGTGCAAGATCTCACGCAAAGGCGACGAAGTTTTGGACACCCGCGCGCGATTTGGAGTAGTATCTACGGCGATTCAGTTCTATTGTTAGCTTCATATGCCACGAACTCTATTCGACAAAATCTGGGGCGCTCACGCCGTCCATCATGAACCGGGCGAGCCCGTGATTCTTTACATCGACTGCCACCTTGTTCACGAAGTCACCTCGCCTCAGGCGTTCGAAGGCTTGAGAATGGCAGGGCGCAAAGTTAGGAGGCCGGATCTCACGTTCGCAACCGCAGACCATAACGTGCCGACCTCGAGCCGCTCACTTCCAATCGCCGATCCAATTTCCAAAACGCAGATTGACACTCTTGAACATAACTGCCGAGAGTTCGGCATCGAGCTTTATGGACTGGACAGCCCTGATCAAGGAATCGTTCACGTCATCGGTCCTGAATTAGGATTGACTCAACCCGGAGCCACGATCGTCTGCGGCGACAGCCACACTTCGACGCACGGCGCGTTTGGCGCGCTGGCTTTCGGCATCGGAACCAGCGAGGTCGAACACGTGCTGGCGACGCAGTGCCTTCCGCAATCAAAGCCGAAGACTTTTCTGATTTCCGTCGAAGGCAAGCTCGCCCGCGGCGTTACCGCCAAGGACATCGTGCTCTACATGATTCGTTCAATCGGGACCGATGGCGCGAGCGGTCACGTGATCGAGTATGCCGGCGAGACGATTCGCGGCCTGACGATGGAAGAGCGAATGACTGTTTGCAACATGTCGATCGAAGCAGGCGCGCGCGCAGGCATGATCGCTCCCGACGAAACGACTTATGCTTATCTAAGAGGCCGCGCGTTCGCTCCCAAGGGCGATGCGTTCGAGGCGGCGGTCGAATATTGGAGAACTCTCCCTACGGACGCGGGAACTATGTTTGACCGCGAGCTGGTGATCGACGTTTCATCGCTTGCGCCTCAGGTGAGTTGGGGAACGAATCCGGGAATGGTGACGGATGTAACCGGAGCGATTCCCGATCCGGAATCGATGCCCGACGAGAACGCGCGCAAGGCGGCCAGACGCGCGCTCGAGTATATGGCATTGGAACCAGGCACGGCGATTCAAGAGATCAATGTTGATCGAGTGTTCATAGGCTCTTGCACCAACTCGCGCATCGAAGACCTCCGCTCGGCGGCGAGCGTGATCAAAGGCAAGAAGGTCGCGAGTGGGCTTTACGCGATGGTCGTGCCCGGTTCGCAGAAGATCAAGCGGCAGGCCGAGCTGGAGGGGCTTGATCAGGTTTTCAGACAGGCCGGGTTTGATTGGAGAGAGTCGGGTTGCAGCATGTGCCTCGGCATGAACCCGGACATCCTTCAGCCGGGCGAGCGCTGCGCCTCGACTTCGAATCGAAACTTCGAGGGCCGCCAGGGACGCGGCGGTCGCACTCATTTGGTGAGCCCGGCGATGGCGGCGGCAGCAGCAATAGCCGGGCACTTCGTTGACATTCGTGAATGGGAATAGGTTGTCGGACTTTTCAAAGGAACCTTAATGAAGTCATTTCGCAAAGCAATCGTTTTAGGCCTGATGACGATGGTTGTCGCGAGCGTTATACCGGGTACGCCGGCCAAAGCGCTCCCGCAAACCAAGACTGACCCGCAAGTCGTGTCAAAGCTCGCCCAGATCTTGGAGCGGTCGGGATATACTTACAGAAAAGCAGCAGACAACGTCTGGGTAGTCAGCTTCAAAGGCAAATCGAAGGCCGACATCCAGGTGTTTGTGACTTCCGCTGAAAACCTCATCGTCATGGGAGCCGTCGTCGCGGCGAAGGCCTCAATGAAAGTCACCCCCGAAATGATGTTCAAGCTGCTGCGGATCGTGCATGACATCGACCGGGTGAAGATCGGTTTCGATGACGACGAAGATCTGTTCCTGCGAGCCGAAGTCACGAACAAGTGCTTCGACCTGGAAGATTTCAAGTCATCGATGGAGCAGATCTCTGCCGGAACCGACAAAGTGTACGCCGCTATCAAGACCTATCTCGTACAATGATGTTCAATGAAAGCCCGGTATGAATCAATTCAAGAGATATACAGGACTGGTTGCGACGCTTGATAGAGTCAACGTCGACACTGATCAGATAATTCCCAAGCAGTTCCTGAAGCGGATCGAACGGACCGGATTCGGGCAGTTCTTGTTCTATGACTGGCGGTTCAATCCGGACGGATCGCTCAAGCCCGAGTTCGAACTGAATCAGCCGCGCTTTCAAGGCGCGACAATTCTGGTAGCTCGCGCCAACTTCGGTTGTGGCTCTTCTCGCGAGCACGCGCCGTGGGCGCTGCTCGATTACGGATACCGCTCGATTATCGCGCCCTCCTTCGCGGACATCTTCTACAACAACTGTTTCAAGAACGGCATGCTCCCAGCGGCGCTTGCAGAACAACAAGTCGAGCAACTCTTCGAGCGAGCTGCAGCGAGTCCTGGTTACGAGTTGACGGTCGATCTGGAGCGGCAGTGGGTGACCGATGATGACGGCCTCCGGTTCAGCTTCGAGGTTGATCCGTTTCGCCGTGAGTGCCTGCTCAAGGGGCTGGACGACATTGGTCTGACTCTCCAGCACGAAGACAAAGTACGAGAGCACGAAGCTCGTCGCATCGTTTTCGAGTAGACGATGGCCATCACTTTTCCCGAACAATTCAACATCGCGACGTACTTCCTCGATGATCGAATCGAAGAAGGGTTCGGCGATAAGATCGCGGTCTACTGCGGCAAAAAGCAGTACACCTACAGAGAAGTCCAGCAAATGGCGAACGAGGTCGGAAACGCTTTGCTGCGGCTCGGTGTCGAGATGGAAGACCGCGTGCTGATAGTCCTGCCCGACTCGATCGAGTTTGTAGCCACCTGGTTCGGAGTCGCCAAGATAGGCGCAGTCATCACGATGGTCAACACCATCCTGCCGGCCGCCGACTACGAGTACTATCTCGACTACACCCGCGCGAAAGTCGCCGTCGTTCACGCAGACGTGATGGAGCGATTCACTCCCGCCGCTTCGACGTCGCCTTACCTCAAGCACACGATCGTCGTCGGGACGAAAGTGTCCGGCAGTCTCGAAGGCCTGGAAGGCCGATCGTCTATTCGGTCTTACGGCCGTGTGACGATGGAGGCGCCTGACACGCTCGAGACCGCGCCCACGAAGCGAGACGACATCGCGATATGGCTTTTCACGTCGGGCTCGACTGGACATCCCAAGGCCGCGGTTCATCTTCAACACGACTTACCGTACAACACCGAGTGCTACGCGAAACAGGTGCTGGGCATTACTAAAGACGACATCACGCTTTCGGTGCCGAAGCTGTTCTTCGGTTACGCGACCGGGACGAACCTGCTGTTTCCGTTTGCGGCGGGCGGATCCACCGCGTTGTTTCCGGAGCGCTCGACCGCCGAGACGATGTTCGAGATGATCCAGAAACACCGGCCGACGATTCTCACCAGCGTCCCGACGATGATCAACGCGATGCTGCAAGTCGGAGACGCGAGGACTCGTTACGATCTTTCATCGTTGCGATTCTGTCTGTCGGCAGGCGAAGCGCTTCCGCCTGAACTCTATCAGCGCTGGGTGGAAACGTTCGGAGTTGAGATCCTCGACGGGATCGGCTCGGCTGAGATGTTTCACATCTACATCACGAACTATCCGGGCGATGTAGTTCTCGGCAGTCTTGGAAGGATCGTCCCAGGCTATGAAGCGAGCATCGTCGACGCCGAAGGGCGCGAGGTACCGGCTGGAGAGATGGGCACGCTTCGGATCAAAGGTGATTCGGCGGCGCTTTGCTACTGGAACGCGCACGAAACATCCAAGGCGACCTTTGCGGGTGACTGGTGCACGACGGGCGATCAGTTTCGAGTGGACGAGCGCGGCTACTACTGGTACTGCGGGCGCACAGACGAGATGTTGAAAGTCGGCGGCATCTTTGTTTCGCCTACAGAGATTGAGAACTGTTTGCAGGAACACGAAGCGGTACGCGAATGCGCGGTGATCGGCGCCAGCGATAGCGACAAGCTCGTTAAGCCGAAGGCATTCGTCGTGGTCGCCGAAGGCTTTTCGGCGAGCGCCGAGCTTGAGGGCGAGTTGAAACAGTATGTGAAAAGCAGGCTCGCCGGTTACAAGTATCCGCGGTGGATCGAGTTCAGGGATGATCTTCCAAAGAACGATCGTGGAAAGATTGATCGTCGAGCGCTCAAACAGTACGCTGCGTGACATGCGTTGGCGTGCGTGCACGATCGCGCCAAGAACTCCGCTCGTGAGAACGCTATGAAGAGAACGTTGATTGTGCTGGCAGCAGTAACTATGCTCTGCGGATGCCGCATATTGATGCACATGCAGCAGAGCGCCTTCCTCTCCAAGTTCATGCTCGACAGATCGGTGAAGGCGACTGCCTACAAAGGCATAGACGCCACCTTCGGGGCAGGCGGCGGTGGCGGCATCGGAGGGTCTACCGGAAAAATTGGACCCCGCGGAGCAGACGTTCATAGTTCATCTACAAGCACAGCCTACGTTACGATAATTGAAGAAGGCGAGAACAAGTTTAATAAGAGCGAGTTCATCGCAGCCATAGTTTCTCAGATAAAGAAAGAAATCGAAGAAAGCCATGGCAATATCACCGGAAGCGGCAGCTCAGCGCCCAATGAGGTTTACGTTGATTACAAGGATGGAAACATAAAGGGGCGCATAACTATTTCAGGTTCGGCCAAGGGGCAAGCTTACGTTCTGACGGCCAGCGTCGATGAGAGCAACAAGCCATAGTGAAGGAGGGCGCTTCACACGCGAGTGAGATATGAAAACGATTCTCTGTATCCTCTTGATGCTCGCCCATTCGGCTTTCGCTCAAGGCCGGCAGAATCCACCGCAGTCAACCCCCATCCCGGAATCAGCAACCAGGCCCTTCAAAACAACCGGGCTTGAACGGCAATATGATTTCTCTTCTCACTTGAAGCCCTCGTATCTTAGCGGAGATTTCGACGGCGACGGCAAGCCGGACATCTCGATCCTGGTCAGGCAGAAGAGCAGCGGTAAGATCGGCATTGCAGTTTGCCATTCATCCACCAACAAGGTTTTGTTTATCGGTGCCGGAACCGAAGTAGGAAATGGCGGCGACAACTTCGACTGGATGGATATATGGAACGTAACTCCGAAAGCTACGGCCGCTAAGCGCGTTGGAAAAGCTGCGGCGGCGTTATTGAAAGGCGACGCGTTACACGTCGAGAAAAGCGAATCGGCAAGCGCGTTGATTTACTGGAACGGCCGACGGTGCGTTTGGCGCCAGGAGGGTGATTGAAGAACGCCCTAACGCAACCTTGTTCGTAGTTCGGCCTTTAGGCGGAAGTTTGTATGTTGGTCTCTGCGGTGAAGGGCTACAACTTCCGCCTAAAGGCCGAACTACGAACTCTGGGTGAGGAGCAACAGTGACTGATCTTAAATACCCTATTGGACGTTTCAAACTAGAAGGCGCACCGACAGATGAAACATTCGGCGAGCGATGGACGAAATTGCGGAAGCCCCGGCGAAGCTTCGAGCTGCCGTAGAGGGTTTATCCGTGGATCACCTGGACGCTCCTTATCGGCCCGGTGGTTGGACTGTTCGCCAGGTCGTGCATCACGTGCCCGACAGTCATCTGAACAGCTACTGCCGGTTCAAGCTCGCGCTGACCGAAGACGAACCGACGATCAAGGCTTACCACGAAGATCGATGGGCCGAGCTGGAGGATTCGCGCGCGACGCCGATCGATGTGTCCCTCGCGTTGCTCGAATCGCTTCACAAGCGATGGGTGCTGCTGATGAAGTCGCTAGGGCCGGCTGAATTCGCGCGCACGTTTCGCCATCCGGAGATTGGAGTCCTAAGCCTGGCGAAGAACGTCTGTCTGTATGCCTGGCACGGCCGGCACCACGCCGCGCACATAACGTCGTTGCGAGAACGAATGGGATGGGACTAAAAACACTCACACTGTCAAAGCGAATCCGGGGCAGGAGAATCCGCGTTATGCGCAAACTCACTATCATCGCCATTGCCGCGAGCGTCTTGTTTCTGTTTGCTCAGTCCCCAGCCGCGCAGAGCCCAACCTATGATCTCGTGCTTCGAAACGGGCGTATCGTGGACGGATCGGGCAGTCCCTGGTATCGAGCCGACGTAGCAATTCGCGGGGATGCGATTGTTAAGATTGCGGCATCCATTACCGACTCCGCCGCTCGAGTAATCGACGTCGAAGGCCAGATGATCGCGCCGGGCTTCATCGACATTCACACCCACGCGCGGAGCGGAATCTTTCAGGTGCCGACGGCTGAGAACTACGTGCGGCAAGGCGTGACGACTTTGATCGAAGGTCCGGACGGCTCGTCAGCGGTGCCGCTAAAACCGTTTCTCGACAGGCTCGAAGCATTGCCGAAGTCGGTGAACATCGGCAGCTTCATCGGCCAGGGCGCGGTGCGCGCCGCGGTCATCGGCAACGCCAATCGCCAGCCGACCGCGGAAGAGCTGGAAAAGATGCGCGCGCTGGTCGAGCAAGGAATGAAGGACGGCGCGTTCGGGCTCAGCTCCGGGCTGTTCTATGTGCCCGGTACTTTCACCCCAACTGACGAGGTCATCGAGTTGGCGCGTGTCGCCGGCCGCTTCGGAGGCATCTACATCTCGCACATGCGCGACGAAGCTTCCGGCATAATCGACAGCGTCAAAGAGACGATAGCGATCGGCGAACGCGGCGGCCTTCCCACTCAGGTGACTCACCATAAGATCATCGGTCCCGCGAACTGGGGAAAGAGCGTCGACACTCTACGGTTGATCGACGAAGCGCGCGCTCGTGGAGTCGACGCGACGATCGATCAGTATCCTTACACAGCTTCAAGCACGAGTATTCAGGCGGCGCTGCTTCCCGCGTGGGCGCAAGAAGGCGGTCGCACTGAGACTCTGAACCGGCTCAAGGACCCGGCTACCCGAGCAAAGATAAAAGCCGAGACCATCAGGATCATCAAGAACGAGCGTGGCGGCGGAGACCCGAAGAACATCGTCATCGCCGGCTGTGGATGGGACGCTACGCTTGCGGGGAAGAACCTTGCTGATGTCGCTCGCTTGCGTGGAATGGAACCGACAGTTGAAAACGCCGCAGAGGCCGCCTTGTGGATCGTCGAAAGCGGCGGCTGCAGCGGGATCTTTCACGCGATCAACGAAGCGGACCTGGAAAGAATCCTCAAGCATCCGGCGACGATGATCGGCTCGGACGGCGAGATTCCGATCTTCGGACAAGCGCACCCTCATCCGCGGAGCTACGGCACCTTTGCTCGAGTCCTGGCCGTGTACGTTCGCGAGCGACACGCGATCACGCTCGAGGACGCGGTGCGCAAGATGTCCTCGTTCCCAGCCCAGCGTCTCGGGTTGCTCGATCGCGGGCTGCTGCGACCGGGAATGAAAGCCGACATTGTCATCTTCGATCCCGCTCGCGTCCGCGACGCCGCGACGTTCGAACGGCCGCATCAGTACGCCGAAGGAGTTTCATCGGTGATCGTGAACGGGCAAGTCGTGTTCGAGCACGGAGCTATGACCGCGGCTCGGCCCGGCAAGGTCCTGTACAAACGACAGTGAATCGAGGTCGGAGATTCATGCCACGAAGGCTCGAAGACACTACGACGCACGAAGGCGCTTAGTGCCCCCTCGTGTCTTCGTGCCTTAGTGGCGAGATCCGTATGACGGCATATCAAGACCAAACCTGGAAAGAAGCCCGCGAATCCATTGCGCGCGGTGTTGTTGTGATTCTGCCGGTCGGCTCCACCGAAGCTCACGGGCCGCACTTGCCACTCGCGACAGACGTGATCATCTCGGAAGAGATGTCGCGGCGCGCTGCGGAGAAGCTGAGCATGCGGGGCGTCGAAGCGCTCGTGCTGCCTGCGATCGCTTACAGCGTGACGGATTTCAGCACGGACTTTCCAGGCACGATCTCGATCAAGAAAGAAACGGCAGGCGCATTGATCCGCGACATCTGTGCATCGCTCTACGAACAAGGCGCGCGGTTGATCGTGATAGCCAATTCGCATCTCGAACCCGAGCACGTCGCTTCAATCAACGAAGCGATCGAAGCGGTGAAGAAGGAAACCGGCCGCGCAGTCGCGTTTCCCGATAAACGCAGGCGGCGATGGGCGGAGAAGCTGACAGAGGAGTTTCGTCGTGGCGATTGTCACGCGGGATCATATGAAACTTCGCTGGTGATGGCGGCGCGTCCCGATCTTGTGCGAGAAGATATTCGTCAGTCGCTTGAACCAGTGCCGATCTCGATCGCCGAGAAGATCAAGGAAGGCGCCAGCACTTTCACCGAAGCGGGCGGGACCGATGCTTACTTCGGCGATCCGCGAGCGGCTTCTCGAGAAGAAGGCGAGGCGATGTATGAAGCGCTTTCCGATATGATCGTCACCGCCGTGATGGAGGCGTTAGGGGAGGCCTCGAAAGGCTGAGCCATGTTTCCCTTCGGCTCCCCACCGGCTCGAACCTTTTAGAACCATGAACCCTCAATCACAAACAGCAGAGAATTGCGGTTGATGTCTACGGTATCTCTGGGTTGATTACGATCAGCGCTTCCGAAACCGCAACCTTGCACAGATTTCGATCTGCGCAAACGAAATGATTGGACAAACCGCGAGCGCGGAGATCCAACGCAACGGAGAGTTGGATGGCGTCGAGGGTGCGCAAGCTGTAACTCATCGCCTGCTTCCTGATGAGCCGCTCGGCCTCTTGATAGTGGAAGCCAGTCAAGCGAACAACATCTACTCTGCGCCTTGCGATATCCGTCAAGAAGCGGCGGCGCAACGTGCGGAAGTCTGATTCACTGATAACTCCAGCACGGACCTTTCCAGCGAAGACTGATTGGATTTCGATGACGCTAAGGCGTGAAATGAAGTGACGGGCACCAGGCTCCTTTAACAACTGCTCAACCTTCGGGGTCCCGACCTCATTATGATAGTTCTTGCCGAGAGCACTGGTGTCAAAGAAATAGTCTGGCATCTGCTACTCGTGCCGCTCCGCGATAAAGTCGGAGGTCATAGAGCCCGGTATTTTCGACAGCGCCTTTCTTACGGCATCCAGGTTTACCGTTTCATCGGCCTCGGTGTCGCACAATCGCATGCAATCGGTGTCCAGCCAGTCTTCATCGGCCGGCGAGGTCACGTCATCCGGCAGGACAATGCTCACGCGCTGATGATCGCGCAGCAGCAGCGGTTCCAAGGGGCGCAGCACGCCGTTCTCATAGACGACTTCTATTCTCTTGCTCATAATGCAGACATTGTATAATAACTTCGCTGTGACTCATACGCGAATTAGAAAGCACGACAAACCGTGTCGCCGCTTGTAAGCTACGAGCCTACGGATCAACTTTAGTTGAATAATCGCGACGACTCGGATTAAATGTGCGTCGATGCCAATTCGAGAATCGCGTATACGATCAAATCTGCGGGAAGACATAGAATCAGTGCCATCCAGCTATGTCTCTATACAACTTGATAGGGACGAGTTCGTCACGCTCCTGAGCGCGTTGCACGCTGAGGACGATATTGCCTTGCTCAGGCGCTTGACCACCGAATTGAAACGGACGATAGCTTCAAACGATGGCGCTCTGATCTCGGACGCGAACTCAAATGGCAAACTCGTGTCCTTGCGGAGAGATGTTCTGAATTCCGAACTCGACCAGATTCTGGAAGCTCGCACCATCGAACGCGCCAGGTACTACCTCAAACGGTTGGAGCGCGGAGTCAAGAAGGTCAAGACCTCAAAGATCAACGACATCAATCTCCATCGCTGGAAAGAGCACACCGACATCATCACCGACAGCCTCTGGGTCTTGCCCAAACGCGACGCAACCGGAGCCCATCTCGCGTGGTACTGGGGTAATTTCATCCCGCAGATTCCTCACCAGTTGATGCTTCGTTACACGAAAAAGGGAGACTGGGTTCTCGACCCTTTTCTCGGCAGCGGAACGACGCTGATCGAATGCCGGAGGCTCGGCCGGAACGGCATCGGCATCGAGCTTAATGCTGAAGTCGCAAACCGCGCCGAAGAACTTGTTCGAAAAGCAAAGACCCGGCACTCGGTGAGAACAGAGATAGTCACCGGCGACGCCAGAACGATCGACCCGCTACGGGCACTGGACACTTTCGGCGCGAAGCAGGTCCAGCTTCTCATAATGCACCCGCCTTATCACGACATCATCCGCTTCACGGAAGACGACAAAGACCTGTCGAACGCGGCGAGCACCGAAGAGTTCCTGGAGATGTTCGGCGGCGTGCTGGACAACATCGATCCGGTGCTGGAGCGCGGAAGATACTTCGCGCTGGTCATCGGCGACAAATACTCCAAAGGCGAATGGATTCCGCTTGGATTTCATTGCATGAGCGAGGTTCTCAAACGGGACTACTCGCTAAAGAGCATTGTGGTTAAGAACTTCGAAGAGACCCGCGCGAAGAGAGACCAGAAACAGCTTTGGCGGTACCGGGCGCTGGCCGGCGGGTTCTACATCTTCAAACACGAGTACATTTTCATCTTCAAGAAAAAGTGAGGGCTCGAAGCCGAGCCCTCGTCCTGCCTTGTCAGAATCAAAATCACGCAGCCGGTTTGACCGCGTACACTCGCACGCTCGCAGCGTAGTCGTTCACGCTGTAGCGGCTCAACAGATCGGCCAAATGGTCGAAACCCATTTCCTGTTTTGTCGGCGCGCAGCAGCTTGAACTTGCAACCGGCAACGCGCTTGAAGGCGCGCAACAGACTTGCTGATTGTCGATCTTGTCGTAGATGTTCAAGTCGCGTTTCGTGTCGACGATCTCCGCGTGGGCGAAGCCGGCTTCGAGCAAGCCTTGCTTGTAGTCGTCGATCAGAATCGCGCCTGCCACGCAGCCGACGTACGCGAGCAGATCGCTCGACATTTCGGATGGAAGCTCTTTCTTGAGTGCGATGTCGCTCACTGCGAGCCGCCCGCCGGGTTTGAGCACACGCGCGATCTCGCGAAGGACGGCTTGTTTGTCTGACGCGAGATTGATGACGCAGTTGCTGATCACGCAATCAACCGAGTTGTCCGGTAGAGGAAGCTTGTCGATGTTCGCAAGATGAAACTCGACGTTGGTGAACGCGCCTTTTTCGGCGTTCCTGCGAGCGCGCTCAATCATCTCGGGCGTCATATCGATTCCGATCGCCCGGCCCTCGAGTCCAACCTTGGGTGAGGCCAGGAAGATATCCATTCCGCCTCCGCAGCCGAGATCGACGACGACCTCTCCGGGTCTGAGATGCGCATAAGCCGTAGGATTTCCGCACGACAGACCCATATTCGCCTCGGCGGGTATGGATGATAGCTCTTCGGCTGAATAACCAAATGCTTCGGCGACGGCTCGCACGCCGGCGTGCTCGCTCGAGAGCGCGCTCTCGGCGAATGAACCGTATCGGTCTCGAACCGCTTCTTCAATTTGTTTTGACACTTTGATCTCCTTTTTTGAGGAAAGTTCGTAGTTCGGCCTTCAGGCGGAAGTTGGTATCTTAGTTTCTCGGGCGAAGCGCTACCAACTTCCGCCTGAAGGCCGAACTACAAACTTTCCGATTCATCTTCGGGCCTTTGCCGAAGTAATCTTCACTGGCTCGACCACCTTGCTGCGTGTGCAGCATTCGGCGTAGAGAAAGCCGAGCAGGTCCTGAAGCCCTTCGGCGTTCGCTGAATACCACAACCACTGTTTGTCCTTGCGGACGGTGACCAGGCCTTCCATCCTGAGCTTCTCGAGGTGATGCGACAGCGTCGAGTTAGGTATCTCGAGTTCGGCCTGAAGGTCGCTGACGATCATTCCCTCGGGGTGGGCCGATAAGAGCAGCCGCACGATCTGCAGCCTCGGCTCGGCGCCCAACGCCGCGAACATATCCGCGTATCGCGCTGTGCCTTCGTTTTTCATATTTCTAAAATACTAGAAATACAAAATACTGTCAAGAACTTTTTCGATCCTTTTTCGATCCTCTGCGTCCGCGGAGGAAGAGATTGACGCAGGGGCGGTTTCCCGTGGCCGCCCCTCTTTGGCAAACGCGCCAAGTTGCGGTAAAAGTGAACGTCACAAGAGAGGGGCGCCCGCGGAGGGACGCCCGTACAGGTCGGCCCGGAGGCATCAATGAGAAAGATCTTACTGGCAAGCTTGCTGCTCACGCTTATCGCCCCGATGTGGTTTGCTTCGGAGGCGCAGAACCGGCCCCTCGCCCCAGTCGTGCTCATATCGATCGACGGGTTGAAACCGGACTACGTGCTCGATGCGGACAAGCACGGACTGAAGATCCCGAATCTGCGGAGGCTGGCCGCGGAAGGCGCGCACGCGTCAGGTGTGACCGGAGTCCTGCCGACAGTCACCTATCCGAGCCACACGACGATGGTGACCGGAGTCGCGCCGGCGAGACACGGCGTCATCGCCAACTCGCCGTTCGATCCTTTTAGCAAGAACCTGAACGGCTGGTACTGGTACGCCGAAGACATCAAGGTTACGACGTTGTGGGACGCCTGCGCGAAGGCGCGCATAACTACAACCAGCGTCGACTGGCCGGTCACCGTGGGCGCGAACATAACCTTTAACATCGTCCAGTACTGGCGCGCCGAGAACGCCGAAGACCGCAAGCTCATTCGCGCACTCTCAACGCCGGGGCTGTTCGCCGAAGCCGAAGGCGCGCTCGGTCCATACACCGATGGCAACGACTATTCGATTGCGGGTGACGTTCGCCGCGCGGCGTTCAATATCTATCTTCTCGAAAAGAAGAAGCCGCGCTTTCATCTTTCCTATTTCGGGAGTCTCGACGAAGAAGAGCACAAGACCGGTCCTTACAGCGCGCAGACCTTTGCGGTGCTCGAGAAGTTGGACGGGGTCATCGGGCAGCTTCGCGCAGGAGCTGAGAAGGTCGGCGGCGCGCGCGCGATCATCTGCGTCGTGTCGGACCACGGATTCAAGCTCACCGACAAAGAAGTCAACGTGAACTCGGCGCTTCGCGAAGCGGGACTGATCGAGTTGAACGAGCAAGGCAGGGTGAAATCCTGGCGCGCGTTCGCGTGGTACGGCGGCGGCTCGGCAGGCATCATGCTCCGTGACGAATCGGACAACGAAGCGAGAAAGATAGCAGGGGATGTTTTGAATCGGCTGGCAAACGACGCATCATCGGGCGTGGCGAGAGTTGCTGATCGCACGGCGGCTCGTGTGATGGGCGGGTTCCCGGATGCTGCATTTGTTGTTGCGCTGCGGTCGGGTTACCGACTTGGCTCGAAGCTTCAAGGGCCGGTGACCGCATCAGTCAGACCGGGCGGTACACACGGCTATGCGCCTGATGTGCAGGAGATGAATTCTTCGTTTTTCATCGCGGGTCCAGGAATCGCAGCGGGCCGCGATCTCGGTCAGATCGATATGCGAGACATCGCTCCGACGCTGGCGATGCTGCTTGGAGTTGCGCTCCCGTCGGCTGAGGGTCGCAGACTGACGCTTCGTTGAGCGGCGTCCTTCAATCCCACCAACTGCGTTGGATGGTACCTCCGGGATGTCTGACCCTTACACGCTCGTAGGCCGCGGTTTATTCGCATTGGCCGGATTGCGCATGGCGGTCAGCGGCGGTCGTCACTTGCTTGCTCAGCGAGGAAACCGAGGATCGCCTCGTGAGCCGCCTCCTGTTGATCGGTTGGAAAGATGTGGCTCGCGCCCGGGATCATCACCAGCCGGGCGCCGGCGATTAGCCGCGCAAGACGCCGTCCGTTCTCGGGAGGAACAAGCCGGTCTGATTCGCCGTGTATGACCAGCGTCGGCGCTCTCAGTTGAGAAAGACGGCTGAGCGATTCGTAAGCAAAGATTCCCTGAACCTGCGCAAAGTAACCCTGAGCCGTCGGGAACGTTCGCCGTCTGATTTCGAGGTCCTCTTCGATTCGCTCGCGCGGTGTCGAGGGAGCGTAGATGAACGGGATCATCGCGTGAATCCCTTCTTCGGGGGACATTGTTCCTCTCGCCATCAGCGTGGTGATCACTTCTGCATCGGCGAGCACCGACTCAGGCCCGCCGTGACTGGTGCAACCCAGAATCAGCGACCGCGTTCGCTGCGGGTATTGCAGTGCGAACTCTTGTGCGATCATTCCTCCCATAGATATGCCGAACACGTGCGCGCGAGTTACTCCCGCTGAATCCATAACCGCGGCCGCGTCCGCCGCCATGGCAGCAATGGGATAGGGGCCGGGAGGCACGTCGCTGCGCCCGACGCCTCGGTTGTCAAAGCTGATCGTCCGATAGCGTTGCGAGAGGGTGGGCTCGGTGCGGAACCACATATCCCGGGTGTAGCCCAGTCCCATAATGAGGAGCACCGGATCACCCGCTCCTTGCTCCTCCCAGTAGATCTTCACACCTGAGTTGTCGGCGGATGGCATTGTGTTTGACCTTTTAGTTCTTGGACGCCTTCGATCCGATCGGATCGCCCGGGGGCGTTGCGGGCGGCGCCGTCTGCTTGCGCGTGGCGTCGGGTCGCGCCAGGAAACGCTCGATGTCTTCACGGGTCGCGTTGCGATGGGCCGCGTTGAGACCCGCCGATGCCGGGAGTTTCAGCCAGGCGTTCACTCCCCGCAGCGCTTGTGTAGCGACGGCTCGAACCTGAGGCGCGGCAGACGAGTCGGCCGCAAGGTCCATCAACTCCGTGATCGTCAAGCTCTGAACCGCACGAGCGATCTCCGCGTGATAAGCGTTCCTCGGCGTGGCGGTCTTCCACGTCGCCCCGATCAGGGCGTCGACCACTTCTTTGAAGTCAGGGTTTGCGTTGTTGCGTGAGTGGAACTCGATCAACCGCGCGGCGCGATTCGGATCGAGCAGTCCCGAGACCGCCAGGTCCGCCGCGATCGTAGCCGCGGCAATGGGATCGAACGTCGGGGCTGTTCGCTTGCTGAACAACTCAGTGGTTCCGCCTTCGTAGCCGAACGCCCGCGGAGGAATCAGATCGAGTATTCGCGGCGGGATCGCGAGCGCTTCGACCTTGATCGTCTCCAACACCGCCGCGAGCGCGTCGCGTTGCCGCGCAGGCGGAACGATTTCCTGCACTTTCCCAGGATTGGCTCCTGAAGCCGTTTTCACGGCATACGTGTAGTTCACTCCACCCACCGATTTCACCGCCGATTGAAGCTGATAGCGATGATGCAAGTAGAGCGGCAGCAGCTTTGCTTCGAGAAGCGACAGCGGCGTGCCCGTTGGTACGCTGCCCAGGCCAAACTGCGAGAACCCAATGCGGCGCACTTCCATTTCGTGCCGCAGCGTCGCTATCGGATCATCGCCGTTGTCCCAGAGACTTGCGAGTGGATGCGCCGCGCCGGGCGGGCGCGCGTCCGCGTCCGAGATGAACAGCATTCCGGCGGCGACTCCTTCCTCCAATATGCGCTCGAGCCCTGCTGCTTCATTCGAGCCCTGTGCGAGTTCTGAGTAGCCGTACTTGATGGCAAACTTGTCATAAGCTCCGATGCCCACCGCGTAAGCGTTCGACAGATCGAGCTTCCCGTTCTTTATCTCGACCATCGGCGCGGGGTAGTCCATCACCGACGCGCGGCCATAAGTGCTCGCCGCGAAATTGTGCGCCAGCCCGAGCGTGTGGCCGGTCTCGTGCGCCGACAACTGCCGCAGCCTTGCGAGCGCCATCGCGGTCGCGTTGGTTGACGGATCCAGATCCGCGAGATACTCGGCTTCGGCAACCGAGCCGAATTCGCACTCGACTTCTCCATTGTTGTCACCCCCGCTGGCAAACAACGGGATCAATCCGCTGCCGATCAGATAATCCTGACGATCTCGCAGCGAGCCAAGCGTCACGTTGCCTTTGATGATCTCGCCGGTGCGCGGGTCGGTGACGCTCCCGCCGTAGGACCAGCCGCGCGTCGAACGATGAACCCAGTTGATCATGTTGTAACGTAGGTCCATCGGGTCGGCGTCGTCGGGCAGCACCTTTACCTGGAACGCGTTCTTAAACCCGGCGGCTTCGAACGCCGCGTTCCACCACGACGCACCTTCGACCAGCGCGCTGCGGATCGGCTCGGGCGCGCCGTTGTCAACGTAGTAGACGATCGGCTTCACCGGCTCTGAGACCGCAGCGCTCGGGTCCTTCTTCTCAAGCCGATGCCGCGAGATCCATCGCTTCTCGACCGGCTGATCGAGCGGTGAAGCGAAATCGTAGAAAGTTATCCCGTGCACGCCGACTCGCGGATCGAGCTTACGCGGTTTGTAGTTGTAGTCAGGCAACTGCACCAGCGAGTGATGCTCGCGAAGGGTGAGCGACTGAGGAGTTGGAACGGTCTCGCGGACGAGCGGGCCCGTTTCGGCGTCGGATGAAAACGTCAGTATCGTCTCGACTTCGGTGTTTTTCGGAAAGGCTTTGGTTCGCGGAAGGTAAAACGCGCTGCGTGATTCATCGTAACGATACTGGCCTTGTCTCAATTGTCTAAGCCGGTCAATTACGCCGTGCGCGTCGCGAAGAAAGAACGCGGTTGCGTCCACAAGCACCCGGTCGCCTTCCGAGGCTTCGACTTTGAATCCCCACAGCACCGATTGAGCGAACGACTCTTCGACGGCGCGGCGCTCGGCCGGATCTGGTGATATGGCGCGGTAGCGATAGTTGGATTGAACCAACAAAACCTTCGGTCCGATGCGTTCGAAGCGGACGACGTGCGAGCCTCCAAGCTGCCCGCGATCCAGCCCCAGCGGATTCGACCCAACGCCGGTTGGCAGAGAGATTTGATACAGAAACTCGGCGTTGAACCGCGAGATCTCCATCAACATCTTGCCGGTCGCCCCGTCCCAATAGAGGGGAACGAAGCCGTCGAGCTTCTGAAGGCCGGCGGTGCGGGCGCTGATCGTTTTATCCTGCGCCTTTTCTTGAGCTACAGCGGGCAGGGCTATGACTGCCAGCAAGAGTGTGATGATTAATCGTGGCATGGTGGACCTTTTTAAGAGAAGCGATGAGTTTCCGGTTAAAAGCAGGTTCGAAGAGCCTCACTGCTTTTCGCGTTTGAGCGTTTCAAGAGCGTGCCCGCTTCCTTGTTTGGCCGCGAATTCAGTCGGCCGGCCGCTGGCGCCCAGGCTCAGACAAATCTTCAAGTTGTCGCCTCCGACTTCGTAGATGCCAGGGTTTGTCTTTCCTTTCTCAGGCCCGGCGGTGAAGATCAGGTCGAGCGTCTTTGGCGTCTTGGAGGCGTCAATCTTGATGGTCCCTTCGTAAGTGATCCCTCCGCTGAGTGACTTGAAGGCATCGCCTTTGATGGTGATGTTGGATCCATTAAGCATCGCTTCTGGGATCTTCGCTCCGTCGACTTCGAGCGCGACAAATGTCCAGGTTCCCTGAAGCGTTTCCAAATCATCAACGGCGATGTTCCCGTTTGGTTTGACGGCGTCTGATGCGAGCGTGACGAAAGCGAGAATCAAGAAAATGCTGTTCATAAAATCTGAACCTCGAAACGGAAAGTTATTTAGCCGGCGAAACCGGCTCGCGCTGAACCGCAGGATACTACCGACACTCACGGCGATCAAGTTGACGTATGGACTGCGCCGCGATCATTCAAGCCGTCTGTCATTCGCGCGGTGGGCGGCGCTGCGAACGTGATCAAGAATGCGATTATCAAACGTGACCTAGTTTAATCCCTCGGAAACGCCCTGCTGTTCCAGGGGATACGAGGAAGCGGGATGTTGCAGCGAGGCGCCTCCAATGTCGCTTCGAAAAACGATTGATGATTGTTTGGTTTGGTCTATAATGAGCGCTACCCCGACCGGATTGAGGTTGTGCAACAGCCCGAGCCGAACCCCCACGCTTCTTGAAGATTGATCAGGGAGGTATTGAATGATGAGACGCATTCACGCGAGGTCGTTCGGTGTGATAATGCTGATGGCAGTTGTAACATTTGGCTTAACACCCTGCTATGACACGCCGGTGTTGGTGGCGCATACATCAGAACAACCAGTTCAAACTGGCGCATCCGTATGGGCTCAGACTGATGAACCGGAGGGCTTCGTCTATTACTTGAGCGACGGAAAGGCGATTTGCCGTCCGGCCACGGCCGAAGAAGCGGAATTCATCAACGTTCGGGAGGTCCCGCTCCATCAGATATCCGATGACAGTGTTTCCTCGCAGGCAGCGGGCGATCTGGGCATCACTCTGCGCGCCACAGCGCAGCTTGAAGCTAACGCACAAGCCAAAGCGACATTTCTTCGCGCGGTGGCTATATGGCAGTCAAAGCTTCAAACAATGGGGGCATCAATCACAGTCATCATAGACGTTGATTTCGGCCCAACGCGATTCGGCGCCGCGTTTCCATCTAACGTCTTGGGCGGTACGAACCCACAAGTACTCGGCAATTCGCAAGGGTATTTCGACGTGCGCAACGGCTTGATCTCAAGAGCCTCCAACGCGCAGGAGATGTCTCTGTACGGGTCGCTGCCGGCAACTCCCTTGGCGGTCGACATCGGCAACGCGTCTGGTGGGTTTTCGTCTTCGGCGATGTTGCGAGAGCTTGGCGTAATAAGCCCCGTAGCCGATCCTGCTGGGGAAATGAGTCAATTCGGGCCTCCGCCGTCAACGGGTTTTAATTCAGCCTTTACTTATGACTTTGATCCGAGCAACGGAATCACTCCGGGCACACTTGATTTTGAAGGGCTGGCGGTGCATGAGATTGGGCACGTGCTGGGGTTTACGTCACGAGTCGGAGTGACGGAGTTGAGCCCTGGAAGCGCGCCGCAGGTATCGCCCCTAGACATATTTCGCTTCCGCCCGGGCGCGACCGAGAGCACGTTCGGGACCGCGCTGCGGATTCTGAGCTCGGGCGGAACACAAGTGTTTTTCGCTGGCAGTCCGGAACTTGCGCTATCGACCGGCCGGCAGGATGGCTCGGGGGGTGATGGCTTTCAGGCGGCTCACTGGAAGGACAGTAGTTTTGTAGGAACACCGATCGGAATAATGGACCCCGCCCAAGCGAACGGCGAGCGCTCAGTCATAACGGATAATGACGTGAGGGCCTTTGATCTGATGGGTTATCAGCCAAGGGTGTCAACCGGCACTGCGCCAGCTATCAACTCGGTCAAGGCGAGTCTGTCGGGTGATGTGGTTACGCTCACCGGCTCCGTGAGCGACGCGCAAGGAGACATTACTCAGGCGCAGACCTCGCTGCTTGACAGCTCGAGCAACGTGCTAGTTCAGAACGCTCCGGTGTCGGTCAGCTTCGGCGGCCAGACGACTGCAAACTACAACCTGCAGATTACGGGGTTGAACACCAGACCAACGGCGACGCAGGCGCGCGTGGTCTTTATGGACGGCCAGGGAAACAACAGCTCGGCGGGCACATCAGATTTCAGTGTGGCCGATCCGGGCGGTCCAGCGGTTAACAAGGTGAACTATGACCCCAAGTTGATTGTCAAGGGAAGCGGGCTGGCCGGCCTTATGCTGATAGAGGTCAACGGCGTGATCGTCCTGACCAAAGATAACGGCAACGAATTCAAACTAAAGGCCGGTGGCAGCGCGACCGATCTGAATTTGCGCAGCGGCTCCAACCGCGTGAGAGTCATCAGGAGCGGACTGCATTCTAACTCCAGGATTTTGACCTTGTGATGAGTGGTTCGAGGATCAACGCGGATCAGCTCGATCCGCGTTGATCTTCCTTCATTGCTTCCGCACCCTTCAAGCGTAATCTCCTCGCCGGGCGCCACATGACTTCTACTGAAGAGTGTTTGATCCAGCACCATTGAACCCGGCATCGCTTTGCCGTTCGCTGATTTCGCGTGATAGAAGTTGAATATCCTTTCAGCATGGAGATGAGAATGAGTACCGAACCAGATTCTCCGCACCGGGCACAGGCAGTGCCGCGCGGCATTGGGCAACTCAGGTTTTTGATCGCGGTTCTGCCCGGTCGGCTCGCAGCAATTTCGAACGAACACGCCGGCGGGAAGCCCGCGCCTCATAGCTGGTCGAAGAAGGAAGAGCTGGGCCACTTGATCGATTCCGCTGCAAACAATCATCAGCGAATTGTTCGCGCGCAACTCGAGGACAATCTCGCGCTACCTGGTTATGATGGCGATCAGTGGGTTGAGCTGCACGGCTACCAGAATCGTGACTGGACGGATCTGATTGCATCATGGCGAGCTGGAAACTCACAGCTCTTAGCTGCCGCGGAATCCGCGCCTGCCGGGGCATGGTCTCACACGCTCAGCGTCGGAGGTTCCGAACCGATGACTCTTCGGTTCGTGCTCGATGATTACGTCGATCATATGGCCAGTCACCTTCGCCACATCGGGGTTGTGGTTGATGACATCCTCGCGTTTGGTTCTTCGGACGGAACATCGATCTATCCCGAGAAGCCGGCCCAAACGGATTATCCGATCAACGAGTTGATTCGGCGCCGCTGGAGTCCCCGCGCTTTTGAAGAAGGGCGGCCGGTCGAGGGCGAGAAAGTGCTGACGCTGCTGGAAGCCGCGCGCTGGGCGCCGTCGTGTTTCAACGATCAGCCGAGGCGCTTTTTGGTTTTCGATGGCTCGGACGAGGAAGCGTTGGAGCGAGCACGTACGTGTTTGAGTCCGGGGAACGCATGGGCGCTTAAGGCGCCGGTGCTGATGCTGTCCGTCGCGCGCGAGACGTTCGAGCAAAACGGCAAGCCCAATAGGTGGGCGCAGCACGATACAGGACTCGCGACTGAGAATCTTTTGTTAGAAGCCGTTGAATTGGGACTCGCGGCTCATCCGATGGCGGGCTACGACGCTGACCGCGCGCGCAGTGAGTTTGGAATTCCGGAAGGCTTCACTTCGATTGCGATGATCGCTATCGGCTATCCTTATCGCGGGAAGCTTGATGATCTGGAAGAGAAGCTGCGCGGAAAAGAACTCGCCTCACGCGAGCGAAGGGCAATTGGCGAGATTGCATTCGCGGGGAACTGGGGTGCGCCTTATGCGGAGGGATGAGCAAACGAAAGAAGGATTTGAGACTGCCCAAATGCCGGACCGAGTCTGGTGCCACCTATTCTTTGCAGGTTGCAGATATCCAGATCTCAAAATGTCCCTTCTGGGTCTTAAACCTGGAATTTGACAGATCGGTCAGTTGAAACTCTATCGGGCACCCTTTACTCTCGAAGAATTGCTTCGCCTTTGTCGCCAGGACGTTCGCTTGCTCTCTGTCTTCGTCATTGAAGAATCTCACGTTGCTCGCGTAACTTCCGGCTACCCTCTCAACCCCCGGCGACGGGAGACCTTGATCGTTTAGTGACTTTCGGAACTCTTCGACCAAGGTTCTTTTCAAGTCACCGCGGAATTGAAGGTACACAATCTGAGGAAAGGCAGCCGAGATCAGCCTGGAGTCGGGAGCCGGAGACTTCTCGGGTTGTGAGGAAGTATCTGCATTTGAGATCAACTTGTCTCTCTGTTCCGGCGTTTCGGCGATGCTTCCCAAAAGCTCGCTCTTGATCTGATCCGCTCGTGCTCGGTCTCGTCTCTCAATAATCTGGAAGGCAACAAATGCGAAACCGCCATTCTGGTCCTTCGGGCGATTGCGCACGAGCTGCTCCGCGATATCAAGAACGAGGTTCGGGTCCTCGCTCCCAATCGATCTATCGAGGGCGATGATCGCGATATCTTGTCTGATCCCTCCTTCTGGCTTTGACAAGTCATTGACAAGACTTTGAACCAACTGCCCATTCTTTTGCGCCGCGGCCACGTGCTCTGACCCTTCCTGGATCTTGTCCGCCCCAAGCTTGATCACAATCGTGAGCAGGCCAAGCACAACCCCGGTCAGCAACTTTCCGATGATGTCCATCTTGTCCCAGAAGTCTTTTGTTTTCTTCTCGCCGTTGCTCATGAGCACCCTCCCTGAAACTCGGTTCGTGAAACCATCGCGCGACTTGGCGTAGCTGATCCTAATGACATCCGGTCGCAAAACATTTCAATGCGGTGACACGCGGTTATCCGGCTCTCGTACCGTTGGGGACGTTCTTCTCAGGTATTGCCAGTACCGGCGTCAAGCCATCCGCATAACCAATGTCAAAGAGCATACCTTCGGAAACCTCGCCCATCATCTGTCTCGGCGCGAGATTCACGACAAACAGCGCCTGTTTACCCTCGATCTCCCTGGGGTCGTCGCGCTCCTGTTTCATTCCGGCGGGTATAGTTCTCTTGTGATCGCCAAGATCAACCAGGAGTTTGACCAGCTTCTCTGACCCTTCCACGTCTTCGACCCGCTCGATTGTTCCAACGCGAACATCGAGACTGTCCAGGACGTCGAGCGGGATAGTGGGTTTGATTGGCGCCGCAGTTGTCGCTTTCATGACTGCTGACTATACGCTACCCAACGGGTCGGTGAAACGTTCATTCCTCTTCAGGTAGCAGGTCATTCACCGGCATTGACCAGCGAGGCACTGCGTCGACTGCATCCGCGATGTCACCTCGACGGAAAACAATCGGAGTGTACGGATCGCTGGGATGATACGACTTGATGACGTCAAAGCCGAGGACGTCCACATCCCACACGCACCGCGTCCCCGCAGCGAAATAGTCCCGTCGCTTTGCAGCAATCCTCTGCTCAGCCGATGCGTCATAGTCTTCTTCGCTTCGGACTTCGACCGCAAAGATCGGCGCTTCCTCTAGAAAACGCATACCGGTCGGCGTTCCCGTATACCAGGCTGCGTCGGGACTGAACGAACCACGGTTAGGTAGATTGACTATGAACCCGGCACAGTCCGGAAGAGCATAACCCGACTTTGTTTTGCGTTCGTGTTCACGCAGGCTTGCGTAGATCGCACCCGCGGCGCGGCTGGGCCAGAATCCAGTTGGGGACATTAGAACCACTTCTCCGTTGACGATTTCAGCTTTACCATGCCCAGGAATTTGGTAAAGGTCTTCGATAGTTGCTTGAGTCTTCGTAGTCATAGACCGACCTCGCAGAGCGGATTCTAGCACAGGTGAGCGACGACACCGATGCGAACATTCGGATCAACCACGCAGAACCTTCTGCGTTCCACAAGGAGGGTCAGCGCTTCTCCGGCCACGACAAGCCTGCTTGATAGATCGCACGCGGCCGAGAGCGAAAGGGCGGTTAGCGCGATGCGCTTATCGAATCTGGAGCAATGAAACGCAGGACAGGCTTACCAGTACTTCCAACGCGGGACCACGTGTTTCTCAAACGTGAACGAAGTTTCAGCGCCCGGCGTTACCACGACCCGAACCCAGCCCACCTCGGGCGAGCCGGGAACCTGCAGGCGAGTGAGGTTTTCTAAGCGCTGGCCCGTCGTGCGCCGTACCAGCGGCTGATCAACGGTGTAATCGTGACCGTCCCCGTGCGCCAGGAGCACCGGTCGCCCGAACCGTTCGGCCTCTTCCTCAACCGTCGTGATGAACGGCTCGAATGCCTGGCGGTCGGGGTCGTCGGCGGACTCTTCGAGCCCTGCGTTCCCGTGAAAGCTGAGGACTACCGCCGAGGCGTTCAAGGTCCGAGCCTCGGCGAACGTCTCGCGCACCCACGCTGCGGCCGCCTCGGTCCTCCGTCTTGCGGCGGTGTCGTCGGCTTCGGTGCGCGCGGGGAACGATTTCATGCCGTTCTTGCTCCCCACGATATGAACAGTCGCAAAGACGATTCCCTCGTGGGACCAGCGGGCGTTCTCGCCGAACTCGTGGAACGGCTCGCGGCCCGCCTGACTGATCAGCGAAAGCGTAGTCCCGCCCAGACTGCGGGTCGGGTTCTGAAAGAAGATCTGCCGTATTCGATTGAGGCGATCTTGAGGCAAGAAGCCGCCAGATCCCGGCTCCCAGCAATCCATCCATTCGTTGTCACCCGGGGTGTAAATCACCGGATGCCGGAGGCCGTTGAACTCGCCGAGAGTCTGCCGGTAGCGTTCGTCCGTGCAGGGCCGCCAAAAGATGTCGCCGACGTCGATGACAAAACTGAGGTCGTTGGCGTCGAGCGTCTGAAGGACGAGGCGGTACTGAAGTTCTTCCCAAGCGTAGTAGGGAGCGTCACCTAGAACCGCGAAGGAAAAGGCGCCCGGAGGATTCGGCGTCGGCGCCTCCGGACCACGAGTGATCAGGAACACGACGACGAGCACTAAAAGGAAGACTCCCAGGAACCATGTTTTCCGGCGCTTAACCTTAACCAAGTCAGCCACCTCCTTCGAGTTAGTCCGGACCGCCCTGCGAACTAGAACGCCGACTTGTACACCTTCCCGCCTTTCATAACGAACGTCACGCGAGTCAGCGCCTTGATGTCATTCAACGGATCGCCTTCGACAGCGATGATGTCCGCAAGCTTACCGGTCTCGATTGAGCCGATCTGTTTTTCCATCCTCAACAACTCGGACGCGCGGACGGTAGCCGAGCGAATCGCGTCGATTGGTTTCATTCCGTACTCGACCATCCTCACGAACTCGCGCGCTGAAGTGCCGTGCTCGAACGCGCCCACGTCTGTTCCGAAGCAAATCTTCACGCCCATCTTCATCGCCTTCTGAAAGACCTCTTTGTGATGAGCGACTATTCGGCGGCGCATCTCGGTGTCGTCTTCTGCTGATTCGGGCAAGTAGACCGACAGCGTCGGGCACCAGAACGTGCCGTGCTCGACCAGAAGCTTCAACGTTTCATCGTCCATCAACATGCCGTGCTCGATCGAGCGAACGCCGCCGCGAATCGCGTTCTTCGCGCCTTCGCCTCCATAAGCGTGAGCCGCTACGTCGCGACGCCAGCGCGCGGCTTCAGCGACGACAGCCTTCACGTCTTCGAGCGAGACCTGGCTGAGCGAGTCAAGCGTCACCGGATCAACGTGTCTCAACGTTCCGGTCGCGTAGAGCTTGATCCAGTCGGCGCCGTATTTCACCTCGCGGCGAATCTCAGCGATCATCGCGTCGCGGGAATCGGTGAGCGTCGCCGGCTCGGGTATCTGAATATCGGGATTCAAGCCAGCGTTGTTCATATGCCCGCCGGTGATAGTCAGCGCATAGGTCGAAACGAACAGACGCGGGCCGGGAATGATTCCCCGATTGATGCCGTCGCGGATGGCAACGTCCGCGAAACCGGCGCCTTCGCTGTCTAGGTCGCGCATCGTCGTGAAACCGGCTTCCAGATCTCGTTTCGCGGCGGCGACTCCTTGCACGGTGCGAAACGCTTGCGACTTGGTGACGACCGGCGGCGCTCCTCGCTCGTCTTCCGGTTGGAGCAAAGTGTGGGTGTGACAATCGATCAATCCGGGCAGGACGGTGTAAGCGGAAAGATCGATGACCTTGGCGCCGCTGGGAATGCTGAGACTCGCGCCGGCCTGCTCGATTCGTTCGCCTCGCACGATGATGATTGCGTTCTGCGTGACCGAGCCGTCGCCAGGATTGATCAGCCGTCCGCATCTTATGACAGTGACAGCGTTCGATTGAGCGAACGTGAGAGAGCACAGGAGAAGAATCAATGAAAGAGAGAGGGACTTCGAAGCGCGCGCGTTGAGCATGGCCGTTTCACCTTTGGTTGAGTATTGGCAGGCAGGTCTTGATTATCCGAAAGCGGAACGAGAGTCAAGCGCTCTGCCTACAGGATTCGCAGTCAGCCGGACGATCGAGTTTCATTTGCGGATGTCACTGAGATCTAGTCGAGGGGCCGCTTACGAGATTTGATCTTTTGCTGTTTCTTGATTGCCTTGCGCGTCGCGCTGACCAGACTGTGATAGCCGAGCAATTCAAGGTTTCCCAGCACACGCTCGCGATTCGCGTAAGTCATTTCCCAGGCCCGAAGTGCGATCTCGTTGGGTGATCCTTTCCCGTTGCCGGGATGCGCCCGCATCGATGAAACAGCGCCACGTTTTGGCTTCCCTCGCGTGGTACGAGGCGGACTCTTTTTAGTTTCTGTCTTGATGACTTTCATTCAACAACCCCGCGTGCTGCTCTGAAGTTTAACACAATTGAGTTTCCTAACAACCGGTCGGGGGTCCACGTGTCAAAGCTCTTTAGAAATGTCACACGTTGTGACTCATTAGAAATGTCACATTCTCTCTTCTCTTTCTTAAGCAATAAAACTAGTAGTAGAAGCTGTGGGAACTGTGGAAAACTCGTCGCGCGTTTTTTGCGACGAGTTTTCCAAGCGCTTGTGGAAAAGTGGGAAAACATGCAGTTCGTTTTTCCACTTTTCCATAAGCGCGGCAGTTTCCATAGCTTTCCCCGTTTAGCCACGTCAGGCT
>CAZJQQ010000006.1:56578-249486 GCA_964548075.1 uncultured Clostridia bacterium | reverse complement strand
TTGGGTAGAGGACTTTCACCTCCAAGCTCACGAACATGCTCGGCACACTAAACATTCAACTCCTCCGGAGTTGGGAACGGGAAGCTCGTTCGCTACCGATGGTTCGAAGAAGGTGGTATAACACCTAGCGCAGAATGATCGGCGAAACCCTCTCTCACTATCGCATCATCTCCAAGATCGGCGCGGGCGGCATGGGTGAGGTCTACCTCGCCGAAGACACCAAGCTCGACCGAAAGGTCGCGGTCAAAGTCCTGCCCGCCGGTCTCACCAAGGACGCATCGCGTCTGCGACGGTTCGAGCAGGAAGCTCGCGCGGCTTCCGCATTGAACCATCCCAACATCGTCACAATTCACGAAATCGGCGAGGCGGAAGCCGGGTGTTTTATCGTCCTCGAATACATTCAGGGCCGTACCCTCAGGAATCTCATCGATGAGCAACAGTCCTGCCAATCTCTCGCCCCGATCGGCCGGCAGATTGCCCAGGCGCTTGCCGTCGCGCACCAGGCAGGAATCACTCACCGAGACATCAAGCCGGAAAACATCATGGTGCGAGACGATGGCTATGTGAAGGTTCTTGACTTCGGCCTGGCTCGGCTCAGCTCTGCGAACGTTTCCAACGAATCAACCGCCGAAACGGCGATGCACACAAAGCCAGGTTCGCTAGTAGGCACCGTGGCCTACATGTCGCCTGAGCAAGTCAGGGGGGATACGGTCGGACCCGCGTCGGATATTTTTTCTCTGGGCGTTGTCTTCTACGAAATGGTGACCGGGCAAAAGCCCTTCAGCAGCGACTCCGAGGTCAGCTTGTTGCACGCGATTGCTTATGACGATCAGCTATCTCCTTCGGTTATTAACCCCGAGGCGCCGCCTCCGCTCGAGTCACTAATCCTCGGAATGCTCCATAAGAATCCCCTCGCTCGCCCGAGCGCGGCCGAAGTCGCCTCGGCATTGACCGTCGATGAGCAGGGGGGCTCTTTCACATCAGGCATCGCCGCGATGTCCTCGGTGGTTCCATTGACTGCTCGCAACACGGTCGGCAGACAGGCCGAGCGCGAAAAACTCCGCGCCGCGTTCCGCTTGGCAGGGGAAGGGCGCGGGCTGATGCTTTGCATCACTGGCGAAGCCGGACTTGGTAAGACCACGCTCGTCGAGGATTTTCTTGCTGAGGTTCTGAAGGCTAATCCGGCTTGCCAGATCGCCCGCGGGCGAAGCTCGGAGCGGCTGGCCGGAGCTGAGGCGTACATGCCGTTTCTCGAAGCGCTCGACAACCTGGTGCGGCGCTCTCCGGGTCAGTACCTCAGGCGCGCGATGAAGGCGATTGCTCCCTGCTGGTACATCCAGCTTGCGAGTTCGGATTCTTCCGCTGAGCGCGTCTTAGCGGAATCGGCCGCCGTGTCGCAGGAGCGAATGAAACGCGAGCTGGCGGCATTTCTGCAGGAGGCTTCAAATAGAAGCCCGCTGGTGTTGTTCTTCGATGACCTGCACTGGGCGGACGCCTCGACCATCGACATCATCGCCTACCTTGCGACGAAGCTTGACGCGATGCAGTTGTTGATTGTCGCGGCATATCGCGCATCGGAGATGGTGCTGACGAAGCACCCGTTCCTGAGTCTGAAGCTGGATATGCAAGGACGCGGTCTATGTCAGGAGCTGCGGCTCGAGTTCTTGACGCACGACGACGTCGAACGGTTTCTGGCGTTGGAGTTTCCTCGACATCGTTTTCCGAAGAGGTTCGCCTCGCTCATCTACACCAAGACCGAAGGCAGCCCGCTTTTCATGGCGGATGTTGTGCGTTACCTGCGCGACAAAAAAGTGATCGGCGAGGAAGCAGAGCGCTGGACAATTGTGCAGACGGTGCCCGAGATCGAGAACGACTTACCGGAAACCGTCCGCAGCATGATACAGCGCAAGATTGCTCAACTGAGCGACGAAGACCGCCGCTTGTTGATTGCCGCCAGCGCGCAAGGATACAACTTTGATTCGGCGGTTGTCGCACAGGCGCTCGCGATCGACGCCGCCGAGGTTGAAGAGCGTCTCCAATCGCTCGACACGGCCTATCGCTTCGTGAAGTATCGCAAGGAGGACGAGTTCCCCGATCACACGCTAACGCTGAAGTACCGTTTCGTGCACGTCCTCTATCAGAACGCGCTGTACGCGACGCTCACGCCGAGCCGCCGCGCATCGTTGAGCGCCTCGATCGCGCAGGCGTTGCTTCGGTTTTATGGCAGGGAGAGTGCGGCTGTGGCCTCCGACCTCGCTTTTCTTTTTGAGGCGGCGCGCGATTGGCCGCAGGCGTCGGACTATTTCTTGAAGGCGGCTCGCAATGCCGTTCGCATCTTTGCGAATCAGGAAGCAATCGCGCTCTGCCGGCGCGGCCAGCAAATGACCCGTAGATTGCCGGAGTCTGCTGAACAGACGGGTCAAGAGTTCAAACTTGAATTCACGATGGGTTCCTCATTGATGACCGCGAAGGGGTTTGCGGCCACCGAAACGCTGAACAGCTTCTTGAGGGCGCGGGAGCTCTGCGAGCAGTTGGGCGATAACACCCAGCTCTTTCGCGTTCTCTTTGGACTTTCGATCATTCTGGTCGTGCGCGGCGAGTACGAGAAGGGCCGCGACTTTGCAAAAGAGTGCTTGCGCCTGGCAGAGACGGCCGGGGATGCGGCTATGATGGTGCAAGCCCATTGGTCGCTGGGCTTATGCTTTCAGTATCTCGGAGAGTTCACCAGCGCACGCGAACATTTCGAGGCGACCCTCGCGCTCTATGACCCTCAGCGTCACGCAGTGCACAACGTCTTCCTTTACGGCGCCATTACCAATCGCGCGCATCTCGGCCGTGTACTGTGGTATTTGGGATATGCCGGCCAGGCGCAAGCGATGACTCGCGAAGCCCTGAGCATCGCTGAGCAGATGAGTCATCCGGTGGGCATCTGTCAGGCGCTCTCGACAACTATCGCGCTCGAAGCGTTTCAACGCAATGCTGAGCGAGTCGTTGAATTGACAGAGAAGATGCTCTTCTACGCGGATGAGCATGGGCTGCCCCACTACAGAGCGATGGGCGCGATCATGCTGGGCTGGGCGCGAGCGGCGCAGGGAGAGGCGGAAGAGGGCTTCGCCGCAATGCGACAAGGGCTGGCGGCCTGTCGCAATCTTGAGATCGAACAACGGCGTGCCAGTTATCTGGTCCTGATGGCTGAAGCGTTGTGCCTGGCGGGCCGGCCGGAAGAAGCGCTCCGCGCTCTGGATGAAGCGGTTGAGACCATCAACATCACCAGCGAGCGCTTTCACGAAGCAGAGTTGTATCGCATCAAAGGCGAGGCGCTGTTAAGCATACAGACGTCACAAAACGGAAGCGACAACGCGGGACATCCAGGCCTTGAATCACAAGCTGAGGCTTGTTTTCGGGAAGCCATGCAGGTTGCTCGACGGCAAGGCGCCAAAGCGTTCGAATTGAGAGCCGCTATGGGACTGGCGAAATTGTGGAATCGGCAGGACAGGCGACAGGAAGCCCGTGATCTCTTGGCTGAGATCTACGGCCGATTCACCGAAGGGCTCTCTACCGATGATCTAAAAGACGCAAGGGTGTTACTGAACGAACTCGAGGAGTGATGCTGTCGACGCGGTTGCCAAGATCTACGGGCTTGGTGAACGCGAACAGCATGCTCAATGACCCGTTCGCCGACTTGGTGCGCCACATCCGATAGTTGTGTTAACCTGCGAGACCAACAGAGATTGATGATCAACGAACTAGGCGCCTCTTTCCGGCCTGTACCTTGCCGAGGGATTGAAGTGATAGGACTAGCACTGTGAGGAGACGCGAGATGAAAGACCCGCTTCCAGCAAACACGACCATTTCTCACTACCGCATCTTGTCTCGATTAGGCGTTGGTGGGATGGGAGAGGTTTATCTGGCCGAAGACACAAAGCTGCGCCGCAAAGTCGCGCTCAAACTCCTATCTGCCGAACTAACCAAGAACGAAGATCGGTTGCGGCGCTTCGAGCAAGAAGCCTTCGCTGCATCGGCGCTGTCTCATCCCAACATTCTCGTCATTCACGAGATCGGCGCGGAAGATGATATGCACTTCATCGCCACTGAGTTCATCGAAGGCGAAACCCTGCGCGATCACATTGCCCGGTCAAAGATGAGCCTGCGAGAGACTCTCGATATCGCCATCCAAACAGCCAGCGCTCTGGCGGCGGCTCACAAGGCTGGAATAGTCCATCGGGACATCAAGCCCGAGAACATAATGTTGCGCGAAGACGGATACGCCAAGGTGCTGGACTTCGGACTGGCAAAACTTACGGAGCGGGGCGGGCCTTCAACGGATACCGAGGCGCGGACGGTTGCAAAGGTGGACACCGATCCGGGCACCGTGCTGGGCACGGTCAACTATATGTCGCCTGAGCAGGCTCGCGGAAAGGTAGTTGACGAGCGAACGGATATCTTCAGCCTTGGCGTGTTGACTTACGAGATGGTTGCCGGACGCACGCCGTTCCAAGGCGAATCGAGCACCGATGTGCTCGCCGCCATCCTGGATCGAGAGCCGGCACCGCTGGCGCGGTTTGCGCACGAAACTCCCAGCGAGCTTCAACGCATTGTAAGCAAGTCGCTGTGCAAGAACAGGGATGAGCGCTATCAGACGATCAAGGACTTGCTGATCGACCTCAAGAACCTCAGAGAAGAGCTTGTGTTCGAAGAGAAGCTCGAGCGGTCGATCTCGCCCGACTCAGCATCCCGGGCCGGGGTCACAACCAGCGGCCTCGCTGCGTCGTCGATGACATCAAGGATCTCAGGAGTTCAAGGCGAACAAGTGTCGCCGGTGCGAACGACCTCAAGCGCCGAATACATCGTGAGCCAGATCAAGACCCACAAGAAAGGCGCCGGCCTAATCGCGGCCGGGCTCGTGGTCTTCGCGTCGGCTGCTATTTTCTTTTACTTCAATCGCGCGTCGGCTTTGACTGAACGCGATACAGTGCTGCTCGCGGATTTCGCCAACACGACCGGCGACGGCGTTTTCGACGGCACGCTCAAGCAAGCGCTGGCGGTTCAACTCGGCCAATCGCCATTCTTGAACATCCTTTCAGACGAGCGAGTTCGCGAAGCGCTTCGCTTCATGGGCCGCCCTTCCGATGAGCGTGTTACCAACACAATCGCGCGCGAGATCTGCCAGCGGCAGGGATTGAAAGCGATGCTGACTGGCTCGATTGCCGGACTCGGCAGTCACTACGTCATTACGTTGGAAGCGGTGAATACTCAAACCGGAGACGCGATAGCGCGCGAGCAGATCGAAGCCGATAGCAAGGAGCACGTGCTCGCTTCGCTCGGCAAAGCCGCTTCAAAGCTAAGGGAGAAGCTTGGTGAGTCGTTAGCGTCAATTCAGAGATTTGACGCGCCGATTGAGGAGGCAACGACCTCATCGCTCGAAGCACTCAGGGCTTACTCACTCGGAATTCAGCAGCTCACCGACACCAAGAACCGCGAGGCAATAACTCTCTTCAGACGCGCGACCGAGCTGGACCCGAACTTCGCCATCGCGCACGCAAGGCTGGGAGTCGCCTACTCCAATAGCGCGCAAAAGGAACTCGCTGCCGAAGCCACCAGGAAGGCATTTGAGCTACGGGACCGGGCTAGCGAGCGTGAGAAGCTTTACATCGCATCGCGGTATTACAACGAAGTAACTGGAGAAATAGACAAGACTATTGAAACGCTCGAACTATACAAACGAACGTACTCGCGTGACGGCGTCGGCTTCAATAACCTCGGGGTTGAATACCTCACTACTGGACAATACGAAAAGGCATTCGAAGAATTCCGCGAAGCAATACGCCTCGAGCCATCCCGGATGAACCAGTATACGAATCTGGCTGGAGCGTTTTCGCGGCTCGGTCGCTTCGACGAAGCCAAAAAGACTTGCGAGGAGGCGCTGGCGAAGCGGCCGGACTTCGCAGGGGCTCACGGCGCGCTTTACGCGCTGGCGTTTATCCAGGGCGACGCCTCTGCGATGCAACAGCAGCTTGATTGGGCGAAGTCGCGACCGGATGATGACTCCAACCAGGGTTGGCAGGTCGGGACTGCGAGGTTCCTGGGGCAGTTCGCCAGAGCAAGGGAACTCCAAAGCCGCAGCATCGATCGCGCACTGAGCCGAGGAGCGAAGGAAAACGCGGCGCAGATGATCACACTGGCCGCGCAATGGAATGGATCCAGCGGCGCGTGCCAGAAAGCGGGCTCGGACACGTCTTATGCACTCTCGCTCGCTCGTGATTGGATCACTCTTGCCAGAGCTTCTTTAGTGCTTGGCTTGTGCGGAGAAGCTGCCAAAGCGCAGTCGCTATCAGATGAGCTGACCAAACGCTTTCCCAAAGACACGATCATCAACGCCGTCTGGCTGCCCGTGTGCCGCGCCGCAAACGAACTCAACCGTGGCAATGCGGCGCAAGCGATTCAGATTCTGCAGTCCGCGCGTTCCTATGAGTCCGCCGCTTTTTTCTGGCCTCAATACCTGCGCGGTCAGGCATATCTGAAAGAACAAAAAGGAAGCGAAGCGGCGGCCGAGTTTCAAAAGATCCTCGATCACCGGGGACAGGATGCGGTCTCGGAGCTGTATCCGCTGGCGCACTTGGGACTCGCGCGCGCTGCGGCGCTCGCCGGCGACACGGCCAAGAGCCGCAAGGCGTATCAGGATTTCCTGGCGCAGTGGAAAGATGCCGATCCTGACCTGCCGATACTGATCGAAGCGAAGAAGGAGTACGAACAGGTGAAATAAGGATTGAAGGAGGCTGCCTTGGATTCGCAAACTATTTCTCACTACCGAATCATCAGGAAGCTCGGCGCGGGCGGGATGGGTGAAGTGTACCTTGCGGAAGACACTCGCTTGCGTCGCAAGGTTGCGCTCAAAATCCTATCAGCAGAGCTCACCAAGAACGCGGACCGTTTGCGTCGATTCGAGCAAGAGGCTTTCGCGGCCTCGGCGCTATCTCACCCGAACATCCTGGTCATCCATGAGATCGGCGCGGAAGAGAACCGCCACTTCATAGCCACCGAATTCATCGACGGCGAAACGCTACGCGATCACATGGCACGTTCAAAGATGAGCCTCGTGGAGACGCTGGATGTAGTCGTCCAAGCTGCCGGCGCGCTGGCTGCTGCTCACAAAGCCGGCATCATCCATCGAGATATCAAGCCGGAGAACTTGATGCGGCGAGACGACGGGTACGTCAAAGTTCTGGATTTCGGTCTCGCGAAACTAATCGAGCAACACGCGCCTTCAACGGACACCGAAGCGCAGACGGTGGCCCGCGTCGATACTAATCCGGGAACCGTGATGGGCACGGTCAACTACATGTCGCCGGAGCAGGCCAAGGGCAAGACGGTTGACGCGCGCACGGACGTGTTCAGCCTCGGCGTTGTGGTTTACGAGATGGTTGCCGGCCGCACGCCGTTTCAAGGGGAATCGAGCACCGAAGTGCTGGCGGCGATCCTGGACCGGGAGCCGCCGCCGCTTGCGCGCTTCGAGCCGGAAGCGCCGGCCGAGCTGCAGCGCATCGTTAGTAAAGCCCTGCGCAAGAACCGCGAGGAGCGATATCAAACGATCCAGGATTTTCTGATCGACCTGAAAAACCTGCGGGCTGAGTTGGATTTTGAGGCGAGGCTCGAGCGGTCGATGTCGCCCGAATCGGCGGCCCGAAGTGGAATCATGACGACCAATGGCGCTGCAACAGCAACGGCAAGCGTGTCTGCGGTTTCAAGTGACGCCGTGCCACCTCGAACGACCTCGAGCGCCGAGTATCTGATTAGTGAGATCAAATCGCACAAGAAGAGCGCAATCGTTACCGGGGTCGTCGCCGGATTGCTGGTGGTGACGGGCGTCTGGTACTTGGTTTCGCGCCCGGGTTCACCCTCTTCCTCAGTAGTGAAGAATGCTACGTTCACTCAGCTCACCGACAATGCCGGTCCGGAGCTCTTCCCAAACCTCTCTCCTGATGGCAAATCCTTCATTTTTGGCAGCCGTATTTCAGGCAACTGGGACATCTACCTCCAGCGAGTCGGAGGGAAGAACCCAACCAACCTTACGAAAGACTCCAGCTTCGATGATGTGCAGCCGGCATTCTCCCCCGACGCCGAGCGCATCGCGTTTCGGTCCGAGCGCGAAGGCGGCGGCATCTTTTTGATGGGAGCGACCGGCGAGTCAGTGAAGCGGCTGACTGACTTCGGTTTTCACCCGGCATGGTCCCCTGATGGGAAGGAAATCCTCTGCTCCATTGAGGGCATAGGCGATCCAACGGCCCGCTCGTCGCCGAACGCCACGCTGTGGGTGATAATTGTCGCCACGGGTGAGAAGCGCGAGCTCGCTAGTGGCGACGCCGTTCAGGGCGCCTGGTCGCCGCACGGATATCGAATCGCCTACTGGGGACTGCAGAAGGGAGGACAGCGAGACATCTGGACCCTCCCCGCTCCAGGAGGCGAGCCGGTGCCGGTGACCAACGATTCCGCCGTTGATTGGAATCCGGTCTGGTCACCCGACGGCGGTTACCTTTATTTCTCAAGCGATCGCGGCGGAAGTATGAATCTGTGGCGCGTTCCGATCGACGAGCGAACGGGCAAAGTTCTCGGTCCGCCGGAGCCAGTCACGACACCGTCTCAGTATAGCCAACACATCAGCTTTTCGCGCGACGGGCATCGCGTCGCGTATGTGCAGGCAGTGACCAGTGTCAATATTCAGCGAGTGGGATTTGATCCCGCCGGAGAAAAAGCGCTCGGAGAGCGGGAATGGATCACTCGAGGTTCCAGGCGGGCTGCCCTCCCCAATCTTTCTGCGGACGGTGAATTGTTGGCCTATACCTCTAACGGAGAAAAACAAGAGGACCTTTTTGTCGTCAACAAGGACGGCAGTGGGCTGCGCCAGCTCACCGATGACATGTACAAAGACCGCGTCGGTCGCTGGTCGCCGGACGGAAAGCGGATCGCGTTCTATTCTGACCGTTCGGGAAGGTATGAAGCATGGCTCATCAATCCGGACGGCAGTGGACTGCGACAACTTACTTCCACCTCGGCTTCGGATATTCTGCTCTATCCAGTTTGGTCACCCGACGGGACCCGTGTTGCTTATACAATCGTAAGCGATACAGTATTGATCGCTGACGCCAACAAATCTTGGGGCGAGCAGAGTCCAGAGTCGCTTCCACGCGTAGGTGATCACAACACCTGGTTTGAAGCATTTACGTGGTCGAGCGACGGCCGGCGGCTGCTTGGGGCTCTACGACGAACTGGTGGCGCGGCCGGCGGCATCATCGCTTACTCATTCGATTCCCGCTCGTACGAAAAGCTAACTGATATCGGTTTTTTTCCGATCTGGTTAAGCGACAACCGCAGAGCGTTGTTCATTCATCAAGGAAAGATTCAACTTGTCGATAGCCAGACGAAAAAGGTTCACGAAGTTGTGTCGGTGGTCCCTTATGCCGTAACGGGTCTCAGCGTATCTCGAGATGACCGGCTGATTTATTACTCGATTATCCAGACCGAAGCGGACGTCTGGCTGATGACGCTGGACTAAGAGGATGAAGAACGAATACAACAAGCTGAGGTGAATCCTCTTACTCTTACTCTTGCGCTCTCCTCTGACGCAAATGATCGATCGCACACTCTTAAGCTACAAGATTCTGCGCAAAATCGGGCAAGGCTCGGGCGGCGAAGTCTACCTTGCGGAAGATACTCGTTTGCAGCGGGCAGTCGTTTTGAAATTCTTGCCTGAATCGCTGGTGGCAAATGAGCACGCTCGCAGGCGATTCTTGCGCGAAGCCCGGCTTGCCTCGGCGCTTGACCATCCGAATATCTGCACAATCTACGAGATCAATGAAACAGACAAATTGCACTTCATCGTGATGCAGTACGCCGAGGGCAAGACCCTGAAACAGGTCATCGCGGGTGAGCCCCTCGACACCGACAGCACTACGTCGATAGCCATTCAGATCGCCGCTGCTCTCACATCGGCTCACGAACGGGGAATCATCCATCGAGACATAAAACCTACCAACGTCGTGGTCACCAAAGATGGCCAGGTCAAGATACTCGATTTCGGGCTGGCAAAAGCCCTCGCATTGCCAACGATGAAAAGCAGTCAGCCAGTTGACCCAACGGAGCTTACGCGGCACGGCGCGCAGGTGGGGACCCCAGCCTATATGTCACCCGAACAGGTGCGCGGCGAGCCGGCCGATCATCGCAGCGACATCTTCTCGTTCGGCGTAATCCTCTACGAAATGGCGACAGGCAAGTCTCCTTTCAAGGGCAAGAACAGATCAATCGTCGACGTGATGCACTCGGTGGCGCACGACCAGCCGCCGCCCGTGCGTGAGATCAATCCCCAGGCGTCGCCACAGCTACAAGCCATAACCGAGCGCGCAATGCAGAAGGAGCCATCCAGCCGCTACCAGACGATGCGCGACGCGGTTAGAGACCTCAAACAGCTTGCCCGCGAGCTAAACCTGGACCTCAGCGGCTTGTCGGAAGGGACAAGTGATTACATATATCCCAGGCACGGACGGCCTTCCTGGCTCAAACGGAATCTGCGCGGTCTGGTTTTCGCCGCCGTTATCGCCGCGCTTGCGATTGCCGGCCTTGCGCTTTACCTTTCAAGAACTCGCGGCGAGGCAATAGACTCGATCGCCGTCTTGCCGTTCACTCACGTAAGCAATGATCCAAATACCGAGTACCTTTCAGACGGCATAACCGAGAGCCTCATCAACAGTCTCTCTCAGTTGCCGAATCTCAAGGTGATTTCGCGCGGCTCGGTGTTTCGTTACAAACTTCGTGACCCAACAGCACCGCCGCCAGACCCACGAGGGGTGGGCCTCGAGCTAGACGTTAGCGCCGTCCTCACCGGCAGGTTGGTTGAGCGCGGTGACAATATTTCTATCAGCGCCGAGCTTGTGGACGTGCGCAATGACCGGCAGATCTGGGGCGAGCAGTACAACCGGCGGCTTACGGACATCCTGGCGGTGCAGGAAGAAATCTCCCGTGAGATATCCGAGAAATTGCGTTCAAAGCTGACCGGTGAACAGCAAAAGCGTCTGGCCAAACGGTACACCGAAGACACCGAAGCCTATCAGCTTTATCTCAAAGGCCGGTATCACTGGAACAGGAGGACCGAAGAAGGAATAAGCAAAGCCGTCGAGTACTTTCAGCAGGCCATCGAGCGTGATCCGAACTATGCTCTCGCTTACGCAGGGCTGGCCGACTGCTACAACCTGCAAACGATCTACAGCGGAATCTCCCCAAAAGATGGTTTCCCAAGAGGGAAGGCGGCGGCGATCAAGGCGATGGCGATTGATGACACCCTGGCCGAAGGTCACGCCCCGCTGGCGTACGTCAAACAAACCTACGAGCACGATTTGGAAGGCGCTGAGAAAGAATTCAAACGTGCTATCGAATTGAATCCCAGCTATGCCACTGCTCGTCAGTGGTACGGTGAGTATTTAACAATGGTGGGACGGCTGGATGAAGCGCTCGGCGAAAAGAAAAAAGCGCAAGAGCTTGATCCACTCTCGCTGGTTATCAACACGACAGTCGGGTGGACCCATTACTTCGCGCGAGAGTACGATCAGGCAATCGCTATCTATCAAAAGGCGCTCGATTTAGACCCGAACTTCTTTCGCGCGCACCTCTTTCTCGGGCAGGTTTACGAGCAGAAGGGGATGTATGCCAACGCCATCGCGGAGTTCGAAAAGGCGATTAGTCTTTCCGGGCAGAGCACGGAACCGCTTGGAGCGCTCGGCCACGCCTATGCGATATCGGGCAAGCGCAGTGAAGCGCAAAAGATCATTGCCGATTTGAATGAGATATCAAATCGGAAGTATGTCGACTCGTACTCGGTGGCCATAATCTATGTGGGGCTTGGAGAAAAAGACTTGGCGTTCGCGTGGCTTGAAAAGGGTTACGAAGACCGCTCCTATTTTTCGTTGTATGCTAGAGTCGATCCGGTATTCGATATCCTTCGCTCGGACTCGAGGTTCGCAGGCTTTACGCGACGAATGGGCCTCGCGCCATAAGCCGGTTAAACGAAACATCGAGATGACCGAGTCTCTCCATGCATGCGGCTTACAACCGGAACGGATCATGACAAAGGAGCGCGATGAGTGAATCACCTCTCAGTGCCGGCGCCGCCATCTCGCACTACCGTATCGTCTCGAAGATCGGCGCGGGCGGAATGGGTGAAGTGTACCTTGCGGAAGATACGCGCTTGCGTCGCAAGGTGGCGCTGAAAATTCTTTCGGCGGAACTCACAAAGAACGCCGACCGCTTGCGGCGCTTCGAGCAAGAGGCTTTCGCGGCGTCGGCGTTATCTCACCCGAACATACTGGTCATTTACGAGATCGGCGCCGATGGTGAGCATCACTTCATAGCGACCGAGTTCATCGAAGGCGAGACTCTCCGCGATCGTATGGCCCGACGGAAGATGGACCTGGAGGAAACCCTCGACGTTGCCGTCCAAGTTGCCAGCGCACTGGCGGCGGCCCACAAGGCCGGCATCGTCCATCGCGACATCAAGCCTGAAAACATCATGCTGCGCGAGGATAGCTACGCAAAGGTCCTCGACTTTGGCCTCGCGAAATTGATCGAGCAGCAAGGCGTCTCAACCGACACTGAAGCGAAAACTGTTGCTCGCATCGACACCGATCCAGGAACTGTGATGGGAACGGTGAACTACATGTCGCCCGAGCAGGCGAAGGGTAAAACCGTTGACGCGCGGACGGACGTGTTCAGCCTGGGCGTATTGACCTACGAAATGGTTGCGGGTCGCACGCCGTTCCAAGGCGAATCGAGCACTGAGGTGTTGGCGGCGATACTGGACCGGGAGCCTCCGCCGCTTGCGCGTTTCGAGCCGGAAGCGCCCGCAGAGCTGCAGCGGATCGTAAGCAAGGCGCTTCGCAAGAATCGGGAGGAGCGATACCAGACGATCAAAGATCTTCTGATCGACCTGAAGAACCTGAGGGGTGAGCTGGACTTTGAAGCCAGGCTTGAGCGATCGATGTCGCCCGAATCGGCTTCTCGCAGCGGTAGCATGACGGGCGGCGGCGCGGCGGCGCTTCCGGTATCTAGAGACTCGGGAGCTGAGAGTAGTCAGGCGGGCGCAGTGCGGACGACATCGAGTGCGGAGTATTTCGTCAGTCAGATCAAAAGCCACAAACGAGGCGCGGCCATTGTATCGCTGGCGTTTATTGTCGCAATAGCGGGAGCAGTCTTCCTCTTGGGCCGAGGGACGCCCGCATTAACTGACAAAGACACGGTGCTGCTCGCCGATTTCGCAAACACAACGGGTGACGGAGTATTTGATGGCACTCTCAAACAGGGGCTGGCGGTGCAGCTCGAACAGTCCCCGTTTCTGAATCTGTTCCCTGACGCGAGGGTGCGGCAGACACTGCGGCTCATGGGCCGGTCGCCCGACGAACGTGTGACGGCCGAGATCGGGCGAGAGATTTGCGAACGGCAAGGACTCAAGTGCCTGATCGCTGGCGCGATTGCGCCGCTCGGCAGTCATTTCGTAGTGACGCTTGAAGCGCTCAATGGGCACAGCGGCGAAGTGGTGGCGCGCGAACAGGTCGAAGCCGAGAGCAAGGAGCAGGTGCTTAAGGCGCTCTCGAACGCGGCGAGCCGGATGCGCGAAAAGCTGGGCGAATCGCTCAGCTCGATCCAGAAGTTCGACGCGTCGCTAGAACTCACGACCTCCTCGCTTGAAGCTCTTAAAGCCTACTCTCTGGGAGATGAGCAGAAAGATAGAGGCAAGAACCTTGAAGCGATTCCGTATTTCAAACGCGCCGTCGAGCTCGATCCGAACTTCGCATATGCCTATGCCTTTCTATCGGCGATGTACGCCGATACAAACCAGCCTAGACTGGCGGCTGAGGCTGCGACCAAGGCATATGCGCTGCGGGATCGGGTTAGCGAACTGGAGAAACTCCGCGTCACGAATGCTTACCACACCTACGTCACCGGTGAACTGGATAGGGCGATCGAAGTGCTTGAGTTTCATAAGCGGACGTACCCGCGCGACTACACCGCCCTCATCAGCCTTTCTGACAGATACTTGCGTATTGGGCAATGGGAGAAAGCCATAGTCGAGGCCCGCGAGGCGCTGAGCCTCAGCGCAAATAACGCCGTTGCGAATGACAACCTGGTACAGGCATTAATCGGTCTCAATCGTTTCGAGGAAGCCAAAGCGAATGGCGAACGCACGACTCCTCAGAAACTCGACGGTACGGCCATTCACATATTCCTGTATCAGATAGCCTTCGCGACCGGCGATATGTCAGCGATGCAGGAGCAACTAACCTGGGCGAGCGGAAGGCCGGATGAGCACGTGGCATTCAACTGGCAAGCCGACACGGCGGCCTTCGCCGGTCAGCGCCGGCGGGCGGAGGACTTGGCGCGTCGCTCCATCGACCTTGCTTCGCGCAACGACGCGAAAGAAGTGGCCGCTCAATACGCTGCTGGAGCAGCGTTGCGTGACGCAGCCTTCGGTCAGCTCCCACAAGCTAAAGCATCCATAGCGCAATCGCTCGCTCTCGAAAGTAACCGGGTGTCGCTGGTGCGCGCGGCGCTCGCGCGGGCACTCTGCGGCGAGTTGTCTGAGGCGCAACGGCTCGTCGACGAACTCGTCAAGCGGTATCCCAAGGACACGCTGATCAACGGAATCTGGATACCGACAATTCGAGCCACGCTGGAACTGCAACGTGGCAATGCGGCTCAGGCGATCGAGTTGTTGCAGCCCGCCGGCCGTTATGAAGCCGCCGCCGAGTTCTGGCCACAGTACGTCCGCGGTCTGGTCTACTTGAAACTCAATCAGGGCACGGAAGCCGTCGCGGAATTCCAGAAGATACTCAATCATCGCGGCGAAGCTGCGCTGTCAACCTTGTATCCGCTCGCGCATCTTGGCCTGGCGCGTGGGGCGGCGGTCACGGGCGACACAGGAAAATGCCGCAAGGCGTACCAGGATTTCTTCGCGCTGTGGAAAGATGCCGATCCTGATCTGCTGATTCTGACCGACGCGAAGAAAGAGTATGAACGGCTGAAGTGAGGATGGAAGTGGCCACCTTGGATTCGCAAACGATCTCTCACTACCGAATCGTCACGAAGCTCGGCGCGGGCGGGATGGGTCAGTCTGCCCAGGCAGGCAACATTGACCTCCGCGCGGCGCCAATCGCTGGCGGACCGTCGCGGGCGGTAGTGGCGACGTAAAGATGAATAAGGAACTGTTGGCCAACGCCAATCTGTCTCATTACCGCATCGTCTCCAAAATCGGCGCAGGCGGAATGGGCGACGTGTACCTGGCCGAAGACACCCAATTGGAAAGACAGGTTGCGCTGAAAGTCCTGCGCGCCGAAATAGCAGACGACGACGAACGCGTGCGGCGTTTTGTGCAGGAAGCTAAGGCCGCGTCCGCGCTAAATCATCAGAATATTTTGACGGTCTACGAGATCGGACACTTTGAGAATTCTCGTTTTATCGCCACCGAATTCATCAAAGGCGAGACCCTTCGCGATCGATTAAGAGCCGGGCACTTAACGTTGCTTGAAACTCTGGATGTCGCTCTGCAAGTCGCCGCAGCGCTCGACGCTGCCCACGAAGCCGGAATTGTTCACCGTGATATCAAACCCGAGAATATCATGCTGCGCGATGATGGGCTGGCGAAGGTGCTTGACTTCGGTCTGGCCAAACTGACCGAAAACAAATCTTCGACCATCTCATCGGAAGACGTGACCCGCGTTCACGTCAAGACCTCGCCGGGGTTGGTGATGGGAACGGTCGCCTATATGTCGCCAGAACAGGCGCGCGGCAAGGAGATAGACTCCCGTTCGGATATCTGGAGTCTGGGTATCGTGCTTTATGAAATGCTCGCGAGGCGGACTCCGTTCGCCGGGGAGACGGCCAGTGACTCAATCGCCGCGATCCTCACCAAAGGGCCCCCGCCGCTGGAGCGGAAGACGCCGCCGGAATTGCAGCGCATCATCAGAAAGTCGTTGCAGAAGAAAGCGAACGAGCGGTATCAAACCGTCAAAGATTTTCAACTCGACCTCAAGAACCTGAAACGCGAACTGGAATTCTCTGAACAACTCGAACGCTCGCAGATTCCAGGGTTCACGAAATCGTCCAACGTCAGCACGAATCAAATTAGTGAAACCGTGACGGTCATGCAGCCGGCAGCCGCCTCGACGCTTAACAGTTTGTCCAGTCAACGCTCGGGATACTTAATTAGAGGAATCAAGAACCACAAACTCGGGGTTGCGGTTTGGTTGATTGTGCTGCTGGCAACGATTGGTTTGGGATACTGGTTTGTCACAGGGCGCGCCGCCAACACAAAACAAATCGAATCAATCGCGGTGATGCCCTTCGTCAACGAAAGCGGCAATGCCGACGTCGAATATCTCTCGGATGGCATGACCGAGACGCTGATCGGCAGCCTGTCGCAATTGCCAAATCTGAACGTCAAGGCGCGCTCCCTGGTCTTTCGTTACAAGAGTAAAGACATCGATCCCCGCACCATTGGCAAAGAACTCGGCGTACAAGCGCTGCTAAATGGGCGCGTGGTGCAACGCGGGGACGATCTGACGCTTTATCTGGAGTTGGTTGACGCACAGACAGGCGATCGGATTTGGGGTGACCAATACAACCGCCGACAAACAGACCTCGTTTCGTTGCAAAGTGAAATTGCCCTCGATGTGTCGCAAAAACTCAAGACAAGACTATCTGGTTCGGATGAGCAGAAACTGACAAAGAAATACACCGAGAGTGGAGAGGCCTACCAGCTCTACCTGAAGGGACGATTCTTTGTTAACCGGCGCACTTCAGAGAGTCTGCAAAAGGCAATCGGGTATTTTAATCAGGCAATCGCAATTGACCCCAACTACGCCCTCGGTTATGCCGGACTCGCCGACTCTTACCTTCTGCTCGGCCTGCCTGACGCGATCACCGGGGCGCTCTCGCCGCAGGACTCGTTGCCAAAGGCAAGAGCAGCGGCGGAGAGGGCCCTCCAAATAGATAGTTCGGTTGGCGAAGTTTACTTTTCGCTGGGACAAGTCAAATCGAAAGAGCATGATTGGGCCGGCGCCGAAAGTGCCTTTCACCGCGGGATAGGATTGAGCCCGAACTATTCGATCGGGCGCCTGTATTATGCGGTTTATTTGGCCAGCTTGGGCAGGCAGGACGAAGCCGTGAAAGAGATCAGACGGGCGCAGGAACTTGACCCGCTCTCTCTACCTATTAATGGCAGTGTCGTTTATGTCTTGTACTTTGGACGCCAATACGACGAGGCGATAGCGGCAGGCAAGAAGACGCTTGAAATGGACGCGGCCTTCCCTCTCACCCACCAAAGGCTGGGCCTGGCCTACGTGCAGAAGAGGATGTACCGGGAGGCTATTGATGAGTTTCAGCAGGCAGCGAACAACTCGAACCGCGCGCCCCTGGCGATAGTTTCGCTCGGACACGCCTACGCGGTGTCAGGGAACAGAGTCGAAGCGCAGAGAGTGTTGGCGGAGTTGAAAGATTTGTCACAGCGCCGTTACGTCTCACCCTACAGCATGGCCACAATTTACGTGGGTTTGGGAGAGAAAGAGCAGGCCTTTCAATGGCTACAAAAGGCCAATGACGAACGGAATACCGAGCTGGTTTTCCTGAAAGTTGATCCGCGCCTCGACCCCCTGCGCGACGACCCGCGTTTTCAGGAATTAGTGAGGGGAGTCGGTATTCCGCAGTGATTTTGAACAGGAGGAACAAAAAAAAGATGAACGCAGGCTAGCCTGTTCGTGAACGTTGGGATAAGCTCCGAATACCTCGGCTACTCTGTTAGCTAACCCAGTGGGACTACCGGGACCGAACACGAGCATCTTGCACTACCGCATCGTCTCCAAGCTGGGCGCTGGCGGGATGGGTGAAGTCTATCTCGCCGAAGACGTCAGGCTCGGGCGCAAGATCGCTCTCAAGATCTTAAGCGCCGACTTCACCAAGAACGAGGACCGACTGCGGCGATTCGAGCAGGAAGCCCGCGCCGCGTCTGGGCTCTCTCATCCGAACATACTCACGATCTTTGACATCGGGAAAGAAGACTCGACTCACTTCATTGCGACGGAGTTCATTGACGGGCAGACGCTCAGGTCAGCTCTCACGCGCGCGCGAATGAAGCTCGGCGAAGTATTGGACATTGCGCTCCAGGCTGCGGGCGCGCTTGCAGCCGCTCACGCGGCGGGAATCATTCATCGCGATATCAAACCTGAGAACATAATGGTGCGCCCTGACGGCCTGGTCAAAGTCCTGGACTTCGGCTTGGCCAAGCTGACTGAAACCCAAGCGCCCTCCACCGACAGTGGAGCGCGAACCATCGCCAGAGCGGACACCGATCCCGGCACGGTGATGGGGACGGCGGCTTATATGTCGCCCGAACAAGCGCGAGGACAGAAAGTCGACGCTCGAACCGACATCTTCAGCCTCGGTGTCGTGATCTACGAGATGATCGCGGGCCGGGCTCCGTTTGAGGGCGAGACCGCCAGTCACGTGATCGTGTCAATACTCGAGAAAGAGCCGCCGCCTTTGACGCGAAGTTCGCCCGACGCGCCGAGTGAACTCGAGCGAATCGTGACCAAGGCCTTGGCCAAGGACAAAGACGAGCGCTACCAAACCGTGAAAGACTTACTGATTGATCTGAAGAGGCTGAAACAACGCCGAGACCTCGACGCTGAGATAGAGCGGTCTATCTCACCAGACACGCTCAGCCATTCGGCGGTCGCAACAGGCAGCGGTCCGGCGGCAGCCGTAACCGCGACGCCCTCAGTCACATCGAGCGGCGATGTCGCTGCACGTACGACTTCAAGCGCCGAATACCTTGTGAGCGGAATCAAGCAGCACAAGAAAGGCGTTATCGCTGCCGTGGTGCTATCGGCCATTGCAATAGCGGCGCTGGTCTATTTCTTTTACCCCGCCACCAGCGCTGCAATGAACTCAATCGCGGTACTGCCGCTCACCAATACGAGCGGGGATCCGAACACTGAGTACGTTTCGGATGGCATCAGCGAGAGCTTGATCAACAGCCTCTCGCAGCTTCAGCGGTTGCGGGTCACCGCGCGCAGCACAGCTTTCCGTTATAAGGGGAAGGAGGCTGATCCGCAGCAGGTCGGGCGGGACCTCAACGTTCGCGCGGTGCTGATGGGACGTGTGCGCCAGGTGGGGGACACGTTGAACATTCAGGTGGATCTGGTCGATGCAACCACGGGCGCGCAGCTCTGGGGGGAGGAGTATAACCGGAAGCTGTCGGACATCCTGGCGGTGAAACAGGACATATCCCGGGAGATTACCGAGAAGCTCCGCTTGAGATTGACCGGCGATGAGCAGAAGCAAATCTCAAGACGGGACACCACCAACGCCGAAGCCTACCAGTCTTATTTGAGAGGACGCTATCACTGGAACAAGCGGACCGGCGACGGATTGAAGAAAGCGATCGAACAGTTCCAGAATGCGATTGACCGCGACCCGAACTACGCACTTGCTTACGCCGGACTAGCCGATTGCTACATGTTGCTGGAACAATATGCCGGCATTCCTTCGAGCGAAACGGCGCCTAAAGCCAAAGCCGCCGCCGAACGCGCCCTCGCGATTGATGACTCGTTGGCGGAGGCGCATACCTCGCTTGCCTTTCATTACCACCAATCGTGGCGCTGGGAGGAATCTGAAAAGGAGTTCAAGCGGGCGATTACCCTGAATCCGAATTACCCGACGACGCACCACTGGTATCAGATTCTCCTCCGGACGCTGGGAAGGGAGGACGAGGCGTTGGCTGAAATCAAGCGCGCGCAGGAACTCGATCCTCTTTCGCCTGTCTTCGAAGTCAACATCGGAATGCTGTACATCACGAAGGGCGATCTCGACTCCGCGATGGAGCACTCCAGTCGGCTGGTGCAGCTCGATCCGAACTTTCCCCTCGCTCACGAGATATCCGGCATGGTTTACCTCAAGCAACGGAGATATGCGGAAGCAATCGCAGAGTTTCAGCAGAATGTGGCAATCGATCGGACAGCCTATTCACTCTCGTATCTGGGCCATGTTTATGGGATGTCGGGCAGACGCAATGAGGCGCTCGCGGTGCTCAAAGAACTGGAAGGAAAGTACAACAAACGTGAGTCTCTCGCGCAATATGTCGCTGCGGTGTATGCAGGTCTCGGCGATAAGGATCAGGCATTCGCGTGGCTCGAAAAAGGTTTCCAGGATAAGAGCGGCTTATTGGATTTTGTGATAACGGAGGTGAACTTCGACCCCCTCCGCAGCGATCCGCGCTACGCCGACTTGTTACGCCGTATGGGACTCAAACCGTGAGCCGATCAAATCGAGGACCAATGTGAAGGAATCAGCGATAGCCGCCGGCACGCTCATCTCACACTATCAAGTCACCGGGACGCTCGGCGCCGGTGGCAGGGTGCTGAAAAACGCTGCTGCGGCTCCCACCAACCCGGCGTTGGTGGAGTGGCGATTGTTGAGCTAGACAAGTGTGTGCAAGTCGGCTCCCTCCACCCTCCACCGACCCTGTGTCGGTGGAGGCACGATTGTTGCGCCAGACAGTGTGTGCAAGTCGGCTCCCTCCACCGACCCTGTGTCGGTGGAGGCACGATTGGAAGGCTAATGCGGCGTGGACGGGACTTAAGGCTTAGCTGGAAGTCGCGACTCCACCGACGCGGGGTCGGTGGAGATAGCCTGTCGGGCTAACCCATTTGATGCCTAGCCTGTCAGTCGAGATACCACCAACACAGGGTTGGTGGAGTTACGGCCACTTTTCAGTAGCCTGCTAGCTAGGGATCGCTAGACTGAGATTCGCAAGTGATCGGACAGACGATTTCACACTATCGCGTGATCGGTAAGCTCGGCGCCGGCGGGATGGGTGAAGTGTATCGAGCGACGGACACGAAGCTGAATCGCGAAGTCGCGATCAAGATTCTGCCGGAGGGCTTCGCGCAAGATGCCGAAAGATTGGCCCGGTTCCAACGCGAAGCGCAGGTGCTGGCTTCCCTGAATCATCCGAACATAGCGGCGATCTATGGGCTGGAAGAATCAGACGGGATTCGCGCGCTGGTGATGGAGCTCGTCGAGGGTCCAACGCTCGCTGATCGCATTGGCGCCGGTCCAATCCCTGTTGATGAAGCGCTGGCGATTGCGAAGCAAATCGCCGACGCTCTCGAGGTCGCCCACGAGCGCGGCATCATTCATCGCGACCTCAAGCCGGCGAATGTGAAAGTCACGCCCGACGATGCGGTTAAGGTGCTGGACTTTGGGCTGGCGAAAATCTCTTCCAACGAAACACAGAGCGATGATCTCTCGCACTCACCCACGATGATCAAAGGGACGCAGGCGGGAATGATTCTAGGCACTGCCGCCTACATGAGCCCCGAACAAGCGAAGGGCAGAGCCGTGGACAAGCGCACTGATGTGTGGTCGTTTGGGTGTGTGCTGTTTGAAATGCTCTCGGGCAGACAGACTTTCAATGGGGAGACGTTAACAGACACTCTGGCGGCTGTGGTCCGAGCCGAGCCAGACTGGGATGCTCTTCCTGCACCAACCCCGGACGCGGTCCGCAGGCTCCTGCGTCGGTGTCTGACCAAAGACCTGAAGCAGCGCCTTCGAGACATCGGCGAAGCACGTATCGTTCTCGCGGACCCGCAAAGCGATGAATCCGAGGGCGGTCTTGCACCGAGCGCGTCGAAAGGGCCGATGCTCCTTCGAAACCGGCTCGCCTGGATTGCCGGTGTTGCCCTGGCATTTCTGGCTGGGGGCCTCGGCGTGTGGGTGCTTCGGCCGGCCAGTTCCGAGATTCCGCTCCGCAAACTGGAACTTCAAATTCCCGGGTTAGATCTCAACATCTACTACGAGTACAGCATTTCGCCCAACGCAAAGAGCATCGCGTATGTTAGTAACCACCGGCTTTGGATACGCGACTTGGATCGTCTGGAGCCCCGCGAAGTACCAAACACCGAAAACGCCTCACACCCTTTCTGGTCACCCGATAGCGCCTACGTCGGATATGTGATCGGAAAGAGGATGTGGAAGGTGTCCAGCGCCGGCGCGGGAACTACGGCGATAACTGATCTACCCGACGCATTCACCGGAGCCGGAGCGGCGAGCTGGCGGACTGACGGAGTCATTATCTTCACGACGGGAGCCACTGGGTTAATACAGGTGGCGGCCCAGGGCGGGGACCCAACGCCCCTGCTCAATTATGGAGCCTACGAAGCTGACTTTCACGACGCCTCAGTTCTGCCCGAGGGTCGTGGAGTACTCTTCGCTGTTCATCGCTCGATCCAGGGCGTTGACACCATTGCTCTCTTCGACGGGAAGTCTCGCAAGAATTTACTTCAGCTCGACGGTCAACGAATTGGCCATCCGGTGTATTCCAGAACGGGTCACATCCTCTTTGAGCGTCGTTTCTCAAATCAGGGAATCTGGGCGCTCCCGTTTTCGCTTAGCAGGCTGGAAGTAACCGGAGAACCATTTCTGGTGGTCCCGGGTGCCGGTGCGCCCAGAGTCGCTGATGATGGAACGTTACTTTTCAGCTTTGACAATGTGAGCGCGCCCACCAGATTGGTTTGGATGGATCGCGCGGGGAAGATTGTGAATAACATTCAGCCCGAGCCCTTACCATTTCAGTTGCCTTCTCTTCGACTGTCGCCGGATGGAAAGCAGTTGGTCCAGGCAACTCGCGAATCAGGCAAAACAGATTACTGGATTGTGAATCTGGCGCGCGGCACGAGAACTCGGTTGACCTTCGACAATTCCGCACGCGGTTGGTTCTGCGGCTGGACCCCGGATGGGCAACGAGTTATGTACGCGTCGGGAGATACACCACCTGTCTACCAAATACGGTTGAAGGCAGCGGACGGCAGCGGCGAAACACGAGAATTTCTCAACGGGTTGGATGCGACGTTTTCACCTGACGGGAAGTTCATCGTTTATTCCGCTCCGGAGCGGCTGCAAGAACAACAGGGCTGGGATCTGTGGTACGTCGGAACAGAGCCAGGAGCGAAGCCTTTGCCGTTCCTGGTCACGCCTAAGGATCAAAGGTATGCCGAGTTTTCGCCCGACGGAAATTATGTAGCTTACGCTTCAACCGAATCAGGGCGGTACGAGGTTTATGTGAAGCCATTTCGCACCGGCGAAGGTAAATCGCGAGTCTCAATCGATGGAGGATACGTGCCACGCTGGAGTCGCCGAGGTGACGAGCTGTTCTTTGCTTCGGGCAACGACCTGATGGCCGTGCACGTGCAAACGAAGCCAACGCTGGTCCTGGGCCAACCGCAGAAACTGTTCTCGCGACGTCCAGTAGCCGCGGATCGTGGTGAAGGCTCTTACGATTCCTATGATGTTTCGGCTGACGGTCAGCGCTTCGTAATGCTGCAAACCGATGAACAACAGACCACGAGTCAAAAGCTGACAATCATTCAGAACTGGTTTGCGGAATTCAAGGACAAACAGAACAAATGATTGGACGGACGATAGCCCATTATCAACTAACGGATAAGCTCGGCGCGGGCGGGATGGGAGAGGTCTATCGCGCTCGCGATACAAAGCTAAACCGTGACGTCGCGATCAAGATTCTTCCAGAGTCGTTCGCTCAAGACGTTGAGCGGCTGGCGAGATTTCAGCGCGAAGCTCAGGTGCTGGCTTCCCTCAATCATCCGAACGTCGCTTCGATCTATGGGCTCGAAGACTCCAACGGCACTCACGCTTTGGTGCTCGAATTGGTCGAAGGCCCTACGCTGGCTGACCGCATCACCGCTGGACCGATTCCAATTGACGATGCATTACCAATCGCGCGGCAGATTGCCGAGGCACTCGAATATGCTCACGAACGCGGCATCATTCACCGCGACCTGAAACCAGCGAACGTGAAAGTCACACCTGACGGCGTGGTCAAAGTTCTGGACTTCGGTCTGGCTAAAGTGTTCGCCGACGACGCTCAAGGTCCTGATCTGTCTCACTCACCTACGTTGATCAAAGGCACGGAAGCCGGAGTCATCCTAGGAACCGCCGCTTACATGAGTCCTGAGCAAGCGCAAGGCAAGCCGGTCGATAAGCGCTCGGACATCTGGTCATTTGGGGTGTTGCTCCACGAGATGCTGAGGGGTGAGCAGCTCTTCAGCGGGGAAACGGTGTCAGACACGCTGGCTGCGGTGCTTCGCGCGCCTCTCGACTGGAACGAACTGCCGGAAGAGACACCGGCTCCCATCCGTAAACTCCTCGCGAGATGTCTCCATCGAGACCGCAAGCAGCGTCTGCAAGCAATCGGCGAGGCCCGCATCATCCTTGAGGATGTGAAGGCCGACCCCGTTTACGGTTTTGCGGAGACCCGTCAGGCAGCGGAGCCTGCGTCGAGAGCGCGGCGCGGATTATCGTGGATCCTGTTCGGATGTGCGGTTGCGCTGACTGCGGTCGCGATCACGATAGTAATCCGCCTTCTCGAACCACGACCGGTCGAGCCGCCAGTGCGAAGATTCGCTATCCCGGTGCCCCGTCTGAATCAAGGGGGGCAAGCGCCGCCGGTGATTTCTCCGGATGGGCGGAAGATTGCGTATGTGGCCGGTGCGAGTCTGTGGGTCCGGGACATAGACCGCCTGGAACCGAGGGAACTGGTCTCGGGAGTTTCGCCGGCACTTCCATTCTGGTCGCCGGACAGCAACACCGTGGCCTATCTCGCGGGCCAAAAGGTCTGGCGCGTCGCTGTCACGGGAGGACAGCCGGCGATCGTGGCGCAAGCAAGCTTCAACCTGGGAGTCTTGACTCCGGGGGGCACGTGGACCGAGGACGGCAGGATCATCTTCGCCCAAGCAGCCAACGGAACCGGCATCTTATCGGTCTCCGAGCAGGGAGGCGACTTCAAGGAGTTTCTGGCACGTGATGAGGAATCCGAGTCGGACTTCCACAAACCCAGCTTGTTGCCGGGCGGGAAAGGACTGCTCTTCATTGTGGATCACAACGATGGCGGAGCGGACACGATCGGCGCGTGGACGGACCAAACACGCAAGACCATCCTGCAACTGAAGGGTGAGATTCTGGATGCGCCGGTCTACTCGCCGACGGGACACATCCTTTACCGGCGAAACACGGAGAATCCGGGAATCTGGGCCGTGCCGTTTTCCTTACAGGAGTTCAAAGTTACCGGGGAACCTTTCCTGGTCGTGGGCAACGGCAACTGGCCGTCCATCTCCTCGGATGGCACCTTGCTCTACAGTGAGGAAGGAGAGTCCCGCTTCCAAGCGATCCTGCTGAACCGAAAGGGAGAGGTAGAGGACACGCTGGGTGAGCCGCAGGTGTGGCTGCGACATCCGAGGTTTTCTCCAGACGGGAACCGGGTGGCATTGTGTACCGGCGAACAGAATGCGTCAGGCATCTTTGTGAAAGACCTGCGGCGGAAAACGGATGTCCGCCTGACCTTTGATCGAAGGTTGACTATCCATCCGGCGTGGTCCCCGAGCGGCGACCTGGTTTACTACGAGTCGTCGCGCGTAGGCGGGTTGCCGCCTGAAATCCGCTCTTGCCTCGCCGACGGGAGCGGCAAGGAAGAGGTGCTGGCGCACAAGGGGGTGCAACCTCATGCTGCGCCGGACGGCAAGGGGCTCCTATATGCGACGATCGTGACGGGACAAGGAGCCGAACTTTATTACTTACCTCTGGGGGGTGACCGGAAGCCCATTCCGTTCCTCGAGGCTCCCGGGAATCAGTGGCAGCCGGTGTTCTCCCCCGACGGACGGTACGTGGCCTTTGAGTCGAATGAGTCCGGTCGTTCCGAGATCTTCCTCAAGGCGTTTCCTGCACAAGAAGGTAAGTGGCAGGTTACGACCAATGGAGGGGCCACGCCGCGCTGGGACCGCACGGGGAAGAAGCTCTACTACGTGCAGAGCGAATCCCTGATGGAAGTGGACGTTTCCACGCAACCGAAGTTAACCCTGGGTACGCCGCATCTGCTATTTTCGGGTACAGCGGACCGTTTGCGGCTGGACCTCTGGTACGACGTGAGCCCCGACGGCAAGACTTTCGGGGTGGTCCGCGAGGCGCCCGGAGACAAGTCCGCTGTCCACTCGCTTGGCGTGGTGGAAAACTGGTACGCGGAGTTTAAGGGCAAACAGAAGAGATGATTGGGCAGAGCATTTCCCATTATCGCGTCTCCGCGCGCCTCGGCGCGGGCGGGATGGGAGAGGTGTATCGAGCCAGGGACACAAAGCTGAATCGTGATGTCGCGATCAAGATTCTGCCCGCGGCTTTCGCTCAAGACGACGAGCGATTGGCGCGCTTCAAACGCGAAGCGCAGGTGCTGGCCTCTCTGAATCATCCGAACATCGCCGCGATCCATGGGCTTGAAGAGTCCGATGGGATTCACGCGCTGGTAATGGAGCTGGTCGAAGGCCTAACGCTGGTGGACCGCATCTCTGCCGGTCCCATCCCAATCGATGACGCGCTGACCATCGCCAAGCAGATTGCCGAGGCACTTGAGTACGCCCACGAGCGGGGTGTCATCCACCGGGACCTGAAACCAGCTAACGTGAAAGTGACTCAGGACGGCACGGTCAAGGTGCTGGACTTCGGTCTGGCAAAGGTGTTCGCTGACGAGACGCAAGACGCTGACCTGTCTCACTCACCCACGCTGATCAAAGGCACGCAGGCGGGCGTCATTCTCGGCACCGCTGCTTATATGAGTCCTGAGCAAGCCCAAGGTAAGACGGTAGACAAACGCTCCGACATCTGGTCGTTTGGGGTTGTCTTGTATGAGATGCTGACCGGCAAGCAGCTCTTCTCCGGTGAGACCGTCTCCGATACGCTCGCCTCTGTGCTGCGTGACGAAGTTGATTGGAAAACGCTGCCCGCAGACACCCCGCCCGGCATCCGCAGGCTGCTACAAAGATGTTTAGATCGTGACCGCAAGCGACGCCTGCGCGACATTGGAGAGGCGCGCATCCTGCTCGAGAACGGAATTGCCGAACCGGAGGCAACCACCGGCACAACCCAAGCGGCCGCACCCCGAATTCCCCTCTGGCTCGTGCTGGCCGGGGCGATTGCGATTACGGCGGTCGTGGCAGCGTTGGTTGTGCGGGGGCTCGGGCCTGCAAATCAAGAGGCGCCGCTGCGAAAGTCTTTCATACTGGCGCGAGGCCTCGTAGCCGACCGTCTGCAGAGGCCTGCGCTTTCGCCTGACGGCAAGAAGATCGTGTACATGGCGGAGGGGAAACTCTGGCTGCGAGAGTTGGGCCAGTATCAGGCCCGCGAACTGCCAGGGACCGAGGGTCCGCGCAGGCCTTTCTGGTCTCCGGATAGTGAATGGGTGGCGTTTGGCACCAATGATGGGCGGCTGCGGAAAGTGTCTGTTCGGGATGGGAGCGTTTCAGTGATTTGTCAGACCATTGGGTCATTTGGCATAGGATCAGGGGGCGCCTGGCTGACGGATGATCGCATCGTCTTCAGCACCGGGTCGGCCGGTCTCTACCAGGTGTCGCCGCAAGGTGGTGAGCCAACGACATGTTTAGAGATCAATGAAGAAACGGATAGCGACTTTCACGAGGCGAGCCCATTACCAGACGGCAAGGGAGTTCTTTTCCCAACTCACCGGAAGGGAGGGACGATTGACACGATTGAACTTTTCACCGATGGGCAGCGGAGGCTCGTCATGCGTATGGATGGCGAGGGCTTAGAGTTTCCGGTCTACTCAGCAACGGGCCACATCCTCTTTCAACGGACGACGGGGAACGTTGGCATCTGGGCGCTCCCATTTTCGCTTGAGCGCCTTCAGGCTACTGGCGAGCCGTTCCTTGTGGCTCAGGACGGCGCCTTCCCGAGCGTGTCAGATGATGGCACCCTTCTCTTCGTGCGCGCAGAATCCACCGCCAAGCAGTTGGGATGGGTCAATCGCAAGGGCGAAGTTGAGCGGCCCATCGGCGCCCCGATGCAGGGTCCGGAAGGCCCCGCCCTCTCGCCCGATGGCCGGAGCGTGGCGGTGGCGGCATTTGAAAGCGGTTCGTGGGAAATCTTTGTGCTCGACCTTGTGTCCGCGACAAAGGTGCGGCTGACGTTCACCGAAAAGAAGGTCAAACTCACTCCTTCGTGGTCGCCGGACGGGCTCAGGGTGTTTTTTACCCAGGTCAATCCGGATCAGCTTTGGGTTGTAGCCGCTGACGGCAGTGGCAAGGCGCGACTGCTCGGAGAAGGCTACCGTCCCCACGTGTCTCCCGATAGTCGCTATTTGGTCTTTCAAAGGCGCGGCCGTGGAGGGAACCGCGGCGACGTATTTCATGCACCGCTACCGAATACTGACGCCGCCATTGAACCGGCGGCAGTCCGCACCCTGGTGGAGGGCCCAGCGGAGGAATCTCCGGGTGTGGTTTCGCCCGATGGCCGTTATCTGGCCTACCAGTCGGACGAAGGCGGTGGCTTTCGCATCTACATCCGGCGGTTCCCTGAAGGCGATGGAAAGTGGCAGGTGTCTGCTAGCGGCGGCGCGTTCGCGCAGTGGGGCCGTGATGGTCGCGAACTCTTTTTCTGTGATCTTTCGACCAACACCTTGATGGTAGTCCCCGTCCGGCTTGGCGCGAGCATTGGGCTGGGCAGTCCGCAAGTCGTGTTTTCGGGTGACCAAATCGGCGCAGAGCTCTCCGATGGCTTTGATGTTGCGCCTGATGGGAAAGGGTTCGTAGTGGTGCTAAATGCAGTCTCGGGCAGCGCCGAGAGGAGTGTCTCCATCGTGCAGAACTGGTTTGCCGAGTTCAAGGACAAACAGAAGAAATGATCGGACAAACGATTTCACATTATAGCGTGATCGGTAAGCTCGGCGCCGGCGGGATGGGTGAGGTGTATCGGGCTCAGGACACGAAGCTGAATCGCGAAGTCGCCATCAAGGTATTGCCGGAGGGCTTCGCGCAAGATGCCGAACGGCTCGCGAGATTCCAACGCGAAGCGCAGGTGCTAGCCTCTCTGAATCACCCGAACATCGCCGCGATCTATGGGCTTGAGGAGTCCGATGGGATTCGCGCGCTGGTGATGGAACTCGTCGAAGGACCTACGCTTGCCGATCGAATCGCCGCCGGTCCAATCCCTGTCGATGAAGCGCTGGCAATTGCGAAGCAGATCGCCGATGCTCTCGAGGTCGCTCACGAGCGCGGTATCATTCACCGCGATCTCAAGCCGGCGAACGTGAAGGTGACGCCTGACGACACGGTAAAAGTGTTGGACTTTGGCCTGGCAAAGATCTCTTCCAACGAAACGCCGAGCGATGACCTCTCTCACTCACCCACGATGCTCAAAGGGACGCAGGCGGGTATGATTCTTGGCACCGCCGCATATATGAGCCCGGAACAAGCAAAGGGCAAAGCCGTGGACAAGCGCTCCGACATTTGGGCGTTTGGGTGCGTGTTGTTCGAAATGCTCTCGGGGAAACAAACGTTCAGCGGTGAAACCCTCACCGATACACTGGCCGCGGTTGTGCGGGCCGAGCCCGAATGGAATAGTTTGCCTCAAACGACGCCACTTCCAGTTCGCAGGCTGTTGCGTCGCTGCCTGACAAAAGACCCCAAGCAGCGCCTGCGCGACATCGGCGAAGCCCGAATCGCCATTGAAAAGATTTCTGAGGCGTCTGAAGAAGACGCGGTGCTCACGGTGACAGATTCTGGCGGCGTACGGCGGAGGTTCTGGTTTGGAGTCGTTGCCGGGGTGGCGGCGACAGTGGTCATAGCCCTGGCTCTTGTCTACGGCCTGTGGCCTCGGGCAAAGGATCTTCCTGTTCGGCGATTCAGCCTGGATACGAATGTTGTCACCTCTCCGGTGAAAACTCTCAGTATCTCACCCGATGGAGAGAAAGTGGCCTTCATCGAGGAGGGAAAGCTCAAGGTTTGGGACCTCTCCCAGTTGCAGCCCCGCGTCATAGAGGGCGCGGGTAGCTTGGTCGCAGGAGGCGAAGACAGCGCGGGACCTTTCTGGTCGCCTGACGGCAAATCTATTGCTTTCGCGCGCGACGGCTCGCTGTTCCGCATTTCTGCCACGGACGGGCAGGCCATTAGCATTTGCCGCTTACCCGGGGCCTATGGCGGCGGGGCGTGGGGAGCGGAAGACGTCATCTTGATTGCCACGACCAGAGGCCCCATGTATAAGGTGTCCGCCAACGGCGGGGACCCGGAGCTCTTCATTAAACTAGATCCAGAAGCCGACGTGGATTTCCACCAGCCGTCGTTCCTCCCCGACGGACACACGATTGTCTATTCGCTCCACCGCCACCAGGGTGTTGATACGGTTGAAGCCTATCGCGACGGCCAGAGAAAATTACTGCTGCGCCTGGAGGGGCAGGCTCGAAGTGGTCCGCAAGTAATTAACTTCCCTCAATTCTCTGCGACCGGGCATCTCTTGTATCGGAGGGAGCAGGGCAATCCGGGGATCTGGGCAGTGGCGTTTTCTCCTTCGCGGCTGGAAATCACAGGGGAACCCTTTCTCGTGACTCCTAACGCCAGCCATCCTTCCGTCGCCTATGATGGCACCCTGGTTTTCGACTTCGCCGGCGATTCTGGTCCTGGCCAACTGGCCTGGGTGAATCGAAAAGGGGTGGTAGAAGAGGTGATCGGGGAACCACAGGAGAACATCAGCAATCCTGCCATCTCGCCAGACGGCACTCGGATCGCTTATGCCGTCGACGAAAAAGGCAAGAGTGACATCTGGGTGGTTGACAGGAAGGGAGTACGCACCCGGCTGACGTTCTCTGCCGAAGAGAGCAAAACTCCAAAATGGGCGCCGGACGGGAGAAGGATCATCTTCGACTCCGGAACCAAAGACGGGAGCGTGATATGTGAAAAATCAGCGGATGGGACCGGGGAGACAAAGATTCTGGCCGAGAAGGCGGAAGAAGGATATGTCTCCCCCGACGGGAAGCGACTCATCTACACGTCGTCAGGAGAAGCAGGGCGGGGCCTGAGAGTTCTGATGTTGGACGGACCAGGCTCGCCGAGAAACTTTCTCGAAAAGCCCACCGCGTTGCAAGGGTCCCGGATTTCTCCCGACGGGCGTTATGTCGCCTACGAGTCGTGGGAGGGGGGGCGTCCCGGCATCTATGTCCGGTCTTTCCCTGAAGGCGAAGGGCAGTGGCAAGTGGCGACGAATCAGGCCACCAATCCCCTGTGGAACCCACACGGCAGCGAGCTCTTTTATCTCGACAATTCCGGTCCCCAGACGCGCCTGATGGTTGTTCCCGTGGAAACGAAGGGCCAATTTACTCTTGGGCAAGCTAAGGAGCTATTCTCGCTGGAAGAAAATGTCGCTGTAAGCAAAGGTATTTTTAAAGAGATAGACGTGAGTTCCGATGGCCAGCGCTTCGTCCTGGTCAAGTCGCTCTCTCAAAGAAAACGGCGGGGAGCCATTGTCGTGGTTCAGAACTGGTTCACGGAGTTCAAGAGCAGAAAACAGCAATGATAGGTCAAACCATCTCGCACTATCACATCACCGGTAAACTCGGCGCGGGCGGCATGGGTGAAGTGTATCGCGCGCGCGACTCGAAGCTGAATCGCGAAGTCGCTATCAAGGTGTTACCCGAGAGCTTCGCGCAAGATGCCGAACGCGTCGGCCGGTTCCAACGTGAAGCGCAGGTGCTGGCCTCTCTGAATCATCCGAACATCGCCGCGATCTACGGTCTTGAGGAGTCCGATGGCGTTCGCGCGCTGGTAATGGAACTCGTTGAAGGACCCACACTCGCTGATCGCATCGCAGCCGGCCCAATCCCTGTCGATGAAGCCCTGGCGATTGCCAAGCAGATCGCCGACGCTCTCGAGATCGCCCACGAGCGCGGCATCATTCATCGAGATCTCAAACCAGCGAACGTGAAAGTCACTCCTAATGGGGTAGTCAAGGTATTGGACTTTGGACTAGCCAAGGTCTTCACTGATGACGCGCACGACTCGGATCTCTCACACTCGCCTACAATGATCAAAGGGACTCAGGCGGGAATGATTCTCGGCACCGCCGCGTATATGAGTCCCGAACAAGCGAAAGGCAAAGCCGTCGACAAGCGCGCCGACATCTGGGCGTTTGGGTGCGTGGTGTTCGAAATGCTCTCGGGGCAACAGAGTTTCAGCGGAGAGACATTAACAGACACTCTGGCGGCGGTTGTCCGAGCCGAGCCAGACTGGGATGCTCTTCCCGCGGCGACCCCGGATTTGGTCCGCCGGCTTCTGCATCGCTGTCTGACCAAAGACCTGAAGCAGCGGCTTCGCGACATCGGCGAAGCGCGTATCCAGATAGAAGAACTCTTTGCCGATCCAGCCAAGGCATCCGTATCGAAGTCGTCGCCGGCAGCTCGCCCGTTGATCAGATCGTGGATGCTATGGGTGAGTGTCGCGCTGGCGATTGCGCTGGTTGTTTCGCTCGTTCTGCTCTGGCGCGGCATGAAGCCTGAGGCCCACCCTCTCGTTCGCTATGATGTTGAGGCTCCAAACAAGACGACAGTGAGTCTTTCGCGCTGGCCCGCCATGACGCTGTCGCCGGATGGCTCTACTTTGGCTTTCGTAGCCTTTGCCGATGGCGTCAGCCGTCTGTACATCCGTAAGCGCGACGACCCGGAAGTAAGAGTCCTCGCCGGAACGGAAGGCGCGGTGGACCCGGCCTTCTCACCCAACGGCGCCTCGCTGGCGTTCGTCGGCGACTTTACTCTCAAGAAAGTTTCCTTCGATGGACCCGTGGTTTCGCTGATCAAGGTAAGCGACTCACGCGGCGTGACCTGGGTTGGGGACGACACTCTGGTCTACGCGCCGGAGTCCGCCGCGGGCCTGTTTCAAATCTCGTCGAACGGTGGCGCGCCGCGGCCTGTCACGACGGTCGACAACAAGAAAAATGAACGCACGCACAGGTGGCCACAGGCGTTGCCAGGCGGTAAAGCTGTGCTCTTTACCGTTGGAGTGTTTGACAAACCTGATGACTACGACGGCGCCGACATCGAAGCGGTCGTTCTCGCAACCGGGGAGCGCCGGCTCATTCTGCAGTCGGCGAGCATGGCGCGCTACGTTCCCACGGGTCACTTGATCTTTGCCCGTGAAGGGATCCTCTATGCCGTAGGTTTCGATCCCGCTAGCCTGACCACCCACGGGAAACCAATCGCCGTCTTGCCGGGAGTTGCGGGAGACAAGACGACCGGGGCCGCGCACTTCGCGATTGCCGGCGACGGCACGCTGGCCTATGTACCCGGCAGCGCCACGTCGAGTCTACGCCGCCTGGTGTGGGTGGATCGCAGCGGCAACCTCGAGCCGGTTAGTCTACCCGGAGGCCAATACAACGACCCACGTGTTGCACCCGACGGTTCCAGGGTCGCTTTGCTCCAGGGGTCGAGCGGCAGCGGCGATGTATGGGTCTACGACTTCGGGCGAGCTACATTCACACGCTTGACCTTCACCACTACGAACGCCTCGCCCGTCTGGTCGTCTGACGGCAAGACCATTTATTACGTCTCGAATGATCAAGCCCACAGCAAGACCGCAATATTTCGGAAGCCGGCGGACGGCAGTCGCGATGCGGAGGCTGTTGCCTCATTAGCCCTCGGCGGCTATCTGAAGGCTATCGAACCTGACGGCGAGGCGGTTCTGATCGATTCTGAAATGCAAACAAACAATACAGGCGTCAGACGCGTCCTTCTGAAGCAGGATGCTCAAACAACTCCTGTCGTTGATACGCAGTTTATCGAGTACGCCGCGGCGCTGTCGGCCGATGGCCGGTGGCTGGCTTATCAATCGAACGAGAGTGGACGGCCTGAGATATATGTGCGCGACAGGGCGGGCTCGGGAGGCCGCTGGCCTATCTCGACCGCGGGAGGCGAAGAACCACGCTGGTCGCCTGACGGGCGCGAGTTGTACTACCGAAACAAGGATCTCTTCATGAGCGTCGCAGTCGACACGCGCTCGGGTTTCCAGGCGGGCCCGCCGAAGACCCTCTTTGGCGGCGTCCTCAATCTGCGCTCCAACTCCGGCATCAGCTACGATGTGGACCCGAAGGGCAACCGCTTCCTCATGCTCCGGCAAAAAGAAGAAGATAGTTCCGCGGCGCAGGTCAGAATCGTGCTCAACTGGTTTGAGGAACTCCGCCGTCTCGCGCCGATAAACTGAGAGTTGCAGATGATCGGACAGACGATCACACTATCGGGTACCCGGTAAGCTCGGCGCGGGCGGGATGAACTAAACCATGACCCTTCAGGGAGGACGAATATGAACACCCACGAAGCAACAGGACGAAGACTCTTTAGTCTCACCTTTCCTTTTCTACTACTCGGCGCGCTTGCCCTCAGTGCGGGGCCCGCAGGCGCGCAAACCTGCGAAAAGCTCGCCGATCTGAAGCTGCCAAACACGACCATCATGGCGGCGCAGTTCGTGGCCCCCGGAGCGTTCGCCCCCGCGGCCGGCTCGGCCGCTCCCTTCAAAGAGCTGCCCGCGTTCTGTCGAGTCACCGGCGTGATCAAACCAACCGCTGATTCGGATATCAGATTCGAAGTGTGGATGCCGAGCGCCGGCTGGAATGGGAAGTTCCAGGGAATCGGGAACGGCGGCTTTGCGGGGACGATCAGCCAACCGGCGCTGGCGGCCGCCGTCGCGCGCGGTTACGCTACTGCTTCGACGGATACCGGTCACACTACTACGGATGCGAGCTGGGCGCTTGGACACCCTGAAAAGATTGTCGACTACGGGCATCGCGCGGTGCACGAGATGACCGAGAAAGCCAAAGCGATCGTGAGCGCGTTCTACGGCAATGGCCCCAAGCGTTCGTACTTCGCAAGTTGCTCGAACGGAGGGCGACAGGCGTTGATGGAAGCGCAGCGCTATCCGAACGACTACGACGGACTGATCGCAGGCGCGCCCGCAAATTACTTCACGCATATCCTCACCGGGTTCGCGTTTAATCTCCAGGCGACGCAGAACGATCCGGCCAGCTACATTCCGCCAAGTAAATTGAAAGCCATCGAGGCCGCTGCGCTGGCCGCCTGTGATGCGCGAGACGCCGTGACCGACGGCGTGATCGACGACCCTGCGAAATGCAGCTTCGATCCATCGGTCTTGCTGTGCAAAGGCGCCGAGTCCGATGCCTGTCTCACGGAAAAACAGGCAGCCGCTCTCAAGAAAATCTACGCTGGGCCGCGCACATCGAAGGGTGAACAGATCATCCCGGGCTTTGCGCCTGGAGGCGAAACGGGTCCGGGGGGCTGGCAGGCATGGATCACAGGTTCCGGATCAAACAAAGGGCTGCAGTTCTTTTTCTCGTCGCAGACCTTCGCGAACATGGTCTACAACAATCCGGCGTGGGACCTCAAAACCTTCGAGCTCGACAAGGACAACAAGCTCGCCGATGAGAAGCTGGCTCATGTTCTGAACGCGACCGACACCAACTTGAAGGCCTTCAAGGCGAGGGGTGGCAAGCTGATCCTCTTTCACGGCTGGAGCGACGCCGCGCTTCCGCCGGTCAACACGATCAACTATTTTCAGAACGTCGTCGCGAAAATGGGCCAGCGCGACGCGGGTTCATTCGTGAGGCTCTTCATGGTTCCGGGCATGCAGCACTGCGGCGGCGGCCCGGGTCCTGACAGTTTTGGCGCAGTTGTTACCAAAGCCCAGTCCGACCCGCAGCACGACATGACTGTTGCGCTCGAACGATGGGTTGAAGAAGGCGTCGCTCCGGATCAAATCATCGCTTCGAAGCGCCAAGGCGCCGATCCTAAGATCCCGGCCATTCGCACACGACCGCTCTGCCCGTACCCGCAGGTAGCGCGCTACAAAGGAAACGGCAGCACTGACGACGCGGCTAATTTTGTTTGCACGGTCGAGAAGGTTGCTCCCAACCAGAGCAAGAATGATTGAAGTCGCCGCCGAAAGGTTCTTTGCGTCTTCGTCTCTTTGCGTCTTTGCGGATCTTTGCGCCTTTGCGCGAAACCTATCCCCAGCCCATTTCGCGCAAAGCCGCAAATATCCGCAAAGAACGCCAACTAAATCCCCATCGTCGACTCCCATTCCCCAAGCGTCTGGTCCAACCTATCCATCAACTCATCAACCTGCTCGCGAGTTATGCACAACGGCGGGGCGATATAGATCGGCATGCCTCGCTTCAGAGCTCCCGGCCGGCGAGGGCCGAATAACGACAAGTAAAAAGCAAGGCCGTTCTTTAGAGCTATGCCCTGGAATTTCTCTTCGGCGTTGGCTTCGGGTGAGAACCATTCCATCGTGTCCTTGTCGCGCACGAGTTCTAACACCATCAACAACCCTTTGCCGCGAGATTCGGTGATCGTCCGCCGCGCGAGAAAACGTTCCGCGTTTGAGTGCAGATACTCTCCGACCGCGGCGCTGTTCTCAACGAGCTTGTCGTTCTCCAGAATGTCCAGCACCGCCAGACTCGCCGCGCAAGCCAGCGGGTGACCCATGTTCGTAAAGCCGTGAACGAAAGTCTCGCCAGCCGCGAAAGGCTCGTTCACTTCGTCGCTTACGGTCACCGCGCCCATCGGAACATAAAGCCCGGAGATACCTTTGGCCGAGGTCATGATGTCCGCCTGCACGCCGAAGTGCTCCATCGCAAACCAGCGGCCGGTGCGGCCAAAGCCGGTCACTACTTCGTCGGCGATCAACAACACGTCATAGCGATCACAGATCTCGCGGACTGCTTGCCAGTACTCGGGCGGCGGCATCAAGCCGTAGTCCTTGCCCGCGCCGACCGGAGTCGCGATGAAGGCCGATACCTGCTCGGGCCCAGTGAAGTAGATCAGCTCTTCCAACTCGCGAGCGCATTGAACCGCCCAGTCTGCTTCGCTCATTCCATCGGGGCGTTCTTTCGGGTTGCGATAGTGCCGAACGTGAGGCCAGTCAGCGAGCATCGGAAGAAACGGTTTTCGGAAGCCCGGTCCGCCTGCGACTGACAACGCGCCGAGCGACATCCCGTGATAGCTGTCCCACGTCCCGATCACGACGTGCTTCTGCGCGTGACCGCGAGCGAGGTGATACTGGCGCGCGATCTTGATCGCGGTCTCGACCGCTTCGGATCCGCCCGAGCAGAGATACGTGGTGTTGAGATTGCCCGGGGCAAGCCGGGCGATTCGGGCGCAGACCTCGGCGCGCGGCTGATTTGAAAGCGCCGGGTGACAGTAGGCGTACTTCTCGGCTTGTCGGGTGATGGCTTCGATGACGCGGCGGTCACCGTGTGCGATGTTCATGGCTAGCGGCCCGCCCGACGCGTCGATGTAGCGATTGCCGTCGGCATCGTAGAGGTAGATGCCTTCGGCGCGTTCGAGCACCGGCGCGAACGCGTGATAAGAAAACATGTGCCGCCAATCGCCGTCGGCTGCGCGCTGTGTTGGGATCGTTCTTTCTGGTGTTGCCATGAATGCCTCCTGGGATGTTCGTAGTCGACTCGGCCAGAGATGATGCAAGACTTCTACGGTTTCGGCAAGGAGATCCGCGCGATACGGTTTTGCACCGGTGTAATTGAGAGCGTGGCTTGGTTACACCTAATGACAATGCGGCACTCGTTAACACCTTGGCTGCCGTCGCGCTGCTGGACACCGGTTGCGCCGTAGCGATGTGCGGCGGGCTGCCTCTTTGCCGGGTGCAATTTCACACTCATGCGGTTACACTGCTACGCTTGGTCCTTCAGAAGGGCACAATTCGTCGCCGATCTTTGCTACCCACAGGAGAGATCCTGATCTGCCGATTCTGATTGAACTGAAGAGAGAATAGAAGGGGACCACCTTGGATTCACGGACGATTTCTCACTACCGGATCGTCAAAAAGCTCGGCGCGGGCGGGATGGGCGAAGTCTATCTCGCCGAAGACACGCAGCTCGACCGCAAGGTGGCTATCAAGTTCCTGCCACCGGACTCAGCAGCCGACCAGCAAGCAAAGAAGCGGCTGATCCGCGAAGCAAAGGCAGCAGCAGCCCTCGATCATTCGAATATTTGCTCGACATACGAAGTAGGGGAAGAGGGCGACCTCAGCTTCATCGTGATGCAATACATCGAAGGCGAAACGCTCGCCAGTAGATTGCAGAGAAAACCGATCGACCTCGGTGCGTGCCTGGATATTGCGGTGCAAGTGGCAGACGCTCTGGCAGAAGCTCATTCGCGCGGGATAATACATCGCGACATCAAGACAGCGAACATAATGCTTACCGCGCGTCATCAGGCGAAGGTGATGGACTTCGGCCTGGCTAAGGTTGTTCGAGACAAGTTAGCTGCAGAGAGCAAAGCTGTGACTGAGAGCGTGTTGACTGAGCCGGGAGCGATAGTCGGAACGGTGCCGTACATGTCTCCCGAACAGATCAGCGGAGAAACGATTGACGCTCGCAGCGACATATTCAGTTTCGGCGTCGTGCTGTACGAGATGGTCACCGGAAGACAGCCGTTCGCCTCCGAAAGCGCAGCCGCAACTTTCTCGGCAATCCTGACCCGCGAGCCTGAGCCGCTCGCCCGATTCTCAGTAGGTGCTACTACGGAACTACAGAGAATCGTCAGCAAAGCGCTGCGCAAAAAGACAGAGGAGCGCTATCAAACGACCAACGATCTGATGCTTGATCTCAAACATCTGCGCGAGGAATTGGAGTTCGAGGCTAAGCTTGAGCGATCTATTCCGCCGCCTTTGTTTGGAGATGCCGTGCCGGCAACCGGCAGCACGAAAGCGATTGCAACCGCCGAGCTGTCTGCTGGTGGAACTGATAACTCGGTGCCAATACCGACCGCAGGCATCGAGCGTGCAATTAGCCGGACAGGGTGGCGCAAGCTGAAACGTGGAGGCATTGCGCTTGCGATTATCGCGCTCGCAGGCATTGCGATCTATCTGCTGGCAGGACGTGGCGAGCAGGCGGCGATAGATACCATAGCAGTCCTCCCTTTTGTTAATGAGAGTAATGATCCGAACGCGGAATACCTCTCCGATGGTATTAGCGATAGCATTATCAACAGCCTGTCGCAATTGCCCAACCTCAGAGTGCGGTCGCTCAGCTCAGTCGCCCGGTACAAAGGGCAGCAGGTAGACCCGCAGACCGTGGGGCGGGAGCAGAACGTCCGTGCCGTCCTTCTCGGCCGGCTCACGCAGCGCGGAGAAACGCTGGCGATCAGCGCCGAGCTGGTGGACATGCGCGATAACAGCCGTCTCTGGGGCCAGCAATACAATCGCCGGCTTCCAGACCTCATGGCGATTCAGGAAGAGATCGCACGGGAGATTTCCGAGAAGCTGCGGCAGCGGCTGACCGGCGAAGACCGGCAGCGGTTAACCAAAAACCGCACCGAGAATGCCGATGCATATCAGCTTTATCTACACGGCCGCTACTACTGGAACAAGCGAACCGAAGAGGGGCTGAAGCGGAGCGCGACTTATTTCCAGCAGGCGATCGGCCAGGACCCGATCTATGCGCTCGCCTACTCTGGGTTGGCGGACGCCTACAACATTATGGGGACCTTCAGCCTGATTCCGCCCAAGGATGCCTTCCCAAGAGCGAAAGCGGCAGCGGAGCAGGCGCTAAAGATTGACGATCTTCTCGCCGAGCCGCACACCTCGCTGGCCTGGGTTTATTTCATTTACGAGTGGGATTGGAAGGGTGCCGAACGAGAATTCAAGCGCGCGATTGAACTCAACCCGAGCTACTCGACCGCCCATTCCTGGTACGGCATGTATTTGGCTTCCTTGGAACGGAGGGATGAAGCGTTGGCGGAGATGAAGCTCGCCGCGGAGTTGGATCCCTTTTCGTTGATCATCGGCTCGCTGCGTGGCTGGGTCTTCTACCTGATGCGCCAGTATGACCTGGCATATGAGCACGCTCGGAAGACAGACGATCTAGATCCGAACTTTGCGCGGGCACACTGGGTTCTCGGACTGGTTTATGAACAAACGGGAAAGTACGAGGACGCCATCGCTGCGTTTCAAAAGCGGGCCGCCCTTTCTGGCAGCAATTCTGAGGACCTGGCGCATCTCGGCCACGCCTATGCAATCGCGGGCAAGCGGGCCGAGGCGCAGAAAGTGCTCACTCAGTTGACCGCCCTGGCAGCAACCCGATATGTGTCTGCATACGACATCGCTGAAATCTATGTTGGGCTTGGTGAGAAGGAGCGGGCATTCGAGTGGCTGGACAAGGCGGTTGAGGAACGCCCCCGCTTCCTGGTTGACCTCAGAGTAGAGCCCAGGCTCGATCCTCTTCGCTCAGACCCGAGGTTCGCTGTCTTGCTGCGGCGCACCGGCCTGTCGCCCTGAGACCAACCGAGACAGAAAGGAGAAGCCAACGATGCATTCCATCACACGGCGAAAGTTGTTGATTGGCAGCACGGCCTGGTTAGGGCTGGCAGCCACCGATTCCAAAGAGTTAGTCGCCCCGGCTCGCTCGGCCGTTGAGGAAGGAAAAGTTGATGAGCTTGCCCCAAATGTCTATTTCCACGAGGGCCAGATCGCTCGGGATTATTGCAACCAGGGTTGGGTAATCTTTGAAGATTACGTGTTGGTGATAGACGCGAACTTTCCTGCCGGCGCGCAGATAATTCTGCCGAAGATTCGGGCGCTGACCGAAAAGCCGATTCGCTTCGCCTTCGACACGCATCATCACGGCGACCACGCTTACGGCAACCAGTTCTGGGTGGAAAATGGCGCCGTCCCGGTCGCGCACACTGGTGTGATTGAAGAGATGAAACGCTATGAGACCGGCTATTACGGCGACAAACCCGGTGGCTGGGAAGAAGCGGCGAAGGAGCGCCCAGACGTAAAGGCCAGCCGTCTCAAACCGCCTTCAGTGATGTTTCCGCGAGAGCTGATCTTCGATGACGGAAAGCGCCGGGTTGAACTGCTGCATCTCGGCGTCGGGCATACACATGGCGATGCGGTCGCATGGCTCCCAAAGGAACGCATTCTGTTTACAGGCGATGTCTGCGTCAACGGCCCATACAATTTCGTGCTCGACGGTCATATCGAGAAGTGGGTCGGGACGCTGGCTGCTGCACGCAAGCTGGGCGCACGGGTGATTTGTCCCGGCCACGGCCCGCGCGGTGTCGAAACGCTGCTCGCCGATCAGCAGGTGTTCTTCCAGGCATTGCGCGACCGAGTGGGTGCGCTGGTGCGGGCCAGGAAGACGCCACAGCAGATGAAAACCTCAGTCGAGCGGATCAGGGCGGAGTTGATGGCTAATGCGAATATAGCGCGGTACGTAAGTAACGGCTCCTTACTAGCTTCGATATCTTTAGCGGTTCAGGTTGAAAAGGTCTACACCGAAATGACGGGAAGGCGGTTCCCCCACGCACAGAAGGCAGCCCAGACTGTTCGCCGGTGGCACTCGCACGAGCATGGTCTACCGCAGGTTACCTGACGCAGGAGAACGCGATGGCAGCGAGTGAGGTGAGTTCCAAGGGGGACAACTTCGAAGTCGGGACGTACCGGCGATTATTCCAAACGCGCGCGGTGAGGCCAGGCAAATGCTACGACATTGCGCCCGACGGCCGGCGCTTTCTGATCAACAGCGCGGTGGACAGTTCATCGTCGAGCCCTCTGGTCCTGGTGGTGAATTGGACTGCAGCACTTAGGAAGAGCTGATGCTGGCCACAGGCGCGAAACTCGGTCCTTACGAAATTCTCTCCCAACTCGGAGCGGGCGGGATGGGAGAGGTCTGGCGCGCGCGGGATACACGACTGACCCGCGATGTCGCCATCAAAGTTCTCCCCGCCTCGTTCGCCACCGACGCGGACCGGTTGCTGCGATTCGAGCAGGAAGCGCGTGCTACGTCTGCGCTCAATCATCCGAACATTGTCACGATTCACGAACTCGGGGAAGTCGAGGCCGGACGCTTCATCGTGATGGAACTGGTTGAGGGACGCACGCTCCGAATATTGATTGACGAAGGGTCTTCGCTCGACGCGTTGGCGCAACTGGGCAGCCAGATGGCGAAGGCACTGGGCGCCGCGCATGCCGCTGGTATTACACACCGTGACATCAAGCCTGAGAACATCATGGTGCGCGATGACGGCTACGTAAAGGTGCTCGACTTCGGGCTGGCCCGACTCGTGCCCACTGCCATGGATGCCGAGGCAGCGACCTTGCAATACACGCAGCCGGGTTCACTCCTCGGCAGCGTTCGCTACATGTCGCCGGAGCAGGCGCGCGGCGAAAGTGTGAGCCACCCTTCGGACATTTTCTCACTCGGAATGATCTTCTACGAGATGGCGACGGGCCGGCATCCGTTCATGACAGATTCGATGCTCGGCACGCTCAATGCCATTACCGGGCAAGCACCGGTGACCCCTTCGCGTTTGAATCCTGAAATCCCCTCTGCGATTGAAATCCTGATCCTGCAGATGCTCCAGAAGGACGCGCGGCTGCGGGCCACGGCCGCAGAAGTTGAGACGGCGCTTGCTGAAATTGGAGGCCCTGGCCCCAGCGGCGCGAGCCGCTCCCCGATCCTGCGGCCACCCACACGTCACACGGTTGGCCGAGAAAAGGCACGCGCGGAATTGCGTGAGGCCCTCGCTTCTGCTTTCGCAGGTAAGGGACTGCTGATGTGCGTGCCAGGCGAGCCGGGGATGGGCAAGACGACACTGGTCGAAGACTTCCTCAGTGATCTGCGTGCCGGCAGCCAGGCTTGTATCATCGCGAGGGGACGCTGTTCCGAGCGTCTGGCGGGGACAGAAGCCTACCTGCCGTGGCTCGAAGCGCTCGACAGCCTGTTGCGCGGGGCAGATGGGCAGGGGTCGTCGGTAATGGGTACTGAGTCCATTGTGCAGACGACAAAGCGGCTTGCTCCCACCTGGTACGCGCAGGCTATGCCACTTCAGGCGGATGATTCTTCGGTGGAGCGATTGCTGGCGGAACGCGCTGCCTCACAAGAACGAATGAAACGCGAATTCGGCGCGCTGTTGGAGGAAGTTTCCGAACGCCGGCCGCTCGTGCTTTTCTTTGATGACCTCCACTGGGCCGATGTCTCAACGATTGATCTGCTGGCGTATCTGGCGAGCAAATTCGACTCGATGCGAGTGCTGATAATCGCGACGTATCGGCCATCGGATCTACTGCTGGCGAAGCATCCGTTTCTGCAGGTCAGGCCGGACTTGCAAGCGCGCGGCGTGTGCCGTGAGATTGAGCTCGAATTCTTGTCGCGCTCAGAGATCGAAAAGTATCTCGCGCTCGAATTCCCGGAACATCGCTTCCCCGCGGAACTGCCCGCCTTGATTCATGCCAAGACCGAAGGCAATCCGCTTTTTATGGCCGATCTCGTGCGCTACCTGCGTGATCGCAAGGTGATTGCCGAGGACCACGGTCGATGGGTGCTGGCACAATCTCTGCCCAGCATTGAGCGTGACTTGCCGGAATCGGTGCGCGGGATGATTGAGCGCAAGATCGCGCAAGTGAGCGAAGAAGATCGGCGCTTACTGGTGGCTGCGAGTGTGCAGGGATATGAGTTCGATTCAGCAATTGTGGCGAAAGCACTCGAGCTGGACCCGGCGGATGTTGAAGAGCGCCTGGAGGCGCTGGAACGCGTTTATGCGTTGGTGCGGCTCGTCAATGAAAGGGAGTTTCCCGGACGCGTGCTGACATTGCGTTATCGGTTCGTTCACGTCCTTTATCAGAACGCGTTATACGCTTCGCTCAGGCCAACGCGAAGGGCTCAGTTGAGCGCGACGGTCGCCGAGGCGCTGCTCGGTTGTTATGGGAAACAGAGCGCGACGGTGGCTTCGGAGCTGGCGTTTCTGTTCGAGGCCGCGCGGGATTGGTCACGAGCAGCCGACTATTACCTGGTGGCGGCGAACAATGCCTCGGACGTGTGGGCCCTTCAAGAGGCCGGCGTGCTGGCGCAGCGCGGTCTGGAGATGCTGCGCGTGCTGCCGGAAACAACTGACTGCGCTAAGCAGGAACTCACGCTGCAAACGGTACTAGGGCAATCGCTGATGGTCGCCAAAGGCTACGCCTTGCCGGAAGTCGAGCAGGCTTTCATCCGAGCGCGCGAGCTCAGCTTGCAACTGAACGACCTCGCTCAGCTTTTCCGCGCGCAGTTCAGCCTGGCCATAGTTTATGTTGTGCGGGCCGAATACGACCGATCGTTCGAACATGGCGAACAATGCCTTCGCCTTGCGGAGAATGCGCGACATCAGGCGATGCTTATGCAATCGCACTGGGTGATCGGGCTGAGCCAATCTTACCTGGGCAAATTCACCGCGGCCCGCGATCACTTCGAGCAGACCATAGCCATTCACGATGCTGCGGGCATTGACTCCGTCGCTTCGATCTACGGCGCTGTGCTCAGCCGCGCGCATCTTGCTCGGATCCTCCTTTATCTCGGCTATCCCGACCAATCACAACGAGTGATGAGTGAAGCGATCGCCAAGGCTGAGCGTTTGCGCTTTCCGGTCGCCGTCGCCAACACGCTCGCGCTGGCTGCTTACCTGGAAGCGTTTCATCACAACGCGCAGAAGACGTCGGGATTTGCGGCGGCGACGGCCTGGCAGGGCGAAGAGCACGGGCTGCCGTATTACGCCGCCATCGCAACATTGATGCGCGGCTGGGCGCTGGCCATGCAGAATCAGGAGGAAGAAGGAATTGCGCTTATCCGCCAAGGCCTGGCGGCGTCTCTCGCAATCGGAACCAGACAGCAGCACGGCTACTTCCTGGCTCTGCTGGCTGAAGCTCTGAACCAGGCTGGGCGTGTGGACGAAGGACTCGAGGCGCTTAGAGAAGCGATTGATGTGGCGCAGCAGACCAATGAGCCTTTCTACGAAGCCGAGCTGTACAGACTCAAGGGGGATGCGTTGGTAAAGGCGGGAGTCGTTTCACCCTCAGAAGCCGAGTCCTGTTTTCACCGGGCTATCGAAATTGCACGGCGACAGCAAGCGAAATCATTTGAGTTGCGGGCGGTAATGAGCCTTGCGCGCTTGTGGCGGCAGCAGGGCAAGCGCGAAAAGGGCCGAGCGATCCTCGCGGACGTTTACGGCTGGTTCGCGGAAGGCTTCGACACCGTTGATCTGGAAGACGCCAGAGTTTTGCTTGATGAACTGAGCAAAGACATGACAGAGAGTAAGTGAATGAGCGACCTGATCCCGAATGACTACATCAAGCTGCTTGCTGAAATCCAAGAGCGCATTCGCACCGCGCAATACGATGCGCTGCGCGCGGTCAATAAGGAACTGATCGCGCTGTACTGGGACATTGGGCAGATGATCGTTACGCGGCAGCAAGGAGAGACATGGGGCAAGTCAGTGGTCCAAAGATTGGCGGCTGATCTAAAGAGCGAATTCCCCGGTATCAGCGGGTTTTCGGCGCAGAACCTGTGGCGGATGAGGCAGTTTTACGAAACTTATGCCGGTAGCGAAAAACTCTCACCATTGGTGAGAGAAATTGGCTGGACGCATAACATCATCATCCTGATGAATTGCAAGGATGATCTTCAGCGCGAATTCTACATTCGAATGACGCGCAAGTGGGGCTGGACGAAGAACCCTTTGATTCATCAGATTGACAATCAAACCTACGAAAAGACTCTGCTCAGCCAAACCAACTTCGACCAAACCGTATCGGAAGACATTCGCGCGCAGGCGAAGCTCGCGGTGAAGGATGAATACACCGAATATGCCCTCCGTGAATCGAACAAACCAATCGGCGTTGGCACCTATCGCATCGTCACAGAACTGCCTGCTGAATTGAAGGGTCAGCTTCCTTCCCCGGAGCAGATCCCGAGACTGCTGGAGGGGATTGAATGACACTGACGATTGATTCCGGCACTCGGCTTGGTCATTACGAAATCCTCTCCCGGATCGGCGCGGGCGGGATGGGCGAGGTGTTCCTGGCCCAGGACACCAGGCTGGATCGCAAAGTCGCGCTCAAGATTCTGCCAGCAGAGGTCGCGGCGAATCAGGATCGGATGCGCCGTTTCGTGCAGGAAGCGAAAGCCGCGGCGGCGCTCAATCATCCCAACATTGCTCACATCTACGAGATCGGCAGTTGCTCCGTTGTCAGTAGCCCAACTGTTAATGAGGGCTCAGCAGACGGCTCGACAAACGAGAACATTGTTCACTTCATTGCGATGGAGTTCGTCGATGGCCAGACTCTGGGCGAAAAGATTTATCGGGAGCGAACAGAGCTCAGAAAGCTGCTTCGGTTCCTGCAGCACGCGGCAGAGGGTTTGTCGCGAGCCCACGCCGCAGGAATCGTCCATCGCGATCTCAAACCCGACAACATCATGGTCACGCGTGAAGGTCACGCGAAAGTGCTGGATTTTGGTCTGGCGAAACTGATTGAGCCGCCACCGACAGAACCCGGCGCCGGCAGCAATCCTGACGACGCTGCAACGGCGATTTTTAAACAGCAATCTATGCCCGGCGTGATTATGGGCACCGTCGGATATATGTCTCCCGAGCAAGCACAAGGGAAGACGAACGATATAGATCAGCGCTCAGACATCTTCTCGTTTGGTTGCATTCTGTTTGAAGCCGCTACCAGACACAAACCGTTTGAGGGCGGTTCGATCATCAAGTCGCTGCACAGTTTGATCTACGAACCTCCGCCCCAGATCAAAGACCTTAATCCTTCGGCGCCGGCGGAATTGCAGCGTATTGTGCGGCGTTGTCTCGCGAAGGATCCGGACGAACGTTTCCAGTCCATCAAGGAAGTTGCGATCGAGCTAAAGGAATTGCGCCACGAGATGGAAGGCGGCGCCGACTTTGACACTGGCGTTCCGGCGTCTGCTCGCACTTCGGCGACTGTCGAGGGTCGGACTACTGAAAAAACTGGCCCGACTTCAACTTCAAGCTCCGAGTACATTGTCCACCGTATTCGACGGCGCAAAACCGCCGCGTTTGTCCTGATCGCGTTGGCGCTGGCTGCGTGTATCGGGTTGGCATACTGGCTGTTTCACTTGTGGGCTGCGAGGACTTCCGTGGTGCATTTTGAAAAAATGAACATCACGCGCGTGACCAGCGAAGGCAATGTCGAGAGCGTCACCGTCTCGCAAGATGGGAAGTACATTGCGTACTCGATCGAGGAAAGCGGCAAGCGCAGTCTCTGGACAAAGCACCTCGGAACGGGCAGCCGCGTGCAGATTGTCGCGCCGGTGGAAGCGTCGGCGATGAACGCCAGTACGTTTTCACCCGACGGCGGCTATGTTTATTACACCAGGGTTGACGAGCAGAATCCGAAAGGCGGGCTCTATCAGGCGCCGGTATTGGGTGGAGTAACGCCGAAGAAGATCCTCGCTGATGTCTCGCAGCCGGTCTCGATCTCTCCGGACGGAAAACAGATCGCGTTCGGACGTTACCACTTGACCTCACCAGACGATGAATTGCTCGTGTCGAACATCGACGGGACGAATGAGCGGAGCGTCGTCAAAGTCGTAGAGCCCGACTGGCTCAGCGGCGCCAGCGCGGCGTGGTCACCCGATGGCAAGACGTTGGCAGTGGGCTACGGTAGTCAGTTGCCCGATCCCCAATTGTCGCAAGCCAACTACGTGATGACCATCGCCGTTGTATCGCTCGCCAACCCCTCGCTCAAACCAATTACGTCGCGGGGCTGGCCCTATATCGGGAATCTCGCGTGGTACAGTGATGGCAGTGGCGTGGTTTTCATCGCACGCGAGCAAAGACTGGCGCCTCTCCAGATCTGGCAGGCTTCATACCCGGACGGCGAAGCTCGGCGTCTTACCAACGATCTGAGTTCGTATGACTATTACAGCCTGAGCCTTACCGCAGATGGTCGCGCCCTCGTTGCTGTGCAAACCGATCCTGTTTCTAACATCTGGATTGCGGCAGACGGTGAGGCGAGCCGTGCCCGCGCCGTTACGCCCAGGCGGAATGTGCAGGAGGGACACTACGGTCTGGCGTGGACGCCCGACCGGAAGCTGGTGTACGACTCGGACGTCAAGAGCAAAGCAAGCATCTGGATTGTAAATGCCGATGGCAGCGATCCGAGACCTTTGACCGACGGCGTGGCTGATGACTATATGCCCGAGGTTTCTCCCGACGGTCGGTATATCGTGTTCGCATCGTCTCGCAACGGCTTTCAGGTTTGGCGAATGGACATCGATGGCGGTAATCCGAAGCAGTTGACCTGGGAAACAGGCGCGCCAACGTGCTCGATCTCACCGGACGGGCGATGGGTGATCTATAGTCTCTACCTCGGCGGGATCTTTAAGGTTTCGATTGATGGCGGACCACGAACTGAGTTGGTGGCCAAAGGGAATCTGCGTTACCCGCAGGTCTCGCCCGATGGTAAGTTGGTTGCCTATGCCTTTGATGACGAATACACGAAACGACCGAAGATCGCTGTGATCGAGTTTGACGGCGGCTCACGCGTCAGAACATTCGACCTGCCGGTGACAACCGGAACGAGCTTCTACGAGAGCTCCTTCTATCATGGGTTTCATTGGTCGCCGGACGGACGCGCGTTGATTTTCATTAATACGCTGAGTGGCGTATCGAATCTCTGGCGCCAACCGCTGGACGGCAGAGTGGCCGCGCAAATCACCGACTTCAAAACCGATCTGATTTACAACTTTGCTTATTCCGGCGATGGCCGGCAACTGGCATTCGCGCGCGGGACCCACACCCGCGACGCCGTGCTCATCAGCGAGACGAAGTGAATATGAAGGAAACAATTTCCACCAATACCATCATTGGAGACTACAGCGTCGTCTCCAAAATAGGCGAAGGCGGGATGGGCGAAGTCTATCGCGCACGCGACAGCAAGCTCGGTCGCGATGTCGCGATCAAGGTCTTGCCCGCAGCCTTCTCAGAGGACAGCGCGCGGCTGGCTCGCTTTGAACAGGAAGCGCAAGCCGCAGGCTCGCTCAATCATCCGAACATCCTGGTCATCTTTCATATCGGGATGCATGAAGGCGCGCCGTACATCGTTTCAGAATTGCTCGAAGGTGAAACGCTGCGAGAACGAATGGCCGGCGGCGCGTTGCCCCAACGCAAGGCGATCGACTACGCGTTGCAAACAGCCCGCGGTCTTGCGGCGGCGCACGAAAAAGGAATCGTTCATCGCGACATCAAGCCTGACAACGTCTTCGTGACCAATGACGGCCGCGTCAAGATACTCGACTTCGGTTTGGCCAAGCTGACCGGCGCCGCCGACGGGCTCCAATCGCAGACGGAAGCGCCGACCCGGAAGGTGAACACTGATCCGGGCACGGTGATGGGAACGATGGGCTACATGTCGCCCGAACAGTTGAAGGGGCAACCGGCCGATCATCGTTCCGATATCTTTTCCTTCGGCGCGATTCTTTACGAGATGCTTTCTGGCAAGCGCGCGTTTCGCGGCGACTCGATGGCCGAGACCATGAGCGCGATCCTGCGCGAAGATCCACCGGACCTGTCCGAGACGAATAAGACAGTGTCACCCGCGCTCGAACGCGTGGTCAATCATTGCCTCGAGAAGAACCCGGAGGAACGATTCCATTCGGCGCGCGATCTGGCGTTCGCGATCGAGGCGCTGTCAGGTTCGTCTGCGCCGTCTGGTTCTACCGCTACTGTTTTGTCCGCATTGCCGGCGTCGCGGAGAAAACGTCGTGAGCTTTTGGCGTGGGGCGCAACCGGTTTTTGCTTGTTGCTCGCAATTGTGCTTGGGCTGCTCTACTTTTGGCGCGCGTCTGTCGAGCAGCGGCCTATGCGCTTTGTCATCGCGATGCCGGAAAAGTCAACGGACGTTTCTGTTCCGGTTGTTTCACCCGATGGGCGCACTGTTGTATTCCTCGCGAGCTTTGAGGGCAAACGCTTCATATATGCACGACCGTTGGATTCTCTGATTGCCCAACGGTTAGCCGGGACCGACGATGCAAGCTTTCCGTTCTGGTCACCCGACAGCCGTTATTTAGCGTTCCTTACCGACAACAAACTTAAGAAGATCGAAGCGACCGGAGGCTCGCCGCAGACCATATGTGACGTGCGCTCACCAGGCAGCGGAACGTGGAATCGAGAGGGCGTGATTCTGTTCGGCCAAGAGAACGCCCCAATCCAGCGTGTTTCCGCGTCGGGCGGGACTGCAACACCGGCTCTGAAGTTCGACGAATCAACGAGGGAAACTGGTCATTATTCACCTAGCTTCTTGCCCGACGGTCGCCATTTTCTCTATGAGAGCTGGGGCTCGGCAGCGGAAGACAGCACCATCTTCGTCGCCTCGCTCGACGGCCCGGATCGCAAGCTGCTGCTGAAAAATGATTCGAATGCGACATACGCTGCTCCGGGCTTTTTGCTGTTCGCTCGCGAGACCACGTTAATGGCTCAGCCGTTCGATGCCGCCAGGTTACAACTGAGCGGCGAGCCATTTCCGGTAACCGAGCAAGTGATGTTCACGGGCCAATATAGTTACTCGAACTTTTCAATTTCCGAAACCGGGACGATGGTGTTCTGTAGCGGCAGTGTCGCCAACCGCCAGTTAGTCTGGTTCGACCGGGAGGGCAAGTCGTTGGGACCCGTCGGTCCACCAGGTGAGTACAATGACATCGTGCTTTCACCGGATGAAAAGAGAGTAGCGACGCAACGGACTATCAGCGGCAACAGCGACATCTGGTTGCTGGATCTGGCGAGGGGACTTCCTTCGCGATTCACTTTCGATGCGGCCACAGAGGATGATCCTGTTTGGTCGCCGGATGGGAGCACGATTGTATTCAGCTCGACTCGCAATGGTCGCCTAGATGTCTATCGAAAGGTTTCCAGCGGCGCCGGCAACGAAGAGTTGCTGTCCAAGTCGGAAACCGACAAGGAAGGGACGGATTGGTCTGCGGATGGTCGCTTCGTTCTCCTTGATCAGGCAGGCCATGGCGAAACGGACATTTGGATCCTTCCACTCTTTGGCGATGGTAAACCTTACCCGTTGCTGCAGAGTCCTTTTAGCGAATACCAGGGACATTTCGCTCCTGATGGACACTGGTTCGCTTACGTTTCTAATGAATCCGGTAGAGATGAGGTTTACATGCAAAGTTTTCCGCCGTCCGGCGGCAAGTGGCAAGTCTCTACCGGCGGGGGCGCGCAACCTCATTGGCGTCGTGATGGCAAAGAGCTTTTTTATATCGCTACTGACCGAAAGTTGATGGCCGTGGATGTGATATTGGGTTCGACGTTCGAAACAAGCGCGCCGAAGACGCTCTTCCAGACAAAAGTTGTCCGATACGAGGCGCCGAATCGTTACGTAGTTGCCGGAGACGGTCAGCGCTTTCTGGTCAACTCTCCAGTAGAGGAAGTCAGCCAAACGCCGATCACGGTTGTGCTCAACTGGACCGCCGGCTTGAAGAAGTAACGGAAGGACTGGACAGCGGATATGAAAAAATGACGATCGACTCCGGCACTCGGCTTAGTCATTACGAAATCATCTCCCGGATTGGCGCGGGCGGGATGGGCGAGGTGTATCGGGCGACGGATACCAGGCTCAATCGCAAAGTCGCTATCAAGATTTTGCCGGCCTCGTTCGCCAATGACGAGGACCGCCTGCGCCGCTTCGAGCAGGAAGCTCTCGCAACGTCGGCGCTCAACCATCCGAACATCCTTACTGTTCATGACTTCGGCGCGCACGACGGCTCGCCGTACATTGTCGCGGAGTTGCTCGAAGGAGAAGAACTCCGCACGCTCTTGAACCAGGGCGCGGTCGCTTCGCGCAAAGCCATCGAGTACGCAACACAGATCGCCAGCGGCCTCGCCGCTGCTCATGCCAAAGCGATCGTTCACCGCGACCTCAAACCCGAAAACATCTTCATCACCACTGACGGGCGGGTGAAGATACTCGACTTCGGATTGGCGAAGCTGGCTCACCCAAAACTGGCTGCTGGAGCCAGTTCTGAGGTCGCCACTCAAAAGGCGATCACCGATCCCGGAACCGTGATGGGGACGGTCGGATATATGTCGCCAGAACAGGTGAGAGGCCAGGAAGCAGATCATCGCTCAGACATCTTCTCCTTCGGCGTGATTCTGTATGAAATGCTGAGAGGGCGGCGAACGTTCAGCGGTGAGTCTGCGATAGAAGTGATGAACGCGATATTAAAGGAAGAACCGGAGGAGTTGACAGAGACGAACGCGAAGATCAGCCCGGCGCTGGAGAGAATCGTGCATCGGTGTCTGGAGAAGAAGCCGGAGCGAAGATTTCAATCGACGAGCGACTTATGCTTTGCGATCGAGGCGCTGTCGATGCCCTCAGGCCCGCGGCTTGACACTGCAGCCCCGTTTCCGGCTGTGGCGGAGCGCGGGGGATGGGCGCGACTGTTCGGTGACGGCCGGCTCGCTTGGGTTGTTGCTGCCGTGGCGGTCGTTGCTCTGTTGGCATCACTCATCATAGCCCAATTTCACCATTCCCCGATGAATGCTCAGGCCATACGCTTTTCTCTTTCTGCGCCGGAGGAAGGGGTTGGCTTCCAATCAACCTCGGTCTCGCCGGACGGGAGGCACGTGGCTTTTGTTACCACTGCGCGAGGCAAGCTCGCGATATGGGTGCGCGCGCTCGATTCGCTGACAGCCCAAGCGTTGCCCGGCACTGAGGATGTTGTTCTGTTTCCCTTCTGGTCGCCCGACAGCCGCTCGCTCGGCTTCCTCACAGGCGCTAAGCTCAAAACGATTTCTGTTTCCGGCGGTGCGCCACAGGTCGTATGCGACACCACAGCGCTTGGGGGCGGGGCTTGGAATCCCGAAGGCGTGATCATCTTTGGAACGGATAGTGGGTTGATGCGGGTCTCAGCGACCGGCGGGACCGCGACGACGCTGACAACGGTCGATCAGGGCCGGCAGGAAACGGGGCACCATTGGCCCGTCTTCTTGCCAGACGGACGTCACTTCCTGGTTTGCGTGCGTAGTTTGCAACTTGAGCACCGGGGAATCTACGTCGGCTCTCTGGAAGGAAGCGCCCTACGGCGAATCTCTCCTGCATATTCGAGCCCGGCCTTCGCATTGGGCCCCGACGGTGAGTATCTGCTATTTGCGCGCGATAGAGCGCTGATGGCGCAGGCATTCGACACCGCCAAACTCAGCCTGATTGGCGAGCCGTTCCGCCTGGCCGACCAGATGAGATACAACCCGGACAATGGCCGCGCGTTTTTCTCCGTCTCTCAAAACGGCGTGCTGGTCTACGATACGAGCCCTTTTAATCGGAACACGCAATTGGTCTGGGTGGATCGCGTGGGCAAGCAACTCGACGTGGCTGTTCCGCCCGGGGGGAGCTACGGCAGGTTCCGGCTCTCACCGGACGAAAAGGGCATTGCATTTGACCAGGCGGACCCGGAATCAGGCAGCAGAGATCTGTGGGTGCGCGATCTGCAGCGTGGCAGTACTCAAAAGCTCACCTTCGATCCGGCAAATGACTCGCATCCAATCTGGTCTCCGGACGGAAGCCGCATAGCCTGGGGCTCCAATCGAGGCGGCAGGTTTGGCATTTACGAGAAGCCGGCGAGCGGCGCGGGTCAGGATGAATTGTTGCTGGTGGGAGACACACAGATCAGTCAGACCATGCCCCGTGACTGGTCGGCCGATGGGCACTTCCTCATCTATACCCAAGTCGATACGAAAACCTATGTTGATGTGTGGGCGGCGCGGATCGATGGAGACCGCAAACCATTTCCCCTCCTGCAGTCGCCATACCTTGAATCCCAACCGAGCCTGTCACCCGATGGACGCTGGCTCGCCTACACCTCAAATGAGTCAGGCAAGTACGAGGTCTATGTCACGACTTTCCCGAACACCGGAACGAAGTCGTTAATCTCAACCGCCGGGGGCATGCAACCGCATTGGCGGCGAGACGGGAAAGAGTTGTACTACGTGGCTGCAGACAACCGGCTGATGGCGGTGGCGGTGCAGGGCGTGGCGAGCTTTGAGGCGGGCGTGCCGCAACCGCTCTTTGATATCCGGATGGCGGCTGGTCTGTTGCTCAACGTAGATTTTTACAACGTCTCTGCCACCGGCCAGCGTTTCCTGGTCAACACGCCTGCCGGCGACGCGGCGCCAAGAGCGCTGACCGTTCTGGTCAATTGGACGGCGGAGGTCAGGAAATGACCCTCACTGCAGGCACCCAACTCGGCCCTTACGAAATCATCGGTCCGCTTGGCGCTGGCGGGATGGGCGAGGTCTATCGCGCTCGCGACACGCGGCTAAACCGTGAGGTCGCCATCAAAATCCTGCCCGCAGATTTCGCCAGCGACGCAGACCGGTTGCGCCGATTCGAGCAGGAAGCACGGGCGACATCGGCACTCAACCATCCGAACATCCTCACCGTTCATGACTTCGGCACGCACGAAGGAGCTCCTTACATTGTTGCCGAGTTGCTCGAAGGCGAAGAGCTCCGAGTTCAGTTGAGTGACGGCGCGCTTGCTCCCCGAAAAGCGATTGACTACGCACAGCAGCTCGCGGCAGGACTCGCCGCAGCCCACGGGAAAGGCGTCACTCATCGCGACCTTAAACCAGAGAATCTCTTCATCACAACAGACGGGCGAGTCAAGATCCTCGACTTCGGATTAGCGAAGCTGAGACCGCAACGCATCGAGTCTGCCGGCTCAGGCGTTGCAACTCAAAAGGCCATCACCGATGCGGGCACCGTCATGGGCACGGTCGGCTACATGTCGCCCGAGCAGGTGCAAGGCCACGAAGCAGACCATCGCTCCGACATCTTTTCGTTTGGAGTGATCTTCTACGAGATGCTTTCAGGCAAGCGGACATTCACCGGCGATTCTGCGATTGAAGTAATGAACGCGATCCTGAAGGAAGACCCCGCGGAGTTGAGCGAGACCAATGCGAGGATCAACCCGGCGCTTGAGAAGATCGTGCGGCGCTGCCTGGAGAAGAAGCCTGAGAGAAGGTTTCATTCTGCTCACGACCTTTGCTTTGCGATTGAGGCGCTATCAACACTATCAGGCTCGCGAATAGAACCTGCGGCGGCGCCTGCGGTGACCGACACCACGGGCAAGTCGCGATTGTTCGGCAACGTGCGGCTTTGGATGGGGATCGCCGCGCTTCTGTCGCTTGCGTTGCTGATCGCGCTGCCGTTCGCCATTACTCACCTTCGCCACGCTGCGCCGGCGGAACCCATCGCGACGCGCTTTACAATCGCCCCGCCTGAGAAGGCGCCGGGCTTTGGCCAACTCGCGATCTCCCCGGATGGCCGCAGCCTGGTGTTCGTTGCAACCATCGAAGGCAAGGCCCAACTTTGGTTGCGCTCGATGGGTTCTTTCACCGCGCGTCCGCTTCCCGGCACGGAGGGCGTGAGTGGATTTCCCTTCTGGTCGCCGGACAGCCGCTCAGTCTGCTTCCCCACAGAGGGCAAGCTCAAGAAGCTGGACCTTGCCGACAGAACGCAACAAACGTTGTACAGTGTGCCCGCCACGGGTGGGTCGGGCGCTGTACGAGCAGGCATTGGCGGGACGTGGAACCGCGAGGGCGTCATTCTCTTCTTCCGAGGTACGAGCGGGATCTTTCGTATGTCGGACGCGGGCGGAGAACCGGCGCCTGTGCCTGGAGTTGACCAACCGCCTGAGGGCATTCTTTACCGATGGCCTCATTTCCTGCCTGATGGCCATCACTTCTTGTATCTCGCGACGACGACGTCGCCGCGGGCTGCGCCGCAGGAAAAGTCTGAGGTCTATCTGGCCTCGCTCGACGGGAAAGAATCGAGGCGTTTGCTTTTGGCTGATTCCAATGCGATGTATGCTGCAGCTCCTGCGGGTGGAGGCTATCTGCTCTTCGCGCGCGAGGGAGCGCTCGTGGCGCAACGGTTTGATGCGAGCAGTCTGACTCTCAAGGGCGATCCGTTCCGCGTCGCCGATCAGGTGCGGGTCAATAACAACAACCGAGGGTTGTTTGACGTTTCAGACAACGGCGCCCTTGTCTACGATCCAACCAGCGCCACCGGCAATAGCCAACTTGTCTGGATTGATCGAGCAGGCAAGCAGCTTGAAACCATCGCCTCAGCGGGAACTTTCCAGTTGCCCGCGCTCTCCCCTGATGACAAGCGATTGGCGGTGGCGCGTCAAGACCCAAAGACCGGAAACTCCGATATCTATGTGATAGACCTTGTGCGAGGAGCGACCTCGCGGTTGACTTTTGACTCGGCTACCGACAATTGGCCGATCTGGTCGCCCGATGGGAACCGCATCGCCTGGGGCGCGAATCGAGGAGGGAGTTTTCAGCTCTATCAAAAACTAGCGAGCGGCGCTGGCGAGGAAGAGTTGTTGCTCCAGTCAAGTAACCAGATTAATCCCAGCCACTGGTCTTCGGATGGACGATACATTCTCTATAGAGAGATAGATCCGAAGACAAAGGGGGATCTCTGGGTATTGCCGCTGAACGGGGACCGCAAGCCAATTCCATTTCTGCACGGACCGTTCGTAGAGCAAACGGCTCATTTCTCGCCCGACGATCGCTGGATTGTATATGGATCAGATGAGTCGGGAAGCCTCGAGGTGTACGTTCAGACCTTTCCTGCTTCCGGCGGCAAGTGGCTGGTGTCAGCGAAAGGCGGTACCGGGCCGCTCTGGCGAGGCGATGGGAAAGAGCTGTTCTACATTTCTACCGATGGGAAGCTGATGACGGTGGAGGTAACGACTCGCGGCACTTTTGAGCGGGGAATTCCCAGAGCGCTGTTCGATTTCGTGGCGTTGAGGAGAGTGACCGGTGGTTATGCCGTGACCGCTGACGGCCAGCGCTTTCTGTTCATCACTCAGATGGAAGAGACTGGCCCTTCGTCGTTGGCGGTTGTGGTCAACTGGACGGCGGAGCTCAAGAAGAACTGAGGATTGACGGTATGAGCTTGGTGGCAGGCGCACAGCTCGGTCCTTACGAAATCATCGCGCCGCTCGGCGCGGGCGGGATGGGCGAGGTTTACCGCGCTCGCGACACGCGCCTTGATCGAGTCGTCGCGATCAAAGTGTTGCCCGATCATTTGGCCTCACACACCGAACTGCGACAGCGCTTCGAGCGCGAAGCCCGAGCCGTGTCCAGTTTGAATCATCCACATATCTGCACGCTTCACGATATTGGAAGTCAGGACGGTCTCGATTATCTGGTGATGGAGCTCATCGAAGGCGAGTCGCTCGCCGATCGTTTGATCAAAGGCCCGCTGCCGACCGATCAAGTGCTGCGCTACTCGATACAGATCGCCGACGCCTTGGACAAGGCTCATCGGGCAGGGATAGTTCATCGAGATCTGAAGCCAGCAAACATCATGCTCACCAAGTCCGGCACGAAGCTGCTCGACTTCGGACTGGCCAAGATGCAAGCGAGCGATTCGGGACTTGTTACCAGTGCGACTTCCCTTCCGACAGAACGTCACGCGCTGACCGGCGAAGGCGCGATCCTCGGGACGTTTCAATACATGGCGCCCGAACAGTTGGAAGGCCGAGAGGCTGACGCTCGGACAGACATCTTCGCGTTCGGCGCGGTGCTGTACGAGATGGCGACCGGCAAGAAAGCATTCACCGGCAGGAGCCAGGCGAGTTTGATCGGCGCGATTCTTCACACCGAGCCCGCGGCTATTTCGACCACTCAGCCGATGACGCCGCTCGCGCTTGATCGAGTGGTCAAACGATGTCTTGCGAAGGACCCAGACGATCGATGGCAGACGGCTCGCGACCTCACGATGGAGCTGGCGTGGATATCGGAAGGCGCTTCGCAAGCAGCTTTGCCGCTGCCGATTGTCGCTCAGCGCAGATCACGCCGGCGAGTGCTTTGGGCCTCAGTCGGTCTAGCGATCGCCGCTATCGCCGTCGCTTTGATACTTTGGCTCGCTGGGCGTTCATCGTCGGCTCCGTCCACATCCCGATCCGTAAAGCGGCTGACCATAAAGCTCCCGGATGCTGAGCCGTTGGCGCTGGCGAAGTTCGGGCCTTTGGGTATCGGTCGTACCGCTGTTGCCCTTTCACCTGACGGATCGCTGCTCGCCTATGCGGCCGAGCGCAACGGCAAGTCGCAGCTTTTCCTCCGCGCGCTGAGCCAATTTGACGCCAGGCCGATTCCCGGTTCTGAAGGCGCCAGCAGCCCATTCTTTTCACCAGATGGCCGATCGCTGGGCTTCTTTTCAGACAGCAAGTTGAAGAGAGTCTCGGTGCAGGGAGGCGAGCCAGTGACGCTCTGCGAGGCCAGAATGCCGCACGGCGGAAGCTGGGGGCCGGATGACACAATCGTATTCGCCGATTCAGAGGGTCTGAGCCTCTCGCGGGTCTCCGCCTCGGGCGGCACCCAGGAGGTCTTGCCAAACAAGTCGGAAGACAGAGCCTTCTACCCGCAGTTCTTGCCGGGCGGCAAGACGGTGCTGTATTCCATCAACACGCAGTACAACCCGGACTACGGGCAGATCGTCGCGCTCTCTCTGGCGACCGGGGAACGACGAGTTGTGTTCGAAGGCGGCGCCAACCCACGGTACTCTGCGAGCGGTCACATAGTTTTTGCCCGCGCTGCAGCGATCCTGGCCGCGCCCTTCGATCTGTCACGCCTCGAGGTGACCGGCCCGGCGGTCACGCTCATTGAAGGAATCAGAATCGAAGAGTGGGGCGCGGCTCAATTCGCGCTCTCGACCGAAGGCACTCTCGTGTATGTGAGCGGCGGACCGGCGTGGATCGGCAAACTCGCGTGGGTAGACCAACAGGGAATAAGCAAACCGCTTGCGGCGCCGGCGCAGGCTTATGGACCGGTTAGTCTATCCCCGGACGGTCAGCGGCTGGCTGTGCCGGTCGCGGGGGCGACCAGCGACTTGTGGATCTATGAGCTTGCGCGCGGGACATTCACCCGGCTAACGGTGGAAGCCTCGAACTACCGCCCGCTGTGGACGCCAGACGGAAGACGGATCGTTTATTATCGGATCAGTAGTCCAAACCAATTTCAAATGGTTTGGCAGCTCGCGGACGGCAGCGACGCGGCGGAAGTACTCATCACAAGCATGCGCAGGCCCAACCCTGGATCCTGGTCGCCAGACGGTAAGCTTCTCGCCTTTCAAGACTATAACCCGGAAACCGGGTTTGACCTGTGGATGCTCCCGATGGAAGGCGACCGGCAGCCGATTTCCTGGCTCAAGACGAAGTTTAATGAGTGGGGGCCTGTCTTTTCACGAGACGGCAAATGGATAGCGTACATCTCGGACGAATCCGGCCAGTATGAAGTCTACGTGCGGCCCTACCCTGGCCCGGGAGGTAAGCGACAGATATCCACCGGTGGCGGCGAGGAAGTGCTTTGGTCGCCTGACGGTCGTACCTTGTACTACCGGGAGGGAGTGAAATTTATTTCGGTCGGCATCCAAACTCAGCCGGCATTTCGCGCCGATGCGCCGAAGGTGATGTTTGAGGGGCCTTACCTGAATGTGCCCGGCGTCTCCTACGACGTGGCGCCTGACGGGCAACACTTCATCATGCTCGAGGAGAATCAGAAGCAAGCCCCAACGACACAGTTGAACGTCGTGCTCAACTGGTTCGAAGAGTTGAAGCGGTGAACAGACGGGCACGACCCTTGAAGGACGCTTCGCAACACGTTTGAAAGAATGACGATCAAATCGGGCACTCGGCTTGGCCATTACGAAATCATCTCCCGGATCGGCGCGGGCGGGATGGGCGAAGTGTGGCGCGCTAAGGATACGCGCCTTAATCGCGAGGTCGCCATCAAAGTCTTGCCCGCTTCGTTTGCCGGTGATGCCGACCGACTGCGCCGATTCAAGCAGGAGGCTCTCGCAACGTCTTCCTTGAATCATCCCAACATTCTCACGATCTACGACATTGGCACATATGAAGGCGGGCCGTACATCGTCTCTGAATTACTCAATGGCGGGGACCTGCGCGCCACGCTGAAAGGTGGCGGCCTTTCTGCGCGCTCGGCAATTGACTATGCGCAGCAGATCACACGGGGCCTCGCTGCGGCACACGAGAAAGGCATCGTTCATCGGGATCTTAAGCCGGAGAATCTTTTTCTCACAAAAGACGGCCGCATCAAGATTCTGGATTTCGGGTTGGCGAAACTTGCGCAGTCAAAACCTGGACGCGTGGAGACGCAAGCCCCGACGACTCCGCTGCGAACCGAATCAGGTGTTGTGATGGGGACGGTGGGCTACCTGTCTCCTGAGCAGGTGCGCGGGCAGGACGCGGACCATCGCGCCGACATCTTTTCTTTCGGTGTGATTCTTTATGAAATGCTGACTGGCAAGCGAGCGTTTCAAGGCGAGTCATCAATTGAAGTGATGAACGCGATTTTGAAAGAGGACCCGGCGGATGTGAGTTTGTCAAACGCGAGCATAAGTCCCGGCCTGGACAAGATCGTGCATCGCTGTCTTGAGAAGAAGCCAGAGCCGCGATTCCATTCAGCTCACGATCTGGGTTTGGCGATTGAAGCAGTCGCCGCGTCCTCATCCTTTACTCCGAGTGCGGCGGCCGTGCCATTGTCTGGCGCCGAATTGACCGAAACGAAGAAAGCATGGTGGCCACGCACGCGCCGCGAGCGACTAGGGTGGCTAGTCGCCGGCGCCCTCTTGCTGGCGTCGCTCGCCACTCTGACCTTGACCATCGGTTACTTTCGCCGGCCAGCGGCTGACGATAGTGTTGTGCGCTTGCAGGTTCTGCCTCCGGATAGGACAACTTTCTCTGTCGGGCCCGCCGTCACCGCATCAATGCCTCAGCCGACCCTCTCGCCGGACGGGCAACTGCTGGCTTTCGTCTCTGTCGGCGAAGACGGCAAGCAACTCCTGTGGGTACGCCCCCTGGAGTCCGTTGAAGCACGGGTATTGGTTGGGACGGACGGTGCCTCCTATCCCTTCTGGTCACCCGATAGCCGATTCATAGGGTTTTTCGCCGGCGGCAAACTGAAAAAGATTGATGCGCTGGGTAAGTCCGCGCAAGTCCTGTCCGACGCTCTTCAACCCCGAGGTGGGTCGTGGAACTCCGACGGGCTCATACTGTTCTCACCTAACTCTGATGACGCCCTTTTTTCCGTGTCCGCGGCGGGGGGCGCGCCGACGCCGGTGACCTCACTGAATCCATCACGTGAGGAGCTTGGTCACCAGTGGCCTTACTTCCTGCCGGATGGCCGTCATTTCCTGTATCACGTCCGCAGCGCGAAGAGGGAGAATGGCGGCATCTTTGTCGGGTCACTCGATTCTACATCTACCCAGCGACTTCTTGGCGCGGACTCGAACGCTGCCTATGCGGCGGCGGGGTATCTGGTGTTCAGGCGCGAAGACAGAGCGCTGGTGGCCCAGCCGTTCGACTTGGGCAGCCTGCAACTCTCCGGCGAGCCATTCTCGGTTGTTGAAGAGGTACGTTACGATTGGCTGAGGCAGCACGCTGCCTTCTCGGTTTCGCAGAACAATGAGCTAACGTTTGCTAGCAGCAGGCCGAATGCTGAGCTCGTCTGGTTCAATCGAGAGGGCAAGCGGCTGGGTTCGGTCGGTGATCCCGGACTATACTTTGTGCCTTCGCTTTCACCCGACGAGAAGAGGCTGGCTGTTACCTATGATCCGCAGACCGGAAATACCGACATCTGGCTCGTCGATTTGTCGCGGGGCGCCTACTCACGTTTCACTTCTGACCCTTCAAACGATGCGATTCCGATTTGGTCGCCCGACGGGAGCCAGATTGTTTTCAGGTCCAATCGCAACGGACCCGTAGACCTCTATCTCAAGAAGGCTAGCAGTGTCAGCCGCGAAGAACCGCTATTAACGTCGAACGTCCAGAAGCGTCCCACCGATTGGTCCAGAGACGGGCGTTTCATCGTCTATGAGAGTGTGGATCCCAAAACCAAGGAAGACTTGTGGATCTTGCCAATGTTCGGTGACCGCCAGCCGACGCCCTATCTCCAGACGGAGTTCAGCGAACAACAGGGCCGGCTGTCTCCGGACGGCCGTTGGATGGCCTACACTTCGGATGAGTCCGGGAGGGAGGAGGTGTACGTCCAGAGTTTTCCCACTCTCGGAACCAAGTATCGAATCTCCACCAACGGTGGCGCCGACCCCCGCTTCAGGGGCGACGGAAAAGAGCTGTTCTTCGTGGCCGCCGACAGAAAACTCATGGCAGTAGAGGTCAAAGCCGCCTCCACCTTCGAAGCGAGTGTTCCCAGGGAACTGTTTCAAACACGAGTTAGCGGTCTGAGCGATACCAGGACTCACTATTCAATAACCGCCGACGGGCAACGATTTCTGGTGGTCAACACCGCGGAAGACATGATCTCATCGCCCATTACCGTCGTGCTCAACTGGACGGCGGAGTTGAAACGATGAGTATTATTTCAGGCGCGCGCCTCGGGCCCTACGAGATCATCTCTCCGCTTGGTTCGGGCGGGATGGGTGATGTGTATCGAACTCGTGATACGAAGCTTAATCGGGAAGTCGCCATCAAAGTGATCTCACCCGACGGACGCCGCACGGTGATGCCGATCCTGAATCCGGAGAAAGGCAATTCATCGCTATGGATCATCGATCTCGATTCCGGCCGGAGACGCAGGCTTACTCTTGATGACGGCGACCTGGTATCAAAGAGTCTTCGAAGCGAAAGTGGTCTATCAGAATCCGGTCTTCGCCTTCCTTACTTACGATGACGAGCATCATCGTTTCGCGTTCGCCAATTTGTCTGCGCTCAGTCCTGACAGTGCGGAGGTCAAAGCGCGAGACAAAGCGGGCGTAAATCACGTGGCGTACACCTACGCAAATCTGGGAGATCTGCTCGATACCTACGAGCGCCTCAAACAGATGGGCGTCACGCCGTACTGGCGCATTCACCACGGCATAACGCTCTCGTTTTACTACCAGGACCCGGACGGCAATCGAATGGAGTTTCAGGTGGATACCTGCTCAGTCGAAGAGGCCAATGCCTACATGCAAACTGACCCGTTCGCCGCAAATCCGGCTGGCGTAGAGATTGATCCCGAAGCTTTGCTCGCGCAGTACCGCAGTGGTGTGCCGGAGCAACAACTTCTGGCGATGCCTCAAGGGCCGGTCTCTCCGATCCCGCGCGAACATGGCTTGTCCGCATGAACCTCAACCGATTCTGGATACTATTCGGGCAACCGCTCGCCTGTTGCTAAGGACGATCACCTTACTCGGGTTGCGGCTCACAAGCGTTTTCGAATGTGGCGAGCCGCATCCTTCAACAGGGTGGTGATTTGACGGTTGACGCCGACGCCTCCATAGTTTACAAGTTCACTCCCGAAGGGAAGACGCGTCTTGAGATGAGTGAGGCGCCCTATCCCCGTCAAGGCTTGCTGCGCGACGGATGTTGCCTTCGCGCCTCTGTTCTATCCCGCGTCGTTGAAAGGAGCACTCGCATGAAACGGATCATCAACTTGGCGATACTGGTCGCCGCGTCGTCTTTTATTCTCGGTCAATCAGCGTTTGGTGGCGCTACGTCAGCCGTCGCAAACTTCCAAGCACCGCCCCGCGACAAAGCAGCGAAGACGGCGATTAACCCTCCCGAAGAGACTTCAAACATTGTTCGTTGGGAGATCAAGCCGAGCGCAGACCTCACGGGCGCTAAGGGACGGCTGGTCGTCGATTTCCACGACGAGGTTCCGATGGCGCACATGCTTGTGAAGATCATCAGCAAAGACGGCGGCGACCCGTTCAGCGATCGCAAGCACAAATTCGATCTGCTGCCCGGCACCTACGACGTAGTCGTCGCGAACAAGCGCATAACAGACGTGCCTATCCAGTCGGGGCAGGAGACGCATTTGCTGATGGGGCTGCTGCGAGTTGTTTACACAGGCGCGGACAGAACTGACGTGTACGACTCCGACAAGAAGACGCTGCTGGTTAAGGACTATGGGACATTGCGTCTCGGGCTGCCCATTGGCAAGTACTGGGTGAAGATGGCGGGGCGCATGGTCCAGGTCGAAATTAAGAATGGCCAGGTAGCAGCCTTCTAGTCGGCTTCAATAGCAACGCGCAACAGATTGACCATCGCCTCGCTGAGTTTGTTAGTGCGGCGACGTGGGAGAGGATGATCAACATGACTGCTACTTTTACACCGACCACAGGCATTCCCGCGGCGCTGCACCGCGCAGAGAAAGACCTGCCCTTCGTCCAGTATCAAGAGGGCGTAGATTTCCAACTGCTCCAAGTTGACGTGGAGGCGGGGCTCTGGGTAATCCGAACGCGTTTCCAGCCGGGCGTCACGATCCAACGCCACAAGCACACAGGCGAGGTCTTCGCATTCACGCTCAGGGGTTCGTGGAAGTACCTCGAATACCCGGAAGTCAACACCGCAGGTTCATATCTGTACGAGCCAGCCGGCTCGATTCATACGCTGCATGTGCCGGCTACGAATACAGAGGTGACGGATGTCTGGTTCGCCATCCGTGGGGCAAACCTCAACCTGGACGAGGAAGGCAAGGTCGAGAGCGTGCTCGACGCCGGCGCTGTTCTGGAGACATATCTGGGTCTTTGTGAAGCGGGCGGGCACGGACGTCCGGACGTGATCGGGGCATAGGCGCTTCGCGCTGCCTGCTAAACCGTTGACCCGAGCAGACCGCAAGGTCCATTGTCTTTCTCTGCTCGGACGATGCGAGTTACATCACGGGCACCACATGCGGACACCCTTGTAAACATGAACCCCGCGAACACCTCGCGGACACATTGATAAACAAAAGGGAACAACTCGATGAGAAAACGGCCAATTCGATTCGCATTTTCCTTGCCGCTTTTGACTCTTTTATTCTTGATCTCGATGGCGCAACCCGCGCAGCCGGATTGGGCAAAGATCGAGGAAGAAACGATGCGCCACTTTCAGGCGATTTTGCGCTTGGACACAAGCAATCCGCCGGGCAATGAAAAGCTGGTAGTGGATTATCTTAAAAGCGTGCTCGAACGCGAAGGCATCGAGACGAAAGTCTTCGCGCTCGATCCGCAGCGCCCCAATCTCGTAGCCCGTTTGCGCGGCAGCGGCAAGAAGCGCCCCGTGCTGATCATGGGGCACACGGATGTCGTCACCGTTGATCCGGCCAAGTGGAAGCATCCGCCATTTTCCGCAACGCGCGAAGGCGGCTATGTCTACGGGCGCGGCACGTTGGATGACAAGCCCAGCGTGGCGGCGGGGCTGATGACCATGCTCCAACTTAAGCGGATGAAAATCCCGCTGGATCGGGATGTGATCTTTTTGGCGGAAGCGAGCGAAGAGGGCAACGGCCCCTATGGCATTAACTTTATGGTCGAACATCATTGGGCGGAGATTGAGGCCGAATACTGCTTCGCCGAAGGCGGTGAAGTGGTTCGTACAGGCGGCAAGATTCAATACGCCGCGGTAGCAACGACCGAAAAGATTGCGCATACCGTGAGGCTGATTGCGCGCGGTGTGGCCGGGCACGGTTCGGTTCCGCTGCGTAGCAACGCCATCGTGCATCTGTCACAAGCTGTAGCCAAAGTCGCGGCGTGGCGAACACCGATGCGGCTGAACGAAACGACGCGCGCTTATTTTGAGGGGATGACCAAACTCAGTGCGCCCGACGAAGCGACGAGGTATCAAAACATCTTGCGGCAAAAGGACTCCGATGCCGTTCAGGAATATTTTGCGATCAACGTACCAGGCCTGTATTCCACTCTGCGCACGTCGATTTCGCCAAACATTATCAAAGGCGGCTACTTGCGCAATGTCATCCCCTCCGAAGCCGAAGCCACGCTCGACATTCGCGCCTTGCCGGATGAAGACATTCCCGCCTTGCTGGAGCAACTCCGCAAGGTCATCAACGACCCTGCGATCGAAGTCGTCAGGGTGGCGGGCGGCGCGACACGCCCCGGCGCTCCACCTTCGCGGTTGGACACCGAAGCATTCCAACTCCTGGAAGCGGCCCACCAACGTATTAACAATGTCGTGACATTGCCCGCTATGTTGACGGGCGGAACCGATATGGCGCAGGTACGTGCGCGTGGCGTGCAATGTTATGGCGTTGGGCCGATGACTGACATCGAAGACGGCCCGAAGGGTTTCGGCGCTCACAGCGATCAGGAAAGAATTTTGGAAGAGGCGCTGCACAAATTTGTCCGCTTCCATTGGGACATTGTGGTCAACCTGGCAAGAACGAACTGATTACTGGGTCAGTTTGAGTTCAGAGTACAAGCTTCAGCTTGCCTCTGACATTCCTGCGGCCGAAAGAGCAAGCTGAAGCGTGTACTCTGAACCTCAACCGCACCCCCGATGCCCGTTCGCTACCGATGGTTCGAAGAAAGGTGGTATAACCCTAGCGCAGAATGATCGGCGAAACCCTTTCTCATTATCGAATCATCTCCAAGATCGGCGCAGGCGGAATGGGCGACGTCTATCTCGCCGAAGATACCCAACTGGAGCGACAGGTTGCGCTGAAAGTCCTGCCCGCCGAAATCGCCGACGATGAAGAACGCGTACGCCGATTTATCCAGGAAGCAAAAGCCGCGTCTGCGCTCAATCATCCGAATATCCTGACTGTCTACGAAATTGGACGCTTTGAGAATCTGCGCTTTATCGCCACCGAATTGATCAAAGGCGAAACCTTGAGCCGGCGGCTCAGAAGCGAGCCGATGTCCCTCACATCAGCTCTTGAGATAGCTATTCAAATTGCGTCCGCGCTCCAAGCGGCTCACGACGCAGGGATCGTTCACCGCGATATCAAACCCGACAACGTGATGATCCGTCCCGATGGCTTCGTCAAACTCCTCGACTTTGGCATCGCCAAGCTCACCGAGAAAACTCGAGAACCAATCGATGAGGAAGCGGCGACAGCCATTAGCGCTGGGACAAGTCCGGGAATGATAGTCGGCACGGCCGGGTATATGTCGCCGGAGCAGGCGCGCGGTAAGCAGATCGACGCCCGCACGGATATTTTCAGCTTCGGGGTCGTGCTCTACGAAATGCTGACGAAGAGACACCCGTTCGAAGGCGAGAACGCAGTGGACGTCATCGGGTCTATCCTGCACAAGGAACCCGCGCCCATTCGCCAGCTTCTGCCCGAGATTCCTCAAGACCTTGAACGACTAATCAACAAGACCCTCCGAAAAGACCGCGAGGAACGGTACCAAACCGCGCAAGACCTGTTGATAGATTTGAGAGACGCAAAACAGGAACTGGAAGTTCAAAGCAGGTTGGAGCGAACGTCGCCTCCAAATCGGGAAGAACCGAACACCCAGATCATGACCGCAACAACCGCCGATGCCCCGCACGCGACCTCGAGCGCGGAATATCTGGTCAGTGAAATCACGAAACGCAAACGCGGCCTAGCGGTGGGCCTGGTAGTTTTGACCCTCGCTTCGATCGGTCTGGGCTACTGGTTGTTGGGCAATCGTGCGGCGCCCGCGAAGCAAATCGAGTCAATCGCAGTGATGCCATTCGTCAATGAAAGCGGCAATGCCGATGTCGAGTATCTTTCGGACGGAATGACTGAAACGCTCATCAGCAGTTTGTCACTATTGCCGAATCTGAGTGTGAAAGCACGTTCGACGGTCTTTCGTTACAAAGGGAAAACGACGGAAGCCAAGACCATCGGCAAAGAGCTCAACGTGCAAGCAATCTTGAACGGTCGGGTTGTTCAACGCGGTGACCAGTTAACTCTGAGTCTGGAATTGGTTGATTCAATAACTGAAAACGTGATCTGGAGTCAGCAATACAATCGCAGGCAAACCGACCTTGTCACACTCCAAAGCGAGATTGCCCGCGATGTTTCAAACAAACTCAAAACCAAACTCTCGGGTGCGGATGCAGCGAAAGTCGAAAGGACTTACACGACAAACCCCGAAGCCTATCAGCTTTATTTGAAAGGAAAATTCTTTTGGAACAAGCGAACGGGCGAATCGCTCAAACAAGCTTCTGAGCTTTATCGGCAGGCGATCGAGAAAGACCCGAACTATGCCCTCGCCTATTCGGGTTTGGCTGAAACATACGTTCTCTTTTCAAGTTACGATGTTGCGCCGGCAAACGACAGCATGCCTCAGGCGAAAGCGGCGGCTCTGCGGGCGTTGGAGATTGACGATTCGCTGGCAGAAGCACACACCGCGCTCGGATTTTATCTTTCCAATTATGAATGGGATCGGGATGGCGCGGAAAAGGAATATCGCCGCGCTATCGAACTCAAACCGAATTACGCGACTGCCCATCATTGGTTTGCGGCTGACCTCTCGAATGTAAAACGGTTTGACGATAGTCTTGTTGAGTTGAGGCGCGCCGAGGAACTTGACCCGCTTTCGCCGATCATCGGCACGAATCTCGGTGACACCCTCGTCTATGCTCGCAGGTATGATGAGGCGATTGCACAATACAAGCGCACTCTCGTTCGTAACCCAAATTTTGCTTACGCTCACCGGGCTTTGGGTTGGGCATATGGCTCGAACGGAATGTATCCGGAAGCCATAGCCGAAACGCGCACGGCTATCGAACTGAATAATGCTTCCTCGGCAAAGGGATTCTTGGGACTGTGGCTGGCGAAATCCGGCAAGCGCGATGACGCAGTGAAGCTGCTCAGCGAGTTAAGACAGGAGACGACCCGGGGTTATGTTCAGAGCTATACCTTTGCACTTATTTACATTGGGCTTGGTGATAGAGAGGAAGCATTGAACTGGCTCGAAAAGCAAATGTCGGGTCGGTCAGAAACCGCCAATACGTATGCAGTTGTCCCAGAGCTTGACGATCTGCGCTCCGAGCCGCGATTCAAGGAAATGCTCAAACGAATGAATCTGCCGGACTGAGTTTGAGGAAGGTGAATAAAAAACTATCAGCCAACACCACTCTGTCGCATTACCGCATCGTCTCGAAGATCGGCGCGGGCGGGATGGGCGAAGTGTATCTCGCCGAAGACACCCACCTTGAACGACAGGTCGCGCTTAAGGTCCTTCGCGCCGAAATCGCGGACGATGAGGAACGCGTGAGGCGCTTCGTCCAGGAAGCAAAAGCCGCCTCCGCGCTCAATCATCCGAATATTCTGACTGTCTATGAGATTGGACATTTTGAGAACTCTCGCTATATCGCCACCGAATTGATCAAAGGCGAAACTCTGCGCGACCGATTGCGAGGCGGACCGCTCCCTCTGCGTGAAACGCTGGATGTAGCTGTACAGGTCGCCGCGGCTCTCAACGCCGCGCACGAAGCCGGTATTGTTCATCGTGACATCAAACCCGAAAACATCATGCTTCGCGATGACGGCCTGGCTAAAGTGCTTGATTTCGGTCTGGCTAAACTGACCGAAACGAAATCCGAAACGATATCCTCGGAAGATGTGACTCGCGTCCACGTCAAGACCTCGCCCGGTTTGGTGATGGGAACAGTAGCCTATATGTCGCCCGAACAGGCGCGCGGCAAAGAGATCGACTCGCGTTCGGATATCTGGAGTCTCGGCGTCGTGATTTAATGTTTTGCGATCCTCCATCTCGCGCTTGGCGAGAAAGACGAGGCCTTCGAGTGCCTGGAGAAGGATATTGCCGAGCGTTCGTCATGGCCTGTTGTATATGCAGTTGTACCTGAGCTTGATGAATTGCGCGATGATCCGCGGTTCAAGGATATGCTGAAACGCCTGAATCTGCCGGAGTGAGTTTGAACAGGATGAACGTTCGCTTAGTCTTTGGAATTGGAGCACGCAAATGCCGAATCGCATTCGCCGGATTTTTTCATTACTCATTCTGCTGACGCTCATAACCGGAGCTGGACTCGGAGCCTCTACGGTTGAGGAGCCTGTTCGTGACCTGACCATCCTGTACACGAACGACTTTCATAGCGCCTTTGATCCGATTCCCGCTTACTGGTTGAACGGTTCGCCCAAGCTCGGCGGCGCCGCTCAGCTCTCGACTCTCATCAATCAGATTCGCAAGCGCGACAAGACGGTTTTTCTGTTCGACACTGGCGATATGTTTACCGGAATGCTCTCGAATGTGACTCGCGGCGAGGCCTTGATGGAAATGATGATGAGCATGGATTACGACGCGATGGCGATCGGAAATCATGAGTTCGACTACGGGAGCGGCAATTTTGAAAAGCAAATGAACCGCGTTCCGTTTCCAGTGCTGGGAGCAAACATTTTCTACAAAGGGACCAACCACCGCTACAGCCGCCCTTACACGATTATCGAACGCAACGGTATTCGAGTGGGAGTCATTGGCATCATCGGGCAAGATGCACGGAGTGTTGCGCTCCCGTCCGGCATTACAGGCCTGGACTTTCTCGACCCGATTCCCGTGGTGAGAGATTTGGTCAAGGAGCTTAAACCGCAGGTCGATTTGATGGTCGTACTGGCGCACCAGGGAAAGACGGGGCCGCAGCAAACCGACGCCGAAGCCCGCCCCGAAGTACAACGAGACTTTGATGAAGACATCCGGCTCTGCGGTGAAGTTGAAGGGATCGACGTATTCGTCGGCGGTCACGCTCATCGCGGGATTGAAAAACCCTTCGTTCATCCGAAGACCGGCACGTTGATTGTGCAAACCTACGGCTACGGCACGCGGCTCGGCTACCTGAAACTCCGATTGAAAAACAAGAGGGTTATCTCGCAAGAAGGCGAATTGTTGAAGGTCTGGAGCGGCCAACTGGCGCCCGATCCAGTAGTAGCCGCGAAGATTCAACACTACAAGCAACAAGCGGCTCCGCAGATTGGCAAGGTAGTTGGCAGATTGAAGGCGCGCTTGGTGCGTGATTATAACGCCGAGTCATCGCTTGGCAGTTTCGTCGCCGATGTTATGCGAGAAATGAGTGGGGCGGACATCGCATTCGAGAACGCCGGCGGCTTGCGGGCAGACTTGCCGGAAGGAGAGGTGACGAACGGCAATGTACTTGATGCGCTTCCGTTCCTGAACTCCCTCGTTGTTTGCGAAATGACAGGCGCCCAAATCCGTGAGGTACTGGAGCAGGGCTTGTCTCTGGAGCGTGGATTGATCCAGGGTTCGGGACTGAAAGCCACCTATGATCTGAGCCGCCCTCTAAGACACAGATTGATTGAACTCCAAATCGGTGATCGTCCGGTAGACGATCGGAAAACATACCGTGTGGCAACCAATAGTTTTATCGCGGAGGGCGGCGACCTCTACGAGGTTTTTCTTCAGGTTAAGCCGGCGGATACCGGCGCATCTCTTTCTGACGTGGTGATGGAGTATTTCAAGAAGCACGGCGAGATTCAGCCGCCAAGGATGGGAAGACTAATACCTCTATGAGAAACATACGCTTTTCCGGTGCCGCACTACTGATGGGCCTGATGCTGGCCGGCTGCAGCGCTCAGGGTACGAAGACGCTGCCGGTGGAGAGCAAGATGCCGGAGTTACGTCCGGTGGTAGTGCAGGGCGCCATGCCTGTGGAGGCGGAGAAGCTTGCCAGCCGTCTGGATAACGTCAGCGTGGAGAAGGTCGCCGGCTGGACGTTCTGGCGCGGTACGCTGGACGGCTACCCGGTGGTGGTTTCCAAAACCATGAAGGGAGTTTCCAATTCCGCGGCGGCCACGGCGATTGCCGCTGAACGCTATCATCCGATAGCGATCGTCAATCAGGGTACCGCCGGCGGCCATGACCCGCAGCTTCATGTCTACGACATCGTGCTGGGCCAATACTCCGTCAATCTTGGGGCGTTCAAAACCGCTTCCCGGAAGCGTGGGCAGGGCAGTGATTCTCTGGAATGGAACCCGATGGATCTGATGGCTTCCGAAGGCAGCGCCGGGGAAGACCCGAATGCGCAGACCATGCGACGCTTCAAAGGGGACGAGCAACTGCTCGCAGCCGCCGAGAGTGTGAAACACCTGTACCACAAAGGACGAGTCGTACAAGGGGTGATTGGATCCGCCGAGCTCTGGAACAGCGAGCTTGATCGAATCCAACGTTTCCACACTCAGTTCGGCACCTCGGTAGAGGAAATGGAAACGGCTTCGGCGGCGCAGATTGCCGGCCTCTTCCAGATCCCGTTCCTCGGTATTCGGGTGTTGTCCAACAACATCACCAACGGGGGGGAATATGACGCCAAAACGGGTGTGGCCTGTCAGGAATATGTGTACGATGTGGTGAAAGCCTACATCAATACGTCGCTGAAACACTGATTGCTGCGGAAAGAATGAACTCCATGATCGGCACTACTCTTTCTCATTACGCGATCATCAGCAAACTGGGTCAGGGCGGGATGGGAGAAGTCTATCTTGCGCAGGACACCACGCTCGACCGCAAGGTTGCGCTCAAACTGCTCCCATCTGAATTCGTCAGCAACGAAGATCGCTTGCGGCGGTTTGTCCAGGAAGCAAAAGCCGCTGCCGCTCTCAGCCATCCAAACATCGCGCACATCTACGAAGTCGGAGCAGCGGATGGCATACACTTTATCGCGATGGAATTCGTTGACGGCGAGACGTTCACGACCAAAATGCACCGCGAGAAGAACACTATCGGTATTCTGCTGAAGGTTCTCTCACAAGTCGCCGAGGGCCTTGGTAAAGCCCACGCTGCGGGCATCGTTCATCGCGACCTCAAGCCCGACAACATAATGATCACCCGCGACGGCTACGCGAAGATTCTGGATTTCGGGCTCGCCAAACTCATCGAGACTCAAAGTTCATCGGGTGCAAGCGAAGAAGCCGCGACGGCGATGATGCCTGTGCAGCCACTCTCCGCCGCAGGCTCGGTGATGGGAACCGTCGGCTATATGTCTCCCGAGCAGGCACAAGGCAAAACGGTAGACCAGCGCTCGGACATCTTCTCATTTGGCTGCGTGCTCTACGAAGCGGCGACAGGAAGACGACCGTTCGAAGGCGACTCGGCGATTGATACGCTGCACAAGATAATCTACGCAGCCGCGCCTCCGATTGCGGAGTTCAATCCTGATGCTCCTGCCGACCTGCAGAGGATCGTTCGCCGCTGTCTGGCTAAGGACCCCGAGAAGCGTTATCAGACGATTCGAGATGTCGCGAATGATCTCGAGGATATTCTGCGAGAAATCGAGAGCGAAGCAGATCCGGAACGGACCGTGCCGCCCAAGAGCTCAACCTCAGCCAGCGGCAGTGGTGAGAAAGCTGGTGCTAACTCAGAAGCGAGGAGGAGCGATCCGCAGGCAACGCGCACGACTTCGAGCGCCGAATTCTTCATCCGTGAAAAGAGGCGCAAGAAGGGCGCGTTCGTGGGGCTGGCGTTGCTTGTGGGCGCCGGTTTGGCTTACGCGATCTATCACTTTGGGTTTGGAGCGACACCCGCGGTCACCCACTTTTGGAACATGAAGATCACGCGCGTAACCAGCGAAGGCAACATCGAGAGCGCCGCGGTTTCACCAGACGGAAAATACATCGCGTACTCGCTGGAGGAAAGCGGGAAACGCAGTCTCTGGACAAAGCATTTGGGAACGGGGAGCCGCGTGCAGATCGTGCCGACGACTGAGGCCATCGGGATGTACGCGAGCACGTTTTCCCACGACGGCGGCTACGTCTATTACACGCGAGTGGACGAGCAGAATCCCCAGGGCGCACTCTATCAGGTGCCGGTGCTGGGCGGCACGTCAAAGAAGGTTCTGTCGGACGTCGCCCAGCCGGTGTCACTCTCTCGCGACGGCAAACAACTCGCGTTCGGACGATATCACCTGGTGGGAACCGAGGATGAACTCTGGCTGGCGAACACGGACGGCACGAACGAGCGCTGCCTCATCACGGTGAAGGAACCGGAATGGCTCAGCGGTGCCAGCGCGGCATGGTCGCCCGATGGCAAGCTGCTCGCGGTTGGCTACGGGGACGCAAAACGGTCTACACCCGGGCAAAACCTGGGCATGACTGTCGCAGTCGTTTCAGTGGCAGACGGAACATTGAAGCGGATCACGCCGCGAGGCTGGTTGTACGTTGGGAATGTGGCGTGGTTGAGTGACGGCAGTGGGCTGGTGTTGATCTCCCGCGAGCAGGTGTTAGGGGCGCCGCAAATCTGGCAAGTCTCATATCCGCAGGGCGAAGCGCGCCGCATCACCAACGATTTGAATTCCTATGACTTTTACAGCCTGACTCTCACTGCCGATAGCAGTAGTCTCGTCTCCGTACAAAGTGATCCCATATCCAACATTTGGGTGGCGCCCGGAGCAGAAGCTAGCCGCGCTCGCGCCATCACGTCAGGAAAGAACGTGCAGTCAGGTCACTACGGCCTTTCGTGGACGCCTGACGGGAAACTGGTCTTCGACTCAAACGTCAACGGTAACGCCAGCGTCTGGACTGTGAATGCGGACGGCAGCGATCCGAAGCCGTTGACCGACAGCGTCGCCGAGGACTTTGCGCCGGAAGTCTCACCGGATGGTCGCACGCTGATCTTTCTCTCAGGGCGCTCTAGCCTCTATCAAGTTTGGCGGATGGACATTGACGGCGGGAATCCAAGGCAGGTGACCCAGGGAACGGAGGGGCAGACCCCGACATTTTCGATATCCCCGGACGGACGTTGGGTCCTCTACAACCCTTTTGTCGGCGGGATTCAAAAAGCCTCAATTGACGGCGGAGCGCCCCTGGAATTGATCGCGAAAGGGAGCCTGCGTTATCCGCAGGTCTCCCCCGATGGCAAACTGCTCGCGTACTTCCTCAATGATGACCAGACGAAACGTCCGAAGATCGCCGTCATCACTTTCGATGGCGGCGCATCAGTCCACGCATTCGACCTTCCGGTTACTAGCGGGACGAGCCTTTATGAAAGCGGCTTTACGCTGCTGTATCACGGTTTTCATTGGTCGCCCGACGGCCGCGCGCTAATCTTCATCAACACGATGGGAGGCGTGTCGAATCTATGGAGTCAACCACTCGACGGAGGCGCGGCTAAACAGATCACCAACTTCAAGTCCGACATAATTCTCAACTTCGCGTACTCCCGCGACGGCCGCCAACTCGCCGTCGCCCGTGGCAGCCGGAGCCGCGATGCGGTGATGATCAGCGAGGTGAAATGACGACGCTGGCCAACGGCACACAACTCGGTCGCTATGAAATCCGTTCGCAGCTAGACGCGGACGGGATGGGCGAGGCTTGGATGGGTCAAGACATATGAGAAACAAACGCATTCCGAATTGCGCACTGCTGATGGGCCTGATGCTGGCCGGCTGCAGCGCTCAGGGTACGAAGAAGACGCTGCCGGTGGAGAGCAAACTGCCGGAGTTACGTCCGGTGGTAGTGCAGGGCGCCATGCCTGTGGAGGCGGAGAACCTTGCCAGCCGTCTGGACAACGTTAGCGTAGAGAAGGTCGGCGGCTGGACGTTCTGGCGCGGTACGCTGGACGGCTACCCGGTGGTCGTTTCCAAAACCATGAAGGGAGTTTCCAATTCCGCGGCGGCCACCGCGATTGCCGCTGAACGCTATCATCCGGTGGCGATCGTCAATCAGGGTACCGCAGGCGGCCATGACCCGCAGCTTCATGTCTACGACATCGTGATGGGCAAATACTCCGTCAATCTGGGGGCGTTCAAAACCGCTTACCGTAAGCGTGGGCAGGGCAGTGATTCTCTGGAATGGAACCCGATGGACCTGATGGCTTCCGAAGGCAGCGCCGGGGAAGACCCGAACGCGCAGACCCTGCGGCGCTTCAAAGGGGACGAGCAACTGCTGGCGGCCGCCGAGAGTGTGAAACACCTGTACCACAAAGGACGAGTCGTACAAGGGGTGATTGGATCCGCCGAGCTCTGGAACAGCGAGCTTGATCGAATCCAACGTTTCCACACTCAGTTCGGCACCTCGGTAGAGGAAATGGAAACGGCTTCGGCGGCGCAGATTGCCGGCCTCTTCCAGATCCCGTTCCTCGGTATTCGGGTGTTGTCCAACAACATCACCAACGGGGGGGAATATGACGCCAAAACGGGTGTGGCCTGTCAGGAATATGTGTACGATGTGGTGAAAGCCTACATCGATCTCACGCTGAAACGCTGATTGCTGCAAGGAAGAATGAACTCCATGATTGGCACTACTCTCTCTCATTACGCGATCATCAGCAAACTCGGTCAGGGCGGGATGGGAGAAGTCTATCTGGCGCAGGACACCAAGCTCGACCGCAAGGTTGCGCTCAAATTGCTTCCATCTGAATTCGTCAGCAACGAAGATCGCCTGCGGCGATTCGTTCAAGAAGCAAAAGCCGCTGCTGCTCTCAGCCATCCCAACATCGCGCACATCTACGAGGTCGGAGAAGCGGACGGCATACACTTTATCGCGATGGAGTTCGTTGACGGCGACACGCTCACGACCAAAATGCACCGCGAGAAGAACACTATCGGTATTCTGCTGAAGGTTCTCTCACAAGTCGCCGAGGGCCTTGGTAAAGCCCACGCTGCGGGCATCGTTCATCGCGACCTCAAGCCCGACAACATAATGATCACCCGCGACGGCTACGCGAAGATTCTCGACTTCGGACTCGCCAAACTCATCGAGACTCAAAGCTCCTCGGGCGCGAGCGAAGAAGCCGCGACGGCGGTGATGCCTGTGCAACCGCTCTCCGCTGCTGGCACGGTGATGGGAACCGTCGGGTATATGTCTCCCGAGCAGGCGCAAGGCAAGACGGTAGACCAGCGCTCGGACATCTTCTCGTTTGGCTGCGTTCTATATGAAGCGGCGACCGGACGAAGACCATTCGAAGGCGACTCTGCGATTGATACGCTCCACAAGATAATCTACGCGGCTGCCCCGCCTCTCGCGGAACTCAATCCTGCTGCGCCTGCCGACATGCAGAGGATAGTTCGCCGCTGTCTGGCCAAAGATCCCGAGAAGCGTTATCAAACAATCCGGGATGTGGCGAATGATCTCGAGGATCTTCGGCTAGAGATTGAGAGCGAAGCGGATCTGGAGCGGAGCGTCCCGCCGCGAACAGCATCAGCGGCTAGCCTCGGCGACTCGCGCGCGTCTGCGGGTGACGCCGAGAGAAGCGGCGATGTGCAAGCGCGAACTACATCCAGCGCCGAGTATGTCGTAAGCGAGATTAAACAGCACAAACGATTCGCGCTCCGCGTTCTGCTCGTGCTGTTCGTCACCCTGGCTGGTCTCGGGTATTTCTGGTTATTCATGAACGCCAGCAAAGCAATCGATTCGATAGCTGTTCTGCCATTCACCAACACCAGCGGGAATACCGATTCGGAGTATCTCTCGGATGGTATTGCGGAGACTCTGATCAACAGCTTGGCACAGCTTCAGCAATTGCGTGTCGTCGCCCGAAGCACAGCCTTTCGCTACAAGAACCAAGAGGTTGATCCGCAACAGGTCGGGCGCGACTTGAACGTGCGCGCGGTGATGACCGGACGCGTCCGCCAGCTTGGCGACGCGTTGAGCATTCAGGTAGACCTGGTTGACGTCACCACTGGCGCGCAGCTCTGGGGTGAAGAATACAACCGGAAGGTATCCGACCTTCTCGCCGTGAAGCAGGACATTTCAAGGGAGATTACCGAGAAGCTGCGGCTGAAGTTGACTGGCGAGGAGCGTAAACACCTGACCGGGCGCGAGACAAATAACACAGAAGCGTACCAGTCTTATCTTAAGGGGCGTTACTACTGGAGCAAGAGGACCGCTGACGGATTTAAGAAATCGATCGAGCAGTTCCAGCTAGCGATTGACCGCGACCCGAGCTACGCACTCGCTTATGTTGGAATCGCCGACTGCTACTTGTTGCTGGACCAATACGTGGGCACACCCTCGAGCGAAACGCTGCCTAAAGCCAAGCTCGCAGCCGAACGAGCGCTCCAGATTGACGACTCATTGGCAGAGGCTCACACCTCGCTGGCATTCGTTTACTCACAATCATGGCAGTGGGAGCAGGCTGAACTGGAGTTCAAGCGAGCCATCAGCTTGAATCCGAACTACCCGACGGTTCACCACTGGTATCAGGTTCAGCTCCGTGCGTTGGGCAGGCTCGACGAGGCGCTGGCAGAAATCAAGCGCGCGCAGGAACTCGATCCTCTTTCGCCCACCTTCGAGGTCAATCTTGGGACAGTGTACTTCATGAAAGGCGATCTCGAATCTGCCATGGCGAGCGCTAAGCGGCTGGTGGAGCTCGATCCCAACTACCCCCTGGCGCGTGTGGTGTCCGGCGCGGTGTACCTCAAGCAACGCAGATACAAGGAAGCAATCGCGGAGTTTCAGAAGAACGTAGCAAGCGAGCGGTCAGCCTATTCATTGTCTGACTTGGGCCACTCTTATGCGATCGGAGGCGTGCGTGATGAGGCGTCGGCTGTATTGAAGGAGCTTGAAGAAAAGTACAAGCGAGGTGAGTCGTTGGGTCAGTATGTAGCCGCGGTGTACGCGGGTCTCGGTGATAAGGATCAGGCATTCGCGTGGCTTGAAAAGGATTTCAAGGCTCGCAGCGGCTCACTGCAGTTCGTGACAGTGAAAGTGAGTTTCGACCCTCTCCGCAGCGATCCACGATACACCGACTTGTTGCGTCGCATGGGACTCAGGCCGTGAACGGTCATAGCTATGATGGATAACTCATCCCTATCCCCCGGTGCGACCATTTCTCACTACCGAATCCTATCGCCTCTCGGTGCGGGCGGGATGGGTGAGGTGTATCTGGCCGAGGACACCCGCCTTGATCGCAGAGTTGCTCTCAAATTCCTGCCAGAGCAGTCCACCGCCGATTCCAACCGGGTGCGGCGCTTCGTACAGGAAGCTAAGGCTGCCTCGGCTCTCAATCATCCTAACATCATCACCATTCACGAGATCGGAGAGGCTGCGACAGAATCTGCCAGCACGCACTATATCGCCATGGAGTTTATCGAGGGCCAGACGCTGCGCCAGTACCAGACGAGCGAGAAGCTATCGCTCGGTGCCGCACTCGACATCGCAATTCAGACGGCCTCAGCCCTCGCTGCCGCGCACGAAGCCGGGATCATTCACCGCGACATCAAGCCGGAAAACGTCATGGTGCGGCGCGATTGTCTGGTCAAGGTGCTTGACTTCGGCCTCGCCAAACTGACTGAACGATCCGCCGCTGAGGTGGACGAGGACGCCGCCACGCTCGCCAAAGTCGCGACCGATCCCGGCACGGTGATGGGCACCCCGCAGTATATGTCGCCCGAACAGGCGCGCGGGCAGAAGGCCGATGCGCGCAGCGACATCTTCAGTCTGGGTGTCGTGTTGTATGAAATGCTCGCGGGCCGGCCGCCCTTTGGCGGCGTGAATGCGATTGACGTGATGGCTGCGATTCTCGACCGCGAGCCGGCGCCGCTCAAACAACACGTGACGGCTGTCCCTGATGAGTTGCAACGCATCGTCAGCAAGGCGTTGCGCAAGGATCGTGAGCAACGCTATCAGACGAGCAAAGACCTGCTGCTTGATCTGAAGGAGATCAGGCAGGAGCTGGAACTGGAGGCGAAGCTGTCGCAACGACTCCAGTCACAAACTGAAAACACCGCGACAATGATGCAGCCAGCGCTTCGGACAGCACCGACAGAAGCGTCAGTCACGGAACCGAGAGTCGCCGTTGCCACGACCTCCAGCGCGCAGATAATTGTCGGTGAAATGAAGCGTCACAAGGTCGGCGTCGCGCTCACGATGGCGGTGTTGCTGCTTGGGCTCGCCGCCCTCGGTTATTACGGCTTCTTTGCCCGCAGCAGCACGGCTCCGCTGGATTCGCTGGCGATCCTGCCCTTCACCAACATGAGCGGCGATCCCGACACTGAATATCTCTCGGACGGGCTGACCGAGAGCATCATCAACAACCTGACGCAACTTCCCGATCTGCGCGTGATCGCCCGCAATTCGGTCTTTCGTTACAAGGGTAAAGAAGATGATCCGCTCAGTGCTGGGCAGGCTTTGGGCGTGCGCGCAGTCGTCGTGGGGCGTGTGTTGCAACGCGGGGAGAACCTGACGGTCAGTGCGGAGTTGGTGGACGTGCGCGAGAACAAACAGCTCTGGGGGCAGCAATACAATCGCAAGCTCGCCGATGTGTTCGCGGTACAGGAAGAGATCGCGACAGAGATTTCCGAGAAGCTGCGTTTTAAACTATCAGGCGTAGAGCGGCAACAGCTTTCGAAGCGACCCACGGAGAACCTAAAGGCCTTTCAGTATTACACGCAAGGACAGGCGTATATCCAACGTCAAACCCGCGAGGATATCCTTACGGCCATCCGCTATTACGAGAAGGCGATTGAAGAAGACCGCAATTATGCACTCGCCTACGCGGGCTTATCCGGCGCCTATGCGGGCCTTTCAGTGTACGGCTATATTGCGCCGCTGGAAGGCCGGCGCAAACTTGAAGAGGCCGCGCGCAAGGCCCTCGCGCTCGATGAAAACCTGGCCGAAGCTCACGCCGCACTCGGCCAAGTCTACACGCTGTACGCTCCATACAATTTCCCGTTGGGTGAGCGTGAACTGCGGCGCGCGCTTGAACTCAGTCCGAGCTTAGCATTTGCCCATCGGTATTTGGGAAATATGTTAGTGCGACAGGGGCGCCTGGATGAAAGCCTGGCGGAGTATCTGAAAGCGCGCGAACTCGATCCCCTCTCATCACTGATCGCACGGTCATTGGCCATTCCTTACTACCTCAAGCGAGATTATGTGCGAGCGCTTGAGCTGTTGCGCCAGGCCAATGAACTAGGCCCGCCGTTTATTCAATCCTGGGAAATCAGAGCGTACATCCAGAATCGGTTATTCAACGAAGCTCTCGCGGAATTGGAGAAGGCCAAACGAGAGAGGCAGAGTAATCCGACTTTGATTTACAGTACGGGCATGGTCTACGCGGCCCAGGGGAAGCAGGCGGAAGCGCTCCAGATCATCAAAGAGCTCGAAGCGATCTCCGGCGCGAGCCTGAGCCTGGCGCACTGGATCGCCAGAATCTATGCGACCTCGAACGACAAGGAACTCGCCTTGACGTGGTTGGAACGTGGCTTGGCAGCGGGCGCGATTGCGAGCTTTTATAAAGATGATCCGGTCTGGAATCCGCTCCGCAGCGATGCGCGCTTTGGCGATTTGCTGAGGCGGATGGGTGTGCCGCAATGAGCCTGCCGTGATGGTTTGAAAACAGAAAGCGGATGAAAGAAACCTTGTCCCCCAACACGACGCTCTCGCATTACCGTATCCTCGCGCAGCTTGGCGCGGGCGGAATGGGAGAAGTTTATCTCGCCGAAGACACGCAACTCGAACGCAAGGTCGCACTCAAATTGCTGCCCGCCGAATTCACCAAAGATCCCGACCGCGTGCGCCGCTTCGTGCAGGAAGCCAAAGCCGCCAGCGCGCTGAATCATCCCAACATCATCACCATCCACGAAACTGGCGCAGCGGAGGGCGCGCATTACATAGCGACGGAATACATTGACGGCGAAACACTGCGCGAGCAGATGAAGCGCGTAAGGTTGTCTCTCGCCTTCGCACTCGACGTAGCTATTCAGATGTCATCCGCGCTCGCTGCCGCGCATGAAGCCGGGATCACGCACCGCGACATCAAGCCTGAAAACGTCATGGTACGGCGCGATTGTCTGGTCAAGGTGCTTGATTTCGGTCTGGCCAGGCTGACCGGGAAACCAACTCACGCAGACGTTGATACGGAAGCCGCAACACTAGCCAAAGTGACGACCGATCCCGGCACGGTGATGGGAACGCCACAGTACATGTCGCCTGAGCAGGCGCGCGGGCAAAAGGTGGATGCGCGCACCGACATCTTTAGTCTGGGCGTGGTGCTTTACGAAATGCTGGCTGGGCGCGCGCCGTTCGATGGAGTGAATGCACTGGATGTGATCGGCTCGATCCTAAAAACAGAACCTTCGCAGCTCAGACAACACACGCCGGATGTGCCGCCGGAACTCGAACGCATTGTCAGCAAGGCGCTCGCCAAGAATCGCGATGAACGGTATCAGGGGATCAAGGATTTGCAGCTTGATTTGAAAGCGCTCAAACGTGAGCTGGAGTTCACGGCCGAGTTCGCACGCACCGGGCTGACAGACAAGAAGGAGACGGTCACTGCCGAAGCCGCCGTCCCGACGAGCGAAACCAGCGGCGCCGCCACCACGACCTCCAGCGCGCAGATCATTCTCGGCGAAATGAAACGCCACAAGCTCGGCGTCGCGCTCACGCTGGCGCTATTGCTGCTCGGCCTTGGCGCCCTCGGTTATTACGGCTTCTTTGCCCGCGGCGGCGATGATCCGATCAATTCACTGGCGATCCTGCCTTTCACCAATGTGAGCGGTGATCCAAACACCGAGTACCTGTCGGACGGCTTGACCGAGAGCATCATCTACAACCTGTCGCAACTGACACGGCTGAAAGTGGTGCCGCCTAATTCGGTATCGCGTTACAAGGGGAAAGCGACCGACCCGGAGACCGTCAGACGTGAACTGGGCGTGCGGGCTATCTTGACGGGCCGGGTCGTGCAGCGGGGCGATGACCTCTCGATCAGCGCCGAACTGGTTGATACGCAGGATAACAAGGTGCTCTGGGGGCAGCAGTACAACCGGAAGCTGGCCGATGCGCTGGCGCTGCAACAGGAGATTTCCAAAGCGATTTCCGAGCGGCTACGGCTGCGGTTGAGCGGCGCTGAAGAGCAAGTGGTTACGCGCAGCTATACAGACAAGAGCGAGGTTTATCAGCTTTACCTGAAGGGGCGTTATCAGTTCGGCAAGTACTCGGAGGAAGGCTTCCAGAAATCCATTGGGTACTACGAGCAGGCGATTGAGAAAGACCCGAATTACGCGCTCGCTTGGTCCGGGATGGGCAATTCCTATTTGCTGCTCTGGTATTTCGGTCACCTCGCCCCGGCGGAGAGTGTGCCCAAATGGAAAGCCGCCATCACCAGAGCGTTGGAGATTGATCAGAGGCTGGCCGAAGGTCACTCCAGCCTGGCGCGGCTGAAGTGTTATTACGAGTGGGACTTCGCCGGAGCAGAGCGGGAATACAGACATGCCCTGGAACTGAATCCCAACTCCGTCGACGCGCATGGCCAATATGGAACCCTTCTGGCCGTAATGGGCCGGACTGATGAAGCGATGGTGGAAGGCAGACGTGCCGTGGAGCTTGATCCGCTTTCGCTGATCACAAACCATAACGTCGGGTGGATATATTGGACTGTTGGCGAATTCGACCGCCTGGGCGAGCAAGGCCGAAAACTGATCGAGCTGGAGCCGAACTTCTTTGGCGGGCACTGGCTGATCGCGAATGAGGCTATAGCGAGAGGAAGATATGAGCAGGCCACCGCAGAGATTGAAAAGGCAGTGGAACTCGAAGCGGGTCGCACTCGGCAACTATCAGTATTGGGCTGCCTTTATGGTATCACGGGTAAGCGGGACAAGGCGGAACAGGTGCTCAGCCAGTTGATGCAGTTGAGCAAGCGGCGCCATGTCCTGCGGTCTGACATCGCGCGGGTCTATGCGGGGCTGGACGATAAGGATCGCGCCTTTGCATGGTTCGAGCAGGCGTACCAGCAGCGCGAAGGTAATCTGCTCTTTCTAAAAGCTGATGCTCGGAGCCTCTTTCCAGCCCTCAAATCAGACCCGCGTCTGGCTGACCTGCTGCGGCGCATCGGTCTGCCGCAATGATTGAACGATAGCGGCAAGCGGATGAAAGAAACCTTGTCAGCCAACTCGACGATCTCTCATTACCGAATCCTCTCGCCGCTCGGCGCGGGCGGGATGGGCGAAGTCTTTCGCGCCCGCGATGACCGGCTCGGTCGGGATGTCGCCATTAAGGTTCTGTCTGCTGATTTCGCCAAGGACGAGGACCGGCTTCGGCGATTCGAGCAGGAAGCACGCGCGACTTCGGCGCTCAATCATCCCAACATTCTCACCGTCTACGATATCGGCACGCACGAAGGCTCGCCTTACATTGTCGCCGAATTGCTCGAAGGCGAAGAGCTCCGCGCTCAGTTGAACCAGGGCGCCATCGCTTCGCGCAAGGCGATTGAATATGCCACACAGATCGCGAGTGGGCTCGCTGCTGCCCACGCCAAAGCAATCGTTCATCGCGACCTCAAGCCTGAGAACATTTTCATCACTACAGACGGGCGAGTGAAGATACTCGACTTCGGATTGGCTAAGCTGAAGCCCCCGAAACTGGCTGCTGGAGGTAGTTCTGAGGTCGCCACTCAGAAGGCTATCACCGATGCCGGCACAGTCTTAGGAACAGTCGGCTATATGTCACCAGAGCAGGTGCGAGGCCGTGAAGCAGATCATCGCTCGGACATCTTCTCGTTCGGGGTGATTCTCTACGAGATGGTTACCGGAAGGCGAGCTTTCCTGCGAGAGACTATGGCCGAGACGATGACGGCAATACTCAAAGAAGAGCCGGAGAAAGTCACGGAGATCAACAGCAAAGTGCCGCCTCAACTCGAGCGGATAGTGCGGCGATGTCTTGAGAAGAAACCGGAGCGGAGATTTCAATCAACGAGTGATTTGTGCTTTGCGATTGAAGCCTTATCAATCTCATCTGCTTCATCACGCGCGAATCAGACGGAAGCGTGGCAGGCGTTGGGCGATTCTTCGATAACAGGGCGCGGCGGGTGGCGTGACCGGATTGCCTGGATTGGGCTGGCAGTGATGTCGTTGATCGCGCTGGCGCTGGGCGTGGCTTATTTCAATCGTTCAGCAATAGAGCCGCGCGGCGCGCGGTTGTCATTTACTCCGCCGGAGAACCTGGCGTTTGACAATGGGATCTATGACTACGTGATCGTGTCGCCGGACGGACAGAAGCTGCTTTTTACAGGCCGGTCGGCGGACGGCAAAAAACAGCTCTGGGTGCGCCCGCTCGACCGGGTGGAAGCGCAGCCGCTTCCCGGCACAGACGATCCCCAGTATCCCTTCTGGTCGCCCGACAGCCGCTCGATTGGCTTCGGTTCTCGGGGGAAGCTCAAGCGAGTGGACCTGGCGGGCGGTCGCCCGCAGACGCTCTGTGACGCTGTTGACCTCAGAGGCGGGACGTGGAGCCGCGCAGGGGTGATCCTCTTTCTGCCACGCGCGGGCGGTAGCTTGTTCCAGATTCCGCAAACTGGCGGTGAACCACTGGCTCTGACTGAACCGGCATCCGGCGGGGAAGACCCCCGGAACCCGCGCTTCCTGCCCGATGGCAGCCACTTTCTCTACAGCGTTGGCGTTGGAGAAAGTGCGCAGGGAGTCTTCGCAGGCTCGCTCGATTCCAAAGAAGTAAAGCGATTGCTGGCCGATGGCGCATCCGCCGACTACGCGCCACCCGGCTGGTTGCTCTTTGAGCGCAACGGCGCGCTCGTGGCGCAATCGTTCGACGCAGAGCATCTGGAACTGAAAGGTGAGGCATTTCCTCTCACTCTATCGACTACTATGAGCCTCGCCGGCGCTCGCTTTTCCGTCTCTGAGAATGGGGTGCTGATCTGGCAAGGCGACCTGCTGCGCGACTACCAGCTTGTTTGGTTTGACCGCGAAGGGAAACAGGGCGACGCAATTGGCGCGCCGATCAAGGTGCTGACCGGGCAATCTCCCTGTCTTTCGCCGGACGGAAAGCGAGTCGCTATACACCGCACTGATCGGCAGACTCAAAATAGCGACATCTGGGTGATTGACCTTCAGCGCAATCTGCCCGTCCGGCTGACCTCTGATCCTGATTATGAGGCGCTTCCGGTCTGGTCGCCGGATGGCAACCGTGTGGCCTTCGGTAGCGCAGGTCTTCACCAAATAGTCGCAAGCGGCGCGGGGACCAAAGAGTTGTTGCTGAAAAGAGGAACCTTCCCTTACGACTGGTCAGCGGACGGGCGATTTATCATTTACGCCCAGAGAGTCGAGAAGACGCGCCGGGATGTCTGGGCGTTTCCAATCACAGGCGACCGCCAGCCTTATCCGCTCCTCAACTCCGAATTTGACGAACGCGAGGCGCAACTCTCTTCGGACGGACGTTGGCTCGCTTACGTTTCGGATGAATCGGGCAGCTATGAAGTCTACGTACAGGCGTTCACACGGGAAGGCAAGCTGGGCGGCAACAAGTTGCGTATCTCCGCGAGCGGCGGCAATCAACCACGCTTCCGGCGCGACGGGCAGGAGTTGTTTTATGTCGCTGCTGACGGGCAGATGATGGCAGTGGCGGTCAGGACGAGCGGCGCGACGTTCGAGCCGGGCACGCCGAAAGCGTTATTCAAACCGCGCATGTTGAAGGAAATCAATGTAGCATGGATTGACTACGACGTGACTTCGGACGGGCAGCGGTTCCTGATCGGGACGCTCGTCAGTGAAGGCAACGCAACGCCGGTAAGCGTGATCCTCAACTGGGTCGCGGAGGTGAGGCGATGACGCCCGAAGCGGGCACACGGCTCGAGCACTCGAGGGACGGCGACCGCAAAGAGCTATTCTACGCCACAGCTGATGGGAGGATAGTGATGTGGTCTTAATCAGCGGCTTCAAATAGAATTCAGAGTTCCTGATAACGAAACGACCTGAAGGTTGTACTTTGAACTTAACTCTGGCCTGAAGTTAGAACTCGGTAGTCATTTGATCCTAGAACAAATCTCTCATTACCGAATTGTGAGCAAGCTCGGCGCGGGCGGGATGGGCGAAGTCTATCGCGCCCGCGATGACCGGCTCGGTCGGGATGTCGCCATTAAGGTTCTGCCTGCTGATTTCGCGAAGGACGCGGATCGGCTTCGGCGCTTCGAGCAGGAGGCGCGGGCGACTTCGGCGCTCAATCATCCGAATATTCTGACCGTCTACGACATCGGCACGCACGAGGACGCACCGTACATCGTCGCTGAATTGCTCGAGGGTGAAGAACTACGAGATCAGTTGAATGACGGCGCGCTCGCACCTCGAAAAGCGATTGACTATGCGCAGCAGATTGCGGCGGGACTCGCCGCAGCTCACGGGAAAGGCATCACTCATCGCGACCTAAAGCCAGAGAATCTCTTCATCACGATCGATGGACGAGTCAAGATACTCGACTTCGGGTTGGCGAAGCTGAGGCCGAAACGCAGGGAGTCTGCCGACTCAGTTGTTGCGACTCAAAAGGCAATCACCGATGCGGGCACGGTGATGGGGACGGTCGGATACATGTCTCCAGAGCAGGTGCGTGGACAGGATGCAGACCACCGCTCGGACATCTTCTCGTTCGGCGTGATTCTGTATGAAATGCTGAGGGGTCGGCGGACGTTTACGGGCGAGTCGGCGATTGAGGTGATGAACGCGATATTGAAGGAAGAACCAGAGGAGTTGACGGAGTCTAATCAGAAGATCAATCCCGCGTTGGAAAGGATAGTGCGGAGGTGTTTGGAGAAGAAGGCCGAGAGGAGATTTCAGTCAACGAGTGATTTGTGCTTTGCGATAGAGGCGCTCTCAATACCTTCAGGTTCAACGCCAGATACAGCTGTGGTGACTGAGAGAACGGTCAAAGCGCGACTGTTCGACAATGCGCGGGTCGCGTGGAGTGTAGCGGCGGTGTTTTTGATCGGTTTGTTAGCTACACTTCCCTCAGCCGTAAATCGACTCCGCCACGCGCCGCCTGCGGAAGCTGCTGCCGCGCGCTTTGTCATCGCTGCACCGGAGAATGTGACCGCGCTCAGGTCACCGGTGATTTCGCCCGATGGCCGCAACCTGGTGTTCGAGGGTACCGTCGGAGGCCAGCGCCATCTCTGGCTGCGCCCCCTAGGTTCCCTCAAGGCGCAACTGTTGCCTGGCACGGAAGGCAGTGCTGGCATTCAATTCTGGTCGCCGGACAGCCTTTCGATTTGCTTCACTGCCGAGCGCAAGCTTAAGAAGATTGATCTTGCAGGCGGGCCGGCGCAAACTCTGTGCAGTCTGCCGGGGCGCGCCGTAGTGAGAGGAACAGGCGGCGGCGCGTGGAGCAGCGCCGGTGTCATTCTCTTCACCTCAGGCGGAATGATCCATCGCGTTTCAGCAGCAGGCGGAGAACCAACGCCCGCGCTGGCGCCAGACCAATCGAATCAGGAAGCTCTTTACCGCTGGCCAACATTGTTGCCCGATGGTCGTCACTTCCTCTATCTCAGGATGCCCAGACAGCAGGGAAGCTCAGAAATCTATCTTGCCTCGCTCGACGGCAAAGAAACAACGCGGTTGCTTGCCGCTGATTCACACGCTGTCTATGCAGCATCTGACGCGGGGAGCGGCTACTTGCTCTTCGCGCGCGCGGGAGCATTACTGGCGCAGCCGTTTGATGCCGACAGTCTGAAACTCACGGGCGAGTCGTTCATTGTCGCAGAAGCAGTGGCAATTAATGCCAGTGGCAGAGGATTCTTTTCCGTTTCAGACAACGACATACTGGTTTACGATCAGACAAGCAGAGATGAGAATGAGCAGCTCGCCTGGATTGATCGCGCAGGCAAGATGCTTGAGCCGGTCGGCCCGCGGGGAGCTATTCAATATCCCAGGCTTTCACCCGACGGGAAGCAGGTGGCGATCGTCCGTCAGGACCCACAGACCGGTTCTAATGACATCTACGTAGTAGACCTGGCGCGAGGCACCAGCGCGCGGCTGACTTTTGATCCTGCCAATGATGGCTTTCCCATATGGTCGCCCGATGGAAGCCGCATCGTCTGGACTTCCGGTCGAGAAGGGGGACATCGAATCTATCAAAAGCTGTCGAGCGGCGTCGGGCAGGATGAGTTTCTCTTTAAGGATGAGACTGGCACTGCTACTTACAGTTGGTCTCCGGATAGCCAATTCATCCTTTATACACGAGGTAATCCGGGAGGCAACCTGGACGTGTGGGTCTTGCCGCTGGAAGGAGACCGCAAACCATTCCCCTTTTTGCAGACGTCCTTCGACGAAGGCTCGGCGGGTTTTTCTCCCGACGGGCGCTGGGTCGCTTACCGCTCAACCGAGTCAGGTCGGGACGAAGTGTACGTGCAGACCTTTCCCACTTCGGGTGGCAAGCGGATGGTTTCTCCCAATGGCGGCTACGCGCCGCAATGGCGGGGCGATGGGAAAGAGCTGTTCTACATTTCTGGTGACGGGAAGCTGATGGCGGTGGAGGTGAAACCGGGCAACAGCTTCGAGCTTGGCGTGCCGAAGGCGCTGTTCGATCTCGCGCCGGTGCAGGCGAAGTTGGCTAATAACAGTTTTGCCGTGACTGCCGACGGCCAGCGATTCCTTTTCGTCAGACAGGGCGAGGAGACCGCCAGTTTGCAGTACACGGTCGTCGTAAACTGGACGGCGGAGTTGAAGAAATGATGAGTGCTTCAGGCGCCTTGGCTTGGATCCTTCGAGATTCTCTCGCAGCTTGGTGCGGGAGTGATGGGTGAAGTTTATCTGGCGCGAGGCACCATACTTGATCGGCAGGTCGCGCTGAAGATTCTACCCGACGATGTTGCTTCTAATCAGGACCGGATGCGACGCTTCCAACAGGGATTGAAGGGCTTTGCCAAGCTTGACTATTTGGAATGGTGTCGAACATCTGGGCTCAGTCACTTGCGGGCGGTGAGCCGAAACAACTGGCTGTCTTTAAGGATCAGCGCATTTTCAATTTCGCCTGGTGGGACGATGGGAAGCAACTCGCCCTGTCGCGCGGCGCCAACAGGGATGTGGTCTTGATCAGCGGCTTCAAATAGGGGCCAGGCAGGAGTACCGATAATACCGGAACAAATCTCTCATTACCGAATTGTGAGCAAGCTCGGCGCGGGCGGGATGGGTGAAGTCTATCTGGCGGAAGACACGAATCTCGACCGCAAGGTGGCGCTCAAGCTCCTGCCTGCACAGTTCACTCAAGACGAAGACCGTGTGCGTCGCTTCGTGCAGGAAGCCAAAGCCGCCTCCGCTCTCAACCATCCGAACATCATCACCATTTATGAAATCGGCGAAACGGCTGGCACACACTACATCGTCACCGAGTTCATCGAGGGCGAGACGCTTCGACGCCACTTTGAGCGCACCCGGATGACAATTGATCAGGCGCTTAATGTCAGCACTCAAATCGCGAGCGCGCTCTCGGCGGCGCACTCGGCGGGTATCATCCATAGGGATATCAAACCCGAAAACGTTATGCTGCGACCGGACGGCTATGTCAAAGTTCTGGATTTCGGGCTGGCGAAGCTGACTGAAAAGCCGTCAGTTTCAACCGACACCTCAGCGCCCACGGTTGCGAGAATTGATACTCATCCCGGAATGGTGATGGGGACGATCAGTTACATGTCGCCGGAACAGGCGCGCGGGCAAACTGTCGATGCGCGCAGCGACATCTTCAGTTTAGGCGTCGTGATTTATGAAATGCTGGCAGGAAGCCCGCCGTTTCAAGGAGGAAGCGCGGCCGACGTATTCGTCTCGATTTTGGAGAAGGACCCCGCACCGCTTGCTCATAGTTCTCCCGATGTCCCTTCGGAGCTCGATCGCATCACTCGCAAGTGTCTGGAGAAAGATCGCGAGTTGCGCTATGGGTCGGCGCAACTACTGGCCAGGGATTTGAAGACGTTTTCAACGGCGCCTGCGAAGGAAAAAACAGACGCAGACTCATCGCCGTCCATCGCCGTGTTGCCGTTCGTCAACATGAGCGCCGATGCCGAAAACGAATACTTCTGCGACGGGCTGGCCGAAGAACTGCTCAACGCGCTGTCAAAGATCGAAGCGTTGCATGTCGCCGCGCGCACTTCAGCTTTTTCATTCAAAGGAAAACAAACAGACATCGGCGAGATCGGCGAAAAGCTAAAGGTGAAAACCGTGCTCGAAGGCAGCGTACGCAAATCAGGCAACAGGCTACGCATCACGGCGCAGTTGATCAATGTCGCGGACGGTTATCACCTATGGTCAGAGCGTTACGACCGCGAGCTGCGGGACGTCTTTGACATTCAGGATGAAATCTCCCTGGCGATAGTTGATGCGTTGAAGGTGAAGCTGATGGGCACGGAAAAGGCGGCGGTGTTGAAACGCTACACCGACAAGAACGAGGCGTATGAACTCTACCTGAAGGGACGTTATCAGTACGGGAAATATACGGAGGAGGGCTGGCGGAAGTCCTTAGAGTATTTCGCCGAGGCGATTGAGAAAGAACCGAACTACGCGCTCGCCTGGGCTGGGCTGGCTAATAATTATCGAACCCTCTGGTACAACGGTTACCTCACTCCGGATGAGAGTGTGCCCAAATGGAAGGCGGCAATTGCCAGGGCGCTGGCGATTGACAATACGCTGGCCGAACCTCACGTCAGCCTGGCGCTGCTGAAGCATTTCTACGAATGGGACTTTCCAGGCGCAGAACGGGAATATAAGCGAGCCATAGAATTGAATCCCAACTATGCCGAAACCCATGAGCGATATGGTCTTTTCCTTGCAGTGCTGGATCGCGCTGATGAAGCGATGGCCGAAGGGCGGCGCGCACTGGAACTGGATCCGCTTTCGCTCGTCACAAACCTGAATGTCGGGTTTCTTTACTGGACGACTGGCCAATTCGACCGTATGCGCGAGCAAGGCCGAAAGTTGATTGAGTTGGAACCGGACTTCTATGGCGGGCACTGGCAGATCGGTGCGGAGTTCTGGACAAGAGGTAGTCTTGAGGAGGCCACCGCAGAGATGGAAAAGGCTGTGACACTCGAGGGTGGCAGCACTCAACTCTTATCGATGATGGGAAGCCTGTATGGTGTAACCGGTAAGCGGAGCGAAGCGCAACAGGTGCTCAATCATTTGCTGGAGTTAGACCGGCGCGGATATTCGGTCCGGTTTTATGTTGCGAATGTTTATGCAGGACTTGGCGAGACGGACCGTGCCTTTGAATGGTTCGAGAAGGCTTACCAACATCGCGAAGGGATTCTGCTCTTTCTCGAGCCCTTTGCACGTAGCCTCTATCCAGCCCTCAAATCAGACCCGCGTCTGGCTGACCTGCTGCGGCGCATCGGTTTGCCGCAGTGATGAACGATAGCAGCAAGCAGATGAAAGAAATCTTGTCCTCCAACACGACCCTCGCCCATTACAGGATTCTTGCGCAGCTTGGCGCGGGCGGAATGGGAGAAGTGTATCTGGCCGAGGACACCCGGCTCGATCGCAAAGTTGCTCTCAAGCTGTTACCCGAAGAGTTCACCACAAATGCCGATCGCGTGAGCCGCTTCAAACAGGAAGCCAAAGCCGCCTCCGCTCTCAACCATCCGAACATCATCACAATTTATGAGATCGGCGAAGCGGGAGGCACGCATTACATCGTCACCGAATTCATAGAAGGCGAGACTCTTCGGAAACGCTTCGAGCGCACTCGGATGACAATTGATCAAGCGCTCAACGTCAGCTCTCAAATCGCGAGCGCGTTATCGGCGGCTCACTCCGCGGGAATCATTCACCGGGATATCAAGCCCGAGAACATCATGCTGCGGCCTGATGGCTACGTTAAGGTCCTGGACTTCGGACTGGCGAAATTGAGCGAAAAACCATCACTGTCAACTGACACCTCCGCGCCCACGGTTGCGAGAGTTGATACCCATCCCGGAATGGTGATGGGGACGATCAGTTACATGTCGCCAGAACAAGCGCGCGGGCAAACTGTCGACGCACGTAGCGACATCTTCAGTCTCGGCGTGGTGATTTATGAAATGGTCGCCGGGCGCGCGCCGTTTCAAGGAGGAAGCGCGGCTGACGTGTTCGTGTCCATACTGGAGAAAGCCCCCGTTCCGCTCGCTCACAGTTCCGCTGACGTTGCACGGGACCTCGAGCGCATTGTCTTCAAATGTCTCGAGAAGGATCGAGAGCAGCGATACGCGTCGGCGCACGAACTCGCCGCGGATTTGAAGACGCTTGCAACGGCGCCTTCGAAGGAACAACCAGCCGCGGATTCATCGCCTTCCATCGCCGTGTTGCCGTTCGTCAACATGAGCGCCGATGCCGAAAATGAATACTTCTGCGACGGGCTGGCGGAAGAACTGCTCAACGCGCTGTCGAAGATCGAAGCCTTGCACGTCGCCGCGCGCACTTCAGCTTTTTCATTCAAAGGGAAGCAGACAGACATCAGCGAGATCGGCGAAAAGCTGAAGGTGAAAACCGTGCTCGAAGGCAGCGTGCGCAAATCGGGCATCCGCCTGCGGATCACGGCACAGTTGATCAATGTCGCGGACGGATATCGCCTATGGTCGGAGCGTTACGATCGAGAGATGCAGGACATCTTTGATATTCAAGATGAGATCTCGCTGGCCATCGTGGACGCGCTTAAGGTGAAGCTGCTGGGCACGAAGAAGGCGGCGGTGTTGAAGCGCTACACCGACAACACGGAAGCCTATCAGCTTTACCTGAAAGGGCGGTTTCATTACGGCAAATACACTGAAGAGGGATTCACGAAAGCCATCGAGTACTTCGAGCAGGCGATCGAAAACGAGCCGAAGTACGCGCCGGCCTTTGCCGGGATGTCCAACTCCTATGCTTATCTCTGGTGGTATGGTTATCTCTCTCTCAATGAGAGCGCACCCCAAATGAAGGCGGCGGCCGTTAGGGCGCAGGAGATTGATAATGAGCTTGCTGAATCGCACCTCTGCCTGGCGAGGCTGAAATACATTTACGAGTGGGACTGGCCGGGGGCTGAGGGCGAATTCAAACAATCCCTTGAACTGAACCCAGGCTACGCCGAAGCCCACGAGATGTATGGCATGTTGCTGGCGCTGATGGGCCGGGCTGGTGAAGCGATGGCCGAAGCGAGCCGCGCCCTCGAGCTTGATCCGTTTTCGCTGATCAGTAATTTGAATGCCGCGTGGATCTACTGGTGTATCGGCCAGTACGACCACATGCATGAACAAGGCGGAAAGTTGATCGAGATCGAGCCAAACTTCTTTGGCGGTTACTACGTCACCGGGATTGAGTTGTGGTGCAGAGGAATGAGCGAGCAGGCGATCCCCTGGTGTCAAACGGCGGTGACCCTCGGGGGTGGTCCGCTAGCCTTAGCCGCCCTGGGATGCCTGTATGGACTTGTTGGCGAGCGTGACAAAGCGCAGCGGGTGGTTCACGAACTGCAGGAATTAAGCGCGCGACGATACGTGCGGCGGATTGACATTGCGCTAGTCTATGCGGGGCTGGGCGAGCACGATCGCGCCATTGAATCGCTGGAGCAGTCGTGGGAAGAGCGAGAAGGCAATCTAATCTATCTCAAACATCTTGCCCTACTCGTTCCGCGACTCGGCGACGATCCGCGCGTAGCCGGCCTGCTGCGGCGCATCGGGGCGCCGTGAATGATCGGGGGAGCGAAATGGTGAAGGGATCCCTGTCAGCCAACTCGACGATCTCTCATTACCAAATCCTGTCGCCGCTTGGGGCGGGGGGCATGGGTGAAGTCTGGCTGGCCCAGGACACTATGCTCGAACGCAAAGTCGCCCTCAAGCTCCTGCCCGCTGAATTCACTAAAGATCCTGACCGCGTGCGGCGCTTCGAGCAGGAAGCCAAAGCCGTCTCCGCTCTCAATCATCCTCACATCATCACAATCCATGAAATCGGCGAAGCGGAGGCTGGGCGCTTCATCGTGATGGAGCTTGTACAGGGTCAGACGCTGCGGTCCCTGAATAAGCCTTGTCCGAGCGACACGCTGGTCAGCCTTGGCGGGCAGATCGCTAGAGCCTTGAGCGCCACGCACGCCGCTGGTATCACCCACCGCGATATCAAACCCGAAAACATCATGGTGCGCGATGACGGTTACGTGAAGATTCTCGACTTCGGTCTCGCGCGGTTGATTCCTGGAACAGCCTCTGACCCTGAAGCCGCTACTCTCGCTTTCCAGACCATGCCGGGCACACTGCTGGGCACCGTAGCTTATATGTCTCCCGAACAGGCTCGCGGCGAGATGGTGACGACGGCGACCGATATCTTTGCGCTAGGCATCGTCTTCTTTGAGCTGGCGACGGGACAACATCCATTCAAGGCCGACACAATGATCGGCATGCTGCATTCGATCACAGCGCAAGCGCCGCTGACGCCTTCACGCGTGAATCCCCATCTTCCAGCCTCTCTCGAAATCTTAATCCTGCAGATGCTGGAGAAAGAGGCGCACAAGCGTCCTTCGGCTGTGGAGGTTGATCAGGCGCTGGCTGAACTGGCAGGACACCGTAGCAGTGGCCAGCTTCAGCGACCTGCCAGATCAGCCGCTACATCAGCGATTGCGCGGCACACTGTCGGACGCGAAAAAGAGCGTGACGAATTGCAATCCGGGTTCGCATCTGCGCTTGCTGGGCGAGGTCTGTTGCTGTGCGTGGCGGGTGAGCCGGGCATCGGCAAGACGACGCTCGTAGAAGATTTCCTTGCCGAGCTTAAAGGCGACGGGCGATGCACCATTGCCCGCGGCAGGTGCAGCGAACGACTCGCCGGCACGGAAGCCTATTTGCCACTGCTGGAAGCGCTCGAAAGCTTGTTGCAGAGCAGCAGCAACCCGGCAGCCGCGCGCGTGCTGAAAGAGATCGCGCCGACGTGGTACGCGCAGGTCGTTCCGCTCTCGGGCGGTGATGAGGACTCGGCGTGGTTGCTGGCGGAACTCAAAGCTGCGTCGCAGGAACGGATGAAGCGTGAGTTGAGCGCATTCTTACAGGAAGTCGCACGGCTGCGTCCGCTTGTGTTGTTCTTTGACGATTTGCACTGGGCCGACGTTTCGACGACAGATATGCTCAGCTTTCTGGCGGGCAAGTTCGACGCGTTGAATGTGCTGATCGTTGTAGCGTACCGGACTTCGGATATGCTGCTGACGAAGCATCCGTTTTTGCAGATCAAGCCTGATTTGCAAGCGCGTGGCCTGTGTCGCGAGTTGCGGCTTGAGTTTTTGAATGAAGCGGAGATTGTGCGGTACCTCACGCTGGAGTTCCCCAGCCATCAATTCCCTGTTGAATTCCCGAAGCTGATTCACGCGAAGACGGAAGGCAGCCCGCTGTTTATGGCTGACCTCGTGCGCTACCTGCGCGGCGGTGGGGTGATCGCGCAAACGAGCGGCGCGTGGATGCTGGCGCGGGCGTTGCCCGCCTTCGAGCGCGAGCTGCCTGAATCGGTGCGCGGGATGATCGAACGCAAGATCGCGCAACTCAGCGAAGAGGATCGCACGTTGTTGACGGCGGCAAGTGTGCAGGGCTACGAGTTCGATTCGGCAGTCGTCGCACAAGTGCTGAAACTAGACGCGGACGAGGTAGAAGAGCGGCTGGAAAAGCTGGAGCAGGTCTATGCGTTCGTGCGGCTGGTGATTGAAGCGGAGTTTCCGAATCATGCTCTGACGTTGCGCTATCGATTCGTTCACGTGCTCTATCAGAACTCGCTGTATGCCTCGTTGCGAGTGACACGCAAAGCGAGCCTGAGCGCGGCGGTGGCGCAGGCGCTCGAAGGATTCCACGGGGCGCAGAGCACAAGCGTAGCGAATGAACTGGCAATGCTGTGGGAAGCGGCGCGGGAATTTGCGCGAGCGGCAGACTACTTCTTGCAGGCCGCGCGCAATGCGGCGGAGGTCAATGCGCATCGGGAAGCCGTGCAGCTTGCGCGGCGCGGGCTGGACGCCTTACTCAAGTTGCCAGAAACACCGGAACGCGTTCAGCGGGAACTCGGTTTGCAGCTGACGCTGGGGTTGTCGTTGCAGGCTGCACTGAGCTGGGCCGCGCCGGAAGCCGGAGCGGCATTCGACCGGGCGCGGAAACTGTGTGAGCAAATGGGCGATGACCCCAAACTCTTCGCCGCTCTGTCTGGCGTGGCAGTCTATCACTGTATCCGAGCGGAATATGAAACAGCTCAGGGGCTGTGTGAACAGATGCTGCAACTGGCGGAGCAAGGCCAGGATCCGGTGCTGCTCGTTGCGGCCTCTGCGTTTGGGGCCGTTGTCCCCTACTATCGGGGAGAACTTGTCTCAGCCCATCAGCAAGGGGAACGAGCGCTTGCCCTGGATCGCCGGGAATACCACGAGGCTTATCTTTCCGTCTTTAACGAGAACCTGGGAACTACCGTGCGCCGCCTCCATAGCTTTTGTTTATGGACGCTTGGCTATCCGGATCGAGCGTTGGCGCTGGCGAATGAATCAGTCACTCTGGCCGGGCACACCTCTCATCCCTTCAGTCTGGGTGGCGCTCATCAAACGACGGGCGCGGTCCTTTGCTTTCGTCGGGATTGGCAGTCCAGCCAGAGACAGTATGAGAAAGTGTTTGCGCTTGCTCAGGAGTACGGCCTGGGAGACATGTTCAACTATGCCACGACCACTAATGCCCTGAATCTGGCATATCAGGAGCTGACCGAAGAGGCGATTGAGCGAGTGAAACAGTCTATTGAATCCCTGCGTGCAAAAGGCGTGATTCTGTCGCTGACCTTGTATCTGGCAATGCTGGGCGAAGTGTTCTGGAGCGCAGGCCGATTCGCGGAAGGACTTGACGCAATCGCGGATGCGCTGGCTGTGGTCGAACGCACCGGGGAGCGTTTCTGGGAGGCAGAAACCTGGCGCATCAAGGGCGAGTTGATGCTGAAGGCGCCCGTCAGTAACCCTCAGGCGGAAGCGGAGGCCTGTTATCACAAGGCCGTCGAGATCGCTCGTCGGCAGAGTGCGAAATCACTCGAGCTGCGCGCCGCAATGAGCCTCGCACGCTTGTGGCGGCACCAGGGCAAGTGTGCCGAAGCGCGGCAGATGCTAGCGGAAATCTATGGCTGGTTCACCGAAGGCTTGGAGACGACTGATCTGAAAGACGTCAAAGCGCTGCTGGAGGAACTGAGTTTGAATACGAAGGTAGAGTCCGGCAAACTTCAGTTTGTCGCTACAGCCGAACCTGATGCTTCTAAGGCGGCCGAGGACAAACTGAAGTTTGTCGGACATTCTCCCTCCATCGCCGTCCTGCCCTTCGTCAATATGAGCGCCGATGCCGAGAACGAATACTTCTGCGACGGGCTCGCGGAAGAATTGATCAATGCGCTCTCGAAGATCGAAGCCTTGCGCGTCGCCGCGCGGACATCGGCCTTCTCCTTCAAAGGCAAAGAGACTCACATTCTCGAGATCGGGCGGAAGCTGAACGTCTCAGCGGTGCTCGAAGGCAGCGTGCGCAAATCGGGCAATCGGTTGCGCATCACCGCGCAGCTTATCAATGCCGCAGACGGCTATCATCTCTGGTCCGAGCGCTACGATCGCGAGATGCAGGACATCTTCGACATTCAGGATGAGATATCACTGGCGATCGTGGATGCGCTAAAGGTGAAGCTGCTTGGTGAGGAAAAAGCCGCGGTGCTGAAGCGTTACACCGACAACACCGAGGCGTATCAGCTTTACCTGCTGGGGCGGTTCCACTACGGCAAATGGACTGCGGGCGGTTGGAAGAGAGCCATCGAGTACTTCGAGCGGGCAATAGAAAATGAGCCCAATTATGCTCCGGCGTTTGCCGGGCTGGCTAGCTCATTTTTCCATCTCTGGTGGGCTTTCGGCACTCTCTCACCGGCGCAAAGTGTGCCGAGGGCTCAGGCCGCCGCCGCGCGTGCGCTCGAGATTGACAGCACACTTGCCGAATCTCATCTCGCGTTGGGGCAATTGAAGTTCTGGTACGAATGGGACTTTGCAGCAGCCGAGCTGGAATTCAAGCGGGCTCTCGAACTAAATCCAAACTATGCCGCAGCGCACGAACAGTATGGTATCGCCATAGCAGCGCTGGACCGCGCCGACGAATCGATAAAGCTGGGATGCCGAGCCCTCGACCTTGATCCGCTCTCGCTTCCAGCCAGGTTGAATGCCGGGTGGATCTACGAGTGCGCAGGACAGATCGGTCGAATGGCGGAACAGGGCCGGAAGATGATCGAGCTGGAAGCAGGCTTTTTTGGCGGGCCTTGGAACCTCGGAATTGAGGCCTGGACTGATGGACGGTATCAGGTTGCAATCTCGCATTTGCAAACGGCGTTGTCGCTTGGCGCTTTACCCATCATCCTGTCACAACTCGGCTGTCTCTATGGAATAGTTGGAGAGCGGGACAAGGCAATCTGCGCCCTCCGTGACTTACGTTCCATGTGCGCGCAGGAGGAAGAATTGTCATATCCGATAGCAATCGTGCACGCGGGCCTTGGCGAGTCAGATCGCGCTTTCGAGTTGCTCGACCAGGCATATGAACAGCATGTGGCAATGCTGCTTTACCTGAAACACTTTCCGCCGTTTATTCCAGGATTCAGCACAGACCCGCAGCTGGCCGACTTGCTGCGGCGCATCGGAGTGCCCGAGTGATCGAGGGACGGAACCAGTGAAGGGATCTCTGTCAGCCAACTCGACGATCTCTCATTACCGCATCCTCTCGCCACTTGGCGCAGGAGGGATGGGTGAAGTCTGGCTGGCTCACGACACCATGCTCGAGCGCAAGGTCGCACTCAAGCTCCTGCTTGAGTCTTGCGCGCCTGTGGCAGCTACAAGGCAAGCAAGCGGAAGCGCAGCAGTTGCTCGCGGAGATTTACGGCTCGTTTTCAGAAGGCTTCGACACGCCGGATTTGAAAGATGCGAAGAAGTTGCTGGATGAACTGACAAAAGTCCAAAAAGGAGATTGAGATGAAACACGGTTTCTACTTGCTTTCTTTGATCTGCGCGTTCGCGCTGGGCGCTCTAATTTCCAGCGGCAATGGCGACGCAGCATCAACTACCAAAGTCGCCGATGCCTCAGCGCCCGCCGACCCGCCAGCCTACTTGCTCGCTGTTGGAACCAGACTCAAACCGCCTGAGGCGTTGGCTGCCTATCGGCAAGCTGCCGGTCCGCTCGCAATGGCTGCGGGGTATCAGCTACTTGCGACCCAGGCTACCAAAGCCACGATCCAGGTTTTAGAAGGCAAATGGCCATATGAAGGTTTCGCGACGCTGGAGAAATTCACATCGATGAAGGATCTTCTGAACTTCTGGAATTCAGATGGGTATCAGTCCGCCAAGAAGCTACGGGCCGGCGCCATCAAGATGGACTTTGTCATTGCCGTCGAGGGTGGTCGTTAAGTCAGTGGGCTGGTAAATCGGGGTCAGTAGTCCGTAGTCTGTAGCTCGTGGCTCCGGTCCCTGCCGCCGGCTTGCCGGGTGAATGCTCGAACTCGAACGCGGAACAGGATTGGTGAGACTTTTCTGAGTGAGCGTGAGAGTTACCGTATGACAACTTGCCCATCTTGCTCAAGACCAGTGTCTCGCGAGGCGCTCTCCTGCCCTTCGTGTGGCGCGGCGCTGGTGGATAGCGCTACGCCAACCCGTATGCCGCAATCTGAAGACAACGCCGACCAGCAAGCTGCCTTGGTTAGCTCCGCTTCGGCTTCGCCCTCGATGAGTGAAGGCCGATTCGTCACCGGCGCGATACTAGCCGGGCGTTATCGAATCGTCAGCTTGCTCGGCCGTGGAGGCATGGGCGAAGTCTTCAAGGCCGAAGACCTCAAGCTCAATCAAACCGTTGCGCTCAAGTTCCTGCCTGAAAAGACTGCGCTCGATGGCGGAATGCTCGCTCGCTTTCACAATGAAGTCCGCATCGCTCGGCAGGTGGCGCACCCTAATGTTTGCCGCGTGTACGACATCGGTGAAGTCGAAGGATTGCACTTCATCTCGATGGAGTTCATTGACGGCGAGGACTTGGCTTCGTTGTTGAGGCGCATTGGACGCTTGCCTGGCGACAAGGCTGTTGAGATCGCTCGGCAACTCTGCTCGGGACTGGCGGCCGCGCACGAGCAAGGCGTGCTGCATCGCGATCTGAAGCCTGCCAACGTGATGATCGACGGCCGCGGCAAGGCGCGCATCACCGACTTCGGATTGGCTGTCGTGAGCGGGGAACTTCGTGGTGATGATGTAATCGCCGGCACTCCTGCTTACATGGCTCCTGAGCAACTGACGGGCAAGGAAGTCACGCAGCGCAGCGACATCTACTCGCTCGGGTTGGTGCTTTATGAACTGTTCACTGGGAGACGAGTCTATGAGACTCAGAGCATCCACGAACTGATCGAGCTTCACGATAAGTCCGCGCCGGCGACGCCATCAAGTCACGTGAAGGACATCGACCCGTTGGCAGAGCACGTGATCCTGCGGTGTCTCGAAAAAGACCCGAAGGCGCGGCCCGCTTCGGCGGTTCAAGTCGCGCTGGCCTTGCCGGGTGGTGATCCGCTTCAAGCGGCGCTGGCGATGGGCGAGACGCCGTCGCCGGAGATGGTCGCGGCATCGGGCGAGAAGACCGGGTTGCGCCCGCAGGTGGCGGTGGCTTGCTTAGCTGCGATCATCGGCCTGCTGATAGGGTATACGTGGCTGGATGGAAAAGTGATGCTGATCAGCAGGATGCCGATGGAGAATCCGCCGGAGGTGCTGGCGCACAAGGCGCGTGCCCTTGCGGGACGGTTCGGCTACCCGGAGAAACCCACCGACACGGCTTACGGATTTTCGGCCGACGTTGATTTGGAGGTTTATGCGGTCGGGCGCAACTGGCTGTTGTCGCGGGAACGGCTGTCAACCGGGCGACCCTCCTACTACGAGTACTGGTATCGTGAAAGCCCGCTCTACCTGCGGGGAAGCAAATACAATGGCTTCAATCCCGCGGAAATCGGACGCGTCACCCTGGACGAGCCGCCGCAGGAGATTGCCGGGATGGTGGCGATGCGCTTGGACCCGCTCGGAAGATTGCGCTATTTCGCCGCCGTGCCGCCGCAGGTTGAGCAGGCAGCCGAGCCGGCAGAGTCACCAGCGAGGTCTTTGGACCGCGCCGCGCTGTTCTCCGCCGTGGGCCTCGATCCGTCGCGCTTTACTGCCGCCGAGTCGCAGTGGACACCGCTCGCCAGTTGGGACGAGCGGGCGGCGTGGACGGGGACGTACCCGGATCAGGCCGATGTGCCGATCCGCCTGGAGGCCGCCGCCTACCACGGCCGGCTGGTCTATTTCCAGATCATCGAACCGTGGACCCGGGCCGCACGCATGCCCTCCGGTCAGCGGACGTTCGGTCCCTTCTGGTTCCTAGAAATCCTTATTTGGGTGATGTTGATTATCGCTTTGGCCTTCGCCTGGAGAAATTACCGACAGGGCCGGGGCGATCGGCGCGGCTCGTTCCGGCTGGCGACCTTCGCTGCCATCATGGTGTTATTGGAATGGGTTCTGTCAGCCAGCCACACCCCGCATGTGGAAGAAAGCGGCGCCTCGCGGTCAGCCATTGCTGTTTCGTTATTCACAGGCATTTCGTTCTGGAGCATCTACATGGCGCTGGAGCCATTCATCCGGCGGCGGTTGCCGGAGACGATCATCACCTGGAGCCGCCTGCTGGCCGGACGGTTTCGTGACCCGCTGCTGGGGCGGGACGTGCTGATTGGCATTCTCGCCGCTTGCGGGTATTGGATGGTTAGTATCCTTGTTTCGTTTTTTTTCCTTTCCAATGGACGCCTGATTGGTATACATCCGGATTCGCTGCTCGACACCCGGCACAGGCTTTGGTTATTGACATTAAGCGTAATGAACGGGTTGCTCTGGCCGATCTTTGTACTCCTGCTGTTTTTTCTGCTGCGGATCATCTTGCGCCGGCAGTGGCTCGCCACAGTCGGCCTCATCTTGTTCTTTGGTCTGCTAGCACAAATCATTGCCCTCGAGGAGACCTCGGCCGCGCTCTTCCTCCTGTGGTGGTGTGTGTCTATTTTCCTTTTACTGCGCTTCGGACTGGTGGCGGGCTGTCTTTACTATTTCTCTGGCAGCATACTGACCTTCTATCCCATTACCTCGAACCTTTCGGTGTGGTACGCGACGAGCGGGCTGTTCGCTGTCACCGTGTTGCTTTTGCTGGCAGGCCTCGCCTTCTACACGTCGCTGGGAGGGCAGAAAGTGCTCGAGGGGAAGTTGCTTGAGGAGTGAGTCGCCTTCGCACCCGCGGACAGAGTGACAACGACGCTTCGTAGTGGAGGAGATATGCGATTGCTGATCGTGGGAATTGCGGCCTGTCTTGTTCCTCTCAATCTCTTTGGCTCTCAACCAGCTTACCCCAACGCTCCCCCTGCCAGGTTTGCAGAGCACACTATCGCCACTGATTTGACCGGTGGTTACCAGGTAGTCGTCACAGACATCAATCACGACGGCAAACCGGATTTGATCGCGGTCGCCAGCGGACTGAAAGAACTGATCTGGTTCGAAAACCCCGGCTGGCAGCGTCACGTGCTTATCGGGAATATTTCCCGCCCCATCAACTGCGCAGCCTGGGACATTGATGGAGATGGCATTCCTGAGATCGCCTTTGCTCATGAATTCGCCAACGATCCCTCTCGAAGCATAGGTATCGTTTCCCTGCTCAAACACAAAGGCGATCCCTCTCAGCTCTGGGAGATGATCGAGATTGATCGCCTCTCAACATCGCATAGGCTTCGATGGGTCGACATTGACGGTAAAGGGAAAAAGGTACTGGTCAACGCTCCGCTCGCCGGCGCGCTCGTAAAACCACCTGACTACAAAGGCGCAGTTCCGCTTGTGTTCTATCGCCCCGGAACTTGGAAACGAGAGATCATCTCGCAAGAGCTTGAAGGTGTGTTGCACGGGCTCTTCATTACGGATTGGAATAAGGATGGGCGAGAGGACATCCTGACGGCGAGCTTCGTGGGAGTCGATCTGTTCAGCGTCGGAAAGAGAAAAGGGTGGGGGCGTACAAAGATCGTAAATGGAAACCCCGACCCGTGGCCTCGAAGCGGCTCCAGCGAAATCGCCGTGGGCCGGTTGGGGAGAGATCGGTTCCTTTGCACCATTGAGCCCTGGCATGGCAACCAGCTCGTCGTCTACCGCCAGCAAGGACAGATCTGGCAGCGGCAGGTGATTGACACGAGTCTGAACGACGGCCACGTGCTGCTGACGGCAGACCTGAATCGGGATGGCAGAGATGAAATAATCGCCGGGTATCGTGGCCAGGGCAGAAGCGTTTACATCTACTCCTCCGACGATGCGAAAGGGAGTCGGTGGTCACGGCAGATTCTTGATGATGGCGGCATCGGGGCGGCCGGGTGCGCCGTGGCCGACTTGAATGGAGATACCAGACCGGATGTCGCTTGTATCGGCACGGCTACGGCGAATTTGAAGTGGTACGAAAACCTCGCCGCAACAAGTCCGAGGAAGTAGATGCAGAAGGCAGAAAATCGCAAATCGCAAATAGAAAATTTTCTATTTTCTATTTGCGATTTTCAATTTGCTATTTGTCACCAATGTCCAATCTCTCTGCCTGCTGCTCGCTCTTCCGCTAGCCTACACTATCAATTCTTCGGAATCGGGGGCGGGCCTTCAGGCACATAGGGCCTGTACACTTCGCCCTTGGTCTTCGCTTTGAACTCTGCCTGAATGGCCTCGCGAGCCTTCTCGTCCTCAAACAAATCAACCATCGTCGCCGCGAGTGTCTTCGCCGCGTAGACCATTCCCTTGTGCCCGATCGACATTCCTCCGCATGCGACCACCGGCCACGCGTGCCACGGAGCATCCTCGGGCGCAGTCGTCACCGACAGGTGCAGCGTGGGCACGATCCAGCTAACATCACCCACGTCCGTAGAGCCGCCCTCGGGATCTTTCTTCGGTGGTTCGAGCGGCTGGACCGCGCCGTTCAAGCCCTTGGGTTCGACACCGGTTGCGCGCTGAATCGCCTTTGCGAATTCCTGCTCCTCTGCCGTGTACCCGATCGGCCCGAGCCAGGTCATGTTCGCGTGGATCAGCTTAGCCCCGGCAATGTTGGCCAGCATCTCGTAGTCGCCGCTCTGTATAGTGAGCTTTGATTCAACGCCCGCCATCAGCGCGGCGCCCTCGGCGATCTTTCGAGCTCGCTTCAAGACGTCCTCCACGCCGGTGCGTTTCGAATCGCGAATCCAGCACCAGAGCCTTGCATACTCAGGCACGACGTTTGGCACATCTCCGCCCTTCTGAATGACGTAGTGCATTCGGACAGTCGGCTTAACAAACTCGCGCATACGATTGAGACCGGTGGTGAAAAACTCGAGCGCGGCGACCGCGCTTCTTCCGTTCCAGGGATCGGCGGCGGCGTGAGCGGCTTTGCCTTTGAACTCGACGATGAAATCGACGATCGCCTGCGAGCTATCGACGTCAGCCACGATCTTGTCGTCGGGGTGCCATGCCATGCACACGTCGAGGTCTTTGAAGAGGCCATCGCGAGCCATGTAGATCTTGCCGCCGATGGCTTCTTCGGCAGGCGTGCCGTAGAAACGGATCGTGCCTTTGAGCTTGCCGGCGGCGATCAGCTCTTTGATGGTGACGGCGGCGCCCAGGCTGGCCGCGCCGAACAGGTTGTGCCCGCAGCCGTGACCCGCAGAACCGGCTTCCAGAGCCTCTTTCACGGGTTGGGCTTTTTGCGAGATGCCCGGCAGCGCATCGTACTCGCCGAGGATCCCGATGATGGGCCGGCCTTGCCCGTAGCTGGCGACGAACGCGGTAGGCATCCCGGCGACTCCGCGGTTGACCTGGAAGCCTTGCTTCTCGGCGTAGTCGGCAAGCAGCTTCGATGAGCGAGTCTCCCGCATCGCGGTCTCGGCGAAACCCCATATCTGATCGCTGAGGCCTATGAGCTCGGCTTTGTGTTTTTCTATCGAGGCGACTGTCTCTTCCTTCTTCTTGACGTCGCCGGCGAACGTCGCCAGCGGTTGAGTGAGCATCACGATGAGCAGAATCGCAATGCAAGCGGGGCGCAGTTTCATAGGAATCCTTTCTTCAAGCTAGTAACAGCAGAATAGACTTCCGTGCTCGACCTGAGAGTGTGTCAGCGTTCTTACCGGGCAGGTTACTTTGCTCCCTTACACACTTCGCACAGGCAAAGCTCGCGAAGCCGCTCCCACGTATATATGCCGTCGTCGTGCCGGTCGCTAAACAGGAACTTCACGCCGTAGCGGCCGACGTGTTCGGCGCTGAGCACGGTAAGGTCGTCGGCGACCGTTCTCGGATCGAGTATGCGAAGTCCCGTTACTTCGCTGACGCAGTTGGCGCACAGACACTCGGACCGCAGGTACTTGATCGGGTAGATGCTCACGTGGCCATCGTCCCAGCGAACGGTGATCTCGTTTGCGCCAGTCTTCTTTATCTCGAGCGGGTTGAGCATGAGTAGTCAGTAGTCCGTGGTCCGTAGTCCTATGAGTAGCGAAGAATAGACCACGGATAGGACGGATCGAACGGATCAACACAGGTCAGATCCGCGCGAATCCGTCGAATCAGTGTCATCCGTGGTCCAACCGATCTCGGAGACCAATGAAACTGACTACTGACTACGGACCCTCCTCATTTGTGTTTCCATCGTGGCGGGCGCTTTGCGATGAAAGCATCAACGCCTTCTTGCGGATCCCTGAACGACATCAGCTCGTTAAGGTAGATGTCTTCTGCGCGCTTCAGAGCCTCATCGAACCCAAGCCCCCACGTTTGAACCATCGCGCGGCGAGCCATCTCAAGACCCGGCACGCTCATATGCCGGAACGCATTGAGTAACTCCTCACACTTGGCCTCGATTGCGTTCTCTGGTACCACGTGATTCACGAGCCCGAAAGAGTGGGCGACTTCGGCGGTCAACAGTTCGCCGGTCAGTATCATCTCGCGCGCCCTCTTTTCACCGATCACTCTCGGCAATATGACCGCGGCAACCGGCGGGAAAACGCCGAGCTTTATCTCTGGCTGACCGAAGCGAGCCGACGGAGTGGCGATAACGATGTCAGCAAACGCGGCAAGCTCGCAGCCGCCGCCCAACGCCGCGCCCCCGACCAGCGCGATCACCGGCTTCGACATCGTGTTGAGCGCGCGAAAGATCGAATGGAACCCATCGAGCATTTGAAAAACCGTTTCAGGTTTGTGTTCTTCGATCGACACTCCGGCGCAAAAGGCCCGGCTTGACGGCGACCCCGCGAACACTATTGCGCAGGTGTCGGGCGTCTGCGCGGTTCGGTTGATCGCGTCGACGATCTCTCTCATCATCGCGATGGTCAGGATGTTCAACGGCGGACGGGCAAAGGCGATCCGCCCAACGCGGTCGGTCACGGCAAACTGAATGTCTTTGTAGTGAGCCGCCATCTTTGAAACACTTGTACGGGCGTCCTGGGAGCGCAGGCATCCCTGCCTGCTTGGGGTTGCGCGAGAAAGACGCAGGCACGGATGCCTGCGCGCCCAGGGTGCTACATTTTTAGCTTTGCTTCAACTTCCTCCGCGATGGTCCTGGACTGCTCGATCATACTCTTGATCTGTTCGCGCGTCCTGGCCGCAGCCTCGCGATCCGAAATCGAATCGAGATTCACGCCAACGTTGTAAGAGGCGCCTCTGACTGCGGTTTGCGCGAGCTGCGCGCCGACGGCCACATCGGAGAGTGCGTTGGCATTGCCGATATCAGCAAGCTCGCGGAGCAGCTTGAGAACATCAAAGCCCCGCCGCGCCGTCTCACCCGGAACGTCAATCGCGCCTCGAAGCGCAATCTGTATCTGCGCCGCGCGATGCGCCTTTTGCTCGTCGCTCTCCTTTGGCAACCGGTAGGCTTGGAGCACGGCTTCGAAACTCGCGGCGTCTTCGGTGATCAACTCGCGAAGTCGAGCGCCCAGCCGTTCAAGCTCCGATCTGATTTCCCTCAGACGCGGCTCCGCTGCAGCGTACTTCTGCTTGCCGATCGTTAAATTGCACACCATCTGTCCGAGCGACGCCGCAAGCACGCCGCAATATGCGGCAACGCTTCCGCCACCCGGCGCCGGCGTGCCGGCCGCTACAAGCTCAGAGAAGTTCCCGATGCTGGTTGAGAGGGCCGTCTTCTCGGCAGGTGCAGGCTCGCTCATGCCTGGGCCTCCTCCATCGCTCCCGCCAACCTGTGTTCGAGTATCTGGTCTTCGCTGAATTTCTCGAGCTGGAGATAAAAGTCCGCGACTGCGTTTAGCGCGCGCTGCGGAACCAGCCCTACGATCTCCGACCCAATGACAGCGACGCCGTAGCGCTCGGCTTCGCGCTTGATCATTTCGAAGGTGCGAAACAGCGGCGTGCCTTCGTAGTTCACCATATTCATCGAGACTTGAACGATGCCGCGATCCTTCAACTCGAACCCCAGCGCCTTCACGTAGCGCAATCCTCCCGACTGCTGACGAACGGCACGGGCGATCTTGTTGGCGATCTCCACATCGGCGGTGCCGAGGTTCACGTTATAGGCGATCAATGGCGGGCGTGCGCCGACAGCGGTTATTCCTGCGGTCGGATGAACGCGCGCCTCACCGAAGTCCGGGCGCCGGGCATTGTTAGTTGCAATCTCGTCGCGTATACCCTCGAACTGCCCCTTGCGCACTGTCGCGAGATTTTCGCGCTCAGGCCGGGAGGCCGCCTTCTCGTACAGATAGACCGGGATTCCGAGTTCGCTCCACAAGCGCTCTCCGCAAGCGCGCGCGAGCGCGACGCAGTCATCCATCGAAACTCCCGAGATGGGCACCAACGGGATTACGTCGGTCGAACCCATGCGAGGGTGCTCGCCGGTGTGCTTGTTCAAATCGATCAAATCAGCCGCCTTCTTAGCCCCAGCGACGGCAGCGTCCACGACGCGATCGGGCGGCGCAACAAACGTGACGACTGAGCGGTTGTGATTGGGATCTGATTCGCGATCGAGCATGACCGCGCCGGAAACCGATTTGATTGCCGCGACTATTTCATCGATGACTTCGGTGCGGCGGCCTTCGCTGAAGTTTGGTATGCACTCGACAATGCTTCGCACGCCCAGAATCCTAACCGATTAGCTTTGGGCTTGCAAAGAAGGCACTATATAATCGCGCAACTGGAAAGGAGCGCGCCGTGCCCGATCAGAATCCACTAACAATGCTCTGCCTGGCCAGCTACGAGAAGGGCGAGGCTTTCCTGCGCGAGTGCAAGCGGCAGGGCTGCCGAGTCCTGCTGATCACGGTTGAGAAGCTTCGCGACGCGAACTGGCCGCGGGACGCCATCGACGAAGTGTTCTACATGCCTGATAGCTACTCTCGAGACGACATAATCAAGGGCGTCAGCTTTCTGGCTCGCACTCAAAACATCGACCGCATAGTGCCGCTCGATGAGTACGATCAGGAAACGGCGGCGCTCCTGCGCGAGCACCTGCGAAATCCGGGAATGGGGGACACGACCGCGCGCTACTTCCGCGACAAGCTTGCGATGCGGGTGAAGGCTCGAACCGAAGGCATACTGGTTCCGGAGTTCGTTCACGTTCTCAACTACGACCGGCTGCGCGAGTTTATGTCTCGCGTCGCGCCGCCGTGGGTGTTGAAGCCGCGCTCGGAAGCGGCTTCGATGGGCATCAAGAAAATCGCTGCTTCCGATGAGCTGTGGCCGCTGCTCGATGCGCTGGGCGACCGGCAGTCTTTCTACGTTCTCGAGCAGTATCTGCCCGGTGACATCTATCACGTCGATTCCATCGTCTCCGAGCGGCAAGTAGTGTTTGCGGTGCACCACAAGTACGGACACCCGCCGATGGATGTTTCTCTTGGCGGTATCTTCACTACACGAAAGATCCCTCGCGATTCGGCGGACGCCCGGACGCTGGATTCGCTCAACCGAGAAGTGATCGAGAAGTTGGGGCTCGTGCGGGGAGTCACTCACGCCGAGTTCATCAAGGGGCGCGCCGACGGCCGTTTTTATTTTCTGGAGATCGCCGCGCGGGTAGGAGGCGCCAACATCGCTGAAACCGTTGAAGCGGCGACCGGTCTGAATCTCTGGGCCGAGTGGGCGAGGATCGAGATCGCCGGTGAGGAAGGCTCATACGAACTGCCGTCGGTTCGCGACGACTACGCGGGGGTAATCATCTCGCTGGCGCGGCAAGAGTACCCGGATACTTCGGCGTATGATGATCCGGAGATCGTTTATCGTTTGAACAAGCTTCATCACGCTGGATTGGTCGTCGCGTCGCAAGACCCGCGGCGCATCGAGCTGTTGCTTGAGGCGTACAGCCGCCGCTTCTACGATGACTTCTATACGACCGAGCCGCCGCTCGACCGGCCAGCTTCGTAAGCTCCTGCACGGGCGTGCCCCTCCTTCCAACCTCGATCCTTCTAGTGACGTGTACCGGGTATTTCGCTAGCGATCAAATCGGTAAAGAAATCCGTGCAAATCCGTCGAATTCGTTTCATCCGTGGTCTATGCGGCACTAGCAAAGCGATTCCTCCGGACGCATAGACCGCGGATGAAACGGATTCGACGGATTTCCACGGATACCACACATTAACTGGCGAAATGTCTGTTGCACGCCACTAGAATCGGGAAGGGGGCGCGCACGGAGGCACGCCCGTACAGGTTTGCTAATCATCGTAGCTAGCAGCCGGACTGCCCGAAGGATGAAACACCCCGAGTAATCGAATGCTGGTTGAGCCCGTGTTCTCGAGACAGTGCCTCACAAGCCGCGGAAGATAGATGCTTGAACCTGCCTTGAACGCGGCGTCGCCACCTTCGGTATGAACGCAGCCTTCGCCTTCGATTATGTAGATCGCTTCTTCGTAAGTGTGATGGTGCATGGGCGCGCGGCCCGGCGGGATCATTCCGACGAACTGAGTCACGCGGAGCGCGCCGATGTCTTGATTCACCAGAAGCTTGAACGAGCGGTCACCCGTGACGGTCGCTTCAACCTCACTCTCGCGCACTGTGCGAAATGGTTTCGTGTCCTGCGGCGCGCGAACAACGGGGTCAATTCCAACCTCCGAGCCTTCATCCTCAGGGCAGCAGACGCTGACTATCTCGAGATCGCTCACGCCCCGGCCTCTGTCGTCCAGGTTCTCGATCTGGTAGACGCTTCCAGGTGGAATATAGACCGCAGTGCCCGGAGCAAGCGCATAGCTGTATCCATCGATGTAACAGGTGCCCGAACCGTTCACAACATAGATCACTTCTTCGCCGACGGGATTGCGCCGCGCGGAAGAGACACCTTCGGAGTAGACGCTCACGAATTGCGCGATGTCGCGGGCGCCCATCGCTCGCGAGATGGGAACGCGATAACGTCTCATGCCCTCTGTCTCGTAGAGTTCGCCACGCTCAATCACCGTCGCAAGCCCAGATAATGCTTTCATCCGCTTACCTCACACTCCTCCGGAGCCGGGTCCGGATTCGGCAACCGGCGTCACCGCTCTTCAAATCCCATGCACGTCGGCAGTAACGCTTTGATTGTCGAGGTCAATTTGACTCCTCAAACGAGAATCGGAACTAGGGAGCTCAGGCTACGCGAGTGGTCTGCGGATCCCGCTGACCGAGAAGCCCTTCTATGACCGTTGTGTTGATGCGCTCTCGCTTTGTTGGATCAAACTGAACCTCAGCTACTGGAACCGCCCCGAGCAGGCACACCGCCCGGTCCGGCAGACGCTCCCACGAACCTTCCAGGTCGTCGTCCAAGATCACAGGGAGTTGATAGACGCAATAGCGATCCGAGTAGTCGTCAAGCTCATCATCGAACGGGCAATCGAAGAGATATTGCTTTCCGTCGAGAGCCGTGATGAAGATGCGAGGGACATCGTAAAAGTCGCGATAACGAATTGCCGCCCAGTTCATAGCGAGTCTCCTTTTGATATGCGGAACGCTTACCGAATCCGATCCTGCTTGGGTACCGGGTTTGGTAATGCGCCAGAGAACGTCGATGGAGACGAGCCTTCAATCACGTTAACGTGGCGCTCGTTTATTCTACCACTTCTAGTGACTTCAGGTTTAAGCGTGACCGTGCCACCGCCCGCCAGGACTGCGTCGATGGTTGTAAACCGAATCGTGCCGTGCGGAACGTAGGCCGCCGCGTCTCCAAGCGTCTTACCCACGGCGCCGGAGAACGCCGTGCCGGGCGTAGCAACTCACCGGCGCCGCCTCGAACAACGATCACAAGATCGGTCAGCTCAATCAGAGACACAACAACGCCTCCGCTTCACACGAGTTTCAACCACAAGCGCCGCGCTCTCACACTCAAGCCGCTCAACACGCCTGTCATCATCATTGGATCGCTAAGGGTCAAAAAGCCGCCCCAACCCAAAACCACCGATCTCGAAAGACGTGCGGCCCGAGAGCAAGAGGTCCGCCGCAATCCGGCCGATCGTTGGGCCAAACTTGAAACCATGGCCCGAGAAGCCTGTCACCACCAACACGCCGTCGCGCTCCGGATGCCAGTCGATGATGAAGTCGTCGTCGGGCGTGTTGTTGTAGACGCACACCCGCGCCTCACGGACTCCTGCATCCGCGAGACCAGGTATGAACTCGGAGAAAAACGCGCGGCAGCGTTCGATAAAATGTTCGCCGACCTGATCCTCCGATGAATCGGGGTCGACTTCGGCGCCCTTGAGATGGTTGGCGATCTTCATCGCGCCGGCGTGATGAATCGGAAAGCCGTAGAAGCCGCTTTCAAGCTCGAGGAAAATTGGGAAGCTGTTTGGCTCGAAGCTCAGATGAGGAGAGTTCGATTGCGCAGGCCTCGGCTCGAAGTAAACAACATCCTGACGCGTGGTCGTGAGCTTGTCTTCGAGAAACGGAAGAAGCTTTCGCGACCACGGACCCGAGGCAATCATCGCGCGTTCACACTCGATCTCATCGCCGGACTCGGTGACAATTGATACGCGAGATTCGGTTGTTTGCTTGACATCGATGACCCGCTCGCCTTCGAATATCTCAACGCCTCGTTGGCGAGCAAGCTCGATCAAGGCTCGCACGGCTGCTTCCGCGTGCAAGATTGCGCCGCTTGGATCATAGACCCCATAGGCGAACACGCTGCTGTTGAACTGGGGAAATCGCGCGCCGACTTGCCGGCTGTCAAGCTTTTCGCCTTCGAGCCCCAGCGAGCGCAGCGCCTCGTAGCATTCAGTTTCAAAGGAAGGCTCGCGCTTCCCGATCAGCAGCGCTCCCGTTTGAGTGAGCACCCGCGCGCCGGTCTCTGATTCTATCTCGCGCCAACGTTTCAGGGCGTCAACTGCGAGTTTCACATAAGACGGATCCGGGTAGGCGAATCGAAACACCTTCGAATGATCTATCGACGCGGCTCGCGGATTGGGCAGCGCGGCTTGATCGATCAGAGCAACGCTGGCTCCCTCGCGCGCGAGCTCACACGCTGCCGCCGCGCCCATCACACCCGCTCCGACGATTCCTACATCGAATGTCTGCATCGCGGCGGCGATTCTAACATAGTAGTCCGTAGTCAGCGGTCAAATGAGCTACGGACTACGGACCACGGACTACTGACTGCTTCTTTGCCTTTGATCAGGCGAGCACTTAGAATCATCGAGGCAGATGCCGACGAAAGCTCACAGAAACCGAATCGCGACCCGCAGCCTTATGTCGTTCATGGACAACGACCTGACGACTGCCGCGGCTGCAGTCTCGTACTTCTCGATGCTCGCTCTTTTTCCTTCGCTCCTGGTCCTGCTTGCGATCGGTAACCGCCTGGTCGGGCCGCAAACCGTCGAAAAGTACGTCATCGGTCAGGTGCTGGCGCTCTTGCCCGGCGCGCAAACATTCGTCAGCAAGAACCTCGATTCCATATCGACGATCTCGACGGGCATCATCTTGAGCTGTCTGTTCGTAATGTTGTGGGCGACCTCCTGGATGTTCACGGTGATCGAGAAGGCGCTCAATCGAATATGGGGAACGTATCCGCGATCATTCCTACACGGGCGCGCAGTGAACATAGCGGTGATGACTCTGGTGTGGGCGTTGCTCGCCGCCTCGGCGTTGTTCACTGCGTTCGTGACGGGAGTCCGAGCGGCGGCGGACAGAATCCCATTGAGACTGGGGCCGTGGCTCACGGGGCTTTCAGGCTTCGCGTGGCAAACGATCTTCGTTCTGGCGAGCGTGGCCGTGACGATCATTCTATTCACTGTGCTGTACAAGATTCTTCCCAACACCCACGTGCCGTTCACCGAAGCGCTGCCGGGCGCGGTGCTGGCGGGAGTGTCGTGGGAAGCGGCGAAGTTCGGCTTTGCGTTCCTGTTGCCTTACTTCCATTACGATTTGTTGTACGGTTCGGTAGGCGCGGCGGTAGCGCTGCTGACTTGGGTGTATGTATCGAGCGTCATAATGTTGTTCGGCGCGCAGTTCACAGCGCTCCTTCACCGCGATCATTTGTTCGAGGCGTCCGGGAGGCTCGATCGCGCGAGCGGTCAGATGACGACGATCCAAAGCTAGAATGTCGCATCTGTGTAAATCCGTCGAATCAGCGTCATCCGTGGTCTATGTTTCGGCGCTGATATACCATCACGGATGACGCTGATTCGACGGATTTGCACGGATCCTGACTTCGCGCTCATTCGCTCTCTCGGGCCGCGCAAGCCGCGATCCTAACGATGCTGGTTTCCGATTTCGATTACGATCTTCCCGAGCGGCTGATCGCGCAGGAACCCTCGGCGCGGCGCGACAGCTCGCGCCTGTTGGTGGTCGATCGCGCGAGCGGCGAGCTTCTCGATTCGGTCTTCACAGCGTTGCCCGATCATCTTCGCGCGGGCGACTTGCTCGTGCTCAACAACACTCGAGTCTTTCCCGCAAGGCTTATAGGCCGGCGGCTGCGCGTGACTCCGCGAGGCGAGACGGTGCTTGGAGGGCGCGTCGAAGTCTTTCTTGTCAGCCGAGTCGAACCGCTCGTGTGGGAAGCGCTTGTGAAGCCGGGACGAGCTTTGGCGCCGGGCCGGCGAGTCGAGTTCGCCCGAGGCAAACTCACGGCTGAAGTGATCAAGTGGCGCGAACGCGGCCGGCGCGTAGTGCGCTTCGAAGCAACGGGCGATTTCGACGAGATCATCGATCGCATCGGCCGCACGCCGCTTCCGCCTTACATCAAACGGGATGAAGAAGACCGCCTCGACGCCGAACGCTATCAAACTGTGTTCGCGCGCGAACGTGGCGCAGTGGCGGCTCCAACGGCTGGACTGCACTTTACTCCCGAGTTGCTTGAGCAGCTGCGCGCGAAAGGGATTGAAATCGCCGAGATCACTCTTCACGTCGGGTACGGCACGTTCCAACCAGTGCGGGTCGAACGAGTCGAAGACCACCGCGTCGAACCCGAAGCTTATTCGATCAGCGAAGAGGCCGCGGCTTCAATCAACCGGGCACTCACCGCAGGCCGTCGAGTGATCGCAGTAGGCACGACTACGACTCGAGCGCTTGAATCAGCGGCGAGGCGGGGGTTGGATGCGCAGAGGGGCAGAGGCGCAGAGGAGCGGAGGAGCGGAGGGGCAGAGGAGCAGAGGGGCGGAGGAGTAGAGGAGCAGAGGAGCGGAGGGACCTCTGCTCCTCCGCTCCTCTGCTCCTCTACTCCTCCGCGCATTGGTGCAGCCACTACCGATCTCTTCATCTATCCGGGATTCGAGTTTCAAGTTGTTGGCGGATTGGTGACGAACTTTCACCTGCCGTGCTCGTCCCTGCTGATGTTGGTGAGTGCGTTCGCAGACCGAGAGTTGACTCTGAAAGCTTACCGCCACGCCATCGTAAACGAGTATCGTTTCTACAGCTACGGCGACGCGATGTTGGTTTTGTGACGAGTCGGTCGGTCAATGGGTCGGTCAATGAGCAACGAGTGGTATGCGGTTGTCGTGGAACAGTCTCCGGTACTGTATCATTGCGAAGTTAGTCGTTGGGTTGGGACAAGCACTGTGCTACGATTTTGCCTTGGATGGAGGGGCTATGATTGAATCTGCACTGTTCCAGAACTTTAAAGCCCTGCGGGATACGACTCTTCCGCTGAGCCGCTTTACGCTCATTGTAGGACCGAATGCCAGCGGCAAGAGCACTGCCCTGCAGGCTCTCCAAGCAGCAGGCGATATGGGCAAGCTGGATTTTGATAAGACGGCAACTGCTGGCCTCCCGCTGAATAAATCAACGACGGTAGAAGTCGTTCTCCGTTGGGCAGAGCCTTACGAAGAGATGACAACGCACTCAATCTGGAGGTCAGATTGGACACCGAGTTTCGAGGTCTACCAAAACGAATCGCCATACGAGGGACCATTCGAGTTACCATTCTACAGCGTACTGAACGCGATTCGGATTTACTCTTTCGACGCAGCAGCTATATCCGAAGGTGCGCTGCTCAAACCGGACACTACGTTGGATTCGAATGGTGGCAAGCTCGCTGTAGTTCTCGACCAGCTTCATAATCGCGAGTCCGAGCGCTTTGAAAGACTAAACGATGAGATGGGTCGTTGGCTGCCAGAGTTTGATCGCATTTTGTTCGATACTCCGGGGAAGGGACGACGAGGCCTTTTGCTTCGCACTCGGGAAGGCCATTTCCAAATACCCGCGAGCGAGCTCTCACAGGGGACGCTCTTAGCGTTAGCAATTCTTACGCTAGCCTACATTCCAGATCCTCCTCCAATCGTCTGTTTGGAGGAACCAGATCGTGGTATTCATCCCAGACTGCTTCGCGAAGTCCAAGATGCTATGTACCGGTTGAGCTACCCTGAGAACTACGGAGAGAAGCGCGATCCAGTTCAGGTGATTGCGACCACGCACTCGCCCTACTTTCTGGATCTGTTCAAAGACCATCCTGAAGAGGTGGTTATTGCTGACAAGCTAGGACTAGATGTACGCTTCGAGCGCCTCTCCGACCGACCCGATATTGATGAAATCTTGGGAGACACACAACTTGGGGACGCTTGGTACAGTGGCGTTCTTGGGGGAGTGCCTTCTCACCCATGAAGCTTGTCGTGCTCAGCGAATCTCCAGAGGACGAGGCGGCAGTACGCATCCTGGTTGACGGCATTCTCGGAATCCAGACCGAGCACGTTGCTCCACCGTTCCGTGCAACCGGATGGTCTCAGTTTCCCGGCGTCTTCCCGGCCGTCTTGAAACAACTCCATTATCAAACCGATGCCGACGCGCTTGCCGTAATCGTAGATTCCGACGCTTCCGTGACCCACCAACTGGCGCACGTTCCGCGCGATGGAGCAAACCAAGGATGCCGTCGGTGCCAATTGCGGATGGTTGCTGATCAAGTCCAGAATGGTCTCTCCGAGGTTCCGAACCGTGCGCCGCTCAAGACGGCTTTTGGGCTTGCCGTTCCTGCACTCGAAGCGTGGCTGCGATGCGGCCTCGACCCTCGTGCAATTGAAGCAACGCTAATTCAGAGACCGGACGCCAGGACGCGAACTCTCAGGTTTCAGCTCAAGCTGGATGTCTACGGCACGGATCGTCCATCCAGCGAGGTGAAGATGGTGCGTGCGATCGAAGGAGCAAGACGGCTGGTTCAGATCCTCGATGAATTCGAGCGCTGTTTTCCTGATGGCTTCGGATCATTCGCCCGCGACATCAGAAGCTGGTAGGCATACTTCCTTCGATGTCACGTTTGCGGCCCGCTACGCGCCGGAACCAGCGTTCTCAGCAGCCACAACATCAAACATCCCGTCGCTGCCCCGAACAACATTCCCGCACCTATGCCAAAAGTCAAATGACCCACGATGTGCCGAAGGTGATAAGGATCCTCAGCCGCGATTGAGAACTCTGGCGCAGTAAACACATTCTCGGTCTTGCTGACGGCCGAGAATACAATAGCGGCGACTATGATCACTTGTTCGAAGACGACCAGAAGCAGGCTCGCGGCGACGACGTTCGGGTAGCTGCCGAAGCCTCGCCTGTGAATCAGCCACACCGCGATTAATACCGCAAGAGACGTCGCCCCCGTCACGCTGAACGCCCGCACTAACCCGTGAGAGAACCCTGCCTGGTCGAGTCCCCATCTGAGCACCCACACAATTGTGATGAGACCGAACAACGGAGCCAACAGTCGAATATGATCGCGTAGTCCCCGCCCGCAAAGTTTCATCATTTCTCCTTGGCCTCGATAGCCCTGACCATCAACAGCGTCATGTCGTCTTCAAGCTCGTCGCCTGCCCAACTGCGCACCGCTTCAAGCACTCCGGCCTGGATCTCGGCCAGGGTCTTCTCCGAGCGCTTCTCAATCTCAGCTTGCAAGCGCACCTCTCCAAACTCTTCGCCGGTTTTCGAGGCTGCCTCGGTGATGCCATCCGAATAAAGCGCCAGCAAGTCCCCCGTCTTTAGCGTCACCTCGCCCGTCTGGAACTCCGAACTCGCAAACATTCCCAGCGGAAACCCGCCTTCTGACAACTGCCTGCCGCAAAGGGATCCCAGCAAGACAGGCGCATAGTGCCCCGCGTTGACATAGCTCAGACGGCGCTCGGCCGCGTTCCATTCAGCATAGAAAAACGTCGCGTACTTTGACTCATCGGTGACCTGATGAAGATGATGATTCAGCCTCTTGCAAACTTCCGCAGGCGGGATGCCGGTCTCGGAGAGCGTCCGCAACAACGCTTGCACGTTGGCCATAAGAATCGCGGCCGAGATCCCTTTGCCGCTGATGTCGGCGATTGCGAAAACCAATCGCCCGTCGGGAAATTGCATCACGTCGTAGTAGTCGCCGCTGATCCCGCGCGCGGGAATGCACACCGCCGCGAACTCCAATCCGTTACTCTCAGGCAAGTGGCGAGGGAAAAGCGCCTGCTGCACTTCGAGCGCGAAGCTCAGCTCCGCTTCCTTGCGAGCCAGTTGACGCCGGCTCGATTGGAGCTCGAGCTGAACGCGATAAAGCGATACGAGCAGAACGGCGACGGCTGTCGTGGCGCCAAAGGTCAGGCCCCAGGTGGCGAGCGCCGAGCCCTGTACCAGCCCGCGCCCGAGAAACAACAGCAATCCCGCGGCCACCACGAACCCGATCAGATAAACCTTATCGCGGCTCTCGATGGTGAACGCGGGCTTTGGTTGCTGAATCGTGTCTCCTATTTCCAAGTCAATCCTTAAGTCTATGCTACCTCGCTCAGGTAGTAATGCCACAGTATGCGTGCGGCGACTGCTCTCCACGGCTTCCACGCCCTGCTCATCTCGTCGAGTTTCTCCTGAGTAGGGCGAGTCCGTAGACGCTTGACCTTTTGCGCGGCGACGGCCAGGGCCAGATCTCCCGTCGGCCAGATGTCAGGCCGGCGCAGCACCATCAGCAGATAGATATCCGCAGTCCAGCGTCCGATGCCCTTGATCTTGATCAATTCGGATCTTACAGTAGCGTCATCCATCGAACCTAAGGCGTCGAGATCGAGCAGGCCATCAACAATCGAGCCAGCGAGTTCGCGTCCGTATAGAGTTTTCTGGCGGCTGAACCCAACGACTCTCAGTGTCGCATCATCCAGTTTGAGGAAACGCTCCGGTGTCAGCGGAGACGCGACTTCAAGCAGCTTGTTATGAGCCGCCCTTGCTGAGGCGAGCGATACTTGTTGCTCGAGGATGATGTGAAGCAGAGTTGAGAATCCCGACTCGCGCGCCCACATTGGCGGCGCCCCGTACTGCTTCACTACGCGTCGAAGGTCTCCGTCACGGCGAGACAACAGGCCTACCGCTCGCTCGAGCACGTCATCGCTGAGGTAGGTAGGACTCGTGTGAGGTCTAGTCACTGTCTGCATCCGGGCAGCAAGGTACTATTCAACCCCTTCAGCAAGTTTCTTGTAGGCCGCGCCGCGGAGTTCAAATACAGCTTTCGTAGCATCCTCGATCTTGCGAGCACGTTCGGCGTTCAATGGACGCATGATAAGCGTGTGATCAGAAACGGACACGTCAACTTCGTCACCTTTCCGCACGCCCATTTCGTCAAGCACTTCCTGGGGAAGCAGGATCGCAGCCGAGTCTTGGGATGTTGCGATGCGTTTGCGTGACATGAGAGTTGTTCCTCGCGCTCAATTGTACGGTATCAGCAGGATAAAACAAGTAGCGGCTTCAGAGCACGATTCACTCCGATTCGGCATACGCTGTTCAGCCACCCTTTGACTTCTGCGCATTCGACCGCGCGCGTTGCTCCATCACGCCCTCGAGCGTCTCGCGCATCTGCGGCAAGTAAGCCGCGAGCATGCTGAACTCACGCTTGGGCAAGCTCAAGGTGTCCATCGGAGCCGTGCAACGAACAGTCGCGCCTCGCGTGCTCTGCTTCAACAAAGCCATCTCGCCGAAGTACTCACCGGTTCCGAGCCGCGCAAGCATAACTTCCATGTCCCCGTCTGCGCGCACTACTTCCGCCTGGCCGCTGACGATGATGTAGATCCGATCGCCGAGATCCCCTTGATGAAAGACTTCTTCTCCCGGTTCGAAGTGCTCCTGGGTAATGCCCATCGAACCGGTAAGCTTCAACTCTACAAGCTCGGCCGGCAACAGCAAGTCGAGCGTCCACGACGAGGCGACCTTCAAGCGGCGGCCCCAACCCGGCAGCTTCATCAGGTAGATCGTTCTCCACATCCACCACGCGAGAAAGCCGCTGATGTTCACGCCCATGATCTGAGCGACCGCCGAGTGATGCCCCAGTGCGCCCATCTGGCCAAATCCGCCGAACGTAAACTCGCTGCGCTTCCCGCCGCGTATTGACGCCACGATGTTGCCGGCAGCCGTGCGGCCCTGCCGAAGCGCATGCTGCGCGGTCGGCGGACAGAAGCCTCCCGCGCGCTGCGGTACCTGCGCGCAATCGCCGAGAGCCCAGATGTTCTCTGCGCCCTCGACTTCCAGAAAGCCGTTGGTGATCAAGCGGCCGTTCTTACCTTTGGGGAGATCGAGCCCGTCGATGATCGGATGCGGCGAGCTTGGCACAGTTGAAACCAGCGTGCGAGTCGGAATTTTTTCACCACCTTCGAGTATCGCCTCCTCGCCGGTCGCGGCTTCCAATCTCGTGTTCAGGCGAATCTCGACTCCGCGCTTCATCAGGATGTTTTGAGCGAACAAGGCCAGCTTCTCGGACAACTCGGGGAGGATTCGATTCTGAGAATGCACCAGCACGACACGCAGCTCTCGCGGGTCGATGCCCCGGTAGTTACGCGCGACCTCTCGCACGAAATCGTTCAACTCGGCTACGACCTCGACCCCGGAGAAGCCTCCGCCGGCAACGACGAATGTGAGCAACTGGCGGCGGAGCACCGGGTCGTCGTCTTCGATGGCTGCTTCTTCGAGCGCGCGAATGAGATGGTTTCGCAACTGCACGGCGTCGGCCAGGTTCTTGAATGGCATCGCGTGATCGGGCAAACCGCGCAACCCTCGAAAGTCCGTCACGTTGCCCATCGCCAAGACAAGATGGTCGTACACGATCTTGTGAACGTGAGGGCGAAAGCCGGGGCTTGTCGTGATTGTCTTGTTCTTGACGTCGATCGACTCGACGTCGCGCACGTGCAGGTTGGTGCGGGGCAGCAGACGCCGGATAGGGCTGACGGTGTCCAGCAATCCTATGCTACCCGAGATGACTTCAGGCAGCATGGGTTGAAAGACGAAGTAATTCTCTTTGTTGACCAGGACGATCTCGAAATCATCGCGCCGTCCCAGCGCCTTCTCCAGATGTTTCGCGGTGTAGACCCCGCCAAACCCGCCGCCAAGTATTACAACCCGCTCCCGCTTTTGCTCAGCCATGGTTAAGTCCGGAAAGAATGTTCAGCAGATGTTGAGCTTCTTGTTCATTGTGTTGTATCCGAACAAGCGTTTCAGATATTCCATACGGGAGGGAACAACTCGGCAGATTCGCGGCCGATCGATTGATGCGTTCCCTCACGGGCGAGGTGAATCAACCGGCGTTGCGGGGCGATGATTGGCGTGACTTCGACCTCTCGCTACTTCGAACCCTTTGATGGGTCGAGAGTCCAAGCCTCAGCTTGAATGGCGTAGACAAACTGAAGCTTGAACCCTCACAAGCTAAACGTGTTCGCGACAGCGAGACTTCCACAAATCAATCACCCGGCTTCTTCTCGGGCGGAGGTTGCTGTTGCGGTCTGCGTTGTGCGAACGGCAGTATCGCCAGCGGACGAGCGTGCCCTTGATGACAATCGTTGCAGCTCACCGCGCTGCCATCCTGCTTCACAAGTCCGCCTGAGAATTGAGTCATCATGAAGCGAGCGATCTGTTTTCGCGGCGTGTCCTCATCGAAGTCATCGGTGTGGCAATAGGTGCACTCGACACCCAACGCTTTGGTGAACGCGGTCATCACTTGAGTCACGCGTTCTGATGGCATGCCTTTGAGCACTTGAAGCCCCTCTGACTTCTTGCCGACCGCGCCCTGAAATGGCCGTGTGCGCAGGAAGTTCGCCTCGCCCTTGTGGCAGTCGTTGCAAGTCAGCGCGCTGCCATCCTTGTGCTTCATCCCCATCGTGTAGTCTCGCATCATCAACCGAGCGACCGACTTTCGCGGCGAGTCGGCTGTGAATGGGTTCACGTGGCAGAAGTTGCATTGCGTGCCCATCGCGGCCGCGACTTTTTGCATCTCTCCCATGATCTGTTGCCGGGGCATGCCTTTCAGCACTTGAAGCGTTTCAGGCGCCGCCTGCTGACCGGCCGGCTTTTGCTCTCCCGGCTTCTCTTGTTGAGCGGCCGGCGGTTGCTGCGCCGCGGGTTGCTGCTGAGCCGCCTGTTTCGCGTGTATCGCCGACGCGACCAACAGCACCGTTGAAATCACAACGACAAACAGCTTCGCCCTTGCTGTCTTGTTCATTCTTGCCCCTCCGAAGTGCGTTTGTGTTAATCCACTGAGTACTCTGTGTCTACCGGGCGGCGAAGGTCACGGCCGCCGTGAATCCGCGCCGCGGCCGCGCCGTTCCGATCATTTCTTCTTCGGCGATTGCCACGACAGCGCTGAAGCGAGAGCGCGCGCTTCCGCAGGCATCTCTACCGAGCCATCGAGCAGAATCTTCCGAGCATCGACATCCCTACCGTAGAAGTCCCGATTGTCGTCTTTGTCTTGTCTGAGCGTTGCGCCGTCCAACGAAATGCCTGCGAATAATCCCTTGGCGCGCGAGTACGTGAGTATCTCGGCGTGCATTCTGATATTCGTCTGCGCGGCTGTTTGACGGCCGACGGGGCCGGCTGCCGCGGAGGCGTCGGCTCCTATGGTGAACTTGTCGCCGATCAGTTTTTCGACCCCTTTGCGATTCATCATCAGCATCACGACATCTATCTGGGTGTACCCGATCTGCAAGCCAATGCTGCCACCCTCGATGGTGATGGACGACGGCGCGGTCCAGCTTCGGTCAGGCTTGCGGCACATAAGTATGCCCTTGCCGTATTTACCGCCCAGTCCCAGGGCGCCCTTCTTCAAGCCGGGCACTATGCCGATGCACTCGCATTTGTTTAGCAGATCTTCGGGGATCCCCTTGTCGGGCGTCTTCATTATTTCGGTGAAGACTTCGGTTGCGCGCTGCAGCCTTTTGACTACGTCGCTTCGGTCAAAGGCGACTGCGGCGGTCGCGACAATCAGAAAGAGAACGGAAAGAACGGGAGCTAGAAATGATCTCATGTGCGCACACCTCTTAGTGAGTGAACATGGTCAGAAGCAGCCATCCACATGCTGGCACTCAATGCCATCGGTCGTGTACTACATTATCATCATACCTAAGCTACCGAGTTGCTGTCACTCCATCGACGACGACTACGCGGTCTCGCTAGCTTCCAATCCGAAGACTCGCGTAGTCAACCACCGTCGCACCGTAAGACAGCGCGAGTCCCTCAACTTCCGGCCGGGCGAAACGGTAAGTTTGCTCGTGGAAAAGAGGAAGCAGCAAGGCCTCGCGCGCGATAATCTCCTCGATCTCCCGGTAGAGGGAGTGGCGCACCGCTGGAGAGGTTTCGGCTCGTCCTCTTTCGATAAGCCGGTCGATCTCAGCAGACCCGCACAGTCGCCCGTTGATGCCCTCGCGAGAGTGCAAAATGTTGACGAACGTGTCCGCATCCGGGTAGTCGGCGACCCAGCGCCCCACTGCCAGGTCGACGCTCGCGTGTGTCTGCGCTTCCATCAGCTCGGCCATAGTCTTGTTTGTAGGCCGAATGCTCACGCCCTTCTGACGGAAGGCGGTTGAGAGCGCGCGGGCGAGAGCCGAATACTCACCGAAATACACCGGGTTGAGCGCTGCGGTCAACTCAATCTCCGCTGGCGGCTTTTCGGAAATCAGCGAAGGCACGGCAGAAGGTCTGGAACTGGACGCGGGATCATGGCCAAGCAGACCCGGTGGGATGATCCCGTGTGCTGGAATTGCGAGACGACCAAGCGTCTGGCGAACTACCGCCGCAACGTCGACGGTCTGAACCAGACTCCGGCGCAAATCTTTGTCGCTCAGAGGTCCCTGATGCGTATTGAAAGCAACGTAGTAGGTAATGAGTCGAGGTGTCTCGCGATAGCCCGGAGCGAGGTCGGGCTCGCGTCGCAATGGCTCCACGTCCGACGGTAACAGATCTGAGGCCAGCGAAAACCTGCCGGCTCTAAACTCGGAAAGAATCTCCGCCGGAGAAACGCCAAAACTGAACACCAGTCCCTCGTTCTTGGGGTACCCTGTGCGCCAATACGTCTTGTTGGGTTCAAGCTCGAGCCGGCGGCCCGGGTCGAACTTCACCACGCGAAACGCTCCTGTTCCTACACAACCCTCACTTAGACTCTCGCCGACTGGCTCCACCCCCTCAGGTACGATTGAGGCCCCGGGATAAGAGATTAGAGCTGGAAAAATTGACACTGGTTCATCGAGTTCGATCGTGAATTCATTGGCGGTGTGGATTCGAAACCCGGTAAGATCGCCGACATCTCCACCCAACAGGGCTTTCGCACCACGAATCCGAGAATAGAACCACCGGCAGCTGCTTTCGGGGTTTTGCAAGAGCCGCTCGAAGGAATAGCGGACATCGCGCGCGGTCAGTCTACGGCCATCGTGAAAGCGCACGTCGCCTCGAAGCTTGAACCGATACCTCCTGCCACCTTCCTCAGGTCGGAATTCAGCAGCGAGCCAGGGAATAATCCTTCCTCCGACTTCGCGGGTCAGGGTTTCGTAGATACTTGGCAGCACCTCTGACTGTTCCAGAGTCGTGGCCAGCGAAGGATCCAAACTGGCAACCACTCCGGCGATCGGAATCTGGATGACGCCGCCACCGGTCCGCATTGTCGCAGTCGCCGCCGAGACCGACTCGACCTTACGGAGTTCTGAATAGTTGACGTACGGAGCGCTGCCCCACAGCTTCAGACCGCGTACCTTCGGGCTGGCCAGACGATGATCGATGTCATGGAAGAGCGGCAGCAGAACGCCGGTTTCCAGAAGCAAGTTCTCGTACTTCCGATAAAGAGACGCTCTGACGTCGGGCCGACCCTCAGCCCGAGCCTCTTCCAGGATTTGATCGCCTTCTGCCGAAGCGATGTAGTTGCGATACAGACCCACGCGCGAGTGAAACAAACTATGAGTAAAATTGTCCGGGTCGTCGTAGTCGGCGTTCCATCGCCCGATGCGCAAATCGAGTCCTTCATTGTGCTGGTCGGCTTCCAGGTACGAGGCCATGTCGTGGGTCGCAACCTCGACTTCGACCTCGAGTTCTGACCAGATCGAGAACAGGGTTCTCAGCAGCGATCCGTAGCGGTCCTGAAGCAGAGGATGTACCGACGCTCTTAGCCGGGTCGGCGTAGTCACCCCGGAGGCCCGTAACATATCGAGCGCCTCGTCGCGTGTTAGTATGCGGCGTCTCCTGCCTGGATCGTGCCCGAGCATCCCCGGCGGAATCAGACAGACGGCAGGTTGTGAGAAGCGTCCCAATGTTTGCCAGACCAGATCGTGTGTTCGCACGACGCCCAACAGCGCGCGGCGCACAATCGCGTTTTGCGCCACCGGCCCAGTGAGCGAGTTGAACATCACAAAATAAGTGTTCTTTCGCGGCGCTTCGCTAAGTCCGCCGCGGAAGCGAGGGTCACGCAGGAGCTCTTCGAGGTCTTGCGGCGCAAGGTCGCGCGCCAGGTCAAGCTCACCCGAGCGCAGGCCCGAAGCGATTGTCGATGCGCTCAGGCCGTGACGGAACTCGATGGCGTCCAGCGGTGCCGGCGTCCCTTTCCAATAAGTGGAATTGCACTCAAGGACGACGCGTTCGCGGTCATACGATGTCAGCTTAAATGGGCCCGTACCGATGGGGAGAGAGCCGGCTTCATCTTCAGCATTTGCTCGAGTGATGCCAGTCTTGTAATCGGCGAGCAGCGCGGGATAGATCGACAGCGGCTCGTCGAGTTGAATCTCGAGCTTGGTGTCAGAGTGAACGACCAAGCCAGCCAGGTCGTCAGTTCGTCGCTCGGCGAACTCTCGAACCCCACGTATCGCGGCCAGGGCTGAGGGCAGCTCAAAAGATGCGCGGCGAATCGCTCGCTCGAATGATTGCTTGACGTCCTCGGCAGTCAGCGGATGACCATCTTGGAACTGGACGTTGTCGCGCAATGTGAGCGTGAACGATTTCCCTTCGCTGCCCACTTCCCACTTCTCGCAAAGAGCCGGAACAAGGTTGCCCTCCTGGTCGGTCGCCAGAAGAGTTTCGAAGACGTTTGTGAGAATCTCCGTCTCCTCGACGAGTTCCATGTTGACCGGCTCTACGGCCTTGACCGGGTTAGCGATCGCCGCGACGATCCTCCCGCCCCGTGGCGTCTCGTCCTGGTTATCGGCGTCTGTCGGCAGCGGAGCGAGCCTCGCGGCCTGTTCCAGATACTCGTTCGCCTTATCGTATTCGCCGCCCAGGTTTGCAAGCGTCGTCCCGAGCGTGAGCAGATGCCTGAGGCTCTCGATCTCCGACGCAGACCGCGCCGCCTCCATCCCCCTTTTCACCCAGCGGGTCGCCTCTTCGATTCTCCGCGCTTGCCAGGCAGTATCAGCGGCCATCATGAGCCCGGCAACAGCGTCGGTGTATTGGTCCTCACGCTCGAAAATCTTTATTGCCGATTCAACCTCTTTCAGAGCGCCGTCCACGTCCCCGGACATCCGATGCGCCTCGGCCAGAAGTATCCGGGCCCTTGCTTCCAGCGACCTTTCGCCTTCCCATTCCTCATCGAGAAACTCGAGCGCCGTCTTCGCCGAACGGGCCGCCTCTTCAGCGCTAAAGGCATCGAGCGCGGTTCTTGCGAGCCGCAGGCCGTACTCGACGGTCTTGTCGGGAACATCACCTTGAGAGAAATGGTAGACCAGTTGCGGGTAAACGCGCTCTAATCGACCGCCGTGGCGCTTCTCGATCTGCTCGGCATACTTGCGATGAAGCGACCGTCGCTTACGCCGCGAGATTCCCGCGTAGAGGACGTCGCGAACAACCCCGCTCGAAAAGGTCAGTCGATCTCCGCGCGATTCGCGCTCTTCTTCAATCAGCCCATCCTCAACGAGGCGGTCGACTGCGTCCTCGGCGTCCCCCTTTTCTCCCGTCAGCACTTCCAGGTCGCGAAAGTCAAATATTTTTCCGATCACCGAAGCAACAGAAAGGATTTCTCGCATGTCCTCCGGCAGCCGCTCGATACGCTTCTCTACTGCTTGTTGAATGGTCGCCGGCAGTGAATCCGTAGACAGGCCGGTATCGGCCGCGAGGCCCCAAGCTCCAGTGTCGTCCTTCGAGATCCCGCCGGAATCCAGCAACGAGCGGACCATCTCCTTAGTGAAAAACGGGTTCCCCTCAGTCCCGTCATAGAGCTTTTGCACCAGGCTTTCGGCCAGACCGGGCCCGCCGATCAGCGTCTCGAGAAACAGCCGATGCTCGGAGGGCGAGAATGATCCGAGCGCGATGGATGAGAAGCGCCGGTCGCCACGGAAGCTGTCGAGCATTCGGACGAGCGGGTGACGGCTGTCTACCTCGGTCGAGCGGTGAGTTGCGACAATCAGCGTAGGCGTCGGCCCCAGGCGGCGGACGATATACTGCAACGCTTCGATCGACACTTCGGCTGCATGAAGTTCTTCCAGAAAGAGTACTAGCGGCCTTCCGCCGGCGATGCGGGTCAGAGTTCGCGCCAGCAACTCAAAGATGTGGGTGCGGTTTTCAGGGCCTTGTGGTTCGGCGCTCCGGGCTAGCTTCGAATCGCTTGTAGCCGCCGAGCGAATGTCGCTGATCTCTGACAGCATAGGGAACAGCGAGACGAGATCGGCCGCCAGGTCCGAAAAGTCGGCCACGGGACCCGTGGTTGAGCTGCCCTTCAAGAAGTACTCCTGGATTGCTTCGCAAAATCCCTGATACGGAAAGGACCCGTCTTGTTCCGCGCATCGACCATGGAGGACAATGATCTTGCGTGCCTTCGCCAGGTTTTCCAACTCATCGAGAAGACGCGACTTTCCGATCCCCGGTTCGCCCGCGACCACGACAAACTGACACTCGCCAGTCAGGGCTGCGTTAAGTCGCTGCTGCAGCTCAGCTAGCGCCTTGCCCCGTCCGACAAAAGGCGACAGCGCCGGGCGCTGAATCAACAGCGTGCGAGTCAGCGCGACTGACTTTGCAAAGTCGCTGTCGCGGAGTCTCGATCGGTATCGCCTGAGCGCATCCGCAATCTCGCTCGCCTTCTGCGGCCGCTTTGCCGGGTCTTTCTCGATGCAATCCAGGATGATCGTCTGCAGCTCCTCATCGATCTCCGTTCCGATCGTACGTGGCGCCTGCGGAATCTCGTGCACTATTCGATACAGAATGGACTGTATCTCACCCGAGAAAGGCGGCTCGCCAACCAGGCATTCGTAGAGCACTGTGCCAACCGAGTAGATATCCGAACGCCCGTCGACCCCGCTCGCTGTAACTTGCTCGGGGCTCAGATAGGCCATCGTGCCGATCAGCGTCCCGGTCTTGGTGATCCGGCTTTCGGTTGCGGCTCGGGCAAGACCGAAGTCCATGATCCTAATTCGGACTTTGCCGCCTTCCTCGCGCGCCACCATGATGTTTTCTGGCTTGATGTCGCGGTGGACCACTCCTCGCGAGTGGCTGTACTCGAGCGCATCGGCCACCTGGATCCCCAGGTCGATCACGTCGCCGAGCATCAGGGAGCGGTCCCTCAAAAAGGGGCGTAAGTTTGTTCCTTGCACAACCGGCATCACGAAGAAGAGCGCCCCCTCATGTTGGCCAAAGTCGTAGATCGAAACGATCGCCGGGTGGTCCATCTGCGCGACCAATTGTGCTTCGCGTTGGAAGCGCTGCTCTGTCTCCGGGCTTAGCAGTGTTGGCGGGATCAGCTTGATGGCGACGTCGCGGTTCAGCAGCGGGTCGTGAGCGCGATACACAACGCCCATCCCTCCGCGGCCCAACTCTGCGGTAATCTCGTATCGATTTGAGAGCTTCTGTCCGATCATCTCCACTCCGCGCTTCGCGTGTGCCGTATGTGCCGTATGGAACCGGTGGATTCTATGTTGATGCTAAGGCGATAAGCGAGGGTGATGGCTAGTGAGTGACGCGTTCAGCTCATCACTGAAGAACGTCATCCAAAGGTCACCATGAGTTCCCGCCCAAAGCTGAACAGCGGACGCCGCCTTTGCTTTAACGCCTTGGTTCCGGTCTGGGAAAGCGAGGTAACCAGAATCGGCATCGCGATCGTCGGGTCGCAAAGCACCGTGACTGTCTTTGCGTCCTTCGCAACCCGGCCCCACGTTTGAGCCTCTTCAAAACTGCGTCCCGAAGTCGCGCTGCTCTCGGGCAGATCAAGCCCGATCTGCAAAGCGTACTTATGCCCTCGCATCGTTTGTTTGATGATCGAGGCGGTCACCTCGGTCTGTTGCACGAAACTCTTGGGCGGTCCGCCTCCAAACAACACCACCGACGTGTTCACCGACCGAGCCATGATCTGCGCTGCCTCGACGACGTCCTGGATAATGTCAAACTGAAACGGGTTCTTGCGATTCACGCGCGAGGTGGCGATTCCGACCGCGATCGCCGAGTCGGCTACGCCCGGACAAAAGACCGGGACCTTCGCTTTGTACGCTGAAGTTAGTATGCCGTCTTCGGTCGCGATTTCCGCAAGCTCGCGGCCCAGGAGGTGCAGAAACTCACGCGTCGAATAAGGACGCGAATGATCCACGGTGTTCGCGAAGTTGCCAACCCACTCATCGGCCTCACGGTACTCGTGTTCGCTGGCAAGCGTGTCGTAGAACCGCCCGACCTGGGCTTCTTGAAGCTCGTCGTCGGTCACGCCGGGTGGCGCCTGGTAGTGGTAGCGGCCCAACGTCTCGTGCAAATCGTGGAAGAGGTTTGCTCCGGTCGAAACGACTACGTCGACGAAGTGGTTCTTGATCAAGTAGGAGATCAGACGGCGCATTCCGGCTGCAACAAGCGCGCCGCTCAAACCCATGAGAACCGTCGAGTTGTCCTCCAGCATCTCAAGCCAGAGGTTATGCGCATCGGCCAGAGCTCGCGCCTGGAATCCCGCGCCTTCCATCTTCTGGAGAACACCGGCAACCGAACGGTCACGATCGATCTGAATCGGGCGCGTGGGCACCGTCAAATACTTTGAACTTTTTTGCTTTCTCATCATTGCTGTCTAGTCCTTGGTTCGCAGTCCTTAGTCCGTAGTAGTCGCAAACGGGAATACTCTCATCCGCGCGACGGACTACGGACTACGGACTACGGACTACTATTCAAGATATGTGTATCGATTGATGTCGGATTCATATTGCTTCATCAGCGAGCCGGCTTCGTCCTCGCTCAAGAACCCGCCGGCGACGCGAGTGTCTATCATCCGCTGCATGCTTTCCCACGCCTGGCCCTTGTCATAGCGCGCTGCGGTGAGCATGTCGCCGACGCGGCTTCCCTGTACGATCTTCTTGATATGGTAGCGGCCTTCGGTGTCGATGATCACGTGAGCTTCATTGGGCCGGCCAAACAGATTGTGATTGCTGCCCATCACCTCTTGATAAGCCCCGACCAGGAAGATTGCGATGTAGTACGGATCGCCGGTAAACGGGTGCAGCTCGAGCACTTCTTTCACGTCTTTCAAGTCGACGAACTTGTCTATATGGCCGTCCGAATCGCATGTAAGATCCACGAAGGTGGCGTAGTCCGTAGGCTGCTCATTCAGCCTGTGAATCGGCATTATCGGGAAGAGCTGGTCGATCGCCCAGTGGTCCGGCAAAGAACGAAACACCGAGAAGTTGCAAAGGTACTTCGACGCGAGAATCTTCTTCAAGTCATCGAACTCTTCTTCCTGTACCTTGGTCGTCTGAGCGAACTTCGACGCGCGCGCGCAGACTTCCCAGAACAGCACTTCACCTTTCGCTCGATCTTCGAGGCTGATCAACCCAAGGTTAAACTGCGTGTGCAGCTCGTCCTTGTGGTCGAGTGAGTCGTGATAGTACTCGCGGTAGTTCTTCGCGTTTATGTCGTCGTAGAGCGCCTTCAGCTCCACGATCACCTGGGGGTCGTCTTCATCGACGCTGACCTCGGGTTGATCGTCGGCAAACGTCTCAATCTCGTCGCGAATCGATGTGACTAACACCGCGTGATAGGCAGCCATCACCCGCCCGCTTTCCGTCACCAGGTTTGGCTCGGGCACGTTCTCATCATCGCAAACCGATTTAATGGTGTAGACCACGTCGTTGGCAAATTCTTGAATGGTGTAGTTGACCGACGACTCGAAGGTAGTCTTCGATCCGTCGTAGTCCACGCCCATGCCGCCGCCTATGTCGAGGAACTCGACGTCGATGCGCATCTGGCGAATCTTGGCATAGACCCTGGCGGCTTCTTTCATCGCCGCTTTGACGCGTTTGATGTCGGTGATCTGTGAGCCGATGTGAAAGTGCAGCAGCTTTAGCAGATCGGTCATCTGGAATTCGCGGAGCAGCCGGATGCATTCGAGCATCTCCGAAGGGGTAAGTCCGAACTTTGCCGACTCGCCGCCCGACGAGGCCCACTTGCCCGAGCCCTTCGAGTAAAGTTTCGCGCGAATGCCAATTCCGGGACGAACGCCGGTTTCTTGCGAGCGCCGAATAATCATCTTCAGCTCGTTGAGCTTTTCGACGACTATGATGACGCGCTTCCCTATTTGAACCCCGAGCAACGCGAGGTTAATGAACGATTCGTCCTTAAAGCCGTTACACACCAGCAACGACTCAGGTGTTTGATCGACCGAAAGCGCGGCGTATAGCTCAGCTTTCGAGCCGCACTCGACGCCGAAGTTGTACTTGCTGCCTTCGCGCAAAAACTCCTCGACTACTTCGCGGCGAGGGTTGACCTTCATCGGAAACACGCCGAAGTGCCCGCCTGCAAAGCTGAATTCGCGCGACGCATCCTGAAACGAACGCTGAACTTTCTTGAGCTGGTTGGTTAGGATCTGCGGGAAGCGAAGGAGGATGGGAAGCTGGAGCCGGCGGCCATCGACGAGGTCGTCTACGAGCTCCTTTACGTCTACGGACCTGGGGTCTCCCTCGGCAGGGCGCACAGCTAGATGCCCTTTTCGGTTTACCTCAAAGTACCCTGCTCCCCAGTTCTCCACACCATAGGTCTGAATGACCTCGTCCAGTGTGATGTTCTTCATCTAAACGCCTTCCCTGCCGGAACTCATGCACGTGCCTCGAAAACCGATGGGCTTGTAAGCCTTGGAATTTATCAGATTTAACGGAGGGGTGTCTACAACTTTTTTTTGAGGGCCTTTGCTCTGAAGGGCTCGAACCTAGAGTGCTATCGACGAAACGTGAACCGCAAGCCCAGCGAAGCGATCAAGGGTGTCTTAAGACCTGGAACACACCGGCGCGTTAGGCGAAGTGATAATAAGTCGCTTCCCCCTGCGTGATAAAATGGGAATATGAAACAACTAACTGCGGAAATAATGGGCGGGGTGAACCACGTTCTAGCTAAGCACATTGATCGCTGGCTCGACTACACAGAATGCGAGACTTTCTTGAGCACCCATCTCTCGGAAATCAAGTACAACCTAAAGAGAGCAAACTTGGCCGGTCAGCTAGTGGATCTATTGTTCGAACTCCAGATGGGCTGCCTGCTATCTCTGAATTGGCCCGACCGCGTTCGATACAACCGCTGCAGCGAGCCCGGGCTGGATTACGGGGTGTTTCCTGAGCGGATCGATCCCTTCAACGTCTATGCTATAGGCCGACTGACGAGCATGGAGGGCTCGTACTACTTCTTGCCGATTCCGGGTTTCGAGAGAAATCTGGAGCTGATGCTGATGAAGCAGAGTGATATGAGCCGATCCTCGGGGATGGCTGGGAATTCGGTCATCCCATTCTACAAGACAGACGTGCCGCTCAGGGTGTGTGATGTCATCTGCGAGAAGCTAGGCAGGGAGCAATTCAAGCCGGGGATGCCGAACGTACTGGCAATCTATAGCACTAGCCTCACGCTGCACCGCTGGCACGTGCCCCTCGCGCTGGACATAATGAGGGAAAAGGCCGAGCAGGGCGACGACAAGTTCTTCCGAGACAGACGTCATAGTAGCGTTGCGGATGTGAAGGATTACTTCGCAAAGATCGGGAATCTCAGTGGCGTTTGGTTCCGCACTAATTACCACCTCGAGAAGACCGGAGACGGCGACAACGGCTGGATTGAGTGCGACGAGATGACACCAGTTCTTCCCAAATCCGACAGCGTCGCACCGACTGGCTCGTGAGGCCGAGAACTTGCTCGGACAGCTACCGACCCCTTGAGGGCGAGTGGGCGGATCGACTTCGGTCCAGGGATGGCGCCTTTCTGAATTGGTCGATCGACAACACCGGCGCACGAATGTCTGGCTCTCGGTATTCTGTTTCATTGACAACGAGGACCTCGAACAGCACTATCGACATAGAAGCAGCGAAAACCTTAGGCGGAGTTCACTATGCAAGTACTAACCCCACGCTACACCAAAGAGGAGTTTGCGCGCCGCGGCGACGAGATTTACGATCGCGATATCAAACCTCACGTTACTCAGGAAGACAAAGGCAAGTTCGTACTCATCGACATTGAAACAGGTGACTATGAGATGGATTGGAATGAGCTTGTCGCCCATGACCGCCTTGTGTTGCGCCACCCTGACGCGCAGGTATGGTTCACCAGAGTGGGCTCACGCTACGCACGCCGTTTTGGCCCACGCTACCGTCCGGTGTCTGCATGATCGTTGGCGTCGTCAATAGTGTGCGCGAAGCAGTCATTGCCCTTGCCGTGCGTGGGCCAGAAGGGCAGATTGAGGTTGCCGCTGTCGTGGACACTGGCTTCGACGGCTACATTAGCTTATCTCGCGCGGTTATTTCCGAGCTTGGTTTTCGGTTCCACAGGCGCGGGCGTGCGTTCCTAGCAGACGGCAGCGAAATCATCTTCGATGTTTACGAAGCGACTGTCATTTGGGACGGGGAGCCGCGACGTGTGGAGGTCGACGAAGCCGACACTGACCCTCTCGTAGGAATGGGATTGCTCGAGGGTTATGAGTTGACGGTTGAGGTTGTGACCGGTGGCGCCGTAGCAATTGAGTTGTTAACCTGAGTCTCCTGCGTCAGCGTCAGCAACTGCTTAGCCATCTCGAAGAGTCAAAACATCCTGTTTATTGACAACGACCAACCTCGAACAGCACTATTGACACCGAGGCAGTGAAAGTCTTAGATGGAGTTCGATATGCAGGTACTAACCCCACGCTACACAAAGGAAGAGTTTGCGCGGCGCGGCGATGAGATTTACGATCGCGATATCAAACCTCACGTTACCCACGGGGACGATGGTAAGTTTGTAGTCATCGACATTGAGACTGGTGACTACGAGATGGATCGTGAGGAGCTTGTCGCCCGTGACCGCCTTGTGTTGCGCCACCCGGATGCACAAGTTTGGCTCACGAAAGTTGGCCGAGGCTACGCTCGTCGCTTTCGGTACTGTTCGGCGTCTGCATAAGAGAGCAAAACCATGTCATCGATAACAACGCCGTACGAACATATTGTGGTTGAAGACAAGGGCGTCGCAGTTGTTGCCGAGTCTCGCATGAAAGTAGCGCAACTGGTCTCGGAAGTGATGGCTTATGGTTGGAGTCCCGAAGAACTCCACCTTCAGCATCCTCACCTTTCGATGGGACAGGTTCACTCTGCGCTGGCCTACTATTGGGATCATCAGGAAGAGATTAATCAGCAGATTGAGGACGACTTGCAGTACGCGGACAGAATGCACCTGGCAGCGGGAGAGACACCGCTCATAACGAGACTTAGAACCGAAGGTCTGCTGCGAATGTCTATCGGTCTTTAAGTGGAACTCTAAGAATCCCCGCGTGAGGAAGCCGTATGCTAAGAATCTCAGAACTTCACGTCAACGGTACCAGGCTCAGAATCGATGCCGACGCTGATCGAAGCCTGCTCAGTGTCTTGCGAGACGACCTGGACCTGACCGGCAGCAAGTACGGTTGCGGCGAGGGCCAGTGCGGCGCCTGCACCGTTCTCATTGATGGGCAAGCGACTCGTTCGTGCATCACCAAGCTGGCCGCTGCTGCTGGAAAGAAGATCACCACAATCGAGGGCATCGAGAAGAACGGCCGCCTGCATCCGCTCCAGGAAGCCTTCCTCGAAGCAGATGCTCTTCAATGCGGCTACTGCACTCCCGGAATGATCATGTCCAGCGTCGCGCTGCTCAGCAAGAACCCGAACCCCAGCGAGCAGGAGATTGTGCGTTTCATGGAAGGCAACGTCTGCCGCTGCGGAACCTATCCTCGAATCGTGACCGCGATCCGCAAGGCCGCGCAGTCGATGAAAGGAGTCGTCGTGTCGTCAAAGACGACTCGCTGAAACGATGAAGAGTTCGTAGTTCGGCCTTCAGGCGGAAGTTTGTAATGCCGCAGGGTTTTCCAGGGTCGCCTACGAACTTCCGCCTGAAGGCCGAACTACGAACTCTCTTAGGAGGTGGAAGATGAGCAAGCATATTGACGATTCGATCGAGGTCGAGCGCTACGAGCTTTTTGCCGAACCGGCGTACCATTTTAATCTCGAGCTCGAGCGGCGCGACTTCTTTAAGCTCCTGGGCGGCGGGCTGGTGCTTGTCTTCACGCTGGACGCTTTTGCTTCACAAGAATCCGGAAGGCAAGGCGGCGAGTCCGGACGCCGCGCGCAGAGCAACTCGACGCCAAAGGAAATCGCCGGGTGGCTGCACATCGGAGAAGACGGCTCGATTACCGCTTACACCGGCAAGGTTGAGTTCGGCCAGAACATCCGCACTTCGCTCTCGCAAGTTGTAGCCGAAGAGCTTCGCGTTCCAATAGCTTCGATCCGCCTGACAATGGGCGACACTGATCTGACTCCCTTCGATATGGGGACGTTCGGCAGCCGCACTATTCCTACGATGGCTCCGCTGCTACGCAAGGCCGCCGCCGCCGCGCGCGAGGTCTTGATCGATCTGGCAGCCGAGGAGTGGAAAATCGGCCGCGCGTCGATCGGGGTTGAAAACGGAAAGGTGATCGACTTGCGAACGGATAAGTCGCTCGATTTCGGAAAGCTGACCAAGGGGCAAAAGCTGCTGAAAGTGATCTCTGAAAACGCACCCACCACCCCTGCGGATCAGTGGAAGATCAGCGGCAAGTCCGTTACCAAAGTCGATGGCCGCAATTTCGTGACCGGCAAGCACCGCTTCACGTCTGACACCAAGCTCCCGGATATGTTGTTTGGAAGAGTCGTGCGACCCTCGGCATTCAACGCGACGCTTGTTTCGGTCGATACGCGCGAAGCCGAAGCAATGCCCGGTGTGAAAGTCGTTCGCGACGGCAGCTTTATCGGCGTCGCAGCGCCGAGCCCGCAAACCGTAGCGCACGCGGCAGCCGCGATCAAAGTTGAATGGAAAGCCGAACCGCAGCCGTCGGCAAGGGAGCTTTTCGATTACCTCAGAAAACAAGCCGCTCCCTCGCCGCAAGCCAACGTGCGCGGGTCGATCGCTGACGGACTGGCCAGCGCCGACAAGAAGCTCGAGCAAACCTACACCGTGGCCTATATCGCTCACGCGCCGCTCGAGCCACGAGCCGCGGTCGCTGAATGGAACAACGGCAAGCTCACTGTGTGGACCGGAACGCAGCGGCCGTTCGGAGTTCGCGGCGAGCTTGCCGAAGCGTTTCGAATTCCCGAGGAGCGCGTTCGCGTGATCGTGCCCGACACCGGCTCGGGCTACGGCGGCAAGCACACCGGCGATGTGGCCGTCGAGGCAGCGCGGCTCGCACAAGCGGCGGGCAAAGCGGTGAAGCTCCTATGGACCCGCGAAGAGGAATTCACCTGGGCGTACTTTCGTCCCGCCGGAGTTATCGACATTTCGAGCGGCGTTCGCGAGGACGGTACGATCACCGCATGGGAGTTTCATAACTACAACTCGGGGTCTGCCGGCATTCAACATCGGTATGACTTCCCGAATCAGAAGATCGTGTTTCATCAGGCAAAGTCTCCGTTGCGGCAGGGCTCTTATCGAGGTCTTGCGGCGACGGCGAATCACTTCGCGCGCGAGGTTCACATCGATGAGCTGGCGCACGCAGTGAAGATGGACCCGCTCCAGTTTCGATTGAAGAACCTGAAAGACGAGCGGATGAAAGCAGTGCTAACCGCAGTCGCGAAAGCCTTCGGTTGGGGGAAGCGGAAGAGCGCGCTGAACTGTGGCCATGGAATCGCCGCTGGATTTGAGAAGGGCGGATATGTAGCTACGTGCGCGGAAGTCTCGGTCGATCGTGCGAGCGGCAAGGTTAGACTCGTGCGCGTGGTCGAAGCGTTCGAATGCGGCGCGGTCGTCAACCCCGACCAGCTCAAGAATCAGATCGAGGGCTCAATCGTGATGGGAATCGGAGGCGCGCTGTTTGAAGCGATTGACTTCGATAATGGCAAGATCGTGAACGGCCGGTTCTCTCGATACCGAGTCCCGCGCTTCGGCGACGTTCCGCTGATCGAAGCGGTTTTGGTCGATCGCAAGGACCTGCCCTCGGCAGGCGCAGGAGAGACTCCGATCGTAGGGCTTGCGCCTGCGGTTGGAAACGCGATCTTCGATGCGATTGGGATTCGGCTGCGGTCGCTTCCGATGGCGCCGAATGGGCTGAAGGCGTAGGTTGTCAACGGCCATCCCGTCCTCTACAATTCTACATTCTTCACGGATCGGGATTCCTCGCCGCGCCGTGCATGTGGCGTGACCTGGAGAATTCTTTCGGGGCTATGATTCGGAGGCTATAAGAACGTTATGTTGAAGTTCCTCAGAGGGCGAAAGCGAACTCGCAATGCTGTATTGGTCATTTTCATCGGGCTGCTGACCCTCAGCCTTGTGGCCCTGTTTTCGGCGTCCGGGGGCGGCGCCAAGATGTTGGGAGGCACTGCCGGCGGCGACACGGCGATCGCCAAGGTCGGCCCCTATGAAGTGACCGTCCAGGATCTCAAGGATGCGCTGACAAACTTCGGCCAGCAGATTTCGCAGGGACAGGGTCGGAACGCGAAGCAGGATATGGGTACGATGTTCGAACAGTATGGCATGCAGGTGCTCGATGGCCTTATTCGCCAAAAGCTGGTTCTATACCAGGCGGATACGCTGAATCTTGGCGCAAGCGACAGCGAAGTCGAGTCGCAATTGCGGCAGATTCCGATGTTCAACCCGTGGCCGGGCGCTGAAGGATATCGATTGCGATTGCAACAGCAGTTCGGCGCCGGCATGACTCCGGTCCGATTCGAAGACGAACTCCGCGCGTCGATAGCCCAGCAGCACCTGCGCAGCTTCATCACAGCCGCCGTGAGCGTCGATCCTAAAGAGGCCGAGGAAGATTACCGGCGCAACAATACCAGCTACGCCGTCCGATGGGTGGATGTGAACCCCGATAGCCTTCGCGATAAGGTGCAAATCAACGAGCCGGACTTGCGCGCATACTTCGACGCCCACAAACCCGAGTTCAGGATCAACACTGAGCAGCGGCGCGCTAGTTATATCTTTGTTGACCAGAACAAGGCGGGTGAGGCGATCCAAATCTCGGACGACGAGTTGAAGCAAGACTTCAATCCTGAGAACTTCATCAAGCAGGTGCGCGTCAGCCAGATCGTGATGAACGCCCCAAAAGCAGAAGCAGAAGGTAAGGAAAAAATCGCTCCTGTGGAGAAGAAAGCCGACCCCGAAGAGGAAATAAGGAAGAAAGCCCAGGGCGTAGCGTTGCGAGCGCAACCCTCGGAGGGTAAACCAGCCGAAGATTTCGCCAAGCTCGCTCGCGGGTTCAGCGAGGACGCCAAGACCAAAGCTAAAGGCGGCGATCTCGGCTGGATCAACAAGGACGACAAGCGAGACACGGACGATCCACTGAACCGCATCTTCAACATGCAAAAAGACCAGGTGACCGAGCCGGTAAAGAAAGGCGACAAGTACTACATATTGAAGGTGACCGACCGTAAGATCCCGTCGTTCGCCGAGAGCCGAGATGAGCTGCTCAAACCGGCTCGCTCCCGGAAAGGCTACTCCAAGGCTGTTGAGATCGCGACCGATGCCGAGCAGAAATTCAAGGAGAGCAAAAACGCCGAGGCGGCGGCTGCCGAGATCAACAAGAAGTACGGCGCTGAAGTGGCCGTTGTGAAGGACACGGGCTTTTTCGCCGAAGGCGACACGCTGGCGGGGCTGGGAGCCGCTTCAGCCCTTGAGTCGTCAGTCTTCCGCCTTCAGGACACTGGCGAGGTCGTGGACTGGATGACCATCGACAAGGGATTCGCAATTGCCCAGTACGTAGAGAGGCGCGATCCGCACGAGCCGGCTTTTGAAGAGGTTAACACGAAAGTCGAAAACGCCTACCGCTCCGAGAAATCAAAGGAACTTGCGGCTCAGCGCGCGAAAGAGATTGCGAAGGCTCAAAACGCCGACGAGCTCAAGAGCCTCGCCGATTCGATGGGATTGAAGCCCGACGAACGAGCGGGGTTAAAGACCACCGAATCGATCGGCGCGCTGGTGAGCGAGTTCGAACGCGCGCCCGTCTATAAGCTCAATGTGGGCGAAGTGACCAAGGATCCAATCAAGACTGAGAGCGGCACTTTCGTTGTTGCGGCGCTCAGGGAACGCAAGGATGCTGACATGGGCGAGCCATTCCAGAAGGAACGCGCCTCGATCGAGCAACGCCTGCTGGACGAGAAGCGCAACGCTTTCTTCTCTACTTATCTGGCAATGACTCAGAAGCAGTTGCAGGCAGAGGGCAAGATCAAGGTATACGATGAAGCGATCGTAGCCGCGATGGGATCAGGCGGACCGCAGCCGCAAACAGGCCTGCCTCAAATGCCATCTCAAAGTGGAGGTGGTCCGCGCCGCACACCGCAAGGAGCGCGAGGCGCCCCGAGAACTCTGCCCGGCACGCGCTAGACACTCCGGAGTGCGGCGGCGACGTCTCGCCGCACTCCAACCCCCTGCTCCGCCGGGCTTGAAATCCTGGCAGCTATCTTCTATTCTCGCGCTGAAAACAAGCCCAAAACGCTCGACCCAGGAGCCAGCGCATGCGCCGTTCACTGATCGTCGTGTCTCTAGGTTTGATTCTCGCGACAACCATTTTTGCCTCCTGGGCGAACGCACAAACTCAGTCTTCGGCACCAGGTGAGCAATCTTCCGGCTCGTCCTCCGGTCCGGTGATTGAACAGCAACAGGTTAACCGCTACTCGCTGCCACCCGAGAAGTACGAGAAGGCAGTGGCATACTCGAGAGCGCAATACAGACTTCACTTCGTGGGGGTCGCCTACTCGTTGCTTCTCCTGTTGATCATCCTGTCGCTGCGAATCGCTCCAGTGTTCCGCGAATGGGCCGAGCGGATTTCGCGCCGGCGGTTTGTTCAGGCAATTGTATTCGTTCCCCTGCTTTTGCTCACATTCGATACTCTCAAGTTTCCGCTGGACGCTTATCAACATCACCTCGCCGTACATTACGACATATCGGTGCAGCGTTGGGGCTCGTGGTTTTGGGATTGGACCAAGGGCGAGTTGATCCAGTTCGTTATCGCTTCAATTCTGGCTTACATCCTCTATGGAGTGATCCGCCGGAGCCGGCGTCGCTGGTGGCTCTACTTCGGACTCGCTTCGTTACCGATGCTCGTCTTGTTGTTGTTCATCTCGCCGGTAGTAATCGATCCGCTGTTTAACAAGTTCGACCCGCTTCAGACCACTCAACCTGCGCTGGTCGCCGAAATAGAGAAGGTCGTAAGCCACGGCGGATTAGATATCCCGCGGGAGCGGATGTTCGAGATGAAAGCCAGCGAGAAAGTGAACGCGATCGACGCCTACGTAACGGGTTTCGGCGCCTCGAAGCGGGTAGTCGTCTGGGACACGACCATCGCAAAAATGACGCCGCCGCAAACTGTGTTTGTCGTCGGGCACGAGATGGGTCACTACGTGCTCGGCCACATACCCAAGGCCATCGCGTTCGCAGGTGGCTTGATAATAGTGGTGCTGTTGCTGGTTCACCTTGCGATCACCCGGGCGCTGGCTCGTAAGCAGAGGCGATGGGCGATGCGCGGTTTGGACGATTGGGCTTCGCTTCCGGCACTGCTGCTGTTCGTCTATCTGTTTTTCTTTTTGGCCGAGCCTGCCTTCAACAGCTTCAGCCGCTATCAAGAGCACCAGGCGGACGTCTATGGGCTTGAGGTTATTCACGGCATCGTGCCCAACTCGTCCGGGACAGCGGCCGAAGCCTTTCAGATCCTGGGCGAAGTCGATCTGGCGGATCCTGATCCGAGCGCCTTCATCAAAGTCTGGCTCTACAGTCATCCGCCACTGGCGGAGCGCCTGACATTCGCACACGAATACGATCCGTGGTCAAAGGGCCAACCGACGATGTTCGTCAAATAGCCGCCTGGAAACTCGCCGCCGGGCTTCCGCCTTCGTCACCCGAGTTTGCTTGCGCCTTCCGCACCTCGTGACGGCCATCACGACGAGCCCGCCATCGGGTGACGCGTGTCACCACCGCCTCATCTCCTCGTGATGGGTGTCACCTCGCGCATGTGCCCCCGACACAACTGTCGGTGATAGGTATCACTGCGTTCGCCGCTGGCCCCACGGACAGGATCCGCGGGATGGCTGCTTGCTCAGCGTGGGAGCTTTTCGACTCTCTTGAAGTCCGCGGGGACGATGAACGTATCGGGCGCAACCTCGATGCGAACCTCCCGGCGCTCGGTTATCACTCTTGCCCTGCCCGGCTCCGCCTCGGTCTCGACCCTGAGGAGGAGTCCGGACAGATCGCGCGCGCGAAACCTCCTTGTGGTTTCGGTGTGTCCGTCGCGGAAGATCGCTCGCTTCTGGTACACGACGCACGGGTGGCCATCGATTACCGCCGGTGAAAGCGCTTGAGTCTCGACGCGCTCGGGCGGCTGCGTGTCACTGAAGTACTGGTCAATCGCTTGAACGTTGCTGTCCTTCACATCGAGGTCTGCGGGGTTTTGGGTGCTGGAGACATCGTGCTGATTGCTGGCTCCGGCTCGCGATTCGGGTAACGGCGCGGCGGTAACATCGATCTCGACGTAGGCTCGCGCGTCAAGATCGAGCAGGAAGGCTTTTCCGATATCGGGCCTCCAAATCAGCGCACGATTCTGACCATTCTGGGTCCATTCTTCCCGGCGCTGTTCACCTGAGCGGGCTTCGCGAGAGATGTTTGTCTCGCGCGTTGTCCCATCTTCAACGATGCGAACCACCGTCGCCGAGTATTGCTCCGGCTCGCCGGAAGCTTCCGTGTTGCTATCGCCGTCGCCGGGTTGTGCACGGTGGCGACACCCACTAATCAGCACTACCGACATCGCCGCCGCGATGAGCACTCCCGACGCGGGACCTGATTTCCAGCGCACAAGCATGACTAGCTGATTCTAACAAGGTCCTGGGAGCGCAGGCATCCCTGCCTGCCTCTTTTGCGCTAACGCCATTTTCTTTTCTTGGGTAAAGCCACGCAGGCAGGGAACGAAGGCGCCGGGCCGCGTTTCCCCGGTTGCAATGGGGAACGGCAGAGCGGCCCGGCTCAAGGCAAGGGGTAGGCTAGCGAACGGGGTGGGGTGGGGCGGCCTCGTTTGAAAAACAGGACAGGCCGCCCCGGAGGTTGAGAACTAGTGAGCCGTAGTCAGCGCGACGACTTCGCGTCCGTCGTCGAGCCGCGCCAGGTGTTCCTTCTCAGTGCGAATGCACCGCATACGTACGCGATCGTTCCTGCGTACGTCCTGGAATTCCGGCTCGGCGGTCTTCGCATTCATTCCGAACGTGATCCGGAAGGTCTCACCTTTGGGTACGTTAACCAGGTAGAGCTTCTTCGACCAGTAGTCGGAGACAAGCAGAGTGCGAGTCTCCCGGTTGACCTGGAGCACCTGGCCTTCGATCGTCAGGTACTTGCTGGGGCGTTCGTTTTTTGGTGCGCTCATCGCAACTGTCGCAAACGCGAGTATCAGAGTTACTGCAAGAGCAATGCTACGTTGTGTTATGCGTTCCATGATTCAAATCTCCTTTTGAAGGGTCCGACAAACTTCAGTTTGTCGAGGTTGTGATTGAGCCGCTTGCGGCAGCCGGCGACAAACTGAAGTCTGTCGGACATCGCCGCGGCGCTCTCCTCGGATCGGGGCGAGGCTGATCGCAGCCTCGCCCCAAAAGGCGCGCGTCAGTCGAGCACGACGCTAAGGGACTGCGGTCAGCAACACGACCGAGCGCCCGTCCTCGAGTCGAGCCAGATGTTCTGTGGAGCCGCGTGTGCAGCGAATCTCGATGCGCTCCCCGACCTTCACATCGCCGAATCCCGGCTCCGCCATTCGCATATATCGGCCAAAGGTAATCTTGAACGTCATTGCCTCGGGGACTTCGATAAGGTAGAGCTTATTGGAGAGACGGTCCGCTACCAGCAAAGTTCGATCCTTGTTGTCGATCTGAATCACTGTGCCGGTCACCTTGAAATACTTGTTCGCGCGTTCGGTCTTCGGCGCAGCAAGCGCAAGCGTGCTGAGCAGGGAGCAGGCCGCGATGATCGATCCCAATCTCGTGATAGTTTTCATGATCAGTCTCCTCTCTTCCGGACGTTCCGCTTTGAAAATTGGGGGCGAGGTTGAAGGCTTCGGCCTCGCCCCGAGCGGTTGACATCTTCGGAAGACGTGCGCAGTCTACATCCAGCGCGATCCGCGTTGTAGAGCGCTTCCCGCAAATGTTCGGGGCGCGACCCGCACAAGTAAACTGTGGGATCCCGCAGTTCGAATGGCAGCTCCCCATCGTACTGCGTTTTACGGAGAATTGACTTTGAACACCCAGGGCGAACTAATCGACGGCTTGCTTCAGTTTGTCACGCTGGCGGAAGGCGAGCGCAAGCTGCTCGCCGCCGATCTACACGATCAGACGCTGTCCGACCTTCGCGAGATTGCAAGACTCGCGCGGCGATTGTTCGATAAGCCCGAGGACGCGATGACCCAGGAGGTGCGCAACGGGCTTGCAAAGCTCATCTTTGGCCTTGACGCGGCAATGGACGAAGTGCGACGCGCGATGGAAAACCTTAGCCCGTCGGCGCTCGATACACTCGGCCTCGTTCCGGCCATCGAGAGTTGCCTTACTCGCACGTCGCAGTCGTGTGAGCGTCCGTTCTTAACCCGTTTCGCCTGTCCTGCAAGGATGGACGATATCGTACTGTCTGAGACCGAGCAGCTCCTGGTGTATCGAATCGTGCAGGAAGCGCTCAACAATATTTCCAAACACGCATCGGCGCGGTTTGTCGAGATCGTCATAATTCGCGAAAGCGACGGTCTATTGATAAGGGTCAGCGATGACGGGCGCGGGATGACAATATCGGGCGATCTGCGCCGAGCCCGCGGGATTGACAACATGCGATACAGAGCCCGCCTGATCGGCGCCGACCTGACGTGGTTGAAAGCTACGGGCAGGCGCGGCACCGTGGTGGAATTGCGGCTGCCTATACAGGGGTTACGGGTCGAGGGCTAGCGTTTGGGCGCTGGTGTTCGTAGTTCGGCCTTTAGGCGGAAGTTTGTAGAGTCCTTCGACTTGCCGACCGGCTTACAAACTTCCGCCTAAAGGCCGAACTACGAACGCCCGATGACTTCGCCAAATTCTTATGACCATACTGATTGCCGAAGACATGGCCTTTCAACGCGATTATCTTCGCGCGATTATCACCGACAACTTCGCCGAAGCGGGGCCGGTGATCGAAGCCGCCGATGGCAACAGCGCACTCGAGCTTGCGTTGAAGCACCGCCCCTCGCTTGCGGTCCTCGACATCAAGCTGCCCGGGCTTTCAGGCGTAAAAGCCGCGCGTCAAATCTGGGCCGAGCTAAAACTGGCGCGGATTATTTTCTGGTCCCAATACAAGGACGAGATCTACATCCGCGAGCTGGCACGCATAGTGCCAAGTGAGACGGTCTACGGCTATGTGCTCAAGTCATCGCCGGACGAAAAGCTGATAGCGGCGCTGCGCGCGGTGCTTGTTGACGAGCAGTGCTGGATCGATCCGGAGATTCGCACCGTCCAGTCCCGCGCTACGAATCGCACCTCGGGTCTGACGGACATCGAGTACGAAGCTCTCATCGACATCTCGCTGGGACTGACCGACAAGGCCATCGCCCGCCGCAGGTATTTGAGCGAGCGCGGCGTGCAGAACCGGCTGCGAGAGCTCTACGCCAAGCTCTCAATCGACATCGAGCAAATCGTCGACGAGCGATGGGGCAGCACCTACAGCCCGCGTTCGCGAGCTATCTCGATCGCGATGCAGCGCGGGCTGATCAATGCCGATGAGCTCGCGCGTGAAAACGAAGCGCTTCAGCAGTGGCTTCAACGCGAGAACGCGATGCCCACATAACATGTTGCTAACGGCAAACACCGTCATCTCCCATTATCGAATCCTGTCACTCATAGGGGCGGGCGGGATGGGCGATGTGTATCTGGCTGAGGATACGAGTCTGGGCCGCCGCGTCGCGCTCAAGCTCCTGCCCGAACCGTTCAACAGTGACGACGACAGGCTGCGTCGCTTCGAGCAGGAAGCTCGCGCCGCTTCTGCTCTCAACCATCCCAACATCATCACCATCCACGAAGTAGGCTCGGACGAGGGCACTCGCTTCATCGCGACGGAGTTCATCGAAGGCGAGACCGTGCGCCAGAGGCTGAAGCACGCCGGGTTCGGCTTGCGAGAGGCCATTGACGTCGCCATTCAAGTCGCGCGCGCGTTAGCCGCAGCGCATCGAGCCGGCATCGTGCATCGAGACATCAAGCCCGAGAACGTGATGCTGCGGCCCGATGGCATCGCTAAGGTGCTCGACTTCGGCGTCGTCAAGCTTACGGAGAAATTCGCCGAGCACCTATCCGGCCCACAATCTGCGGAGTCCGAAGAAGGAGATGTCACAACGCTTGGACTGGTCACCACCGAGGCTAACGTTGTGATGGGCAGCCCAAACTACATGTCACCCGAGCAGGCGCGCGGGCTGGCGGTTGACGCCAGGACCGACATCTTCAGCCTTGGCGCGCTGCTCTACGAAATGCTCACGGGAAAGATGCCGTTCAAGGGCGCCACTGTGAGCGACGTGATCGTGTCGATACTCGAGCGCCAGCCACCGCCGGTCTCCGAGCTGTTGCCGGATGCTCCGCCAAAACTACAGGCGATTGTGGACCGCGCAATGGCCAAGGATCTCGGCGCCCGATATCAAACTGTCGACGATCTGCTGGACGATCTCAAGCGGCTCAGGCGCAGATTGGAACTCGAATCGGGGCTTGATGATTCCGGACAAAGGGCACGCTTTGGAGACGCGGCGGCGCAGACCAGCGGGCGGACGCGCACGACCGCCGCGGAATTCGCGGTTCGAAGCGAAGAAGTCGCCACCGTGCGAGTCACCTCCAGCGCCGAGTACATCGTCAGTGAAATCAAGAGTCACAAGCGCGCCTTTCTGATTGTCGCGGCGTTGATACTCCTCGCCGCCGCTGCAGTCGTTTACTTCGCACTTCTTCCAAAGGGTCACCCCATCGACTCGATTGCAGTTCTGCCGTTCGCGAATCTCAGCGGCGATCCGAACACTGAATACTTGAGCGAAGGTCTGGCCGAAAGCCTTATCAATAACCTCTCGCAGTCACACAACCTGAAGGTCATGTCGCGCAATTCGGCGTTCAAGTACAAAGGTCAGGAGGCGAACGCCAAGGCGGTCGGCCGCGAGCTTGGCGTACAAGGCGTGCTGACTGGGAGGATAGTCCAACGCGCAGAGAACATCTCGATCAGCATAGACCTGATCGACACGCGGGACGACACCCAGGTTTGGGGCGAGCAGTACAACCGCCGCATGTCGGACCTTTCTACGCTGCAGGAGGAAATCGCAAGGCAGGTTGCTGAGAAGCTGCAACACCGCTTGAGCGGCGACGACGAGAAGCGAATCACCAGACGGTACACCGACAACGCCGACGCGTATCGGCTCTACCTGGAGGGCCGCTTTTATTGGAACAAGCGAACCGAAGACGGGATGAAAAAAGGCATATCTTACTTCAACGAGGCGATCGAAAAAGATCCGTCCTACGCGCTGGCCTACGCTGGGCTGGCCGACTGCTACGCGTTGCTCTACGAATACAGCGCGAATCCCTCGAAGGACCTTTACCCGAAAGCAAAAGCGGCGGCGACCCGTGCACTGGAGCTTGACGACTCGTTGGCCGAGGCTCACACATCGCTGGCGGCGGCTTATGAGTATGAGTGGAAGTGGACTGAGGCAGAGAAGCAATATGAGAAGGCGATAGAGTTAAACCCGAATTATGAGACCGCCCATCAGTGGTACGCGGCTTATCTGATCAGCAAGAAGCGATTCGACGAGGCAATCCGCGAGGCGCGTCGCGCCGTTGAGCTTGATCCGCTTTCGCTGATCATCAATACCGCGTTGGGCAGGGCGCTGCACAGCGCGCGCCGCTACGACGAGGCGATCGAGCAACTGCGCAAGACCATCGACATGGATCCCAACTTTGCGGAAGCTCGATTTCACCTTGCATTGGCTTACGAAGGAAAGCGAGCGTATGCAGACGCGATCCGCGAGTTCGACAAGTTCATCGAACTGTCCGGCGATAAGCCGATGAAGGCGTGGACCGCGCGAGTGTACGCGGAGTCTGGAAAGAAGAACCAGGCGCTAAAGATGCTCGCCGAAATGACGGATGTGTCAAACCAGGAGCACCCATCGGCTTACGCAATAGCAGCGCTGTACGCGGCGCTTGGCGAGAAGGCGCGCGCGTTCGAGTGGCTCGAGAAAGTTTACGAACAGCGGTCTTACTATGTCGTATTTCTCAACGCCGATCCGGCGCTGGACAGCTTGCGGGCGGACCCGCGATTCGCGGAGCTCCTGCGACGCATCGGGCTTGTGTAGCGGCCCGGCGAGAAAGATGGAGAGAGTCGTTGAGTAAGATAAAGAAGGGAAATCTGAAATGGAGTTTTGGGAAGGCGAACGCTGCGAATACTGTGCTGGGATCATCGTTGAGAAGAAAGCTGACGTGTCTCGCAAGGTTAAGGGAAAGTACGTGCTCATTGAGAACGTGCCTACTGGTGTCTGCACCGAATGTGGCACCCGCTACTACGCAGCCAGGTCAGGGTCAGTTCCGATTCAAGTGGCTCGTCAGGCGGTCCTGAATATGTTAAGGTTTCACGCATGGACAGAAGTGCAGAGGAATCGCGTCACGAAGTGTCTAACGATAACCAGGGTCTCTCGGACCTCATCAGCAATGCGTCACGCGGCGATAGCCAAGCTCTATCTGAGCTGCTAAGGAATTCCGCTTTCGCAACAAAGTTAATGCGCATCGCTGCTAACGTTCTAGAGCGGTATGGTTCAAGGGGCGTTTATGAGAATGCCGAGGACCTGAAACAACAGGTGTACCTAGAGGTCTTATCCAACATCAAAGGCATAGGGGATATTCGAAGCGACACGGAGTTTTTTGGTTGGATTCACTCGTTAGCAACAAACCTCTATCTCAACAGTCTTCGCAGAAGCGTGTTAGAGAAAAGATCCGTTGAGGAACGGGAGCTCCTTCAAGAATCTGTTGGGGAGCGCGAGCGCCTTCAAAGCGACAGACCCGTTTTCACTGCCAATTACGACACGGAATTAAAGGAGGTGCTTGATAAACTCGATCCGGAACAGCGAAAGATACTGGAGCTAATCACTCAGGGATACACTGGGCGACAGATTGCCGACAAGGTAGGCATTTCGCAGAGAACTGCTTACAGACTAGTCAGCCAAGTTCAAAAGGCCATTCTTGGAGAAGTCGATGAGCTTACAACAAGAATGAAGGCGTCACAGATAGAGATTGAACAGGAGAAAGAGCTGACCCGTCATCTCATCAACGAACTTAGAGCCTAGCGTAATAATGTGGAAAGACTTCTGGAAATCATTCATAACCTTATTTACGCTAGCTAAAGAATTGGAGCAGACTCGTACTGACGTCAAGGAAACAAGGAAAGACTTAACAAACCTCACCCTCGTCGTTCAACAACTGGCTAATGAAATAAGGCTAAACAAACACGAAGATCAAAGCGAACGCGAGAAGATGGCGATCCGCATAGACAGTCAGCGCGAAAAGATAATTTTGCAATTGCAGATCGAGGTCTTGAAGCTTCAAAACAAACTACTACCTGCTCCCTCTTCCTCCTCCGGTGAACCGACAACCGGTGAAGAGAACTCCTAATTGGCAAATGGATACGAATTTCACGCTTGTGCCCTGGTCACGCCAGCCTCGCCCGGACCGGAGTGCTTCAAAAGGTCTCGATCAATCGGGTCATTCTTCAATGCTATCTCGATGCGCGGCACGGCCAAGTTGACAACCGGTGTCCACGCGGATAGGCTACGCGCAATTTGCGCCGGCATCGTTACAAAGTTGTCTGACTGGCGCACGAGGTTCTCGTTCTAAAGACTGCTAGCTGTGAGCCGGGGTTTATCGGCTTGTGCGCAAGATCGGTGACACGATGGAAATCTCTTCTCACGATGTGCTCCTGGTTGGCGGTGGAGGGGCGGGTCTGCGCGCGGCCATTGCCGTTGCCGAGGTCAACCCCAAGCTTAACGTGGCGGTCGTCTCGAAGGTCTACCCGATGCGCAGCCACACGGTCTCGGCCGAGGGCGGCGCTGCTGCGGTTATCAAACCAGACGACAGCCTGGACGAGCACGCCTACGATACGATTTCGGGCGGCGACTGGATGTGCGATCAAGACGCAGTCGAGGCCTTCGTCAGAGAAGCTCCCGAGGAGATGTTGCGGCTCGAGCACTGGGGCTGCCCGTGGAATCGCGAGCCGGACGGCCACATCGCGGTTCGGGCCTTCGGCGGGATGAAGAAGAAACGCACGTGGTTCGCCGCTGACAAGACCGGCTTCCACATGCTCCATACCCTGTTTCAGACCTCGCTCAAGTACAACGCGATCACGCGCTACGACGAATTCTTTGTCACGAGGCTGCTAGTCGACGATGGTCAGGTGCGGGGAGTCGTCGCCATCGAGCTGATGTCAGGAAAGATTCATGCGATCCTGGCGAAGGCCGTGATCCTATGCACTGGCGGCTGCGGCCGGGTCTTTCCCTTCACGACTAATGCCAACATCAAAAACGGCGACGGCATGGCCCTGGCTTATCGAGCGGGCGCGCCGCTGAAGGACATGGAGTTCATCCAGTATCACCCGACGGGTCTGCCGTTCACCGGCATCCTGATCACCGAGGCAACGCGATCCGAAGGCGGCTACTTGATCAACAAGGATGGCTATCGATACCTTCAAGACTACGATCTGGGCAGGCCGCAGCCGAAACCGGTGCTGCGCTCGATGGAGCTGGGCCCGCGAGACCGCTTGTCGCAGGCGTTCGTCAAAGAGATGGAGAAAGGCCGCACCATCGAAACGCCTTATGGTCAGGTCGTCTATCTGGACATCCGGCACCTCGGGGAGAGAGTTATCAACAGCAAGCTGCCATTTGTCCGTGAGCTATGCCTGAAGTATGAGAACATCGATCCGGTCAAAGAGTTGATTCCGGTGAGGCCCGTGGTGCACTACATGATGGGCGGCGTGCACACCGACATCAACGGAGCTACGCCGCTCGGAGGTTTGTTTGCGGCTGGCGAAGTCGCCTGTGTCAGCATCAACGGAGCGAACCGGCTGGGTTCGAATTCACTGACCGAGTTGCTGGTCTTCGGCGCGCGAGCGGGAAGAGCAGCGGCGGCTTTTGCGTGCGAACAGAAAGAACCTGGCGGCCACCTCCTGGCTCAGGCGATGGATGAGAACCGCCGACTCGAGCTGCTCTTAAGCAAGACGGGAGGCAGTGAGCGGATCGCGACCGTCAGAGAAGAAATGCAAAGGACGATGGAGAACGGCGCGGGCATCTACCGAACGGGAGAAACTCTTGCGCAGTCGGCCGAGAACATCCACAGGCTGAAGGAGCGCTATCGGGACGTGGTGATCGAGGACCACAGTCGCACGTTCAACACTGAGCTGACTGCGGCGCTCGAGTTGTCTTTCATGCTGGACGTTGCGGAAGCGATGGTGCAGTGCGCTTTGTATAGGACGGAATCTCGCGGGGCTCACCAGCGCACGGATTTTCCGAAGCGGGATGATGAGAAATTCCTGGCGCACTCGCTCGTGCACCGGGATGAAGATGGCTCGTCACGGGTGGAGTACCTGCCGGTTACAACAACTCGCTGGCCGCCCGGCGAGCGGGTTTACGGAAGGTAAGGTAAGGTTGTTTGGGAGTATTGACAGGGGATCCACACACTAACTTGAAGGAAAGAATCTGATGTCGGATTTCCGAATCGAGAAGGATTCACTCGGCGAGATGCAGGTGCCTGCGAACGCCTACTACGGCGCCCAGACCGCGCGCGGGGTTGAGAACTTTCCCATCAGCGGGCTGGTGTTTCCGCGGCGGTTCATCTACGCGCTCGGGCTCATCAAACGCGCTTGCGCACTCTCCAACATGGACGCCGCTGATCTGGAGCCTCGCATCGGTAACGCCATCGTGCAGGCAGCAACCGAGGTGATGGAGGGCCGTTGGGATGGCGAATTCCCAATAGACATCTTCCAGACCGGTAGCGGCACATCGACCAACATGAACACGAACGAAGTGATCGCCAACCGCGCGGCCGAGATCCTGGGGCTTGAACGTGGGGCTAAGGCCGTTCATCCTAACGACCACGTCAATATGTCGCAATCATCCAATGACGTGATTCCAACCGCGATCCACGTTGCAGCCGCAACCGCCATCACCGAAGAGTTGACCTCCGCGCTAGAACACCTGCGCGCGGCGCTGGAAGCAAAGGCTGTCGAGTTCGATCCAATTCTGAAGTCGGGACGCACGCACCTTATGGACGCGACGCCGGTGCGGTTGGGGCAGGAGTTCGGCGGCTACGCCGACCAGATCGCCAGGGGACTCGAGCGCGCCACACACGCCCGCGATGCGCTGCTCGACCTGGCGCTCGGCGGCACGGCGGTTGGGACTGGGATCAACCGGCGGCCTCACTTCCCGGCGAAGGCGATTGCTTACATCGCCGCGGACACAAAGCTTGCATTCCGCGAAGCGCGGAACCACTTCGAAGCTCAGGGCGCGCGCGACGGTTGCGTAGAGGCTTCCGGCGAGATGAAAACGATCGCGTGCAGCTTGATGAAGATCGCCAACGACATCCGCTGGCTAGGCTCGGGCCCGCGCGCGGGACTTGCCGAGATCAACCTGCCCGCCACCCAGCCGGGTAGCTCAATCATGCCTGGCAAGGTCAACCCGGTTATGTGCGAAGCGGTCACGATGGTAGCGGCCCAGGTGATCGGCTACGACGCGACGATAGCATTCTGTGGCGCGACTGGGAACTTCGAGCTGAACGTGATGATGCCGGTTCTGGTCTATGACCTTCTGCAATCGATTCATCTGCTCGCGTCGGTCAGCCGCGTCTTCACCGACAAGTGCGTCGTCGGCATAACGGCAAACGTCGAGCGCTGCCAGGAGACCGTCGAGCGCAACCTGGCGATATGCACTGCGCTGGCGCCGCGAATCGGCTACGACAAGGCGGCGGCGATCTCGAAGGAAGCCTACGCCACGGCTCGCACGGTTCGCGAAGTTGCCAAAGAGTGGAAAGTCCTGCCCGACGACGAGATCGACGCCTTGCTCGACTTTCGGAAGATGACCGAGCCTGGCGACCTGGGCCAGGCAGGAGGGTGATGACTATCCACGAAGGACCCGAAGGATCACTAAGCATTCAGATCGTGCCTCTTGGTTTGCTTCGTGGAGTTGACCTCACAACCGGATATTACGGAAGGTAATATAGACATGGCGGAAACAATCACAGTTGAAGTGACGCGCTATCGCCCCGAACAGGAGAGTGAGCCCACGTTCGAGAGCTTCGAAGTGCCCCTCCGCACAGACTGGGTCGTGCTTGATGCGCTGAATTACATCAAGGACCAGGTGGACGGGTCGCTCTCCTACCGCTGGTCTTGCCGAATGGGAGTGTGCGGCAGTTGCGGGATGATGGTCAACGGCGAGCCGAAGCTGACTTGCGCTACTTTTCTGTCGCACTATACGCCGGGTCCCGTTCGCGTCGAGCCGCTGCGTTACTTCCCAGTCGTGCGCGATCTCGTCATTGAAATGACCGATTTCATGGAAAAGCTCAGGAGCGTGAAGCCGTGGATCGTGCGCGAGGACGAGAAGCCGCTTTCCGAAGGCGAGTACCTACAAACGCCGGAGCAGTTGGACGACTACAAGCAGTTCAGCATGTGCATCGACTGCATGTTGTGCTACGCCGCGTGCCCGGTCTACGGGTTGGACCAGCATTTCATTGGTCCGGCGGCGATCGCCCTGGCCCAGCGCTACAACAAGGACTCGCGCGATCAGGGGTCCTCGGAGCGCCTCGACATTCTCTCGCAGCACGAGGGGATTTGGGGATGCACCTTCGTTGGCGAGTGCACCAAAGTTTGCCCCAAAAATGTTGATCCGGCCGGAGCGATTCAGCAGTACAAGCTGACCGCTACCAAAGAGTGGTTCAAGGATTTCCTGATGCCGTGGAGGGCGCGATGAACCAGACGCCGATCTACACGCAGCACCATCCCAGATGGTATCGCAAGAGAGTGTCGACCTACTGGTGGACTAGTCAGTGGAGCTATCTGAAATTTACCCTAAGAGAGCTGACCAGCCTTTCCGTTGCTTACTTCGTGGTGATCATTCTGCTGCAGCTCGTCGCCCTGGAGCGGGGTCCGGAGGCGTACGCTCGGTTTCAGACCTGGTTGAAGACGCCGGTTGCGGTTGTTCTCAACGTTATCGCTCTTTTGTTTGTATTGTTTCACACTATCACCTGGTTCAACCTTGCGCCGAGTGCGATGCCGGTACGGGTTCGAGGGAAGCGGCTGCCCGACTGGATGGTTGCAGCGCCCAACTACGTGGCGTGGGTTGTGATCTCGGCTGTTGTGGTCTGGCTCATCGTGAGGAAGTGAGATGGCGAAAAGATCGAACGAACCATTTCTCTGGGCGCTGTTCAGTTCGGGCGGTGTTGTAGCCGCTTTCTTAATCCCGGTGCTCCTGGTTCTATACGGGCTGGCATTTCCGCTCGGGTGGCTCGAGGCGCCAGGCTATCAAAGAACGCTTGAGCTGGTCCGGCATCCGCTAACGCGAATCGTTCTGTTTGTGTTGTGCTCGCTGTCGCTCTTCCACTGGGCGCATCGTTTTCGTTTCACGCTCTACGATGGGTTGCAGATCAAACATCTGAACGAACTGATCAACTTTTTCTGCTACGGCAGCGCGATCGCCGGAACGGTCCTGGCAGGCTATCTGTTGTGGAACGTTCCGTAGGATAAAAGCTAGAGGGCGCTCTATGTTCGAACTCAAACCCCTAAGCAAAGACGCGATTCCGGCGGCGCTCGACAAAGCCATGCGCTACCGGCTGCTCAACGAGCCGGGCGCCGCCGAGAGCATCTGCCTGGATGTTCTGCGAATCGATCCTGATAACCAGCAAGCTCTGGTGACGCTGTTGCTAGCGATGACCGATCGTCTGGCCAAAGGCTATTCGATTGGCGACACGCAGATTCAAGAGGTGCTCGGGCGGCTGCGCGACGAGTACGAACGGACCTACTACACGGGGATCGTGTGGGAGCGGCGCGCCAAGGCGAGACTGGCAAAGGGCTCACCGGGCGCACAATACGCGGCTTACGATTGGTTCCGCGAGGCGATGGAATGGTTCGAAAAGGCTGAAGCGATTCGTCCGGCTGGAAATGACGACGCGATACTCCGCTGGAACTCCTGCGCGCGAGTGATAATGAGTAACAGTCTAGTTCCGAGATCTGAGGAATACGCCGAGCACTTTTTGGAGTAATGATCGTGACCTTATCCACTGAGAGTACTCATAGAGAGTGACGACCTATGAAGCAAGCGAAATGCGAGTATTGCGACGGCGCGGTGGAGCAAGCGGTGAAGCGTGTTCCCTTCCGATACAAGAAAGAAACCACCTACATCGATAACGTTCCAGTTCGCGCTTGCCGACGATGCGGAGAAATCTACTACGAGGCTGAGGTCTACAAGAGACTCGAAAAGATCGCGGCAAACCGCCAGCAGATCAAATCCAAGGTAACATTCCCGCTAGCCGACTACCGGATGGCAGATGCCCAGTGAGATACAGCTTGGGGATAGTGTTGGGCTACGTAAGAGTACCGATTGAATTCTTCGTTGGAACTCCTGCGCGAGGGTGATAATAATCAACAGTCTTATTCCCAGGTCGGAGGAGTGCGCCGAGCACTTTCTCGAGTAACCTGAAGATGAGCTTTATGGTCTCAAGCGAACGCTGCCGGGCTGCTCACTGGGACTGGGGGGTATATGAGCGAACAGGGCGTGACTTAGAAACCGGACTATACGGAAGGAGCGGTCTGGCTAACACTTCTGAGAGGCTACGCCAGCTCTCGAAGTGCAAGCCCTTCAATGCTGAGAGATTAATCAATCGCAACCGACTCAACGGCGGATTGATTTACGCAGAAGGAATCATCTGGATAAGAAGGTTGCACAGTTTTCTGTCGAATTCGTTAGCCGGACGAATTGAACGAGTCCCGAACACCGATGATGGAACTTGAAACCCGTTTTGCAAGCGTCGCGCGGGGCCGGAGCGTGTTCGTCACGTTCGAACCAAAGGACTTTATCCTAGCGCTCGACTATCACGTGGCGTTCATGGCGGAAACGAACACGTTCGAGGTGATTCTAAGGCGCGGCGGCTGCTTCGAAGGCGCGTATCGGTGCATTGAACGTTTCATCGAGGCGAAAGCTGAAAGACTCGATGGGTTGAATAGTGCGCCTGCCGGTCATCTGGATCTTCGGAACGAGATGCAGTACTGGATGCTTGAGAGGGTCTACGAGCAGTTGTGGTCCGATCTAGAATCGGCCATCACGGTCAAGATATCGTCGCTCGAGCGAGTGCGACCTGGAGAAGGTGTGCTCGGAGAAGTTGTCGTTGAAACGAGGACGCGCTCGTTGATGGGCCTGTTGGCGCACTTGCAGCAAACCAATGGTGAGGTCAGACGGGGCGTGCTGTCTCCGGAAACAATTGGACTCTTGAAGGCCGTTGGCCTCGATGTGTTTTCGGAGGCCAGCTAACATGCGGCTGCACCCGACGGCGGCCGCGCGACGCTCACGGCAACTCATCGCATCGATCAGCGGCCGCCGCGGGTGAGCCGCAGTGCATTAGACAGCGGTCAGGGAGCCGGTTCATTGAAAGGCGACAAGAGCAGGGGGCGATATGCTCGACTCACTACAGAAGGATGATGAACTGCTAGCGAGTATTCAGGCGCGCTGGTCTGAACTGGCTGGACTTCTCGAAGAAATCAATTCGCACTGGGTGTACGAAGATCTCGTTTACCGCTTCTATCATCAGTCCTTCAAAGTCTACACACTTCAGAGTGAGACCAATAGAATAGTTGCTGCGCTCCAAAGCGTTGCTCCAAAAGCAACGACTCTTTCTCCGATGTTTGAAGAAATCTATCAAGCTGGTGCGAGTGGCAAGCCGTTCGAGATCGAGCATAATCAGCAGTGGACGTCACACACCCGAGTATTCCTCGAAGCATTCTTTCACGCCAAGTACTTTTTGGAGATGGCCGTGAAGTATGGGAAGGAATTACAGGCAGCGCCTACCATGCTACCAAGTGGCTGGGCTGCATTGCTCTGTCTGTATAACTTGCGATAAGCAACCTTGAGGGACTGCGCGTACGCGAGGCTCGCGAAGGGACCACCGAATAGCACTATGAGCTACGCACATCGACTTGAAGGAGACCGCAAAATTAAGCTCGAGGATTTTGATCCCGCCGAAGACGCCGGACTAAAACGCGAGCAGGCTGAGAAGGAGACTGCCGAGCTAATCGAAGACCTGGTCGAATTTCAGGAGCTTCTCTACGCGGCGCGGCGGCAGAGCCTGCTGATCATCCTGCAAGGGCGCGACACCAGCGGCAAAGACGGTACGATCCGTCACGTCGCAGGTCCGTTGAACTCGCAGAGCTGCACGGTAACTTCATTCAAAGTCCCCACCGAAGAAGAGCTGGCTCACGATTTCCTGTGGCGCGTACACGCGCAAACGCCGCGCGCGGGTGACATCAAGATCTTCAACCGCTCGCACTATGAGGACGTGCTGGTCGTGCGAGTTCACAAGCTGGCGCCGAAGGAGGTCTGGCGCACGCGTTACGAGCACATCAACGCTCTCGAGCGGTCGCTGGCGGATTCGGGCACGATCATTCTCAAGTTCTATCTTCACATCAGCAAAGCGGAGCAGAAAGAGCGGCTGCTCGAACGCGAGCAAGATGCGACGAAATCATGGAAGCTCTCGGTTGGTGATTGGAAGGAGCGCGAATACTGGGACGATTACACTGAAGCCTACGAGGACGCGCTCAACGAGTGCGCATCCAAGCGCCGCCCCTGGTTTATCGTGCCTGCGGACAAGAAATGGTTCCGCAACCTGGCCGTCGCTGAGGCAGTGCGTGACGCGCTGATGCCCTTCAAGAAGAAGTGGCTTGAGCAACTGGAAGAGGTAGGTCGAGAGAAGAGGAAAGCGATTGAAGAGTATCGGCGGAGTCGGAATCATGTATAAATTCACAGCCTACTTCGAGAACGAGGTCTTGCGGAAGCGTCCATATCTGAAGAAGGAGTGGTGCATTCGAATCGTCGAGAATCCTATCCGCGTTGAGGTTCAAGGGGACAACCGGGTAAGATTCTGCGGAAAGGTCAAAGAGTTTCACAATCTCGTTTTCAGGGTTGTAACTCTAGCCGATAGGATTACAATACATAACGCGTTTCCCGATAGAGGATTCAAGAGATGAGAATAAGCTATTACCCGGACACCGATTCGCTTTACATTGACCTATCTTCTAAGCCGAGCGTGGATAGCCGCGAGGTGTCAGATGGGGTGGTTTTGGACTACGATCAAGATGGCAATCTCGCCGGCATCGACATCGACGAAGCAAGCACGAAGCTGGATATTCGGGAGTTGATTTTGAACAAGCTACCTGCCGAAGTAAAGCAAGTCGCATAAGATCGCCAGAATCACGCCAGAATCGCGACCACTTCCTTCTGAGGTTCTCCGCCCGTGACGCGAGCTTCGCAGTCGCTCACTTATATGCCGATCTCGGGGTTACGCCAAAACCGATGACACGGAACGCGTCCCGAGCCTCCGCGGACGGGGCGTCGGCCAGAGTACCGTCATAGCGTTTTGCGAGCTTGGGATTCTGTGCCTGAGCACGCAGATTGGAACACTATCCTGTTGACAGCCCTGCGGTAAGAATGATATCAAGTGCTCCGCTTTAATTATTACCAAACGTCCTTGTGAGATTCATATCGCGTTTGAGCCTTCATACAGTTCGTAACCGGCATTTTCTGGTGGACCAAACCCGCGAAGGAGGCGTCAAATGCAACAACAACCAAACCGTAAACCCGAATCACAACGTCCCCGAGGTTGTCGAGACCTGTGGGAGTTCATTATCAAGCTGATAATTGCCCTGCTTGTCATCGCATGGTTTGTCAAGGAATATCTCCAGCGCAAGGAACTCGACCCGTTCACTCTCATCATCCTGCTGATCATCCTCGCGGTCATTGTGTGGCTGATCCTGCATCAGCGGCATTTTGTGCTGCTCGAATGTAGTCTGACTGGTCCCAGCGGTTGCGTGCGGGGCGAGAACACTACTCTCCCACCCAAAATACTGGAGATCGTCGAGGGCACGGCGGGCGGCTGGGGCTTTGACCATTACATCCTCGAGCTGCGCGATCCCGCGGCAAACCTCTTAAGCAACGTCGTAATCTATCCTGGCGGAGGCGGCACCCCCGACATCGTGCGCACTCAGGGTGACTTTGCGGTTTCGTCGGGCACGCTGGGCTGGATAGATCTCGAGAAAGCGGCGCAAGACGCGGGCTTCGTGCTTCTTACGTCGACGACTTTTGAGATCACCTTGCGGGTGTTTGGGGTTGACGGAAGCGAGAAGGCCCCGCCTTGCAGGATTACCTTCGAACTGTCCATCAATGAAGTCTACATCAAACGCGTTAGCACGCCGTGGTCGGTTCATTATTCGACCGTCAATGAACAGTTGCGAACAAGCAATTCCGATGTTTCGCCGCTCGCAACTATCGGCGGTGGAATGCACGTGCGCGGCGCGGCGAATGTCCGCGGTTGTGCGACGGAGAAGATTAGGGAATACACGATCTGGGTGATTCCCGACCCTAGCCACAGCTTTGCTCAACCGCCCCCTCTCTCGGCGCTGCCGCCAATACCCGCAAGTTGGGTGCAGATAACTCACATCGTCTACACCCCGATCGTCACAAGCGACGGCAACAGCTACACTCTCGATCAAGTGATTGACAGGAACACGCTGGACGGCCGTCCCCAACCCGAGGTGCTGACGAATGTCTGGGGCGAAGTAGATGAGTGCTTCTGCATTTTGATTGATGGAGTAATATGTCTGCTCCCCTGTCCAAAAGTTCCGACGCTGATTCCGAGCGCCTTTGACAGTGATGGCGGCCCGTTAGTGCCCGGTAAACTCAGCGCGCTCCACGTCCGCGGAACCGGGAAGTTCACATTCCTACTCCAGGTCATCGACAGCGACGGGAACACGTACTATGACGTCCAACGCGCGTGGATAGACAACGAGCCGATTCACGCGCTGATCGCCGGCATCGCCGGGCTTGCGCCTTGCACCGACCTCTATACGAAGACTACGGCAGGCGCCTTCAAGACTGTCAATGTCGAAGGCACCGCGTGGGATCAATTGATCGATCCTGACACTCCCAATCCGACCAAACCGACCAGCGACAACTTCGGCTCGTACCAGGTGTATTTCAACAAACAGGGCGCCGCTTCAGGTCGCGTGAAGATCAAAGACTCGATCGATACCTGCCCGCCCCGGCCCGGCGCGGTCGGCATCGGAACATTGGTAGCGTGGAATTTGACATCGCTTGACGCCACCGCCAACTCGGCGCTCCCGCCGGCGAGTCAATTACCGGCGGATCAACTTCTGGTAACCGGGGAAAGCTGCACCTACGATGTCATACTTGAAACCGGTGACCTGACCGTAGTGAACGAAGGTACCAACCATAGCTCCGGTACGATCACGTTTCCGATAAAGATCATCAATGACAAAGAGCCCGTGTAAACGGGCGTGACGTTTGCGATTGGATATTGAATGTCGTGGAAAGAATCGGCGGGAGCTGGAATCGCGCTACGGCGTGCGAGGGGTGGTTAGTTCTCGGGCGCGCCTAAACTTGCATCGTCCGTAGCACACTTGGTCCGAGCCGGAGCAATAGGCGACGACTCGGGCCATTCGACCTGGCTTCTCTGACCTGCAAATACTCTCTCCCGGCTGCAGCGGAAGTCACGCGAGGATTGCAACTACTTCCCTTTGAGGCTCGCCTCCGGTGACACGGGCTTCGCGCTCGCCCACGTACACGTCGATCTCGCTTCGCACGCCGAACTTGCCTTCCAGATAAATGCCCGGCTCAATCGAGAAGCACGTTCGCGGAATCAACACTCGCGAGTCCTTGGTTTCCAGGTTGTCGATGTTGGCGCCGTTACCGTGCACTTCAGTGTGAATGTTGTGCCCGGTGCGATGAATGAAGTACTCGCCGTAGCCCGCCTTCTGAATCACCTCGCGGCAAACATCATCGACTTGCCAGCCGTAGATCGTGCTGCCCTTCGCGAACGCGTCCTTCACGTAGTCAGTCGCGGCATCGCGGGCATCGCGCACCACGTTGAAGACCTTTGTCACTTCGCCGGGCACTTTGTCGCCCACGAAAGAAGTCCACGTGATGTCCGCGTACACCGAGTTCGGCCGATCCAGTTTGGCCCACAGGTCTATCAATACGAAGTCGCCTTTGTTAATCGGCGAATGGTGCTCCGCGGTCGGTCCGTAGTGAGGCATCGCGCTGTTGGCATTCACAGCGACGATCGGCGGGTCCTTGCTGAACATTCCGCGATCGGCGAAGCAGTTCAAGATGTACCGCTGAATGTCATACTCGGTGGTCGGCGTTCCGGCTTTGATTCGACGGCCGATCTCCGCGAACGCGCTGTTGACGCTCTCGTAGAGACCACGGGCCGCCTCGTCGTGCATTGCGAGCTGCTCATCGCCCCAAGCGGATTCAAAGCGCTGAACGAGATCAGCGGACGAGACTATCTCGACGCCGAAGGAGCGCAGCAATTCGATGGTTCCCGCATCGACTCTCGAAAGATAAGGGATCGCGGCGTCGGGCGAATACTGCATCGCAATACGCGGGGCGGCCTTCGACTTGGTGAGCGTGTTCTTCAAGTGGCTGTGAAGCTGCTGCCACGGAAGATAGATCAGCTTCTTACCCGGCAGATGATCCAGCACGCTGCGCTCGATCGAATGAAGTATGCGGGTAGGCTCGCCCGACTGTGGTATGAAGTAGAACCATCGGCGCGTGGCCATGTGGCCTTCGGTGGGCATGCGCAGAATGTTCGCCGCTATAGGATCGCTATCGCGGAAGCTGTAAAATAACCAGCCATCCAGATTCGCTTCTTTGAGAGCTTGCTGTATTGGTTCGATCAAGTTTGCCTCCGGTACATCGGTTTGAAGTTGCGATAAGGCTCTTATTGATTTCTCATTCTACAGTCTGGCCTCGCCGGCCTCAACCTGGTCGCGATCGCAACCAGACTTCTTGCATCCTCGTAGAACCTCCTGGCGTAGAGACAAGAGTGGGCAGTTGATGGGGTACCCCGCCCAAAGCGCCGCCTACGCGCCATGAAGCGAGATTAGAGGAGCGGACGGCACAGTCCATGGTTCTTTCGGCTATGTTATATTGACCCTTTCGAGGAACGGCCTTTATGAGGAGGCGACTACAATTCACAGTGGGTGCGATCTTCTTTGCCCTGCTTTTGGTCTATGGCGGAGCGCGGTTCATCAAGGGCTTCGCGGCGCTGGGGATGGAAAGCGACCCGGGATGGGTCGCGCGGCAAGTAGGGAATCAGGTCCGCGTCGACCGGTCTCGAAGTGGCGTGCCTTCGGAGTTGCTGCGTATCGGCGATGAAGTTCTCGCGATCAATGGTCAGCCAATCAAGCAAGCTTCAGACGTAATCGAGATCTTTCACCACGTTGATCCAGGCACGCCATACACTGTCGTGGTCGGGCGCGGCGGTTTTGCGTTCGAAGCCACGTTGACATCGCAACCCATCCCTCTCGCTTTCTTGATAGTCAACGGCGTTGGGAGCCTTGTGATCCCGAACATCTTTCTTTTGACAGGGCTCATAGTCTTTTTGCTCAAGCCCGACGATAAGCAAGCGCTGCTGCTTGCGCTCATGTTCGGAATGTTCACCGCCGCAATTTTCGGTTTTGACCCTGGCTATGCGGGCGAGTCGGCATCAATGGTGGGGGTGATGCTCGCCGTTCATCTCGCATCGCTGTTTCTGTGGCCGGTGTTCTTTCATTTTTTCCAGATCTTTCCGGAGCCTTCACCGCTTGCCCGAAGAGTTCCGCGGCTTGAAGTTTACCTGTACCTGCCGCAGTTGCTAACCATTTTCCCGTACTGGGGGATGCTCCATATCGTGAGGGCATTTGCGCCCGAAGATGCTCCCGCGTTTGTGTATCCGGCGTTCACGTTTATCACAATCGTCGTAATGATCGGGTACATCTGTGCGGGGCTTCTGTCGTTGCTGATCAACTATCGTCAGGCCGGACGAGCTTCGAAGCGCAAGATGCGTGTTGTGGTGGCCGGCAGCATCGCGGGCTTTCTCCCAATATTCCTGACCGTAGTGCTTTTTGTTCTTTTCGATCTGCGAAAGACCAACCCGACACTGGGGCAATGGCTCGCAGTAACTGCGCTGTTCGCATTTCCTCTCTTTCCGTTGTCATTCGCATACGCGATCGTCCGCCACCAGGTGATTCCGGTAAGGCTGATTCTGCGCCGCGGCGTTCGCTACCTTCTGATCTCGCGCGGGTTCATCATCATTCAAGCGGTAGTCGTGTTCGCGACCCTTAGCTTCTTGTTGACCGGCACTCGGCTGGCGGCAATCGATAGCCTTGGAGAACGCGCTGACATAGTGGTAACGATGGCCGCAACGGCGCTTGCGATAGCGGGGCTTACCTTCCTGAATCAGCGTGTGATGCCGATGATCGATCGCAAGTTTTTCCGCGAGTCCTACGACGCTCAGCAGGTGCTGTCGGAACTCGGGATGGAGATGCGGCGCGTCTCGACCGTTCAGCAATTGCTAGAACGCGCGGTCGCCAAGATTCAAGACGCTTTGCACGTCGAGAACGTCACGATCTTTCTGCGCGATCAGGAGACCGGCGATTACACCTGTGCGATCTCATCCAAGCTCAACCCTGACGGCGTGAGCACTTCGCATCGAGACCAAAGCCTCACGCTGTCGCCGGATGGAGCCCTGGTCCAGCGGCTGAACCGAATCGCTAACCCGCTCCCCGTAGACTTCGACAGGTATCAGCCCTGGACCCAAAACGTCCTTTCGACCGAACTCGCGATGAACGACTTGCGCCAGCGCGAGAACGCTACTCTTCGCCGCATGCGCTCGGCGTTGCTGCTTCCGGTCGCGACAAAAGACCAGCTACTTGGCATTGTGTCGCTGGGGCCTCGCCTTGGTGATCTCCCCTTCTCTCGCGACGACAGGCATCTGCTGATGGCGGTCGCTTTGCAGATGGCTTTCGCGATTCAAAACGCCGAGCTTGTGCAGGAGATCGCCATCGAAGAGCGGCTCAGGCACGAGCTTGCGATCGCGACGACGGTGCAACAGCGATTGTTCCCCGAAAGCCCGCCTGAGATGGCTTCGCTGGAGCTTTCGGGCGTTTGTTACCCGGCGCGCGGCGTGGGCGGAGACTACTATGACTTCATCGTGCTGGATGAGGGCAAGGTGGGAATCGCCGTCGCCGACGTGGCGGGCAAGGGAATATCGGCCGCGCTGTTGATGTGCACCGTGCAAGCGTCGCTGAGGAGCCAGGCTCAGACCGTTAACGGAAATCTGACCGAGCTTGTCTCATCGATGAACCGGCTGCTGCACGTGTCAACCGATGCGAGCGCCTACGCGACTTTCTTTTACGCTCAGTTTGACGAGCGCACCCGCCTGCTGACTTACGTGAACGCCGGCCATAATCCGCCGATGCTGGTTCGCGCGAGCAGGAGCGTAAAGGCTCAGGGCGTGGGATTCGCCTCGGGGCCACACCGAGGATTGGAAGGGCTTCTAGACGAACTTCGGGATGAGGGGGGGCTCACCGACGTCACACTGCTGACGAAAGGCGGTCCCATCATCGGGGCGTTTAACAATTGTGTCTACGAACAGGAGACGATTCAGATGGAGAGAGGCGACCTGTTAGTAGCCTACACCGATGGCGTGACCGAAGCGCGCAACGCTGACGATCAGGAGTTCGGTGAGGCGAGTCTGCAGCAGATCATCAATTGCTCGGCGCACGTGCCGGCGCAAGAACTGAGCGAGCGGATAGTAGAGAGCGTACGCGAGTGGTGCGGCGATGTGCCTCCGCACGACGATCTTACGCTCGTGGTGATGAGAGTGAGGTAGCATAGACTTCAGTCTGTGTCGCGCTTTACCCGATATGCGAGCGCGATCACGCTCTTGAGAGCCGCACTCACAGACTAAAGTCTATGCTACGCACTGGATTGTTGTGACGTTGTGCTCTTGCGGTTGCGCCGAACTAACCGATTACTTCTGAGATGGTCTTGACCGTCAGCGTGTCGCCTTCGACAGTGCCTTCGACCGCGACCTGCATGCCTCTTTCAACCTTGGTGTTCTTCAAGAGCTCGCCCGCTTTCTTGTTTCCTTCAGCGTCAAGCTTGTAGAGCTTTCCGTCGGCATACAAGGCATAACCGCTCTCGGCGCATTTGGTCATCTGCGCGCATTTGACCGTATGGTTCTTCACCTTTTCAGCGGCGTTGTCGCCGGTCGCCCGCCCGGCAGCGCACGCGTTATCAATGATGTAGCCAGTGAGCTTAACGGGCTTGCTGTCTCTCGCAGCCACCGAGACTACGGTAAGCAACAGAACCAATCCTGCAAATAAGATTCTTCGAGTCATTTTTCCCCTCCTGCGATTCTCTTAACGTTGTCGGTGCATGAAACCTACCAACCTTACGCGAGTCCGTCAATCTGAGTCAGTCGCCCTGGGATCGCAGGCATCCTTGCTTGCCTCTTGGCGCTAACGGCCATTGTCCTTATCCTACAACGCCAGGCACGCGCGAATTGGCTGCGCTCCCGGGGATAGGCTATCTATCGGGCCCCTGATTCCCCACCAGCGCGAAGCCCAAAACGTCAGACAACCTCACGTACAATCGATCGAAGCTTGCGTTCGCGAGATGATTCGAATAATGCTCGACGGTGACATCGTTGATCTCGATCACCTCGTGCGGTGCGCCCGCTTCGGCCCCGGTATTCTCTTTGCTGATCAATCCTTGAGCGAAGGTCAGACCGATACGGCCCCGAACGACCCCGAACGACGTGTACAGCACGAGGTGTCCGAAGGCCTGTTCGCCACTGGCGCTGAGCGAGGACCTTAGCAGGGCGATCAGCGCATCGGCGGGCGCGGCGGTCTTGCTTTCATTCATTTGCGACTCCGTTGAATAGACATGATTAGTCAACAAAAGCGCTGCCCGCAGGTGTCCGCATAGACTTTCTCAATGAGCCGACACCGCGCTGTGTTGCTCGTAGGCCTTTGTTTCGAGAATCGTTTTGATCTCGCGAACCGTCAGATCGAGCTCTTCGTCCTTCGAGTAGAAGTGGGGAGCTACTCGAATGCCGGCGCCCGGGCGATAGTCGACAAGGAAATCGCGGCGCAAAAGTTCCGTCGTCACTTGCTGACCGTGCGGAACATCGATGACCACAGTCCCGCCGCGATCGGCCGCCGTCCTCGGACAGTTGATCTTGAAGCCCGCCTCTTCGGCAATCTCGATCAGGCGCGTTGTCTGCCTTACCGACTTCTCTCGAATGTTATCGACTCCGACCTGGTTCACTATCTCGTAGCCCGACATAGCGGCGTACATCGCCGGCACACTCGGCGTGCCGTTCAAAAAACGATAGATGTTGTCGGCATATTTGTTCGGCCCGGTCTCAAACGCAAACGGGTCTTCGTGTGCGAGCCATCCCGTCAAGCGCGGTTCGAGTTTAGACCACAGGTCGCGCTTTACGTACAGGTAGCCCGCGCCCGGCCCGCCACACAGCCACTTCACTGAACCTCCCGTTGCGAAGTCCAGGTCGAGCTCCCGGACATCGATCGGAACAGTGCCGGCTGATTGATAGATGTCGGCTACAACGAACGCGCCGACCTCGCGAGCGCGCTCGGTTATCGCCCTGAGGTCTTGGATGAACGAACTGCGGAAGATGACGTGCGAAACGCTAACCAGCAGCGTCTGTTCGTCGATCGCGTTGAGCATGCGCTCAAGCGGCACGGTCATCCCGTCGTCTGAAGGAACGGTGACGAGCTCCGCGCCCTCTCTTTCGAGCGAGTGATAGATGTACAGGTTCGACGGAAAGTTCAGGCTCTCTGAGACGATCTTGTTCCGCTTGCTCCCAAAGGCGAAACAAGAGGCGATGATCGACTGGCAGGTCGAGACGTTCGGGTGCATCACCACTTCGCCCTCGCCCGCGCCGATGATCTTGCCGATCATGTCGCCGACCGCCGTGGCCATCATCCACCAGCCTTCTTCCCACGCTCGGATGCCGCGCGTCGACCACATGTCTGCGTACTCCTGCAGACGGTCGCGAGTGCGTCTCGGCATCGCACCGAGCGAGTGACTGATCATGTAAACGGTGTTGTCCAGGATCGGAAATTCTTTTCGCCACTCCAAAAGCTCGTCCATAGAAACCCCCTCTCAAATCTATAACCCGCTGCTCTTCTTGCTGAGATAACTTCGCAGCTCCCACAGCTCTGGAAAAAACGTCCGTTCGACGGTCTTCTTCAAATAAGCCGCGCCTTCGCTTCCCCCCGTCCCGGTCTTGCTGCCTATCATGCGCTCGACCATCTTGACGTGACGCAGCCGCCACATCGAAAACATCTCATCGTATTCGATCAGGCTCTCGGTCAACAAGAATAACTCATAGTGCTTCTCGGAATCTTGATAAACCCGCTTAAGCTCGCTGATGCGGCGCTGTCCGGCTTCTTCCTGGTCTTCTTCGCTCGCCGCTGCTACTTCCGGGAGGTCGAAGCCGCGACGTCGAAGCATCCCGTAAAAGGCATCGGCAAGCGAAGGCTGTGCGAGCCGCGCCTCCAGCGTCGCATGCTCCGCCGAGCTCGCGTCGTAGTTCTTCAAGAATCGCGCATCCTTCAAACCGGAGACAAATTCAATCTCGCGAAACTGAAACGACTGAAATCCACTGGCGGGCATCAGGTGATCGCGGAACGAAAGAAAATCGGTAGGCATCATCGTCTCCAACACAGCGATCTGGTCAACCAGCACGCGTTCAATCTCGATACACCGCCGCACAAGGCGATGCGCGGCGAGCGGTTGATCGGCATTGAGCCTTTCGATGATGGTGTCGAGTTCGTGCAGTAGTTCTTTGAACCACAGCTCGTAGACCTGATGGATGATGATGAACAGCGTCTCGTCGTGCTGCGGCGGATCGGAAAGCAGATGCTGGAGCGAGATCAGCTCGCGTATTTTGAGATAACCGCCGTACGTAAGCCGCGGCTCGTCTCTGGGTGGTAAACCAAATGACATGATTACTTGTTAAACTCCGGCGCGCGTTTTTCGATGAATGCCTGGTAGGCTTCCCGGAAATCCGGGTTGAGCATGCAGATCGCCTGAGCCTCGGACTCGGCTTCCAGAGCCATTTCCAGGCTCATATCCAACTCACGATTGAGCGCCGCCTTTGTCATCCCCAGGGCAAACGCCGGTCCGGCCGCGAGCTTCTCGGCCCACAGCATCGTCTCGGTCTCGAGCTCGGACGCTTGAACAACCCTGTTGTACAGGCCGCTCTTACCCGCCTCGCCGGCGCTGATGAAATCACCGGTGTAAAGCATCTCCGTTGCCTTGCTGAGACCAACCACCCTTGGCAACAAGAAGGCCGCGCCCATGTCCGCGCCCGCGAGTCCGACCTTTACAAATAAGAACGCGATCTTTGCGGTGTCGGCCGCAATCCGCAAATCACACGCGAGTGCGATGACCGCGCCGGCGCCGGCGACTGTACCGTTAAGCGAGGCGATCACCGGCTTGTTGAGAGTTCGAATGTTTCGGATCAGCTCGCAGGTCATCCTGGTGAATTCGAGCAGCCCGCTCATATCACGCTTGAACAACTCGCCGATTATATCTTCGACGTCGCCGCCCGAGCAGAAGCCGCGCCCGCTTCCGGTTATGACAACCACCCGCACCTCGTCGCGCGAGCGCAGCGCCGCCAACGTGTCGGTCAGCTCTCGATAGACTTCAAACGTTAGCGAGTTCAGCCGCTCCGGCCGATTGAGAGTTATCAGCGCAACCGCGCCTCGCTCCTCGTACAAAAAACTTCTCGGGGCTATATTGGTTGAGGCTTTCACTGCGGGTCACCATTACGCATCGGGGCGGGAACAACCGCAAGTGCCTCTATCTCGACTTTTGCGAGTTGCTCGAGCAAGCTGCTGACTTCAACGAGAGTCATCGCCGGAAAGTGCTTGCCCATGAGCTGCCGGTACGCTGTGCCTATGTCGCGGAGTCGCGACGCGTATTCATCCTTGTCGGTGACAAAGATCAACAACCTGCCAATGCTCTCAGGTCCGCCTCCCGCCTGGCGGACGACCGCAAGTACATTCTCGAGCGCCTGAGCGAATTGCTCGGCGAAGTCGTCGCTCACGATTCGGGAGTCGCGATCCCAACCCACCTGTCCGGCGATGAACAAGAGTGAGCCGCCCTCAAACAGCATTCCGTTGCTGTAGCCGCGCGGCTGTCCCAGGGCTTCCGGGTTGATTATGGTCATCTTCATTGGTGTCCTGGAATCGCGATCAATCCTGCGGCTTCAGCCCGCTGTATTCTCTTATCTCCCAACTCGTGCCTTCTTTGGACTGACGCTTGACCAGCCCTAGACCGGCCACGTAGTGATCCACCGTAAGGGCCTCCCCTATCCTGCGAGCGATCGGAACGGCCTTGAAGGTCCCGATGGCAGTTGTCACGTGTTCGGGACTGCCCACTTCAAAGGCAATGACCGTCGGCTGATCAATCCGCGCCGCCGGTTGCCCTGGGCTGTGGAACACTGTGCGGAAGACGTGGGTCCAGGTCGAGCCTTTGATCAACACCGACTTGGGATCGGTCATCATCAACGAGTTTTCTCTAAACTCAAACTCAGATGAAGAGAGTTGGCCTTCGACGTTGGTCTCGGTTTTCTCTGAGAGGATCTGGACCCGCTCGCCGTCGCAAACAAACCTTCTGACGATCGTTTGATTCTGTTTCATGCCGCCGCTGCGGTCGACTAGCTGCGATCTCTGAGTGAAGACCTTTCGCCCATCCTCGTCCGTCGCATCGACGACCACAGTCAAATCTCCGACAACTCCGCTGGAGTAGTTGATCACGTACTTTGCAATCGATCCCGGCACAAGCGGGAAGTACGGGTTGCAGGGTTTGAAGTTCGGATCTGCCGCGTCAACAGGCTTGATCGCCTGAGGCGGTTTGAAGTTCTGGGCGGCCTTGGCATTGGCGTTACCGTTGCCGTTGGAGTTGATGTTAGTAGTGCCCCCATTACAGCCGCTGAGCGCAATCGCGGCCAGCAGCACGATGATCGAGATGAGTCGCATTGATGTGTTCCTTTCGATGTCAGCCCGCCGCGCGAGCAAATGAAGTTATTAGCAGCTCGGGCCGCTGATCGCAAGAGGGCTAGTATCAGGGCGCTGGCGGCTTTCTCATCAAACGCGCGCGGTGCTATAACGTTCGAGCCGGATTGACGAGGACCGGTGGTATGATCCGTCGCCGGCCCGCCGACCCCGATTCGAATCTCACATCCATAGTGCTGGTTAACAGCCATCCCTTGTTTGTAGTGATTGCTTCATACTTCTTTCTGGGTGAGCGGCCGCGGCGGCGAGGCTGGATTGGAACCGGCATCGGCCTCGCGGGAATGGCGGTCATGAGTCACGACGCCCTCGGGAACGTTCAGCTGGCATTGAAGGGCGACAGCCTCGCGATGCTGGGCGCGCTGGCGGTCGTCGGTTATTTCATCGTCGGCCGAAAGGCGCGAGCGCGAATCAGCTTGCTGGGTTATGTGACTCCGCTTTATGCAGTGTGCTCATTATTTCTTCTGATCTGGGTGTTGATGGCCGGAAACCCGCTCGCTCCTTATAGCGCAACTGTGTGGTCATACCTTGCAGCGCTCGCAATCGTGCCGACAATAATTGGCCACACTCTATTCAATTGGGCGCTCAAGCATGTGCGCCCAACAGCAATTTCATTGGCCTTTCTGGGCGAGCCGGTCATCGCAAGCTTGCTCGCGCTGATCTTCTTCGCGCAGCGTCCGCCGCTCGCAACCTTTCTTGGCGGCACACTCGTGCTGGCAGGCGTTTATCTTACAACGTCGAGAGATCACTGACGTCCGGCGAAGAAAACCGTGACTCGTTGTCTTCTTAAAGAGAATCTTTGAGAACCCTCTGCGCAGCCATCTGCGGTTGATCCGGGCAGGCCCAATTGGCTACGTCGCGCTTCGCTCGCGCTTCAATGTATGATGTGCCTTAGATCATGGTCCGCGCTCTCAAACAAGAAAAAGTGAGGTCACTCGCGTGAAGAAACTACTGCTCACCGCCTTCGAACCGTTTGGAGGTGAGGGTCTAAACCCCTCACTCGAAACTGCTCGTCAGATGGAGAAGATCAACTTTCCCGATGCGCTCGTTCGCGTCGCCGAGCTTCCCGTTGATCGATACCGCGCGGTCGCAATGGCGCTCGAACTCATCCGGGCCAGGCAGCCCGATATCGTGATCATGCTCGGAGAAGCAGGGGCCCGATATCGGATCAACCCTGAGCGCATCGCGATCAACGTCGATGACTTTCGCATCCCTGACAACGCGGGCAATCAGCCTAAGGATGAAATCATCATCGAAGGCGGACCTGTTGGTTATTTCTCTACGCTTCCGATTCGGGCAATCGCCGACCGGATCAACAAGGCGCACATTCCGGCGGCCATCTCAAACAGCGCCGGCGCGCATTTGTGCAACAGGCTCTTCTACAGCGTGATGCACACGATCAGCGTCGAGGGCTTGCCCACAAAGGCTGGCTTTATGCATGTTCCCTATCTTCACGATCAGGCAATCAACAAGTATCCGGATGTTCCGAGCCTGTCGCGGGAGTCGATAGTCGAAGCAGTGCGGCTCGCGATCGAAGTTGCGCTTAGCGCTGAGAGCCAGGATGACGCAACCGCTGCTCATCACAGTCTACGGTAAACTTAGGATCACAGCTTTACCTGCTTGACTGAGATAACCCCCGGCACCAAAGCAAGCGCTCTCAGTGTTTCTTCGGACATAGACTGATCGATCTGAATCAGCGCAAGCGCGCTCTCGCCAATCTTCTTGCGTCCGAGATAGAGGCGCCCGATGTTGACGTCGTTATCGCCGATGAACGTAGCGATGCTGCCAAGGACCCCCGGTTGGTCGCGATTGAACAGGAGGAGCATGTGCCCCTTGGGAATCGCTTCGAGACTAAAGCCGTTGATCCTCACTATGCGGCCGTCGCGGCGACCGAACAGCGCTCCCGCCACCTCGCTCTCGCGCTCTGTCGTCACCGCGCGCACTCGAATCATGCTCGCGAAGTCTCGCGCTCGGCGCGATAGCGACTCGCTGATCTTGATGCCCCGCTGCTCCGCGACGATCGCTGCGTTCACCATATTCACGCGCTCGATTACCGGGCCGAGCATTCCCGCAAGCACCGCGTGTGTGATCGGTTTCACGTCGTGCTCGGTGACCTCGCCGGAGTATTCGATAGACACTTCGCGCAAGTCGTGTCCGAACACCTGACCCTGAAAGAGCCCGATCTTCTCGCCGAGCGTGATGTAGGGTCCGATCGCCGCAAGCAACTCAGCGCTCACCGCCGGCATGTTCACCGCGCCGCGAACCGTGCCGTGTTTGAGATAGTCGAGCACCTGCTCGGCGATCATCGTCGCCACTCCAAGCTGAGCCTCGGTAGTCGATGCTCCGAGGTGCGGTGTCGTGATCACCTGCTCGAGCGCGAGCAGCGGATTGTCCGGCGGCGTTGGTTCCTGTTCGAATACGTCAAGCGCAGCACCCGCGACCTTGCCAGAACGAATCCCATCAGCCAGCGCGAGTTCGTCAATCAATCCCCCGCGCGCGCAGTTGATCAAACGCACTCCGGGTTTCATTTTTTCAATCGCGGCGGAGTTGATCAAATAGCGGGTCTCGTCCGTTAACGGCGTGTGCAGCGTGATGAAATCAGCGCGCGCTATGATCTCATCAAGCGCGACCATCTCGATGCCGAGTTCGTGAGCGGCTTCTCGCGTGAAGTAAGGATCGTAAGCCAGTATGCTCATCCCGAATGCGCGTGCGCGGTCGGCGACAGCGGTTCCAATGCGCCCGAGTCCGATGATTCCCAGCGTCTTACCCATCAACTCGACACCAAGGAATCTATTCTTTTCCCAACGACCGGCCTTAGTCGCATTCACCGCCTGTGGAATCTGACGCGCGAGCGCAAGCAGCATTGCCATGGTGTGCTCAGCCGTGGTGACCGTGTTTCCAGCAGCGGCGTTCATCACCACAATGCCGCGTTGAGTAGCCGCGCTGACGTCGATGTTATCAACGCCGGTGCCGGCGCGGCCTACGACGCGCAGGTTAGCAGCTCGGTCGATCAAGTCGGCGGTGACCCTCGATTTGCTGCGAACAATAAGCGCTTCGTAGCCGCCAATTATTCGAGCCAGTTCGTCGCCGCTGATTGAAGGCTGCTCGTCTACCGTCACGCCGCTGGCTGATCTGAGCCTGTCGACGCCGGTCTTTTCCAATCCGTCACAAACGAGAATGCGCATAAGAATTTCGAACCTCGGATTTCGAATCTCGGATTGTACCGGACGTGCAGACTTCCTTCCACTGCAAGCCTTATTCGGATTAATGACGGCACGCGATTGTCTTCTTCGTCTCGCGTCGCCCCCGATCAATCTTTGCTTTGCTTTTGGCAATTCTGCTGACTGTCAGGACCTTGTTGTGGTAAAGTGACGTGGCTGATGCGCGCAGGTGACCAACTGGCAATTCATAACGATTATCGGAACGTTCGTACTGAGTTTCTTTGGATTCATCCTGACGATACTGGGCACGGCGCGATCAACGCAGGCCGCGCTCAACGAGCAGTTCACCGCCTTCAGAAACGAGATGAAAGGCGAGCTTGAGACGATGCGGAACGAAATTCGTCAGAACGACAAACGATACGAGGAACGCTTCGCCCGTCTCGAAGCCGACATCCGCCAGATCAAGGATGACCTTCGCCAGGTCTTCAAACCTGTCCTGCCCCGCTAGCCGAGCCACGAAATTACATCCAGGAACAGTGATTCGAGAAGCTGAACCTCGAAGCTAGCTGACGGTGCGAGGGATGGCGGTTGTAGACGCTGTTTCGGCGCCAAACGCCGGAGGTTGGTGGATGCTTCCTTGAATGTTAGGGTTCAAGGCGTTGACACTCGTTTCAACTGCCCGCTATACTTTTGGACTTTCGTCAGAAGCGATTTTTTGGAGGGACCTAACCGTGGCATACGCGATCATTCAGGCTGGAGGGAAGCAGTTTCGAGTTAACGAGGGAGACATCGTTCAGGTGCCCTCCTTAACCGCTGAAGTCGGATCATCGGTCGAGTTCGATGCGCTGCTGGCGGCCGACGGCGATCAGGTTAAGTTCGGTGAATCGCTCGAAGGCCACCGCGTCACAGGGACCGTCGTCGAGCACGGCCGGGCGCGAAAAATAATCGTGTTCAAGAAGAAGCGCCGCAAGCAGTACAAGAAAACTCACGGCCATCGCCAGAACTTCACTGCGGTTCGCATCGAGTCAGTTGGCGCTGCTTCGGACAAATCAGAATAACCAACGGTTGAACGCCGGGGTGAGAATCTGGGGATTTGCGCCGCCGGCGTTTCACTTGAAGGTTTTGAAGAGGACTTATGGCACACAAAAAGGGAGTAGGGAGTTCGCGAAACGGACGCGACTCAAACGCGCAGCGGCTCGGCGTCAAGCGATTCGGCGGTGAGACAGTGTCCGGTGGCGCGATTTTGGTTCGCCAGCGCGGCACGAAGTTCAAGCCCGGCAACAATGTCGGCCGTGGTTCGGACGACACGCTGTTCGCGCTTGTCACCGGTGTTGTTAAGTACGAAGAGAAGGGACGCAAAGGAAAGTTCATCAGCGTGTACCCAGCGGGATAGCAGATTGCGGATCTCGGATTGCGAATTGCGGATTGAATGATCAAATACGCAATTCGACATTCGCGATCCGCAATCGAACGAGATGCAGTTTTTAGATCGAGCCAAAATACTCGTAAAGGGCGGTGACGGCGGCAACGGAGTGACCGCGTTCCGCCGCGAGAAGTTTGTCCCGCGCGGTGGCCCGTCGGGCGGCGACGGAGGACGAGGCGGCTCGATCAGCATGGAAGCGACCACCCAGCTAAACACTCTCTTGCAGTTCCGCTTCAACCCCGAGTTTCGCGCCGGACGTGGCTTGCACGGCGAGGGCGATAAGCGCCACGGGCGAGACGGTGAAGACCGCAACATCCCGGTGCCCGTAGGCACTGTCGTAACCGACGGTGAAACCGGCGAGTTCTTTCATGACTTTTCCGAACCCGGTGAACACCTGGTCGTCGCGCGAGGCGGACGAGGCGGGCGCGGCAACGCGCATTTCGCGACTTCAACCAATCGCGCGCCGCGCTACCACGAGGATGGCGAGCCGGGTGAGGTCAGGTCGTTCCAACTTGAGCTTAAGCTGATTGCTGACGTGGGGCTGGTCGGCTTCCCCAACGTAGGCAAGTCAACATTGATCTCGCGGATCTCGGCCGCGCGTCCCAAGATCGCCGATTACCCGTTCACTACGCTTGAGCCGCATCTGGGAGTCGTCGCTTACGGCGATGAAGGCTCGTTCGTGGTCGCCGACATTCCGGGGCTCATCGAGGGCGCCCACGAGGGGACCGGACTGGGACTCGAGTTTCTCCGTCACGTTGAGCGCACGAAGTTGCTCGCCCACGTGATAGATGTCTCTTCGACGGGTCGCGATCCCGTCGATGATTTTCTAACGATCAGCCGGGAGCTTGAGCTCTACAAGGCAGGCCTTTTAGGAAAGCCCCAAATAGTTGCTGCGTCAAAGATGGACGCGGTTGATGACTCGTCGAGATTGGAGCGGCTTCGCGAGTACTGCGACGGACGCGGACTCGAGATGTTTGAGATATCGGCCGTCAGCGGCTACGGCATTGATGACTTTGTTGTAGGAGTGGGCGCAAAGGTCGAGCAAATTCGGAGGGCAAGCCAGGCAGCAGTTTCTGGTTTGTAGTTTATGGTTTGTAGTTTCTGGTTTGTGGTTTCTGGTTTGTGGTTTCTGGTTCGAAGACTAACCGTGAACCACAAACTTGGAACCACAAACTAGAAACCAGAAACCACAAACCCGAAACCGGAGTCTATGGGCGAACGTCGAATAGCGGCATACGGCGGGACATTCGATCCGATGCACAACGGACACGTCGAAGTCGTGCGCGCTATCGTGCGAAACTTCGGACTCGATCAACTGCTGATCATTCCTGCCCACAGACCGCCTCACAAAGGCTCGCGCGCAATCGCCGGCGATTATCATCGGTTCACGATGGCGGTCCTGGCTTCGCTTGATGAGCCGCGCGTGCTGGTTTCGACCATCGAGCTTGAAGCCCCCGACCGGCCTTACACGTTCGAGACCGTCGAGCGGCTTCGAGGCGCATTTGGAATGGGGACGAGACTATTTTTTGTCATGGGCGCAGACTCATTCGAAGAAATCAACACGTGGCGCGAGCCGGCGCGGTTGCTTTCGTCTACCAACTTGATAGTAATCACTCGGCCGGGCCACGACGTTGGCTCCTCGCATTTGGAGGAGCGTTTCAGGCCAACACTCGTCGATCTGCGTGGCCGCGAGAGTGAACTGCAGGCGGTCGAGGACTTGAACGAGCATCACATATACGTGACCGGCTATGTCAACACCGGCGTCTCGTCTACAGAGATAAGGCAAAGAGTGCGCGACGGCGAGTCATTTCAGGACCTGGTGCCGCCGCGCGTGGCCGACTATATCAGAAAGTACGAACTGTACAGGCGGTAACTTCATGGGTCGTAGCGCAAACAAACAGCCCCGGTCGCGGCCGGAGCAGACGCTGGAGACTGAAGACAAGGTGACGATCGCGGCGCGTGCGGCAAGCGACAAGAAGGCGACCGATCTGGTCGTGCTTGACTTGCGAAATGCGGCCTCGTTTACGGAGTACTTCCTGATCTGCACCGGCGCGAGCACGCGGCAAGTACAAGCCATTTCTAACGCAGTTGAAGAAGCACTGCTGAAGAGCGGCAAGCGGCCGGGGCACATCGAAGGCTATAGCAGCGCAGAATGGATTCTGCTAGACTACGGCGATTTCATCGTGCATGTCTTCGGTCCAGCGTCCCGGCGGTTCTACGATCTGGAGCGGTTGTGGCGTGACGCGCCGCGCGTTGAGGTCAGCAGTGATTAGTGATGCGTGATCCGTAAGAGGAACGCGGCATCAACTAAGGGATAATCACGAATCTCGAATCACGAATCTCGAATCACGCATCACTCAGTTCTTATGAAGCTTGTTACCAATTCGCCGGCTATGCAGAAAGTCGCGGAGCTCATTGATAGAGTCGCGGTCACTGGGTCGAACGTGCTGGTGTTGGGCGAATCGGGAACCGGCAAAGACGCAGCCGCCAGGCTGATTCACGACCGCAGCCTTCGCCGCGAACGGCCGTTTGTAAAGATAGACTGCGCGGCGTTACCCGAAGAGCTTCTCGAATCAGAGCTGTTCGGTTATGAGAAGGGCGCCTTTACTGGCGCAACCGATTCGAAGCCCGGACGGTTTGAGGCTGCTGAGGGCGGCACACTCGTGCTCGACGAGATCGCCAGTCTCATCCCCTCGTCCCAGGCGAAGCTTTTGCGCGTGATCGAGGAGCGCAACTTCGAGCGGCTCGGCGGGAAGCAACCAATCAAGATCGACGTTCGTATAATCGCACTGGCGAACATCGACATAAAAGAGGCCGTGCGCGCCAGGACGTTTCGCGATGATCTGTACTACCGGCTCGCCGTGGTGACGATCGAACTTCCGAAGCTTGTCGATCGGTTCGAAGATCTACCACAGTTAGCAGGCGAGTTTGTGCGACATTTTGCGTCGCGCAGTGGGCGTGCCGGCGTGCGCCTTTCGAGCGAGGCTGTGGATGCGCTTTCGGGCTACGATTTCCCGGGCAATGTTCGTGAGCTGAGAAACATCATAGAACACGCTGTGCTCACGTCGAATGACGACGTGATTGACGTGGCCGGTTTGCCCGATTACTTGAGATCTGCTGCCCGCCTGATGCAATCACGCAAAACGAAGCCGTCGCTAGCGGAGCTGGAAGCGGTGTACATCCGTGAGGTGCTCGAGCACACCCGCGGAAACAAGACGCGCGCGGCCGAGATACTCGGCATCAGCCGCAAGAATCTTTACGAGAAGATTCGGCGCTATAACATCGGTAAGTTGAGTGCCGGCAGCCCGGCGCTCAACTAGCCAGTTCCGAGTTTCGGGTTCTGCGTTTCGGGTTTAGGGAACTATGAACCCGGAACTCGGAACCCGGAACCAACATGAAGCTGCGGTTCGTCTGGATCGGCAAAACCAAGAGGGCTCCCGTAAAGCAGTTGATTCAGGAGTACCTTGACCGCGTCGCTAAATTCGCCACTGTTGAAGTGACGGAGCTGCGCGATCGCGATGACGTAGGCGGCGACGCGCGACGGATCATTGATAAAGAAGGCGAGGATATCCTTTCACGCACCGCGTCAGCAGCTTATCTCATCGCGCTCGACGAGCGCGGACGCGAAATTGATTCGATCAAGCTGGCCGAGATGGTTGAGAGGCACAGGCTCGCTGGGACCAAGCAGATCACGTTCGTGATCGGCGGTCATTGCGGGCTTTCGGACGCGGTGCGCGACCGGGCCGATTTTGTGCTTGCTCTGTCGAGGATGACTTTGACACACGATCTCGCCCGAGTTTTGTTGATCGAGCAGGTCTATCGCGCTTTTACAATTATCCACGACCTGCCTTATCAAAAGTGAGGTGCCGGCAGCGTAGCGAAGCCCGCGGCTGATGGTCGCTGACGTAGTGTATAGTTGAGGACAGAAGAAATCGGACCAGGAGAATTCGATGGACAAAAGGAAAGTAAGACAATACGAGGCCCGGCTGACCGAGCAAAGAAGCGCATTGCTCGGGATGGTCGAGCGCACAGAAGACTACGGCCGCGAGGCTGACCGCGACGTCAGCCAGGATCCCGCAGATAAGGCGTCGAACTCATACACCAAAGAGCTTCTCTTCTCTCAAAGCACTAATGAGCGCAACACGCTCAGGCTGATCGAAGAAGCGCTGGATCGCATCACCGAAGGGGCTTTTGGCGAGTGCGTGAACTGTGGCGAGGACATCCAACCCAAACGGCTCGACGCCATACCTTGGACGCCTCACTGCATTAAGTGTCAGGAGCAAATGGAGCAAGGATTGCTGGTTGAAAAAGAGAGTTGATTCTATGATTGCCCGCTCGTTATTAGCCACGAAAGGCCTGGTTGCGCGGTCCCGCGTCCTTCGTTTAACCTACCGCTGAATCCCCTTCGCTTCTGGAGGATCAAGCGTGCTGCCACGCGCGCTCCGAAACATCAGAGACGGTCTGCTGGGCCTGGCCTATCCTGAAGAATGCCGCGTCTGCGGAGCCGCGGTAGAGTCATGGGACGACGGCGTCGTGTGCGCCGAGTGTTGGGACGATCCCGCCTTGACCAGGATACTGACCGGATTTGTCTGCGCGAAGTGCGGCGCACCCGTGGCCCCAACGATTACCACAGCCGAGCGTCCCCCAACGATCGGGGGGCGGCTTTGCGGTATGTGCTCTTTGGCTCCGTTCACCGCGGCGCGCGCTTGCGGAGTTTACGCCGGCGCTCTCGAAGCCAGCATACTGTTTCTGAAGGTCACTCCTCACATTTGTCCACGCTTGCGCGCGATCATCCACCGCACGTTCTCCGAGCATGACCTCGCGCTAAGAAGCGATGTTGTGGTGCCCGTCCCGCTACATCGCCTTCGAGAACAACAGCGAGGATTCAATCAAGCGGCAATCATCGCCCGACTGGTCTCTCGAGGACTCGGCTTGCGGCTTGATGATCGCTCGCTGAAGCGAACCAAGCCCACGGAGCGGCATCGCGCGGGCATGGACGCAAACGATCGTGCTCAGTCGGTCGAAGGAGCCTTCGAGGTGACGAGACCGGGCCTGATCGACGGGGCGTCGGTGCTGTTGGTGGACGATGTGTACACGACCGGCAGCACGATCTGCGCGGCTAGCGAGGCTCTGATCGACGCGGGCGCTCGACGAGTGAATGTGCTGACGATCGCGCGAGTTGGTGACAGGTGATCGCCATGCGACGTCCACTTCTGGCGCCGTTCCACTTCAAGCAGCCGGCTTCAAGAAATCCGATAATTCGGATAGGACATTCAGCGTTTCGGATACCCGGATTCTGGATACAGAAAGCGCGAACCTCGGCTAAGCGGAAACCACATCGTTGGTGAACTTATTAAAGGCTGAGGTGTAGGCTTGCCATCGGTATCATAGTTGCTGAGCTGAGATTCTCTGCTCTCTATCATCACTCCATCATCAAATTGTTAGGCGTCGGAAATGTGGTTCTTCCGGTTCTTTGCCGCTTAGAAGCTCAGGAGGCGGTTCAGAAACTCTGTGAAGCGTATGACAAGCATGGAGGCTAAGCGGTGAGATTTCCGTCCGAATGGGCTTGTAATTTTCAACGGGTCGCTGTAGATTGCGCACATCCAGGTCAATGTCGGCTCAGTTCGAGTCTCCTGAATAGACGTTTGGTCCAGGAGAGTACCTAGGGTTGGGATCGACCTTGCTCTGGTGGCACTCGAGTTTTTCGCTCACACAAATCTGATTAACCATACCTGTGACAAAACAGGTGGAGGAGGATTCTCATGAGAAAGCGGTTGACAGGCCGCCTTGGGTTGCTCCTGGTGATGGTGTCGCTGGTTGCTACTTCAGTTCCGGCGCAGGTCACAACTTCGGGGCGACTCACAGGCGTAGTTGCAGACGCGAACGGCGCCTTGATTCCGAAGGCTCAGGTCACTGCGAAACACGATCAGGCGCAGACGGAATACAAGTCGATTACAAATGAAGAAGGAGGGTGGACGATCCCATCCATACCAAATGGAACCTATACGGTCACCATCGCGGCGGCGGGGTTCAAGACGACCGTAACGAAAGAAGTGAAGGTGGACGCCGGTCAAGTTGCGACCCTGAACACGGCGCTCGAGACAGGGGGCGCAACCGAGCAGGTCGTAGTGACCGGGGGCGCTGAGGTCCTTCAGACCGAAAGCTCCACGGTGTCGACCACAATCGTGGGCCGTCAGATTGGCGAGCTTCCCTTCTCCACGCGGGATGCGCTTCAACTGGTGCTTGCGCTGCCGGGGGTTATGACCCCAGGTACGCCACGCACATCGTCGATTAATGGTCTGCCCAAGGGTTCTGTCAACCTGACCCTGGACGGAGCAAACATTCAGGACAACTTCCTGCGCAGTTCGGATGGATTCTTCACCAGCATTCAGGCGAAATCCGATGCGATACAGGAGGTCACGGTGACCACTGCAACGCCCGGCGCCGAGAGCGGAGGCGAGGGTGCTGTGCAGATCCGCTTCATCACCAAGTCAGGCTCGCCGGAGTATCACGGCGGCGCCTTCTGGCAGTATCGCTCGAAGACGTTCAACTCTAACTACTACTTCAACAACATTGACGGTCTCCCGCGAGACGCGTTCATACTGAGGCAGTGGGGCGGCAACCTCGGTGGACCGATAACGATCCCGGGGTTGTTGAAGAGTCGCGACAAGGTCCACTTCTTCGTCAACTACGAGTACTTCACGTTGCCCAACGCCTACAGCTCTCTTGCTGTCGTGGGCAACCAAACGGTGCTGACAAACGCCGCACGCGCCGGCATCTTTACGTACAACGATTCCACTGGCAACGTTCGTACGATCGACCTGCTGGCGCTCGCAGCCTCAAAGGGGTACCCGGGTTCGCAGGACTCGACAATTGCGAAAGGCCTCGGGATTATCGAGGATGCCATACACAAGGATGGCGCGCTGACAAGCCGCATCGGGACCAACAACGACTATAACCGCCTGAACTATCAGTTCCAGGATCCTGGCCTGAACATTCGGTGGTTCCCGACGATCCGGCTCGATGCAAATGTGACGGCCAATCACCACATCGAGTTCATTCACAACTACCAACACTACTTCTCCCTTCCGGACGGTGTGAACGGACAGATCAATGTGTATCCCGGAACGGGCATAGTCCTGGGCTCTCCCGGACAGACTGGCTCAATACACCGAAACACGTTCTCGTTTGTGGGGGCGCATCGCTGGACGATCAACGATCGCTTGATCAACGAGGTCCGGGCGACGTCGTCGGGCAATGGCACGTCCCTGTTCTTCCAGGAGTTTGACCCTCGGCTGTATGGCCTCTGGGACGGCTATTCGCCAAACGGCGGGGGCTACATCTACGGGTTCCGAAACCGCAGTACTCAGTCGCGGCGAAACACTCCCGTCAAGGGTCTCACCGATAACGTCACCACGCTGAGAGGTACACACACGCTCAACCTGGGGTTTGCATACACCCGGGTCGCGTCGTTCACGCAGGGCGTGGGCACACAGCAGGTACCGCAAATAAGCTTCGGTCTTGCGAGTGGAGATCCGGTGAACACCGGCGGGACCAGCCTGTTCACGTTGGCGAACTTCCCGAGCTCTTCTGCGACGCAACGCAGCGACGCTGGGCTGCTTTACGCGTTATTGACTGGGCGCGTTAGCTCAATCGCCCGCTCGGCATCGCTCGATGGGACAACTGGCACGTTCGACTTCATCCCGGCCAGCCAGTACAATCACCAGAACGAGTTTGCATTCTATGGTCAAGACGCGTGGAAGGCACGGCCAAACCTAACGTTGAATTACGGGCTGCGCTGGGAGTTCGAGCCCTCCCCGGTGAATGATAACAACGTTTACACCCGTACCAGCATCGAAGGCATCTTCGGCGTTTCGGGCAATGGCAATTTGTTCAAGCCCGGGGTGTTCACCGGGAAGCCGACTCAGTTCAGCTTGCTTCAGCCAGGGGAGAAAGCATTCAGGACCCGCCACAAGGACTTCGGCCCATCGGTGGGTTTTGCGTGGAGCCCGAACGTCAACGGTGGGTGGCTGGGCAAGATAGTCGGCAAGGGGGACCAGACGGTTCTTCGAGGCGGCTACTCTATTGCCTACACACGTGAAGGGTTCAGCGCTTACAACTCAATGTTCGGGTCGAATGACGGACCGACCGTGGATCTTACCGTTAGCCCTAGCCGTTGTGCCTCGAACCCGTGCACCGTGAACGGTGTGCCGACTACCTTCACCGCGGGCAGCATGCTTTATCGCAATCGACCCGCGTTACCCTCGCTAGCGCCGCCGGCCAATACAACCGCGTTCCCGCTCACGCCAGGCTCATTTAGCGGAACCGGCGCCAACGACTTCGACCCGGGTCTGAAGGCAGGCTATACGCAGTCGATGACGTTTGGCCTCCAGCGGGAGCTGGACAAAAACACGGCTGTTGAGGTCCGCTACGTTGGAACGCACGGCACACACTTGTGGCGGCAGATGGACTACAACGAAGTGAACATCTTCGAGAACGGATTCCTCGATGTGTTCAAAGCCGCGCAGAACAACTTGGCCCTCTTCATCAAGGCCAATCCGCTATGCGGTCAGACCGGCCAGGTTGCTTGCAATTACGGCAACTCGGGTCTGGCTGGTCAACTCAATGTGCCGCTCATCACCACGGCAATTGGTGGAGCTGGGGCTGCAACGGATTCGACGACGATTACGCGTTTGCTGCGAGGTGAGGCTGGCGCGCTCGCCAGCAACTTCGCCTTCACCGCGTCGCGGACGAATAACCTGATCACCGCAGGGTTGGTCCCATTCACGACGCTGCCGAACGGAAACAAGGTGACGAACTTCTTCATAGTCAACCCGCAGACAACCGGCGGAGCGTTTGTGATGAGCAATGGAATCAACACGACGTTTAATGCGCTTCAGATCGAGTTGCGACGCCGGCTGTCGAATGGGTTGCTCGTACAGGGCAGCTACCAGTTTGCCAAGGCGCTGTCGAACTCGTACAGCTCTTCGGACTCGGTATTCAGCAATCCGAGAACGCTCCGCAGACCGGACCTTGACAAGACCGCGTCGCCCTGGGACATACGGCATGCGTTCAAGATTGACTGGATATATGAGCTGCCGTTTGGTCCTGGCAAGCAATTCGCTAGCAGCACTAACCCGATCGTCAGCCGCATAGTCGGAGGCTGGCAGTTCGGTGGGGTGGTTCGCATCCAGTCCGGCCCGTCGATCCTGTTCACAAGTGGACGCGCCACCTTCAATCAGAACGATGCAGGTGTCGTGCTTCGCAACATCTCGGCGAAACAGCTTCAGGATTTAGTCAAGATTCGCAAGACGACGGTGTGCGATCCTAATTGTCACGGCGTTGTCCTCTGGCTGCCCGATTCGATCATCAAGAACACGAAGGCGGCTTTTGAAAACGGCGGCACGCTTGATCCGAACGCGCCCTACATCGGACCGCCAACGACGCCGGGCGAGCTCGGCCATCGCATAGTCCTCTATGGTCCGATGACCGCGCGTTTCGACCTGAACATTATGAAGCGCATTCGCATCACCGAGCGAACAAACTTCGAAGGCCGCGTTCAGTTCCTCAATGCGTTTAACCGGTCGAACTTCTATGTCGGAAGCATCGCCAGCGTTAACAGCCCGTTGAGAACAATCTCAGGCGGTGCTACTGACTTCGGTGAGACTCGCGCGGCTTACCGCGATCCTACGGTGTCCGGCACCAACGATCCCGGTGGCAGACTGATCGAGTTCCAGTTCAGGTTCAATTTCTAACCTGAGTCAGGGCTCGGTCCTACTTGAAGTAAAAGGCCCTCGGCTTGCGATTGCGGCCGAGGGCCTCTTTCTTGGAAACAGTCCTTTGTTCGTTGCGAAGCAACCGGCACCGACCCCAGCGGAAGCCGCAGGCGGTCGCGCACCGATCAGTTCAGCTTCGGGCCAACGCGGTTCTGATCCTCTCGATGAACGCCCGGATCTCAGTCGCGTTTGGCGCACTTGGAACGTCGGTCAAATACTGCTCGAAGGCTCGCTGTGCGCTTTCGTACTTTTTCTCGATGAAGTAGATCTGACCCAACATCAACTGAGCGCCGCCCATCTGAGCGCCCCCGAGCCGGTAAGCTGCTGACAATTCGCGCTGGGCATCATCCAATCGCCCGAGCTGTAACAAGGCCCCTCCCAGTTGAAGGTGAATGCGCGCCGCGTTGGGTATAGATTGAACGGCCTGGCTCAACTCGATCACCGCCGAGGCGTACTTCTGCTTCTTGTTAAACAGCAACCCGAGTTGATAATGAGCATTCCCGGCGCTCCCGCGATCGAGCCTCGAATCAAGCAATGCCGCACGGAGATGAGGCTCGGCTTCGTCCAATCGATTCATTGCGATTAAGACATCCCCAAGCGCGATCCGGACCTCCGAAATCGATTGGTTCTCCCTGTAAAGCGCATCGAGGAGCGCAACGGCTTCCTTGTACTTTCCCCGCCGCGTCAGGATGATTCCCAGATTCAGCCTCGGATGATAAACGCGCGGCGCGATCTTCGACGCTCGCTCGAACATGCGCACCGCGTCATCGAGCTTGTTTATCTTCATGTAGATCACGCCGAGATCATTGAGTGCGCGAAAGTAATTCGGATAAATCTCGATTGCGTGCTCAAGTCCGCGAATCGCTTCCGCACGCTGACCTTCCTTGAAAGAAACAATGGCGCCCTCATAGGCTTGCCTGGCTTCAACCGGAACCTCCGCGTCGAACTCTGCGAGGTCGACCAGCTTCGCTGGCGGTGTGGGTTGGTGGCTAAGCGGCTTCAGATAAATCGGGATGTAGTACACGCCGTACTCTTTGAACGAAACCGTCGTGGTATCAAAAGTGGCGCCGTCGCCGATGACTGTTACTTTGTACTCCGCATCGGGCTTAAGGCCTAGCAAGCGCGTCAGCAGAAACTTGCCCTTTGAATCGCTGAAGAATGTCTCGATGCGCCCGTTGTCAACCGCCATCTCGAAACGAAGCTCGCGCGGCGGATAGGTGCCGTTTGGCATGAAGAACTGTATTGACGGGGACGCTTGAGCCAACGCGAGAACCGGGAAAAGCAGAGCGACGAGCGATGCCGCAGCTACCTGGCGCTGAATTGTGATTGGGCGCATAGAGCACCTCCTGTCAAAAGCGCGTTCGTCTGCAGTTTCCCACCTGCGCCCTTGACTACATTGCGTTGCTGCCACAGTACCAAGGCTAAGGAGAAAAGGCAAAGGAAAAGGAAGTTGGGCAGGTTTGGGCAAGGTCCTTTTTTGCTTCCACCTGATTATTATGCGATGGCAGCTATGCCGGTCGGCCATCACGCCGCCGAGCGGAGCTAAGGGGAACACAGGAACCTGGCTGGCGAAGCCAACGAGCAAGCAGCCAGGCAGACCCTGTGAGGCGATATATCAGCCAGCCCTGCGCGACACTCTACATCCACGTGCCGGTAAACGACACAAACATGCCGAAAAAGTATATTCGGTAGTTGCGGTGGCGAAGCGCGCGGACCGCTTCCCTGACGCGCCGCGCTCTAACTCTCTCATCCGCCACCGTGCCCCCTTTCGGACCGCTGGTTCGCCCTTATTTCTGGTAAGCACCGAAAATAGGATTCTAGTTGGCGGCTCAGCAAGGCTCAAGTTTGTGCTGGCCTAACTTGACCCTTCTGAGCCGGTGGTGGAGAATTCGTGGCAATGTCGAAAGAGATCATCGATGAGACATTGGCTATCGCCCGCGATATCGAAAACCAATTGAAGTTTTATGGCGAGATGGGAGTCGAAGACCTCGGCGGCGCCTCGGCCCTCGCCACGGAATCGGCTCCCACTGCCGATTCCACGGATTCAGTTTCAGCGGTCCTCAAATCTGCCGGCGCGTTCGGCGCGGCGCAAGCCCGGAAAGGCGAGTCTCGAGTTCGCGATGAAGAACCTGCCACGCAGAGAACATCACGGATAGAACAGGCCGGACTGTTTGGCGAGAGCCTTGCAGTAGAACAACAGGGCAGCTCGCGGCGCGGGAGCGCGGCCCTTCCCGTGATAGAGTTCCGCGACCCCTCCCTTGAAGCGATTAGAGAGGACATCGGTGACTGCCGGCGGTGCAAACTTCACGAGCATCGCAAAACGATCGTGTTCGGAGAAGGCGATCCTCAAGCGAAGCTCGTGTTCGTAGGTGAAGGTCCGGGAGCGGAAGAAGACGCCACCGGCCGTCCATTCGTAGGGCGCGCGGGTCAACTGCTCGACAAAATCATCTTGGCGATTGGTCTGAAACGCGAAGACGTTTATATCGCGAACATCGTCAAGTGCCGCCCACCCGGAAATCGCACGCCTGAGCGCGACGAAGCGGACACCTGCGAGCCTTTTCTATTGCGCCAGCTCGCGTTCATTCGCCCCGACGTAATCGTCGCGCTTGGTTCGCCCGCCTTCCAGTGCCTGCTCAGAACAAGAGAACCGATTACCAGGGCGCGAGGCGAGTGGCGTGAATGGAACGGCATAAAGGTGATGCCGACCTTTCACCCCGCATTCCTCCTCCGCTCGCCTGACAAAAAGCGTGAGGTCTGGGAGGACATGAAGAAGGTGCGTGACTACTTGAATACCAAACCAAGCTGAAATGTGACGGGACAATCCTCCTCAGCTTGTACGCGGCTAGACAGTGTAGCCTTCCGTATTGAATGGCCTAGGAAAGCGGGGCGTGAACATGCGCTGAAGCGCGCATCCTTAGAAAGCAATCGCGACAATAAACCGGTCGTCCCTGGGTCGGTCTGAAAGGTACCGTGGTTTCGACGCCACAGAGCGCGCATTTGACTGTCACCTCGATGCGCTCGCGTGGGAAAGGCTGACCGTAGGCCTGCATGTTGGCTGCGATACGGTCATTCTTTTTTAACTTGCATGGTTTACATCGCTTCGGATCGTTTCTCAACCCCTTGTCCGCGAAAAACAGTTGCTCGCCCGCACTGAAGACAAACTCTTCGCCGCAATCGATACACCTCAGAACCTTGTCCGTGTACTCTTCCACTTAGGTCCTCCCTTGCTCGACTCGCGCTTGTCGGCAGCCCGAACCAATCGCAGTATCTGTTTATAGTGTGATAACGACGGCGAGTTTACAGGAACTAATCCATCGTCCCTCGGGGACGTGACGACCTGATACTCTGATTCGCTGCAATCCTTCTAAGCTCGGGTGCCGACTACTATTATTGCTAGCTAAGAGTACAACCCATCGGGATGCCTGCCATTATCGCTCTATTTAGTTGGGTGTCAAGCAAATTGTCGCGCAATCGCGGGGTACGTTAGGCCGGCAGAAACATGGTCGCTGAACCTCCGCGGCTTGGCGATCGATCACCATCAGCGAGTGAGCGACGCGATTTTAATTGTTGACTTGCGCATAAGACTTTGTTACTTTGCGGCAGAACTTAAACGCTTCTTTTTGCCCCTTTGGATTTGTCTCAAACCGCTCCCCACACCTCGAAGGAGTAGCAATGAAAAGTACAGCCCGCATGGGCGTCGCGCTCATCATCTTTTTTGTTGGATCCTCAATCAGTTCTGTCGTTGCACGGCAGCAGAGTTCGGACCAATCCCAGCCGCTGGCCAGACGGTCAGACATCTATTGCACAGGTTTCATTGCCGACACTCCGCCGCGGGTCGACCTCCAGGTGGTAGGCGCCGAAAAGGAAAACCTTAAAGTCACCTTTGCGCAGGGCGACACGGTGTTCCTGAATCGCGGGCGCGGCGCAGGCGTTCAGCCCGGCGCCGTTTATTACATAATCCGTCCCATGGGAGCGGTCAATCATCCGTTTACTAAGAAGAAGCTTGGCTACCTGGTGCGCGAACTCGGTCTGCTTCGGGTAGTCGAAGTCGCGGATCAGACCTCCACGGCCGAAATAACCGTGTCGTGCGACACTGTAGAATTTGGCGACCTTCTGAAGCCCTACGAAGAATATGCGGGACCCAACGCCGGCGAGACCCGGCCGTTACCCCGGTTCGGCGAAGGGTCAGGAGGAACAAAGGGACAGATCGTCATGTCGCCCGGTTTTCACGAGAACCTGTCCGCGAATCGAGTCGTCTATATCGACCTTGGCACTCGACGGAATGTGCACCCAGGCGACCTGTTCACCATCTATCGCGAGATCGGACCCGGAGAGGGCATCACCAACACCCCGCGCGACAAGGTCGTGAAGAGTCGCAGCAGCGGATACAACGGCGATCGTTTTCGCGGCGGCGAGTATTCGATTCAGGGGACGCGCGTCCCTCAGGAGCAAGTAATTCGCGAGCGACCGCCGCTGCCGCGCAAGGTACTAGGCGAACTGGTTGTGCTAAAGGTTGAAAAAGGCGCGTCAGTCGCCCTCATCACGCGAACTACAGCGGAGGTTCAGATTGGCGACCTGATCGAGCGATCTAACTGAGCCAGCCCAAGTCCTACGGAGGCGCGTCGTGAGCACTCGGCGCGCCGCCTTGCCTTTAAGCCGCAATTGCCGCTCATCCTTCCTTCTACAAAGACAATTCACTGTTCTCGACGCTGAAAGCCGCTGTGTGCGCTGATTCCAAATGTCTATAATGGGCTGGCTGAATAACCTTCAGGAGGCTGAATCTATGCTGGGCAAGTGGAAGAACATCTGCGCACTCACGCTGATTTTGTTTTTCATCTTTTCGACAGTTGGCGTGTCCGGGTCCTTAGCCGGCTCACAGAAAAAGGACAAAGGCGACAAGCCAGACAAAGAGAAGAAAAAAGATGCAGCAGCGAGCGGCGACATTGCTGAAGCTCACAACGTGCTGTGGCGCGAGCCAACCGATATTGAGAGGCGCGATCTCTTTAACGGGCCGGGCGGCGCTGAAGGAGCGCCCGACGCTAAAGGCAAGTTCACGTTCGTCGAGCGATTGCAGTCTGGCACTTCCGAGAAGATCCATGTTGACGATGATCGTGGACGCAAGTGGCAAGTCAAGTTTGGGGCGGAAGCAAGGCCGGCGCCCTCAGCTTCGCGAATCGTATGGGCTCTGGGATACCACGTGGACATGGATTACTTTGTGAAGCGCGTCCACGTCGAAGGCCGTGGTGGATTTGATGTGTGGGACGTGCGCTTCAAGCGACGAGACGATGGCTTCAAAGAGGCGGGCGTCTGGTCCTGGCACGCGAACCCGTTCGCTGGTACGCGGGAGATTCAAGGCTTGAAGGTCCTGATGGCGCTGCTCAACAACTGGGACCTAAAAGAGGACAACAACAAGATTATCCAACCGTCGAAGAAGAGCGGCGGTGACAGGAGCGAGACCATCTACTACGTGTCGGATCTGGGGGCGACCTTTGGCAAGACAGGTTCACCCTTCCGCAAGATTCCGGGCTTCCAGAACGCGCCCGCCGGGACTAAGGGCGAAGCCGGACCTTACTCGGACCAGGTGTTTATCACCGGAGTGAGCAACGGTCAGGTCGTGTTCAACTATAAGGGCAAAGACCCTAAGGCCCTCGAGGGAATTAGCGTCGAGCACGCTCGCTGGATGGGGAATCTGGCGGGTAGGCTCTCGGACAAACAACTCTCGGATGCGTTCCGCGCCGGCGGGTTCAGCGACGGAGAGGTTACTACCTTCGTGCGAGCGCTGCGCGCGCGTATCAACGAGCTAAAGAATCTGAAATGACGATCAAGGCGAGCAATGGGCGAACCACCGTTCATTGCTCGCCCGCGGCTTGCGTTTTGTCTGCGCCTTTTGCAAACCACAAGTCCTTAGGCGTGACCGAGGGCGAGAGCAGGTGCAGAGTTACGCCCTCAAGATCGGATCGGTGTGCCACGAAGCTCCTTCGATGAGCCAGAAATGCGCAGGGCGCATCTTCGAGCAACAGCTTTGTCACCTCACGATAAATGGCGGCCCTCTGCTCCCGGTTCATCACTGACCGAGCTTCGCTAGTCAAGCGGTCAACCTCTTCGTTCGAATAGGTGCTTATGAATAGATCGCGATTGCAAGAATTGAAAAGTACATAGGTGAAGTTGTCAGGGTCCGGATAATCTGCATACCAGTCGCGGCCCGCGATAGGGACAGTGCGTAGTCTGAGCCCACGCTCCATCTCCTCGGCCTCGACATAACGAAACTCAGCGTGAATTCCTACCACTGCAAGGTCCTCTTTCAAGCACTCGACGGCCGCACTTACCGACTGTGGCCACCATACTTCAGTTTCAAACCCGCCGTCGTAGCCAGCATCTTGCAGCAAGGCCCGCGCCCGGTCGGGATCGTAATCGTAGCCGCGCTCGCCCGCGTCGTAGCCCAACACTCCCGGAGGTATCGGGCCGATGCTCAGCTCGGCCATCTCGCCGTACACCTCGCGCAGGAAGCGCCGCCCGTCGATCGCGAGACATATCGCCTGACGCACACGCCTGTCCGATAACGGCGGCCGCTCGCAATCGAAGACCAGCATTCGCGTTTGTAGCTGCACAGCTTCGAGCACCTGTATATCCGCCGCCCGCTCCTTGAGCTCGCTCAAGTTGGTGAGCGGCAGGTCGCTGACGTAATCAAGTTCACCTCGTAGAAATGTGCCGAATATCTCTTCAGCGCTAAGTCCGAAAAAAACGGTCAGCCGGTCAACGTAAGGCAGTTCCGGATTCCAGTAATTGGTAAATCGTTCGAGCTGTACTTCCTTGCCGAGCACAGGCTCCACCACGCGGAACGGACCCGATCCTACAGGTCGAATCTCGAAATCCATGGAGGGCCGCTCAACTTCTTCGCGCGGCACGACGTAGCTGTATTCGGTGCACAACGTCGAAAGGAAAAACGCAACGGGCTGGATCAGCTCGAGCCTCAGTACTTGTTCGCTAACCACTTGAATCCCGGCTACGGAGTCGGCCTCCCCGGACATGAATTGATCCGCGCCAACCAGAGGTCTGAAAGCCCACGCCGCCGCATCTTCGTTCTGGCGCATCTGCCGCTCGAAGGAATACTTCACATCATCGGAGCGCACGCGGCGCCCGTTGTGGAAGCGGGCTGCTTCGCGCAAGTAGAAAGTGTACACACGGCCGTCGGGCGAAATATCCCAACGCTCAGCCACCGCCGGCCGAATCTCCGCGCGCTCGCCGAACTGAACCAGGCCCTCGAAGATATTCGACATCACGTCAACGCGCGAAAGTGATGACATGGTCGCCGGGTCGAGCGTCACCTGCGACGCTCGCAGCGCGAACCGCAAATGTCCGCCACGCTCGGGCACCGGCAGGTGAAATGACTCGACCTCCCGGTTGAGCAACTCGGCCTCGCGCACCAGCAGATCAACTGCGCTATTGATGCCGGAGATCGAGGTTTGATTCCGGCTCACTACTTCCTTGATCGTATCAACCGCTCTCAAGACCTGATCGGCGCCGACGGACTGCTCATCCGAGGCCCCGCGAATCTGCTCGACTGCCCCGGTGAGTTCTTCCATAGCCTCGGCAATCGACCTGGATACTTTTGCCTGTTCGCGCGTAGCCCGACGCACCTGTTCGGTGAGCTCGCTCATGTGCAGCGCGCGCTCGCCGATGTGGCGCGATGTTAGAGCCTGCTCGCCGGTGGCGCGCTCGATGCCGCGAGCCTGTTGCCTCACCAGGTCGGCGGCTTCGAGCACAGTGTGGCTCTCGGCTGCCTGAATCGCGGTTGAGTCGGCGATAAGCCGAATGCGGTCCGATGCGGCGTTGGTCTTGTCGCGAATTTCTGCGAGGAGCGCTGCAGCTCGCGACGCGAGATCAACGCCTGCGTCGGCGCGTTGTCCACCGACTGCTACACGCTCGATGGTTTCGGTCACGTCTTCGCGAACGGCCTTGATGACCTCTTCAATCTCGCGAGTCGAGGCCGACGTGCGTTCGCTCAGCTCTTTGATTTCGTCTGCGACAATGCGAAAGCCGCGTCCCTGCGAGCCTGCCTGCGCCGCCAGGATCGCCGCGTTCAAGGCGAGCAGGTGGGTACGGTCGGCGATCTCGTTTATGACGTGGGTGACTTCTCCTATCTGATCGGACCTCTTGCCAAGCCGAGTGATGGTTTCGGTCGCGGCGTCAATGGCGTCTTTTATCTTGGACATGCTTGTCGCAGTCTCAGCGACAAGCTCGCTGCCAGAGTCGGCTGAGCGCGCGACCTCGTCTGCAAGCATTGTGGTTTCGTTGACCGACTCGCCGATGCTCCGAGTCGAATTGTCGATCGCTTCCATAGCGCGCGCGGTCTTCTCGGCGGACTCGGCAAGCGCCTCGGTAGAGTCGGCCACCTTTCGAACGGTGTTCGCCATGTCTTCAATAGCGAACGCCGTCTCCTCAACGAACTGCGCAAGCTCGTCGGCGTTCTCGGAAACCTGGTTGATAGAGGTCGCCATCCTCATTACCGAGCTCGAGGTCGATTGAGAGAGGTTCGATAGAGTCTGCAGACTTTCGCCGACCGAGTGCATCGAGCCGTTTATTTCGGCAATGGAACGTGATGTTTCTTCAACCGACTTCGCTTCATCGAGCACCCCTGCCGACAGCATCTGAGTCCCGCGCAGCACTTCACCGACAACAGTTTCGATTGAGTCAGCCGCGCGTTGGAGTCTTCCGACTATGTAGCGCAAACGGCGGGCTAGACCATCGAGATTCAGGAGCAGTCGCCGGTCTCTTCCGGCCAACGCCAGCTGCTTGCCGTTGGCGAGTACACTGAGGTCGCCTTGCGCGATTTGAGCGAGCACTTCCATGACTCGCTCACTGGAGACCTGTGCGTCATCTTCGTCTGAGCTGCGATCTGGGGCTGCTTTTCGCGCGTCGATAGTTGTCTTGCGCGGGTCGTTCATAATCTAGATTTGTTTGGGATGAGCCATTATGGTACCGGCTGGGGTGGGGCGAGTCAATCAAGCGCAGATTGCGGCGGCTATTCGGATACGCGGAACTGCAGGCGACCGTCCTCTTCGACACCACCGGCTTCAGCCGCGTGGTGCTTCAATTTCACCCTACGAACCGAGGCGACCGTTCTCTTCGACACCACCGGCTTCAGCCGCGTGGTGCTTCAATTTCAACCTACGAACCGACGTGACCGTCTTCTTCGACACCACCGGCTTCAGCCGCGTGGTGCTTCAATTTCACCCTACGAACCG
>CAZJQQ010000006.1:0-56478 GCA_964548075.1 uncultured Clostridia bacterium | reverse complement strand
CCGGCTTCAGCCGCGTGGTGCTTCAATTTCACCCTACGAACCGAGGCGACCGTTCCCAAGACATAAGAGCGGCCGGGCGACACGCATGCCTCGTAGGTTGAAGCTGATCCTCCACGCGGCTGATATCATGGCGCGCGCGTGCCTCGCCCGTGGGTTGAAGCTGAAGCCTCCAGGCCCGTGGCATTTAGGGTATCCGGCAAAACCTGAGGCAGTCTTTCTGATGCAGCCCATTGTTCTGAACTCCGGCAACAAGTAAACTAACCCCGCGGAGCGAATCTAAAAGGAGCCATATTGAACAAGATTGAACGTGTCACCAGTGCGCTCAAGGGTGATGAGGTTGACCGTCCGCCGTTCAGCTTCTGGTATCACTTCGGACTTCAGCATATGGCAGGGCGCAAACACGCAGAGGCAGAGCTTGATTTCTATCACGCGTACGATGTGGATTTCCTGAAGGTGATGAGCGACTATCCTTACCCGCTGCCTGACGGTCTTGAAGCCGTTGCGACCGAAGGAGACTGGCGAAGGATTGAGCCCATCTCCCCAAACAACAAATGCTGGAGCGAACAGCTTTCGGCTCTATCGATGATCAACGACGAAATAGGCAAAGAAGCAATGTTCATCGAGACGATCTTCAGCACGTGGACTACTGCGCGAAGGCTTGCGCGATCCGGGAGCCTGACTGCCGCGCGCCAGCGTCATCCCGAGACGGTGCTTGCGGCGATGGATGCCATTTCAACGTCGCTAGCCAGCTATGCAAAACAAGTTCTGGAACGGGGCGCTGCCGGCATTTTCCTGTCGCTCGGTGCGGCCACGGATGAAGTGATGACCACTAAGGAGTATGAGACCTGGGGCCGTCCGTTCGATCTTAAGATCCTGGAAGCCGTCCGCGAAGCGCCTTTCAATGTGCTGCACATTCATGGCAAGCGAATCCACTTCGATCCGGTGTTAGACTATCCGGTCAGCGCATTGAACTGGTCCCATTTCGCGACTGCGCCGTCGCTCGGAGAAGGCAAAATGCGATCAGGCAAGACGGTACTAGGTGGGATCGATGAAGCCACTGCGAGCCACGTCTCCGCTCCTGAGATAAGCGAACAGGTCGGCAATGCAATTCGCGAAGTAGGGCCGCGAGGCTTGATCGTGACTCCGGGTTGTTCGGTTCCAACGGACACGAGAGAGCGAAGCCTTCGAGCAGTTAAGGCGGCTGTCGAGAGCGCGCGCTGAACCGCCGCGCTCAACGCAGCACTAAAGAAACTCTTCAAGTGGGCTTCCTCGCGCGTCGAAGGGTGTATGAGGCTTAGACTATTTGCTCAGGTCTCGATCAGTGCTTCTCGTACAAAGAGATCAGCCGTTCCGGTAGCCTGTCGTCCCACGTCTTCTGAAGGTACGTGAGCAAGGAAGCTGGTAACATCCCTAAGACCCTTTTGATTGGTCAAGTACTGCGCCCGTTCCTCTTTTTCCAACCCTTCCTTTATCTACTCTGATGACGGTACAAACTCAAACTTACTAACGATGATTTCCGTTTCCTTACCATCTGTGGGCGGGTGCCCGGCCATCAGCCAAAGATTGATGCGTGCGTTCTCGCCGCCTGCCTGAGGGATGCCTTGCGTAAAGGCATGTTCCGCGATGACGAGGCTCCTTCCCGGTCGCGCGCTATGGATTCCTTTCAGGCTCTGGCAGAAGATACCATCCGGCTTCCATGCAAATGAGTGGGTGGATGCATTCAGCCCGCGAGGAATCTGGAAGCGCACGATATTCATGGGTCGAGTGTACGGCTGGACGACGAACTGCCCATTCTTGTTGTCCTTATTCCCCCATCTGGAAATCTCCACGTCTATTTCCCGATGGCTGTAGTCTGGCGCGTCCGACCAGGTAAAAAGGCCGAGAATAACCCTCGGGTCCATATTGTCAAAGCTTGTATCAACATAGAATCTATAAGTGCCGTAACCGAAGCTCCGCGTTGAGATGACCTCGGCGCAGTGCCAGCGTCCGTCGTGTTGCGTAATCCGCAAGTGCAATCTCCCTTGAGCATCAACCTCGACATTGTTCTTGCTATCGGAAAAGTAATTGGGGCCCGGTCCTACTCGGTCGTCACTAGACTTCACCTTCCACTCGTAGCCCGAGAATCTCAGGATCCTCATATCAGTACTCGCGTTGGCCGAGGGGACAGAGTTCTGTGCTGCCTGAACCTTCGCAGGAACCCTGACAATAGCCAGAACGTCGCCCCCAACCTCGGGGAGTGTAGCCATCGTGTCCGGCGGCTTGTAGGACGGCTTCGCCAATAACGCTGCATACTCGGAGCCAAGGTGCGTATCGTTCTCCCATTTGCCATCGTCGCCAATCGACGTGAACGGCGAGGCTGTATAGGGCTGCACATACCAAGTGCTGCCGCCGAGGGCGAAAATAACTACCTTGTACGCTCTTATGTCCGCCCCGCTGACGGTGCCGGCTATTCTATCGACTCTGTCCGGTCCCCCGCCTTTGGGCGGAACGAGAGTGATTTCGATTCTCGGCCCGAGCGTTTGATCTTCTTCCAGCATTATGTGGGCTCTGTTTAGAACAGTCAGAGCTTGCATCGCTACCAGCGTGGCGAGGGCGCAACTGATAATCGGTACCCTGACCTTTTGTTGACGCTTCATCTCAACCTCGCTTCCATAACAAAATGAGCCTCTATTCGAATGGGCGGAGCGGTGATTTTGCTCGACCGCAAGCCGCACGACGGCTGCGATGATTCCTCTATTCTCTGACGACCTCGACCACTTGTGATTTCGATTGAGCCTGCGGCCAGTTAGAGAGTAGTTGTCCTTCTTTCAGCTTCTCTTTCGGATTACCAAAAGCCATAACCTCATAGGGCTTGCCTGAATGCTTTCCCGGTTCTCCAAAGTAACATAGGACCTTCCACTTACCGCCTTCCCTGACTGTTACGTTCGGCTGCACCCAGTAGTCTGCTGTCTCCATCGGACGGATGATTACCCACACCTGCGCGTTTGAGTCTGAGATCATTCCTTCTACGAAATGACGAGGCGCGACTGTAGCGCGATCGCATGGGGCAGTTACGGTAATCTTCCGGTTGGCGTCGAGTGGGGGATAAGGGCACGGCGTACTAGTGGAAGCCGCAGCGGGAGACGGAGAAGTACTCGAGGGGGTTGGGGGAGAATTAGTCTGCGCATTCCTGGAGTTTCCATTTGGCGAAGGCGCTGCCGGCTCACAACTCATATATGAAACGGCAATCACTAAAAACACAGTTGATAACGCTCTTTTCCGCGACATTGGTTCCCCTTTCATTTCTTGCGTCTGACGGTTACTGAGTTGGAAGGCACCGCATCGTCCGGCTCATGAGTCAAAGGGCCGGCCGGCAATTTGGACCTAGTAGCGACAACGCGAACAATGAACTGTTCACCTACTCCGACCTCTGCGCCGCCAAATCTTGCCGTCCCGCTGAACGTACCGCGAACACGGTTGGCCGACGCAGGGTTGTCCTGCACAAACGCAGTCCCAATTTTAACCGGCGTAACAACTATGTAGTGATTCATTTCAGGGAACGGAGTCGTACCAAGAATCTTATCGTCAAAGGCCACCTCCGCTCCATCAGTCGGACTAGTAATGACAATTTGATTCCCGGACGGTGCAACCCGTCTGACAGTTAGAGATTCGGAGAATATGGCATCGTCCGGGATCTCAGCTAGAATGCCGGCTCCTAAAATGGCCTTAGTAGCGAGAACTTGTATTCTGAACTCATCGTCCTCACCGACTGCTTGATTACCGAACCTTGCTTCTCCGGTGAATGTGCCGTCAGGGCTTACGAACGCAGGCTCGTCCTGAACATAGGCAGTTCCGGTTCTTACCAGCGTCACAACGATGTAGTGGTTCCGGTCTGGGAACGGCGTTCTGCCGCGGATCACCTGACCGAGGCCCACCTCAGAATAATCGGCTGGGGAGGTTATGACGAACTGTCCTTTCCGAACTTCAGCGCCTACTTGCTTCACGTCGGCCTGTGTTTTCTTTATGTCCCTCCAGACGCCGACTCCGGCAGCAGACGCCCCGATGATGGCAACTATTAACGCGATTATGGCCACAATGAGCGCCCGCCACACAAGGCCTGTCTGCTTTTTCGCTTCATCCAACTGCTTTTCCTGCAGCTTCTCCTGCCGTTGCCCTGAGTCTTCCTGCGTTCGGACCAGACCCTCGTTCTGTCGGATCACAATCTGCAGCGCATCCCCCAAGCCTGCCTGGTGTTCCTCCAGGATCCGTTGCCTATCAACTACCCCTTGCAGCAAGGCTACCTGCCCTTTGACCAAGTCCTTCATCAGGGCCGCCTGCTGTTCCGTCGAGGCTGCCTGGCGTTCAGCCGATGCCGCCTGCCTCTCCGCGAGACTCCTGGAGGCCCACGAATCATGCATTGAATACCGCTTCATTCCGACTCAACCTCCTATAGAACTCTCGGCTTGAACACCTACGGCTTAGTAGACATCGACCGAACCACGATCTTCCCCAGGCTCGTAACATTCTGTCCAGCCGACAAAACTAAGTAGCCCTAGAGTGTCATAGAGGGCGACAGTGATTCTGAACAAGGTATCGGACTTGGAGATCGCCCGCATCAACTCGATATGCAACCAGTCTAACATTTCCGTTCTGCGACGCTCAATGCCTGCCCGACCTGACGACTGCAACTTCATCAACTCAAATTCATCGCGTCGTACTCGAGCGCGAGGCTCGAACCGCCGCCCGGCTGCACCTTGATCAGGCGGCCCCCGAGGTCGTACTCGTAGCGAGTAGTCGAGCTTCCCCGAGGCCCGTCCTCTTCAACGGCGACGACCCTGTCGGTCTGATCGTACTGGTAGCGCAGCCCGATGATCACCGAGCCGTCGCGCTTGAGGTGGCGGATCGAAGTGAGCGATCCGGCCGGCGACGTTTCGTGGATCGTCGTCACCCCGTTAGGTAAATGCCGATACGCGCGGCCATCCGCCGGGTTGTACTCGTAGCGCACCGCATGGTCGCCGTCGTCCACGCTGATGATATTGCCTGTTATGTCGTAGCTGTACTTCACCGTGTAGCCATCGGGAAAGGCGACGCTCCGCAACTGATCCCAGGGGTCGTATTGATAAGCGAGTTTGTTGCCGTCTGCGTCTATGACCTCGGCCGGGCGATTGAAAATGTCGTAACCACAGCGCGCGCGGCCGAGCGCATCTTTCATCGAGATTGCGTTGCCTGCCTCGTCGTATTCGAACTGAACTGAGTGGCCAGATGGATAGGGGAGATTCAAGATTCCACCGATGCGATGGTAGGAGACCTCGGTGAGAAGTCCGGCCTTGTCGTATTGATAGTGGACTGAGCGGCCGTTGGGAGTCACGCGCTTGATGAGACGCCCGCGTTCGTCGTAGTGATACCCCTTTGCGGTGCGGCTTTGGAAAAGATAGTCAGCGGCGAAAAGGCTACGAGAAATGCTGACGATGCGACCAACCAACGACCGATTCTTGGTTTCGAACGCTTGTGGCGCATGGCTATCATCCTTATCAAATGTTATTACTTGCCTCAATCTCGTCGGAGCCTAGCTAGGCCGCCTGCATCGCGCGAGGGCTAAGACTTGTCCTGCTTCTCCGAATTAGACGATAAGCTTTCGCTAGCTGATTCTTCGGCCCTAGTCAGGTTACCCCCATTGCCAGCGTGCTCGACTTTCGCTGGCGGCTTGTCTTTCGTCTTCTTATTGCCACTGCTCACAGCAATACGCCGTCGCCGAGGTCCCAATGATAGCAACGCGTTCACGAAAACGACTAGAAAGAACACCTCAAGAATGTTAGCAAGCGAGCACAGGAACTTTGCATAGGCCGTAGTCGGAATGATGTCACCGTATCCGGTGGTCGTTATCGTGTAGATTGAAAAGTAAATGTGGTCCATCAATGTAGCATTCCGAACCTTCGCGAGTTGCCACTGGTGCTGTGTGAGATGGTCGGAAATCGACTCCACCAAGGCGATTACAACTCTGTTTTCGACTTCGAGGGAGGGATCCAGAGTGAGTTTTCCCAGCCACGGGTTAATCGAAAGTGACTCGCTCGAGGTGGGAAGGGAAAACCATTCCACACTATGCCACTCTTTTGTGTCCTGCAGTCCAGCAAGGACCTGGCTCTTAACATTCAGCGACCTTGCCTCCGAGAGTTCGTAGTTGGACTTATAGTCGGGCAGCTTGGGGTCCTTGCTATTCGCGTACTGTTCCTTGTCGCAGTGCCCCATCAGGATCACTCTGACCCTTCTGCCTTCGGTGGTCATCTCCTTCACGTATTTACACAGAATAGACAACTGACAGTAGTTGTGTTCTCCGGGTTTGGAAAAATTCTTATCCTCCGTCTCAAGGGATGGCGGGCATGGTCGCTCAGGCTTTGAGGTCTCGAAGCGAGCTTGTTTAGAATTGAAATAGAACCTATAAGATGATTGTTGTACAGCTTCATCCTTGCTGGCATCTGGAGTCTTCGTCCCCTCGTTGCTGTTGGGCGTTGTAGATTCCCTCTGCTCGCTGTTCTTGTTCTCACCCTCTGGTTTGCCCTCCGGAGACCGGCTTGAACTTGTCGAGGGTCTCTTATTCGCGTCGTCGTCAATGGAGGGAAGATTAACGATGTGTAAGGCCGGTTTCGTTGGATCGCGTGCGAGGGCATAGCGGTCTTCGAACGCAAAAGCAAAACCGAAGAGATAGGCTATTCCCAGAAACAGCGTGAAGAAGAGCAGCATCCCAAAGAATGGGTGGTCGGATAAACCTAACATCAGGTCATCGGAGAACCTATTCCAGCGCTCCGGAAGCATACTGGTCGAAGACTTCATAATCGCGAAGGTCAGCAGCACAACGAAGCCAACAAGCCCGACAATCCCAGCCAATGCGATCAACGATAAGAAGTTCGCCCATCCTTGAGAGGGCTTTTGTATGTGCGCCAACCAAAGCGCGCAATATCCGCCGACGCAGATCGTGGTAGTCAAGGTATAGAACTCGTAGAAAGCCTTGTTCACCTTGCTATGGTAGAGCCACCCAAGACTGAATGCCTGCGCGAACAGCGGCAGCAAAAAAAGAGCCACAAGCCACGGAGAATCACCATTACGCGATATACCCCTGACCATAAGACCAAACGACAAGAGCCAGCAAACCGTAGGCTTCATCCAATAAACCGCTGACCCATATGACGTAACCTTTCCGGATTTCGCGTGCTGTGCCTTTTGGGTCGAGTGGTTGTTTCGCGTTTCTTCCGTCATTCCACTTTCTCCTTTGTTCAATGCGCGGTGCCTCTTGTCGGCCTTTCACACTTAGGTTGTCCCCAAGAACGGATCGAAAGGACTGCGCTTTCGGGGCAACCTCCGGGACACAAAGAACCTTACCGTGCTCCAGACCGAAGCGAATCAGAGGGCCGGTTCTCAATATCGCGTCGACCCACGGAGCCAAACGTACCAGATCAACCCATCGAGCGGGTTCACAACCGATAAAACAACAACAACTCTATCCTCCGATTCCGTGCCTTCTGTTCGGGCGTCGCGTTGTCCTTCCCCAGCTTATCTTTGTCGTACTGAATATCTCCGCCAGACCGAGCTACTGGTTTGAACTCGCCAAACGAAGTCGCCGACATCAAATGCTCCGCCGGATCGATCCCAACGACGTCCTGGAGAAACCTGAACACCTCGATCGCTCGATACGCGGCGAGATGCGTGTTGGTTGGAGCCGACTTTGTTCGATCAGGGTCAGCGTGACCTTGAATCTGTATCTCTTTTATCAGGGAGAGTCGCTCTTTCAATGTCCTGCCGACGTTGCCCAGAACCTCGACTCCCCGCGAGTTCAGCTTCGTGTCATCCGGGCGAAACAGCACGTGGTCGCTGAACGTGATCTGTTGAAGCCGAGACTCGTTCCGGATCCAGAGGTCAGGTTCATCCTGATTTGTTATGTAGATGGCGAACGTATCTGGTTCGATTTGCTTCTCGCGCCCGCCATAAAACGCCGCAATTGCCTTCACCACTTCCCGCTGATTGTTCTTGACCTGGCCGATGGGATCGGTCCCCGCTCTGAGCACCACCGTGACCACGAACAGGATCAGAACCAGTATCAAAACCAACGCAAGCATCATGTCCGCGAACGAAGGCCAGAAGTTAAAGTCTAATACATCGTCGTCATCCATTATTGTCGCTCTTTCCGCTACGGTTGCTCTGCTCGCTACTGTCGCTCCGCCCGTTACTGTCGGGCTGTTCGCTACTCTCGTTTTGGCCGCTACCGTCGCTCTGCCCGCTGCTGTCGATCTGTCCGCTGTTGTCGGGCTGTTCGCTGCTGTCGATCTGTCCGCTACTGTCGATCTGTCCGCTACTGTCGATCTGTCCGCTACTGTCGATCTGTCCGCTACTGTCGCTTTGTCCGCGATGGTTGCGCCGTCGGCGCCACCTGAGCGCGCCGCCCACAGACTGCGCCATCCTCAAGAACCAATTCCGAGGACGAGTGCGCTTCGGGCCGACCAACGCAGTAGTTGTCGAGGGTGCGCCCGAACGCGGTCCGCCGGCTCGCCACGCTTGCGAATCGTCCACTCGCGGGTCGGCATACGGCGAATCGCCGACTCGCGCTCCGCCGGCCTCCACGGACGATTCGCCGGTTTCTCGGTTGGCGCCTTGCTGATCCGGGCGCCTCGTAAACCATGAGCGTTCGCCTCCCTGCCGATCACCCTCTGGGGAAATGGGGCGCCCAGTCGCTACGCGCGACTGCGGTTGATAAACTGGCCCCTGGCGTTGTTCGGCTCTCTGGAAAGAAGTCAGCCACGCGCCGAGCGGAGCCACTAAATCGGCTAAGCGGTCGGTGACCCCGCGTACCTCGACCGTCTGCTGCTCGCTTCGCCGGGCTGAAGCGTTCACCACTTCGACGAGGTCTTTGCTCTGGCGCTCGAGCGCCGCGAGCTGCGCGATCTGCCGGTCCGACAGCTCGAAGGCGCGCGACGCCGAGCCTAGGACGCCCGACAGTGATGCGACGTTCTGGGCCAGAGAGCCGACGTGAGCGCTCAGGCTCTGAGCTTCCCGGCCTTGCGACTCGGCGCTGGTTGAGATGCCGGTGAGCAATGTCTCAAGCCGCTTGTTTACCTCGTTGAGTTGGATTATCTGGTCGCGGTTTACTTCGTTCTGGTCATTGAATTCCCGCTTCAGGTCTTTGAGCAGTTCGGTGGTATTCTCAATCACCGCCCTGTTCAGGTTCGCCACGCCCTCGGCGGCGTCCGCTATCGGCGCGCCAAGCCGAATGAAGTCGCGTGATATCACCTCGAAGCCAACCTCCGTTTGCCCCTGAACCTTCTGCAGTCTCTCGTCGAGAGTCTTTTGAATGCCGTCTAGACCTTCCACCAGCGTCGTGGTCAAAGGAGTGCCGACAGCTTGAACGATCTGGTCGTTCCTGGCGGCAATGTCGAGGAAGGCCTTTTCGGCGGCTCCCAGCACCTTCTCAATGCCGGCGTCGATCGCTTGGCGATGCGCCAGGTAACCCTCTTCATACACTTTCAGCTTCTCGTATAGTTGCTTCAGTTGTTCATGCTGCTCGCCGATCGTCTCGCGCATGTTCGTCTGGAATTGCTGGCCGGACCTGATGTCCTCCGCCACGCGGTCGTGAAACCCCTTCGACTCAGTCAGCAACTGCCCATAGAGAGTGGTGATTTGGGTCTGAAACTCGGAGACTCCGGTTATCGCCTCGCCAAACTTGTTGCCGAAGCCTTGCAGCTCTCTTGAGAATCGCGTCAGCAACTGCATCGCTTCGGTCGCGCTGTCGATCGTATTGGCTGCGCCCTCGAGCGATTGATTCAGCCCTCCTACGCGGCCTTCAATTTTCTCGGCGAAGTCGGCGACCTTTCGCACGTGCTCGAGATTGCTCTGGATTTGTCTCTCACTGAGATCGAGTGTTTTCAACAACCGGCCTTGGGTTGTCGGGAAAAGCTGCGGAACCCAAACGCCCAGCGTCAGCCGACTCAAGTCGTCCCTTAGCGGCAAACACACCGCGTAGTTGTAAAGGCCCAGCAGAAACACTCCAACGACCGTGAACAGAATGCCCCAGATGCTCGGCGCGAAAGCGTTCTTCAGATGAGAGAGAAGCTGGCTGAGCGCGCCCGACAGCGGCCCTTGTGTGTCAGCCGACGACTGGAGTTGCAGCATCGAAGGCGATAAGTGCGAGAGGCTGTCAGCGAGGCCAAACAAAGTCCCGAACAACCCAATGACGATGAATGTAGTCAAGACCGACCGCGACAGCGCGTTAGAGCGAAACAATCGATCCGTCGTGTGCTTGCAGAGTTGGGATGGGTCGAGCCTGCCGTCCTCGAGGCCGGCATTGAATATCAGCCTGATGTGAATGGCGATTGGGGAGCTCGTCTTGATCCGGTTCGCCAGACAGAAGTCAGAGAACGATTCATCGTGGCTTTTCTCGGACGATGGCGTCGTGTCTGGCTGCTTTTTTCGCGGCTTCTTCTCACGCTGGAGGGCGGCGAGAACGACCACGTCGCGGAGCAAGCCGACATCGTTGCATCGATGGATTTCTCGTTTGCGTTGCAAGAGAAAGACCGAGCCGAATGCAAGCGCGGCAATCCAGATAGCGAAGAGCACCTTGAGGATTAGCACTACAGCGCCCGCGAGAGGATTATCGGGTTGAAGATATTGCCAGATTTCCAAGGTTGCTCCACAGCGATCAGGACATTGCGTTAGTTCACACCCTGACCGAGATCCAACTCCCCAGTTTGTTTGATTGTCCAGCCCTTGCCAGGTTCGAGTTCGAAGACAGCGGGCTTCACTACCGAGACCGCCGGGTATCGCAAGCTTGGACGATAGCCTGGGCAGCGGAAGACTTCTCCCATGGCCCCGGTGCCGTAGTTGCCATCCTGGAAGGTGAGGCCAAATCGAGGGACCACCGCATAGCGCGCCGAATCGATCGGAACGGCAAAGTAATCCCCTCCATCGTTGATCTCGAAGACCGGCAAAGTCCCGGGTTTCTTGACACGCTCGCCTGAGTTGGCAACTCCGATTAGGACCGGAGAAAAGCGGGCTCGAAACACCTCCCTGGCAGACTTGTCCAAAACGCCCGGATTGTAGCTCGCGCGAATGACTTCAAGTGCGTCGCTGCCAGAGGGTGGATCGAGCAACAGAGCAGGTTCCTGAGCAGATTCTTCCGTCGTTTCGTCGTCTTTGTCGCCCTCCTCAACCGCATTTCCTTCGGGGCCGCGGCTAGCGGCAATTGCTATGACTTGCCTTAACCGGCCCACTTCCTGTGACAATACAGCCAGCTTTGCGTTCATACCCTCCAGGACTTGTCGGTCAGCCGCGCTCAGAATCACTTCCACACTAGTACCTACCATCGGTGTCCCGCTCCCCGCCGGTGGAGCCATGTGCTTCCTAAACACCCTCGTAAGTAAAGGACGGGCTAATCGGATTATCTCCGGCATAACGAGAACAAAGACGAGGATCAGCAATAGAAAATTGATAATGATGAAGTAAAGCAGGAAATCGTACAGAGTGGAGTAATCAACCATTGTTTGTCCGGTCGTGTCCTCACCGGGGCACTTGGCTCGCTATCAAGTCCAACAATCGGGGAAGGATGGCTTAATCATCCACCTGTCTCGATCCCCATTCATCGGCTTTCATTTCCAAAAACACTTTGAGCGCGGTGATGAAAACAGGCTCCACTCTGACCGCTGAGGGGTTTTTCCTGCCTTCAATGGATAGTCGATCATTCACTTTGCCGGCCACCCGTTCGGCGACACCTGGAGAGTCAAGCGTCAAATAGGAACCTTCTGCGGGTTGGGGTATACCAGAGTCACGGCTGCACGAGTCGAAGACCTCGATCAATTCCCGAAGATGTTTGAGATCAGGAGAGATCGTCAGATTGCTCTTCATCACGTTTTTGTCTACAAGCTCGCTCCAAGGCGCGTCCTTCTGGTCTATACGGAAGTCCTCTCCGGCTATGAATTCGCCCTCGTATTTGTTCGCATCATAGGTCAGCTCGATATCGCGCCGAACGAGTCCATAGGCTACCTCCGCCTTCGGATACTGGCTGACGTGCATCTCGAAGTTCTTTTCGGAGAATCCGGTCGTGCGTACAAGAAGGGCGCGGAGCAAGTGCGTCAGACGACTGTCCTTTGGGTCATGTAAACCCCAAGCAATCAAGTGAAAGAACCGTGCCCCGTTACCTCCGAAATAGAAAGCCGGCATTTTTTCTATATACTTGCCTTGGTCAGCAAGATAGCGGAGAACGAGCCCAATGTAATAAACCAAACCCGACAACCCGAGAGCCACCAAGCGAACAAATTCCTTCACGTCTTCATGAGCTCCGATGATGGGCAGTTGGCTTAAGAAATACGAGGCGTTGTGTTTCACTGTCGCGTCGGCAAGCGCGGTAAAATCCTGATTCCCTCGATGCTTCTCCGCTTCACCGACGTCCGCGCCAAACCTCTTGAAGAAAGCAGGATTCCGGCTGAGGAGATGAATCATTATGTCCCGCCCGGCAAAGAGCAAAGACGTTTGAAACTTCAGCTCGTGTGGCCCCTGCCAAACGGAGATGTCGGACGTTCCACCGCCGATGTCCACACACACAGCCCCGCTAGTGATCGCCGGCGCCGTGTCTCTGATCTTCTCTGGAGGCCTGATAAAGAATTTGGCGGACGCGACGCTTTCGCTCTCCTCAACAATAGTTGGATCGGAGACCAGCCCTGTGGTTATCTGGCACCTTTGAGAAATGTCTCGCCAGATGCCCCGGAATTCGTCTCGGTCCTCCGGTGGAAAAGCTGTAGGAAATGAAAAGGCCCAACTAACTCTTTGGGCACCGATTTTCACGATTTCCGCACAACACAACAAGCACAATTGCTCAAGAAATGCCTTAGCGAACAGTCTGTCACGCGCTTTCCCCCACTTGAGGTTGAACTCGACCTTTGGCTTGCCGACCTTGAACCGTTCCAGTTCCTTTATGAAAAAGACGTGACCATCAAGCAAAGGACGGAGTGCTTCGTCGGCCATCGGTTCACGCATAGCATGGAAGAATGTAAGGAACGGGGATTCCGCTTTTTCTGGGGGTAGGAAACCTCCTGTGTGCAGATCGTCCTCTCGAAGCGCCAGATTATTTGTCACTTGGCGGAGGCTAGGATCGACGTCAAGACGAATCGGCTCGTCCGTGCCCTTCCGGGCATATACGTTGGTACTGGTAGTTCCAAAGTCGACTCCGATCCTCCATTCTTCGGTTGTGGGCGCAACTTTGATGCTATCGGGGGGCTCAAGTAGCAAGAGCCCTGCTGCTGTTGATAGCATTTCCTCGCCTTCCAGATCAGCAACGTGAGCTGTGCATACAAGGGCTTCCGGAGCACCATCAGTCCTGGTTATTTCCCTCTCGACTCGCCCGTTGGCGCGAAGGTACGTTCCCAAACGCGCAGTAACATCCGCCTGACTTCCCCTCGGTGGAGGGTAAGGGCGGGCATAGAACGTGTCTGCCTCGTTGATTATGGAGACGTATGTGTAGTACGCGTGCCATGCAGGCATCGCGAAGCTGGGCCATAACTCTATCGCAGGACGATTAATGAGTGGTTTCACCTGGCCATCCCTAAATGTATAGGTTCGCGATATCTCGAATTCCCGCGGATTCTCACCGGAGCCAGCCAAAGGAAGCTTGAGCCGAACCTCAACCTTGTCCTCGCTGGCCTCTAGAACGAGGCGCCGGGCAATGTCCTTCGTCGAAAGGTATGACAGTATCTCTTCTTTCAAAGGTAGAATCGGCGTGACCTTCCTTCTGAGCAACATTACGCGGTCATCGCCTTTCACCTTAATGGTATTGAGGAACGCGTCCGGGTGTTCGACCACAAATAGACTGTCAGTGAAGAAGTCATTCGGCGTTCGCCATTCCGCCGCGTGCCGATCATCGTGCAGTGATACAGTCAGCAGGATGTTGCGAGGACCGGAGAGGCCTCCCAGCGGAACGCTGGCCAGCGTCTTGGTTCCGAGAACCGTAATCTCTTTCTTGGGCTTCTTCCACTGTTTGGCGATCGACTCGTCGACAACCAACAGCGTTAAGGGTGGTTTCTTGCCTTCGGAAGGCACGATTCGAACGTCGGACTTCGTCGGATCGCCCTTGGTGCTGGTGACCACCCGATCGATGTGAGAAAAGAGTCCTTCCATCTGCGTGCTACTCTCGGTGAGCTCGATTTCGAGGTCTGGCGTCACATCTAGGCCCTCTACGAAGCCTTCGAGCAGCCTAGACAGCGAGTTCCATAGCCCGCCCCCGTGCTTAACGTGATCGTCTGCAAGCAGGCTGCTTTTCACCCTCTCAAGCCAACCAGCCAAGGCCTCCTTCTCCACTGGACTGAGGCTGGATATGGGGTCCTCCAGGAACCGCGTCCCAAACCACGCCACCGCGTCGAGTCTCCCAATGCAGTCGGCCGCCGTGCACAATAGCGTCGTCGGAGACGTAAGGCCGATCGGTTTCTTGTTGAAAACAATTACATAGCAGTGATGCCAGGACGTATCACTGGACAGCGTCGTCGTCGGGGCCAGTCTCCCCAGCGCGCGTAGAAAGTCGGGACCGGCAACTTCCGATTCCGGTTTAGGCGCCTTTGGCTTTGTTTCCTGTTTTTCTTTCTCGCGTGCATCTTTCTCTTCTTCGATCCGGGGAATATCGACCGGGACGAATTGCACCTCCGCCAAGCCACGTAGAGCCCGGAGCGCAAGCAATGCCAAGAGGCCCCGCCACTCGCCGAGGATCCGCTCATGAAGCGGATGAGTCGGATCGTAAAGCGCCATCTCAAACAGCAGCGGGCGCGCCCACATGTCAGGGATCGAGTCGATGTCGAAATACTTCGGGTCGATCTGTGCGACATCGAGACTCTCGCTCAGATTGGATAGCTCGTTCGCCTGTCGATTGTCCCAGGCACCGGCGCTCGTAAATGCCCCAACTTTGCTGTCCGATCCTCCTTTGAGTTTCGGAAGCAGTGCGGCGAATTCCTTCTCATCTATGTCAGCCATGTCTTCTCCTGATAGTTAACTCTTAGGCTCGCTCTCGTACTCGCTGCTGTCGAACAGCGCGCGGATGAACTTCCCAAAATCCTTCGCAAGCGGATCCCTGATTTTGCTGTCGCAGAGGCGTTCCCAGACGTCCGTGAGCGCCCTGGGGTCCGGTTCAGTCTCCGGCAGGATCAAGTTGCCAAACTCGCTCAGTGAGAACACCTTGCCGAACGCCTTGTGTTTCACCAGGTTGATTTCTTGCTCCTTGGCCGAAGTGCTGACATCTTGCACCCACCTCAAGAAGCTCTCGCAGTATTCGTTGACCTGTCCGGCCGCTCTCTGCATCGCGTCGTCGGCGGCCTTGAGCCCGCTTCTGAGGAAATAGTCGACATACCAGGGCGCGCGAAATGGCTGCCCGTTCTCGCGAAGGTCTTTCATCATCGGTTCATACACCGCCAGATAAGCGAACGCGAACCGAAGCAAATGGCCGAGCTTCTTCTTGACGGTGTTTCCGCCGTTGTCGTCGGGTAAGTCGTCCCATCCGATCCTCCTGGGCGCGCGCCGGGCTATCATTGGGAACCCCTTTTCGCGCTTGCCGGTGAAGAAGTCAACCGCGGCCAGAGCGGCATAGATCTCGATGAAATGGGGCTCGTTTCGTTGGTCTTTGGAGCCCACGCTGAATTTCTTGGTCGGACTCAGGTTCTCGTCTCCGATAAGATACACGGTGTCATAAGTCTCGTTGGACTTCTGTCGATGATAGTACTTGAGCGCCGCCTGAGTGCTCATCAAGAAGTCTTCGGAGCTGGCTCGGAGCTCGTGGCTGTTTTCGTCGGGAATGAAGGAGAAGTAGGGGAGAATCAACGCCCCGCCGAGTTTGACGCCGCCACTGCCCTTCTTTGCTCGGTCCTTGCCAGCGTTGAACTCGTTGGCGATCATTCTAGCGATGGTGGGGAAACCGGCAGCGCCCGTCCCGCCAAAGATCGAGCCGATCAGAAACACACGGGCGCCGCCGGCGTTGAGATCGTTGGCGATCTTGTTCCTGAAGGTCATCCACGGTTCTTCGTCTCCCAGCTCGACGCGTTCGGCCATCACTGCCGCCCCGATTGACGGGTGCCCGCGAAACCCCTTCTCTAGAGTCGTCTCGCGCTCCGCTTGGCTGTACAGCACATCGAACAGGTGAGCAGCGGCAGGGTTCTTCCCTTTCAAGCCGTGGTAACGGAAAAAATCATCGAGGCTGGGTCGCGCTTGATTGGCGAAGGGCGACCACACATTGGGGTTCGACATAGCAATTTCTGTCTTGAAGAGATCCGTCGTGCCCGTGTCGAACTCTTTGCAATTGGCGTATTGTTGAAGAGTCATTTGTGCGCGCTCAAGGCTGCCGTTCGCGCGATCCGGATCTACGAACATCGCGAACAACTCGGTTTCCGGCATCATTCCCGCCGCACAAAGATGAGCCAGCGCCTCGATGCACTTAGCTCCGGTTCCACCGATTCCGATTACGTAGCTACTCATCGCCCCTCCTTTGTCGGATCATGGACTACCGGCCCCAGAACCTCAGTCTCTGGGCACCCCACGGTGTGTACTTGAAGGCTAAGGGAGAGCAGAACGCTGTCCCGAAGTAATAAACCGCCAGCGAGTTTATGAAGTAGAAGACGTAGGCGATCAACGCCCCTTCTTGCGCCGGCTTGCTGAAGAGGACTGCGGCAATAGCCGAAAGGAGGGGCGGCACAAAGCCCAGAACCCAGATCCCACGCCTTTTGGTATCCTTGACTCGGTCGATTAGCTTCCTCTGGGCGAACACATACCATAGGACCCCAGTTATCAGTGACATGCCTATGCCGAAGGCTCCCCAAGACCGGAAGTCAATGAGCCACTCCCTCAGCTTAATGCCGATCGGTTCGACTCGGCTTTCGACCAGGACCTCTTCGAACCACACCAGCAGCCCCCCAAAGACGACGGCGACGACAAACATTCCAAAAATGTGTAGGGCGACCTTCCTACTCATATTGAACCTCCGGACTACCTCTTCTTAATGTAAATGTGCAGTTTCAACACGCTGGGGTGATGAACCTGCAGAGTAGTCGTCCACAGGCTCTCGAGAAATGATCTGAGGTTGAGCGTGGTGCCGCCATCGAGCTTCGCGCCCTTCTTCCAGCTTTCGATTGCAGCCGGGTCCATGTTCCACTCCGTATACCAGCCCGGCGTCGCGTAAGCGTTTGGCTTCGGCCGCAGCGTAACGTCGAACCGGTAGGTCCCAGCTCCCGGCAGCAACGCCGGCTCCAGGACGCTCTTCAGAGTAAGGCTGGCGCATGGATCTGTTGTCTTCGCCTTTTCCAAGGACGAATCGGCTTTGATCTCAACTTTGAGGGCCCGAAACGCATCCTGATTTGGAACGGGATGGCTTTGGGATTTCTGGTTCTGGCCTTCGGGTTGAGCCGGAGGCCCCTGCTCAGAGGAGCCTGCTCTCCTGCCAGCGTTAGTCCCGGGCTTAGATGGAGTGGATGGCTCAACCGCGCCTTTCGGTTGGTTACCCTGGTCCGTTGCCGCTGTGTTTGGTGCCTCTTCGCCACACTCGTATCGGTAAGCCATGATCTCCTGCTCGAACTTATTCCGGTCTTCGATGTCTTTGATATCAAACGGGGTCGTGTGGGGCATTGGGCAGAGTTGGATATCCGAAAGCAAGAAAGACCCGAGAGGCGGATTGCTCTGGAGTGTGAACTGTCTAACTCGCGGGCTATCCGCTGGTCCCAGTTGGAGAAAATCATCTTCGACGAGTTTGGAACTCTCGGCCACCTTGGCTTTCCTCAGCGCCGAGGTCTGGTTTGCGATATTGGGCGAGAACAGCGCGAAATGTTCGTCGCTTGACTCGTTCACCTGCATTTGCTCGAACAGGCGGGCGACGTCCCTGTGTTTTCCTAGAATGAGCACGTAAAACGGCCTCAGTCCCCTGTGTGGAGACACTGCCTTGCTAAGTCCGATGTCGTAGATGATTCCGTCAAAGGCGCTCTTAACGCCTAGTACCCCGATCGCAAGTCCATTGAGGATGTATTTGTTCTTCAACTCCCTCTCCAATGAGTTGAGGTCGGAATTCTCCTCGAACAGATCGGTAACGATGATCGTCAAATTGTTTTGGTCAGCCTTCAGCACAACGTCCTCGATGTGCGTCTTGCCCCGGAACTGGGGATCGTTGTAGAAGCCGGGCGCCGAGAAGCCGTCCAGAAACTGTTGCCTCTCGATAAAGGTGGCAGCATAGTTTCCGAACTTATGGAACTTTACGTGCGAATTAAGCCAGCCCCTGATAGTTGCGTTCTCCAGCCGCTGCAGTGTCTGAATATAGCGGGTCTCAGTACCAGCCTTGACGAAACCCTGCATCGACAGCGTTGCATCCACGTAGATGTCCATTGCCAGATTGCTAAACGGCTTTGCGCCAAACTCATCGCCTTCGGTGGGAGGCAGCGCTGGCCGGCAATCCCGGCCATTGCAACTCCAGTTGGTCATCGCAACCAGCAGCACGCAGGCCAGTGCGATAGCACTCGCTCTGTGGCTCAAGTTGTTCAATTCTGTTGAAGTAGTATGTTTCACAACATCCCTAAAAGAGCGACCAAGCTACTATCCATAGACGCGACGTAAGTATCATCCCAATGCCTGTACTGAGTTAGCAGTCCGCAGCGGCGGTTTGAGCCAAAGCGTCACCCGTCGTTAGAGTGAAAACTGCACGCGTCACCCAGCTTGTTCTCTAAACGTGCGCTTCCTTTCACGGCGAAAGGGAGAGCCTCCCAGAAGCCCATGCTTAGCTAAGGGTCGCGTGATTCAGTTGACGAAATCCGAGCCGAAACTCTGACTCCGAAATCAAAGGCCGGATAAATGGGCGTTCGCAACCACAACCCAAGACAAAGCTTGTTACTACTAGCTACCAGAATTAACAGCCGGTGCATTCACCAGTACAAGATCTACAAGGATTAAGACGGCACGGCGGATGAGATAGATCGGATCGCAGGTGCGGCGGTTAGCAATGTGCGCCGAGCGGGGTCGTAATGAAGCCATACTCGCTGGCGAGCGTCCAGCGACAAACCTACTACATTTCCAACACTGAGTTTGGGGCCTAAACGAAATCATGGGCTTACCTGCTAAAGCTACATTATCCCAGGTAATACGTATCTCCGCCGGGTGCCCTGATCGCTAACCAAAACTAAAACTGCTTGGGCCTCTCGAAAACGTTGAGGAGATTACTATTCTTTCTGTTATCTGTCAATCAGAAGTTTAAGTGCATCGGAAGTTACGCCACATGGAAGACGCGAACATTCTGTAGGAATAACGACCGGTCTCCGCCCTCATACTCCGCTCTCCCAAGTAATCAATCTCCCAGCGTCGTGAGCGTGCTCACCATCAACGGCCTCTCTAGCCCGCGTTCCCGACTTCCTCTCGACTGCTGAGATACTCTCGGGTCTCCGATTCCAGATGGATGGCCCCTCATCCGACGAATACTGGTACGCGCTGTGCCGCGCCGATGCCGATGCCAAGCGTTCAGGGATGCCGGTATTCCCAAGGAGGTGTCGGCGCAGGGTCGCTCCAAAGGCCTCTCTTAGCATTGTGCGCCTCACTCTCTGCTTTCGAATAACTATCGCTATCGTCGCTGCTCAGCTCTTTTTCATACTGCCGATAGAACCAGGCGAGCCCAGCGTTAATCTGTTCCAAGTTGACGTCCTGACCTTCGACGAGGACTTTGCAAAGAATTCGATCATACCTGTCAGTTTTCTCACCTTGCAGCGTGACGTCCTTCCCGAAAAGCAGATCGTAAAGATGCTGACGTGATACGGTCCCGAAGGCCTGCGTCCGCTCGGGGGCATCGATTCCCTGGAGTCTTATGCGGCGTGACTCATTGTTCGCATCGAGAACGTCAATGGTATCCCCATCGACTATCTTGATTACCTTGCACTTCAACCCGTCGATCGCTGGCTGTCGAGAGCAACCCCCCACCAGCAAGAAAACTAGTACTATGGCGAGTCGTCTGCGCACGAGCCCAGGACCTCCATGCGAAGCTTGTCACAGATGCTACAGACCGCTACCGAATGAAGTCAAGCAGTGTAGCCTAGCCTAGCGCGGTCTAGGCCAGTTTTTTAAAACCGTAATGTTGAGTTCTGAGGGTGACTGCGCTGAGTGGAGGGCATCCAGTCGCCAAACGCCTGCTTCGCAAAACAAACGGGGCCGACTGCCGGCCCCGAAAAGACGTTTCCAGATCTCAGCGCGATGATTTAAGGCGACATCGCCGTTCCGTCAAGGAACGCTCGCAGCCGTCGCGAGCGAGATGGGTGTCGAAGCTTCGCCAACGCCTTCGCTTCGATCTGGCGTATGCGCTCGCGCGTCACGTTGAAGTGCTTCCCCACTTCTTCGAGCGTCCGCTCCTCACCCGATTGATCGAGACCAAAACGCATTTTGATGATCTCTTTCTCTCGCGGCGTGAGCGTCGAGAGCACGTCTTCAGTCAGCTCGCGCAGGTTATTTGTTATCGCAGTCTCCGCCGGATTAGCCGAACGCCGGTCCTCGATGAAGCTCGCAATCGTAGTCTCGCCGTCATCGCCGATCGGCGTTTCCAGCGAGATGGGCTGTTGAGCAATCTTCAGCGCCTTGCGCACCTTCCACGCAGGCATGTCCACTCGGCGCGCAAGCTCTTCGTGAGTCGGCTCGCGGCCGAGTTCCTGAACCATCAAGCGCTGGGTCCGGAGAATCTTGTTGATGACCTCGACCATATGCACCGGGACGCGAATCGTTCGCCCTTGATCGGCGATCGCGCGGGTCACCGCTTGGCGAATCCACCACGTCGCGTAGGTTGAAAACTTGTATCCGCGCCTCCAGTCGAACTTTTCGACAGCGCGCATCAAGCCGATGTTTCCCTCTTGAATCAGATCGAGAAAATGCAGCCCTCGATTGATGTAATTCTTTGCGATCGAAATGACCAGCCGGAGATTCGCTTCGATCATCTCACGCTTGGCCTGTTCGACTTCGGCTTCAGCCGCGATGATCGTCTGCTGGGTGCGTTTTATGTCAACGGCAGAGGCTGCGTATCGCCGTTCTGTCTCACGGATCGTCTTGCGAAGCGCGCGCTGTTGGCGTTTTAGATCGTCATAGTCTTTCCGCCGCTTATACTCTAACGCGCGCTCTACACGGTTGAGTTCGGCCTCGACAGCGCGAATCTGTTTGACTACGCCGTCGATCGCCTCCATGAAGCGACGCCGCGTTTCGGCGGTGAAGGTAAACCCGCGGACACGCTTCGACACATGAATGAGCTGGTGTGCGTATTGGCGACGTAGCCTCTTTAGCTTCTTGGAAGACTTTGGTTCCGCCTCAATTTTGGCCGACAGCCTTACGAGCTTGTCGTGAGCTTTGACTATCTCTTCGAACTCGGCCATAACGTGCAGCCGAATCTCTTCGCGCTGTTCTTCCAACGCCTCTTCAGCCTCGGGGTCGGTTGCAACGTCTACGATGTCCTGTGAATTGACCTCTCCTTCGACAAGCTGGGTATTGAGCGCGCTGATCTCCTCGATGGTTATGAAGGACCTCGAAAGCGCCTTGTAGATGCGCTTGTTCCCACGCTCGATCCGCTTGGCGATGCGAATCTCATCCTCACGAGTGAGTAACGGCACTGAACTCATCTCGCGGAGGTACAGCCGCATCGGGTCAAGGGACTCGTCCTTACCAGGCTCCAAATCAACATCGACATCTTCGGTCGCTTCCTCGACGACCTCTGGGGTTTCCTCTTCCTCAACGGTAACTGCTTCCCAAAGCGACTCCGCTTCGTCCTCGTCGATTTCAGCGACGATTCGTTCTATTCCACCCGCCGGAGCGAAATCTTCCTGCACCTCGTCCGGAGAAGTTATGAGGATGTCCTTATCCATTCTGGTTTTCATCTTGTGTTCCGTCGTACGCCCGTTATTAAACCCAACTAAAAGGCGCCCCTAACCAGCGGCGCCTCATTTGGAGCAACCAGATAATGGTTGACATCCTGCAATGCAATACATAATATGATGTTTTTCCAAACTCGTATAATACACCATAATTGGGTAATTATCTAGATGCAATAGTGAGGGCCGAGGATGTCTACGAGTGAAAGTGTAAGTAACCAGACCACTGGGATTTACGAGCATTTTAACACCGCCCGAAACTATCTTAGGAGACTGGACGACTTCTATGCTAAGGCTGCGGTCAGCCATAACACGACATTCGAGCATTACCTGGTGCTGCTGGCCGTGCACTGCCTGGGCGATTCGTGCCTACAACTTAGGGTGCTCGCCGAACACCTTGTAAGGGATCGGACCGCTACGGGGCAACTTTGCAAGCGCATGCAGCAGCTTGGCCTTCTGGAGCTTACTTACGAATCGAACTCCCACCGGCCGCAGTTACTGGTATCGCTCAGCGAACGCGGAAATCAAGTGCTTAAGTCCATCACAGAGGATGCGCTAAGGAACCGCGATCAATATCTGAGTTCTTTGCCTGCGGATAGGCGAATTGATCTGGCGGCAGCGGTTCGGTTGTGGCTTCAGGGATTGGAATCAGACGCCGCCCCTTCGAGCGACAATACGTCCAGGTCGTTAGAGGATTCTGCTTAGGGTTAGCCTTGCGAATCTACGAAATCAACTCGCGAGTACATTGCTCCAGCTTTGATCAGATCACCGATGCCGAGTTGGCAGAGCTGACTCACCTTGGCTTCGATGCTGTATGGATGATGGGCGTGTGGCGGATCAGTGAGGGTGCAAGGAAGATATCGAAAGTCACGTCAGAGGACTTCGAGGGTTCCCCCTATGCGGTGCCCGCATACGAAATCAGTCGCGAGTTAGGTGGAAGCAGCCAGTTTGGCCGGTTTGTGACGCGCTCGCACGCTGCGGGGCTCTCCGTGATAGTTGACTTCGTTTCAAACCACATGGCGCTGGACTCGCCATGGATAACTCAGAGGCCGGACCTGTTCGTACGCAGCGATACAGAAGCGCGCAAGCAATCTACGAGCGAGTTCTTTCTGCATCGATCCGGTGAGGTAGTCGCCTTTGGCCGCGATCCCTACTTCCCTCCGTGGAATGACACCGCGCAGCTCGACTACGCGAACGAGGCTTTGAGAACTCGAATGATTGAAGTGCTCAAGCGGCTCAGCCGCTATGCGGACGGCGTTCGATGCGACATGGCGATGTTGGTGCTGAGAGACTGCTTTCGGCGACTGTGGTATCCATTGGCGCCCGACTCATCCTTTGACCAAATGATGCCTGGAGAGTTCTGGGACCACGCCATCGACGCGGTCAAGAGAGTTAATCCGGATTTCAGGTTCATCGCTGAGGCTTACTGGGACAAGGAGCACGAGCTTAGCGCGCTCGGCTTTGACCTGTGCTACGAAAAGAAACTGTATGACGGACTCGTCGGTCACGACCTAGGGCGAGTCTTGAAAGGTCTGCGGAGAGGTTCGGATGCGATGCACGGCTCGCTCTATTTTATCGAGAATCACGATGAGCCAAGGGCGGCGTCGGTGTTCGGCAGATCGGATAATCTTGCCGCGCTCGCTCTGATCCTGTCCATTCCAGGATCGGTGTTGGTGCACGAAGGTCAGATGGAAGGTAAGCATGAACGGCTGCCGGTTCAGCGAATCAAACCGTTGACAGAAGAAGCTGCGGACGTTGCGTTGAAGGATTCCTATGTTCAGCTTTTGAAGATCACCACTGATGACGTTTTCAAGAGAGGCGATTTTGGACTCTTCGACCCTGGCGTCTATGGAGCCCTCGGTTTCATAAGGAAGGACCAACGCCAGGTGATTGCCTACCTTGGTCAGATCTCCGAAGCCTGGCACAAGTTCGACGAGCCCCAGATGGACGTTTCAGCGGTCGCACGCGCCGCCGGCGCGCAAAGCCAATTGCGCCTAACTAACCTGCTCACATCCAGATCAATCACGGTTCAAGAAAACAACGGCGCTTTCCACATCGCAATGAGTCAGTTGGGTGTCGATCACGACACAAAGTTTTGCTTACTCGAAGCCTCCCCGGCCTGACTTTCGCGACCCGCTGCTGATTCGTGTGTCAGTCAGCGTTCGGTAAACGATCTCGACTCTTACAGCACCCGTTAAGCTCAGGCACACAAGCAGCATTTCTTGACAATGCCACAACAGCGGATTATATTCGGCATCTATGTCAGTCAAGCGTTCCCGCCCCCGCATAAGACCGAGGGTTCGTAGCACAACGATACTTGCGGTGCGCAAAAACAATCACGTCGCGGTCGCGGGTGATGGCCAAGTGACCTTTGACAAGACGATTATGAAATCAGGCGCGCGAAAGGTCCGCCGCCTCTACAACGACAAGATCATCGCCGGCTTCGCAGGCTCAACTGCTGACGCCTTCACCCTGTTCACAAGGTTTGAAGCAAAGCTCGAGCAGTATCACGGGCAGTTGCAGCGCTCGGCAGTAGAGCTGGGCAAAGAGTGGCGCACCGACAAATACCTGCGACATCTGGAAGCCTTGCTCATCGTCGCCGATGAAAGCACCTCTCTGATACTTTCAGGGGGCGGCGATGTCATAGAGCCCGACGACGGCGTAGTCGCGATCGGGTCCGGAGGGCCCTACGCCACCGCTGCAGCCCGTGCCCTGCTTCGCCATACCGACCTCTCAGCGCGAGACGTTGTCCAGGAGGCGATGAAGATCGCCAGCGAGATTTGCATCTACACCAATTCCGACCTGATAATCGAGGAGTTATAATCTAGCAATCATCGTGGTCAACCTTATTGAGCCACGCTTTGAAGCATCATTATGGTTATCTATCTATCCGGTGAAGTGAAGGACCAGCCAAGGCTCGACGAAATGACTCCGCGTCAGATCGTCGAAGAGCTGGACAAGTACGTCGTCGGCCAGCACGCCGCAAAGCGCGCAGTCGCTATCGCATTGCGCAACCGCATTCGACGGCAGAAGCTGCCGGCTGACCTCGCTCAGGATGTCATTCCAAAGAACATAATAATGATCGGCTCGACCGGTATTGGTAAGACCGAGATCGCGCGGCGGCTCGCCCGGCTTTCTAACTCGCCTTTCTTGAAGGTCGAGGCTTCGAAGTTCACCGAAGTCGGCTACGTTGGCCGCGATGTCGAGTCGATGATCCGCGACCTCGTTGAAATAGGAGTTGATCTGGTCAGAGCGGAAAAGATCGCGGAGGTTGCGGATAAGGCAGAACAAAACGCCGAAGAGCGCATGCTCGATCTGCTGCTGCCGCGAACCAAGCAGATCGAAGAACCCGAGAACGACTCCTCATACGAACAGTTCGAACGGACTCGCGAGAAGCTGAGACAACAGTTGCGCGAAGGGCGTTTGAACGCCCGCATAGTCGAGCTTGAGGTGCAGGAGCGAACCAATCCGGGGCACTTCGAAATCTACACACCTCAGGGCATCGAAGAGATGGACATAAACCTGCGCGATATGTTTCCCAACATGTTTGGCGCACGCCCGAAATCCAGAAAGATGCGCGTCGATGAGGCGATGGAGTACCTGACCCAGGAAGAAGAGCAGAAGCTGATCGACATGGATCAGGTCGCTCGTCTGTCGATCGAGCGCGTCGAATCGACCGGCATCATCTTTCTCGATGAGATAGACAAGATCGCGGGGCGCGAAGGCGGTCAGGGCCCCGACGTATCGCGTGAAGGCGTTCAACGTGACATCCTGCCGATCGTTGAGGGCACGACAGTTAACACGCGATACGGGATGGTCAAGACCGACCACATACTCTTCATCGCGGCGGGCGCATTTCACGTTTCAAAGCCGTCCGATTTGATTCCCGAGCTTCAAGGCCGGTTCCCTATTCGCGTCGAGTTGAAGCCGCTCACAATCGAAGACTTCAAGCGCATCCTTACCGAGCCAAAGAACTCGCTCGTGCGTCAATACACTGCCTTGCTCGGGACCGAGGGCATCGATATTCGGTTCTCCGACGACGCGATTGACTCGATCGCGCGTTTCGCCTTCTCAGTCAACGAACAGACCGAAGACATCGGCGCACGCAGGCTGCACACGATCATGGAGACGCTGCTGGACGAATACTCGTTCGAAGGGCCGGACCTTGAAGACAAGAACGTCAACATAGATTCAGCTTATGTGCACAAGCAGCTCGCCGAGATAGTGAAGAACGAGGACCTCAGTCGGTATATCCTGTGATTCGCTCTCCAGACTTCGGCCATAAGCTCACCGGGATCAGTTCTCTTGAAGCATGGTTTGTCCGCGTGCGACGAAGTCATCGCTTAGTCCAAATCAACTCTCTCATCTGGATCTTGAGCATCGCGCTCATCGGCGCTGCTTGCGGAAAGGTGGGAGCGCCGGTGGCCCCCGTTCGCCTGTCGGAGCGCACGGCAGATCTAACGGCAATCCAGCGCGGCGCAAGCATACTGCTGTCGTGGCCGCCGCCTGCGCTTGTCCAGGACGAGGCAAGCCGCTTCTACATCTCACGCGTAGACATCTATAGGCTGACCGAGCGGCGCGATCAAGAGCCGGTGCTCGACTCGGACGACTACGCAGAAACCGCCCAGGTGATCGGCTTTATGGACCGAGCTACGATTGAATCTCAGGCAAAGGCGCCTGGTCTTCTGCACTTTGCTGATGCTGTGAATCTCACAACCTTGAAGCAGCAAGCGAACACGCGGTTGCGCTACGCGGTTCGATATGTCAACAAGCGCGGTGACGCGGCTGCCTTCTCAAATACTGTCGCGGTCGAAGCTGCTTCGGCGATCGCGCTGCCTCCCGCTGACTTGACTGCAAAGGCCGATGTTCAAGACACGATCACGATCTCGTGGAGTCCGTCGGCCGCGAATGTTGACGGAGGCACTCCAGCCTCCGTGGTCGGATACAACGTCTACCGGCGAGCCGCCAAGCGCGACTTTGGGGGCGACCTGCTCAATCCCGGGCCGCTGACCGTCGCGAGTTTCACCGATACTAAGTTCCAGTACCTGGTCGATTACGTTTTCTTTGTGCGCGCCTTGTCGCAGGGCGCGAGCGGACTGATCGAGAGCTCCGACAGTGAGCCGCTATTGTTCAGACCTATCGACACGTTCGCTCCTTCTGCTCCTGATCCGGTTTCAATCGCGTCTGCAAATGGAACGATCAGCTTATTCTGGCCGAGCAGCCCCGAGCGCGATGTGATCGGATACAACGTCTACAGGGCGAGCTCAGCCGAAACTCCCGACAAGGACTGGGTCAAGCTGAACGATCAGGCGTTGACTACGGTGACATTCAGGGATGATCTAGTTGTCATTGACCAAACGTACTTCTACAGGGTGACCGCAGTCGATAGCTTTAATAACGAGAGCGCGCGATCCCGCGTTATTAGCGAGACTGCTCATCCGTAAACCGGTCGCGACTCAGAGTAAGCAACAGGTCGAGAGTTTACGCGGACCAAAGCGGCGCGACCCTTTACTCATTCGAAAGGAATGGTGTATGCCAAACGTCTTCTACGTTCTCGAGAGGCAGACGGTCGCAGCCGGCCCGGCTGAGACCATTCTTCAGGCATCGCTGCGCGCGGGCATCCTGCATGCGCACGCCTGCGGCGGCAACGCCCGGTGTTCCACCTGCCGCGTAGCGATTGTCGAAGGCCTCGAGTATTGCGTCGAGCGCAACGCCGGAGAGCAAACCCTCGCCGAGCGGCTGCATTTCAGTCCGGACATTCGTTTGGCTTGCCAGACGACGATCAGCGACGACGTAAAGCTTCGGCGGCTCGTGATCGACGACCAAGACGTTCAATTGACCGACCAGCGATCTGTTGGAGCGGCGCCAACCTCCGTCGGCGAAGAGAAGCGGCTGGCGGTTCTGTTCTCCGATATTCGCGGGTTTACGCCTTTCGCAGAGGCGCTTCCGCCTTATGATGTCGTTCACGTGCTGAACCGCTACTTCAACGATATGGGAGTCGTGATCAACCGCAACGGCGGTCAAATCGACAATTACATGGGCGACGGTCTGATGGCGCTCTTTGGAATGGAGAATGAAAGCGGAGCGGCGCTGCAAGCAGTAAAGGCAGGCCTCGAGATGTTCGCGGCCACAGAAAATCTGAAGCCCTATCTCGAAGCGATCTACGCGAGGAGTTTTCAGATTGGAGTAGGCATCCACTACGGCGAGGTGGTAGTCGGCGCGATCGGCGCCCAGAGCTTGAAGCGAGTGACGGCAATCGGCGATGCGGTCAATCTCGCGAGCCGAATCGAAGCTGCGAATAAGCAAGCTGAGACGAGACTTCTGATTTCAGAAGAGACGTACAACGAAGTGAGAGATCAGGTAGTGGTCGGCAAGGCGATCAAGGCGGCGCTTCCTGGCAAGAAGGGCGAATATGCTCTCTATGAGGTGATTGGCCTAACGGGCTTAACACCTTGAGAAGATGAAAGCCAATTCCCGGGTGAACGGTTGAACGCAGCCGAGGCGCGGGGTGTATGCCTAACTCAAACCTGCCGCTTTGTGAAGAATCTCATGCTACAATACCGTTCGAAACGTAGTCGGAAGGGGCTCTGTTTATATGGTTCAAGACGATATCGGAATGCGGTTGCACGATCGGGCTACGCGCGGGGAAGAACTCAACTCGGAAGAGCAGAAGCAACTGGAGGATTGGTACTCTGCGCAGGATCGGGCCGAGATGGAGGCGCTTGGCTTAGCTACAAAAGAGCGAACGGCGACTGATTCACTGCGGCCGCAAGTTGACTCCGCGCTTGCTCAACTGACGAACGTAACCGGGGACATAAACACACTGGCTAAAGAGAACGAACGTCTTCGCCAGGAGAATGCCTTGCTTCGCCGACAGTTGGCCGAGCGACCCGCACCGCAGCTTGTATGACCGTTACTGGTGACAAGCAGGAGAGCATTCGTCGTCGCGCGTCCTTCGCCTGCGAGTTCTGTGGAGTGAGCGAAACGGATGTGGGCGGATTGCTTACGGTTGATCACTTTCACCCGAAGGCAAAGGGAGGCAGCGACGATCCCGACAATCTAATATACTGTTTGTGCCCGGTGTAACTCCTACAAGCTTGACTACTGGCCGAAACGCTCAGAAGACCCAGTGCTCTGGAATCCACGCCGCGAGTCGGCAACAGAACACTTCCTTGAACTCGACGATGGAAGGCTTCATCCATTGACGGCAACGGGCGCGTTCACTGTGCTTCGCCTCCGGCTAAATCGTCCACCTTTGATTGCTCATCGCACGCAGAAACGTGAAGCAGCCGAGCGAGCCCGTTCCCTGACCCTCTATCGGGATCTGGTGCGATTGATTGTCCAACTGCTTAGTCAGCAGGCCGCGCTAATGGAAGACCAACAACTTTCTGAAAGACCAACAGGAACTACTGCAACGGCTCACTAGCGCTCAAGACTGAACTGACCCCTTCTTGTCGCAGTCGCTATTCACGCCAATCGCCGAGCAGTTTTCGTGTTTGTACGATCTGACCGAGATGATACGCGTTGTGATCGGCCGCCAACAGTATCTCGCGTAAGTAGGTCCGTCCCTCTCCGTGAGGGATCTTCGCCGTCAAGTCCAGTGTCGCGTCCTGAACTAACGTGACTAATTCTTCGAGATCGGCGAAGAACCCGTCAACCGAAGCCTTCCACATTTCGTCAGTCACGCTTGCAGTGTTGGCCGGCCAAAATCCGTCCGGCCACTTCGGCGATTCCCACGAAGCATCGATCGTGTATCGCAAGATATCTTCCTGCGCGATCCGCAGATGCTCGAGCTCTTCCCAAACCGAGTGCACGTCCGCTGCCGGGCGAACGTTGCGAAACTGAGAACTGACATTAGCCAGCGCAGCTTCCGCTTTGATGTGCGCCTCGCCACCCCGCAGCAGCTCGGCCAGTTGCGCGCGAAAAACAGTTTCTTCCATTACCGGCCTCCTATTCGCCCTTGTCGCTGAGCTGCCTCGGAATCAGCAACCAGGCCAACTTTCCTTCTCCGTCGTTAACCTCTTCCCACTGAGCAATCTGAAACTCGATGCAAGCGAGAGCCGCGGTCGGCATCCGTTCGTGCGAGCCGCTTAGCCGCCCAACCAGATCTTCAAAGCCTGGATTGTGCCCAACCAGCAAAACGCACGGGTTACCGTTCGGCAACCGCCGGATAAGCCTCATCAGTTCTGGCGACGAAGCGCCGTACACAGCTTCGTCAAACCGAATCTCCAGATTCAGCTTCGCCGCTTTGATCACAGCTTCGATCGTTGCTTTAGCGCGAGCGGCAGGCGAGCTGATTATCAAATCGGGCAAGGGACCGCGTTTGCGAAGCGCTTTGCCGATTCGCGGAGCGTCACGCGAACCTCGCGCTGCAAGCGGGCGATCGAAGTCTCGCAGCGAAGAATCATCCCAATCTGATTTCGCATGTCGCAGCAACAGCAAGGTCTTCATAGGCGTGACTCCCGGAAGGTCTCCAACAGACATGCTAATGCACGCGGTCCTTTTGTTGAAGTCTCCGGGCGAGCATCAGAATCGCGTCGCTGACGGGCCGCTCGCCCGTTTGATCCGAGGGCTTGTTGGCGAGCTTGCCGTTCACGACCATTGTCGTTGAACCGCCTCCATCCAGGTTGATCGCTTCCGTAGCGCTAAACTCCAAAAGGAGATCCGCAAGCTCAGGCAGGGACATACCGGCGCTCACTCCGGGTTGCCGGCCGTCAACTGTCGCCACAATCACACGGCCATCCGCAAGCCGCGCGATTGCGGTGCGAGGGTGACGGTCGCTGACAAACGTCGGCGCGATCTTTTCCGCTTCGAAGGTTATTGCGACCCTGGCGTCCTTGATCAACTGCGGTCCGCCTCCAACGATAAACGAAGCCCGCTTCCACGATTCGGTCATCTCGCTTTCGACCGGCACCAGCTTCGAGCTCAGGCGAACCACGGACCCCACGCGCAAATTCGCAAGCACCCATTCTCGCGCGCTTCCGCAGGCAGAGATCACAAAGCCATCGAGCGGAATACCGCTGCTTCCTTCCCCATCGCGAATCCGAATGATCCTGGTTCGCCGAACGATCACCTCAATCCCGTCTGGTGTCGTGAGCGTGGTTCTGTGAAACTCCGGTGTGTAAACGATCAGCTCATCGGCGGCGCGCGGACGATTCAGGCCGCTGGTAGCCAATCGACGGCCCCGAACTGATTCCACGTATCCCGAGAACTTCAGATGACCGAAGATGATTTCAGCTCCTTTCGAACTCTTGATCAACCCAAACGCCGCCCGCCCCTCGATCGGCTCGCTGATCAGCTTGCCAGCGAGCACAAGAACGCCCGATGACTCACCTCGATACGTGCCCGTTGTTCTGAAGAACCCCGCGTTCACCGCCGCGCTTGCGGCGTACCGCGCAGCCATCGAACTGGTGGTTTCAAGGCCAACGCCTTCATCGAGCGCGTGAGCAATGCGAAGGTCCACTTGCTTGAGATCGATCTTCAGCAGGTTGATCAGCCATGGACCGGTCGCCTCATTTTCTGATTTGTGACCGCGCGTGATTCGCAAGTGTTCGATTCCGCGGGCGACGCCTTGAAACTCTTGCTCTCCTGATTGCCGGTTCCTCGGCTCGGCTGAAAATGAGCGCCGCGTGAGGCCGACGCCGAGCAACGAGAAAAGGGTAAGACAGACGACGACGCGACGCGGCATCGCTGCGCCGAATAAGCGTGGCGGCAACGCTTTGCCCGATTCGGCTGGGCTTTGTTCCTGCGGCTCCGGGTTGCTCATCGCGTGTCAGCCTACGCGGCTCGCGCTGGCACAGTCAACTCGCCTGTCATCGAGCCGCGTGCTACGATCAACATTCGTCACGCTAGCTCATGACCGACTTAACCGGCAACACATTCTTCGAAGGCCCGGCCGGCCGCATCGAGGCCATCATCAAACAACCCGCCGGACCGGTAACGCGCGCGGCTATCGTCTGCCATCCACATCCGTTGTTTGGAGGGACGATGCACAACAAGGTTGTCTTTCGAATCGCGCGCGCGTTTCAGGACGCGGGATTCGCGGTGCTTCGCTTCAACTTCCGAGGCACTGGTTCCAGCGAGGGCGAACACGACAACGGGCGCGGCGAACAAGACGACCTGCGTGCTGCGATCGAGTTTATCGAACGGCGGTATCCTGACGCCGAAGTCTGGCTGGCGGGGTTTTCGTTCGGCTCGGCAGTCATGCTTCGGGCGGCCGCGTGTGACGACCGCGTCCGCGCCTTTGTCGCCGCCGGGGTTCCTGTTTCGAAGTACGACTTCACCGGGATCGCCCAATGCCATACGCCGAAGTTGTTTGTTCAGGGATCGCTCGACGAGTTCGGATCGGCTGAAGACTTAGAAAAATTGTTCGCGGCGCTGGATGAGCCGAAAGAACTGAGGATCATCCAAGGCGCGGATCATTTCTTTGAAGGTCACCTGGCTGAACTGGCTCAGACGGTTGCCGATTTTATTGCGTCAGTTAGGAAGAATAGCAAGTTGATGCACGGCTGATCGTGTCAGCCCACTGAATTGCCGCAACGAACTGGCTAGCTGGCGATCGTGAACTGAAATGTGAATCCTTGCTGAAGCGAGGCCGCTTGCACGGCCTCGCTCGATTGACTTGCTGGTTTTACATCCTGTCTATACTGTCCATCCCTGTTCGACTCTACCTGAACTCGATTCTGATGTGGCGGATTGTGCTTTCCTGATTGACGCCTTTCTCCCTCACCTGGAACATGAAGGTGCGCCCGTCCTCAAGCGTTCCGTTGGCATTAATCTCGATCTTGCCGCTCCCTGGCCCCTGCGGCCTTTCCGGGCCCGGATGCTGCGTCTCTTTGAAGAAGCTGGCCGAGCCGATCTTCAGCGAAGGAAGCGACGACAGCTCCGGGACGGTCAAAACATTGTCGGCGAGCGCCGCTTGCATCTCCGTCCATCTGACGAACCACACGGGCACCGCGCCCAATCCGAGCAGGTTGACCTGGATGGGCGCTTCGTCCACGGGCGGCGGCGCGTTTTTCCAGATCGCGTGTCCTTGGACGGTGAGCGTGCAGCCGAAAGCGGCGGGCACGTTAACAACGTTGAGCAAGTTAAAACCGGGTGGAACGCAGCTCGGCTCGCGTACGAAAGCAACTGCCGCCCAGTCGTCCGTGTGCGGGACGAAGGTCGGCTCGAGTATGGCGTAAAGCGGCGGCCCGGGATCCGGGGGCGTGAACGTTATAACCTGTGCCTGTACCGATGCGGCAAGCAGTGCGAGTATTCCGCTGATCAAAAAGGCGCGGAAGATCTTGCTGTCGTCCAGGATTCTTACTCCCTTCTTCGAACTGCCGTCGGTTGTTTGTGAATTTAGATTTCTCGGAGTGTTCTCCTTTTTGTTTACTACTCTGTGTTTCGTATTCATGATTTCTCCTTGCGAATCAGCCTCAAAGGGGCTAATCCGTTCGTTTGCTGCGACATTCTTTTCGGCGACTTTATTGCCGCCATCTAAGTAGGCGACAAGCGAATTGGAATTGGCTCATCACGCGAAAATCTGTTCGGCGTGTTACCGGAGAAGTAATGATTCTTAGGAAAGTGCTATAATCCGAACACTCGCCGATTAGCCTCGCACGGATAAGGACTCAGATGGAGGCACTTTCGCAAAGACAGGTAACCCAACTGCTTCTCGATTGGAGCGACGGTGACCAAGACGCGCTCAACAAATTGATTCCGCTCGTCTATCAAGAGCTGAAGCGCATGGCCCGTTATTACATGCGGCGGGAGCGCGCGGATCACACACTGCAAACATCTGCGCTGGTCAACGAGGCATATATCAGGCTGGTTGATTACAAGAAGATGCGCTTTCAAGATCGCGCGCACTTCTTAGCCGTTGCCGCGCAGGCAATGCGGCGCATCCTTGTGGAGCACGCGCGGGGCCATACGCGGGCCAAACGGGGCGGAGACGCGCGCAACGTGTCACTAGACGAAGCGGCGACGCTGGCTGATGGAAAGGCCGCCGATATGGTCGCGCTCGACGACGCTTTGAATGGGCTCGCCGAGTTTGATCCACGCAAGAGCCGGATCGTCGAGCTGAGATATTTCGGCGGGCTCAACATCGAAGAGACGGCCGAAGTCATCGGCGTTTCGGCGGCTACGGTGAAGCGTGAATGGAACACCGCGAAGATCTGGCTTCAAAGGGAAATCATCAGTGCCCCAAGCGCCCAGTAACGCGAAACGAATCTATCGGCGAGTGTTCGTTCGGCGATCCGCATTATGACTCAAGCACGCTGGCAAAAGATCGAGAGCTTGCTACACGCCGCGCTCGAGCGCAACCGTGCGGAGCGCGCCGCTTTTCTCGACGAAGCGTGCGCCGGTGATGACGCTATGCGCAAGGAGGTCGAATCTCTGCTCGCGTCGAGCGACAAAGTAGACGAGTTTCTCAAGTCACCGGTCATTGAAGACGCCGCGGCTCTGCTGGGCGATCGTAGCCGGACCTCGACCATCGGGCCAAACATCGGGCCTTATCGCATTCTCTCCAAGTTGGGAGCCGGCGGTATGGGTGAGGTCCATCTTGCCCGCGACTCACGGCTGGCTCGCAATGTCGCGCTGAAATTACTCGACCCCGACCTGATCGACAACAGCCAGCAGCGGATGCGTTTTCTGCGCGAGGCGCGGTTGGCTTCGGCTCTGGATCATCCGAACGTATGCACCATCCATGAAGTCGGTGAGGCATCGGGTCGTCTGTTCATCGCAATGCAGTACGTCGAGGGCCAGACCTTGAAGCGGGTAATCGACGGGCGGCCTTTGAGTCTGGCCAGTTTGCTTTCGATCAGTCTGCAGGTGGCTGATGCGTTGTCGGCCGCGCACAGTCAGGGCATCGTGCACCGCGACATCAAGCCAGGCAACATCATCATCACTCCGCGCGGGCAAGCTAAAGTACTCGACTTCGGATTGGCGAAGCTGTTCGACAGAGGCGAAGGCGATGCCGGCGCTGAGTTGACCAGGACCGGCGCGGTGTTGGGAACGCCTTCGTACATGTCTCCCGAGCAAGCGCGCGGCGAACGCACCGATCATCGAAGCGATATCTTCTCCTTCGGTGTGGTCCTCTATGAAATGGCGACTGGTTGCGCTCCCTTCAAGGCGAAATCTCAGCCCGAAACCTTGAATGCGGTGATCAATCAACCGCACGCGCCTGTCACTGAGCTGAATAAAGAAGTTCCCTCTGGGCTTGCGGCTATCGTAGATCGCGCGTTGGCAAAGGACGCGGCTGATCGTTACCAGTCGATGGAGGAGATGATTCAAGACTTGCGCGAAGTAGCGCGGGGAGCCGGGTTCGTGGGATCTGCAGGGTTGGACGGCGGCAGTGTGCCCCTGGTGGCACTTCCACGACGCGCGGCTCTTCGGTGGCGCACTCTCTGGCGCGAGGCACGCTGGTTCTTGGTCCTGGCGATTGGGTGCGTGGTGCTGGCCGGCATAGCGGGGGCGTTTTACTTCACGCGGCCAAAACCATCAGCGCTGCCGACGACTCTGACCCGGCCGGCTCTGAAATCAATAGCCGTGCTCCCGTTCAAGCCACTGATTGCCGGCAGCCGCGATGAAGCGCTTGAGATGGGGATGGCCGACACGCTGATAACCAGGCTCAGCAACATCAAGCAGATCATCGTGAGACCGACCAGCGCAGTGCGAAAGTACGGCGGCCTCGACCAGGACGCAATCGCGGCTGGACGTGAACAGAAGGTGGAGGTGGTATTGGATGGAAACATTCAGAGATCTGACGAGCAGATAAGAGTAACGGTGCGGCTATGGAAAGTAGTGGATGGTCAGCAGCTATGGGTAGATAAGTTCGATGAGAAGTTCACCGACATATTCAGGGTGCAGGATTCGATCTCTGAACGAGTGGCCGCGGCATTGGCGGTGAAGTTGACAGGTGAAGAAACGGAGCTGGTCAGGAAGCGTTATACGAATAACGCCGAGGCGTATCAACTCTATGTAAAGGGTCGCTACCTGTGGAACAAGAGGACGGTCGAGGGTTTAGCGAAAGCAATCGAGTATTTCAATCAAACCATCGCAAAAGACCCAAACTACGCACTCGCTTATGCAGGGCTTGCCGACGCTTACGCGGTCTCACCCGAGCGCAGTGCAGCACGCGGAATGACCTTCAAGCAACGGTCGGAACAGTTTCTGCAAATGGCGAAGTCCGCTGCGCAGAAGGCTCTGGAAATTGACGAACAGCTTCCCGAAGCGCATACCACATTAGCCGCTCTTGCTGCGGACAATTGGGAGTGGGCTGAAGCTGACAGATTATTCAAACGCGCCTTTGAACTAAACCCGAATTATGCTACGGCGCATCAGTGGTATGGTGAATACCTGGTTCACGTGGGACGATTGGACGAGGCGCTCCAAGAGTTCAAACTGGCGCAGGAACTCGATCCCACCTCACCAATAATCAGTTCAATATTGGGGCAGACCCTCTATCTCGAGCGCCGGTACGATGAGGCGATAGATGAGCTTCGAAAGACGCTTGAATTAGATCCAGACTTTGTCAATACGCACTGGATGCTGGGGATGGTCTATGAGCAGAAGGCGATGCATGAAGAGGCCAAAGCAGAGTTTGAAAAAGCGGTGAACCTTTCGGGGGGCGCTACAAACATACTTGCGCTGCTTGGAGTTTCCTATGCAAGGTCCGGTAATAAAAGCGAAGCGCAGAATGTCCTCGATAAGCTAAACGCGTTGATAAGGCAAAAGCGCGCGCACCCTCATGATCTGGCAATAATCTATGCGGGGCGCGGAGACAGAGACCGGGCATTCGAGTGGCTGGAGAAGGCTTACGAAGATCACTCGTGGTTGATGCTTTATCTAAAAGTAGACCCGTTTTTCGACCCGCTCCGATCAGACCCGCGCTTCCAGGGCTTGCTGCACCGAATGGGATTCCCGCAATGATCGCAGATCCACCATTCGTAACCCGACAGCGAGCAATACTGGTCAGTAGGAGATTGCGATGCGGGATCGTTTAAAAGTGAGCCACCTGGCTTCATTCGTACCGAGCTTGCCTGGCGTTGAGCTTGCGCAAAGATATCTCATCAATTAGATTGTTCGAACATTAACGAAGAACGAATTCACATCGATTTTCATGATGCAAAACCAAAATACGATTAAGGGGCTGAAACTCGTTGCGATTCTGCTGGCAGCTGGAGTTGCTTTCTTGGCGCATATGCAGACGATCGTCGGCGCTCAAAACCAACCGGTGCGCCTCTTCGAGATCGCCGGTATGAACATGCCGTTGGAGCAGCGCGTTGGCGTCGACGACGGAGCGGCTTTCGTCGTGCACTTTGCGGGCGACACGCGCGGGTCTCTCGACGTCTGCGGCTGAAAGCCCCCCCGTTTCGGGGGACTGACACGGCGTGTCAGCTACTTAAAACTCTTTCGTGAACGCCTCGGCCAGATACCGTCGCTGCTGGTAGATACCGGCTATTTCCTGGCCGATGAAAGAAGCGCGCACGGCAGACTGCGGCCGGACATAGTCACCAAGAACGACTGGGTGCTGAAGGCCTACGGCCAGTTTCCCGTCGATGTGTTTAATATCTCATCGCACGACTTTCGTTATTTCGCAGACTTACTCGCGAAAACAGAGTTTGCACGCCGCGCGGAAACTGAGCCGCTGTTCGGCCGGCTCGTGTCCGCCAACACCGTCGACGACCGGCATGGTTTACCGGTAGTACGGCCTTTCATAGTTCGTGAAGTGCCCTCGAGACAGAAAGGCGCGAAGCCGTTGCGCGTGGCCTTTATCGGGTTGACAGAAACTACGCCGGACCCTCCAAGTGGGTTTAAGTTCACTGACCCCGCCGAAGCAGCCAGGCGCACAGTCCCTGAGGCCAGAAAAACAGCGGACCTCGTCGTCGTACTCGCAAAAGTCAGATCACAACTAGAGGTCGCAAGGATCGCCCGCGAGGCGCCGGGCATCGACATCATAATTGACGGAAACTCAGAGTCGCTGGAAGACGTGTTCACGCCGCCTGTTTACGCCGGGCCTACGCTGATAGTCTATACGCCGTACGAAACCAGAATGCTTGGCGAGCTTCGCTTTTATCGAAACGCTCAGGGTAAGTTCTCCACCAGGCAGCGCTTTATCACTCTGGACGAAACGCTTGTTCCGGAAGACTCCGCGGCGAAGCAAGTGGTCGAGGCGGCGGCGCGCGCAGAGAGCGCAGCGAGAAGCAACTCAAAGGACCTTCTTGAGAGCTGGCTTGCCGGCAGCCGGATACGCGCAACCGCTCAACCATCCGACGCCGAATCATCGAAAGCCGGGTCCTCACTCACTTTCGCCACGAGCGCGGTCTGCAGCCAGTGTCACGTCGCTCAGTACCTGAAGTGGGCCAACACCGCTCACGCGCACGCTACCGATCCGCTGCAGCCTCAAGCCTTCGAGTTCGAAGCGAGCTGCCTGGATTGCCACGCGACGGGCTCCAAATCCGCGGGCACCTCGGAAAAGCTCGAGACAGCCCGGCTTCAAAACGTGCAATGCGAGCAATGTCACGGCCCGGGCAACAATCACGTTGCGAAGCCCGGCAAAGGGTACGGCCGGGTCGCCGATATGAAGACCGCGTGCGGAAGTTGTCACACTTCGGAGACCAGCCCGGGGTTCGAGCTTCAAGACGCGTGGGCGAAGATCAAGCACTAGCAAGGCGACAATCGAATACCTCCCACCGCGCTTTACAAAGCCAGCTTACGGCGATAAGTTTTCGTCCTCCACTCAGGTGTGACTGAGATGATCAGTTGATTCGTCAGCCCGGTCTCCAACAAGTGGGTTAGCGACGATGTCAGCTCAAATGAAAAGCCCTAACCAGATATTCATCTGTTATCGCCGAGAGGACACGGCGGGAGTTGTTGGGCGCATCTATGACCGTCTTGTCCAGCGATTCGGGAAAGACGCGATTTTCAAGGATGTCGACTCCCTTCCGCTCGGCAGAGATTTCAGACGGCACATAGACTCGGTTGTAAGCGAATGCTGCGTCGCTCTCGTTGTTGTTGGCGACCGATGGATTGGAACCTCGGGCGCGAGTCGCCTCGATGATCCGCGCGACTACGTTAGAATCGAGATCGAGTCCGCTCTCAAGCGAGACATCCCGGTAATCCCGCTCCTCGTCCAGAATGCGGAGCTGCCGCCTGACGAGAGTCTCCCCGAAAGCCTGAAAGATTTCGCTTATCGCAACGGCACGAGCATAGGGCACGATCCTCACTTCCACGCCGATATGGATCGGCTGATCAAACATCTGGAAGAATTGATCGAAGACCGCCGCAAACAAGAGGAGGCCCAGTTGGCCACAGCTCCGGCGGCGATACCCGCGCCCGAGCAAGTCGCACGTGCTGACCGGCTGGATTCGTCAGACACTTATCAGCATCCGATTCAAGTTTCGCCTGCACAAAAACGGCTTCCCGTCGCTTCGGTGGTGGGCGGCTTTGCTGAGACGTCGGCGGCTGCTTCTCAACACGTTGAAGCTCAAACTGATTCTTGGATTGCGGCGAAAGATCGAAGACGAATCGTTGCGCTGTACCTTTGTTTTTGGCCTGTCGTTGGTCTTATTGGAGCCGGGCTTATGGTCTTCCGCTGTCAGTTTTCCGCGTCTATGATTACGAATCGTATAAAAACGTTTCAACTTTGGTAAGCCTCTTAGTTAGCCTGATCCTCGCTTGCGGGCAGACAATGATACTGAAAGGCTACATCGGGCCAGCCCAACGCTGGGTTGGTTACACGGTTGCGGCTTCGGTTATTGATATCCTCTTGCGCCCCCTATTTTTCCGCATGGAGTCCGTATTCGTTTTGGCGATGTTATTTTACTTGACGCGGAGTGGCTTGCAATGGCTCGTACTCCGAACGCTTGTGAAGCGGGCATGGCTTTGGATTGTAGCGGGGGTTGCGGCTGGAATGGCGTACAGTTTGGTTGTGTCGGCAGTCGGCGAGAACGACATCGGGGCCATACAACGAAACCTCGTCATCGGGTTGCTGAGTTCATCCTTGACAGCCGCAGCCGAGATTGGGTGTTTGATCAGGTTCCGCAGGAAGTAGTTCGCGCGCCGTATCGCGATTGGCTAAGAAGTGGAGGTCTGAGGCGAGCCCGACAGCTCCGCCACGTGCATCTCGCGGAGCTTGAACTTTTGCACCTTCCCTGACGCGGTCATCGGGAATGAATCGACGAAGCGAATCTGGCGGGGTATCTTGAAACGCGCGATGCGTCCGTCGCAGTACTGACGAATCTCGTCCGTGGTCGCCGTCTCGCCCTGCTTCAACTTGATGGCTGCCGCGATCTCTTCGCCCAGCCTTTCATCCGGGACCCCGTACACATAGACGTCAACGATCTTCGGATTGCCACGCAGAAGGTCTTCGATCTCTTTTGGAGCGATGTTTTCGCCGCCGCGAATAATCAACTCCTTAATCCGGCCGGTGATTCTCACATAGCCCTGAGCATCCATCGTCGCCTGGTCGCCCGTGTGCAACCATCCGTCCGGGTCGATCGCTTCGGCCGTCGCCTTCGGGTTGTTGTAGTAGCCCTTCATCACGTTGTAGCCGCGACAGCACAACTCGCCCGCGATGCCTGCCTGACATTCTTCGCCTGTAGCCGGATCGGTGATCTTGACTTCCACTTCGGGCAGCGCGAGGCCGACGGTCTGGGTGCGAAGCTCTACGCTGTCGTTGCGCGGAGTCAACGTGATTCCCGGCGACGCCTCGGTGAGCCCGTACGCGATCGCCAGCTCAGTCAGGTGCATCCGCTCCATAACCTTGCGCATCAGCGGCGCAGGGCACAGCGCGCCGGCCATGATACCGGTCCTCAAACTCGACATATCCAGGTTGTGATAGTCCAGTTGCTCGAGCTCAGCGATGAACATCGTGGGCACGCCGAAAAGGGTCGTGCATCGTTCGCTTTCGATGTATTGCAGCGCGCGCAGCGGGTCGAAGGTTTCGAGCGGCACGAGCGCAGCCGCATGCGTGTAGGCGCCAAGCACGCCGATCACGCAGCCGAAGCAGTGGAAGAATGGAACCGGCACGCAGAGCTTGTCGCGAGGCGTCAGCGCAAGCCCTTCTCCGAGCCAGTATCCGTTGTTGACGATGTTGCGATTGGTGAGCATCACGCCCTTCGGGAATCCAGTCGTCCCCGAGGTGTATTGCATGTTGATCACGGTGTCGAGGCTTTGTGTTGCTATGTGCGAGTCCAATTGCTGGTCACTAATCTTCTCAGAGCGGTCGAGCAGCGAATCATAACGAATCATTCCGTCGGGGTGTTCGTCGCCGATGTAGATCACGTTGCGAAGGAACGGCAGCTTCGGCGAGTGCAGCGCTCCTTCTTCGGATCCGCGCAGCTCGGGGACCACCTCGTAGATTGTTTCCACATAGTCAACATCGCGAAAGGCTGCAACCGTAATAAGCGTGCTGCTCTCGGATTGCTTGAGAAGGAACTCAATCTCGGCAGCCCGGAGGCTCGTGTTCACTGTGACCAGCACCGCTCCGATCTTCGCCAGCGCAAACTGCAGCAAGACCCATTCGGGAACATTCGGAGCCCACAGCGCTACGCGATCGCCTGTTTCGATGCCGAGGCTGAGCAGACCCCTGGCGATTTTGCGCGCGAGCCACTCGAGTTGGCTGAAATCGTATCGCAAGGCGCGATCAGGATAGATCAACGCTTCGTTCTGCGGATAATCCCGCGCAAGCACTGTTAGCAGTTCGCCGACACCAATGTCCCGATATGCGCGAGGTCTATCAAAAGCTTCGCCAGTAGACATTCCGGTTCCTCCAAGGCTAGCTGGTGAGATTAACCGATGTGCCAGTCAACTGTCACTCCTCGGTGACATCGTCGTCTTGCGGCAACGAGCCAAAGTATCTCAGCCAGGCATTGACATCACCAACGTCAAATTGTTCGCCGTCCTCTGCGCCGGGCATCGATTCAAGCAGACGGTCGATCTGGGATCTGAATTCCCCCGACCGAATGACCGCCGCGCCTCGGGATCGCACGAGGAAGGCGAGATGCCGATCTGAGGTTACGATCGTGAGACCGCGCGGGTCCGTTGAAGTTTCGACCAGGCGTTCGATCCGTGAGTCGGCATCCGAGCCCCGCTCGGCATACAACACTTTCACGCCGTGAAACGCCGATCCTTCAGGCACTGCGCCGTCGGGCCCGCCGTCAAAAACGACAGTCACCCGCGCCTTCCTCACTCTGGCGAACGCCGCCAGCTTTTCGAGCAGCGCCCTTCGGGATTTTGACTTGTCGCGGTGCCACCCAGGCGTCTGACCCATCACGTTGTTGCCGTCAACAATGTAGGCCATAACAGGGAAAACCCTTCATTCTTGAGTTGGGGATTCTAACGCGATTCCGGTCGGGTTTACAGCAACCGATCGGGCACAAAGCCAAAGGCGCCGAGCGGCCCAGACTTGAGTCTAGGGCTCGGCGCCTCTCTACTGCCGTTCACGAATCTTCAGTCCTTAGGGTCGGCGAGGCGCCGGCGCTTCCCTGTCAGCGCCGCGCCCTGGGCTGCCCGACACGGGAGGAGCTGGTGGAGGATTGCCCCCGCCACCGCCTCCTGAACCACCACCACCTCCTATGGAACCGCCACCGCCTGAGCCTCCGCCGCTGCCGGAACCGCCGCCCCCACTGTTAGTGCCACGTCCGCTACTGCCTCCGCCCGTCCATCCACCGTTGTTGTAGCGTGGCCGAGAATAGTAGTACCCGTACGGATTGCAGACTAGGTAGTCCCAGCCATAAGGCGAAGTGAAACCGCCCGCAAACGGCAAGAACGTATAGCAACGGCAAAACGGATCGTAAATCCACGCGTTGCGCATGAAGGACATGCCCAGAGTGCGGCTCATCCCAACATTGGACAATCTACTGTTAGCGGCGATCAGCGCCTTCGAGCGGTCTTTGCTCCAACCGTCGAGGACGTCGGCGTCCTGTTTGTTCAGCTTAGCAATGGCCGCCGTGCCCCCTTCGACGACCGCGCGCTTCCCTTGTTTGATCGTGGTGTCGCCGACGAAAACGCGGCCTTTGTGAACTGCTACTTCAGCCTTCCCGTCCGGGCCGACATTGAACCGATAAAGCCCGTCACGAGCAATCTCGAACCTCGCTTTCGGCGTTTCAACTGTTATTGAGCCCTCGATCGCCGAGGCCTCGAGGACCGCCGAGCCTCGCAAGAGTTTGAGCCGGTCGCTTGTGAAGTTATCAAACAGAAAGACGAACTCGCTTTGCGCGCCTAGCCGAAGATAACAACCGGGGTTGAGCAGAATCTCAGCGCGCCCGCTTGTGCCCGTCTTCACGATGTCGCCGCTTTGCAACTCGTCCCCGGAAATCAGTATCTCCGGAATCGCAAAGGGCCGAGCGCGTATGACTCGCGCATCGCCTTCGACTAAATTAACAACGCCCGCCTTTGCGGAGACTACGTACTTGTCCATTTCGCCGCGTGGAATTGGCCTTCGATCCTGAGCCAAAACCGACGTAGCGGCGAGAAGAATAGCCGCTGTCCCAATAACAATCCTGGTGATTCTCATAGTACCTCCGAATGCGAGGCTGCCAGACGTGAGCGGGGTGCGCCTCGATGTTTAATCGGCGAGTCATCCTCGAGCGCGCCGACGGTTGACCGTAAACTCAGTACCCCATCTGCCGCGATTATACTCCCACCGGGCAGGAAGGCAAACTAAAACTTGTCCAAGGCCCCTTCTGATTTGTCGTCACCAGCCGATGGAGATCCACTTTGTAGGCAGCCAGAATGAAGTTGTAATCAAATGACCAATGGGGTAGACTGCCGGTGATTGACCCCCGTTTAGTGCGTTCTTTGGCGGACGCAAGGCGGGGGTTTCGTCCTTTGAAAGGGACGGCGAGTGAGGTTGCGCCTCGCACGGCATCGCCGCTTTGCCAATAGCCACTCAGCCGAAGCTCTCGAGGCCAGCGCGCCGGCTCCCCACGTTGCGGTTGCGCTTTGAACGGGCAGGATCTGGGTTAGGTTCGAGCAAAAGGGTTTTGCGATGACCACGAAGTACTCGGAAGAACATTCCGATGAGGTGAGCCGCTTCAGCGTCAGTACCAATGCCGAGATCACGATCCAGATTGCCGGACGCGAAGGTCACCAGTTCATAGTAATTAAGGAGCAGCACCCAGCCGGGACGATTTCTAGGACGGAACAGACCATCGAGATTCCCGCTGCGCTGCTGCCAGAACTCAAGCGAGCAGTCGCCGTGCTCGAAGAAAACTTCGGCGACGAGGACGAGCCGGAGCCGCGCAGTAACCACCACATCGCCTTTGCGCACGAGTCCGAGGAAGAGTTCGCGCGCATACTCGACTTCTACAACATCACCTGGCAGTACGAGCCAAGGACCTTCGCGGTCGAGTGGGACGATGAGGGCCATGTGGCCGGCAGCTTCACGCCAGACTTTTACCTACCCCGCCATGATCTCTACATCGAACTCACGACTGCCAAGCAGCAGCTTGTCACCAAGAAGAACCGCAAGATACGTCTTTTACGCGAGCTGTACCCCGAGGTTAATATCAAGGTGCTTTATGCGTCTGACTACCGCAAGCTGATTGAGAAGTTCGCCGGCAGTGGGAGCTTTCAAGACGCGGGGTGGCCTGAATGAAGCCAATCCCCTCGTTCGCGGTCTCCGAAAAGTTTGCGGATCCGTCAGTGGCGTGTGAGAGAAAAGGTAGGGCGCCAAAAATAACGATCCCGAGTGATCTCCGTCTCCACTCTCAAGCCCTCAGCGTCAATGTTGGGAACCCTTGCGAATCCCCGTCGCCAAAGCCCCGAAGGACCTCGGCGTGCGAAACCCTTGCGGGCCTCTGCCATCACACTGAAGTTTTGCGTTTCGTCGCCACCCCTTGCGGGGTGCCTCCTGGACGCAAACTAGAGAATTTCAACTTCAACCTCTCGGGATCGGACCCGATTGTTGCCAACCGAGCGGGTGTGATACTACCATATGGAATTTTTTTGTCAACAAAAAAATGCATCTGTGACCGAAATTTTTTATGAAAAATTTTTCGACGGGTGAAACTGAGCTTCGAAAGGTGCTGATACCTCAGAACCGGCTCCAGGAGCGGGTTTCAGAGCTTGGCCAGGAAATCTCTCAAGCATTTGACGGAAAAGACCTTGTCATCGTTGCCATTCTGAAAGGGTCGTTTGTCTTCGCTGCCGATCTGCTCCGCGCGATGAACATTCAGTGCTCGATCGACTTCATGGGAATCTCCAGTTACGCCGGTCAACCTGGCTCCGGGGTCGTGCGCATAACGAAGGATCTCGACGAGAGCATCGCCGGCCGCAATGTACTACTCGTCGAGGATATTATCGACACCGGACTAACGGCGAACTACCTTTTGCACAATCTCAAGCAGCGCAGACCCGCAAGCGTTGATATATGTGCGTTGCTCGACAAGTCAGCTCGGCGACTAATTGACCTCCCAATTCCCTATCGCGGATTCGAGATTCCAGACGTATTTGTGGTTGGGTACGGCATGGACTATCAGCAGCGTTATCGCCACCTGCCGCACATCGCAATCCTGCGATTGAATGGCGGCCGAAACGGCTCCCAAGACGCTACTGAGTCTGATCCAGCAGATAACAGGAGTGAGTCTTGAAGGCCAGCCACACTTCCTGACCCTCCGAAAGGCCTAGCTCCCTGACCGCCTGGCGTGTGACGCTTGCATTCCAGGTCACCCCGGAGTGAACGCTAACAACGGTTCGGTTTACCTTGTCTTCAATTGCCGAGATACGTCCATGTAGTCTGTTCCGCAACGATGTTGAACGAGGCTCCTCGGTCGCCAGCAAGATGTCTCCCGAGGGGACGGCGACGGTCACGTGCTCGCCCTGAGCCTGGTTGCCGAACGGAACATCGACGTTGCACAAGCCGCTCCCGTCTGATATCTCCACGGTCATCGTGCCGCCCGATTCGCTCTTGCTAACAACCCGCCCAACAAAGATGTTCTCAACTCCGGTCAACCGCGCCACACTAGTCGTTATCGGCACGCCGAAAACCTCAATCGGCAGACCGCGAGCCACAACTCGGCCTCCTTCGAAGACAATCACTCGCTCGCCGAGCGAGACCGCTTCCTCGCGATTGTGCGTGACATAGAGGATGGGCAGGCGCATTTCGCGGTTTATGCTCTTCAGGTCCGAGAGGATGCCGAGCTTTGTAGCTTCATCGATCGCTGAAAGCGGTTCGTCGAGCAGTAGAATTCTAGGCCTGCACGAAAGCGCCCGGGCAAGCGCGACTCGTTGAGCCTCGCCCCCGGAGATTTCGCGAGGCTTGCGCCGAACGGTGTGCGGGATGTGCAAAGCTTCCATCATAGCTTCGGCGCGCCTGCGCCGATCGCTATGCGCCAGATGGGACATCCCGAATTCCACGTTAGCCAGCGCAGTCAGGTGCGGAAACAGCGCGAGGTCCTGAAAAACATAGCCGACGCCGCGTCTTCGAATCGGAAGATCTATCCCCTGCTCGGAATCGAACAGCACTTCGTCGTTTATGCTGATACGACCGGCGTCGGGCCGTACAATACCCGATATCGACTTGAGCGTCGTGGTCTTACCCGAGCCCGATGCGCCGAAAAGGATTGCGAACCCCGGCGGCGCCTCGAATTCCACGTCGAGCTCGAACCTCCCGGAGGAAACCTCTCGCCGAGACCCGAGTGAACTAATCCTCGAGGTGTCGTTATCTAACGATCCGAGCGCTTTCTTTATCTTTACCGATAGCGTCATGAGGGATGAGCCGGGCCGATGTTACCTGCCAACTGTCAGCTTATTGGTCACGTAGACGAGCAATAGCGTGACCGCGGACAGAATGAGCACCAAAACCAGCGCGTAGTGATCCCGCCCGGCCTGAGCGGCGTCATATATCGCGATTGCGGCGGTCTGAGTGCGGCCTGGTATGTTGCCAGCCACCATCAACGTCGCGCCGAAATCCCCAAGCGCGCGTGCGAATGCGAGCATTGCGGCGGCGATTATCCCACGAGACGCGAGAGGCATAGTCACACGCCAGAACACTCGCCACTCGGATTGACCGAGCGTGCGAGCCGCGTCTTCCAGATTGGTGTCGACCGCCGCAATGGCGGTACGCGAAGTCTTCACCACCAGCGGAAGCGCCCCGATTCCGGCGGCTACGACCGCGCCTCTCCAGGTAAACACCAATGGCTGACCGGTGATCGCTTCGATCGCGTGACCGACTGGACTGCGGCGGCCTAAAAGCACAAGCAAGTAATATCCGAGCACTGTCGGAGGAAGAACCAGCGGCAGCGTTACTGCTGCATCCAGAAGCTCTCTGCCAAAAAACCGCCTGCGCGCCAGAAGCCACCCCAACGCGACGCCGATTATGACGACAAACGCCGTCGCGATCAGCGCGACTCGGAGCGACAATATGAGTGGAAACCAGTCTATCTGCGCCATCGGCTGATGAAGATAACACAGTTGGGCGAGCGCTTCAGCACGCATTGGCCCACGGGTGCGCGTCAGATTCTCGCGACGACCCGCCTTCTGACAGAGTCAACGAAGACTCCGGGAAAATACCACCCACGGCAGTGGGTGGATTGTTCAAGGCCAGCCTACACAGGAGCGAGCCCGGGATTCACGTTTTCCTCTCCTCCTTCTCTGCCCTCGCGCCGCGTGGGGAGAAAGGAAAAACGGGATTCTCGCGTGCTCCCTCTGTAGGCCGGTCTTGAACAATCCACCCACTGCCGTGGGTGGTATTCGCAGAGGTTTTTACAGTCTCGGTCAGAGGTGTTGCGCGAAAATCTGACGCGCACTTCGGCCCCCAGTTCAACGCCGTTGAATCAAGACGCGGAAACTATCGCTCACGCCTCCCGGAACAAACAGGTTTTTCACTGCGAGTCTTTCCTTCAAGTCATCGAGCGAGTCGCTCGGGCTGTGCTGGTTGGCGATTCTCTCAATCAAACCCAGCCGAGTCAGAAACGCCGTCTGTCTTTCGTAGCTGACCAAATCGATTCCGAAGTCCCGGCCGTATTCAATCAGAGCCGTGAAGTTCACGCTTGCGGTGATGTCCTGTTCGCCGACGCGCTCGAGCGGCGAATCAATCAGCCTGTGCCGGTAGAATGATCGAAGCGTGCCGGACCTTCGATCTGGCGTCCACATCTGCTGAGCCGTGTCGCCGTAGTCGATCGTCACCAACAACCCGCGCGCAAGCGTGTTCGTCATTCGTGCAAGCCAATCGATGGCGTCAAGGTTGATCTCGACAATCTGGCCTTGCCGAAGAGTTACGCCGATGCGCTCGACGTATTCGCTGAGCCTTTCCGTGGACGGCTCACGCCAAACGAACCCAAGGCGCCCGGCATCAATTGCCGCCACGTATTGCTCTTCAAGTAAGCCTCCCGTGTAGCGAGCGCGGTGCACTGGCAAGGCGTCAACAAATTCATTCGAAAAGACTATCCCGTGCAGCGGTTCGCTCTCTAGCTGTTCCAATTCACACCAACGAATGTGATCCTCGAAAGCAGTCAGACTATCTCGCTGACGCTTGCGCATGGCTGGACTCGCCTCGGCGAGCCGGTAGGTCAGACCGTCGAAGATCGCCGGATGCTCATCACGCATTGCCGAGAGCACATCGGCGGCAAGCTGGCCAGTACCCGGGCCAATCTCGACCATGGTCAACGGCTTGTCTGAGCCGGCCCACCACTCGGCAAACGCTCGCGCGAGCACGGCTCCGAAGGCTGGATGAACGTTGCTTGAGGTGTAGTAGTCACCCTGCGCGCCGATCTTCAATCGTTCGGTGTTGTAGTAACCGAGTTCAGGGTCATAGAGTGCGGCCTGCATGAAATCGCGGAACGTCATCGGGCCTTCGCGCTTGAGACGCTCGACGAGTCTTCTTTCCAACGCTGTTGACTCTGGAGTCATTGCTTATGAAAGCAAAAGGCGCAGGCAAACTATCTCCTGCGCCTTCCATCCTCAATTGTCAGTTGATCTACGCCGCGGCGTTCTCGCCGGCTTCCGCGTCAGCAGTAGCGGCAGATTCCACATCTTCCTGAGAAACGCTGCCGCGGCCGAACATATAATCCGTCGGATGCTCTTGCATGATCTTGTCCTGGAGGCGCATCAGCCCGTACATCAGCGCTTCAGGCCGGGGCGGACACCCCGGGATATAGACATCAACCGGGACAATTCGGTCGACACCCTGTAGCGTCGAATAGGTCGGGAACGGGCCGCCGGTCGAGGCGCAAGCGCCCATCGCTATGCACCACTTCGGCTCGGGCATCTGGTCCCACACGCGCTTGATGATCGGAGCCATCTTCAACGTCGGAGTGCCGGCGACTATCATCAGGTCGGACTGACGAGGGCTCGGCCGAAATACGCCCGCACCGAAGCGATCGAGGTCAAACCGAGACGCGCCGGTAGCCATCATCTCGATCGCACAGCAGGCCAGGCCGAAAGTCATGGGCCAAAGCGCAGACTTACGCGCCCAGTTGAAAACGAAATCAACCGTGGTTGTGATTATGCCGCTCGATGACTCTATGATTTCTTCTCTTTCTTTTGCCATTGTCCCTTTCCTGATTTATGATAGCCATCCGCGACTACCGAACCAAAATCCGCAATCGGCAATCCGCAATTTCTTTCACGCCCACTCAAGCGCGCCTTTGCGCCATGCGTAGTAATAACCCACCACCAGGACGCCGATGAACAGGAGCATCTCGACTAATCCAAACAGCGCAAGCCGGTCATAGATCACCGCCCAGGGGAAGAGGAATATGGTCTCAACATCGAAGATCAGAAACAGCATCGCCACGATGTAGAAGCGCACCGAGAAGCGGTCACGCGCATCCCCTATCGGATCGACGCCGCACTCGTAGGGCATCAGCTTTTCGCGTTCGAACACTCGGCGCTGGACGAGCCTTGAGACCCCCAGAAGCGCGACCGGCAGCAGTACTGCTATCAGAAAAAAGATGACGATAGGAATGTAGCCGTAGATAGGAGGCGTGGCGCCAGTGGTCGGCGCCGCCGCGCCACCGGGTCTGGGTGGCGCCTGGAGCAAGACCGCGAGTAACTCTGTCATCGCTCACCTGCGAAGTTAGGGATTTGATTCCTACCGGCACGCTCATCTTAGTTTTGGGCCTCGGGCATTGTCAAGCATACCGACCACTTGATCTGCCGGATGTTGAAATAGACGAAGCTCATCGCGAGCATGTGATGCGTGTTGGCGTCGGGTCTTCTCGATGGGAGTTTGTTCGAGCACCGTCGGTTGGGTGGCATCTATCCATTGTCTTGGTGTTAATACAAAGCTGTTGAGCCCTGCCCTGGTTCTAAACCCCTCGAATTCGAGGGGTTTAAAACCGCCGTTATTCAACCTTCGGGCTATGAGGGGCCGGGCCTGCGATTCTGCAATTCTCATCCGCCTTCATCTATGCGACTGCCCACAATTCTGACAGCACTTCTGCCTGCTCCAGCACTGTCTGTGTAGCCTTCTCCTGCTTGTCGGGCGGGTAGCCATACTTGCGCCGGATGCGTTTGACGATGACGCGCAGTTGGGCTCGCACGTTTTCGCGCACGGTCCAGTCGATCGTGACGTTCCTCTTCACCGTTTCAACCAACTCGCGAGCGATCTGAACCAGCGTCGGCTCGCCCAGCACTTTTACCGCGCTGTCGTTGACTTCCAGCGCGTCGTAGAAGGCAAGCTCGTCTTCGCTCAGGTTCAGCGCCTCACCGCGCGCGTTAGCATCACGCATCTGTTTTGCGAGCGCAATCATCTCCTCGATCACCAGGGCCGCCTCGATCGCCCGATTCTGGTACTTCCGCACAGCCTGCTCAAGCAACTCTGCGAAAGAGCGCGCCTGAACGATGTTGCGCCGCGAGCGCGTTTTGATCTCGCCGGCGAGGAGCTTGCGCAACAATTCGACAGCAAGGTTCCGCTGCGGCATCTCACGCACCTCGGCGAGGAACTCGTCAGAGAGGATCGAGATGTCCGGCTTCTTAAGCCCCGCGGCAGCGAAAATGTCGATTACTTCGTCGGAAACCATCGCCTTCGAGATGATCTGCCGGATCGCATGATCCAGCTCCTCGTCGGTCTTCTGCTCGCCGGGCGTGCCCTTCGCCAGCACTGCCCGCATGCCTGGAAGAAGCCTACGTCATCGCGGATGCGTATCGCTTCTTCGTGCGGCACCGCCAGCGCGAAGCCCTGCGAAAGTTCCGTGACGGCGCGCAGCAACCGGGCCTTTCCGTCCTCTAACGAGACAAAGAAGTCGAGATCATCGTATTCAATCTCTCGCCAATCCGCCTCTGCTTCGTTGGGAATGGTCGCATTATCGAAATACGTTTTGTTGGCGCTGTCGAACGAGTAGCCGAAACGGCCCATGATCGTTTTCAACTCGAGCGCCACTTTGTAGCAGATGACACCGTAAAGCGGCGTGGCCTGACCTTGCAGATTGCGGATCGTCACCGATTTTTCCGCCGCTTTCTTCAGGTCGGTGCAATTGCCTTTGACCTCAATCACACAGAGTGCGTCGTCCTTTGAAACAAAACACTGAGTTCCCAATTTGCGAAGATGGGCATAGGGACGGCACAGGATAATGTCCAACTGACCAGCGTCGTCGTCGCCATCCGACAATGTCCCTTTGACGAGGTAGGGCTTTGGCTCAGAGCACGATTCGAGTGTGGTTATCAGAAAGTCCTCGCGAATCTCGCCCTTCATCAGCTCATGACTGATGATTTCAGAAACATCATACTGAGCCATCAGCAGGTCTTCGGAATACTGGTCAAACTCCGCGAACTTCATGGCGTCTCTTCTTCGCCCCAGACGCGGGCGAGCGTGGCTTGGATCTTTTTCTCGAAGCGGGCAATCAGTTCGCGGTTGGCGGCGACCAGCGCTTGCTCGGCTTCGATCTCGGCGACGATGGCTTGCTGCGTGGCGAGGGGTGGGAGTGGGATTTCAGTCTCGAACAGTTGCGACCGGTTGATTTTGGAATGCTCGCTCGCTCGTAGTAGCCGCGAATGCGCTCATTGAACGTGTCCGACAGCATGTAGGTCGCTAGATAGGTGATCTGAACTTTGGAGCTATCGGGTAGCAACGGATACATGTCAGAGCTGCAATAGCCGCGGAGATCAACGACGGTCAGCTTGTTGAGGTAAGGTCGAATCTTGCTGTAGAGCAGCCGCTCGCCGGCGAATTCATACACCGGCCCATTTACTCGCTGGTTCTGGGCTGATTCGGTCTTCAACAGTTTTCCCGTGTGTGATTCGATGCTGTCGGCACCGAAGTAAGGAAGTGCGAGGTCCACTTCGGTTGTGATCGTTCCACCGAGCGCACAAATCTCGCCAAGCACCACCAACGGCCAGTCGGGATGGATGGGGATGTGGGGGCGGTAGTGGTCGAGGACGGCGCGGGCGCCGTTGATGACTTTCTGGTAGCCCTCGATCTCCGCCACGATCTCCTTCTGCACCCCCAGCGGCGGCAAGGGGATTTGGTAATCACTGACCCACTTGGAACTAAGGTTCGCCTGCGCCACTCCGCTTGATGCCGCAATCGCATCGGATTCGAACTTGTCTGTGTTCAGGAGCGCGAAAAGGAACTCCGAAAGACAAGAGGTGCCTTCAATGAGCTGAACATGAGCTACCCGCTGATTCAGAACAGCAGGCTCGTGTTCCTGTTTCAGTCGTCCGACCCGCCCGACATTCCCCGTGAGTGACATCAAGATGTCTCCGGCTTTAAGCGCATAGTCGGCGAACTCCTTCCGACGTCCCGGTGCCATGAACTTCGGATCGTCATCAATGACTTCTCCCTTCTGCACATTCTTGATGCGCATCACGCGAAGCCCTTTGTCCACATACTCCTCGCTCTTGAAGGCAAAGCCGTTTCTTACCCGTGCTACTTCTGATATTGGGACGTGTGGGTAGCTTGATGTAGTAACCGCCCCCTCCCGGTACCGTTCCCCGCTGAGGTTGTATTCGCCATTCGCGGCGATCTTTTCTTTCGGAACGATCAGGCCGCAGGTTGGCTGAAGGTCGGCGATGGGTTGGCGGCTGCGGAGGGCCTGAAGGTACGCGTAGAGTTCGGCATTAACCTGAGGGAGGTCGTTCTTGTCGAAGGCACGGCGCTGGGCGCCGAGACCAAAACCGTCGTTTTCGACTTTGAAGAAGGCGATGGTGCCGCTCTGCCGGGCGAGCGATTTGTCGAGGATGAGGATGGAGGTCTTCACCCCGGAGTAGGGATTGAAACAGCCCGCCGGGAGGGAGACGACGGCGACGAGGGAGTTTTCGACGAGCATCTTCCGCAGGTCTTTGTAGGCGGTCTGGCTCTGGAAGATGATGCCCTCGGGAACGATGATGCCGGCGCGGCCGGTGGGCGTGAGGTGCTCGGCCATGTAGTCCACGAAGAGGACTTCGCTGCGCTTGGCCTGGATGGAGAAACGCTTGTGGGGCTTGATGCCGCCTTTCGGGGACATGAAGGGCGGGTTGGCGAGGATGACGTCGGCGAATTCGTTCCAGCGCTCCTCGGAGGTGAGGGTGTCGTATTCGTAGATGTGGGGATCGGTGAAGCCGTGGAGGTAGAGGTTCACCAGGGAGAGGCGCACCATGTCGGGCGAGATGTCGTAGCCCTTGAAGTTTTTGGCGAGGCGGCCTTTTTCGTCGGGGGTGAGTTTGCTGTGGCCCTTGGCGTCGGTGTTGGTGCGGAGGATGTGCTTGTAGGCGGAGATGAGGAAGCCGGCGGTGCCGCAGGCGGGGTCGAGGATGGTTTCATTTTTCTGCGGGGCGAGGACCTCGACCATGAAATCAATGATGTGGCGCGGGGTGCGGAACTGGCCGGCATCGCCCTGCGAGCCGAGGACGCTGAGGAGATACTCGAAGGCGTCGCCGAGGCGCTCGCTGTGGTCGTAGCTGAACTCGTCGATGATCTTGAGGAAGGCCTTGAGCGTCTCGGGATCGCGGTAAGGCAGATAGGCGTTCTTGAAGATGTCGCGGAAGAGGAGCGGGATACCGGGATTCTCGGGCATCTTGGTGATGCCTTCGGCATAGAGGCCGAGCATTTCGTGGCCACCCAATCCTGGACTCATCAGTTTCGCCCAGCCGAAGCGGGCGAATTCCTTCGTGAAGAACTTGCGCTTGCCGCCGAGTTCCTCAGACTCGGCGTCCATGTCGTCCATGAACTTGTAGATCAGGGCGATGGTGATCTGCTCGACCTGGGATTTGGGGTCGGGAACTTTGCCGACGAGGATGTCGCGGGCGGTGTCGATGCGGCGTTTGGTGTCGGTGTCTAGCATTTACTTCAACCTTTTGACGTTGTCGGCGGCGAGCAAGATTCGCATCTGGGAGATGGCAATTTCGTTGAGCCTGCGAAGACGGTCTGGCTGGGGAAGCCCCTGTCGGATCAGGACGGAGTTAAGGCTTTCGAGATTCGTCAGGACGACCAGTTGTTCCAGCGGCGCGTGGTCCCGGATGTTGCCCTCTGTCTTGGGATGGGCGTCGCGCCATTCCTTGGCGGTCTGGCCGAAGAGGGCGACGTTGAGCAAGTCGGCTTCGTTGGCATAGACGAGCGAAGCCTGCTGCTTGGTGATGGCGGGGGGGATGAGCGTCTCCTTGATGGCGTCGGTGTGGATGCGGTAATTGATCTTGGCGAGGGTGCGCTGGAGGTTCCATCCGAGTTTAAGCCGGTCGTTCTCCTCGTCCTTGAGGCGCTGGAATTCCTTGATGAGGTAGAGCTTGAACTCAACCGAGACCCAGGAGGCAAACTCGAAGGCGATGTCCTTGTGGGCGTAGGTGCCGCCGTAGCGACCGGCGCTTGACGTGATGCCCACAGCTCCAGTTTTTTCGATCCACTGCTTCGGCGTGAGGACAAAGCTGTTCAGACCCGTCTGCATTCTAATCCCGTCGAATTCGACGGGATTAAAACCCGGATTGTTCAGTCGCTCCCAGACCCCCAGGAACTCAACCGTGTTTCTGTTGCGTAGCCAGTTGCGGATTACATCGTCCGGGTGATCTGGGTTTTTGAATTTGGCGATGTCGGTCAGGCAGATGATGTCGTGCTGGTCCTTTGAAAGGACAGCGACGGAGGTTCCCTGAACTTCGAGGGTGCTTCTGGTTGTTTTCTTCATGGCTCAGGCTGCGAATTGGTTCAACGAGACGTAGTCCTTGACGTATTCAGGGACGAGCACGCGATATTTCTCCGGCACGGCTCTGAAGTCACGGGTGGAGAACACCGGATTGGTCGCCAGATCGGTGAACTGCCTGCTCTCGATGATGTCGCGGACTCGATCGCTGGTGACGTAAGCCTTGAAGTAGGTCTTGATGGCCGGGATGGCGGCGGCCTCTTCCGGCTTGTAGTCGGCGACGAACTTGGCGAACTCCTCCTCCAACAGCTCATCCTTGGTCTTGAAGCGCGGGATGAGGCCGAAGACCTTCTCCAGGATCTCGCGTAGCGTCAGCCGGCGGTCCACGGCAGCGGCCTTGCGCAGCTTGTCGAGGGTATAGTACTCCTCGGGTTTGTCGAAGACCTCGCGGTTCACGTAGTCGATCACGCGGTCCCACTCCCCCGCTTCGACGGCGGCAGCAACAGTGTCATTGGCGCGGACGGCGTCTTCGAACTTCTCGAAGAACATTCGGTCGATCTTCATTCCCTCGAAGCCGATAGTCTCTTCCTTGATCATTGAGAGGATGTCGGCGCCCAGGTGCTCGTAGGCACCGCCGACAACCACCGGGCCTTGGCCTCCCCCTCCGTCCCCGCCCTTTCCTTTCGGACGAGGGAGCTTCAGGACTTCGTCGTAGTTGAAGTCCTCCTCGAAGTATTCGCAGTTGGCAAAAAAATCGAAGAGCTTGAAGGCCATCTTCGACGGGTTCTGCACGCCTTCCCTGAGGCTGTTGTCGAAGAGCTGGTCGAGGAAGTTGTGTGTACGCGTGCCGCGTCCCTTGATTTGAATGAAGTCAGTGGGCGAAAAGATCGGACGGAAGAGACCGAGATTAAGGATGTCGGTGCAGTCGTAGCCGGTGGTCATCATACCGACTGTCACGCAAACCCGTGCTTTGCTGGTTCTGTAGGCGGGCAGGAAGTTGCCCGAGCCGAGCAGATTGTTATTGCTGAAGTTGATGGTGAACTGCTGGGCGTCGGGTATCTGTGAGGTCACCTGCACGGCGAAGTCAGACTGGTACTTGCCGGGGAACATGCGGTCGGCCATCTGATTGAGAACCTGCGCCAGCTTGGCGGCGTGGTTCTGGCTGACGGCAAAGATGATCGACTTGCCGATTTCGCCGCTGACCGGGTCGCGCAGGGCGTTCTCCAGGAACGTCTTGCAGAAGAGCTGGTTGGTGGCGTCCGCAAAGAAGCGCTTCTCGAATTCGCGTTGCTTGAAGGTCTGCTGCTGATCCTCGCCGGTGTCGTCCGTGAACGAGACGACGAAGCCCTCTTCGGAAAGGAGCTCGGTGGTGATTTCGGTGCGGGCATCCACCACCGTCGGACTGATGAGGTGGCCCTCCTTCACGCCATCCAGCAAGGAGTAGCGGAAGGTTGGCTGGCTGTTCTCGCAGCCGAACGTGCGGTACGTGTCCAGTAGCAGGCGGCGCTCGGCCTCGCGCGGGTCGCGCGTGCCCGGATTGGAACTGTCGAATCTGCGGAGATAGTCGCGCGGCGTGGCGGTCAGGCCCAGCTTGTAGCCAATGAAGTAGTCGAAGACGGCCCGCGCATTGCCACCGATGGAGCGGTGCGCTTCGT
>CAZJQQ010000005.1:0-256481 GCA_964548075.1 uncultured Clostridia bacterium | reverse complement strand
TCTATGACAAAAAAAGAAAACCTGCAAATCCTACCTATAAATTTGTCGCGCACCCTGCGGACGAGCCTGCGGCGCGAGAAGAGACTCCTGACCCGCTCAGTCTTCTTCACCAGCAAGCGAAATCGCGAGATCGCGAGCGACTCGAATCAAGTGATGATCGTGCGGAACTGACTTGACTGCTTTGACACATTGTTCCAATGGCACGAGCGTAAGTTGGCTGCAACTCCACGAGACCATTTGTTCCAGGTGGCCGTCAGCGATGGCTCGCACTGCGGCTGAGCCGTAACAGGACGCAAGCATGCGGTCGAACGCGGTAGGAGTGCCGCCGCGCTGCAGATGACCGAGCACCACAACGCGGCTTTCCTTGCCGGTGAGCCGGGTTATGTCGTGCGAGACGAATTCGGCTATTCCGCCTAGCCGTTTCGGGCGGCCGGCCACCCCAGTCTCTTGATAGACGGGCTCGCCTCCGGCGGGCATCGCGCCTTCGGCCACAACGACGATCGAGAAGTGACGGCCCTCCGCCTCACGCCGCATGATCTTTGCGGCGATCTTCTCGACGTGGAAGGGAATCTCGGGGATCAATATCACGTCGGCGCCGCCCGCTACTCCCGAGTGCAGCGCGATCCATCCAACCTGGCGGCCCATTACTTCCACGAGCAAAACGCGTCCGTGACTCTCGGCAGTCGTGTGAAGACGGTCGATCGCTTCCGTGGCGATGTCGAGCGCGGTGTCGAAGCCAAAGGTCAAGTCGGTTCCGACTACGTCGTTGTCAATCGTCTTCGGGACACCGACCACCGGCATGCCCAGCAGGGAGAACTCATAAGCCGTCCGCAGCGAGCCTTCGCCGCCGATCACTACCAACGCGTCCAGACCTAACCGCTCAAAATTGCGCAGAGCTTCGCGGTAGACAGGCTCGTCCTTCGCTGCTCGTCCTTCGCCGCCGCGCGACGCGAAGTGCCCACGATTGACCGTGCCGAGGATCGTTCCACCTCGCGGCAAGAGGCCCCGCACGTCGTCAATTCCGAGAGGGCGAGTGCAGCTCTCACCGAGCAGACCTTCGAAGCCGTCTACGATTCCGACGACCGACCAGCCGTAGACCCTGGTGGCAGTTTTAACGACAGCGCGGATGACTGCGTTTAGTCCCGGAGCGTCGCCTCCACCGGTTAGAACGCCGATTCGCTTCGCGGATTGAGTCAATCAATTGATCCTCTTTGCTTGCCGGTCTCCGCCCTGATGCAGAATCAAATGCGTGACCTTACCCGTGTCGTCTTTCACAAAGGTAACCTGAGCGTCGATGACCTTCAGGAAGAACTTCGTTTCGGACTCGGGGAACAACTCGAATTGCGGTTGTCCCGTGGCCTGTGCCATCAAGCGGTCGCCCTCTTTGCTGATCGTGAGGATGAAGTTCGGCGCCAACTCATACCGGCCGGCGTAAGCGTCGTAGATTTTCGGATCGACTTTGACTTCGGCAAGCGCCCCCGGGATTACATACTTCTCGCCGAAGACGATTGCCGCGAGATCCTGAGAGATTTGCCCGGGACCAGGCGAGCCGTAGTCGGCGTTGCGCAGCACTACGACGGTGACTTTCTCGTCCGCGAAACGCGCAATGAATGTCGAAAAGCCGTTGATCCCGCCGCCGTGACTGATCATCTTGCGACCGGATTTGGTCTGAACGCCCAGGCCGTAGGCGTAGTCGTTCTTGACCGGGGTCATCATCGCTTCGAGAGACTTCGCCGAGAGCAGCTTGCCCGAGTAGAGCGCTTCGTTCCACAAGAAGAGATCCTCGACCGTCGAATAGAGCGAGCCCGCCGAGTAAGGCTGAGTCATATCAAGGTACACGGAGTTGACCATCTTCCCTTTGCTGAGCGAATAGCCGGTCGCCCGCTTTTTCAGGATCGTGCCGAAATGATCGTAGCCGGTGCTGGTCAGCTTTAGCGTTTCAAAAAAGTTCTTTTGCAGGAAGCTCTCGTATGATTCGCCCGCCGCTTTCTCGATGACGTAGCCTAGCAGGAAATAGCCCGAATTGCTGTAGCTCCATTTTTCGCCCGGTTTGAAATCGAGCGGTTTATCTTTGAAGCGCGCGATCATGTCCTGCGTCGTAACGGGCATCATCATCTTTGGCTGGTAGTCTGCAAAGCTCGTGAAGTTTGGAACGCCGCCCATGTGGCTCAGCAGGTGATGGAGGGTGACGTCAGCCCACGCGCCTGGGCAGTTGTCGACATATTTGCAGATCGGGTCTTGGACGCTCAGCTTGCCGCGTTCCTGCAGCAGCAGGATTGCGGCTGCGGTGAACTGTTTGGTGATTGACCCGAGGCGGAATATGGTCTGTGGCGTGTTGGGAACGTCAAGCTCGGCGTTCGCGAGTCCATAGCCTTTGCTGAAAACCACTTTGCCGTCGCGGGCCACCAAAGCAGAACCGGTGAAGCGCCCTTGCTTAACAAGCGCGCCCAGGTATTCATCAAACTTCGGAGTAAGATCTTGCGCCGCGGCGCTCGCGGCGAGAAGTAAGAGCAGCGCTATCGAGACGGCCGTTCGATGGATCCAGATTCTGGTTGTAGTCATGGTTCTCTCTCTCTCTCTCTCTCTCTCTCTCTCTCTCTGATTTCATACTCGTGTTGATTCTTGATCCACTGTTGATCCAAGGCCGTGCTGCTGATCGAAGCTTGAGCACTGGCATTCTATGGTTCGGCGACGACGAGGGTCAAGAAAGCGAGGCAATAGCAAGCCCGTCATCCCGGATCCTGCCACGAGGCCACGAAGACACTAAGGGTCTCCAAACTTCGTGAGTCTTCGAGCCTTGGTGTCTCTGTGGCGAAGGCTTAGCCGCCGTCATTAAACTCGATGAATTTGCCGCAGCGGCGGCCGGTGGCTATCATAAGCAATGAACAACTCAGTGACTTTCCAGAACAGGAGACCGCAATGGATCACTCGCCAGGATTCCTACACGCTGTCAACGATGCGAAGAGCCGCGTGCGCGAGAACACTCCCGAAGATGTGAAACACAAACAAGAGGCGGGAGAGAGCTTCTACTTTGTCGACGTGCGCGAGGATAACGAGTGGCAGAAGGGCCACGCCGCCGGCGCGATTCACCTGGGCAAAGGAATAATCGAACGCGACATCGAGAAGGCCGTTCCGGATCACGACGCCGAGATAATTCTTTATTGTGGTGGCGGGTTTCGCTCGGCGCTCGCAGCGGATGCCCTTCAGACGATGGGCTACAGGAACATGATCTCGATGGATGGCGGGTGGTCGCGGTGGCGCGAGCTTGGATATCCGATTGAATCGTAGGCTCCCGCCAACGAAAAGATGAACAGCAACCTGCAAGTGCAAGACGACCAACGCGCCGGCCTAAGGGCGAGGCTAGAGCGCTGGGCGATGATTCTTGTGGTCATCCCCGCATGCTGGCTATTCCTGTGGACCGTCAACATCGGAGTGGCAGTTTTCGTTTGGTCGGGGGTGAGTGTCGCATACCTGAGCGTGCTGTTTATTCTCACGTTTACGACGATGTTTGTTGAGCAGAGGTATGCAGACAGGCTGAAACTCTGGCGAACGGTCTTAGCGATAAGCGGGCGGATAGCATTCACTGGGATCATCGCCTTTCTATACCTGATACTCTTCGTCTGGACACAATACGGGCCAGACTACTTTCAATAATACTGATGAACACTTATGCCGAAGCGCAAATACATAGCGGAAGATGACGACCGCGACGGCTATGCCGATGCCGAGTGCCCTGAATGCGGCGCCATCGTAACGGCGCGCTTTCAACGCGGGCGGGATTGGCGAAGGCTTCAGTGTCCGGTCTGCCGAAGTCAGGTAACCGTATCGATCAAGAAAGAAGAAACGCCTCTCATTCAAATCGGGCGGGCCGGCGCAGAATGAGGTCACCTAGAAAGAGCGACGACAGAATGGCTTCTGAACTTCTCGAAGCGAACGTTGTAGACCAGCCACACGTGATTCTCTCCAGACGCCGGCGGCGGGTCGTCACGGCCGGCGTGATGCTCGGCATGTTTTTGGCGGCGCTTGAAGCTACCGTAGTGGGCACGGCTATGCCGACGGTTATTGCGTCGCTGGGCGGGCTCGATCGCTATAGCTGGGTCTTCTCGGCTTACCTGCTGACTTCAACCGTGACCGTCCCGGTGTGGGGGAGATTGTCGGATCTCTACGGCAGGCGGGTCTTGTATCTGATCGGAATAGCGTTCTTCCTGGTGGGATCTGCGCTGTCGGGAGCGTCGCAGTCAATAACACAACTGATTGTCTTCCGAGCGATTCAAGGACTCGGCGCGGGCGCGTTGATCCCGCTCAGTATGACGATCAACGGCGACATCTATACACTGCGCGAGCGGACGCGAATGCAGGGACTGTTCAGCGGAGTGTGGGGACTGGCCTCAATACTTGGGCCGCTGGCCGGCGGTTTTATTACCGATCACATTTCCTGGCGCTGGGTGTTCTACATCAACATCCCCTTCGGTCTGGCTGCGGCTGCGGTAGTTGGGATCGCGCTTGTCGAACCGAAACAGCATACTCGGCCGGTGATCGACTATGCGGGCGCTGTGTGGCTGACAATCGCGATCACGTTGTTGCTGCTTGTGCTGGTGGAAAGCGGTGAACCGGCCATCTGGGGCAATCCTCTGACGCTCGTTGCAGCCGCGGGCATTCTTATCTGCAGTTTCTTGTTTGCGAGAACCGAGAAGCGCGCGGCCGAACCCATCGTTCCATTCTCTCTGTTCAGAAATCGCATAATCGCCGTCGGCTCGATCACCGCTTTCATGGTTGGCGCGGCGATGTTCGGCGCGCTTTCATTCATCCCCCTTTTTGTTCAAGGCACGCTCGGCGGTACGGCGACCGAAGCGGGCGCACTGCTCACTCCTTTTCTGCTGGGCTGGGTGACTATGTCAGTAGTGGGCGGGCGATTGATGTTCCGAGTCGGTTATCGGCCGACGATTCTCGCGGGGCTGTTTGTATTGGTCGCCAGTTTCGGAGTTCTCACGACTTTCGGCAGAACCACCTCGCGGGCGTGGCTCATCGGTGACATTCTGGCCATGGGCATCGGGATGGGGTTGGTGATGTTTGCGCTGCTGATCACGGTGCAGAATTCGGTTGGCAGAAGCCAGCTTGGGATAGCGACTTCGCTCAACCAGTTCTCGAGGTCAATCGGTCAAACGGTCGGCGTAGCGGTGATGGGAACGGTGATGACCATCAGCCTCGCATCACACATCGCCGAGATTCAGAACGAGAGCGGACTGCCCGAAGCAGACGTCGCTCGCGTAGTTCACAATCCAAGCGCGCTGATTGATCCGATCGCTCGCGCTTCGCAGAAGCCTGAATTGCTCAAAGCGATGTCGGGCGCGCTGGCCGGAGCGTTACACAATGTGTTTCTGACTGGGGTGGGCTTCGCGGTGCTGGCTCTGCTCTCGGGTTTCTGGCTTCCCGCCGGCCGGATTGAACTGGAAACGGAGGCGGCGCGCGAAGCGGAAAACATACCACGTACACCAGCCGAGTGCGAGCGCTTGTTGATGGCCGAGATGACAACGATCGACCCTGAAAACGAACCCGACTCCATCAAGGCCAGCGACTGATTCTGGCGACGACCCTTTGAAGGCTCGGCCGATTTCTGCGAGCCAAGGCACCGCGCGCCGCCTGTAACGCTTTATCTTCGCCGAGCTCTCGTTCATATGGCTTTTCCAAACATCATCCGATACTTCAGAGACTGCTACGAGGAAGACAATCGAAGAAGCACGTTATGGAACATCTTTCATGGCGCGGTCACTCATCGCCTTTTCGTTGAGCGCGAGGAAGAGCTTCTCAACGGCTTCCTCACCGAGACACCGCTCGATCCCGACGATGGTTTGGAGGCAAAAAAGGCTGCCTACCTCTATCAGAAGGAGAAGGAACTGGTCTATTGCTCGCTCTTCATCGTCGGGCGGATAAGCACTGGGGACGAAGAACCTCGAGCCATCTGTGCGCCGCTTCTGATCCATCCAGCGGAAATCATCGACCAGTCACCTCATGCCTTCCTGAAACCCGATTTTGAGACTCGGCGGCTCAACTATCATCTGCTGAACGCCCTCGAAGGCTACGCGGGCCAGAAGACCTTGTCGCAACAGGCAGCGGAGTTGCTGAACAGCGGGCCGATCGCAGCGGAACAAGTCTTTGAGCTTTCCGCTCTGTTGGAAGAGGCAGTGCCGGAACTAAATGCCACCGCCCTTCGCCAGTATCCGAAGCTAGTCTCTGAACGGGATCTGCAAAACATGTTCACGCAGGTGAAGGAGCAAGGCGGTCGATTGCATGCCGCTTCTTGCTCGGCCGCAGCTCTCATCAACAAATCGGTTGAGACGCGCGGCGTCGTGAACGAGCTATCGGAGATTGCTGAAGCCGAGTCGTTCTCTGAACCGCTGCGGGCGCTGTTCTCGGCTTCAACGGCCCAGCCGTCCGCGCGACGGCCGCCAGTAGGGCGCGTTCCTGCGGTGCTCAACACCGCGCAGCAAGCCATCATCGAGCGGGGCGCGACCAGCCCTTTGACTTTGGTGATTGGACCTCCGGGCACCGGCAAGTCCTTCACGATTGCGTCGCTCGCCGTCGAGCATCTCAGCCGCCGGCAGTCCGTGCTAATAGCGTCGAAGATGAACCACGCAGTCGATGTCGTTGGAGACAAGATTGAGCGACAGCTAGGAATCGAAGGCTGTGCGATTCGCGGCGGTCGAAAACAGTATCTCAAGGATCTCAAGCAGCATCTCGATCAGCTACTCTCCGGCATGCATACTGCACCAGATGACTCCGGCCTCGACCCAACTCGACTCGAGAAGGAACTGAGGAATCTGGACCGCGAGATCGAACGCCTCGAACGAAGCATGCATCGCCGTAACAACCGAGAACTCACCTGGGGTCGAGTTCTAAGCGGCCCGCGGACCGGCGTGTTGAAAAGGATAATAAATGCTTACATCGATTATCGAGTGAACCATCTGGTCCCTTTGTGGCAATCGTTGGAACAACTCGAATCCTTGTTGGACCGGCGCGTACAGAAGACCACCTCGCTGGTTCAAGTTCTGAACCGCAGCCGGCTAAGAGAGTCGCTCGGCCGGCACCGTCAGCAATTCAGCACCTTTCTGCGTGCCATACGAGCGCGTACTGGCGTGAAGCAAGAAGACCTCTTCCGGCAGATCGACTTCGAGATTCTCTTCACCGCGCTGCCGATCTGGCTGGTTAATCTGGCGGATATTCACGACGTCTTGCCGCTAAAGAAGGATCTCTTCGATCTGGCGATAATCGATGAGGCGACACAGTGTGATATTGCGAGCTGTTTGCCGATCTTTCAACGATCCCGGCGTGTCGTAATCAGCGGTGATCCCAATCAACTCCGACACCTCTCGTTCTTGGCAGGCAGCCGCCAGACGGAACTTCTAGCCCGACACGGCATAGAGCCCGGCCAGGAGCACCGCTACGACTATCGCGGCAGAAGCATATTGGATTTTGTGAATGACGCTTTGCCCTCTCAGAGCCAGGTGGTTTTCCTGGACGAACACTACCGAAGCCTTCCCCCAATTATTCAGTTCAGTAACAAAAGATTCTACGCCGACTCACTGCGGATAATGACCGAGAAGCCGGGAACGGCGGTTCGGAATTCGCTGATGCTCTGCAATTGCGAAGGCCACCGGAACCGCCTGGGCGTGAATGAGAGAGAAGCCAATCGGCTAATCTCCGACTGCTTGCTCCAGATTGAATCGGAGCAATCAATGGGACAAGAGTCTCGCCACTCGATCGGTATACTTTCGCCATTCCGGGCCCAGGCCGACTATATAGCGGAGCAAATCGCAAGCGCATTGCCGCTGGCGGTCTTTGAGAAACACGACATCTTGATCGGCACCGCGCACACCTTTCAAGGCGAAGAGCGCGATGTCGTATACATCTCGCTGGCGGTCGATTCGTCTACTCACCCGGCGGCGCTGCGGTTTCTGGAGAAGCCCGACGTCTTCAACGTGTCGATAACCAGAGCACGAGCAGCGCAGCGAATCTACACCTCACTTGATCCGGCGCAGCTCGACGGCGGCTCGCTCCTTCGCGCTTACCTGCATCACATCGACGCGTCTCAAAAGGAAACCCTGCGACCCCACGATAACGCGCACCGAGATCGTTTTCTCAGCGAGGCAGAGGCAGCGTTGAAAGGCCTTGGCTGTGAGACATGGACGGGATACAAAGTAGCCGGAATGTTGATGGATCTCGTCGCCGCGCGAGACGGGCGCAGTTGCGGAATCGATCTGGTGGGTTATCCCGGAGCGTACGAATCGGCCTTCCCGCTCGAACGATATAAGATGTTTCATCGCGCCGGACTTAAGATCATTCCGCTTTCCTACACGCTCTGGAGGACTCAACGGGACCGGTGTCTAAAGGCGATTGATGACGCCCTCTCTTCTAGCGGGAACGGGAGGTCCTGAAGAGAGCAAGCAGAGCCGACGGCTGGTCGGTTTTGACGGCATCGACGCCGAGCAGCGCCATTGCCTGGGCGATATCGGGCGAGTTCACCGTCCACACCCACACCTCCACGCCGGCCGAGTGCGCAACCTCGACGATCTCGCGCGAGAGCTTCTTGAATGAAACCGACACCGAGTGCGGCTTGAACTTCAACACTCGTTCAAGCGATTGCAGATATGGCACGCTGCTGTCGTAGCCGGGATTGATGTGCAGCTTCAGACGCGGACCAATAGCAGCCCGAACCTTCTGCGCGGTCGCGAGGTCGGGTGTCTCCAGAACTACGCGATCCAGTTCAGGGAACCCATTGAGAGCGGCGATGGTCTTGTTCACAAGCTCATCAAATCGCGCACCACGTTTCAGCTCGATATTGAGCAGCACCGATTTGACATTCCCGAGCAGGTCGTTGAGTGTCGGCACGCGTCTGCTTCCATTGTCGTCGCCCACCGGAATCAGCGTCTGCGCAGAGACCTCCGAATAGGTAAGGTCCGAGATCAACCGGGTTCGCTGACGCTCGGGCAGGCCTTCGACGCGGCCGAAATACTCATCGTGATAAACCACTACGACGCCGTCGCGGGTCAGGCGGATATCGGTTTCGATGCCGTCAGCTCCGATCTTCACCGCCCGTTGAAATGCGTCGATGGTGTTCTCAGTCGATTCGAGCGCCCCGCCTCGGTGAGCGATGACCTGCGGTTTGTGGATATCATCCCGCGCACTCTGGCTGAACGCGATCGGGCGCGCGGTTGAATGAAGCGAAGCCAGCAACACTACGAGCGCGAGCACAACAAAGGCGGCGTTACGATGGGATGGGAATGTGCTGCGAACCTTGAGTTTCATGTTCCTCCGTACTGTGTTGGCCGGCTTACGATAGTCCATCGGCACGCACCCTCGTGGGGCGCCTGCCGCTGAAGATAGTTCAGCAGGCGCGTCTGGTAGCCCGATGTCTAATTCTGACCAGGCGCATAGTACCCTTTTCTCGCTACGATGGTCACCTCGCCTTCGCGCCGCTCGACTTCAGGCGATACCTTGAGTTTGATGTTGCGGAATCTGCCGTCTCGTTTGAGATTGAGCGGCGTGTAGCCGAGGCTATAACGGCTGCGGAGGCGTTCGATCAACCGGGCCAGTTTAGCGGTCACGTCATCCTTATCAACCTGCGAGAGGATCCCGCCAGTTTCGGCAAGATAGCCCCCGATGCTGTCCTTCAGAAGGAAACCCTGCCTTTTATACTCGTTCACCGCAGCGTTGAAATCACCCACTACCAGCCCGCAAACTGCGGCACCCGACGCGTGAAGTTGCTGCATAGCTTCCGACTCGGAGTGACCCAGCGTGGCCGGCTGATTGGAGAGATTATCCGTCACAATAACGATGATCCGCCTGCTGTCTGGATTGGACGCCTTCGCGAGATACTTTGCCGCTTCGTAAACAGCTTCGTCGATGTAACTACCCTCGCGTATCCACGGGCCCATCGATTCTATGGCCGCCACCTGCGCAGCAATCAGTTGCCGAGTTTGTGTGAAGTCCTGCAGCACCGTTGCCCAAGCTCCAAACGCCATAAGAGCCACTTCATCGCCGGGCTTCAACTCATTCAACGCTCTGAGACCTGAGTCGCGGACTTGATCGATCGCCGGCATCACGCTCCCGCTTACGTCGAGCAATAACACAATCGAAAGCGGCAGCTTGTCCTGGCTGAAGTGGGTTATCTGCTGTTTGACTCCTTCTTCATAAAGCATGAAATCGCGTTCCCTAAGGCCGTTCACCGGTATGCCCGCCTTCTTGCCGAGCACCTGAGCATCAACGACGACAAGCTGGGTGCTGAGCCTCAACGGCTCGTCCTCGTTCCGCTGTTGAGTCTGGGAATGAATCGGAAGGGCTACAGCCGCGACCAGAGCAAGCAGAAGGAGGGCTTTGTGACGAACTCGTCTCACGGTTCAGAAGTCCTGGAAGTCATCCGAAGTGTTTCATAAGTCTTGTGCAGGTAGTCGCGAGATCTTCCGGCAGCACGCGAGTCTCCCCGACGATTGAAACGAAGTTCGCATCGCCGCTCCACCGAGGGACCACGTGCAAGTGAAGATGATCCGCGACGCCGGCGCCCGCGCTGCGGCCGAGATTCATCCCGATGTTGAAGCCGTCGGGAAGATACTCGGCCTCTAAAGCAATCTGAGCCCGCTTCGCAAGCTCGATCATTTCCGTTGTCGTAGCTTCGCCAACCTCGGCAAGCGAGGCCCGGTGTTCGTAAGGCACAATCATCAGATGACCGCTGGTGTATGGAAACAGATTGAGAAGAATGAAATTCAACCGCGCGCGATAGACGACGTAGTTCTCGGCGTCTTTGTGTTCTTGTTCTATGCGGCACAACACACAGCCTTCTTCCCGGTCAATGGAAGCGATGTACTTATAGCGCCAGGTGCTCCAGAGGTGGTCCATCGTTAGTCCGTAGTCCGTAGTCAGTAGTCAGTAGCGCTGACCTCTTGATGGTCGACTAAACCACCACGGACTACTGACTACGGACTACGGACTAATCATTTCCAAAGATATTCGAACTGCAATGTCGAGCCGGGCGGTTGAAGTGTGTTGTGTGAAAGTAGCCCGCCGAGGTCGGTCGATGTAAGAAGATCGAGAATCGAACCCCGGCGAGGCTTGGGCGGCGTGACGACCTGCGGTTCGCCCCTGATGCCCACAAGCTCAGCCGTAGCCTTCAACACCGCGTCGTAGTTCCCGAGCCCGTCAATCAGCTTCTCGCGAAGCGCCTCTTCTCCGGTGTAAACGCGTCCGTCTGAAAGTTGCTTGATTTGATCGCGTGTCAGGTGGTCCTTACGGCCCTCGGCCACGGCGCTCACGAACTGCTCGAACATCTGATTGATCAGGCGTTGAAGATACTCCCGCTCCTTCGGTGTGATCGCCCGCGTAGGCGAGCCCACGTCCTTGAGCTCGCCGCTCTTGATGACTTCCGGTTGCATCTGAGCCCACTTCAGCAGGTTGCCGTAGTTCACCCACTCGGCTATCACTCCGATCGAGCCGGTGATGGTCCCTGGGTTGGCGTAGATCTTGTCGGCCGCGCACGCGATGTAGTACCCGCCCGATGCACCGACCGAGCCCATCGATATCACAACCTTTTTGCCCCTCTCGGTGCGAAGCCACTTCACCTGATCGGCGATCTCCTGCGACGCGGCGACTCCGCCGCCGGGTGTGTCCATTCGCAGCAGAATGGCTTTGACACGCGAATCGTCGCCGTACATCTTGAGTTGTTCATTGACATTCTTCGAATCAAAGATGACTCCTTCGAGGTACACGACCGCTATCCGATCGCCGCCCAGACCGATGAATCCGCCATCGCGCGAAAGGACCAGCGCCGCAAGCAGGATAATCGCGACGAAGAAGACAAACCCGAAGCCAGCAAAGATCAGAACGGTTGTCAGATTGAATTTCTTCATAAGTGTATTCCCATAAACAACGACGCGACCCGGAGCGTGTCCGAGTTGTTACCCGGGACTCTGGGTCGCGTCACTACCGAAGCCAGATAGCCGCGAAGCCACATCTTCTCGATGATGGAAATGCTTGCTAGTCTTCGTCCTTCTTGTCGGATTTATCGGAGGTGGCGGTCAGCAAGTTGGCGATGTCGCCAAGCGTCGCCATGCCGGACCCGGTCTCGTGATAAGAGCGCACGTCTTCGGGATCATTCTCTTTCCCCACCGCGCGCGCCGACAGACCGATCTTCTTCTGCGACGGATCGAGCTTGAGAATCTTGAACGGCAATACCTGTCCGATCTTCACCGCGTCCTCGGGCTTCTCGACCCGTGAGTCGCTCAACTCAGAAACGTGACAAAGACCCTCGATGCCTTCCTCAATCTCGATAAACGCGCCGAAGTTTGCGAAGCGCACCGCTTTGCCTTTTATCACATCGCCCAGCTTGTGCGTATCAAAGAAACGATCCCACGCATTCGGTTCGAGGTCTTTGATCGACAGGCTGAGCCTGCGGCCGTCGACGTCGATGTTGGTTATCACCGCATCGACTTGCTGGCCCTTCTTGAGGACATCCGACGGATGCTTGATTCGTTTGGTCCAGGAAATATCCGAGACGTGGACCAGGCCGTCGATTCCATCTTCGATCTCGACGAACGCGCCAAAGTCGGTAAGCGAGCGGACCTTTCCGGTCACCCGCGAACCGATATGATAGCGCACCGGCAGTGTCTCCCACGGATCAGGACTGACCTGTTTGAGACCGAGGCTTATCCTTCGGCTGTGAGGATCGGCTTCCAGCACGACCGCTTCGACGTCCTGTGCGATCGACAGCAGCTTCGACGGGTGCTTGAGCCGCTTGGACCAGGTCATCTCGGTTACGTGAACGAGGCCTTCGACGCCCGGTTCGATTTCAATGAACGCGCCATAGTCGGTGAGGCTGACGACCTTGCCGCGAACGTGCGAGCCTTTGGGAAAGCGCTCGGCCACGCTCTGCCACGGATCGGGCAGGAGCTGTTTGTAGCCGAGTGAGATGCGCTCTTTCTCACGGTCGAACTTGAGCACCTTGACTTGAATCTCGTCGCCGACCTTGATTATGTCGTTTGGAGACTGGATGCGGCCCCAGCTCATGTCGATGATGTGCAAAAGCCCGTCGATCCCGCCGAGGTCAATGAACGCGCCGTAGTCGGTGATGTTTTTGACCGTGCCCTCGAGCACCACGCTTTCCTCGATGTTGGCAAGTGTCTCGGCCTTCTTCTTGCCCGAGACTTCTTCCAGCACCGCCTTGCGCGAGACCACAACGTTGCCGCGCTTGCGGTTGAGCTTGATGACCCGGACCTCGATCTCTTGCCTCAGGAAGCCTTCGAGGTTGCGCACGGGTCGAATGTCAATCTGCGAGCCGGGAAGAAAAGCCGGGACACCATCGAGGTCAACGTTGAGTCCGCCTTTGATGCGCTCGACGACGCGGCCTTTTATGGTTTCGTGCGTCTGATGAGCATGGCGAAGCCGCTCCCACGACTGAACCTGCATCGCCGCGGCGCGTGACAAAATGGCGTAGCCGTCCTGGTTTTCGAGGCTCTTGATCAGCACGTCGACTTCTTCGCCGCGCTTGACGGTGATGTTGCCCTGATGATCCAGAAACTCTTCGCGCGCAACCACGCCTTCGGATTTGTAGCCGATGTCGACCAGCACGTTCTGATCTGAGATACCGACTACGATGCCGCGAACAATCTCGCCCTCCTGGCGGGATGCGCGGCTTTCCTTCTCGTAGGTGTCGAGCATTGCGCTGAAGTCCTGCGTTCCGCTCGGCTCGGTGTCGCCGGTCGTCTCCGGTGATGCGGCTGTTGCCGCTTCAGGTAATACGGTGGTCGCTTCAGGTAGTGCGGTGGTGGTCGCTTCAGGTGATGCGGCTGTTGCCGCTTCAGGTGATTCGATGGTTGCCGCTTCCGTGCTGAGAGCCGTCTGTGATGCGTCAGCCGCAGCTTGTGGCTCTACTGCTGCGGTGTCTGGGCCGGTGCTCTCGGCGAGCGTGACGGTCTCTTCTTTGGCGCTATCGGCCGCCGCGCTCGCACCGGACTGGTTTACATTCTCTGTCGCCATTAACGCTACTCCTCCCGAACTGCCGTATTAGAATTCATCGGAATGGTGTTACCGGACCGATTGAACTGTTTTGCCCCATAGTATGCTTGATCGGTCTTTAACGTTCAAGCCTCAGCCCGTATGAAGTAGGAGTGCCAACGCCGTCGTGAGGAGAGTCTTTGCGCGGTCGCGCGGCGACGCTTACCTTGAATACCGCCGCCTGGCTTCACCGTAACGCGAGGTGAGCCCGGTGACTTCGGCTTAAGGTTGAGCTGATGCTGCGGAACTCCCTTGACCAGAGAGAACGTGAAAGGACTCTGAGTACACGCGCCTATGTGTTCCTCGCTTCATAATGCTCTAAGGCAAGGCTGAACTCTACACGCTCGGATTAGGTGTGTCAAGCATTGCAAAAGACCGCTTTTGAACGCGGTTGCGCGCCCGGCTCGCGATCGCGCGCAGCCGCTCGGAGCGGCATTGATTCGTCAGCCGGGCCGCGCTTGTAGTGAGTGTTCCCGGTCACCTGCCGCGTTCTGGGGGCCAGCCAGGGGTAACGAGAAAAAGTCTTGGCTCTGCAAAAGAACATTTTCGCACGCGGTCCTAATCTGTATAATCACGGACTCCCGTCCCTATCGAACTGGCGGTAACCGGGAGTTCGCAACGCTTGGGCGAAGCTGATATCGCGGTTACTGTTTGTCACGCGCTGGGTGAATGAGAAGAGCGATCAAATCCTTAGTGCTTGTGATTGTGGTGATCTTAGTGATCGGGCTCGTGCTGTTGCGCGCTTCTGGAAGGCCGGAAGCGCCTCGGCAGCCGATTGAGTTCGATCACTGGCAACACGTGACCAAAGAAGGGGAAGAAGCCCCACGGCTTGAATGCACGTTCTGTCACGAAAACGCAGACAAGTCCTCGCACGCGACTATCCCAAACATCACTACGTGCATGGGTTGCCACGAGTCGATCAAGACCGAAAGCCCTGAGGTTCAGAAGCTTGCGGCGTTCGCTGAGCGAAAAGAGCAACCGCCATGGAAGCGCGTGTACTGGCTTGAACCGGAGGCGAACGCTTACTACACGCACAAGCCGCATATTCGGGCTGGAATCGAGTGCACGACGTGTCACGGTCAGGTTGGACAGATGCATCGAGTGCGCCGCGAAGTAGATCAGACGATGGGATGGTGCATGGACTGCCATACTTCGCGAGGCGTGAGTGTGGATTGCTATGTTTGTCATCGGTAAAGAACAGGTTTCTGGTTTGTGGTTTCTGGTTTCGGGTTCGCGATCCCAACAAGAAACCAGAAACCAGAAACCAGAAACTAGAAACCGAATTCTATGAAACGTCGCGAGTTCATAATCCTGAGTGGCATCGGGGCTACCAGCGCTTCGCTGCTCTCGGCCTGCGGCCATCCTGAAGAGAAACTAATCCCGGTGTTCATCCCCGACGATGAGTACGTTCCCGGAATTGACTACTGGAAGGCGAGCACTTGCGGAATGTGCCCGGCTGGCTGCGGGATCATCGTGCGGACCCGCGAACACAAAGCTAACAAGATCGAAGGCAACCCGCTTCATCCAGTCAACCGCGGAGCGTTGTGCGCGCGAGGACAAGCCGGGCTCGAAGTGTTGTACAACCCCGATCGCATCAAAGGTCCAATGAAACGCGTCGGTGAACGCGGCGAAGGCAAGTGGGAAGAGATCAGTTGGGAGGAGGCGATAAAAACGCTTGCCGACAAGCTGCGTGCCAATGCCAACGGTATTGTCTTCGCTACCCATAGCTCCCGTGGGGTCATCGGTATTGCCATAGACTTTCTGAGCGCCGCGCTCAATGCAAAGTTTTGGGCCACTCATGAGTCGTCGAGCCGTGAATTGGCTCACGGCTATGATCAGTGCTATGGGCGCGAAGGCACGCCAGTTTTTGATATAGCTAACGCAACGTACTTATTATCATTCGGAGCAAGGTTCATTGAGACCTGGCATTCGCCCGTCATGTACTCGCTCGCGTTCGGCGAGTTTCGCCGCTCCCGCGGTAAGGCGCGTGGCAAGTTTGTGCAGGTGGAAGCGCGCATGTCGCTGACAGGGGCGAATGCGGATGAGTGGCTCCCCGCGACGGTTGGAAGCGAAGGTCTGATCGCGCTAGCCATCGCGCAGGTGATTGTTCGTGAAGGGCTAATCAAGGACGCTACCGCTCCAAAGGCGCTGTTTGAACCGCTCGACGCATACGGACCAGAACAGACCGCTACTCTCACTGGCATCGCGACCGAAACCATCGTCCGCATCGCTCGCGAGTTTGCCGCATCGGAACGCCCGCTCTCAATCGGACCCGGCACAGGCTCATCAAGAGAACTCGCTGATACTAACGAACTGGCAATCCACTTTCTAAACAAGTTAGCTGGAAACATCGACAAGCCTGGAGGGGTGTTGCTACCCGAGAGTGGCCGATTCGATGCGTTAGGTGGCCTGCCGAACGTTGACATCCCGGGCGTAGGATGGTGGCCTTGGGGAATAAACGACCTGTCAACAATGTTAAACAAGTCCAGCAAGCCAGTGGGTGTAACTGCACTACTCGTCCATAGGGTCAATCCTCTGCATGTTGCGCCCAGGTCAAAAGAATGGATTGAAGGACTGCCTTTCATCGCTAGTTTCTCGTCATTCATGGATGAGACGACTCACTTAGCTGATCTCATAATGCCGGATCACACGGATCTTGAAGGCTGGGACCTACATTCAACGTTGATGGCTGGATCGAAGGCCGCTGTCTCGCTCGTCCAACCGGTTCTGGCACCTCAACACAACACTATGCAAACCTCAGATGTCTTGCTCGCTGTTTGCCGCGACCTCGGATTCAAAGAGGCAGACTCAGAAGCGTTCCAGTCGGCGGAGTCTATGGTGAAGTATGCCGCCCAACGGTTGAAGACTCCTGCCAGCAGTAGCGATGCCGAAGATGAGCCAATTAAAAGGTTCTTGGAAGCCGGTGTTTGGGCAGGAGAGGCGCCAGGCAAAGGCTCCGTTTCCCAGGTTCCGCCACTCTACTTTTCAGCTCTCCTTGGGCAAACAGAAACAACTAATGATTCGTACCCGCTCACGTTGCTGTGCTACGAACACGCGGCGCTTGGCTCAGGCGAGGCAGCGAATCTACCGGCGCTTCAGGAACTGCCCGACCCGCTAACATCGGTGGTGTGGGGAAGTTGGGTTGAGATGAACCCGAAGACCGCAGCGTCGCTCGGCGTGGGCGATGGCGACCTCGTCGAGATCACGACCGAGCACGGCTCGGTGCGTGCGCCTGCTGTGCTATATCCCGCAATCAGACCGGAAGTGATCGCAATGCCATACGGTCAGGGACACACTGGGTATGGCAGATATGCAAATGGACGTGGCCCAAATGTCTTTGTATTGAATCCGTTTGGAGTGCCCGGCCAGTCGATTGGCGCGAAGGTCGCCAAGGTAGGCGGCAAAGCGAGTCTGATCCGATTCGGAACAGATCTGCAGGAGCAAATGGAAAGGAAGCGATAAGTTCAGAGTTCAACCTTCAGGTTGCGGGCGCGGTCGGCAAGCTAAAGCTTGAACTCTGAACTCCGAACTCTGAACTCTGAACCGGAAAACAGGATGACCGAAGAAGCCAAATCAAACAAGCCTCAGTGGGCAATGGTGATCGATCTCGACCGATGCACCGGATGCGAAGCCTGCGTCGTCGCGTGCCGAGTTGAAAACAACATCCCCACCGTCGGACCCGAAGAAGCCGCCAAGGGCCGCTCGATCAACTGGATTCGGGTCGAGCGCTACTTTGAAGGGGAATATCCCGACGTTAAGGTCAAGTTCATGCCGGTGCTCTGCCAGCATTGCGAAGAAGCTCCGTGCGAGCCGGTGTGCCCGGTCTATGCGACTTATCACACCGACGAGGGCTTGAACGCGCAGGTCTACAACCGGTGCGTGGGCACTCGCTACTGCGCGAACAACTGCCCGTACACAGTGCGCTTCTTCAATTTCTTCGATCCGGTCTGGGACGCGCCGCTAGAGAAAGCTTTGAACCCGGAAGTCTCGGTGCGCACGCGGGGCGTGATGGAGAAATGCACGTTCTGCGTCCAGCGGATTCATAAGGGCGAAGACAAAGCGAAAGACGAAGGACGCGAAGTGCGCGACGGCGACGTGGTGCCGGCATGCGTTCAGACTTGCCAGACGAAGGCAATGTACTTTGGCAACATCGCCGATCCCGAGAGTGAAGTCTCGAGGCTGTCGAAGAGCAATCGCGCGACGCGCCTCCTCGAGGATTTGGGAACCAAGCCGAGAGTGATCTATTTGAATAAGGGTGATTGATTTTGGGTAGATGGAATTTTGCACCTCTGCGTCATCTGCGGTTATAAGCTGATGTCAGAACGACGACCCACAGACGCGAAGATCAACGCGGACCTTCTCGGGCCGGTGAACAAACCCGGGCGCGGCTGGTACGCGACGGTCACCGTTAGCGGACTCGTCGTGCTTGCCGCGGCCGGCGCGCTTGGATATCAGTTCTCGCGCGGGCTGGGAGTCTGGGGGATCAACCGGCCGGTTTTCTGGGCGCTCGACATAACCAACTTCGTGTTTTGGATCGGCATCTCGCACGCGGGCACTCTGATCTCAGCGATTCTGCGCGTAACCGGAGCCGAGTGGCGAAGACCCGTCACGCGTTGCGCCGAAGCCATCACGGTCTTCGCGCTGATGATCGGCGCGTTGTTTCCGATCATTCATCTCGGGCGCCCTCAGTTGTTCTACTGGCTGGTGCCTTATCCGAACGAACGAGGGCTCTGGCCGAATTTCCGCTCGCCGCTCGCGTGGGACTTCTTCGCGATTAACACGTACTTGCTCGGTTCGATTATCTATTTGTACCTGCCGTTGATTCCGGACCTCGCTCTCTTGAGAGATAAATCGCGCGGCTTGTTGCGGCGATTCTACGGCACGCTGAGTCTCGGATGGAGAGGAACCCAGCTTCAGTGGGACCGGCTTGAACGCGCTGTGCGAGTGATGGCCGTCGTGATCATTCCCGTTGCGGTTTCTGTGCATACTATTGTTTCGTGGGACTTCGCGATGACCATTCGCCCGATGTGGCACTCGACCATGTTCGGACCTTACTTTGTCGCGGGCGCGATCTTCTCCGGCATCGCCGCGTTGATCCTGGCGATGGCGGTGATCAGGCGTGTGTTTCACCTTGAAGCCTATCTTCGCCCGGTTCACTTCAACAATCTGGGGCTGCTGCTGCTGACGATGAGCCTTATTTGGTTCTACTTCACGTTCGGCGAATACCTGACTGCCTGGTACGGCAACGCGCCTGAAGAGATGGCTGTGTTTCGCTCGAAGATAAGCGGCGTGTATGCGCCGCTGTTCTGGGGAACGGTCGTTTGCTGTTTCGCCATTCCCGCGCCGCTGCTTGCGATAAAGCGATTCAGGACGATCAAAGGGACTATGATCGCGTCCGGTCTGGTAGTCGTAGGAATGTGGTTCGAGAGATTTCTGATCATCGTGCCGACGCTTACCCAACCGCGATTTACTTTCAACTGGGGAAGCTACGCTCCGACATGGGTCGAGCTGACGTTGACGGCGGGCACGTTTGGCTATTTCGTTTTGCTGTACTCGATTTTCACAAGGCTGTTTCCGATCATCGCGGTGTGGGAATACAAAGAGGGGTTGGCGCTGGGCGAGCATGGCGAACCTACGATTGTAGGTACGCCTGACGTCGAATATGAGACCGCCTGAGAACAAGATGGCCGATACGCAGTTCAGAGTGTTTGACACTCGACGCGAAGCGGTGGACGCTCTTCACGAGCTTGAGCGTGAAGGCGTGCCGGGCTCGTCGATAACCGTCATGTCCTCGGAGCCTTTGCATCTTGAAGCGCTCCACCCGCCGAAGACTCGAATCGCGGGGTTCTCGATCGCCGGCGGCTTGCTCGGAGCAACGTTCGCGATCCTGCTGACTGTCTTGACATCAAGACGCGTTGGGCTTGTGACGGGCGGAATGCCTATCGTTTCGCCGTGGGCGTTTGGAATAGTTGTGTTCGAATTGACCGCGCTCGGCGCTATACTGGCAGCGCTGGGCCGGATGATTTTTGAAGCTCGCTTACTGAGGCGAAGGCCGCTAACCGGTCACGAAGACGCAGTGGCCAACGGGAAGGTCGTTATCGCAATCGATCGAACAGAATAAACACAAAGACACGAAGCCACTAAGAATCTCGAAAAGGGCCTTCTTGGTGGCTTCGTGCCTTTGTGTTGCACACCTGGGGCTCAGGCGGATGCGCCCTCGCGGATCAACGCGCGGCCGATCACCATTCGCTGAATCTGATTCGTGCCCTCGTAGATCTGCGTGATCTTCGCGTCGCGCATGTACTTCTCGATCGGATAATCGCGGCAGTAGCCGTACCCTCCAAACAACTGGACAGCGTCGGTCGCCACTTTCATTGCCGTGTCGGTAGCGAACACTTTGCACATCGCCGATATCTTCGAGACGTCCTTCACTCCGGCGTCGACCGCTCGCGCCGCGGTGTAGACCAGATGCCGCGCGGCTTCGACCTGTGTAGCCATATCCGCGAGCATGAACTGGATTCCCTGGAACGAAGCGATCGACTGACCGAACTGTTGCCGCTGCTTCGTGTACTCGAGCGCGAGGTCGAGCGCGCCTTGCGCGATGCCTAGTCCCTGAGCCGCTACAAACGGACGCGCTACGTCGAGCGTCATCATCGCATGCTTGAAGCCGCGGCCCTCGGCGCCTCCGAGTAATTCGGACGCCGATACGCGACAGTTTCGAAAATGCGTCTCGTTCACCGGCACGCAGCGAATTCCCATCAAGTCTTCGCGCTTCCCAAGCTCAAACCCCGGCGTGTCCCGCTCGACGATGAAAGCGGTCACCCCGCGAGTGCCTCGCTCGGGATTCACGGTGGCAAAGACGCTGTAGATGCTCGCGGCCGCGCCGTTGGTCGTCCACTTCTTATCGCCGTTGATGACGTAGTCGTCGCCGTCGCGTTCCGCGTGCGCCTTCAAGCTTCCAGCGTCCGAACCCGCCGACTTTTCCGAAAGGCAGAATGCGATCAGCTTCTTGCCTGAAGCGATGTCGGGCAGATACTTCTTCTTTTGCTCTTCGGTTCCAGCCAGAACGATCGGCAGCGAACCGAGCGCGTTGACGACGTAAGTGCAACCGATGCCGCCGCACTTGCGGGAAATCTCCTCGACTACGATGCAGAGGTTGAGCAATCCCGCACCTGCTCCGCCGTAGTCCTTCGGTATCCACACGCCCATCATTCCCTCTTCCTTTAGAGCGTTGATCACGCTCCAGGGGTACTCGCCTGTGCGGTCTAGCTCGGCGGCGATGGGCTGGACGTGACTGACGGCGATGCTCCGTGCCAGGTCCCGGTAATAAATATTCTCTTTCGTTAAGAGTTCGTCCACGGATTGGTCCTCCTTGCGGTGCTTCAGACTTGGATTAGGTTGATGATTCGCGGATTGTATAAGCCGGAAGCGGCGGGAGTCAAAGACGTTCGTAGTTCGGCCTTCAGGCGGAAGTTTGTAATTAATCTCTAAGGCTACAAACTTCCGCCTAAAGGCCGAACTACAAACATTTAGTGAGCGGCCATCAATAGAATGCGCTCGTTGGCCATCGCGGCGAGTTGTTCCTCGGCGTGCTCGCGCAGTTCGGCGGGAGTCATTCGGACCATCTGCTCAATCCCGTAGGCGGCCATCACTCGCTTGGCCACCTCATAGCCAAGCAGGTAGCCTCCCCGCGGCGGTGCGTCCCCGAGGTGAGTCTGGGTGAACCACTGCTGGTACTTCTCGGGAGCGGCGCGCTCTCGGATCAGATCGAGGAACTTGCCGGCGTTCTGCGCCAGATCCTGCTGCTGGGCGGCGAGTTCGTCTTTGTCGAAATGCAGGTACATCTCGCGTGTTTCGTAAGGAAGTACTTCTTGGGCACCGGCTGCGGCCATGCCTTCGATCATCAAAGGAATATGCGCGGTGCAAAACTCAGCCGCCGACATCTCGTCGGCGTCCTCAAACAGAAAACCAAAATGATAGAGATGGAACAACTCGTGAGAGATGGCGATGCGGATCTGTTCGCGAGTGTAGCCTGCCAGCACTTCCGCGCCAAGGCACAGCGTGTCGGGCACGCCTTCGTCATTCTGCACCGGCCGCACGGCGCCATCGAACCGGAACATGCTCAGGCCGATGTAGAGCGCGCCTTGCTGGTGGTACTCGCGGAAGCGCGACTTGAAGAGGATGACCGTTTCGACCAGCGGGCTTGTCGGAAGATCGGAAATGGAATTGTTGAACTCGCGAATGGCCTCGACCTGACTCGGCACGCGAATCAGGAATTCATCAAGCATCGCGCGTCGGGTGTTCGGATCTGTTGTTCGGTAGACCGCTCGATCGAAGTAGTCCCGATGCTTGTTCTCAACCAGACGCATCCACAGTCTTCGCTGGGCGCTCGGCTTTTTGTCCTTAGCCTGGTCCCAAAAGACGAGGAAGTCGTCGACTATGTTTATGACGCGCTGGTGATCGAGGAGTCTTTCGAGGATGGACTGATAAACGGGTTTCGACTGAGCAAGCGGCGATTGCGCTAAGAAGAGGATTACGCCAACCGCGATGATTGTTCTTTTGAAGCTCGCCATTTGCCGCTCCGTTTCGGTCTGTAAGAATGCGGCGCCGCTCTGTAACAGTTGACCGCTTAGGCCGCCAAAAGTTGCGGCCTGACTACTGTAAACCAATTCAGGCAAAAGGCCAACAGAATATTAGCTTAGGGAGACAGCCGTTCGTACAACTCAAACTCGGCGTCGGCAAGCTCATACTGCTCGAGCCTGCGATAAGCTTTGCTCAGGTAGTAATGCGCCATCGCGTGGTTGGGCTGGATCGATAGCGCAAGCTTCAACTCCTCGACAGCCCGGCGGGTAATCGAATCATCCAACGAGCGTTCCGACTGGATCTCATAGGCCGCGCCAAGTTGGAAGTGGCCTTCGACATCGTTCGGCGCCAGCCGCGAAAACTCCTCGAGCATCTGAGCTGCCTCTTCGTACAGATCAACCTGCATTAGCGCCGTGCCGAAGTTCAGATAATAAGTCGGGATCGAGCGAGTGTACTGCGCGTCGGGAAGCGCCTTGCGGTACTCGCGCGCCGCCTGCGCGTTGTCGCCCGAGGCTTGATACGCGAGCCCTCGAAGGTGATGCGCTCGCGCGCTGCCGGGATCAATGTGAATCGCCCGCTCCAGATACGGGACAGAACGCGCGAGGTCCTGCTTCGTAAGATAGAGTTTGCCGAGATCGATCAACGTGAAGAAGTGATTGGGGTCGATCGCCAAAGCCGTCTGCCAGGCCTCGATGGCTCCGGCCTCATCGCCGCGCACCTGTCGCAACTCGCCCAGTATGTCGTGCGCCTGGGCGGTCTCGCCAAACTCCAGCGAGTAGGTCACGAATTGCTCGGCGCGTTCCTTATCATTTCGTCTTACGGCCTCGAGCGCAGCTTCAGTCAATAGCTCCGCCTCGCCACGATTGAAACTCTTACCGCGATCGATGTAGCTCAAAGGCGAAGCCGCGAAGGCAATCAACTGTTTCAAATTGCGCGCGACCGTTTCTTCAGTCGTTCCTACCCGGCGGGGCGCGTTGAACTCGATCAATGCGTTGTCGTCTGTGTTGAGCCGCGCCCCGGCTGAGAGACTTGTCACTTCGCCGGGCCCAAGATAAAAGCGCGAAATGATGTCGGCCGCTCTCGAAGCGCCGATGCGCCTGAGCTCGGCGCCAGCCTTCGGATCATCAAAATGAGACTTGAGAATCGATAGGTTCAGGCGGCGCTCACTCTTGCTGCCCAGCAGCATCAGGTCGCCTTCGGCGCCGCGAAACAGGTACACCTGAGGAAACGCCGCGCGGAAAGTGGCGATCAGCGTGCGGACGTCTTCGGGCGCCATCTCGTAGATCTGGAGCCACTGGCTGAACAGCCCATCGTCCTTCAAGCGTTCGGCGCCGCGCTTGAAGTATTCGAGTGTGAACAGATTCGCGACGCCGGTCACCCATGGATTCGAGGGCTCGGATATGATCACGTCGAACTTCTCATCCGTGGTGTAGATGAAATTGCGGCCGTCGTTCGAGATCATTCGCAAACGAGGATCGTCGAGCGGACGGTTGTTGACGTCTTCGAAGTGGCGGGACGCTTCGATCACCGCCGGTTCGAGTTCCACGCAGGTGACTCGCTTGACCGGGAACTGCTCAACTGTCCCGAGAGTGACACCGCTTCCCAGACCGATCAGCAGGACGTCGTCGGTATGCTCACGCACCAGCAACGGAAGCGCGCCGATCAGTATTTGAGTCGGCATATCGCCGGCGGTCGAAGCCTCGGGTTTGCCGTTGACTTTCAGGACGCGACCGCCGCCTTGCCGCTGGACGGCCACGGTAGCGGTGATACCTTCCTTGTAGAAGATCGTTTCACCCTGCCCGCGCTTCAAAAACTCAAACAGCTCCTGCCTGCTCTTATCCGTAAGCGACGGCGCGTAGCGATACACCGCGCTCGACATGACCTCGGGGTCCCACGGCGGTTCGCCCAAAACAACAACGATGATCAGCAGCACGGACGCCGCGAGACCTACCGTTGAGCTGACGTTAATCCGCCTCGGTCGATCTCGCTTTTCGGCCGGACGTCGAGCAGAAGCTGAGAACGCTGCCGCGGCAACGACAAAGTTGAGCGCGACACAGAGCCTCAAGCTTCCCAACAATCCCAGCCACGGTACCAGAATAAAACCGCTAGCAAACGAGCCGGCGATCGCACCGAGTGTGTTGGCCGCATAAGCGTCGCCAACGGTTCGGCCGGTGGTGCGCGCCAGCTTGCGGCTCGAAATGATTCTGACAACCAAAGGAAACAACGCGCCCAACAAAAACGTCGGGACTATCATCACGAACGACGCAATCAAGAACCGCGCGAACAACAGAAGTCCAAACGCACTGCTGTCAACCCAACGGTAGAGCTGAACGAAGACATAAGGCAGATCGTTGAACAGATACGCGCCGATCAAAGACGTGACCCCGACCGCAACCTCGATCAAAGCGAATGTCCGCACCGGCCTGCGAATCCGGTCAACCACCCGCGACGCAATCGTAGCTCCGGCGGCGAGCCCTACGAGAAAGGTCGTCAGCATTATGCTGAACGCGTACACCGACGATCCGATTATCAGCGCGAGCACGCGGCTCCAGATCACTTCATAGGAGAGAGCAACGAATCCGCTCACCGCGAATCCTGCGATGACGATCGTGATCTGCCCGCGTTCAGATTCCGCTTCGGGCGATCGCGAACTCTTCTTCGCCCTCGCCGGTTCGCCAGCGAAGTCCGGGACGGCTTCGTGTGGTATGCGCCCGGCCTCGGCCTTGCGAGACACGGTCAAAGCAACTACCCCGAGAAGAATGTTCATTGTCGCGGCTGTAGTCGTGGCCGCGTTCATGCCCAAGGCGGGAATCAGAACGAAGCCGGTGGCCGCCGCGCCGATCACCGCACCGAATGTGTTCAGTGCGTAGAGCGAGCCAACTCGCAAGCCAATTCGGCCGATGTCGCGCGCATAGAAGCTCGACAATACCGGCAGCGTCGCGCCCATCAACGCCGTCGGCACAATCAACACCAGCGTGGCGAACACAAACCTGACTATGCTCAATGCGAAGAATGAGAGCTGCCAACGCCAGAAATAATGATAGACCGATGGGAGCGCGGCGAAGATCAGCGGCACCGCAAGGCCGTACATGCCGATGCCGATCTCGAGCAGACCGTAGAGCCTGAGCGGGCGCTGGACTGTTTCCGAGCGGCGCCCGAAGTAGTAGCTCCCTAAGGCAAGGCCTCCCATGAACGCGGTAAGCACAGTGCTGACGGCGAAGGTGGTTGCGCCGAACACCAGCACCAGCTCGCGCACCCAAACGACCTGATAGACCAGGCCGCTCACTCCGGAGGCGAAGAAGCAAAGCAGGATGGCCCACACCGCGTCAGGCCGCTCATTGGTCCTCGCTGCGTTCGGCTTCTGCATTCTGTTGAGTCAGTAGCGATCCGAGAATATGAAGCGCTCGAAGGTCGAGTCTGCCGTCCGAGATTAAGGGGCCACACGCATGGACACGACGCACGAGGCTAAAAGTTCCAAGCGGCTTCGACAGCATTTTTGCAGAGGCGCGCGAAGGTGACAAGGCTAGTTGTAGAAAGGAGCGGGGCGAGGGGGAGAGGAGCGGAGGGGCAGAGGAGCGGAGGAGCGGAGGAGCGGAGGAGCGGAGGAGCAGAGGGGCAACGGGGCAGCGGGGCAGAGGAGCAGAGGGGCAGAGGGGCAGAGGGGCAGAGGGGTAGGGGAGCGACGGATCTCCTCCGCTCCTCTGCCCCTCTGCCCCTCTACTCCTCTGCACCTCTACTCCTCTGCACCTCCGCTCCCTCGCCTTTCTAGTAGGGCAACACCAAGCGTTCGATTTCTTTTCCGTTCAAGTCCATGCACACGATTGATCGTCGTGGCCCGATTAGGTTCATCTCGCGGCCGGCAATGTTAGCCTTTGTCCAAGTCGCGTTGTTGCTATCGTTGATGAGAGTCACAACCACACTGCCGTCGCTTGATCTGATCGCCCAGTAGGGTTTGGTATCGCCGCCGCGATAGAAGATCACGTCTCCGTTCCACGCAAGCCGAGAATAGAGCTCGTACACTCGTCCCGTTGGCGTCAAATGCCAGCCGCGCGACATCGCCTCGCCGGTGAGCTTTTCGTCGCTGCCCCCTACCACGGTCGCGTACCTTCGGCCGTTCGACCAATACAGTATCGAGTGAGAAGGCGCCGAATGTGTGTACATCGCCTCGATTTCCGGACGGCTCATCACGTCCGCGAGCCTCCGAGCGAATTCCATCGCATACTTGTTCGTCAGATGCGGATTGCCTTCGAGGCCGAGACGAATGTTGAACTCGGTGACCACGTAACGCATGGCCGGAGCGAACGGTTTCACGACCTTGTTGAAAGCGTCCACGGTCCCAGCTCGCACGCCTTTTGAGTAGAGGTGCAACACGCCGTAAATGTCGGAACGTTTCTTCAACTCGATTCGAGTCGAGAGCGCGCGGAGCATTCGCGTGACCCACTCATCATCCGACAGCTTCGTCGGCGTGTTGTTGTCGCGGCCCACTGTGAGCGGTAAAGCGAATCGCAAGCCCATCGACCGCAGTCCCTCAATCACGTCGGCGGCGCGCGCTGCGTAGTCTTCGGGCAGCCACGGCCGGTGATTCAGCCAGGGCTCGTTCGATAACTCGATCGCGACAATTCTGGACTGCAACCCGCGATCGATAAATCTTTGAATGGCATCGCGCGCGACCTCCGGACCTTCTTCGACGTTGATGCCGACAATGGTCGTGAAGTCGTGCGACCGGAGGAAATCGACATAAGCATCCAGCGGAAACCACTGGTATTGATTGGTCGCCTTGTTCTCGGCTTTGATTCGAGCAGTCGCCTCAGGGCCTCTCGGCGAGTAAAGACCACCGAACAGGAAGCGCAGGCTTTTCAAGCCTGCGCCCTTGAACGCAGCGGCCATATCGTCGCCTGCTTTTTTGTCCAGCCATCCGTCGATCAGCGGAGATGGATTCGACGCGAACGACATATCCGTTCCCAGCGTCGGTGCGCGGTGTGAAGCAATTTGTGCGGCAGGTCGCACGCCGGGTGACACGGGAATTCGGGATTCGGTTTGCGCCCGGCCGGCACCGGAGAGCACCAGCGCAGCACTCATCACGGTAAGCAATAAGGTTTTGCGATGCAGCATAGACTTTAGTCTATGCTACTTCCTGGAGGTTTCACATTGCCATCAACTATCGAATGAGGTAGAAACCAGAGCATGCGGCGTAGTTGGAAACGCTGGGCGGTTTCGCTGCTCTGCGTATCGTCATTAGTGCTCGTGCTGTTTTTTCCGGGAGCGCCCTGGGCCGGCCGCGTTCGCCACTCGCTCAAGAGAATAACCGTCAAGGCCGAAATGAAACTGGCGAGATGGCGGGGACACGAGCCCAGACTTGTCTCGATAGCCGGACAACTGAACGCGCCCGGTTTGCAGGTCCAGGCGCTCGACTCACGCTCGGGTTGGGCCACGCTTACAGGCAACGATGGGAGATTCGTGCTGCCTGATGTGATGTGGTATCCGGGCGCAAGCTACGATCTCGTGATATCAAGTGACGAGTCTACGGGAAGGCTCATCAAGGTTCGAGCGCCCGAGACTTTCCCGGAGAGCGGCGTGTTCGGCGCCGGCGAACTTGACGCTGGTCGGGGCGCTCAAGTTCTTATCGCATCCCTAATCGGCGTGAATTCCGTCACCCTCGAAGATCTTGATTCCGCGAATAATGACTACTACAAAGATCTCTTCGGCAAGCTGACCGAAGGCAAGCAGTCCGACGAAGACAAGATCGGCGCGTTATGCGACTTTGTTGCGACGAAGCTGAATTATGCCGAGACGCAGCGGGAGTTGGGCTCGCCACGCCGCGTGCTCGAACGGGGTTCCGAGTACTGCGGGCAATTGAGCGCCGCGATGGAGACTTTGCTTGTAGTCGGGGGCTACCGAACGAGAGCAATCAACGTGATCGACGCCAAGACTCCGCCCGGCACTCACGTGGTGGTCGAGGCCTTCTACGATGGAGGCTGGCACTTATACGACCCAACATTCGGAGTGAAGTTTCAGAATAAGGATGGACAGATCGCCAGTTACAAGGAGGTGAGGCTCGATACGAGTCTGATCACCGTGGACCTCTTTGCAAAATTTGACTCGGACTTCCGGCGGCACCTGATGGAGCTCTTGCCCGGCGCATACAGAACTGGTTACCACCACTTCTATTACTTCAAAGACAAACGATGAGACACTCCTCAATCTTTTTGATCTTGCTTTTGTTTCTGCTGGTTAGCGCTTGCTCGAAACCGGCGCCCGAAAACCCTTTCAGCTATCCTTTCATGAAACAACTTCATCTGAAGCGGCAGCCGGGTAAGCCCTATAGCGAATACAAAGCCTTTTATCTCCTGACGGAGGATTTCGAGCCGGTTGTCGAATCGCGCGCCGACCTCGAGAGCATAAGGGAAGTGCTGAAGTTTGCTGGAGGTCTGAGTTCGACATACAAAGTTCCCTGGACGCATTTCGTGGATGCGAACACGCTCGCGCCTGCTTTTGTCTCCGACGATCAGGACTTGAAGCAGCACTGTCAAAGGATGATTGACGATCTCAAGACGATGTCGGAGGCGGGAGACGATTGTGAGTTGCATCTACACGGGCCGCTGAATCGCGCGCTTCTCGAACAACTCATGGCTGACGAGAAGGTACACCTGAGGCGATCCGGAGAAGCTCCCGCCGCGTACCGGCAAAGGCGAAGCTTCTTCTATCAGTCGTTCTATCGCGAGGGCTATCGCGAGCTGGTCGCAAGCCTTACATACGGCAAGCGCCTGTTGGAAAAGTCGCTTTACGGCGGCCAGAGGGAGGTCCTCGCATTTCGGCCGGGTGGGTGGGATCACGGCGCCAGCGATCGGGACACGCTTATGTACTTCAACGCGTTGAGTGACTCGGGGTTGATCGCGAACTCGGGGCTATCGACAGGCGAGTTTGGCGGCCAGGACTGGAGAGTCGGCAACGATCCTGGGCGTAACCTTGCAACGGTCCTGGCGGGGGAGAAGAAGCTCTTTGAAGTTTCTCCCACTGCGGGTCCGGGTGGATACGTAAACCCGGTGCTGCCTCACGACCTGAAGAAACTCGCTGAATCGGTGAACGAAGAAATGGCAGTGATCGTGGCCGTATATCATCTGGGCGCGCTTCAACAATCGCAGGGAGGGTCCGGCGAGGGGTCACCGCGCTTGGACGCGGAGCTTCAGTCTGAACGCCAGACACTGGAGCGTCACTTCAAGAATGTAGCCGAGTTGACGGCCGCGAAGGTTCTGTATCCGATCACACTGCGTGAACTGCTGGCGATTCTCTTCGAGGGGACTTAGCCAATGAAAATCCGAAGGAGGCTTAGACTCGGTCCAGCACTTCACTAGTTGCAGATTGAGATGATGCTTCCTGAGCAGGCTTGTACACCGAACGCCGGGTCTTGATCGAGTACTTCACTATGCACCACAGCGCCTTGACGCCATCCTTCCAGCCGATCTTCTTTCCTTCTTCGTAGGTGCGCCCATAGTACGATATACCCACCTCGTAGATTCGCAGCTTCATCCGCGCGATCTTGACCGTGACCTCCGGCTCGAAACCGAAACGGTGTTGCTCGAGCTTGATTGATTGAATCACCTCGCGCCTGAAGACCTTGAAGCCCGTCTCCATGTCGCTCAGGTTGAGGTTGGTGAACATGTTCGATATCAGCGTGAGCAGCCGGTTGCCAACCGAATGCCAGAAGAACAAAACTCGATGCTGTTTCGTGGTGAGGAAGCGCGAACCGTAAACGACGTCGGCTTTGTCTTCGATGAGCGGCCTGAGCAGCACGGGATATTCGGCTGGGTCGTATTCGAGGTCGGCGTCCTGCACCAGAACGTAGTCGCCCGTCGCGTGCTGAAAGCCGAGCCGCAGCGCTGCGCCCTTGCCGCGATTGCGAGGCTGCAGAAGCACGCGCATGTTCTCATAGCGTCCCTTCAGGCCTTCGAGCACTTCGCGAGTGCCGTCAGTCGACCCGTCGTCAACTACGATGATCTGTTTGGGAACGTCTACTGCGTGAACACGGCTGATCAACTCGGCGATTGTCGCCGCCTCGTTGTAGACGGGGATAACGACTGAAAGTTTCATCGAGGAGCCGCCGGATCAGAGTCGAGTAAGAGCGATGGTAATAGTCGCCTTCCGCGAAAGTCAACTGAGCCTGGGAGCGCAGGCATCCTGCCTGCTTGGAGTTGTGCGAGAACGGGGAATGGCCTTTAACAGAAAGAGGCAGGCAGGGATGCCTGCGCTCCCAGGCTTCTGAGAATACCCTTTCGCAGACCAGTCACAACTACCGTGAGTAATAGCGTCCACACAATCGCAGAAAAGACGAACAGAAAATAGCGCATCGCGAGCGTGTAACGAAACTCCGTATGCATCACGGATTGGAATAGGAAGTAATAAAGCGGCACAATCAGGATCACCAACGCCCGACGCCGGCATGCGATCAACAGAATGGCGAGCCCGGCCAACATGAACACAAATCCGGTCTCTTTTGAGACTCGCTGAAACGCCCTGGCCACCGGACGCATCCATGAAATGCTTTTGCCGATCGTAAGGGCGGATCGGTCAATCGTCTCAAGTTGCGGGTCGTTCCGTTTGTCCAGCCCTCGCCCGGTCTGTTGTGCTCTGGAGATGGCAAGCGCTTCCTTCAGTTTCGTGTCGGTGCTTCTAAAGACGAGCGGAGCGTGAGCGCTATCTTTGAGCATTTCACCCATTCGCTCAACCATCGTTCCAATGTACCAGACTGGATGCTCGGCGATTATGCCCAGGCTTCTTCGAACTCTGTCGCGGTCCCGCTTGATGCCATCGGGTGAGGCCCACGATTCACCGTAACGCGGGTCGTCATACAGTGCGACCTCGTGAAGAAGCACTTCATCATCAGTCCTTGCGCCAAAACGGCCGCCGCTTGCGTCGCCGAGTCCTTCCCATAGAATCAACCCGACGCCAATCCGTATCGGAACAAACTCGCGATACACGATGTAGTTGCGGATGGTGATCGGTGCAATGGCGAGAAAAGAGACTGACGCAAGGACGATCGCGTTGCGAAAAACCCGCTTGCGGCGGCCTGAGATGACCACCAACACCACCGCGCAGAATAGCCCAAGCAACATGGGGTTCGGCCTGATCCACGCGGACACTCCGATCATCATCCCTGCAAGTGCGTAAAGCCACAATGAACCGCGGCCGAAGCCCGCTTTAACGAGCAGGTACACGGCGATCAAGATCGGCAGCGCGCAAAGGGAGTCGCTAAGAATCAGGTTCGAGTAATAAGACAGATGATGCGAACCGGCAGCGAGCAATCCTGAAGCGATCCCGACACGCCAACTGATCAGATTGCCGACGATCAAAAACATAAGGATGGGCGAAACTGAGTTGATCAAATTCTGAACCAGTTGAACCGTAAAATAGCTTCTTTCTTTGAGTGAATAAACAGCGCTCAGGAAGATCGAGTATGCGGGGGCCTGGGAGAGAAGAGATGTGTCAGAGGCATTGCGGTTGTCTGGTATCAGAATGCCTTCTCCGGCGAGAATTGAGACCGCTCGCGCGTCGAAATCGCCCGTCATCACAGCGCCGGGCTGGTCGGCGGTATGCATGACCGGTTCGAGATCGACCGCTTGCAACGACTTCACGGAAAACGAGATCGCGAAGATCACCAGGGCAAAGATAAACTTCGCCCTGAGGCTAATTCGTTGGCGGGTCGCCAGAGTACGGCAAAGCCAACGTCTAAAAGCAAACCTGTAGATTGCGAGTTTCATATGAAAGAAGAATGCGAGGCAGCCGAGATTCTAAGTTAGTCTTTGGCTGCGAAGCAAAGGCGCGAAGAGGAGGTCAACCGCAGAGGGCGCCGAGGACGCAGAGGCGACGCAGAGTTGTGAACTGCGCGTCGCCTCTGCGTCCTCTGTACCCTCTGCGGTTAGAATCCAATGTCAGGAAGGCGACTCACGTACTCGCCAACCAAATGCTCAGCTGGCCGAAGCAGGCAGGGATGCCTGCGCTCCCAGGACGCCTTGACTCAAACCGACGCAAGATTGATATTGGCTGACAAGCGGCGACGCCGGGAATCTTAACAACGAAAGGTTGGCTTTGAACGGTGACGGGTCCTGACTTTCACGACGTATTGATGGCACGACGGCAGATCCGCTCTTATCTTCAGCGAACTCCGATGCACTCGTATCCGGCGATCAACGAACTGATCGGCGCCGAAGTCTTCATCAAGCACGAAAACTATCAGCCGATCGGCGCGTTCAAAGTGCGCGGCGGCATCAATCTGATCTCTCAGCTCAGCCCCGAAGAGCGAACGCGCGGAGTCATCGCTGCTTCGACGGGTAATCACGGCCAATCAGTGTCGTACGCCGCGCGGTTGTTCGACGTCAAAGCTCGAATCGTCGTTCCCGAAGCCGCCAACCCTGGAAAAGTCGCCGCGATGCGAGGGATGGACGCTGAAGTGATCCTTCACGGAGAGCGGTTCGATCAAGCGCGGCTTTATTGCGAAGCGCTTGCTTGCGAGCAAGGCTATCGCTACGTTCACTCCGGCGATGAGCCTTTGTTGATAGCCGGTGTTGCAACCGAAGCGCTGGAGATGCTCGAGGACGAACCGGGACTCGAAATGATCTTCGTTCCAGTCGGGGGAGGGAGCGGCGCGGCCGGTGTATGCATTGCCGCGAACGCAATCAACCCACGCGTTCGAGTTGTCGGTGTGCAGTCCGAATCGTCGCCGGCTGCTTACGAATCGTGGTTGGCGAAGCGGCTCGTCGAAGCGCCGAACAAAACGTTTGCGGAAGGCCTGGCGACCGGCACGGCCTTCGCGCTGCCTCAAGCGATTCTGTGGGAGCGCTTGAAGGAATTCGTGCTCGTCGGCGACGAAGAGATAATGCGAGCGATGGTGTGGATGATCGAACGGGCGCACTCGCTCTCTGAAGCTGCAGGCGCGGCTCCGTTGGCCGCCGCGTACCGCATGCGAGATGAGTTGGCTGGAAAGAAGGTCGGGCTGGTTTGCTCGGGCGGCAACACCTCGCTTGAGCACTTGAAACTCGCGCTCAAGCGCTCTTGAATAACGACCATAGTAGTGAATTATTTGGCGCCCGGGTTACGTCTATCTGTGTGTGGGAGGGTTAGCTTTGGCTGACCCGGCGTCGACATGAGTGCCGCTTGATCTCTTAAGAAAGGACTATCCCAATGCCTAACTTCTTTTCGAACACTTTTGGCCGGGTCACCGAGTTCGTCACCGGGTCAATCCCGTGGTACAAGCTGCCAACGCTGCTCGGACTTCCGAGGGTCTTCCGCATTCGCGAGAAAATGCGGAAGGATAATCTCTACGACACAGGAAGAATCGACGCGTTAGAGGCGCCGCCTCTTGGGAAGCCGGGTGACAGCCAACGCGCGTCGCGAACAATCGACGGGACGTACAACGATCTCAGTCAGCCGAGAATGGGAAGTGCGGGGGCGCGGTTCGGCCGCAATGTGCCGCTCGATGTCACCGGGGTTGACAGCGCAGCGCTGCTCACGCCGAGCCCTCGAACCATCAGCCTGGAGCTGATGACGCGAAGACCGTTCCAGCCTGCGGCGACGCTCAACCTCCTGGCCGCTTCGTGGATTCAGTTCGAGGTCCACGATTGGATGAGCCACGGCAACAACGATAAGGACAGTCAGTTCGAGATTCCGCTCGACAACGCCGATCCCTGGCCCGAAGAAGAGCGTCCGATGCGCATCCGCCGCACTCGCCACGATCCGACGCGCAAACCCGGCTCGACCAGTCCCATACCTACCTATTCCAACACCGAGACACATTGGTGGGACGGCTCGCAGATTTACGGCAGTGATCTCGAAACGCAAAACAAAGTGCGACTGGGAGTGGACGGCAAGCTCAAGCTCGGAGGCGACAACCTGCTGCCGGTCGATTCGCACACCGGCATCGACATCTCGGGCGTGACCGGCAACTGGTGGGTCGGGCTTTCGATGCTGCACACGTTGTTCACGCTCGAGCACAACGCGATTTGCGACCGCCTGCGCTCCGAATTCAAGACGTGGACGGATCAGGAGCTGTTCGATCGAGCGCGGCTGATCAACGCCGCGCTAATCGCGAAGATCCACACCGTTGAATGGACTTGCGCGATTATTGCTCACCCAACTGTTGTCGAGGGCATGAAGCAGAACTGGAACTTGATTCGTAAATCGAAGGCCGAGCATCACGCGGCGCCTTATTCGATCACCGAAGAGTTCGTCTCGGTGTATCGAATGCACCCGCTGATGCCCGACGATTACAGCTTTCGCTCTTTTGCAAACGGCAAAGTCGTCGAGGAGCGGGCGCAGGCGGACGTTTCGTTCAAGCATGCGCGCGAGTTGATGACAAAGTTCTCAATGGCGGATCTGTTTTACTCGTTCGGCGTGATGAATCCCGGCGCGATCAGGCTGCACAACTATCCGCGCTTTCTCCAACTGCTGAAACGCCCGGACGGCCCGACGATTGACCTGGCTGCGGTGGACGTATTCCGGGACCGAGAGAGAGGCGTCCCGCGCTACAACGAGTTTCGCAAACTCATCGACAAGGACCCGGTCAAGAAGTTCGAAGACCTGTCGAGCAACAAGGAATGGGTGGAAGAGATTCGTCGCGTGTACGGTGGGGACATCGACAAAGTCGACTTGATGGTTGGACTCTACGCGGAAGATCTCCCCGAAGGCTTCGGGTTCAGCGAGACCGCGTTTCGGATATTCATCTTGATGGCGTCTCGGCGCTTGCAAAGCGACCGCTTCTTCACCACCGACTACAACGAGAAGACGTACACGAAGACCGGCCTGACCTGGATCGATGATAACAACATGAGGACCGTCTTGAAGCGGCACATTCCTGCGTTGGGGCCCGTGCTCGATAAGGTGGACAACGCCTTCAAACCGTGGCCGAAGAAGTAAGCGTTGCGGCGCGCAATCAACGCGCACGTGATCACCGGCAATGAGCAGACGACCTGAGAATAGGAGGCTCCGATGAATTTCGATAACAGTTGGGATGCGGTTCTGAAGCCCGGCAAGGCTACGGAATACTTTGATGTGCTTGATCAGACCAAGTTTGAAGCTGGCGCAACTTCTTACAGCAAGATCAACGCGTGGTGGCTGGCTGAGCTTTGCCGCTTGATCTACCGACAGGGTGGGGATGAAGTAAAGGGCGGGGCCGGGCCGACCCGGAAAGAAGTGCTTGCCGGTGTGAACCTGGACGAGGTCGACTTCTTCAACGAGGGCGACACGGAGGCCGCGCTGATCAAAACGAAGGAATCGTCTGCCGTTCAGTACGCGGCGATAGTGCTTCGGGGCACGAATGACCCAAGGGACTGGCTGACTAACTTTAACGCGATCCCGAAGCGTTGGGGAGCAGGCGGGCTCGTTCACAACGGATTCGCGCAGGCGCTCGACCTGGTGTGGGACAAGGTCACCGCGTCGCTCGATACGAACGTTCCCTCGGATTGTCCGCTGTTCATCACCGGTCACAGTCTCGGGGCGGCTCTTGCTACTCTGGCGGCGTCTTTGCGGCGGCCGCGCGGCCTATACACATTCGGGTCTCCGCGAGTGGGCGATGATGAGTTTGGCGCAACGCTCGCCCGGGTGAGTGCTTTCCGAGTGGTGAACAATCGTGATTTAGTGACGACCGTGCCTCCGCCACTGGCGTTTCATCACGTAGGGGAGTTGCACTACATCACTCACGAGGGCGGAATGCTGGTTAACCCGGATGACGATATGGTAGCACGGGATCGCCTGAAGCGAGATTGGTTTTCATTCTCATCCCTCGATTTCCGCAAACTCTTTACGAATGCCCCCGAACCCTTGGCTGACCACGCGCCGGTCAATTATGTAGCGCATCTCGAACGGCAAGGATGAGATCACATATTCTAGGCATCGACCTGGGCGGAACGAAAGTGTTGGCGGCGGTGCTCGACCGCGATGGCAAGATCATCGCGCGCGCTCGTGCAAAGACCAGAGCGTGGCGGGACGACGAAGAGGTTTTCCACACAATCGCACAGGCCGGTCACCGGGCTCTGGAAAAAGCAGGCGTCGATCAAGATCATCTAGCGGCGGTTGGCATCGGCGCTCCCGGTCCTATCGATTTCGACACAGGCAGCATAATCGAAACAGCGAATCTGGGATTCAAGAACTTCCCGCTTGGTCCTCGCGTCGCTGAAGAGTTCGGCCGCCCGGCGATAGTCGAGAACGATGTGAACGCCGGAGTGTACGGCGAGTTTCGGGCCGGCGCGGCGCTGGGCGCAAACGACGTTTTGGGCGTGTTCGTTGGCACGGGAATCGGCGGCGGATTGATCCTGAACGGCGCACTGTATCGCGGTTTCAGCAAAGGCGCCGGTGAAGTTGGTCATATCATAGTCGAGGCGGGCGGTCCGCGCTGCGGCTGCGGCAACCGCGGCTGTCTTGAAGCCGTCGCCAGCCGCACCGCGATAACTCGCGACATTCGAAAGGCAATCAAGCGAGGTTATCGTGGCTCCGTTTCGAAGGCTCTGAGCGCCGGAACTGACCAGCTCTCCGGCAAGGATCTGAAAGCGGCTTATGACGGAGGCGATGAACTCGTAAAGAGGGTTATTCACCGGGCTGCGAAGTTGATCGGTATTGGAATTGGGAGCCTGTTAAACATCCTTGGCCTGGAGATGGTAGTGCTTGGCGGAGGGGTCGTCGAAGCGTTCGGAGATGATTTCGTCGATCGCATCGAACGGGCGGCTCGCGACATCGCGTTCGAAATCAATTCAGAAAATGTGAATATCACACGCGCTGCGCTCGGCGACGACGCTGGAGTGATAGGATCGGCAATGCTCGCGCGAGAAGCGCTCAAGCGTAACGCTGAACATCGAAGCTAGCAGCGGAAGTACGAGATTCTAAAGGCTCTGGACCATGCGCTGGCCAGTAAGCTCTTAAGCGCGATTTCGAAATGAAGAAGGCGCCAGCTTCATGCGTCAACTTACGCGAGCTTCGGCAAGGAGGTGCTTGGGTGGAACTCGGAGGTCGCTCACCAATCTAACCCACGACATGACCTTCAGGATGTAGTAGCAAAAATCAACTTCCCACCAGTAGAAGCCCTGCTTCACCGACGCCATGTAGTGATGATGATTGTTGTGCCAGCCTTCGCCGCCGGTCCACAGCGCTATCAGGAAGTTGTTACGGCTCTGATCGGTTGTCGCGTACCTTCGGCTCCCCCAGACGTGTGAAAGCGAGTTCACCGAAAAGGTCCCGTGATACAGGATCACCGTGCTTACGAAGAAGCCCCATACCAGCCACTGCCACCCGCCTGCCAGAAACAGAAGCACGGCCAGTGTGATCGGCGGAATGAGGTGATAGGTGTTCAGCCAGCGCAACTCGCGGTAGCGCGAGAAATCCTTGATCGCGTCCCAGTCAGTAGGGTCAAACTTGGGGCTGACGATCCATCCGACGTGCGACCACCAGAGTCCCTCTTTAACGGGCGAATGAACGTCGCCTTCCTGGTCGCTGTACTTGTGATGCCTGCGATGATGTGCCGCCCACCACAGCGGGCCCTTTTGCACTGCCATAGTGCCAAGCAGCCCTAACACGAATTGAAAGACGCGGCTGGTCTTGAATGAACGATGCGAAAAATAGCGATGATAGCCGGCCGTCAGCGCGAACATTCGCAGCGCATACAAACCGACGCAAAGCAGCACTGCCGGAATACTAATGTCAACGAAAAAAACGCCGATACACGCGACGTGCATAAAGGCAAACGGTATGAGTTTGGCTGACTTCTTGACCCTTATGTCAGAGCTCAGGCCGTCTCTTGCTTCTGCTCGTCGTTCCTGAGCGAGCGAGACGTTGGTATCAAACTCTGTTGTAACCGGTGGTTGTGTCGTCAAAGTCGAAGGCGCTGCGGTCTTTATCTCGGTCATCATCTCTCCTATGGCCCTAATATCCTAACAACTCTTGAGGCCGACCGGAAGGACAAAACGGGATGAGAGTCCGTAGTCCGCAGCCCGTGGTCCGTAGCTACGGAGTACGGACCACGGACTAAGGACCACTGACTCCTGTGTACCGATGGAACTTGCGCACCTCGGCCGCGTTTGCATGTATCTAACACGCACCTGGTTGCTCTGTTAGCATAGAGAGATCGATTGAAGGGAGTGGGTAACGACGTTACCGTCAAACATAAATGGCCGGAGTATTCGAACAAGTAGCAGGGATTCTTAAGCGCACGTGGGAGTGCAAACAATGCCATCAAAGTATCACCGAGGACCACACCGTGGCGTACCACTTGATCGACGGAATCCTCTATGGCTGGTGTGAGTCCTGTTTTACCAAACGTCCCGCATTGAATAGCTCGATCGCAAGCCACGCGGCGGGAATATAGCTCAACCCTTCTTTCCAGTTCTGGGAATTGCAACGACAATGGAGCGCGCCGCCATAGCCGCGCAGGGGAAACGTCGCCGCGATTGGCGATGCTGTTTGGCTCCTGCAGACTCCGCACCTGGATGAGGCTGCCCGTCGTGCTGGAGCTCGGATGCGGCCATCGCTCGCCTCTCCAGAATATCCAACCTCGACTCGAACGTGAGTCAAACTCTGACCCATATTCAAATTCGGGCTCACCTTGACTCGCGCATAAGTTAGCCTGTACCTTACAGCCGAACCGACTCCAGGAGGAAGCGTGGAGACCGCCAAGGGCAAGACCCGCGAAGAAACAATCAACAGGCTCGCCGACCGGATAGACAGCTTCGAAAAATACAGTCAGCCGCATTCTCGTCTGATGGCCGAGCTTGCCCAGCACCTGGCTCGCAGATTCGAGCTCGCAACTCCGGATGTCGACGCGATCACTGAAGCCGCAATGCTTCACGACATCGGTTTGTACACTATGTCGGCGGCGTATCATGCGCTTCCAGGGCCGCTCAGCTTCGAAGCCCGCCTCGACCTTTGGCGGCATCCGGTCATCGGCGAGCAACAGATGGCCAAACGCGATGCGATGCGACACGCCCAGCTACTAGTGCGCTGGCATCACGAGTGGTGGAATGGATCGGGCTATCCCGATATGCTCGCGTTCGAAGACATTCCAGTCGGCGCGCGCATCCTGCGAGCGGTCGAGCTGTACGCCGCGCTGCTTTGCGATCGGCCCTATCGCGCCGCGCAAAATGAGCAACAAGCCGTCGAAGCGCTGACTTCATCGGCAGGCATAGAATGCGATCCGTATGTAGTCAAAGCCCTGCTCGCGTTGCTGGATGAGCTGTTGGCCGGCATTCACCGATCAGAAGCCGCGGTAATCGCGGACGCACCTCCGGTCGAGGCTCTGCTTGAGCAGTTGCCATTACTCGAGCACCCCATCGCTGTTGAATTGGCCCCTGTCCTGACCGCGCCCGAGTCATCGATCGATCTGTTGTCCGCTGACCCGATCTCTGCCACCGAGACGATCGAACCGGAACCTTCACCGGCGGCTCGACCCTGGGGCGAGGGTCTTCGCGCATTCGTGCCGGCGATTCCCGACCTCTCGGAGCAGCAAGCGGCTGAGCCGGCGCTCGACAGTACACAGCCGAGGGGGAGCGCCTTACAGGTGCCACCGGCACATCGCGAATCAACTCCTGCTCCCTCTCTGATCGAGTCGTTGCTCGCGCGGGCCAGGTCAGATGAGATTGGCGGGAGCGATTCGCCGCAATGGCGACGATGGAGTGGCTCTCGTTACAACAGGAAAACACTGCTCGGTTTCCAGGCAAGCGTGCTGCGTCAGCTCGAGTTTCGCTCGATCGCGATTCCTTTCTGGAGCGAAGCGCGTTTGGATTGGTACTTGAAAGCGTGGGGCAAGCTAATCTTCGCCAACGATCCGCGCCGGTGGGGAGCGATTGTCGCGCGCGCAAACGTCGAAGCCACCCAACCGCTGGGCGAGGACACGATTACTTGCATCCTCGAAGACGTCTACGTTCCGAGAGTGAGACTTGCGAACCCTGACTTGCGGCGCTGGTTCGGCGAAACAGACGCGTGGTGGATGGATAACCTGCGCCGCAACATCGAAGCCCTTGATGATCAGCTCTTTCGCGCGCAGGCTGTCACACTCGGGCTTCAAACGGGAGACTACGCGTTGTCCTTTGATGAAGAGACTCTCGATCTCAGGCGGCCGCTGACGACGGTGTTCTGGCGATTGGCTGGCCGGAGGTTCGCGGGCCCTGCGGGTCAGCCACACAATCGCAGCTTCAATCAACCGGCCGAGGAGTTCATCAAGCACGCGCGAGCTGACCTGCTCTATTTGCTCTCACCGTCCTCGCACACGGATCGCGGCGGTGCTGAAGCGAGGTCTGAGTGGCGCGAGGCCTGGGTCGGGGGCCCGGCCCATAACGAAGCCGCAGAAGTGGGCAAGTGCGCAACGCCTCCTCAGTCCAAGCAATCCTATCTGGCATCACTCGATCGCTTGTTGAGGCCGGCCTCGAACTTCAAGACCTGGGCAGTCGAGTATCAAGAACCGGGCCTGGCCACCGCGCAAGACATCGTCGAGTTGATTAAAGAATACCGGCCCGTGAAGGCGATTTATTCAAAGGACGTAACCGAAGTGGCTGGCGGCTTGCGCAGCTACATAATCGTCGGCGAAAAGTCATCCGCGCGTTAGCCGATCCGGAATACCTTCAGGCGCCACGAACTTTCGTCGTGAAGTGATCTTAGTGCTCGTCGGTCCTCAACCAGATCAACTGCTCTCCCATGATCCAACCGGGCGCGGTGTTTGTTGACTGGTCGCCATTCTCGGGTGGATGAGCTGCGGGGTTTTCGACTAACATTGTCTCAGTACCAAACAATCGAAGGAGGAGTTTGATTATGTACAGAGTATCGGCCAAACAATTAATATCGGTAGCGTTGTTCTCGGCGCTGCTGGCGGGCGCGATCGTCGCTTGCGCCCAGCGCGCGCTGGATCGCCGGCCGGTGGCGGTTGAACCGGTCGCCATCGCCGACCCGACGGTCGCCACTGACGAACAGAACAACATCGAAATATATCGGAACGTCAGCCCCGGCGTCGTCAATATCACCAATACGCGATTACAGGAAACTTTTTGGGGTGCGATTCCGTCTGAAGGGACCGGCTCGGGCTCGATCATAGATGAACGCGGGTACATCCTCACCAACTATCATGTGATCCAGGGCGCCAGTCAGCTCGAGGTGCAGGTTGAGAACGAAAAGTTTCCCGGAAGCGTCGTTGGCACCGATAGAGATGACGATCTGGCTGTTATCAAGGTCGAGGTGCCGCGCGGCCACCGCTTGACGGTCATCAAGCTTGGAACATCTCAGGGGCTTGACGTCGGGCAGAAGGTGCTGGCGATCGGAAACCCGTTCGGGCTTCAGCGGACCCTGACAACCGGTATCATCAGCGGGCTCGAACGACCGCTTCGCGATCAGGCTGCGCGCCGCACGATCAACGGCGCGATTCAGACTGACGCGGCAATCAACCCCGGCAACTCAGGCGGGCCGCTTCTGAATGCCAGGGGCGAGATGATCGGAATCAACACGGCGATTCAAGCAAGCGCCGGGGGTGGCTCGATAGGCATTGGTTTTGCTGTGCCCGTGGACATAGCGAAGCGAATCATCCCCGAAATCTTAAGCAAAGGCTACGTGTCTCGTCCGTGGTTGGGGGTTTCGACTCTGCCCTTGCAACCGGGCATTGCGCGCGCGTTCAAGTTGCCGGTCCAAGAAGGCATCATCGTAGGTGACGTCTACCGTGGCAGCGGTGCGGCGGCGGCGGGCCTTCGCCCAGCGACCGTGCGCGAGTCGATCTATGGGATCTCGCTTCAGCAACTCGGTGACGTGATCCTCTCGGTAGGAGGCCGGAACGTTGCGAGCATCGATGATCTTCAAAACGCGCTCCAAGATAAGAAACCCGGAGAAACGGTGGACGTCGAAGTACTACGACAGGGAAGCCGTGTCACTTTGCCGGTGCGCTTGAGTGAACGCCCAGTGCAAGAGCGGTAATGACCATCCGCAGGATCAAGCGCGGCTAGAGTAACCGTCGATAACCACCGAAGGCGTGAGGGGCTGAGACTCCTCACGCCTTCGGTGGTTCTTTATGGGTCCTACCCGCGCGCCCACTTCGCCGATTCCCTTCCGGTTCAGCGCCCGCCGCTCCGCTGCTGCTGAAGCTCGCGCTGCTGGCGGCGGTACTCTTCAACCGCAGCTTCATGCTCGGCAGCCGTGCGTGAGAACTTATGCCGGCCGCCGGTGCCATTCACTACAAAGTACAAATCATCGGTGCTGTCCGGATTGAGCACCGCTTCCAGTGAGGCGCGCCCAGGCGACGCAATCGGCCCCGGGGGCAGCCCGCTTACGAGGTAGGTGTTGTAGGGCGAATACCGGTCGCGATGCCGCAAATGGTTTGGGTTGCCGTCGTAGTCGCCTGCAAGTATCGCAGCGTAGATGAAAGTCGGATCACTCGCGAGCGGCATCCCGCGCTTGAGTCTGTTGAAAAAGACTGAAGCCATGTGCGGGCGTTCATCCGGCACCTTCGCTTCTTTTTCAATTATCGAAGCGAGTGTGACTACCTGGTGCACCGTTAAGCCCACCTGACTCGCTCGCGCGGACCAGTCAGGCGCGAACACTTCGTCAAAGCGATTGACCATCAATTGAATTAGATCCGCGGGCGTTGTCTTCGAATTGTAGTTGTAGGTGTCGGGAAACAGATACCCTTCCAGATTGCGGGCTGCGGGCGCGATTTGCTCGATCGGTGTTTGATCTTCCATCAGACGAAGAAACTCTTCCGTCGAGGCCTTGCCGGTCTTTGAGGCAAGAGTCTCGGCTATATCAAACCTATTGAAGCCCTCGGGTATCGTAACCCGCTCGAGATCGACTTCGCCCCGGCGAATCTTTTCGACCGCTTGAAGCGGTGAGATCGGAGAAGGGAACTTGTAGTCGCCGGCTTTGAGGTTGCCGCCTTGGCCGGTGATTCGCAGGTATATCTTCAGCGCGAGCGGGTGAGCCACTACACCAGCCTCGCCCAGACGACCGATTATTGTCTGAGTCCCGGAGCCCGGGTCGATGGTGACTATTCGATCGGCGGATTGGTGTTCGAACGGCGTTGTTACCGCATTCCTGACCCACAGGGCGAACGCGCCAACGGCGAGAATGACGATGAACAGTAGCCCAATTAAGGTTCGAAGTGGCCGCCGTCGAGCAAGAGTCATATCGGTGAAAGCGTTCCTGCGTGGCTCGGTGAATTAGTTCTTTGCGTCCGCCGCCGACAAGTAGTCCTGCAGAATTATCATCGCCGCGAACTCGTCTGATCGCGCACGCCGCTTGCTCTTCGCGAAGCCACCTTCGATCATCATCTGTTCGGCCTCATAGCTGGTAAGCCGTTCGTCTTGCATAAAGACCGCGACTTCGAGTCGAGCGCGCAGCTTTTTCACGAATCGCATCGCCGCAGCGGCCGCGTCCCCGACGGTGCCGTCCATCCTCAGGGGCAGGCCGACCACCACGGCTTCTGCTTCGAGGTCTTCGACCAGGAACTTCAGCCGGGCAATGTCGCGCTCGTCGGCGGATCTGCGTATAGTCTCGACCGGACGAACAGTCATCCCCAGCGCATCTGATACTGCCGTTCCGATGTTCTTCGTTCCGAGGTCAATGGCAAGCACTCGCATTAACGGAGAGTATAGAAAAGCGGAGCGCAAAGGGCAAAGGGCAAAGAGCGAAGAGCAGAGGGGGCGGAGGAGCAGAGGAGCGGAGGAGCAGAGGAGCAGAGGAGCGGACGGGCGACGGCAGCCTACTACTCTCTCACCTCTACTCCTCTGCTCCTCCGCGCCTCTGCTCCTCTACCCTTCCGCTCTTCGCTCTTCGCCCTTTGTCCTTATCCTTGCGCCGAGCATTTCTCGCAGGTTATTATAGTCTCTGCCTAAAGCCCACTAAGGAGCATCAGATGCGGTTTAAGACTAAGATAGCCATCGTCGTCTTTTCTACTATCATTGCCTTCTACGCTATCGTTGGCAGCTTCATGTCGAAGTCGGGCCAGGTGGTCGCGCGTGGAAGCCAGTACGGCCAGCTTCAGATATTCGATGAAGTGCTCAGCCACATCATCCGCGATTACGTCGATCAACCTGATCTGGAGAAGGTCAGAATCGGCAGCCTGCGCGGACTCGCCGAAGGGCTCGACCCATATAGCGCCTACCTGACGCCGGAGCAGGTCAAGCAGTACGATCCGAAGGCGAATCGCGCCGAGACCGGGTTGTTGCTCTCTAAGGTGGGCGGGTACGCATACACGGTCGCGGTGCTTAAGGGCTCGCCTGCCGAGCAAGCGGGGATACGCTCAGGCGACTTCATCGAGTACGTTGGTAAGGTGCCGTCCCGGGACTTGAGCCTGTACGACATCGAACAACTGCTGAGCGGTCAACCCGGAACTTCGGCCGAGGTGCGAATACTCCATCAGGGCCAATCGCGGAAGGTGTCGCTTACGCGCGCAAAGATTGTTCAGCCGGCGATCGAGTCGCGTATCGAGGAGCCGGGCGTTGGTTATATCAAGATCACCACGCTCGCCGACGGCAAAGCGGCTGAAGTCAAAACGGCATTGAGCGATTTGATGTCAAAGGGCGCCCAGAAGATCGTGCTCGATTTACGAGGTACCGCCAACGGGAAGCTGCAAGAGGGAGTCGCAGTGGCGAACCTGTTCGCGGGTTCCGGCACAATCGCCAGAGTGCTCGGCAAGGGCGAAAAAGAAACCGAGACGTTCACTGCCGATGCGAGCAAGGTTATGTTCAACGGCCCGCTCGCGGTAGTGATCGATCGCAGCACCGCCGGACCCGCCGAAGTTATAGCTGCCGCGGTGCGAGATCAAAAGCGCGGTGAGCTTGTTGGCGAGCGAACCTTTGGAACCGGTTCGGACCAGCAACTGTTCAAGCTTTCAGACGAGGGCGCGCTGTTGATCACGACCGCCAAGTACGCGCCGGCGGCCGGCAAGGCTTTCATGGAAGAGCCCGTGACCCCGACGGTGAAGGTTGACCGCCCGGTCGAAGCGGAAGTCATCCTGCCTGACGGCGACGATGACGAAGACACCGAAGATAAGCCCGACCAGCAACCGCAGGTGACGCCTCCCAAGCCGGCTCAGCCTGTCGAGGACGTTCAGTTGAAGAAGGCCTTCGAGCTAATCAAGCAGACGCCGCTCAAGGCGCAGGCTGCGCAGAAGCGCGCTGCCATGAAGGCCCCGATTCACAGCGGCGCCGCTCACGAGGTTCGCATCACGACCTGATAAAGTGGTTTGAAGGAATGAAAACGGTAGTCGAAAGCCGCTTCCCGCGAAGCGGCTTTTTTGCTGAGGAGTGAACGGCTCTAGCCTCTCATAATGTTTCTCAGAACGAACCACACATTGGCGGGGCGCTCGGCCAGCCGCCGCATGAAATAGGGATACCAGTACCGGCCATAAGGCACGTAGACTCGCATGCGGTAGCCTTCCCGCACCAGCTTCTCTTGCAGGTCGCGTCTTATTCCGTACAGCATTTGAAACTCGAACTTGTCGGGCGAAATGTTTCGCTCTTTCGCGAACTCAGTGGTCGCCGCAGTCATGTTCTCATCGTGAGTCGCGATGCCGTGATATGCGCCCGAGCTCAACAGCAGCTTTGTGAGCTTGATGAAATTCGCATCGACGTCGGCCTTATTCGGAAACGCGACCGACGCCGGCTCCTTGTACGCCCCTTTGCACACTCGAATCCTCGCGCCGAGATCCAGCAGCTCCTCGGTGTCCTTCTCGCTGCGAAAGAGGTACGCCTGAATGACTATTCCTACGTTTTCAAAATCCGCCCTCAGCCGCTTGAACACCTGAAGCGTCGCGTCGGTCTTCGACGAGTCTTCCATATCGATGCGAACGAAGTTGTTGTAGCGCAACGCAGCCTCGACGATCGTTCGAGTGTTCGCGTAACAAAGATCCTGGCTGAGGTCGAGGCCAAGCTGCGTCAGCTTGACCGACACGTTCGAGTCGAGCCTGCTGTCGTGGATGCTATCAAGAACGCGCACGTATTCGTTCACCTCCTTGCGAGTCTCGCCTTCGGCAGTGATCGACTCGCCGAGATGATCGAAAGAGGCGCTGATCCCCTGGCGGTTTAGCTGGCGGATTGCCTCAACGGCGTCGGTCAGTTCCTCGCCAGCCACAAATCGTCGTGTCACGTTGTTGAAGGACTGGAACCGAGTGAGAAACTTTTTGAAGCGTTCGCTTTTGGAGAGGTAGAGGAAAGCCGATTTGGTCACCATTGTGTTATGCCGCAGCCACTGGTCCGCGAGGGTTCTCAACTCCGGCGGAACGAGGATAAACCAGCGGCGGAAACGAAATCAACCATGGCACAATTTTGCCAGTTCGATCCGCTTGTGTATAATCTTGGCGATTCCAGGCGGACCGATATGGAACGCGAAGAGAAGAAGATCTTCCACGAGCACCTAAAGGGCGCAGGGCTCAAGCGCACGACTCAGCGCGATTTGATCCTCGATGTGTTTCTAGATACCGAAGGGCACGTTTCCAGCGAGGATTTGTACTCGATTATCAAAGCCAGGGATCCGTCGGTTGGGTTCACCACCGTGTATCGCACATTGAAGCTCCTCAAGGAGTGTGGCCTGGCTCGCGAGCTCGAATTCCACGACGGACGCATGCTGTACGAGCACGAGTACAAGCACACCCATCACGACCACTTGATCTGTACCGGCTGCGGCGCGTTGATCGAGTTTTACAACGAACAGATCGAGCAACTGCAAGATGAGATCGTTCGCCGCTACCGATTCAAACCGCTTCATCATAGCCATCGAATCTTTGGAATCTGTGCCGACTGCCAGAAAGCTCAAAAGGCCGCCGCGAAGGCCAAGGCTTCCACGAAGTAGACGAAAAGTAGTTGAGAATGCCATGAGTGCAGCGGTGCAAAATAAGTATCCACTAGCGTCCACCGCAGGAGAAGATCGGAGCCTCAGCGAAGTTCAGAGATTCGCTTCGCGGCCCCAATTCACTGTTCGCCACACCGTGACTGTGGGCTGCGAGTTCCAACCCCACTCTCATTCATCGTTCACCGTGACAGCCGTGCTCGCGGGACGGATGGCGGCTACAATCGGCGAGCGCGCGTTTGAGTTGTCGGGCGGAGAAGTCGCGCTGACCAACGCCGGCCAGAGCCACTCAGCTCGCGCGTTGGAGGTCGAGTTTGTTTCAATCGGCGTAAGTCCGGTTCTGGTGAATGAGCTGGTCACCGAGATCGGACTGATGCGCACCTCGGCGGATATTGTTTTTCGCAACAGCTTCATAAGAGACGAGACCCTCACACGATTGGCTCGCGCCGTTGTGAGCGAGCTGGCTGCTGAGCAGTTGGGGCATGCGGCCATGCTCGATGCGCTGGTTCGTCAAGTAGTGATTCATCTCCTGCGTTGTCACCTTACGGTGAGAAAGTCGGATCAGATCGAACTGTCGCGCGCTGGACCCGTCGACCGCCGGCTGCGGCGTGCGATTGAGTTCATGCACGACAACTTTGGACGCGAGATTGCGGTCGAGGAGATCGCTTCCGCGGCGTATCTCTCGGAGTATCACTTCGCGCGGTTTTTCAAACAAATCAGCGGCGTTACGCCTCACGTCTATCTGGCTAACCTGCGGTTGGAGCGCGCCCGCAAGTTGCTTGCGGAGACGGCGCTTCCCATAAGCGAGATCGCGTCGCTGGTCGGCTACCAGAGCCAGAGCCACTTCACCAAGATGTTCAAGGCGGTCACGGGTGTTACTCCGCGCGCATACCGGGAGGCTGCGAAGTAGCGGTGCGCTTCGCATTCCGTGGCTTCAAGCCGGATTCTTGATTGCCCGCTTTTGCGGCGTGTATACTCAAACGCGCGAGTAACCCGCATTTCTGTCACGAACCTTAGAAGTGTCTAAACGCATCCCAAACAGGACTGCTTTCAACAACCGAGCCGGGAAGGGACTGCTGCTCGCAGTTTTGCTGGTCTTCTCGCTGGCGGTGAAGGCGCACCTCGCAACCCGGCAAGGCGCCGGTCAGAGCGGAGGCGGGGCGATAATCGGTGTGATTCAAGACGACCGAGGCGCTCCTCTGGCTAACGCTAAGGTGACTCTCACGTCCGGCGACCTCTTATCGTCCATAAGCACGCAGGCAGACGGCAAGTTTGAGTTTCACAACCTTAAGCCGGCCCAGTATCGCATTACTGTCGAAGCAGCCAGGTTCCGCAAGGAAGCGGTAAACGTCACTCTGCGTCCCGACGAGACGTTTGCCACGCCGCCGGTCAAACTCACCGCCTCGTCGCTGCACGTTGCTGTGCTCGATGCCGGCAGCCAGCCTCTCACTGGCGTGACGGTCAGTCTCTACGCGAAGGATCGCGCCGCGGTCGGCGCGCTCGCGGCGCGCAGCGTGACCGACGAGTACGGCGACGCGTACTTCGGAAAACTCGCGCCCGGCTCATTTCAACTGAGCGCGGCGCTGCGTGGTTACGATGAATACCGAAACGATGTGTTCATCTCGCCGGGCATCACCACGGAGTTCCCGCTTCAACTGCTGGTCGCGCCGGTCATTCCGATCAATGAGAAAGCCGTCTCGCGCTACACGGTTCCCAATCTGCCGTCGAAGAATGTTCAAGCAGTGTTTCAGGACAGCGAGGGCTGGATGTGGTTCGGCACCGACAAAGGTGTCGCGCGGTTCAACGGGGCCGAATTCAAGTCATCGGCCGTCGCAGGATCGGCATTTGAACAATTGGCGGGCGAGGAAGTGCGCTCGATCGCCGAGGATAGGAACGGGACGATTTGGATTGCCACTGCGCGAAGTGTTCGGCGAATCGCGAAGAGCGGCGAGGATGCCGGACTGTCCTTCGACCTTCGCGAACCTCGACAGGTCTTTGTCGATTCAAGCGGCACCATTTGGGCTGCGGGAGCGCATGGTCTTTCCCGGTTCGACGGCCGAGGCCTCGCTCCCTTCGCGCATTCGCGCGAATTGCCTTCCGATGATGTGAGAGCGCTTGCGCAAGACACGGACGGCAGTCTATGGATCGCGACCGCAAACGGCGTCTCGATTCTCGAAGCCGAGAAGCTCGTCTCATTCCAGCGTTGGCGTGAAATGCATGGTACGAAGAACCAACCCGAAGACCAGGCTCGGGTTGTCGACGCCCGGAGCATATTTGTCGACGAGGCGGGCAGAGTCTGGTTGGCAACAGCGAGTGACCTCTTGTTGATCGACAAGAGTAGCGTACAGCGGCCGGCAATAGAGGCGATACGGAGTGTGAGCGGCTCGCGAGGTGGAAGCCTTCGCGCTATAGGAGCAGACCTCAGCGGACGAATGTGGTTTGCAGCCGATGCCGGCGGAGTCATCGTCTACGATCCGGCGCGCCACGAGTCTCAGCGAGTCAACTTTTTGGACCGCGATCACATCGCCGCCATCTTCACCGGCCGCGAAGGGAACGTCTGGTTCGCAACCGACAACGGCGTCATCAGCTCTGACTTCTACAGCTTTGTCAGCTTTACAACCAGCCGCGGCCTTGCCGACAACGATGTGCAGGAGGTCGTAGTAGCGCCCGGCGTTCCGGGCTCGCGCGGGCGGAGCAGCGTGTGGTTCTTAACGCTGGGAGGGGTCTCGCGTTTAGAAGGCGAGCGAATCGTCCCGGTTGAAGGGTTCCGAACCGGCATCAGCGTGCAGGCAGTCGCGTTCGATCGTGGGGGCTCCGCCTGGTTTGCCACCGACCAGGGCGGGCTAAGGTGGACAGGCGAGACTCTCACTCAGTTCAACGAAGGCAGCGGGCTCGCTTCAAACAACGTGCAGTGGGTGAGCGCCATAGCAGGCGGTTCGGCCATAGTGTTTGCGACGACTCGCGGTGCTTCGGTGTTTCGCGACGGTTCGTTGCATAACATTGAAGCGCTCGCCGGCTACGACGTGCGGCACGTGTTCGAGGACGCTGACGGGCGGCTGTGGTTTGCCACTGCGCGCGGAGTTGTCACAGTCGATCCGGGAAGCAGCGGCGACGACTTGATTGATATCTCTCGCGGGTTGGCCGATAACGACGCGCGGTGGATTCTTCGTTTCAACGACAGATTGCTTATCGCAACCCGCGCCGGCATTCAATCCTACACCGGATCGTCGTTCGCCACGTTCGATCCCGAGCCTGCCAATACTATGTTTGTTGATCGTGACGGGTATCTGTGGGCGGGAACTGAAGAGGGCCGGGTCAAGAAACTCTTTGAGTTCGGCGGGCACGTGCTCTCCACTGTTTATTCGGGTGAAACTCACGCGCTGACCGGCACCCGGGTGAATTCCATCTCGCAAGATGCCGAAGGCCGCATCTGGATCGCCACTAACAAAGGCGCCGTGCGGCATATGCCCGTTACGGTCGCGCCCCTGGCCCAGATCTCGCTCGAAGTGGACGGCAGCGCTCAGCAGGTATCTGAGTCGGGCTCCTACAGTGTTTCTTATGGGCGGCATCGGCTGACGTTTCATTTCAGCGCTGCGAGCTCGAGTGGGCAGGCGCGTTACGTTTATCGCATCAACTCCGGAGACGGCGAGCAACCGTGGGAAGTCTTGCCGATGCAGCAGGGAGCTGAACGTGATGTGTCGCGCCTGGATCTGGACGAAGGCGCGCACACGTTTGAGCTGATAGCGTTGAACCGGGATCTGTACGGCGCGAAGGCCCGGGCGGCGACCTTGTCGGTGCGGGTGGGCTCGCCCTTCTGGAAGAGATGGTGGTTCTACGCGCTGACGATTGCACTGATAGGATTGGCTCTGGGAGCCGCTTTCGTCGTGCGCAGGTTTGGGGACCGCGAATACGTCCTGCCCAGGGAACTGCGCAGCTACGTTCCCATCGAGCCGAATCCATTCATCGTCGGGAATCCAATCCGCACGGAGAAGATGTTCTACGGCCGCGAAGACGACTTCCGCTACGTGCGCACAAAACTGGAAGGGACGAGCCAGGGAGTGGTGATCGTGTTTTGCGGCGAACGGCGCGCGGGCAAGAGCTCGATTCTTTACCAGGTGGCGGGCGGGCGTCTGGGCGAGCGCTTCATTCCGGTGTTCATCGATCTTCAGGAGATGGTGATCGCATCGGACTCGGAATTCTTCGGGCGCATATCCCGGGTGATTGCCGAAGCCGTTGCGCGAGCAAACCGCCGCGCGGTGAGTGAACCGGCTTCGGCGCACGGCTCGGGCGGCGCGGTTGATAACGTCGCGCTGGCCGGCGCCGGGCCAGCGGGCGCTGCGAGGAAGACGGTGCTGGCGCAGACGCAAAGAATAATTGTGCCGGAGTTCGATGGCCGAAATCCCTACCCGGTGTTTCTCGATTTCCTGGATGAAGTGCTTGCCTCGATCGGCGGCCGCACTCTGCTGATCCTGATGGACGAATATGAGTTGCTCGAAGGGAAGGTCGATGAAGGCAAGCTTTCCAATGAACTGTTCACGTTTCTCGCGGGGTTGATGGACAACAAGGAACGGCTGGCGCTGATCTTCACCGGGTCACGCAGGCTGGAAGAGCGAGACAGAAAATACTGGCGTGAGTTGCTCAGAAGGTCCCTGTTCCGAAAGGTGGGCTTCCTCTCTGAGAAGGACACTACGCGATTGATCACCGAGCCCGTGGAAGGCCGCGTGGTCTACGGACGCGGCGTTATGGATGTCGTCTATCGCCTGACCGCAGGCCAGCCCTTTTACACGCAGGTGATTTGTCAGAATGTTGTCGACTATATGAACGAGCACCGGCAGAACTGGGTCACGGTTGCCGATTTGGGCCGCGTGATCACCGACATCGTCGACAATCCGCTGCCGCAAATGATTTACTCGTGGGACGCTCTGTCGGACGACGAGAAGCTTGCATTGTCACTTCTGGGAGAGGTGCTGGGTGACGGGATTGCCTATGCGACCGCCGGTGAGTTGCGGGCATCGGTTAAGGCCAACGATTACCCGGTCAATCTTTCGGAGAATACGATCCGGCTGACGCTGGAAGAGATGTTTCGCCGCGAACTGCTGGAGAAGGACCCCGCCGATGGATTCCGGTTCAAGATCGATTTGCTTCGATTGTGGATTCGGCGGTCGCATTCGATCTGGCAAGTGGTGAAAGAAGTGAGGACGCTTTAGAACTGGAGAACCATCCGCGAATCGCGCGAATCTTCGGTAATGGATTCGCAGGAATTCGGGGAGAGTCGCACTCGAAATGCCACGCAATCCATACCTCAACCGAGTAGCCATCAAAGACCCCGCGCAGTTCTTCGGGCGTGGGCGCGAGGTGTCGAAGATCTTCTCGCGAATCGGGGCGTCGCGGCCCCAGTCCATCTCCGTCGTCGGCGAGCGGCGGATCGGCAAGTCGTCGTTGCTCAATTTCATCAATCATCCTGACGTTCGCCGGCGCTTCCTCGACCGGTCCGAGTCCTACGCCTTCGCGTTTATCGATCTTCAACAGAAGCGGCGGCTCACGCTCACTGAGTTCTTCAAGGAGCTGTTTGCGCTGCTTGCGAAGGAGACTGGAGACAAGTCGCTCGCCAAGCTGCCGCCTTCGTTTGACTCCTTGCGGGCAGTGCTCGAAAACTTTCGCGGCGAGGGGCGCAAGCTCGTTGTGTTGTTCGATGAGTTCGATGCCATCACCACCAATCAGGCGTTTGACCTCGAGTTCTATTCGTTTCTTCGCTCCATAGCCAACAACTACGACGTGGCTTACGTGACCAGTTCCGCGCGCGACCTTCAGGAGCTGTGTCACACTCAACTCATCGCGGACTCGCCGTTCTTCAACATCTTTACCAACGTCTTTCTGCGCGCGTTTGCGCGCACGGAAGCGCTACAGCTCATCACCCGGCCGTCGGCCGAGGCCGGCGTGCCGCTTGAAGGCTATGCCCGCCGGATATTGGAGATCGCCGGTTACTTCCCCTACTTTTTGCAGATCGCTTGCTCGGCGTACTTCGATCATCTTTCGGAAAACGACGGCAAGCTCGATCGCGAAGATGTCGAAGCCACTTTTCTGGACGAGGCGAAAGGGCAGTTTCGATTCATCTGGGATCACCTGAGCGATAGCTTTCGCGGCTCAATTCGCGAGTCCATCGAGAATGGGCGCGTCGAGAAGGAGCACGAGCACATTTACGAGGACCTGAAGCGCGCAGGCTTCTTCATCCAGGACGACCGAGGTCCGCGGATTTTTTCGACGCTCTTCTCATCGGTGATCTCGAGGCCGCGCATTATCACGACCGAGTTGCGGGAGACGGACCGAGCGGCGATGGCCGTTCACGATGGCAAGACCGAGAAAGTTGCAGCGCCGCCGCTGATCGAACCGGAGGGCCACATCGGAAGGTTCGAGATACGCCGTACGCTTGGCGCGGGGGGTATGGGCGAGATCTTCGAGTCGTACGACACTGAGCTTCAACGCACCGTGGCCATCAAGGTGCTCGCGTCGAAACACATCGAAGACGAAACGATGAAGCAGCGCTTTCTGAGAGAGGCGCGTATGGCATCGCAGCTCAATCACCCGAATATCGCAACGATTCACGAGATCGGCGAGGCGGCGGGCAATCCCTATATCGTGATGGAGTACGTCGAAGGACATACACTCGCTGAACGTCTTGAGGTTGGCCCGCTCGCCCTGAATGAGATCATCGACATCGGTGTGCAGACTGCCGAAGCGCTGGCCGAAGCACACGAACGTGGAGTGGTCCATCGCGACATCAAGTCTTCGAACATCATGATAACGCCACGAGGCAAGATTAAAGTGCTGGACTTTGGGCTTGCGAAGCCGCTGCCCGTTCTCAACCGCGCTTCCAGCAAAGCACGTCTCACAGAATCGGGAGTACTGTTGGGAACGGTGAGCTACATGTCACCGGAACAGGCGACGGGGCGCGGGGAAGTCACGAACGTCGCGGACATATTCTCGCTTGGTGTTGTGCTTTACGAGATGACTACAGGCCGTCTGCCGTTTGAGGGAGAAACCTACTTTCAAACCATCGAAGCCATAAAGAAGCGGGCGCCGTCGCCGATAAGAAAGCACCGCAAGGACGCGCCCGATGCGCTTGTCAACGTCATCGAGCGGATGCTTAGAAAAGTTCCGGCGGAGCGATATCAGTTAGCCTCAGAAATAGCGCGCGACTTAAGCGTCCTCTCAAAGGATCCCGCGCTTGATGACGCCACGTAGCTAGCTGAGCGGCTCGCCAGTTGGTCAATTGGTTGAGGCTGGTCCCTCTTCCTTGTGGTGTTCGGGACTGATCGATATCTCGTCGTCGTAGTGCGACTCGTGCGTGAACCAGACAAAGCCAGCGCCGACGATCACCAGCACGAGCACCAATACGATCAGGAGGAAATACCACGGCAGTCCCGGCGCGTTGGGGGTGCTGGGATCACGGCCTCCGATCGCGAGCAATACGAAAGGAAGAACGACGGCTCCAACCAGCCCGGCAACGAGCGCGATTCTGTCGAACCCCCCTTCCTGAGGCACTTTCAGGTGCCAGCCCCAATATGCGCCTATCACTCCGGCGATCAGTGCAATGACCGCGAACAGAGCGCCTCGCCTCGGTTCGCTGAGCAGATATCCGCTGACGAATTGCCCTTTGTTGCCGGACGGCAGGGCTGAGTACATCAGCAAGGTCAGAGCCAGCGTTAGGACCGCGACGATCAGCGAGTCAACCGCACGCATTTGCTCCGTCAGCCAGCCGACAACAAAGCCTCCGATCAAGAATGCGCCGAGTGCTGCCCCGAAAGCGACGGCCGCCGCGGTGTCCGAGACCACGTCCGCTGCGCTCTCCTTGTTGCTGTATGCGATCCCGGTGAAAAGCACGGAAATGATGAACTGAAGCCCGAACGTGACACCGAGTCCCACGAGAATCCACTTTATACGGTCTTTCATACTAAAGCCTCCCGATGTCAGGCTTGAAACCTCACAGCCCCGACGCTAAATGTCGAACTCAGCCGACCCCAAAGAGGCGGGTGGTTTCCATCCAACGCTCAGCCACAGAAACGAGAACGTATCACTGACAAGAACTAAGACCTCTTGAGGCTCGCGGGTCGGACCTGACGGGTTGATGAATGCTAATAGCACCGCTCCCCTCCCAGCCCTTCTTTTGAACGCTATCTTAGACCTGTGCCTCGTTAGTGTCAAAGCACGCCGGTCCGTTGCATGCACACGTTCCAGCAGCGGTTGCGCCGGAGTCTAGTCTACTCCAATGAGATGTAGACCTACGACCAGCGCCGATGACATCAGGTAACCGATGCCGGTGTAGAAAAGGAGCTGGAGACCGGCAAGACGCCAGGAGTTGGTTTCGCTTCGCACGACCGCAACCGTGGACAGGCATTGCAGCGAGAAAAAGAAAAAGACAATCAGGCCAAGGATGGTGGAGGTGGTAAATATCTTGCGGTTGCTTCCTGAAAAAGTGGCCGTGCGCATGTTCTCGAGCAAGCCAGCCTGCTGCGAATCCTGATCCTCGTTGACGTGAAAGACAATCGCCATTGTGCTGACGAAGACCTCGCGCGCGGCAAATGCTGAGATCAACCCGACGCCGACTCGCCAATCGACTCCCATAGGATGCAGAGCAGGCTCCAGAGTCTGGCCGAGCTGGGCGGCAAAAGAATGATCCAGGTCGCTCTTTGTGACCAGTGGCGATCTCGTGCCCTCGGCCGAAGCAGGTTGATGCGAGCCCAGCCCGAAGTTCGACAACAGCCACAAGCACGCGGAGATTACTACGATCGGCATTCCGGCGCGCCGGAGGTAACCAGACGATCGCGACCAGGTCATTCTGAGCGTAGGTTTCAACAAGGGCTTTCGATATACGGGCAGCTCCATCGCCAGAAGCGACGCAGTACGTTTTCGCAGAATGAGCCTGCTAATCAGTCCGGCTACCAGAGCGCCGGTCAACAGACTCAAAACATAGATGAGGCCAAGGGCAAGACCGGCCTTCCACGCCGTGCCCGGCAGCAACGCGCCCAGCAGAAGCGCGTACACTGGAAGTCTGGCGCTGCAGCTCATCAGCGGCAGAATCCAGATGGTCAGAAGCCGCTCGCGTCGCGAAGGAATTGTTCGCGCGGCCAGTACAGCCGGGATCGCACACGCGAAGCCCGAAAGCATCGGAACGAAGGACCGGCCGTGAAGACCTAGATAGGAAAGCGGACGGTCGACAAGTGCAGCGCCGCGAGCCAGGTACCCTGAATCTTCAAGCAGCGTCATCAGGAAGAAGAGAATCACTATCTGCGGAAAGAACACTGCCACCGCGCCGGCTCCTCCGACGACGCCCTCAGCGAGGAAATGAGACAGCGGACCATCAGGCAAGAGAACCAGCAATAGATGCCCCGCTCGCGAAAACATCCAATCGATCAAATCCATGAAGGGTCTTGCTGCCCAGAATATCGACGAGAAAAGCCCGACCAGAACCGCGAAGAAAATGGGAAACCCAAGGAAGCGATTCAGCACGACGCGGTCAACGCGTGCCGTGAAGGAATCGTCAGCGAGTACGAACAGATTCTTGTTCTTGAGCGCCTCACTGCGGGCCAGGAGATCGCGGATCGCCTTATAAGCAGACACCGGCTCCTCCGGCAGTTTTGCAAGCTCGCTCAACAGGGTCACCCGACTTCCCAACGCGGTGTATACAGCGGTCATCAGCTCGGCGGTGCCCCATCCGGTGCGGCCGTCGACCGGGACCACCGGCAGTCCGATCGCCGCTTCGAGCTTGCGCGCGTTCACGGTTTGCTGGATTCGCGGGAGGAGATCCATCATCGTGAGTGCGATAACAGTCGGCTTGCCTTGGCGCGCAACGAACGAGGCAAACCTGAGGTGCCGTTCGAGCTGAGTAGCATCGACTGCCACGATAAGCGCGTCTGGCCGGACCGAATGATGCCGGCCTTCGATGACTCGGCAGGAAAGTTCCTCTTCAGGTGAGGATGCTGAAGTGCTGTGGACTCCGGGTAAATCAACCAGCAAGACCTGCGTCCCAAATTCGGTCTTGCTCTTGCCGCGCGACAGTGTGACGGTCACGCCTGGATAGTTTGCGGTGTGAAAACTCCCGCCGGTGAGCGCGTTCATCAACGCAGTCTTGCCGGCATTCGGAGTGCCGGCGAGACATACGGTCGGTAGCCGAGAACCGGTCTCAGCAGGAAGGTGAAGCGCATTGGCTTCTAGGTTTGTATCAGGCGGGACCGCCTCGACTGAAGACATTTTCGCTCACTGAAGTGTGATCCATGCGGCTTCCCGTCGTCTGAGTGCGAGTCGCATTCCCCGCACCATCACAACCAACGGATCCCCGAGCGGGACTGACTGAACCACTGCCAGTTCTTCACCCGGCGTGATGCCAAGATCCAGCAAGCGTCGCCGTTCATCGTCGGGTCCGTCAACGCCTTTGACCCGATACGGCCTATTATGAAGTGCGTCCAACAAGCTCATGTTTCCCCTTCCCCTACTCGCTTATAAATGAAAATGAATTTCAATTTGTCCAGCAACGCAAGAATAACCTGTAAAGCGAATAAGTGTCAATGGAAAGTTTGAATGGTGAAAGGACCGACCGAAGCGGACGGTGCGGCTCAGAGGCCTGGTGCTACAACCGCGCGAGCGAGGTCTCAAAATTCCGCACCCGTGGGGGCTTCTTGCCCTTGCCGGGCGCAATCGTGTGCCCTCTTCCTTCAAGCGCTGCGATTGCGCTTTCACGCCGCCTGGAAACTTCTCGTTCAAGCTGCCGTCGTCTCTTATCACTCGCCAGTAAGGCGTCACGCGCTTTCGTCCGGTCCGCAAGTCTTCTTCGGCGGTTTCCGCAGCAATGCGAATGAATATGCCCTGTTGTCAGAGGGCAGGCAACCTCGACGTTATTGTCGCGCGCAAGCCTCGATCGGATTTCAGAGACGGTTACCAGGTTCCCTTTTCGCGTTTTCCGGATTAGCGCATCGACATCCAACGGCTTCGGGATGAGCATCGTTCCGGTCCCCAGCCTTTTGGCCATCGCCGCTGGGATTTCGACTATCCTGGAATGATCCGTTCTTTCGAGCTTCTCTCTCCAGGACGTCCGGGATCTGAAGTTTTTGGGCATCGTCTCACCTCGCCCGACGGTTGTGATGTAGATAAGCAGGTACTCGGCGAAGCGTCACGCCGTTAGTCGATGCGGTTCGCGATGAGCCTACGGCGAGCCGCGCCGCGTATTCTCGACGTCGCGCGCCTGCTCCAGCCATTTCAGAAGCTCGTCGATGGCTTGCATCTCGTGGTCCTCGGGCGCGAGCTCCTTATACCTGTGCAAAGCCGCGCAGGCGCCGTTCAGATCGTCCAGCTTGTAGTAAACCAGCGCCAGGTTGTAATGAAGCGGCGAGAAAGAAGGCTCTAGCTCAGCCGCGCTCTCGTAGTGCAACTTCGCAAGGCGCAGATCGCCGGCATCGAAATACAGGTTGGCCAGGTTGTAGTGTGCCTCAACATGCCGCGGTTCGTTTTTCAGGGAGAGAGTAAAACAATCCAGCGCCTTCGACATCCTGCCTTGCTCGAGTTCGATGATGCCGAGGTTGCAGTAAGCGTCGGCGAGGTTGTCTCCTTCCGTGATCGCTGCGCGGTATAGTTCAGCAGCTTTCGCGTCGCCGCGCTCGTGCAACAGCAATGCCTCCTCGAACGGGCTCAGCAGACGCGAGATCTCAGCCCGAGCCGGCTTAAACAGGTTCATCTGCCCTTGCAGTTCCGCTTCGACCTGCTTGAGAGTGAGTCCCTGCCCGCGCAGCTCGCGAACGCGCCGAAACTGAGTCAGCGCGCTGAAGTCGTAGAGCGATTCACCGGTCGCCGAGGACAGCGCGGCGTTCACGACGCCTTGCTCGGTCCACCGGCGTATCACACGCTCGCTGAGACCAAACAGTTGTTTGATTTCGTGAACTGTATAGGTCGACTTGACCCGTTGATAATCAGCTTTCGACGGCGCCGGGGCGGGGAACCGTAGAATCTTGGTATCTTTCTTGGACATCCGCTGAAGCTCAGCCTATGATGCTTTGCTCTTTCGAGCCTTCTTCGGCTTTGCTTCCTCCGCTTCTTCCTGCTTCTTGGCCTTGCCTGTAGCTTTCACCATCGGCTTGCGTTGGGCTTGTTTGATGCTCTCCTTGAGCGCAGTCATTATGTCGACCGTGGGCTGCTCTTCTTCGACGAAGCCGGCCACTTCTTTGCCTTCGATCTTGGCTTCGATAATCTCCCGGAGCGCATCGCTGTAGCGATCACGCATCTCGATCTCGCCGATCGAGGTCACCATCTGATCGACTAGCGTGTGCGCCAGCTTCAACTCGTTCTTGTCGATCTCCTGATGCTCGAGCTGCGGCACCTCAGTGATCTTTCTGACCTCCTTCGGATAGCGCAGCTTGTAAACCACCAATCCTTCATCTTGCGGTGCGAGAGCGACGAAGTCCTCGCGGTCGCGCAGAACAACCTTGCCGAGTCCGACCTTTCCGGTGTCCTTCAACACCTCGCGAAGCAGGGCGTAGGTCTTCGCGCCGACCTCCCCGTCGGGACCGACGAAGTAGGGCGAGTCGTACAGCATTGGCGGTATCTCGGACTTGTCGACGAAGCCGACGATGTCGATGACCTTGGTTGTTTTCAGCTTTACCTTCGCGAGGTCATCGGGTTCGAGGATGGCGTACTGGTCTTTGGCGTACTGATAGCCCTTGATGATGTCATCCTTCGAGACAACCTTATTGCACTTCTTACACCGCTTGTCGTAACCAACAGGACCATAGTCGTCCTTGTGCAGTTGGTTGAGGTGGATCTGTTCCGACGTTTCGATCGCGTTGTAGACGCGCACAGGAATGGCGACTAAGAGGAACCGGATGTGACCCTTCCAAATTGAGCGCATTTCATATCTCCTCTGGGGCTTGGCGGGATTATACAATAGAGTGCGCGAGGAGCGTCAAGAAATGTCCTTCCGTCCATTTCAAGGCACTATTCGGTGGGGGGTATGTCCTCAAAGAGTTCGGCGACGCTACACGTGAAGCCCGGTAGGAGCGGCGTATTCAGAGCATCGCCTTCGAAGAGAGTAGCAACCAGTGTTAGTTCGGCGTCTTCACGTCGGTACATCTCTATTTGCCGTGTCCGCCAGTCGATGATCCAGTATTCGCGGACACCGCGCCGCGAGTAGAGCTTCAGCTTTGCATCACGGTCACGCTGCTCGTTGGCTGTTCCCGGTGACAAGACCTCAACAACCAGCTCAGGGGCAGCATGGAGCTTACCGTCGGGTGAGAGTATGGTTGCCAGACGGGCGTTGCTGGTCCATACAACGTCCGGAGCGACATCGTCGTCCTCGGCAAATATCACGCCCGGCGCAAGGTTAACCTGACCAACCCCCGTGCTCTTACTCCAAGTCTTCAATAAGCCTACAACATTGGAGCAAACGAGTTGATGATAGTAGTGTGGTTGTCTCGACACGTACAATTCTCCATCAATGATCTCGTAGCGTTTGCCGTCGTCGGGGAACTTCTCGAGATCGGCTGAGGTGAAGCGGAGTGTTGATGCCATGCGATTCTGCTCCTAGCTATTTCCAGTTGTTCGGGGCTGAGTATATCACGCCCCAGACCTCGCGAACACGGCCATGCAGGTCTCAGCGTCTCGCCTCCGCAAGCCATCGACTTCCGGGTGGGCAGAGTCCCACGAAGCTGCATATCCTGCAATGCTCGGCGGGGTTGGATGGGAAGCTCTCAGGAGAGGTTGAGGAAACGAGCGCCAGCATAGTTTCATCGATCGCTCGAGCGCAAACATCGCGTCCGAGCAGCTCATCAGGCAGACAAACCTCAACATCGGGGTCCAGGAAATGCAGCGTCACTCGCACACCTGCGACTTCGGATATCAGGTCGCACGCCGCAAGAGCGTACGCCTGCATTTGAACACGATAGTCAGCGGCCGCCGCTTCGACTTCGGCCCGTATTAGAAGGTCTCGATCAACTCGCGCCTCGTTCGCAGGCTGTAGGAATTCGAATGCCAGTTGTCCCCGGTCGGCCTTTCCTGCCACTCCCGAGCCGCGCCTCCCGCTAAAGCGATTTGTTTTGAAGTCGATGATCTCGACCCGAAAGCCTTCGCCATTTGCAGCGGGAAAGACCAGCAGCTTGTCGATCGTGCCGGTTAAAATCCCGAGGGGACGCCGTAGTCGAAACCGCCGCTCGCTGAACACGCCGAGGGCGTGATGCGTGATCAGCAATGCGTGATTCGCGAGCGCACGCGCTGATTCGATTCGCTCACGGACTTTGCTTCCCACATAATTCTTCGCGAGCGGCAGCAGGTCGCGAAGAGCTTTCTCAGGATCGATCTCAGAGATCCGATCGCCAAGTTCTGCGGCCCTTTGTCTCAACACATCTTCGAAGCTGCCCTTCAAACATTCGTGAAGATCATCGCCTTCGACAAACTTCTCACAGAAGCGATGGATGACCGCGCCTCGAAGCGTCGCCGTAAGATTCGCAGGCGGCTCGGGGGCTTCAGCGTCGTTCCACATCGCTACCTCCTCCCCGCTGGGCGCGTGAAGCACTCGATCGAAGTAATACTGCCGCGGGCAACGATGGTAGTTCAGAAGCTGAGTTACGCTGAATCGGTGAAGCGCGCTCGAGCGCTCCGATCGGATCGATTCGAGTAACGGAAAGCCTTCATCACTCGGTGGCATCAAATCCAGTTGGACTTTTCGAGCCTCGTCCTGAATCGCTATTTGGGGCGTAGCGTCCAACAGATTCAACGTCAATCGCAAGTTGACGCCTTCCGCCGGCGAGAGGAGTCCGCTCGTGGCATCACTCCCGATTCCGAGCGCTTTGCATATCCACTCGAGCCATGAATTCCTCAAGCTCGCGAGGTCCTTCGCCGCTCCAGAGAGTATCAGCCGGTTTTTCGCTCGAGTCGCCGCAACGTAGAGCAAGCGCATGCTCTCGAATTCCTCGCGCCGCTTCGCGCGTTCAGCGAAAGCGGAAAACGCCGATCCCGCCACGAGCCTCCCTCGTCCATCGGGGACTTTCAACGTCAACCCACGGTGCCGGTCCAGCGCCCACCACTCGCGCCTGTTGTCCGGTTGGCGATGAAGGTCAGGGATGATTACCACGGGGAACTCGAGCCCTTTTGATTGATGAATCGACATCAGTCGAACGGCGTCAGCCGAGTCGTCGATTTGGCCTTCACTCTCGCGGCCTCCCGCTTCTTCAAAATCGCGGACGAAGCGCACGAAGTCGCGGATCAAGTAAGCGCCCGACCGCTCGAATCGCTCTGCGAGCGTGAACAGCTTTTCGAGATTAGCAAGCCGCTGGGCGCCGTCGAAGTTTGCCGACGTGACTGTCCGATACTCCGAAGCCTCAACCGCAAATCTCAACAGCTCGGATAATCCCGATCGCTTCGCTCGCCGGATCAGTTCCTTCAGCAACTCGTGCGCAGGTTCGAGCGCCTGGCGTTCCGCTGCTTCGATGAAGTCGATTAGCTCGTGATGTCGAACGGCGTGAAGCAACGGCCGAACGCCGCCGTGCTTTTGCAAGCTGGCCAGCTCCTTGACGCCCGCTCGTAAAGGAGCGCATCGAAGCGCCAGCAGCGTGTCGTCGGACAGGCCGCAGATCGGAGAGCGGAGTACTGCCGCGAGCGCGACTTCGTCGGTCTTGTTGTCGAGGAACCGGAGAAGCTGGATGAAATCGCCGATCTCCTCGCGCGCGTAGAAGCCTTTCCCTTCCACGGTCACATATGGGATTCCCGCGCGTCGAAACGCCGACTCGTAGATGTGAACTTCGGTCATCGCTCGAAACAGCAGCGCGATGTCACGGTACCTGAGTTCCCTCGCCCCCTGTTCGTCTGCGCTGATTGATTCGCTTCCCACGATCGAGATGATGCGCGCCGCCAACTGCTCGGCGTCTCGCGCTCGAGGCGGTTCCTCGGACCAGCGATCGTCCTCGCTGTCATCCGGCCTCAAGTCGATCAACAACTCGGCCGGCGGCGGCGGGTCTTCGTCTGCGCGGGCCGCCACGCTGGCTTCGTGCTCGACGTAGCCAAGCTCGTTCAAGTCATCGGAGGCGAGCGCCGGGTCGCGCTCGAATACGCGCTCGAACAAAAAGTTGAAGAAGCGAATCAGTGGCGGCTGGCTGCGGAAGTTTCGGTTGAGCGGTATCGGCAGGCCGTTCAGTGCTTCGATACGCGTGGTCATCTCGCGGAACACGTCCACGTCGGCGCCCCTGAAACCGTAAATCGATTGCTTGCGATCGCCGACGATGAAAAGGTTCGCGCGTGGTACCGTAGGCTTTAGTCTGCGATTGTTGATCTCGCTCTCGCGCAGACTAAAGTCTACGCTACCACCCAGCGCGAGTTTCGCCATCAAATCGCGCTGCAGTCCGTTCGTGTCCTGAAACTCGTCCACGAGGAAGAACCGGTATCGCCCCAACGTTCTAAGCAAGACCACAGGGCGTTCTTCGAGCAGCCGCAGCGCCCGCACCTGCAAGTCATCGAAATCGAGCGCCGACCTCCGCCGCTTTTCCTCATCGAGCCGTCCTTCGATGCGCTCGACTACTTTGACAAGCTCCTGCGCATACCTTCTTGCGTATAGGTCAAAGAATGTCTGTGGAACGCTGCCGCGAAGATTCTTTTCCCAGATCAACTCATCAAGCGCTTGCACGAGTTCACGGATCTTGCCCTGCGCGCTTGGCCGCGTCGCTTCCCTGAATTCCTGAATGGCCTCGCGGACTTCTGCTAGCAAATCCGATTCAGACGCGGTCGCGAGTAGCTCGAGGAGTCCGGGCCATCGATCCTTCGCCTCGCGCTGCTTCGTTTCGGCGGTCGCCGAGAGCCCTCGAACCTGGATGAACTCGCGCATCTTCACGCTGAGTTCCTCGATCGCCGCGTTGTAATCGTCGATCGTTTTGTGAGTGTTCTCCGTTTCATCTGCGAGTCGCCCAAGCTTCAACCCCTGGTTCCGCGCCGCGCGATAGATGTCGATAAGACCCCGGGCGAGCCGTGCGCGTCCGACAGCCGCAGCCAGCTCCGTGATCGCCTGATGACTGGCGCCGATGAACTCGGTTAGCGATTCTTCGGCGACCGCTTCCTCGAGCATCGCGGACTGGTGAGCGTCCAGCAGCGCGAACTGCGGATCAATATCTGCCTCGACCGGGAATTCGCGCAGTAGTCGCGCGCAGAAGCCGTGAATCGTTGTGATGATCGCGCCATCGAGCGTTCGCTTGTGGCGCATCCACTTTGCTCGCTCGATTGGAGCCGCGGACCGAAGCAACCTATCCAGCTCTCTTCTGAGTCGCTCGCGCATCTCGTTAGCCGCGCGATTGGTGAAGGTGATTGCGACGATTTGATCTACGCTGATGTCCTGCGTGCGAAGGATGTGCAGGTAGCGTTCGACGAGCACGGTTGTTTTGCCCGCGCCGGGACCGGCAGTTACCGAAATATGACGGTCGAGCGTGTGCGCCGCCAGTTGCTGCTCGGGCTTGAGCTCGCGTGTTGTCGCGTTAATCGCCGCTTTCATCGTCTGGTCGCCCGTCGCGGTCCGAGAGCATTTCGCCTTAAACAAATTGAAAATTGAAAATTGAAGGATCGAATGATCAGAACGCTGCTAGACCAATTTTCAATTTGCAATTTTCATTTTTCAATTTTCAATCGGTCTGTTCTTTCGTCGATGCCGCCTTGCTTTCCTCGAATGCGAAACTTCTCGTAGCGGCACACCGCCGAGTAGTCGCAGTGAGGACACGAAGTGTCCGGCGCAGAGGGCTCGACCGCAAATCGTCCGGCGCGCATGCCGTCAACGAATTGCCAGATGCGCGATTCCATCTCACCGCGAATTCTCTTCCAGTCTGTATCCGATAGGCTCGAAGAAGTGGTCTTGCCAACCCCGGTGTACTCCGTCATCGCTACTCGATAGAGGCCCTGGTTTCGCCGCCCGCTTGCTCCTTTCATTGTGTAGTACCCGCCGCCCGCAATCTCTTTCCCGGGCAACAGCAGTTGTTCGAGCGCCGCCAAATAAATATGAAGCTGCAACGCGCGGCCCTCTTGCATGTCGTCGAGACTCGGCCCCTTCGAAAGCTTGTAGTCATACGCGATCGCGGTCTGGTCTTGAGCAACATCGACCCGGTCGATCTGGCCGCGGAGGAGCACCGTGTCTGTTTGATCACCCGAAGTGCGATACACCCTCAGACGCTGCTCGGTTGAATGCGGATCGACCGGGCCACTCGGCATCCCGAACGCGAGTTCGAAATAGACCGGCCGCACATCTTTGGATTGCGTTTTCGCTTCAACGCTCAACTCGTAGTCCAGCACTTGTTCGAGCAGCAGCTTTCGTATCTCGCGGTCGATGCTCCACACCTGAGGATTGAGCGGCGGTACCGCGTGCTCGTGCGCGTCGAACACGGCGTCGGCTACTTCAGCAAGCTCACGCCTCAAATCCGCTCGATCGAGATCTGTGAGCCGCTCACCTCGGTGCCGCTCGAAAAACCTCCTCAGCACTTCGTGAAGAAGGCTTCCGGCATCGAGCGCCGAAAGATCGAGCGCCGCCTCTCCGCGCGGTTCCAGCTTGAGGATCTTCTCGGCGAAAAACTTGAAGGGGCACCTTCCGTACAGGCTCAGTTCGCTTGCGCTGAAATCGTGCTCCGCGCCGTACTGTTTGGCGAGTCTCTCGAGCAGCCGCGCGTCCGTGATCACGCCATCGAAGTTTCCAAACAACCGGCTGCCGCGTTCGCGTTCGATCGCGATGCGCCGTCCGGCCGACTCGCTCAGGCATCCACTGCCACGCGCCTGCGAGATCAATCTTGCGATCACCGCTGAAGGGAAGTTTCCTTCTCTCTGAGCCCGATGACGTGGCCGCTCTTCCTGCCGCACGAGCAGCATCGCAAGCTCCGAAGTTCTCGAAGACTCAAACAGCATGCGCCCGTCAAAATCGCTGGGCACAACTTCCTTCTTGACCTGCGACGGCGCGGCCGCGTGGATAAGCTCCCCGAGGTAATACGAAGCAACCGTCTCGGCGCCGTCTTCCGACACCAGCGGCCTGCTCAGGTAGAGCCGCTCGGTCGCGCGGCAAGCGGCCTGATAGAAATAGTGTTCCTCTTTCAAAAGTGTGTCGGGCGAGATGTCCTCGAGAGTCAGTCCGTACCGCTTCAGCCGTTCACGCTCCTCGTGCGGGTAGATCCAATCGCGCGAGGCGCGCAATGGAAAGCCACCCTCGACCAATCCGGCGATGAACACAGCCCGAAACCTAAGGCCGCGAATGTCGGTAGCTTCCAGCACCTTCAAGCCGCTGGCGTCGGCGCCACTCGTCATCAGCGATTGCGCCTTCACGCAGCGCATCGTTTCATCGAGAAGGGTAGCCAGTTTGATCGGCGCCGAGGGCTCATTCTCATTCGCGCCGCGCTCCGAGATCGCGATGCTTCGGGTGGCAGCGGAAAGAGCGCGACGAAGCCCTTCGAGGGCGCGCAGATCGAGCGTCAAGGCCGTAATATCTCGCTCTGAAACTTCGCCCGAACCCCTAACCTGCCCGCTGAACTGAAGCTGCTCAAGCAAACGCATCAGCGCCTGGCGCAGCTCGCCGGTCCGAGCTTCTCGAGGCAGTCTCGCGAATATCTGTCCGAGGCGCTCGACAACCAGAGCCGACCACGCGATCGAAGCGGGATGAATCTCACGCGCGGGCTTGGCTCTTCGCTCAGAACCAGGAAGCGGAACCTCGACCGGCTCGACGCGCGAGGCTGCCCGCCTTTCGACCCGCGGGTCAGCCGAGCCTTCAACCACGGAGTCATCCGGATCCGGTTCGTCCTCATCGTCGGATTTCGGGTCGCGTTCGACGTCCGGCTCGGGTGCGCGAGCCGTCAACTGTCGCGCGCGATTCATCCAGCGATCCAACCGCAGCTCGGCACCCACGAACGCGATCACATTCTCAAGCTCGTCCGCGTCCCAGTTACCGACGCTCGTTGCTTCGGGCCCTCTTCGGTAGCCCGCGACACTCAACAGATGTTCATCCTCTCGAGTGAAGCGGCTGCGTAGCGAGTCCAGCTCAGCGTCGGACAGCCGGAAGTAACCGGATTTCACCACGTCGGCCAGTGCACTGACCTTCAGTGTGCTGTTGCCTTCGCGGCTGAGCTCGATGAGCTGTTCGAACAGCTTCACGGCTGCGCGAGCCGCCGGCACATCCGCCAACTGGATTCGGCGGCGGAGCGAGCAGGGTATGGACTCCTCTTCGAAGACTCGGGCGATAGTTTCTGCGTATGCCGCAAGCTCGCGGACGACCAACGCGATTTCGCTGAGCGAATAACCGTCGACCAGAGTAAGCCGTTTGATTCGCTTCGCGATTGCGCGAATTTCGGTCTGCCGGTTGCCGCATTCAAGAACCGTGATGCCGGAATCGCTGTTCTCTTCAGCCGGCTCTGAAGCGGCGGGCGCGCCTTCGGCCGGCAGGGGATTGAACAAGCGCGCGCGAAGCGGTGACAGCGCGCCTCTTACTGTCTGACTATCAGCGTCGGCTGTAGTGTCGAATGTTGCGATCGAGTCGAGTTGGCCGATCGTCGACGAAAACGCGCGGAATACCTCGGCGTTGCGCTCGTCGCGATTCAGGTTGACGATAACCTCGGGAACCCGCGGAATCAGCAACCGGAGCATCTCGCCCTGCACCGGGGTGAAATCGAAAAAGCCATCGAGTACCAACAACCGAACTTCGGCCAGCCACGGCAAGCTCACTCTTCTTCCATCGACTTCGCCTCGCAGCACGTCGAGCGCGCGCAACTGATCGGCGTCGTCTTCGGTAAACCCAGACTCGCCTAGAGCCGACGCATAAGCTGAATAAACGAGCGCGATGTCCCGGTCGAAATCCACCTGACGCGGAACCTTGGGCGGGTCTTGAGACGCAGCCTCCGCAACGTCGTTGGCCGGGCCATAAAAATCGCCGGCTCGAGCTTCGACGATTGCGGCGAACTCGGCAGGTGTTTTTCCAGCGCGTTGAATCTCGCCGATCAGCGAAGCGACTGTATTGATGCAACCTTCTCGATGCGCGAGCGCCGCGATGGCCTTGAGCTTTCCATCGCGCGCGAGCCGCTTGATGATTTGTGAAACGAGGCTGCGTTTGAGGGGAAGGTCCTCCTGGTCGATGGCGATTCGCGGAGCGAGCGGCAACCGGGTCTCTTCGTCGATCGCCGTCGCCAGAATGTACCGGGCGAATCCTCGAAACAGGTGCACCGGCAGCGAGCCCCACACACCGCGATTGCGAACTCCGTCCAGCAGTCGCTCAGCGGCCAGTTCCAGCAACGGACGGGAAGCAGCCAGGTACACCAACCCCTCTGCGGGCCCGGACGCCAGAACGTCCGCCGCGCGCTCGAGCAGGCGTTCTCGATTGTTGCTCAGGATGGGGGCTAGCCAGATCTGTTTGGACAACGTAGCTCCAGAGGCAAGGAGTCGGGAATTGAAAAACTGAGCATTGAAAATTGAGAATTGAAAAATGAAAATTGCAAATTTGCTCGTTGCTCTTGAGCCTTATCAATTTTCAATTTGCAATTTTCATTTCTCAATTTTCAATGCTGTCTCTCCTGTCTCTCCTGTCTCTCCTGTCTCTTCGGTCTCTGCGGTCTCTTCCTCGTCCGCATTGTCGCCTTCAACAAGCAAGCCCGGTATTAATCCTGTCTCTCCGATGTCCAGGAAGCGCGCTTGGCGGTCGACGATCTCGAGCGGCTCGATGTCTTCGCCAGTTGTGGCGCCAAGGTCTTTGAACCGGCGAGCGGTTACAAGCACTCTCCCTTCAAACGACCCGACCGCTTTGTTGTATGATTCAACGGCCTTGTCTAAACCCTTGCGTACGTCGGAGAAGTGCTCGGCGAGTGTCTTTAGCCGCTCATACAGCTGCCGCCCGAGTTTGCTGATGTCCGCCGCATTCGCCGTCATCCGTTCCTGGCGCCAACCGTAGGAGACCGCCTTAAGCAATGCGATGAGCGTTGTAGGCGTAGCGACGATCACCCGCTGCTCGACGCCGAATTCAATCAAGCCAGGGTCTTGCTCCAGGGCCGCGGTGAAAAATGTTTCGCCGGGGAGGAACATGAACACGAACTCAGGCGTCGAGGGAAGCTGCTCCCAGTAAGCCTTGCCGCCGAGCTTGATGAGATGAGTCCTGATCTGCCGCGCGTGATCCTTCAGCTTTGCAACTCGGGTTTCATCATCCGTCGCCTCGAGCGCTTCGAGATATGCTTGCAACGGCGCCTTCGAGTCAACAACTATGTTTCGATCGAGAGGAAGCCGGATGATCATGTCCGGTCTGAGCCTGCCGTCTTCACCGGCCAGGCTCGGCTGTTCGTCAAAGTCGCAGTAATTCTCCATGCCTGCGATCTCGACCACTCGCTTGAGTTGAATCTCACCCCAGCGTCCGCGAACGGTTGGAGAGCGCAGCGCCTTGACGAGGTTCGCAGTCTCGCTTTGCAGTTGAGTCTGAGTTGTGGCGAGAGACTTCACTTGCTCGGTCAGTGACGAATAAGCCGACGCGCGCGTTGACTCGAGTTCGCGAATCTTTGAATCGACTTTGTCGAGCGATTCCTTGAGCGGCTGAACCAGTTCGCCTATCGCCTTGTGACGAGTGTCGAGGTCTCCTTTGGCAGCTTCTTGAAAATGACCAAGAGTTTCGCGGGCAAGGCTTAGAAAATTCCGACTGTTTGTGTTGAGCGCGTCGGCGGACAGCGCCTTGAAGGCGTCCGACAGCTTGCCTTGCGCGTCTTCAAGCAGCCCAAGCTTCTCGATCGCCGCTTTGCGTTCGGCTTCGAGTTGGGTCTCAAGCGAGCTGATCCGCGCGAGCAGGCTGGCGTTTTCATTCTGAAACTCCGTGAGCTTCACGTTCAACTCGCCGAGGTCACCTTCGAGCCTTCGTGTCTGATCGTGCTTGCCCTGAAGCCGCTCGACCAGCGTGGCTCGTTCCGTTTCTGATTCGCTTCTCGCCCGGTCGTATTCATGCCTGATGCGCGGCCGAAGCACCAGCCAAACTACAAGCGCGCCAACAGCCAATCCCGTGATAAGCATTAACACTGCGTTAAGGTTTGCGGTCACCGTATGCCTCGAAACCGTCCGACGTCTCGCTTACTGCAGTTTGTCTGAGTTTCCAATAATCCGGTCTGCGCTTCTGGTGTGCAACCGCGATCACGACGATGTGCTCTTCAAGCTCCATGTAGAACACTGTGTAAGGGAACCTTCGGACAAAGCACTTCTGAACGTTCGTGTCCTTATGAAATGGATAGAGCTGAGGATTACGTTCGATTCTCTGGAAGGCTTCACTCACTTTAGCGGCAAGGTTCAACCCGATGCCCGGAGACTTTGTTTCGTAATAACGGATAGCTTCGTCGAGTTCATCGGCCGCTTCGTCGTTAATGACAAGCGGCTTCATTTGTATTTGTCTCTTATCTCCGCTAGCACCTGATGCGCGGAACGCAGACGCGATTTCCCCTGGTCGATCCGCTCGACTCTGCTCAGGAGTTCCGCGTCCCATGCGGCTTCCACGTCTGGATCCTCGGAATCATCAAGCGACTCGATCAAGAAGCGCGCAAGCTCAGCTCGGTCAGCTTCTGGAAGCTGAAGCACCTCCTGCATCACTCTTTGAGCGCTCTCTGTCATCGTGAAAGTTCCTTCCACCGGGGACCGCCGCGCCCCGAGTACGTCAAGCCAGATTGTACGCGCTGGATCGCTGTCGGTTCAACTGCGAGTCATCTGCCGAAGCCCGACACCAGGCGTTCATACACCTTGCGCGTCACACGCACGTCGTTCAAGTTGTATTCACGAATCTCCGCGAGCCTTCCCGCCTGATACAACTCGAACACGCGGCTGCCTTCTACTTCGTCCGTCTTGCTCGATGGAATTTCAAACGCCCAGGCTAGGTCATCTAACGCCACGCGGTTCTTCGAGCCTAACCACCAACGATGCATCGTGTCGTACACGCCGCGTACGTTGAATTCCGACAAATTCACGAAAGGCCGAAACTGAATGTTATTGACCAGACACCGCTGAAATATGAACGGCAGGTCGAACCCGATGACGTTGTGACCTACGATCTCGTCGATGTCAGGATCGAAGCTTGCCATCAACGCGAGAAAATCCGTAAGCGCTTGCTGCTCGGTTTGCTCTAGTCCGTCCGAGTCAATGCCAAAGACGTGTTCGCTTTCGCTCTGCTCGACGCCTGCGATTTCAACGCCGGCCACAGAACCGACGTGCACGGCTATCGAAAGCACTCGCCCCGATGTCGCCGCGAGCGAGCCCGATCTGTAAGCGCGTTCCTCTTCGGCGGCCTGGTCTTCGATGTATCGCTGCTGTTGTTCCTCGTTCATCTTTCCGCGCTGCAGCGCTCGCTCCAACCGACTGGCTGCCCTTTGCTTGAACGCCGGAAGCGGGATTGTTTCGATGTCGATGGTGAAGGCTCGCGGCAAAAGTGGATCAGCGTTTTGAAGCTCGTGATACTTTTCGATGGTGATCGGTCTGAGTTTGGAGACTACAAACTGCGGTTGATTCTGATATGTCTCGAGTCGCCCAACGATTCCCCATAGTCCCGGCTTGAGCGACGTGGTCGATTGAAGAATATCGCTCGGGATCTTCAGTGCGATCGTTCCGCTAGCGTTCCGCGCGCTGGCCAGAAGAAAAGGCTTACCCTGTTGAGGCCTGATCTCCCGCACCGAAGTCACGGCAACGGTTAGCCAGATGTCTTCTCCGGGTTTCAGTTCATCAATGGGGATATTGCCTTTCATCGTCAGTACCAATCCGTGCGAATCCGTCAAACCCGCGTCATCCGTGGCCTGTTGAGTTCGCCAGACTAACATTCCAGCGGTGCATAGACCACGGACGACACCGATTCGGCGGATTTACGCGGATAACCCTCCTTCACTAGTGAAGCGCACGTTACCAGGCCACTAGAGTCTGAGAAGCACGCCCTTAACGCCTAGCTTTGTCGCTCGCGAGATTGCTAGAGCATACAACGCGACCTGTTCACGATACTCGTCCAGCCTTCCAATCTCGAAGCCGGTCTTGAAATCAACAACAGTCCAAGTGCCCGGCTCGGCTTCATCAAGAAATGCCAGGTCCACTTTTCCCTCCACAATCAGCCCATCGTCGAGTTGCATCGCGATTGGAGTCTCGCGCCTGCAGCGGCCCGCGATCGAAGCCGCGGCGGCGCGCTTCATTAGCGGATGAGCAAGCGCGCGCGTGACCGTTTCGGTTGCGGTGGTGATCTCTTCCGGAGTTGCTCCGAGCAAGCGGCCTTGAAGTTCTGCGATTCCTTGAACGCCCTTCGCGCTGGCGTTCAGATCGACGACCGAGAGCACCGCGTGAACGAGAGTCCCGAAGCGTTTCCCGTGCGGGCGCGAGAAGTCTATGGCGACTGATTCAACAGCTACGTCGGGTATCGCTCGGGGCGGCGGTGGAGCGGCAAACAAGCCTAACTGTCCAACTGGCTGGGCAGCTTGGTCCGGCTTACGCGACGTGGCCGTCGCTCTTTGCTCTTCGCGCTTTGCCGTTTGCTCTTTGTCCTTTGCGTGCTCGGTCGCCGTTACGACCCTAACGCTCGGCGCGCTGGCCTGATCACGAACGCGCGTGCGGTTCTCTTTCCACTCCGAGTGATCGCGAATGCCTTGCTCTGAGCGCTTGCCTTCTTCATCAACCGCGAGCAGCTTGTTCAGCCTCGCGCCGATTTCATCCTGCCTGTTCAACTCGAGCACTGACGGGTCCCACCAAACTACCGTGTGCTCTCCGGCTTCGGGTTTGTGTAAGCCGGGCGTCACCGATCCTGGTTTGCGCACACCATTCTTCGGACGAAATGCCACGTTGTCCGCGCCGAACTCCGGACAGCCCGGCGGATGATTAGTCTCGGGTTTGAAGCTCTCCTTCGCAGGCGGATAGATTGCAGGATCAAGCACGCTGAGCCAGCCTTCGCGACGCTCGTCGCCGACTGCCGTGACAACCAGAAGATCGCGCGCGCGAGTCGCGGCAACGTACAGCACTCGCGCGGCCTCTTCGCGTTCGAGCTGCAGCTCGTCGCCGGCATGCTCTTGAAGCTGGGGCGGCAAGCAGCCTGCAAGCCTCATCACGCACAGACCGGCTTCAGTGTCGGTCCAACGCGAAGGCTCGCGCGCTTCTTTCGCAGTCATATCGGCTAGCACGACGACCGGGAACTCGAGTCCCTTTGCTTTGTGAACGGTCATTATACGGACGCCTTCCGTTCCTTCTTCAATGATCGGCGCATCGCCTGCTTCACCGTTCTCGGCCTGATCGTCCAGCCAGTCGACAAACGCGCGGAACGAGATCAGACCGCCCTGCTCGGCTCGCCTGGCCATATCCATCAGCCGAGTCACGTTTGCCAGCGCCTGTTCCCCCGTCGCCCAGTTCGCAAATCCGGCGTGCGCTCGCGTCGTCGCAAGCAATCGCCCGATGGTGTCCGCCACAGGCCGTCGATTGCGCCCCAGGTGAAGCTCACGCAATACAGCAAGCGCGTCGACGACTTCGACCAGAGACTCGGGCAAGTCCTCGGGCAATTGCTTGAACGGATGCAAAGTCGAAAGCCGAGATCGATAAGCCAGGAGCTGCGCATCGCTGATCGCGAACAGCGGGCCCTTGAGAGTCGCAAACAGCGCAAGCTCGTCGTCGGGCCGCTCGATAGCCGCGAGCGCATTGCGAATCGCCTCGACTTCTTCACGCGAATGGAACGAGCTTCCTCCGACAAGCAGATGAGGCAGACGTCTGGCTTCGAGCGCGCGAACGTACGGCCGGGTGACGTCGGTCATGAAGCTGCGGAACCGGCGGAACAACAAACACACATGACGAGGCCGGATGGGTACCTGCACGTCAGGATGTTCGCGTTCAGTGACCGTCCAACCGCTTTCGCGCACAAGCCAGTCGACGAAAGCCGCTACCGCGTCGGGCAATGATTCTTCGATCTTCCACTCGACCACCTTGCCGTAATCGCCGTAAGGGGCGGGCACCGGCAACGCAACGATAGCCGGTTGAGAATTAACGCCGGACCTGTTAGGTGCGAGCGGTACGTAGCGAGCCTGTGTCGAGCCTGCCTTCAAACCGGCCCCAGGAGCCGGATTCGGAGTGGCGCCCATGACTTGTGAGAACGCTGCGTTCACGGCTTGTTGAATCGCGGGCACGGACCTGAAACTGACGTTTAACTCGAGAAGGTCTCCGCCGGTGGTCTTGATCTGGCGTTTCACCTGTTCATACAGCGCGACATCCGCGCGGCGGAAACGGTAGATCGACTGCTTCGGATCACCGACTATGAACAACTTGCCCGCAACCGGCCGGACGCGACGCCAGTCTTTTTCGTTCGGATCGTCTGCCGACAACAGCATCAGCAACTCAGCTTGAAGCGGGTCGGTGTCCTGAAACTCATCCACGAAAACGTGAGAGAAGCGTTGTTGCAGCTCCGCTCGCACCGAGGCGTTCTCTTTTACAAGGTCGCGTGAGCGAAGCAGCAGATCCAAAAAGTCCAAACAGCCCGCGCGCTCTTTCAATCTTTCATATTCTTCGATCACCAACCACAGCTCGTCTCGCAGTCGAGGAGCGAGGTCGGCTCCAGCCTGATCGACGAAACCCTGCAAGCTCTCTTTGAGCGCGTTGCGCCGTGCGATCAACTCGTCTCTCGGGTAGCTGACCTTGCTCGACGCATAGCCGACCCACTTCCAGTGCTTGCCGCGATTCATCTCGGTGAGCGTGGCCTCAAGTCCGTCGTAGTCGCGGCCGGCAACCTCTTCAACGCGATTCACCTCTTCACTGAACACCTTGATTTCTTTGAGCGACTTCAAGAAGTAGTCGTTTGCACTGCCGGAGTCAGCCCACTGGGCAAGCGAGGTCATTTCGGCGATCAACCCATCAATCGCCGCGTCGCGATCGAACTCGGGATTGCGCCGCCACGGAGCCGGAAAATCGCGGCGCTCGATCAACTCTCTAGCGGCGCCGCGAAGCGCGCGCTTGGGACCCGCGTCGCGCGGGCGGCGCGCGAGAATGCCGGGAAGATCCCTTCGGTATTCGCGGCGTGGGCGTCTTCTCAGTATGCGCCGAACGGCTTCGCCGGGATTTGCAAGCTGCCGTTCGAACCAGCGATCGAATGCAAGTTCGAATAGCGGCCGCGCCGTGTCTTCCGGAGCTACTTCGAACAGAGGATCTATGCCGGCTTCGACAGGGCGCTCGCGCAGCAGATCGGCGCAGAAGGAATGAATGGTGCCGATGCGGGCTTCTTCAAGCTGCGGCAGCGAGTCCTTGAGAAGCTCGCGAGCTTCAGCCGGACACTGCGGGTCTTGGCGATGCTGTTCGATCGCGTCCCGCAGACGGAGCTTCAACTCGCCGGCGGCGGCATCAGTGAAGGTGACGGCGACGATTTTATTGAGCTTGACGCGGCCTGACTTGATGCCCGCAACGATGCGGCCAACCAGCTCGCTGGTCTTGCCCGTGCCTGCTGCCGCTTCGACGACAAGAGTTGTGTCGAAGTCATTGCGAATCCGATCCCGCGCAGCTTGATCGGCGAGCGCCGCTTTGTGAGGTTTCGTCACGGCAGCTCCCTCAGACGCTTGAGCTCGAACAACACGTCGCCTGGCTTGCGCGATGTTCGGATGTATTCGAGAGGCCCGCACACGGCGCGATAGTCGCACCAATCGCAGGCGCCTTTTTCCGGGGCCGCCGGAAGAAAGCCTTCTGCAAGCGCCCGCCCGATCGTTTCGATTACTATTCCCGCAGTGCCACGGCTGAAGTCATCGAGAGGAACTTCGACGGGCGTGAAGCCGCCGGCGCTCGTGCAGTAATAGAGGCGCCCTGATTCGACCGGCGCCTCGAGCAGCATCTCGCAGGCCAGCGCGTAAAGCACCGGCTGCAAGTGCTGGCCTCCTCCAACGACTACTCCATCGCGCGCTCGCGCCTTGCCTGTTTTGTGATCGGTCGCGCGAATCTTGCCGCTGACGTGGCGTTCGACCAGGTCGATAGACCCTCGCAGTTTCAAATCGCCGGCGACCGCCACCGGGTCGGCGACGCTCGCCGGGTCTTCGTCTTCACGGCCCCGATCGGCCAGCCCGAACGACAGCTCAAATTTATAAGGCACCCATCCGTCGTCAGCCTCCGAAGCGCGGCGAAGCCACTCGCGCAGATCGGCACGAATCGAGTTGATGCCGTCTTCCCAAACCCGGTCGATCGCCGGCGCCAGCTTGTCTTCAAAGCTCGACGCTACCCGGTTGAGCACATCATCGACCAGGGCGATAGCCTGCTCGCGCGTCGCCGGATTGAGAGGCAAAAGCCCGGCCTCGCGCAGCATCGTCAACACCTCGTACTGCACCTTGTGAAACAGCGACCCTCGCGTGAGCGGATCGATCACTTCGATGGCACCGGGTTCTTCGCGAGGCTGCAGCCGATGCACGGCTTGAAGAAAAAAACGATACGGGCAGGCCGCGTAGTTCTGAAGCGCCGTGGGCGAGAACGAACGCGCCGAGAGCTGATGGGCGACGAGCGCTTCGCGCGCCAGATCATCCGGTTCTACGAGTCCATCGCTCGGAGTCCATCGCTTGAGCCAGCGTCTTGAACGAGCGCGCAATGCGCGCGCGAGATGACGATTAGTCGAGAGAAGGTAATGAGCGGTGCCCGCCACTGTCTCAGGATCAGCGTCGATCAGCGGAGCCAGAAGCGCCAGGTCATACTCCGCCTCGTCGATCGCAACCCTCGGGTCGGTGGGCGCCGGCCAGCCGAGCCGCCCGCTCGCGCTCGACTCCGCCCGCGATACGAGTTTGTCGAACCCGGGAAGATAACCCTCCGCCGCGCGAAGGGCCTCGAGTCCGTAGAAAGAAGGCACGCGCGGGCGGGCTTGCTGAACGTCGATGCGCGGGTAAGACAGATGAACTCGCTCGCAAGCGGCTCCCACTGCCAGTCTCAGCGCAAGGCGCTCGGCGTCCCCGCGATCCTCTTGAGTCATCAAATCGCAATCGTCGATGTGACGGCGCTGCTCATCGAGAAGTATCGGATCCTCGATGAGCTTTCTCGGGAAAAGCTTCTCGGCGAGCCCCGGCACGAACACCACATCGAAGCTCATTCCGCGCGCGGCGTCAGTGGAGCCGATGAACACGGCGCCGTAGCGCCGGCGAGGCGGAGGAACCGAGAGCTCGCGCAGACGCGGCGCAAGAACGATCTGAACCTCGTAGAGATCAACCGGACCGACGGGAGACATCGGTTCAAGCTCGGCCAACGTTTCGAGCACGGCTCGCGGGCTGCGAAGCGCCGCGTGTGCAAGCTTGCGAAGGTGAGCCAACCATTCAGCCCACGTCGCGCGGTCCGGCAAGGCCGCCAGCTCATCGATTAACGGAAGTGCGAACTTGCGAAGATGTTCGATGTCACGAATCTGACGATCCAGCCCCGCAGCGCGCGTCTCTTCTCCTTCTTCGATCAGTTCCTGCCGCCTCAATCGCAATTCCGCTTCGAGCCCTTCTATCCTCTTCTTCCATCGGTCCTTTCCGCCGATTACCGAGGACTCAACAAGCAATCGCTCCCACCGCCACGGCGCGCGAAGCGACCCTGCAATCTCAGCCGTGCTTTCGAGATCGACCGGCAACGGTTCCGCCTCTGACTCTCCGTCACTGGAAGGTTCAGGTTCGACGCCCCGCGGCAGAAGATCGTTCGGAGGCGGCGTCCAGGCGGCGTCCGGGTCGCTCGCAGCTTCGGGATCCGGCACCTGCGAGAGCGACGTGTACTCGGCGAAGCGGCGCGCGGAAAAGTCTTCGGCTCGACAGGCTAGCAGCCCGAGCAACGCGCGGCCGGCAGGATCGGGACGCGTGGTGCCTCGAGCGAAGTAAGCGGGAATCTCGGCTCGCCGAAAAGCTTCTTCGAGGTGGGAACGATACTCGCCGGTTGAACGCAGAAAGATCGCGACTCGGTCAAACGGGATCCCGCGCGCAGCTTCTGCTCGAACGCGGCGCGCGATCTCGACACACTCACGCGCTTCGCCGGGCGATGAGCTGAGCGTGACGCTCTCGTCCATCTTCGACTGTTCCGGCACCGAGTCTTCGAACAGATGCGCCTTCAATGTTGCGAGCGAGTTTGACGGTTGGTTGTTACTGATCTCGTGAGCTTCACACCTCAGCGCGCGGTGAAGCATCCCGATCGTGCGAGCGTCACCACGCGCCGCAGTAGCGAGCACCGACGGTGATTGCGCTGCTAGTCCTTCGATGAGGGTGGCTTCGAGGGTGCTGGCCACCGGGAGGTCGAGCAACAACAAGGGCAGACCCGCGGGATGAAGAAGGTCGGCGCTGGTTGCCGCTTTGATGGCTGATTCGAATATCGCAGAGCGATCAGCAAGCTTCGCCAATGTGAGCTCGCGTTCGACGCATTCTGCGAGTGCCGCTAGGTCCGGTCCGCCTCGCGTTAATTGGCGAATCGCTTCGATTTCGACGGCGTTCATTCGAAGCTCATCGAGCGTTCGCGCTACCGCGCATGGAAACCCAGGCCGCTTCGCAACCGGAGCGAAGTAGGTCAGGCTTTCTTCCGAGACAAGCAAGTGAACCGCTCGCGCGGTCAATGCTTCGATCGATAGCCTTGTTGCGCGAACGCGACCGCTTCCGGCAAGTAGAGGTGCCGCGAGGTTGGCAGCGAGCCGGTCAAGGGTCAGTCGAAGCAGACCGAAGCGAGCCGTTGATGCACCCGATGTCCCCGCTGCAACTACCGCATTGCGAATGAATTCGTCGCCGGCTTCTCGAGTCGGAGAGACGATCAGAATCTCGGCGTCGGCTGGATATGCGTTCAGCCACTCGGCAGCGGCGGTCAAACGTGTCGCCGTGTCGCGGGCGATGATTATTTGGCGATGGTTGGCTTCAGACATTTGGCTACGCAGCAAGTGCTTCGGCGAGTCCGCCGATCAGCGTTTGATTCTACTTCGAACTTTCACATTCGTCAGCTCTCGCAGCGCGTCGGCCGCGATCCACCTCGCTGATTTCGAGTCGAGTCTCCTGAATCTCACGAGCGGTCTCGATAGCTTGTCGATTCAAGTTGCGGTTTCGTTTTCCAATCTGACGCAACGCCCAGTTCACAGCTTTTTTGACGAAGTTCCTTTCGTCGATTGATGCGCGCTTGATGATCGGAAGGAACTTGATGAACGCGTCGTCGCTCGCAGCTTTGTCGTGCACCGCGAGCGCCGCCATCAACGAGAACGACGCGCGGTTCACGAACTCTTCGGGCCGGCGGCTCCACTCGCGGGCCTTGCGATAAGCGAAGGGAGTCTTATCCCACAGATTGCCGCAACAATGATCGCAGACGTCCCACGAGTCGATGTCCTTCACCCATCGTTCCATCAACTCTTCAGTGACCTGCTTAGGGTCGGCGATCATAGTCGCCAACTCGCGCGCCTCGTGAAGACCGGTGTCCCACAGTTCTTGAGCCAGCTTGTGATCCTTGCCGATGCCCTTCGCCAGCTTTCGCAACGCAGGGACGGAAACGCCAAACGCCTTGTCGGCTTTGATTCCGAACCTGGTCATGCTTGAAACGGCTTCTGGATTGGCAAGGGAGCGGAGCGTCGCAAGGATGTCTTCACTCGATCGTTTGTTGGCTGTGGAGCTTTGAGAATCTTTTCTTGAACTGGCCGTTGACATATCGAGCAGGACCGCTGAGAGAGAGTTTTAATTCAGATCAAGAGCGGCTTTGATGCCTGAGTCGACTTGCTGCATCAAGTTTTGAGAGAGCACGCCCATAAGTTTCTCCAACTTGGCGCGATCGAGTGTCGTCACCTGATGACACAACGCGATGCTGGTCTTCCTTAATCCGGCCGACTTAGCTGGCAGCGGAATTGCCGTGCGACCACGCTCTGCCTGAGAGCTTGATGTTGATATCGGAACTACATTCACCGAGCGCCAGTTTGGCGCCCTGTTGAAGCCATCGCGTGAGACTATGATGACAGGCCGCCGCCCTTGTTGCTCCGAACCCGAGCGCGGCGCGAGCATTGCCCAATAGACTTCCCCGCGCTTCATCGGCCATTACTCACGTCGGCGTCAAGCAAGAATTCCACCGAGGCGGCTTCAAGAGCAGGATCCAGGTCGAGATTATCAGGGCCTCCGCCATGCCGTTGCGCGTAAGCAAATATTTCCTCGTCGAGAGCGGACCTTTCCTGCGAAGGCCGCACGCCTGTCTTTCGCCGCGGACTAGCGTGTAATGTGCGCTGTGGCTTCGGTCGCCGAGCCGGCTTGCCGATCAAATCAACTACTCGCTTGATCAGAACTTTCTTATCGTCCGTCGAGAGTCTCTCTACTTTGGTTAGGATGGAATCGATTTCGCCTGTTGACATCTCTTTCACCCTCATTCTTGGAATGGCCGATTTGTTCTAACCGCATTATCCGTCTGAGCTTCTGTTTCTGCAACGTAACAGACCCATTACGAGATGTTACTCTTGGTCCATATCAATCTGTGCGTCGATCTAAAGTGAGGTTCTGAACACGCTCGCGCAGTTGCTTAGCCAAATCTCTGTCTAGATGTTCCAGTTGATGTTCCTTGAAGATGCCTGCGATACTTGGCCCGTTGTTGCGGTGAAAGTGTCGCACATCTTCCCGGAAAGTCGGAGCTAACCATACGAGAACCTTGTCCTGAAAAGGCCACCCTTTTGGAAACTGCCGCAGTTCTTGGTCAATAAGGCATTGTGACTCTTCCGCAGTCTTCGTCGTCAAAGGTAGATAGGACTCAGAGTACGCCCGTTCTTGCGAGACGAACAGGTCCGAGCAAACGCGATATTCAAGAAGGAGATCGAGCTTCGGGCCGATCTCAGCTTTTCTAGCTCGGCTTACGGTAGTAATCGCATTATCTGAATGAGTGGGCTTGCTAGCCGAAGGCATCGAGTTCTTTGCTGTATGTTCAACTCGCACATTCGCAAGGGCCGATGACTTGGCCCATCGCTTGCGCATTTCCGCCTGTCTCACTTCGAGGTGCTTGTTCATATCCTCACTCCGAACTATGGTTAATGCTTTGCAAGCGGAATCCATCTGATGTCGCGGGGCGCTGTCTAATCTCAATCAACCACGCAATCCTCGGGGGCCTTATCCGGCCTTAGTCTCACAAACACCGGCTCACGCAAGTTGCCGGTGCTCACTCGCGAGGCGTACTGAACTTCACATACAAGCTGAGGCTCGAGCCACACTGTCACCGCATCGTCAACTGGCTTCTCTTTGATCAGTCGCTCTCCGCGTTTTACTTTTTGAAGCTCCGCAAGAATCGCTTTCGCGGTGCGCTCGTCGAAGCCCGTGCCTACCTTGCCCACGTACACCAACTGCTTTCCGCGATACATCCCCAATTGAAGCGCGCCGAAGGTCGCCTCGCGTTCGCCTTTGCCTTTGGTGTAGCCGATGATCACGCAGTCGGCCGTGTGACGTGTTTTAATCTTGAACCAATGCGAAGTGCGTTTGCCCGGCATGTAAATGCTGTTGCGCTCCTTCGCCATGATCCCTTCGAGTCCGTGCGCGGCCGCTGCTTTGAACAGTGCCGGGCCGTCATCAATCGTTTCGCTGGGCCTATAAGCCGGGTTCGGGAGCTTGATTGAATCGACCATCCACGCGCGGCGGCGGGCTAATGACTCGTTGACGATCGGGCGGCCATCGACGTAGAGGCAGTCGAACACGTAGCACACGGCGGGATGCTTTGCGCGAGCGCGAGCGACCGACGCTTCGTTTCGGTGCTGCAAGCGGTGAAGCACGTCTTCGAAGACCGGCTGCCCGGTTTCATTCAAGCAGACGATCTCGACGTCGAACAATCCGCACGCGGCGCGAAACGCCTGATCGGGAATCTGCAGCTCGGGAAACAAGTTTGTTATGTCACGTTGGGCGCGGCTGCGAATCGTGATCTTTCCTTCGTCTAGCGCAACCATCGCGCGAATGCCGTCCCATTTCACTTCGTAAAGATAATCGGGCGAGTCGAACGGCTCGCTGCGGCTCTGCGCGAGCATCGGCTCGATGGGATCGCGCAGCCAGTCGATCTGCGGCGGGACAAGACGCTCGCACAGCCAGTCCTTGTCCCTGGTGTGTATCATCCGATACTCATCGTTCCATTCGCGGCTCTGGAGACGAAAGTAGAAACCGTCCTTCTTCTCCTTGGTGATCTTGTATCTGCCTCGCGCGAAGATCCACATATCGCCTCCGCCGTATTCGCCCTTGGGAATCGTGCCTTCGAAGTCGAGATACTTGACTGGATGATCTTCGGTCTGCACAGCCATGCGTTTGATGCCCGGACGCGGGGGAAGCCCTTTGGGAACGGCCCAGCATTTCAACGTCCCGTCGCGTTCGAGCCGGACGTCGTAATGAAGCCGAGTCGCGTGGTGACGATGAATGACGAACGCGGTGCCGTCGCCGGCAAACACTTCGGGTCCGGGTTCCGGGGTCTTATCGAATGCGCGCTTGCGAGCGTAATCCGAAAGCGCGTCGTTGTTCTTTGAGGGCGTCGGCTTCGCTGAGGGCTTGCTGACCTTCGGTTGTTGCGTGTGAAGCTTCGCCGCGTATGCGTCGATTGTTTCCCAGGGATCGCCCTCCTCGAGCAGCAGATTAGCGGCGTTGCGGAGGTTGAACTCCGCCGGGTCTTCCACCGGCTCGAGCCGCTCCCACGTGAGCGGCATCGACACCGGCGCGTTCCCGCGGCCGCGAACGCTGTAAGGCGACACGATCGTCTGATAAGTGCTGTTGCGGTAGATGTCGATCAGCACCTTTCCTTTTCGCAGGTCCTTCTTGATGTGAAGCGTAGTCGTTGTGCTGTGCTTTTCGATGAACGCCCTGGCGATCAGCGTAGCCGCTTCGCGAGCGACATCGAACGGCCACTTGGGCTCGATGGGCGCGACGATGTGCACGCCTTTGCCGCCGGTTGTTTTGACGAAGGTGTGATAGCCGAACTTCTCGATGAACTCGCGCAGCTCAAATGCGAGCTCGACGATTTGTGTGAACGGATACTTCTCAGGCGGATCGAGGTCCCACACGATGTAGTCCGGCTTGTCGTAGTGAGGCGAACGGCAGTGCATCTGATGAAGCTCGATGCAAGCGAGATTCGCCAGCCATACCAGCGATGCCTCTTCGGTGGCCAGCACGTAGTCGACTTTGTCTTCCTTGTCGCCGAGCACGACATGTTCGAGCCAGGACGGCGCCCACTCGGGGCGGTTCTTTTGGAAGAAAGTCTGATGGTCGACGCCGTCCGGCCAGCGCACGAGCGTGAGCGGGCGGCCCTTGATGTAGCGCAGGATGGTCGGCGCGACCTTGAGGTAGTATTCGATCAGCTCTGCTTTGACTATTTCGTCAGAGGGGAACAGAACCTTCTTGAGGTTTGAGAGCTCGATCTTGCGCTTGCCGACTGTGACGATGGTGCTGGTTCGGGCCATGCTTGTTCTTTAATCACACTTCACGCGTTGCATCGGGTATTCGTATCGCCTGTTCCTGTCCCCCTGTTCGCCCTCAATCGCGACAAGGAGCGAGCCGTCTGTTTGCCTTTGATAGCGAATCCGGTGAGGAAACTTAAGTTCGTCGTTCTCGAAGACGGCTTCGCTATCGTTCACTTTTTCCAGCCTGAAGTACACAGCCTCCCCGCCATCCGGATGAGCTATGAGGATGATCTCCGGGCCCTTCTCGCGGATCTGAAGGAAGTCATAGGTTGTAGTTTTACCGTCTCGGATAGTGCGGCTGATGCCAAACATCGTGCGACCGGCAAGTTTTGTCCATTGCTCCTCTTTTTGTGACCTATCGTTGCCCTTCCAGCAGCCCGCTATCCAGGCGAGCTTCGACATCTGCGGGTTTGGATCTTGCGCCCCGACGCCGGCGCTCAATAGTAGAATGCATAAGATCGCCAAGAAATAATTCTTCACGTTGTTCTCCTATGAGAAAGTTCGTAGTTCGGCCTTCAGGCGGAAGTTGGTACGTTAGTCTCCGGCGAACGCTACGAACTTCCGCCTGAAGGCCGAACTACGAACGTCAGTTTGTCGGACATCGCTCCAGTCTATGCTCCTCCGCTCAGCGCCAACAGTATCGATACGTCGTCTTCAACTCGCAAAGCCGCGGAGAGTTCTCGCGCTTGCTCGTGATTGATGAAGATCTTTATGTGCGGGCGAATCGAATCCTGTTCGTCTATGATGCGGAATCGAAATCCCGGATAGCGCCGGTCCAATTCGCGAAGTAACTCCTCGAGCGTCGCGCCGTCCGCTTCTACTTCGTCCTTCTGTCCGGTGTACGACCTCAGCGCCGATGGAACGAAGACCTTCACTTCAGATGCTCCGCCACCTCGATCGCATAAACGTGAGGCAAGTAGCTGGCAAGGCACTCCCACTTCTTGCCTTCGTTTGTGCTGCCCCATACTTCGCCGCTGGTCGTGCCAAAGTAGAGTCCGACAGGCTGGTGCGAGTCCGCGGTCATCGCCTGGCGTTTCACGGTCAGCCAGGCGTTCTTTTTCGGGAGGCCCTTGTCCAATCGCTTCCAACTCAGCCCGGCGTCGCGTGTCACATAAGCGGCAGGCTTGCCATCCGGACTCGTGCGAGGCCACACCGTCGTGCCGTCCATTGGAAACACCCAGGCGGTGTCCGGGTCGCGCGGATGAAGCACCATCGGAAAGCCTATGTCGCCTACTTCCTTTGGCATGTTGTCGCCGATGCGTACCCACACGCCTTCATCGCGCTCCAGGCGATAGATGCCGCAGTGATTCTGCTGATACAAACGATCGGGCTTCAACGGGTGCAGCCTGACGCAGTGTGGATCGTGTCCGAACTCGGGATCAGGGATTGGTAGAAAGTCGGCGATGCAACCTTTGTTCAGCGGTTTCCACTCGGCGCCTCGATTCGTGCTCTCGAATACGCCGCCGCCTGACATGCCGAGATACATATGATTTGGGTCGCGCGGATCAATCAATACCGAGTGCATCTTTGGACCATCGGGCGTTCCGTCGCCGAGACCTCCTACCCACGCGTCGAGCATCGGGTCGTCGTTGAATCCCGAGACGCCTTCCCAATTCGCGCCGCCGTCTTCGCTTCGGAACAAGCCCTGAGGCGACGAGCCCGCGTACCACACTCCCGGTTCGATGGCGTGACCCGGCGTGAGCCAGAAGACGTGATCGACGACACGGCCCTTTTCGCCTTCCGGCGCCTTGGGAAATGCCGGAGGCGTCTGAGCTTCAGTCCATGTTTTTCCCGCGTCGCTCGAGCGGAACACAGTCGGTCCCAAGTGCCCGGTGCGGCAAGCCATCAAGATCGTGTGACGGTCGCGCGGGTCTTGAACGATGTGATGGACCATGTGACCGAGGAAGATGGGCTCGGACAGCTTCCACTTTCCGCGATTCTTCCCGCCTCGAAGGATGAAGGCTCCCTTTCGAGTCGCGATCAGCAACGCGAGCGGGCCGGTGGCGGGTTTGGGCTTGTGATTGGTTTCGACAGCAAAAGTCTGTTTGATTGACTTGTCAGATTTCGACATAGGGGCTCCGTTGTGTCGCGTTCAATTCGGTGTTGGGCAGTGCATTATACATTCAGAAGAGGGGATTTGCATTTCGAGCGCAGACTTCAAGGGTTCACGAACTAACCACAAAGTCACAAAGACACAAACCCTTCGTGTCTTAGTGTTTTTGTGTTGAACTCCAATCGCTCAAGCGGGCAACGGTTTTCCCTTCGTCTCCTCGCCAAACGGTAACAACAAGAGACCAACAACGAACGCCAGCGACGTTAGCGCCACCGGAGTCCCGATCGTTTGAAAGTGCGAGACTCCCGCGCCGACTAAAAAAGTTATGCCGGCTCCGACGAATCGCCCTGCCGAAGTCGCAAACGCGAACGCGCTCGCGCGGCACTCGGTCCGGTACTGCTCGGGCAGCCACAGCGTGTACATCGCGAAGTTCGCGCCGCCTACCCCGAGGAAGAACAGGCAGATCATAAACCACAAAAGCGCTCGCTCTCCCAGGTAAAACACATAGCCGAAGCCGAGCGCGATGAACACCGCCATCAACGCGAAGTAGATCGCAAGCGCCGCTCGCCGCCCGAGTTTCTCGGCCAGCATTGGCAGCACTAGACAACCGGCTATCGTGCCGGCCGCCAGAATCATCGTCGCATACGAAGCGAGTTGAGTGCCTCGCGCGTCGCCGAGTCCTGCCTCTTTCGCGAGATGAGTAACGGACGCCGGAACGTACACCGATCCCGCCCACAGGCCAATGATCGAGACGAGAAGGTAAGTCGAGTTCAGCAGAGTGCGCTTGCGATACTCGGGAGTGAAGAGAGCCAGGAACGCGCGGGCCATCGTCCAGGACCTGCCAACTTCGCTCAGCTTCTTTTCCCAGCGCGCGGACTCTCTCACACCGTAACGAATGAATGCTACAAGCAACGCGGGCGTACCGCCTACGGCGAACATCGCGCGCCAGCCGAAGCTCGCGCCTATTGTGTAGTTCGCGATCGCCGCGAGAAACAAACCGAAATAGTAGCCCGTGTGTAAGTAGCCGGCCGCCATCTTTCGCCGGTCTTCGGGCCACTCTTCGGCGACGAATGTTCCACCCATCGACCACTCACCGCCGATGCCTATGCCTGCCAGCAACCTGAAAGCCGCGAGCTGCCACACGCTTGTTGCGACTGCGCCGAGAAACGTGAATAGCGAATAGCAGAGTATCGTGAGCATAAGCGTGCGGACGCGGCCGAACTTGTCGGCGACCGGCCCCCACACCAGCGACAGTCCCCACCCGACCAGGAACAGCGCGAACAGCAACCCGCCGTAGTAGCCGACGTTGGCTTGATCGCCGGGGATTCCTGAGCGCGGCAGGAGTTCCTTGAGCGCGGGCACCATCACCAGCGCGTAGATGAACGAGTCCATGCCGTCCAGGGCCCATCCACCCCACGCCGCCCAGAATCCGCGGATCTGGTTCTTGGTTAATCGACTTCTTGTGTCGACAGCCTGAGCTTCCGGACCGGTCATTCAGCTACCCGTAAGAGCGAATGTCTTAGAAGTGAATGTCACAGGAAGCGCAATACCAGCGCCGCCCCTTTGGCTTCATTTGCTGATCTTGATACTGCCAGAACAAACATCTCCTTCTTGAACGCCGGTAATCCAGCGATTCAACGCGCCGGTGCGCTCCCTTGTAAGCTCAGCTAACACAATGCACCGGCACATTTGATTGACGCTTCCGTAAGCAGCGAGCTGATCCTGGGCAGGGTAAAGTGATTCAAGATGAGCGTCTCTGAACAAGAGCCAGGCGCGCTGCGCCTTCTTGAGTTTCTCAATGAAGGGAGCGTCACGCCCATAGCTATTTAGAATCTGTTTGTAAGAGCTATTCATCTCCGCGTCAGTTGTTCGGTACTGATCGCAAGCATCTTGATTTATCTGAGCCTGTGTCTGGGCTTGCGGAACATAAGAGCAGAGCAGCGTCAAAGCAAAGGTCGTCATAGTACTGATGAGTGATTGCATATGCTCCCTCGCTATTTCCGACTGGTGTCTCCCGAGGCTCGCTTTTCGACGGCCGGCTGAATCAAGTCCAGCTTGCGATCAGTCAGCAGCTTATTCAACTGCGCGAGATCACTCTTGAGCGCCGCATTCAACTTCGCGTGGACATCGTCCAATTGCGCCGACAATTCCTTGAACACTACGTATGACTGCGCGGTCGGCCGGCCGTCGCCAGTCTCGATGCTTCGACGCAAGGCCGCGATCTGATTGTTCAGCTTGATCGGAAAGTTCAGCGGGTCCTGATTGCTCTGATTGCGAACCTGATACACGTCTTCTTCAACCGCGCTGAGCTTCCTCGCAAGCGACTCCCCAGCCTCTGACACTGTCTGATCTTTCGCTTTCTCTGACCGATCCTTCACTTGTTTCTTGATCTCGCGGATCAGGATGACCATCTCGTTGGCTTCACTGGTTTTGTCCCGCGCCTTCATCGCCAGACTGAACTGCTCGGCAAGATCGGCGTCGGTAACGTTAGTAAGGCGCGGGTCTCTCTTGATCGCAAACGTCTGAGTCTGAGTCTGACTGTCAGCCGTCAAGCGAACCTGATAGTTCCCCGGAGGCGCGGGCGGTCCGGCTTCAGCGCGAGCGCTCCACAGGATCATCCCCTCGAACACTGTCGCGCCCGGATACCGCAGATCCCATGTGAAACGGTTCGAGCCCGCTTTGCGCGCGGGCGGTCTTGCGGCGGGCGGGCCGAAGGACTCGCCTTCTTCGGCGCCGGTACCCGGGCCGGCCCTTCGTTTGTCGTCGTCCGTTGAGCCCGTGAACGTGCGGATGACCTGGCCTTTCGCGTCGAGAATCTCGATTGTGACTTTGTCGGCAGGCTTCTTCAGAGAGTAGTCAATCGCGGCCTGACTCACCGACCTGATTGCGGTCCGTGGCTGGAAGAGATGAACGTCGGCGTTTGCGTACTCCGGCGTGAGCTGCCGAAGCACGCCGATGTCGTCTAGAATGTAGAACGATCGTCCATGTGTAGCGATCACCAGATCGTTATCCTCGACGACCAGATCAGGCACCTGGGTGTCGGGAAGATTCAACGACAGCGATTGCCAATTCGCGCCGTCGTCAAACGACACATAGATGCCGTGCTCCGCGCCAGCGTACAGCAGCCCCGGCCGCTTCGGGTCTTCTCGCACCGCGTGAACGTAGTCATCCGCGCGGATGCCGCTCGTGATCTTCGTCCAGGTCTTGCCGTAGTCGTGAGTCTTGAAGATGTACGGCGCGCGATCGTCCAACTGATAACGCTTCGCCGCAAGATAAGCCGTTCCCGGTTTGTGCGGCGAGGCCTCGATCAGACTGATGCGGCTGAACTCAGGCAGGCCCGGCGGCGTGATCTTCTCCCATTTCTTTCCGCCGTCGCGTGTGATGTAAGCGAGCCCGTCATCCGAGCCGGTCCATATCGTGTTCGCTTCCAGACGCGAGGGAGCGATTGTGAAAATCGTTCCGTAGATCTCAGGTCCGTTCTGATCCTTGGTGATCGGACCGCCCGAATCGCCGAGCGTCTTAGGATCAGCGCGCGTCAGATCGGGGCTGATGCGCTCCCAACTCTGGCCGTCGTTGGTAGTCTTCCAAAGGTGCTGCGACGAAGTGTACAGCACGTTCGCATCGTGCGCCGAAAAGACTATTGGGAAGGTCCACTGCCAGCGTTCTTTCAGCGCGCTTGCGGGCATGCCTGAGAAGAAGAGCGGATAGACCTGAATGTCGCGAGTGTGTCCACTCGAGCGGTCGAAGCGCGTGAGCAAGGCGCCCTGACTCCCCGCATAGAAAAGATTCGGGTTCTTCGGATGAGGCGCGATGTAGCCGCTTTCGCCCCCGCCAACGGCGTACATAACGGGGCTGGTTCTTCCACGTCCAATACCTTCGCTCGAAACGCACACGGTCGAGTTGTCCTGCTGCGCGCCGCACACGTGATAAGGGAAGTCCTTCGTCGTTGCGACGTGATAGAGCTGCGCTGTCGGATACTCTTGCCCGGTCCACGTCTCGCCGCCGTTGATCGATACGTTGCCGCCGCCGTCGTTGCTGTTGATCATTCGCTGAGGATCGTTCGAAGCGATCCACAAGTCGTGATTGTCTCCGTGGGGGACGCGAATCGTTTTGTAGGTTTTGCCGCCGTCCGTTGATTTGTAGAAGCCGGTGTTGAGCACGTAGACCGTGTCGCGCGCTTTGGTGTCGGCGTACAGCCGCGAGTAGTAGAACGCGCGTTGCCGCAAGCGGCGGTCTTCGCTGATCCTTTTCCAGGTCGCGCCCGCGTCGTCCGATACAAAGACGCCGCCGTCTTCCGCTTCGACGATCGTGTAGACTCGTCTGCCGTCGGCCCCTGAAACGCTGACGCCGATCTTGCCGACGACGCCTTTTGGGAGACCGGTGTTCCGCGTGATCTCGGTCCAGGTATCGCCGCCGTCGGTTGTTTTGAAGAGACCGCTCTCAGGCCCGCCGCTCGATAGACTCCATGATGTGCGGTAAGCGTCCCAGATTGCGGCGAACATGACCTGCGGATTCTGCGGATCGAAGGACAGGTCAACCGCGCCCGAATGATTGCTGCGGAACAACACCTTGTGCCAGGTCTTGCCGCTATCCTTTGAGCGAAAAACGCCCCGCTCGTCGTTCGGACCATAAGGATGGCCGAGCGCGCATACATAAACGAGATCGGGATTGGCCGGATGAACGCGAATGCGTGAGATCGCGTGGGTGTCAGCGAGTCCAACGTGAGTCCACGTTTTGCCGGCGTCGGTTGTCTTGTACACGCCGTCGCCCTGCATGATGTTGCCGCGCAGCTCTGTCTCACCCATCCCGATGTACACGATGTCAGGATTCGATTCGCTCACCGCTACGGCGCCGATCGACGAGCTCTTGATCTGGCCGTCAGTGACCGGCTTCCAGGTGAGGCCGCCATCGCCGGTCTTCCACAACCCGCCGCCGGTTGCGCCGAAGTAGTATTCGAACGGCCGGCTCGCGCTGCCGGCGCAAGCGATCGATCTGCCTCCTCGATTAGGCCCGATGCTTCGCCAACGCAGCGCGTTGAACAGCGCAGGATCGTATCTCTTCGCTGTATCGGCGCTGGATGATTGAGCGTGAGAGATGTTAGCCCACGATATGAGCGCGATCGCCACGCTCAAGCAAACGAGTGCGCGCTTACTCATGCGTTGCATTCTGAATCCTCCGATTTTCGATTGACTCAAACACTCCCGAGCCCGCGTACGGCGGGCTGAACCATAACGCTCCTCTCAACCGGATGCAACCCGCGTCGACGGTGTAAACGAGTTGCTCGGCGCTGTTGAACGCTGCCGTTCATTCGACCGACGCCGAATCGCGGCTGGCCTCGCAACCATTCGCCTTTTTGATATAATCACGCGCCGTTCAATCAAGCGTCAAAAAAAGGACATCATTGCTGACGGCGTCATACTCACCAGCGTTTCGGATCGAGTAAGCGACTCTCACATTTGACCCGGAACTGAAACTAGGAGAGGTTAAGCGCGATGAAGATTGTTACCCGCTATCTGTGGCCGATTGCGCTGCTGCTGTTGTTTTCGGATTCGATCATCACGGCCCAACAGCGCACGCAGTCCGCACCATCCAAACCGCCGAACATCGTCTTCATTATGTCGGATGATCACGCGGCGCAAGCCATCAGCGCGTATGGCAGCAAGCTGATTCAAACGCCCAACATTGATCGGCTGGCGAAGGAAGGCATGAAGTTTGAGAACTGCTTCGTGACGAATTCGATCTGCACGCCGAGCCGAGCGGCCATCATCACGGGCAAATACTCGCACCTCAACGGCGTGCCGGTCTTCAATCATCTTGATACTTCGCAGCCGCTGCTCTCGAAGTATTTGCAGCAGGCGGGCTATCACACTGGCTTGATCGGCAAGTGGCATCTGGGCGGCCAGAATCCGTATACGCCGGAGAACGGCAAGCCGGCGGGCTTTGATTACTGGAACATCCTGCCGGGGCAGGGCGTCTACTTCGATCCGGTGATGATCGAAATGGGCGAGCGGAAGAATCTCAAGGGCTACACCACCGACCTGATCACTGACCTCTCGATTGACTTCATCAAAAATCGACCGCAGGACAAGCCCTTTTTCCTGATGTTCCAACACAAAGCGCCGCATCGGAACTGGCAGCCCGATGAAAAGCATCGCAAGCAGTTTGAGAACTACGAGCCGCCCATCCCTGCGACGTTCGACGACGATTACAAAGGGAAGTCCGACGCGTCACGCACCGCCACCAACCACATTGATACCGACTTGACTGACCGAGACCTGAAGATGAAACCGCCGGAAGGCTTAAGCGGTGTGACGCTAAAGCGGTGGAAATTCAAACGCTTCATGCAGGATTACCTGGCTTGCGTCGCGTCGGTGGATGACAACATCGGGCGCTTTCTCAATTACCTCGATAAAAACGGGCTGACTGAAAACACCATTGTTATCTACACCTCGGATCAAGGCTTCTTTCTCGGCGAGCACAACATGTTCGACAAGCGGTTTATGTATGAAGAGTCGCTGCGCATGCCCTTCCTGATCCGCTGGCCCGGTCACATCAAGCCCGGCACGGTCAGCAAAGCAATGATCCTCAACGTGGATTTCGCGCCGACGATGCTGGACGCGGCGGGCGCGAAAGTGCCGGCTGATATGCAGGGGCGCAGTTTCCTGCCGCTTCTTCGCGGCCAGACGCCGAAGGATTGGCGGACGGTGATGTACTACCGCTACTACCATCCAGGCGATCACAACGTCGCCGCGCATTACGGCGTCCGCACCGACCGCTACAAGCTGATCTACTTCAACAAGCTCAATCAGTGGGAACTCTACGACCTGCAAAAGGATTCGGTCGAGCTACACAACTTCTACGCTGATTCCACGTATGCCGGAGTAGTGAAAAAGCTCAAGGCTGAGATGTACCGGTTGAAGAAAGAGCTGAAGGATGAGGATCAATTCGCGGATAACTTGCCGAAGGACGATGTAGATGGTCAAGGGCCACCGCCGAGCCCGGCCCGGTGAATTGAGTGGCGGAACGACGACTGAGTCGCCGTCGCCTCCTTTCATTATCTTCGAGGGTTCTGGATCGCCTGCGGTTGCAAAAGACTCTGAGCTGCTCGCAACCAATTGCCTTTTTGATATAATCACGCGCCCATCAAGTAAGCTTCAAAGAAAGGACATCATGGCTGACGAAGTGATACTCACCAATGTCTCCGATCGAGTAGCAACGCTCACCTTTAACCGGCCCGACAAGCTCAACGCGCTGAGCATGGAATTGATCGCCGGGTCCATCGACACCCTGAATCGTTGGGGTCGCGATCCCGACGTCGGCTGCATCGTAGTCACCGGCGCAGGCCGGGCTTTTTGTGCTGGCGGCGACGTTTCGACAATGGCCCAGGATGACAACGAGACCCTCGAGCAGAAGATCGACCGGCTGCGCCAGATGCAAGAGCTAAGCTGGCTGCTTTACAACATGCCCAAGGTTACGATCGCTGCGGTGAACGGCTTCGCGATGGGCGCCGGCCTGGGAGTTTGCCTGGCGTGCGATCTGCGGATCGCTTCGGACAAGGCGCGATTCGGGACGGCTTATGCGAAGGTTGGATATGGCGGCGACTTCGGCACGACGTGGCTGCTGGCTCAATACGCCGGTGGACCGAAGGCCAAGGAGTTGTTCTTTCTCGGGGACATAATCGATGCCGCTGAAGCTCACCGGCTCGGTTTGGTCAACCGCATCGTGCCGCACGACAGCCTTGAGGCCGAGGTCAACGGCATCGCGTCTCGCATCGCGCACGGGCCGCTGACCAGCTACCGCTACATGAAAGCGAACGTGAATCTGGCTCCCAGCGCCGATTTCAGGACACTGCTTGATCGCGAAGCAGAAACTCATATGCGGTGCTCGATGACCGAGGACCACAAAGAAGGCGTGCGAGCGTTTATGGAAAAGCGCGAGCCGAAGTTTACCGGAAGGTGACGGAATAGACCACGGATCCGGCGGATTGGACGGATCAACACAGATCTGATCCGTGAACATCCGCCAAATCCGTTTGATCCGTGGTCTATTCCTCGAAGGGAGTTCACATGGACTTTCACGAGATCATCTACTCGAAAGAGAATCGAGTCGCGACCATAACCTTGAATCGACCCACGAAACTGAATGCTTACTCCGAAGTCATGGTCCACGAGATCATCGAGGCGCTCTCTGATGCGCGAGACGACGACGAAGTGCGAGCCGTCATTCTCACCGGCGCCGGGCGGGGCTTCTGTTCGGGTGGCGACATCAGCCGCGACTTTCAATACCCTGCGCGCTATCGAGGTCACCGCATGGAAGCTATGCTCGAAATGCGCGAGAACATGCATCAACTGGTGATCTTGCTGAGACGCTTCGACAAACCGGTCATCGCGGCGATCAACGGCGCAGCGGTCGCGGGTGGACTGACCCTCGCGCTATCCTGCGACTTTCGTATCGCGGCTGAGAGCGCCAAGCTCGGAGACACCAGCCACAAGTTTGCGCTCATACCGGACGAGGGCGGCGCGTATCTCTTTCCGAAGTTCATGGGCCTCGAGAACGCGTTGAAGATGTCGCTGTTCTCTGAAGTCTATCCCGCGCACAAAGCCAAAGAGCTGGGACTTGTGACCGAGGTCGTGCCCGACGCAGAGTTGATGCCGGTAGCGCGCCGCTGGGCTGAAGCGCTTGCTGACGGTCCGCCCATCGCGATAAGGATGACCAAGCGGATGATGTACAAGCAGCAGACGATGGACCTGGAAAACGCACTGGAAGACGCGGCGCTTGCGATAATGGTGACGAATTATTGCGACGATGTTAAGGAAGGGACCGCCGCGTTCCACGAAAAGCGCAAACCGAATTTCAAAGGACGCTGATGTATTTGCGCTCTTTGCGGTTCTTGGCGTCTTTGCGCTAAGAACCGTTCTTCGCGCAAAGACGCAAAGGACCGCAAAGCACGCAGAGAGAATATTAAGGGAGGAAAGATCGTGTCATTATCAAGCGAGCTCGCAGTGCTGGACGCAACTGCTCAGGCAGACCTGGTCCGCAAGAAGGAATTGAAACCCATCGAGCTGATCGACGCGGCGATCGAGCGAATCGAGCGAATCAATCCCCAGATCAATGCGGTCATCACGCCGATGTACGATCAAGCGCGGGAGGCGGCAAACAGCGAACTGCCTGACGGACCGTTCACCGGCGTGCCGTTTCTGCTCAAGGATCTACTCGCCGCTTACGCCGGTGTGCGAATGGCTTCCGGCTCGGCGTTCTTGAAGGACTTCGTTCCTACGCACGACTCGGAGTTGGTCGCTCGCTACAAGCGCGCGGGTTTGGTCGTAGTCGGCAAAACCAACACTCCCGAATACGGAATCATGCCCACGACCGAGCCGGCATTGTTTGGCCCGAGCCGGAATCCCTGGGACACGACGCGCGCGACCGGAGGATCGAGCGGAGGGTCGGCTGCAGCGGTCGCTTCGGGGATGGTCCCCTTCGCGCATGGCAACGACGGCGGCGGCTCGATTCGAATTCCCGCGTCGTGCTGCGGCTTGTTCGGACTCAAGCCGACACGCGCGCGCAATCCGCTCGGACCCGACTTCGGTGATATGTTCAGCGGCTTGGTCGCCGAGCACGCACTCACTCGATCAGTCAGAGACAGCGCGGCGTTGCTCGATGCGACGTCGGGTCCCGATGTTGGAGACCCTTACTGGGCGCCTCCGCCAGCTCGACCGTTTCTTCAAGAGGTTGGCGCGAACGTTGGCAAGCTGAGGATCGCGTTCACAACGACGGCGCCCTCGGGGGTGCAGATCCATACCGATTGCATCGCAGCGGTCAATGATGCGGCCGGCCTCTGTAGCAGCCTCGGCCACGAAGTAGTAGAGGCAGCCCCCAAATTGAATGGCGAGCTGATGGCTCCGATGTTCATGGTTGTGTGGTCGGCGGGCTGCGCGTGGACGATTGACGGGGCTGCGAGCGCTCTTGGGCGGCAGCCCTCTGCGGACCAGTTTGAGCCGGGAACGTGGGCGCTTTATCAAATGGGCCTCAAACAAACAGGGGCTGGTTATATGATGGCGCTGAGCTGGATACAAGCAGCATCGCGGGATGTCGCGCGTTTCATGGGCGACTACGATGTGTGGTTGACGCCGACGCTGGGTGAGCCGCCGCTCCCGCTTGGAAGCTTCGACTCACCGGTCGAGCACCCGATGGCCGGCATGGCCCGCGCGGTTCAGTTCGTCCCGTTCACTCCAGTGTGCAACATGACCGGCCAGCCGGCGATGTCCGTGCCTCTCCACTGGAACGATCAAGGGCTGCCTGTAGGGACTCACTTCGTTGGGCGCTTCGGCGATGAAGCTACGCTGTTCCGATTGGCGGCTCAGCTTGAAGCAGCGCGACCGTGGGCCGCCCGCCGCCCGCCTGTGAGTGCGTAGCATAGACTTCAGTCTGTGCGGCTTTTGCTCGTGAAGTCAGCCAGCGACTGAGAAACAATGAGTGCTGATCTCGACTATCAATCCATGCTGCGAGTCGCCATCGAAGAAGCGCGTCAAGGACTCGCTGAAGGCGGCATCCCTATTGGCGCGGCGTTGTTTGACCGCGAAGGCAATCTGCTCGGGCGAGGCCACAACCGCCGCGTTCAGGAGGACGATCCATCGGTTCACGGCGAGACCGACGCCTTTCGCAAAGCCGGAAGGCAACGACGCTACCGCGACAAGATAATGGTTACGACGCTTGCGCCTTGCTGGTATTGCAGCGGTCTGGTTCGCCAGTTTGGAATCGGCACCGTGATCGTCGGCGAGTCGGTCAACTTTCAAGGCGGCGTTGACTGGCTTCGAGAGAACGGCGTCGACGTGATCGACCTGGCGTCAAGGGAGTGCATCGAGCTGCTTTCGAACTACATCAAGGTTCACCGCGATGTGTGGAATGAAGACATCGGCGATGAATAGTCGGTGGGCCCTCATCCGCCTCTATGGGTTTCGATGACTCGCGACGGCCAGGGCATTGTGGAGGAAGTGATGGAAACGAACTCATTGGTCCGAAGACGGTTCTTCCTCGTGTTACCTGGGCTTTTAGCGTTTGTTTCGGGCTGCCGAAGGGCGAACCCGTCGCCGGAGGGCGCCACTACGTCGTCGCCGCAAACCGTTACCAAGCCCACCGCGCAAAGCGATCAGGTCCCTCCACACTGTGAGGCTCTGTCTATGGTCTGGGCCACTCAGCACGAGATGATCAAGGATCTGGAGATTGCGTTCGCGACCGCCGAGCAAGAGAAGGTGAAAGAGTATGTTGACGCTGAAGGGCGTTGGTGGTTCGACACAGCTAGGCGCCGGTGGGACGTTCAGCGACCGTTCTCGCCTGGTGGGTTCGACTCGACGCACTTGTTCCTTGTGAAGTATTCAATCGAGGATCGGGACGTTGCGAGTTGGCTCGTTGATACCGAAAAGGCGTCGGTCTCCATTCCAGGTCGAAAAGGCTAAGCGCTCTCCGATGGGTTTGCGAGAATGAGCAGCGTCGATCCTTGGCTTTGATCGAGCCGCGCCGCTCGCCTGAGCCTTACTCCGATAGATGCTCGCGATAGAATCCTAAGACTCGACTCCACGCATCCTTCGCCGCAGCGTCGTTGTACGCTTCGGATCGCGTGTCGTTGAAGAATCCGTGATCCACCCCCGGGTAGATGTGCATCTCTGCTGACTTCCCGTGCCCCTTCAATTTCGATTCCAGTTCGTGAACCACCGCCGGTGTGACGTAGCCATCTCGTTCGGCGTAGATCCCAAGCACCGGAGCCTGCAAGGCTGCCAGGTCGGGCTTAACATTCGGATGTATTCCGTAGAACACAACACAAGCGGCCACCTGCGGGTTCTTGCTGGCCGCGTACAACGACAGCGCTCCGCCCATGCAAAAACCCACCGTGCCGACCTTATCGCCTGACGTAGCCTTGTGACTCAGCAGGTAACCGATAGCTCCACGCATGTCCTTCTCGGCTTCATCGATGCGAAGGGCCATCATCAGCTTTCCAGCTTCATCGGGTGATTTGGTTGACTCGCCGTGATACATATCCGGCGCCAGCGCGACGAAGCCTTCCGCGGCGAAGCGATCGCATACGTCTTTGATGTGCGGGACGAGGCCCCACCATTCTTGAATCACAATCACGCCCGGTCCTTTGCCGGAAGCGGGCAACGATAGATACCCGCTTGCACTTCCGCCGTTGCTCTGAAAAGTAACCATTTCGCCTGACATAATGCCCTCCAGTTTAGTTGTTTTGATGTCGCCGAGTTTAGTTCAAGCGAGCTCGCGAATTCAACTTGTGTTGCAGGCGCAGAGGAGCGGCGCAGACCGAGTCACTCCGTAGCGTATCCACGAGGATGCTTCTTCCGCCACTCCCAGTCCGTGCGAATGATCGACGCGAGCTCCGGATAGGCAGGCTGCCACCGGAGAAGCCTGCGAGCCTTGTCGGCGTTTGCGATGAGGTGCGAAGGGTCTCCGGGTCGTCGCGGTTCGATGTTCATTGCAATGGGCCGCTCGGTCACTTGGCGGGCGGTTTCGATTACTTCGAGTACCGAATACCCCTGGCCGTTACCCAGGTTGATACACTCTGACGCGCCGCCCGCTCGCAGATATTCCAGCGCTAGGATGTGCGCGGTTCCCAAATCAGCCACATGGATGTAGTCTCGAATCGCCGTGCCGTCAGGCGTCGGATAGTCATTGCCAAAGACGGACACGGCCGGAAGCTGGCCCTGCGCCGCCAGGAGAACGTTGGGGATGAGATGAGTTTCGGGTTCGTGGTGCTCACCGAGCTGTTCGGTCGCGCCCGCGGCGTTGAAGTAGCGCAGCGCTACATAGCTCACCCCGGCTGTTCGGTCGTACCCCGCGAGTATGCCTTCCATCGAGAGCTTGGACCAACCGTATGGATTCGTCGGCTTTTGAGGATGCGTTTCGGAAATCGGAACCTCTTGCGGCTCGCCGTAGGTGGCACAGGTTGACGAGAACACGATGCGCCGCACTCCCGCTTTCAGCAAAGCTCCCATCAGCGAGACACCCTGCTCGACGTTGTTCTCAAAGTAGCGCGCCGGCTCGGATACGGATTCGCCCACATACGCGAACGCGGCAAAATGAACGCACGCCTCGATCTCGTGCTCCCTTGCGATTTGCGCCACGAGTTCGCGGTCACCGATGTTTCCCTTGTAGAAGGGCACATCGCCCGCAATCGCAGCGCGATGTCCGCGCGACAGGTTGTCGAGCACGACTACTTGCTCGCCGCGAGCGCGCAGCAACTCAACAGTCACGCTACCGATATAGCCGGCGCCTCCAGTAACAAGGATCATCGCTAGTCGCCTTCCCGATCATCGACTCTGAGCTTGCGCCCGGAGCGAGATACACGGGCGTGAAGCAGCAGGTAGGAAGCAGCTAGGATAACAACAGATATGCGTGGATTTCCATCTACGCGCCCACGCCTTGATCTCAAGGAACAAGATCAACAGATCCTTGGCAACTGCTCGCCGCTGAACATGTCGACGATCCGAGTAGCCCCGATCCGGCTTCTGAGTGTCACCATCGCTTCCGGCACTCGCAGTGTTTGGCTAAGAGATATCCGCATATCCCACTACCTGGAGATCCGCAGATTCGAAAAGTGGGCGACTGTTCCCGGGCCGACCCATAACACAATGGCGCCCTTACTCGATCCTTGTTTTAGATCATTGACCAGCAGCGTGGGTTGCTGTGCGCTGTTGACGTACAAGCGCGCTTTGTCGCCGCGCACCTCGATCCTCACTTTCGTCCACTCTCCCGGCGCTAGATCAACATAGGACTCGTATTTCTCAGGAAACTCTTTGCGCAACTTTTGCCAAGGAAAGCCCGGAACCGAGATGTACTGCGCCGAGTGGTTGCGGCGCACTTGATCCTCCGCGCGCCCATTCGTTGGCCGCAGGTAGAAGCATTCGAAGCGTGACCCCTCCGGCGCTGCCCGGAACGCCAGCCCGACGAAACCGCGCGCGCCTTCCGGCGCATTGGGAGTCACATCGCCAGCCAGATCAACTTCGATCACGCCGTCCTGCAACTCGGTCTTGGTCAGGATGGCAAGCCTGCCTTCATCACCGGTGGCCGCCGAAGCGGCGTCGGTCACGCGAAGAGCTTTGCGGCCTTTGAAGGTGACCGGCTCCGCTTTTACGTTGATCAGCTTCAAGCCATCGAAAGCAATCCGCGCCGTCTGAGCCAGAGACAGACTGGGAATCACGGAAAGAGAGAGGATCAGTAGCGCAGTCAGGCTCGGAATAAAGGGCAGAGCTTTCTTCATCGTAATCTTCCTTTTGGTGCATCAGACTGACGATCAATCGCTCCACGGCGGATTTCAACTATCTCCCTCCGTGGTTCAGTAGTGAGATGACAAAATGAAGGCCGACTCGCCCAACGAAGAGCAGCGACGGAATGTCAGCGCGAAGAAATCAGACCGGCCTTCGCGGCCCTGCGTCCCATGTGTTATGTTTGCGCATTCCCGACCCGCAAGTGAATATAAGGTTGCATCAGATTCGTGTCAAGAAACCGTCAGCCAGAAACGGCTGAGGCGGGTCTGAGTGAAATGAAGAAACGTCTGCCCGCGATTGTAACCATTCTGTTGATTGCCGGCGCGCTGGTCTTCCTGACACAGCGCGAACGCTTGTCCGGTTGGAAATGGGAAACGAAAACGGCAGCCACACCCGAAGACGTCGTCTGGCGTATGTCGGATGCAACGCGCGATGGCGACGTGCAGGCTTATCTCGATTGCTTCAGCGGTGCGCTCAAACAGAATCTGCAAAAGACCGCCGCCGACATGGGCGAGGCCCAGTTCAGCCAGTATCTGAAAGAGCTCAATGATGAAGTGACTGGCATCGCCGTGTCGGATCTTGAACAGGCGAACGAAGGGACCGCCACGGTGAACGTCGAATTCGTCTTTCGCGGCAGAAACGAGGCGCAGAAACACAGCTTCGAATTAGTTTCGGGCGCGTGGAAGATTACACAGATTGATGGCGCGCAACAGATCAAGACACTCATTCCCTACGGAGCCGATGCCAGTGGCAAGGAGTAACTGAACCCGGCAGTAACCACACAATCGCCGCTTGCTGCAGGGAAGTGAGAACCGTCGATCAGTTTGTTTGACAGAGTGGTTTCATCGGCATACGCTACCGGCCGGTCGGTTTGTGTGACAGTTAGCCGATTAGCGCGACAAGACTTTGGACTCCCGAGTGACAATGATTCCCAGGGATAAACGGGTCGTTCATCGCCCATCACCAGGAGGGAACGTCAATGAGCAGAATCCTGCGCTTAGGTTGGCCGATAATTCCAGTCGCGGTTTTTGCAGTCTTCCTTCAGTTCGGACCTGGCCCGCGGGGCGGTGTCGTAACTTCCGCCGCTCTCCCGTCGCTGGCTGCCGCGCCCGAAGAGGAGATGAGCTTTCGCATTCTGCTGGGGCTGACTGACGCCGCGAGTACGAAGTGGGATGGTTCGTTATCGGTGACGGCGGGAAAAGTGACGCGCGTCGAGCCATGGCGATTCGATGATGACGACACACTGGAAGAGAGTTCCGGAGCAACCTCGACGGCTCGGTGGAAAATCAGCACGCATCAGGCGCGCACTTTCGCGTCGGCTTCGTCGCCCGCCGCGCAACCGAACATCGTCGCCAACGGCGTCATAGCGACTTTGCGCGACATCACTTCCGGTTCCGAAATCAGCGTCGACACGGCGCAGGGAAAATTCCAGTTTCGTCCGGCGGAGATTGCATACGGCAAACCGGTGAAGTTTCTGAATGGACGCGCAATGGTAGATCGCGTGCCGGCGAGCAACGCTGTGACTCGTTCGCGTGACGACCAGGATTTTCCCGCTTCGGCTGTTGATCGGGAAGGCAACGCCTGGATCGCTTACCTGCAATTCAAACCGAATCCGAAATTCAGCGGCATTCGCTGGTTGGCCCTGGACAATCAGCCGCCGAAAGATATGAACGAGCTGACCGAGCCAACGGGCGGCGATCAGATTATGCTGGCGCGTTATTCGCGCGGCGCGTGGTCTGATCCAATCGCGCTTTCCGACGCGGGCGGCGATCTGTACAAACCGGCGATTGCAGTTGATGGCGCAGGCAAAGTGTGGGTCTTCTGGTCGGCCAACAAGGATGGGAACTTCGATCTTTATGTGGGTTCATTCTCGAACGGCAAAGCAGCGAGCACGCTCAAACTTACAAATGATGCCGGGCCCGATATCGTTCCCGCCGCCGCCGCCGATGTGAAGGGCAACGTGTGGGTGGCTTGGCAGGCGTTTCGCAACGGGCGCTCGCAGATCCGCGCCGCGACACAACAGGGCGATAAATTCTCCGCGGAGATCATCGTTGGCGCATCCACAGCAAATGAATGGAATCCCGCGATTGCTGCTTCAGCAAAGGGCGATGTTACTATCGCGTGGGACAGCTATCGCAAAGGCGATTACGACATTTACTTTCGCACCTTCGACGGTAACGCGAAGCTCGGCCCGGAAACTGCCGCCGCAGCCGGCGCTCGGTATGAGGCTTATCCTTCGATTGCTTACGATTCGTCAGGCCGGTTGTGGGTCGCGTGGGAAGAATCGGATGCGGGCTGGGGCAAGGATTTTGGCGCGGACGAAACCACCGGCATCGGGCTGTATCACGGGCGCTGGATCAAACTGAAGGTGTGGCAGGGCGAGCGCGCTTTCACGCCGCCCGATGTTGGAGCGGTGCTGCCGGGCAGCGGCCGGCAAAGGATTGACGCGCCTTCGCGGCAGAGCGATCCGCAAAACGGATCACAGCCTGATCCGCAACTTGCCAGGAACCGCCGCCCCAGCGCCACTCCAGCGCCGCCGTTGCGTCCCGCCAACAGCTATCCACGCTTGCTGGCCGACAGCAGCGGGCGAGTCTGGCTTGCCTATCGCACGGCGCATCCGACATGGTGGAGCGGCATTGGCGGCGTTTGGTTCGAGAATGTGGTTTCTTTCGACGGCGGCGCTTGGACGAATCCGATCTTCATCACCCACAGCGACAACCTGCTCGACAATCGTCCGGCGCTTGCTTCAACTGCCGCGGGCGAATTGCTGATCGTCGGATCAGCGGACGGACGCCAGCAGTTCCATCCGCGCATCGCGCAGTACGCCGCCGTCAATGATCCTTACAACAATGATCTCTACGCCTCGCGCATCGTCATCAACGATCCGGTGAAAGCGGCTCAGCTTGAGCCCGCCGCCACCGAGACCCCGGCCGCGCCGTCTGCTGCCGACGCAACGAACGTGAAGCGATTGCGTGACTATCGCGCCAAAGTGAACAACATCGAGTACCGAATCGTGCGTGGTGAATTCCATCGGCACACGGAGATTTCGATGGACGGCATGCGCGACGGTTCGATCTGGGATTCGTTCCGCTACATGCTCGACGCGGCGGCGATGGATTGGACGGGTTGCTGCGATCACGACAACGGACACGGGCGCGAATATACCTGGTGGATCACGCAAAAATATACCGACATGTTTTACCTGCCTGGCTCATTCACCCCGATGTTTAGCTACGAACGTAGCGTGCAATACCCCGAAGGTCACCGCAACGTTATCTTCGCCCAGCGCGGCGTCCGCACGCTCCCTCGTCTGCCCAGGGTCGATGAGAACTCGACTGGTTCCGCACCCGACACGCAGATGCTTTATAAATACCTGCGCCATTTCAACGGCATCGTCGCTTCGCACACGAGCGGCACGATTATGGGGACGGACTGGCGCGACAACGATCCGCTGGTCGAACCCATCGTCGAGATTTATCAGGGCGATCGGCAGAACTACGAAATGCCGGATGCGCCGCGCTCCAACAGCGCGAGAGATTCCATCGGCGGCTGGCGCGAGAGAGGGTTTGTCTCGCTCGCGCTGGGAAAGGGCTACAAGCTCGGCTTCCAGGCAAGCTCTGATCACATCTCGACGCACATGAGCTACTGCAACCTGCTCGTCACCAAGCCAACGCGCGCGGGGTTACTCGAAGCGTTTCAGAAGCGGCATATTTATGGCGCGACCGACGACATACTCGCTGACGTGCGCTGTGGCAATTACCTCATGGGCGATCAGTTCGATACCGCTGCGCCGCCGGCGATCAAAGTCAAGCTCATGGGCACGGCGCCCTTCGCCAAGGTCCACATCATCCGCGACAACAAATACGTCTACACGGTCGAGCCGAAAACGCAGCGGGTAGAGTTCACCTGGCGCGACGAGAAGCCGGAAGCGGGCAAACAGAGCTACTACTACGTGCGCGGCGAGCAGGAGGACGGCGAGATCGTCTGGGTGTCGCCAATGTGGATCACTTATCGAGGGCCAGCGAGGAAGTAGGCCTCCACCCCAAAAGGACTGTAGGGCAAACATCGACTGGAGTCTGAACATCGAAGGCCCCGTGCACGTTGAAGCGCCGGGCCGCTGTAGCCGACAACCTCATGACACCGCGCGAAACCAAACACTACATCGCCTACATACTCTTTACCGCCACCGTGGGCGTGCTGCTTCTGCTGAACTGGCTGGGAGTCGTTAAGACTGTCTTTGGAGTCGACACGGCGATTCTGTTGGCGTTGTTCGGCGGGTATAAGATTTACTACAATGCGGTTTCCGCGTTGTTTGAGAAGCGCATTTCTGCTGACCTGGCGATCCTGCTCGCCATCGGAGCTGCGCTCGCAATCGGCGAGAACGTTGCTGCTGCCGAAGCCGTCTTTATCATGCTCATAGGCGAAGGGCTCGAGGAGTTCGCCTCCCGGCGCTCCCGCTCGGCCATCGAGCGTCTTATTGAACTTTCGCCAAAGACAGCGCGCATCAGAATCCCGGATCAACAAACGGCAGCCGAGCGTGAAGTGCCCGTTGAAGAGGTTCGGTTGGACGACGTCGTGATCGTTCGTCCGGGTGAGCGCGTACCTGTTGACGGACGTATTGCCATCGGCCGCTCATCGATCAATGAGGCTCCGATAACCGGAGAATCGCTCCCGGTCGACAAAGCTCCAGGTGATTCGGTCTTCGCCGGAAGCGTCAACACAACGGGCGCGCTCGATATTGTGGCAACCTGCGTTGGGCCCAACACGACGCTCGCGCGAATCATCGCTCTGATCGAAGAGGCTGCAACGAAACGCGCGCCGATTGAGCGCACGGCCGATCGGTACGCGAAGTTCTTCCTCCCGGCGCTTCTTCTTGCAGGCGGCGCTACGCTGTATTTCACAGGTGAATGGGTTCGCGCCGTAGCAGTGTTGTTGGTGGCGTGTCCTTGCGCGTTGATCCTCGCGACGCCCGCGGCCGTGGTTGCGGGCATCGGCAGGCTCGCTCGCGACGGAGTGCTTGTAAGAAGCGGCGAAGCGCTCGAAGGAGCCGCGCGCGTCGAGTGCTTCGTCTTCGACAAGACCGGAACGATAACCGAAGGCCGGCTCGAGATCTCCAGCATCGTTCCAATCGAGTCTCAATCTGAGAGCGAAGTTCTTCAGATGGCCGCGCTGGCGGAGCAGGGCTCAACCCATCCAATCGCGAAACTAATAGTGAAGGAGGCGAACTCGCGAGGTCTTGCGATCCAGCTTTCAGACGAAGTGATGGTCGAGCCGGGCCTCGGAGTCAGCGCCCGCGTCGATAATCGGAGCGTGCTCGCAGGAAATCGCCGAATGATGGAAGCTCGCGGCATCGCGATTTCCGAGCGAGCTGAAGCCGCGATCGCGTCCGCAACGCAGCAAGACGCGAGCCTTCTGCTTGTGGCGGACGGCGGCGTCCTTCAGGGCTTAATCGGCGTCCGAGATACCACTCGTGACGACGCGCGTGAGACCGTCGCGCGGCTCAAATCCTCAGGAATCAAACGCATCGCGCTGCTGACCGGCGATCGAAAGAACGTCGCGCTGGACGTCGCACAGCGCGCGGGAATCGATGAGGTCCATTACGAACTGCTGCCACAGGACAAGGTCGACTTCGTTGAGAGGATTGAGCGCGGCGGTCTGCGAGTAGCGATGGTGGGCGATGGCATAAACGACGCGCCAGCGCTGGCCTCGGCGAGCGTCGGCATCGCAATGGGTGAAGCGGGCACCGACGTGACAATCGAAGAAGCAGATGTGGTCCTGATGAACGACCGGCTCGATCGGCTCCCGCTGCTACTCGATGTGAGCCGGGCGACGCTGGCGATCATCACTCAGAACATTCTCATCTTCGCGCTCGCGGTGAACGTGGTGTCGGTGCTTGCGGCCGCGCTGGGAATCCTCGGACCGGTTGGCGCTGCCGCTGCTCATCAGGTCTCCGCCTTGCTCGTGGTGCTCAACTCACTGCGGCTTCTGTCGTACGGAAGGCTTAAGCAGAGCAGTTTCGCGCTCGGAGCCTCGACCGTTTTGCGCAGCATTAGCCTTTCGGTGCAAGAAAGGGCTAATACGATCAATGTCGAGACCGTTCGAAAATGGACGACTCAACGACGCGCGCCGCTTCTGAAATGGAGCTGCGTTTCAGTTGTACTTCTCTACATTCTCTCGGGTGTTTACTTCATCGGGCCGGACGAGGTCGGGGTTGCGAGGCGGTTCGGGCGCAAGCTGATGCCGGCGCGCGGGCCAGGCATTCACTATCGCCTGCCCTGGCCGATCGATCAGATCAGCCGGGTCAAGCCCAATCAGATTCAGGTCGCGGAGATCGGATTCCGAACCGTTGCGGGTTCGCAGCTTACCGGCGCCAGCGAGCCCCAGGCATACGAGTGGAACATTCAGCACCGAACGGGCCGCTACCAGAAGCGGCAGGATGAAGCATTGATGTTGACGGGCGATGAAAACCTCGTTGAGGTCAACGCGGTCGTGCAGTACTCGGTTGCTTCAGCCGAGGATTATCTCTTTGCAACCGCCGACCCGGCCAACGTCATCCGCGTGGCGGCGGAGTCTGTGATTCGCTCGGTGGTTGGCGCGAATGCTCTCGACCGCGTGTTGACCGGCGGGCGAGCCGAGGTCGAGCGCGAAGTGAAGGTACTCATTCAACGAGCCGCCGAGTCGTATCACATCGGCGTCAGAATCGTAGCGGTGCAGTTGCAGGACGTTCACCCCTCGGTCGAAGTGGTCGATGCGTTTCGCAGCGTATCGACCTCTTTCGAAGAGAAGAACAAGCTCATCAATGAGGCTGAGGGCTATCGCAACGAACAGGTTCAGGTCTCGCGCGGCACGGCCTCGGCGCAGTTGGCCCAGGCGGCATCCTACACAACCGATCGAACGAATCGGTCTGAAGGCGACGCTCAGCGCTTTACCCAGGCGCTTGGAGCCTTCAAGACCGGTCCTAACGTAACCGAAACCCGGCTTTATCTCGAAACAATCGAGCAGGTGCTGGCAGGCAAGAGGAAGATGATTGTTGATAGTTCGAAGGTCGGGCGCAGGCAGATGTTTTTTGTCGATCCGCAGGGCATTCCGCTGGATCTCGGCAAAACACCGAACCAGTAAGTTTGGAGGGAAACTATGAGTCGCAAGATGACGGCCGTTGCAGTCGCAGTCGCCGCGATGGTTGTTCTTGTTTTGGTGATGAGGACCTTCTTCACCGTCGATGAAACCGAGCACGCGATTGTCACTCAGTTTGGCCGCCCGGTCAGGACCATTTCGTCAGCAGGGCTCAAGGTGAAGTGGCCATGGCAGAGCTTGCTGGTCTACGAAAAGCGTTTGATGGTCTACAACCCTCGGCCGTCTGAGTTCCTGACCCAGGACAAGAAGAACATCGTCGTCGACTCATACATCTGTTGGCGAGTGCGCGATCCAAACAAGTTCTTGCAGACGGTCGGCGATGTCATCGGCGCGGAGATGCGATTGCACGATACCGTGTGGGCGGCGGTCGCCGCGGCTCTCGGAAACACTGAGCTGTCGGCGCTTGTGTCAACGTCTCCCGAGAAGATTCGCGTTGAAGAAGTGATGCAACGGGTAACGGACCAATGCAACGAGCAGGCGCTGGATCGTTACGGAATCGAGATCGCGGACGTTCGGATGAAGCGCTTGAACCTGCCTGCGCAGAACCAGGACAGCGTCTACGCCCGCATGCGCGCCGAGCGCGAGCGCATCGCCAAACAATACAGAGCCGAAGGAGAGGCCGAAGCGCTCAAGATACGCGCCGAAGCCGAAAGAGAGAAGACACGGATTCTGTCGGAGTCTTATCGCGACGCCGAGCGAATACGCGGCGACGGCGACGCGCAATCGACGCGCATCTACGCCGAAGCGTACTCGCGTGATCCTAACTTCTATAAGCTGACTCGCACGCTCGAAGCTTACCGGAAGGTCATCGACGCTAACACCACAGCTATTCTGTCTTCGGACTCCGAGTTCTTAAAGCTGCTGACACACGGCAAGTTGAAGTGAGCGCGTGATCCGAATAGGTAAGTCGCAGATGCCAATTGCTTCGCTGAAAGATCTCTCGCTACGCAATCCGCAATCGATGATACGGCGTCGCTGGTGGGTTGTGTTGATTGGGTTGTACGTGTTCTCCGGGATCTATCTGGTTGCGCCTGAGCAGCAAGCCGTGGTCGTGAGATTCGGCCGGGTGTTCGAGAAGAGAGTGCTTCCCGGAATCCACTACCATCTTCCGTTTCCGGTCGAGAGCGTTATCAAGCTGAAAGCCCTCGAGACAAAGAGAGTCACCGTCGGCGTCGAGATGCCGGATCAAGTACTGGCTCGCAGCGGAGCCGAGAACCCGGCGCAGTATCTCACGGGCGACCAGAACTTGATCAATGTGCAGATGGCCGTGCAGTTCAGCGTGAAGGAGCCTTCTGCTTATTTGTTCAACTCGCAGGATGCGGCCGGACTGGTCTCGCGTGCAGTCGAATCGGCTTTCACGGCCACGATCGCGGGGCAGGGAGTTGACAGCCTCTTGACCACCGGCAAGATCGCGGTCCAAACGGCGACGTGGCAATTATCACAGGAGATGCTCGACTACTATTCCAGCGGCGTTTCGATAAGCTCGGTCAACATCGAGAGCGTCTCGCCACCGGCGGGCGCCGCTGATGCGTTTCGCGAGGTTGCAAGCGCGCGCGCCGACCGCGACCGGATAATCAACGAGGCTTATGGGTACGCCAACGACGCGGTGGCGAAGGCTCACGGTGAGGCCGGCAAGTTGCTCAACGACGCAGAGAGCTATCGCGAACGTCGAATCAACGAAGCACAGGGAGAGGCCGAACGCTTCGCAAAGCTGGTTGCTGAGTACAGCCAGGCGAAGCAAGTGACCGAGAGGCGGCTCTACCTGGAAGCGATGGAAGAAGTTCTGCCGCGAATCAAGAAAGTCATCGTCGATTCGAGCGGCTCCAGGAACTTGATCGACCTGGGCATCATCAGGCCCAGCCAGTAAGGGTTGTTCATCCGTTTTGCGCCTGCCGCGCCCGGACTTCGTCCTGCTGATCCGCTTGGAAGGTAATTGTCCGGAGAAAGTTTCGCCGATGTCGTAGGCTCAACTATCCGAACTTTCTATCGATTGCCTGCGTCTAAGGCTTTGGCGTGATCTCGCCCGCCAAAGTCTGGCAGCCTTTTCCCAAACTAAGAGGATTCTAAATGATGAAACGGCCTTCGCAATTTGCGCGGTCTCTTTCTTTCGTTGGGCTCACTGCGGCCTTGGTGGCCGCCAGCTCACCAGGCATACGGGTTGAAGCCGGCTTCGCGCCGGCTCCCGCTGCCAAGCCCAATATCATCTTGATCGTCGCCGACGATCTTGGATATGCCGACCTCGGTGTGCAGGGCTGCAAGGACATTCCTACCCCTAACATCGACTCGATCGCGGCCGCCGGCGTTCGCTTCACCAGCGGATACGTGACCTGTCCGGTTTGCAGTCCGACACGCGCGGGATTGATGACCGGGCGGTACCAGGAGCGATTCGGTCACGAGTTCAACCCTGGCCCTCGCGCGATGGCCGACGCGGATTTCGGCTTGCCTCTAACCGAAGTGACCATTGCGAACCGGCTCAAGTCGCTCGGATACGCGACTGGAATGTTTGGCAAGTGGCACCTCGGCTACAAGCCTGAATTGAACCCCATCAAGCGCGGCTTCGACGAGTTCTTCGGCTTTCTTGGCGGCGCTCACTCTTATGTGAATTCGGGTGGCGCCAATCCGATCCTTCGGGGCACGGCGCCCGTGGACGAGAGCAGCTACCTTACCGAAGCTTTCACCCGTGAGGCTGTCTCGTTCATCGAACGCCATCCGAAAGAACCGTTCTTCGTCTACCTGCCATTCAACGCCGTACACGCGCCGCTCGAAGCGATCGAGAAATACCTGGCGCGGTTCGGCTCGATCACCAACGCAAAGCGGCGAACATTTGCGGCGATGTTGTCGGCCCTGGATGATGGAGTTGGGAGAGTGCTGGCCAAGCTGCGCGAGTTGAAGATCGAGGAGAGCACGCTGATCTTCTTTATCAGCGACAACGGCGGGCCAACCCAGCAGACGTCATCGCGCAACGACCCGCTGCGCGGTTACAAAGGGCAGGTGTGGGAAGGCGGCATTCGCATTCCGTTCCTGATTCAGTGGAAGGGTCAATTGCGGTCCGGAAGAGTTTACAATCAGCCGGCGATCTCGCTTGATGTTCTTCCGACCGCGGTTGCAGCGGCCGGCGGTAAGACCGACGCGAAACTCGACGGCGTAAACCTTCTTCCGTTTCTATCAGGCGAGAACAAGACTGCGCCCCACGGACGGCTCTACTGGCGCTTCGGAGATCAATCGGCGATTCGCGCAGGCGATTGGAAGATGGTAAAAATGGCTGGGTCGCCTGCGCTATTCAATCTGGCTGAGGACATCCCAGAGAAAAATGATCTGGCGAGCAAGCAGCCCGAGAAACTGAAAGAGCTGCAGGCGGCGTGGGACAGTTGGAACGAACAGATGACCAAGGCGAAGTGGGTCCGTAACGGAAGACGGCGACGATAAAGTGGAGTTCATTCGATGAAACGAACCTCGACGCTGTTTCTGACCGCCGCTCTCGCGCTGGTAAGTCTGAGCGGAGTCGCCGCGCAACAGTCGCCGCCATCCGGCAAGCAGCCCGCGCGCAAACTGAACGTCCTATTCATCGCCGCTGATGACCTGAACACTTCGCTCAGCACCTACGGCGATGCGATCGCTAAATCGCCCAATCTCGACCGGCTTGCCAAACGCGGCGTGAAATTCGACCGCGCCTATTGCCAGTATCCGCTGTGCAGTCCGTCGCGCACTTCGCTCCTTAGCGGTCGCCGCCCCGAGACGACGCGCATCTTCAACAACAACACCGACCCGCGCACAAATCTGAAAGACGTGGTGATGCTGCCCGAATACTTCAAACAGCACGGTTATTTCACGGCGCGCATCGGCAAGATTCCGCACGACACTTACAACGCGGCGGTGACCTGGGATGTGTCGGAAGATGCCGACCCCTCGCCTTACTTCGTGCCGGATGAAGATGAAGCAGAGGTGCACGACCGCACCAAGCCGCCAGACGCCGAGCGGACGACTTATCGCGGACGCACGGGGCTCTCGCGCGACGCGTTGCTCAAACAACTAAAGCCCGGCGATGAAGGCGGCGTGCCTTTGACGTGGCGTGCCACGAAAACGAACGACCAAGATGAGCCCGACGGCAACACGGCGCGTCGCGTCGCAAGACTATTGGAGGCGAATAAGGACAAACCGTTTTTCATCGCTGCCGGGTTTCACAAACCACACCTGCCGTGGATCGCGCCGAAAAAGTATTTCGATCTTTATCCCCAGTCGAAGATGCCGCTGGCCTACGCGCCTGCGAATGACCGCGACGACATCCCAGCGCCCGCGCTGACCCACCACTCGGGCGATGATGTGTTGACCGACGCGCAACGACGGCAGGCCTTTGCGGCCTATCATGCGGCGACTTCGCTGATGGACGCGGCAGTCGGTTATCTGCTCGACACGCTGGATCGGCTGAAGCTCAACGACAACACGATCATCGTTTTCATCGGCGATCACGGATTTCACCTGGGCGAACACGGCGGGTTGTGGCGCAAGCTGACGCTGTTTGAAGAATGCGCCCGCGCGCCATTGATCGTCGTCGCGCCGAAGAAACAGGCGGGCGTAGTTTCGCAAAGTCTCGTCGAATTCGTAGACATCTATCCCACACTCGCCGAATTATGCGGCTTGCCGGCGCCCACCGGGCAGGAGGGCGCGAGCTTCGCGCCGCTGCTCGACGATCCCAAACAGGCGTGGAAGAAAGCGGCGTTCACTTCGCTGGCACGCCGCAATGCGTTTGGCCGCAGTGTACGCACGGAGCGTTACCGCTACACCGAGTGGGGCGATGAAAAGATGGCAGAGCTTTACGATCATCACACCGACCCGCACGAATACACCAATCTGGTCAATGATCCGAAATCAGCACAGGTATTGGCTGAGATGCGGCAGTTATTGAAAGATGGGTGGCGCGCCGTAGTTCCCACTTCATCGTCACGCGCCGTGCCCGGGAAGGAGACAGAATAGTTTCGGAAATGTCAGGAGGACTCCATGCCATCAACGACGGCGCCCATCCGTGGTCGAGAAAGGAAAGTTCGAAATCAACCCGCGCGTTACGATCTTTGCCCGCAAGGTCAGGGCCGGCGGCGCGTGGGAGGCGGCGTTCAGCTACCGTCCGACAAGAACGCCCGCGCAGGACGATAATAAAGGAGACTGAACCGCGATGAAGGATTACACTTCGCTATTTGTCGGCGTCACAGTCTGTTTTGTTTTTCCGATCATCGCTGCCGCGCAGACCCCATCGCCGGTCGCGCCGGCACAACCCGCTGCGGTGAAGGTGGCGCCCAGCCTCGGAGCCGCGTCCCGCGTTGAAGTGGCTCAGGCAGGTTCTTCAAGGAGACCGAAAACCATGGAAGTCATCAGAACACCGGATGAACGATTCAAGAATCTACCTGGCTACGACTTCGCGCCGCATTACGTCGAGGTGGCGGGGCTGCGCATGCACTACATTGACGAAGGGCCGAAGGACGGTGAGGTCGTGTTGTTGTTGCACGGCGAGCCGTCGTGGTCATACCTCTATCGCAAGATGATTCCGATCATCACCGCTGCCGGTTATCGCGCAATTGCGCCGGACTTCATCGGCTTCGGGCGTTCGGATAAGCTTGTTAAACCGGAAGACTACTCGTATCAGTTTCACGTCGACACGCTGAGGGCATTCGTTCGCGCGCTCAATTTGAAGAACATCACGCTCGTTTGTCAGGACTGGGGCGGGTTGATCGGCCTCCGTGTCGCGGCGGAGAACTCCGAGCGGTTCGCGCGCGTAGTCGCGGCGAATACCGGCCTGCCCACGGGCGATATGCCGATGAGCGATGCCTTCAAACAATGGCAGCAGTATTCACAGAGTGTGCCGGAGCTGCCCGTCGGCAACATTGTCAAAGGCGGTTGCCGCACTCCCCTCCCGCCCGAAGTCGTTGCCGCTTACGATGCGCCGTTCCCCGACAATCGTTACAAAGCGGGCGCGCGAATCTTTCCGAAGCTCGTCCCAACGCAACCGGACGATCCGGCTGCGCCCGCCAATCGCAAGGCGTGGGAGGTCTTTAGCAAGTGGACGAAGCCGTTCCTGACGGCGTTCAGCGACGGTGATGCGATCACGCGCGGCGGCGAGCGCATCTTTCAGCAACGCGTGCCGGGCGCGAAAGACCAGCCGCACACCATCATTGCCGGAGCAGGTCACTTTCTTCAGGAAGACAAAGGCGAAGAACTGGCTAGGGTCGTCGTTGAATTCATCAAGCGAACACGGAACATGAAACAATGACGGCGGCTAAGTTGAGCCTCTCAGTGCTAGTTAGAGCAGGATGCGATCCATCGGTGGTGATCCCGGTTCTCGCGGACTCTGGGTTCACGAGAACTGGCGGACGACAATGCGGTATGTACGTGCGACGAAAGAGGCCAAACGCCCCGTTGTCGAGGCCCAGGAGGAGAGTTGAAGAGGTCCGGGCACAAAACCGAATCGGGCCGGCTGGGCGCCGACCCGTAACTTGCTGCGAGAATTGGTAGCGGCGAGTGGACTTGAACCACTGACCTTGGGGTTATGAATCCCACGCTCTAACCACCTGAGCTACGCCGCCATATCCTTGTCAATCAGTTGCCTACTGGCCCAGCTCCTACGCCGTCGCTTCGAGCGCTTGTGGTAGATTTGGGGCAGGTTCACTTCTGTCACTCCTCACCGCCGCCACATTCTACCGCCCCAAAACGTGCCCTTAACCAGCGGCATGAACATAACGCATCGTTGTCCGTATGTCCACAAACTACCACGTCCACGTCCTTAGCCGGGCTCACGGAGCAAAACCGTCGACTTCGCCTGTGCCAAAGGCGTAGCGCAAGTCGTGAAACCGCAGTCCACTTATTCCGGCAGCGCCTTGCGCGAAGCGGTCTTAACATTTCTGATCAGATGACGCCTCAAACGAGTATTCCTTGCGCGAGAGCCTCGTCAATTAACTATTCCTTTGACGGATCACCTTGGGGGCAAAACTCCCACGCTCTCAGCACGAAAACATCCAAAGTCTGTTCTATTATGATGGCATCCTTTGGAACGCCTTCAGATCGCTCTGCACTTATATTTTTCACTTTGTACTTTATTTATTAGAAATCCGGCCCGAGCCGTGGTATTATCAGCCGCCGAAATGAGGCGATGACCGCGTCCACCTGGATCAAGAGATCTTTAATATCTTTGATGGCACTCAGGATTCTCGACATCCGTCACTCCTGGCAGAAGGAGCTTCTTTGGCCCCCAATCATCAAAGAGGAGCAGGCGGTAGTAACGAAGCTGCCACCGATAAGGGCAGCTCTACTTTACCCTCGATCTCACTGCCCAAAGGTGGCGGCGCGATTCGCGGCATTGGTGAGAAGTTTGCCGCGAATCCTGTAACAGGCACTGGGGCGATGACGGTTCCGTTAGCCATTAGCCCCGGCCGCTCTGGCTTTGGTCCGCAACTATCCCTGGCCTACGACTCTGGCTCGGGCAATGGTCCGTTTGGATTTGGCTGGAGTCTTTCGCTGCCAACCATCACCCGCAAGACGGACAAGGGGTTACCGCGGTACTGGGACGCCGAAGAGTCGGACGTCTTTGTTCTATCTGGCGCGGAAGACCTGGTGCCTGTTCTTCAGCCGGACGGCAGTAGGTTTGAGGACAACACCACCGCGTCGGGCTATACGATCCACCGCTACCGGCCACGCGTTGAGGGGCTGTTCGCCCGGATTGAACGATGGACCAACCGGACCACGGGAGAGATCCACTGGCGCTCCATTTCTCGCGACAACCTTACGACGCTTTACGGCAAGACTGCAGAAAGCCGCATCACTGATCCCGGCGATCCCACGAGAACGAGAGTTTTCAGTTGGCTGATTTGCCAGAGCTATGATGACAAGGGAAATGCCATCATCTATGAGTACGAAGAAGAAGATTCGCACGGTGTTGATCTGTCCCAGGCCAACGAGCGAAACCGCACTGCCAGGACCCGTTCGGCCAATCGCTACCTGAAGCGCATCAAGTACGGCAACGTGACCTCGCGCCTGGTCCATCCAGACCTGGAGGCGGCGGCGGCCCAGTGGATGTTCGAGGTAGTATTTGACTACGACGAGGGCCACTATGAGGAACTCGCCTTCGACCCGAGCCGGCCTGCCGCTGAGCAACATAAGCTTGTCCGAGCTTCAGCATCGCTTGGCGAATCATCGCGAGAGAAATCATGGACTGTTCGCGCGGACGCATTCTCATCTCACCGCGCCGGATTTGAAGTCCGCACCTATCGCCGTTGCCGCCGCGTGTTGATGTTTCACAACTTCGCCGAGCTGGGCAGCGAGCCTTGCCTGGTGCGCTCCACCGAATTCGAGTACGCCGACCTCGACTATTCGCAACCAGTCACGATCGAGACCGAACTATCCCATCAGGGCAGCACCCGCTTTGCCTCGTTCATTCGCGCTGTCACGCAGTCGGGATTCGTTCGCGATGGCAGCGAGGCGGTGCTGGACAGCAATGGAGTCAGGTACGTCACCTACCTCAAGAAATCCCTGCCGCCGCTCGAGTTCGAGTACAGCAAGGCCGTCATTCAGGACGACATCCGAGAGATGGATGCCGACAGCCTGGAAAACTTGCCCGTAGGGTTGGACGGCACAACCTACCAGTGGGTGGATCTGGATGGCGAAGGCGTCTCAGGCATGTTGACTGAGCAGGGCGGCGGGTGGTTCTACAAACCAAACCTCGGCGAGGGCAGATTCGGTCCGCCCGAGATGGTTGCGTCCAAACCATCGCTCGCAGATTTGAGTGGCGGCCGACAACAACTCATCGACCTCGCCGGCAATGGTCAACTCGACGTAGTAACGTTCGCCGGGCCGAGTCCCGGTTTCTACGAGCGAACCCAGGACGAAGACTGGGAACCATTCAAAACATTCGGTCATCTGCCAAATATTCGCTGGGATGAACCGAACTTGCGTTTCGTGGATCTGAACGGTGATGGCCATGCCGACGTCCTGATCACCGAAAACGAAGTGCTCACCTGGTACCCTTCACTCGCTGAAGAAGGCTTTGATTCGGCCCGACACGTCCGAAAGGCTCTTGATGAGGAGCAAGGTCCGCGGTTGGTGCTGGCCGATGGCACGCAATCCGTCTACCTCGCCGATATGTGCGGCGATGGCTTGACCGATCTAGTGCGCATCCGGAACGGCGAAGTGTGCTACTGGCCCAACCTGGGCTACGGCCGCTTCGGGGCCAGAGTCACGATGGACAATGCCCCGTGGTTCGACCACCCTGACCAGTTCAACCACCAACGCGTTCGTGTGGCCGACATAGATGGCTCCGGCACGAGCGACATCATCTATCTGGGCCCCGACGGCGTGCGTCTGTATTTCAATCAGTCCGGCAACCGCTGGAGCGAACCGCGCCGCCTCAGCCAATTCCCGCGTGTGGATAATCTTTCTTCGGTGATGACGGCCGATCTGTTGGGCAACGGCACGGCCTGTCTCGTCTGGTCGTCTCCCCTAACAGGCGACGTGCGCCGGCCGATGCGCTACATCGACCTGATGGGAGGGCAAAAGCCGCACCTATTGATCAAGACCGCCAATAACCTTGGCGCCGAGACGAGCGTGCAGTATGCGCCCTCCACCAAGTCTTACTTGCAGGACAAGCTCGCCGGGAAACCCTGGATCACCAAACTGCCATTCCCCGTTCATTGCGTCGAGAAGGTGACGGTCTCCGACAAGTGGCGCAAGACCAATTTCTCCACCACGTACTCCTACCACCACGGTTACTTTGATGGAGTCGAACGGGAGTTCAGGGGCTTCGGTCGCGTCGAGCAGGTGGATGTCGAATCGTATGGCGAATTCACGCAGGGCAACGTCGCCAGCCCGTACATCACGGAGGACAAGACCCTCTACCAGCCTCCGGTCAAGACTGTCACCTGGTTCCACACCGGCGCGTTCGTGAATCGCGAAACGATCCTCTCGCACTTCAAGGAAGAGTATTTCCCGCAATGGTTCGAGTCGCTGCGCCCGGACGAAGTCAACGCGCTCGGCGCCTTCCGCGAGGCGGCATTGCCTGAACCGGATCTGGCCGCGCGGGACTTAACCACCAACGAATGGCGCGAAGCTCTGCGCGCCTGCAAGGGCATGGCCCTTCGACAGGAAGTGTACGAGCTCGACGTCGATGCGCTGAAGCACGGCGAACACCAGCCGGTGAAACTATTCTCCGCCGCCACCCATAATTGCCAGATCAAACGCCTCCAACCGCGGGGCACGAACCGCCACGCCGTTTTCCTGGTCACAGAAAGTGAAGCCATCACCTACCAATACGAGCTTGATCTTCGTCCGACCACCCTGCGCCCCGATCCGCGCATCGCCCACACGCTTAACCTCGCGACCGACCAATACGGAAACGTCTTGCAGTCGGTTGCGGCCGTGTATCCGCGAATTGGGCAGTTCGACGAACCTATGCTTGATCGCGAGAACCTTGGGCGCATCCGGGACGTGCAACGGGAGATGCACCTCGTCTATACAGAAAGCCGGTACACGCTCGACGTTGATGAGCCGGACCACCACCGCCTGCGTGTGCCCTGCGAAGTGCTCACATACGAACTGACCGGCATCCAGCCAGTGCACTCGTACTTCTCGCTCCAAGAACTGCGGGACTACCGACTGAGTGAAGTGCACCAAACAGCCGGAAGCGCGGTGGCCGAGATTCCTTACCACCAGATTGCCGTTCGGACTGCTCCGCAGAAACGTTGTGTCGAGCACGTGCGGATGCTTTTCTTCAATGAGAACCTGCGCGATCCACTTCCCTTCCGCACGCTCAACCGGTTGGGCTTGCCATACGAGAACTACAAGCTAGCGATGACCGAAGACCTGCTCGCCGCGATCTTCCAGGACAAATTAACACCTGATGTCCGTCGCCAAATCGGTGAGGCCTCCATCAGCGGTTACCTGAGCGGGGCGGATCTCCGTAGCCGATTCGGCGATGCCCCGGGGCAGTATTGGATCCGCTCAGGCATTGCCGGCTTCCAGGACGATGCCGCCGACCACTTCTACTTGCCCGAACACTACACCGATCCCTTCGGCAATGTCACCACTCTCCAGTTCGACGCCCGCGACCTGTTTCTGGAGTCGAGCACCGACGCGTTGGGTAACGTTGTCCGCGTTGAGGAGTTCGACTTCCGCGTCCTGGCAGCCCGGCGGCTCCGAGACATCAACGATAACCTCTCCGCGGTCGCGTTCGACATCCTGGGCTTGCCCGCCGCTTCAGCCGTGATGGGCAAGGGCGCCGAGGGAGACGATCTGTCGGGCTTCGACGACGCGCTCCTCAACCCCGACCTCGCCACGCTGAACCGATTCTTCACGGAGGATTACGACGAAGCCCAAGCCCGCCGTTTGCTTGGCGATGCCACGGCGCGGCATCTGGTCTACTTCGGCGAAGTGCATAGTGCCGACGGCTCTGTGATTTGGGGTGTCCATCCAGCCTGCAGTTGCGGCATCGTGCGGGAGCGGCACGTACGTCAGCTAAGGGCAGACGAAGTCAGTCCGGTGCATACTGCCTTCGAATACACCGATGGTCTCGGCAGCGTTTTGGTTAAGAAGGTCCAGGCCGAACCGGAAAGAGAAGGTGGACCGCTACGCTGGATTGCCAACGGCAGGACCATACTCAACAACAAGGGCAAGCCGGTCAAACAGTACGAACCCTATTTCAGCGAGAGCGGCCAACGGTTCGAAGAACCGCGCGAAGTCGGCGTCACGCCCGTGCTGTATTACGACGCTGCCGGACGTCTCGTCCGCACCGAATCGCCCGACGGCTCATATAGCCGTGCCGAGTTCTCGCCCTGGCATGTTGCAAGCTACGATGCCAACGACACGGTCTTGGAGCCTGGTAACGGCTGGTATGCCGCCAGAAACCCGCTGAACCCTGATCGCCCTGTGCCGACCGATCCGATCACCGGAGAGCTCCTCGCCACCCCGGAGCAGCGAGCCGCCTGGCTGGCCGCCCAGCATGCCAACACACCGGCGCTTACCCTGCTCGACAGCCTGGGTCGCGACGTGGTCGGCATCGCCCACAACAAATACCGCGATCGCCACGATCTCTTGCACGACGAGAAATACCTGACCTTCACCAGGCTTGACGCTGAGGGCAAGCCGCTGTGGATTCGTGATGCGCGCGGCAACCTCGTGATGCAATACATCACCCCCATAAAGCCGACGCGCGCCGCCGACGAAGCTGACCATTCGCGGTCAGAGGCGATGCCGGTCAACAGCGCCCCCTGCTACGACATCGCCGGCAATCTACTTTTCCAACACAGCATGGACGCAGGCGACCGTTGGATGCTGATGGGTGCGGCCGGCAAACCGATGCTGGCTTGGGATTTCAATGAACGCCAAACCGACAGCGGCGCTGTGGATGAGCAGCGGCTGTATTTCACCGAATACGATGCCTTGCACCGGCCCACGGCGCAGTGGCTGCGAATCAACGGCGATCCACATCTGATGATGATCGAGCGCTACGAGTACCGTGATGCCAGGGAACCCGATGGCACCGAAAACTTCAGATCCACGGAAGACCGGAACGCCAACCTCGTCGGTCAGCTTGTTCGCCACTACGACCCCAGCGGAATGGTCGAGACCATCCAACGCGACTTCAAAAACAACGTGCTCGAAGCCCGGCGTACGCTGGCTCGTGCTTACGACGCGCCGGTCGTCGACTGGTCGCCGGTTTCGCACACGGCAGAGTTGGAAACCGAAACCTTTGCGCAGATCACCGAATACGACGCACTAAACCGCATGACGCGGCAGTACAACTGGCACAAGGTGGTGCCCGACAGCCGCGTCGCGGTCTACGAACCGCGCTACAACGAGCGAGGATTGTTGTCGGGCGAAGACCTGGTAATCCGCGCCACCAAGACCGCCTTCGGCTTTCGCGAAGGCCCCCGTCCCGCGCCGGAGCGTCCGTCACAGCGGGTCCACGCGATTCTCGCCATCGCCTACGACGCTAAAGGGCAAAAACAGCGCATCGACTATGGCAACGGTACCGCCACGCGCTATGACTACGACCCCGAAACATTTCGTCTCCGCCAGTTGCGCACCACTCGACCCGAATACGATCCGGCGTTTCCGAGCCATCACTCCAGTTTGCGTGACGACCACGTATTGCAGCAGCTTCACTACACTTTCGACGCCACTGGCAACATCGCGGAGATCTACGACGAGGCCTACGAACCGATCTTCTTCCGCAATCAGATGGTAGAGCCGCGCAGTCGCTACAACTACGACGCGCTCTATCGTTTGATTGAGGCCACTGGCCGCGAGCATGCCAACGTCGATGGTGCGCCAACACAGTTCCAGAACATTCCGGACCATATTGGAGTCGGACCGCCGGGCCCGGGCGCGCTGCGCAACTACACGCAGCGGTACCGCTACGACGCCGTCGGCAATATCGACGAGGTGCGGCATAACGGCGGGCCCACTGGAAGTTGGACGCGGCATTATGAATACGCCTCCGACAGCAATCGTCTACTGCGCACCTGGACCGGCAGCAGCGACGCCGACGCTGTCACTTACCGCTACGACACCCACGGCAGCATGCTGAACCTCAACAATGTGCCACAGGAATTCCGCTTGCGCTGGGACACCCGAGACATGATCCACGTTGCGAACCTCGGCGGCGGGGGCTGGGCCTATTACAACTACGACGCCGGCAAGGAACGCACCCGCAAAGTCATAACCACGCAATCACGCGTCAAGCAGTGGGAGCGTTTCTACCTCGGCGGGACAGAGGTCTACCGGCGATATGGTCCTGGCGGCATAGTAGACGAGATCGAAACGCACCATTTGTTTGCCGGCGAGCAGCGCGTTCTGATTGTGGAAGATGTCTTGACGACGAGTAACGCTGATCTCGATCAAGGTTCGAGGTTCCGGTATCAGTACAGCAATCATCTGGGCTCAGCGTGTGTGGAACTCGACGAGTCCGCGGAGGTGATTACCTATGAGGAATATCACCCGCCTGGATCAAGCGCGTATTGTGTGGGCGGAAGTATGGCGGAAGTGAATCTCAAACGGTATCGCTACACAGGAAAGGAACGGGATAGGGAGACAGGGTTGAATTATCACTCGGCGAGGTATTGCGCCCCGTGGTTGGGGAGGTGGGTGAGTGTCGATCCAAAAGTCTCCGGCGGGGGTACACACAGCTACGCATATGCAAATTGCAACCCCATTATTCTTATCGATATGGATGGGTGTCACCCCGTAACAGCATTTCTTGGCGAAATTTGGCGACAGTATGTTGGGGCGGTTAGGAATTCAGCGATTGGAATGCTAGGCGCGCCTTTCGGCCCGGTTGGGATGGCTACGGTTGCTGTTCACCAGCGCTTATACGGGATTCCTGAAGATTATCAAGCACAAATGGACAACAGGCACCTGTCCCCGATCGCGGCGGCTGTAGCTGTAGCTGTTCATCAAGTGCCGGTTGCCGGCACTACGTTTGAGATGACGATGAATGTTCTTGAAGGACGAGAGGCGGCTGCACGTGGCGATAGCGATGACGCATCCCGCCATTATGCCCGCGCTGCCTACCCGGTGATCGAAACGCTGTTTACGGGGCTGGCTGGCCGATTTGCCATGAGAGGCGCTGCAACTCCGGCCAGGACGCCCACACCACCCGGACCAGGTTCAGGTGGACCACATCGCGCGGCTAGCAGATCTGGCGCATCGGGGAGCGGCGCAGCTCCTATTAGACGTCCTGCTCCCGCGGTAGTGCCCCAGGCTATTGAGCCATTAGCGCCGGTAGAAGGGATGCCTCGGCCTCAGCCAGTACGACCGCTACCAGCTGGACACCGGTACAATTCGGCCATAGGTGCTTTAGCGCGCGAGAATTGCTTCTTTGTAACCTGCGCGGCCGCACTAGGGGGTGAGATGACAGGAAATGCTGTTGGTCGGCGCCTGGGACTTACGGAGGGAATATACGACGATTATGGAGGTAGTCCAAGACTCCAACGGGACTTGCGGCGCTTGGGGTTGCTGGACCAGAGCTTGTTGGTCCAAGACCTTTTAACGCCTGCCGAGGCCGCCGATTGGCTGTCAAACGCACCGGTAGGTCAGAGGTACGTAGTTTACCTTGAAAGAGCCGCACCCGAAACCGGGCACTTCTTGTTAGGAGTCCGGGGCCGCTCGGGGCCACTCTTCCTGGACTTCCAGCCTGGCACTCCTCCGAGAATCTCTCGCTCAATTACTCAGCCAGGTGTCGTCGTAGATCTCTTCCCGATATTCTAGAAGGGTCGTGCCATTTCGCCGGAGTAATAGCGTACGAGAGGAGCCCTAATCGCAATCACCAGCACACCCTTGCGTCGATATGAGCAGGGGAGGTGGCCAGCTTACTCAGAACGGCCACCTGTCAAAGGATTTTCCACCGATTATGACAAAGAAGACGTGTTCATGAATCTATGCTTGAGGCTTCCTCGCACGAATAACCTAGGCGCTACCGTCAGAGGCTGCGCTGCGGGCTTCATGAGTGAAGATTACGCGTTGGCAAGTTGGAGCCGACCTTAGGAGGATTATTTCCCATGTCCACACAGCTAAACCCAATCGCTTTGAACGAGACCTCATATAACGTCGCCTTGCTGCACGAGTTCCTGGCAGTCTTGGGATTGTCGGTAGCGAATCAAGAGGTTGAGGAACACAAGGCTGGGCCGGACACACTTGCAAAAGTTCGTGATCTGCAAGAGGAATTGAACGTACCCGTTGATGATTCCACCCTCGTCGACGACAACACCATAGCGGCCATTGCGCAGGCGCTCGACAAAAAAGGCCTCACGGAAGCGAGCCGCTCGTTCACCGTAACCGGCACTGTCAAACTTCAAGACGCGTCCGTGAAAAGGCAGCAGCGCTTGCTGGCCTTCGAGCTCGATCTGCGCGGCGTTGCGGTTTATCGCGATATAAAGATGATCGCGGAAGTCGAAAGCAACCGCTTCGAATTTCTCGGTCTAACCACATCCGACAACCGGGGCAACTACAGTCTTACCTTCTACGACTGGCAATACCGGCGCGCCGAACGCAAGAAAGCCGATGTGGTGGTGTACGCCGTCGCAGATGGGGAAGACGGCGACATCATCGGCCGTTCCCGCATGGTCAATGCAGACGATTATTCCGACAAAGGACTTGTGCGGGGGTTGGACGTCACCATCACCCAAACGGACACGCGGACGGAATACGAAACAGTGATGAGTGCGCTGAGTGCTTTTCTGAAGGAAAGCGAGACCAGCCTCCAGGAGATCGCCGCCTCGAGCGAGCAGTTGGCCTTCACCGCGGCAGAACTCGACCTGGACCTCGTGCGCGTCACGATTGCCGCCAGCGCCGAAGTGCTCAGCCAGGAGACTGAAGAAGAACTTTCGCACGAACTGCTTTACGGTATCGGGCGACAGGACGTCCGGCTTGATTGGGCGGTTTTGTACAAGAAGCAGGAAGCAGAACTGCGCGCCGCAATTGCCAAATCCACGGACCAACGCGTCATCGGCGCGTTCGAAGAGGTCGAAGTCGCGGCATTTCTTAGCACCATCCGTAAATTCGCCGCGAAACAGCTGCTCAAGGACAAAAACGGCCATAACACACTGAACGCGATGCTCTCCAATGCGCTGCCTGACGAGACGCAGCGATTTTCATTCCTGAATGCCGTCGGCACTTTCACGGGCAGCGACTTCCGGAAATTCTGGAGCGAGCATCTTCCTGCTCAACCGGAATTCAAAGACAAGCCTGAGCTGGTTTCGAATCTGCTGTTGACCCAGCAACTCGCGGTGCTCACAGGCAATCATCAGGCTTTGGTAAATGAGTTGCAGGTGAAAAGAGGGATCGCCTCGACCCACCAACTATTCGACCTGGAAAAGAACGACTGGGTCGCGATCATCAAGGAAACCGGCGTACCGGATTTTGTAAAGGGAAATAATGACGAGGAGAAGATCGTCAGCTATGCCGAGTTGATGAAAAGTGCGCTCGACGCCGCATTTCCCACTCAACGTATTGCGAAGATGGTGGAAAAGAATCAACTCCCGATCGAAAAGAACCAGGTTTCGAATGGCATCACCGGGTTCCTTTCGACAACCAAGCACTTCGATTTCGCCACCTCGCGCATTCACGATTTCGATGAAGAGATCAAAGCGGCGGCGGGAGACGATTCCGACGAGGTAAGAACCGAGCTGATGAAACTTCAGCGCGTGTTCCAGGTCAGCACGGGCCCGGAAGCCATGACCAAGCTGCTCGAAAACAATCTGCACTCGGCCTACACCATCGCCAACATTCCGCGCAAGAGCTTTATCAAGACATACGGCGACGCGTTAGGCGGCGAGCTCGCGGCGTTCGCAATCCACGAGCGGGCCTCGCACGTTTCGACAAGAAGCGAAACTTCGGCCATGTACATGATGGAGTATTCGCACGGCTACGCCCCTCTCTACGCCATAGGCTCTTCCGATCACACCGCGGCAATGGCGGTAGTGCAAAACCATGTGCCCAATTATGGCGAACTCTTTGGCAGCCCGGATCTTTGCGAATGCGAGCATTGCCGTTCCGTGCATAGCGCCGCTGCTTATTTTGTCGATCTGCTTCGCTTCCTCTGGCGCGGCGAGCCTAACAATGATGCTCCGACGCCGCGGACGCCGCTTGATATCCTGGCCGCACGCCGGCCCGACCTGCTTCATCTGCCTCTGACTTGCGAGAACACCAACACCATCATCCCTTATATCGACCTGGCAAATGAGGTAATGGAGTATTACACCGCCGCCGGCTCGCTGATCCACTTCGAGGGATACAACACCGGCGAAACCACGGTCCAGGAACTACGGGCCAATCCGCAGAATTTCAATCTCGAAGCCTATCGCAGGATAAAAGATGCGAAGTATCCGTTCACTCTTCCATATCACCAGCCGCTCGACGTTGTCCGGACATATAGTGACCACCTGAAGGTGAGTCGATACGAGGCCATGAAGGCCATGAATCCCCAACCGGACGCCACTACTAGTAAGGCCCTGGCGGCGGAGTCGCTGCGACTTTCCGAAGAGGAATACAAGGTTCTCACCGGCGAAGCATTTGACGGCACGGCTGACCCCACACCGCTTCATCAGTATTTCGGCTACCCCTTGCCGGAACAGTTGGAGAATATGAGCGCGGTGCCTGAATTTCTGCGCCGCTCGGGGCTCGCTTACACGGACCTCGTGGAGCTGGTAAAAACGCAGTTCATCAATCCGCATCAAGGCACGCTCAATTTTCTGCAAAAGCTTTTTTCCTCCGCCTCGATTGGTCCCAACACCGTTTATGCGCAACTTAAAGCAGGAGCTTTTGATCCTACGGCCGAACCGAATGTCATGGCGGTGTTGAACGCCTCCGGCATCACTCCCGCTGCCTTAGCCCTGTGGACAACAAATAATTTCGCCAACTTCCAACAGGTCATCACGCTCTACGAGCCCAATTCCAAATGCGACTTGGACACCACGAAGCTCCGGACCATTAAGAGCATCTACGAGCCGCTCGCAACCTCCGGCATGAACGATAGTTGGTCGAAGATACACCGCTTCATCCGCCTGTGGAGAAAGCTTGGATGGACCATCCATGAAACCGACTTGATGCTCGCCGCGATTGGCGAGCACGACATCACGACCCACACGATCGACAAGCTCCAATCGGTTTCGCTATTAAGAGCTGCCACTAGACTACCGCTTAACGAATTGGCCGTGCTCTGGGGCAACATCGATAGCTATGGAGAGAGATCGCTCTACAAGAAACTCTTCCTTAATAAAGCGGTTCAACATATTGACGAAGCTTTTAAGGCCGGGGCCTGGGGCGACTATCTGCAGGGCAGTTCGGAGTTTCTTGCCGGCCATCAATCGGCGATTCTTGCTGCTTTTCGGATTCGTGAAGAAGACCTCACTGCCATTCTCAAGGTGGCCCGGGTGGCCGAGGTGATTCGTGGCAACGTGGTACGTCGTCCGATCGATATCAACACGGACTTTCTCAACCTTGCCAACCTCAGCACGATTTACCGCCATGTCGTTCTTGCGAAAGCACTGAAAACGCCGGTTACCGATCTGTGCAAGCTGCTCACCTTGTTCGGCGTTTCGCCTTTAAGCGCGCCTTTCAGCACATGGAACATTCAACTGGCACAATTTACAAACGTCGCGCCCGACAATACCTACCAGTTCTACAAACTGGTGGATTCAGCCAAAACAGCAGGTTTCAAGGTGCCGGTGCTGGAGTACATCCTGCAAGGCACGCTTTCACCGGCGTCCACCAACGGGCTCGCCCAGGATAAGACTCTTCGGACAGCCAGGGCCATTCGCGAAGCGTTTTCAGCCATCGAACAAAACCATCCGAGCACTCCGCCCTCGCCGTTAACGGCGGAAATCATTACCGCCGAATTGGCGCTCACGTTTCAGCCTGAGATAGTCAGTCGTTTTATGGGAATATTGCAAGGCACTGCGTCGTTCGAAACCGTCACCGACAGAAATCTCAACCTCATTATTCCCGACGGCGACGCTCAGGCTAAGATCGATGAACTGGTCGCAGCGGGCACCTTTGACACTCGGGAGAAGGCCGCGGCTTTCCTTAGTGCACTGTCTAACAAATATTCCTATGTGCAGGACAGCGTAAGGCTGACCTGTACCGGCGTCATGTCAGACATCGAACGTGCGACATTGAAAGGACTCACGAACGCCAGTGCCAATTTCAGGAACGCCGTCGACAAACTGTATGATGCGCCCGCAAGCTTTCTCATCGCCAACTTCAACGGCATTTTCAGCGACCTCACCGCCGCGAACGCAACGCTGCTGGATCATCCAGCGCAGACCGTGGCTGCGACGCTTGATAAGAGACTCGCTTACGTTTACGAGCATTTCATCCCGATTCTGAAAAATAGGTTACGGCGAGATGCCATCACCCAACATATCGCCGGCCTGATAGGTCTCAGCTATGAAGCTACCGCCGTGCTCATCGCGCGAGACATCGAGACGCTGATCACGAACCTTTCCACGGAAGGCTTTTCGGCCACCTATTTCAGCGATGCGAACTGGACTACCACAGTCTTGGAGCGGGCGGACAAAGTTGTAGATTTTGCCTGGGGAACGGCGGCGCCACGTGCGGCAGTTCCCGCCGATAACTTCAGCGTGCGTTGGGAGGCCTACATCGCTGCGCCCGCCAGCGGCGAATACACTTTGCTCGTGGAAGTGGAAGAAGCAGACGAAGTTTTCAAGCTTTACCTCGACGACACGCTGATCCACGAAAAGTCGAGAACCGACACAAACACCTCCTGGGAGGGCCCGGCCACTCTTAACGCGGCGCAGATGCACTTAATAAGATTGGATTACGCCGAGACATCGAGTAAAGCCGGTGTGCGGCTGCAATGGAAGAGGGCGACGACGGCGCTTGAAATTGTGCCGGCGTCGGTCGCCTACCCAACCGCCATTCTCAATGCGTTTGTGGCCCAGGCCACCGTTTATAACCGGGCCGCTAAATTCATCTCCGGATTCAAGCTCAGCGAAACCGAGGTCAACCACCTCATCAGGTTTCGGACAGACTTCGGCAATATCAAATTCAAAGCGCTGACCGCTGACCACTGGAAGCGGGTCTACGATTACACAACACTGCGAAACACCGTGCCCCAGGCACAAGCGCTACTCACGGATGTTTTTGCGCTCGCGAATAGACGGAGGCCAGTACCCACCGTCACCGGGCTGCGACACATGCTCAGTTGCGCAACCGCATGGGACGAAGCTAGTCTCAAGTTTCTCGTTGGCGAACACTTCACCATCAATAGATTCAAGAACGAAATAGCGCTGAACCGGTTGCGCGAGGTGATGCAAATCGTCGCGAAGACAGGACTCTCGGCGCAAACCATCGCCAAATGGGGCGCCGCGGAAAGGGATTTCAACGAGCTTAACAAAACGGCCCAGTTATTAAAGAACACGGTGAAGTCGAAGTACGAAGAAGAAGACTGGCTGGATCTCGCCGGACACCTCAGCGACAAGATACGCGAGAATCAGAAGCAGGCACTGATCGCGTATCTGCTGACGCAGCCCGCCATTCAGCAGGGGGGCGCGGAAGACGCCGACGGCTTGTTCGAATACTTCCTTATCGATGTACAGATGGGTGCGTGCATGGACACCTCGCGTATCGTGCAGGCCAACTCGACGGTACAAATGTTCGTCAACCGCTGCCTGCTCAATCTCGAGAGCAACCTGTCAAGCGGGTCCGAAAGAGGAGTCTCCCCCAGCGCCATCGACAAAGACCGCTGGGCGTGGATGAAGAACTACCGCGTGTGGGAAGCTAATCGCAAAGTCTTTCTTTATCCTGAAAACTGGTTGGAGCCCGAATGGCGCAAGGACCGTAGCGAGTTCTTCAAAGACCTCGAATCCTATCTCGTTCAAAACGATATTACCGACCGCAGCGTCGAGCAGGCATTTCGAAATTACCTCACCAGCCTCAACGAAGTGGCCAACCTGGAAGTTTGCGGTATGCACCGGGAGAACTACGACGACGGGAAGCCAGGGACGCTCAAGTATCTGCATGTCTTCGCGCGCACCAACACCGCGCCGTACAAATTTTTCTACCGCCGCTGGAACGAGCATCGAAAATGGAGCGCCTGGGAGAAAGTACAGGTGGACATCCGCAGCGTCGAGCACGGCGAGGACAGCGGCGTGCATCTGATTCCTGTCGCATGGAAGAAGAGGCTGTTTCTGTTTTGGCCTGAATTCAGTCAGGCGCCGGAGACGCCAGGGGGAAACAGCAACCGATCCGCAAGTACAATGGCTGAGGAGCCGATGTCCTCAATGATGCCGGTCGATATTCTGGAAATCAGGCTCGCATGGAGCGAATACCTGGATGGGAAATGGACCCCAAAGCAGGTGTCAAAGGAGTACGTCCGAGAAACGACTAACGATCCGTCGGCCGAGAAGCATTTTCTGTTTACTGCGAGCGTCTCGTCTGTGACTCAGGAACTAACGATCCTGGTTTCGCACACATATATTGATGTGGAAAGATTCATCCTCCCGGATATTCAATCACCGGTGCGAGTGGAGCGGCCTCCCGACGTCAGAATTGACACGGGGTGGTCGAACTATGATTACGCATTTTCGAAGCGGAAGGGGAGGGGATTTTTCCCGTTCACGCTGTTGGATGAGGTTTATCTGCGAAGCTATAACATCTACATGCTGTTGCCGGTGGATACTTACAAGGGCCCGGATATTACGCTCGACAACCCGTTCTTCTTCAGCGACAACCACCGGACGTATTTTGTCCGGCCAGCGCAGATCCCAATCATCGCGGCGCTGAAAAATCCAGGCAATTTCCATCCCTACGTCCTGGTTGGCGCCGGTCTGCAGGTGAGGCTCGGCTCCGATAGCTCGGGAAAGGCTGAAATGCCGGCCGACGCCACTATGACGACGCTGTCAACAGACGCCACCCTATCCAAAGCGAGCGACCCTTCGACCTTGAATAGCTACGGCCTGGAGTTCGCCCAAACTGAAAAGGCGTTTGGCGGTGTGAAAGACCAGACGCTTGTCGAGTTTCGAATTGAGGACCAGGTAGTCGGATATACCGCCGGCCTCGAGTTCCACACCTTCTACCATCCCTACTCCAGCGAATTCGTCAAAAACCTCAACCAGAGCGGGCTGAGCAGGGGCAACAAACCACGAAGATTTCCTCCGGGTCTGATGGAAAGCGACACCGATATTCCTTCGGACAACGGCGCCTTGTTCGAGAGAACCTACCTTCCCAATCTGAGGTTGCTGTCAAAGCCCGCGGATTTCGCGCGACCCGAACGAACGTACTACAAAGAAAACGTGTGCTTTGATTCCTATGGGGCCAACAGCCAGTACAACTGGGAACTCTTCTTCCATGCGCCGCTGTATATCGCCACGCGGCTCAGCAAGAACGGCAAGTTCGAAGAGGCGATGAAGTGGTTTCACTACATCTTCGATCCCACGACCGATGCAATGCCAGGCGCCGGGGAATCGGAAACCTCCCGCTACTGGAAAGTGCTTCCGTTCAAAACGACGCCCGCGCGAAACCTCGAGGACTGGTTCCGGAGCTTGTCACCCAGTACGAATACCGAAGACCCCGTCATTGCCGAGTGGCGAAAAAATCCGTTTGACCCGCACCTGGTCGCCGCCAACCGCCCGCTGGCCTACATGAAACACGTGGTCATGAAGTATGTAGAGAACCTGGTGGCCTGGGGCGATTCCTTGTTCCGGCAAGACACGATGGAAAGCGTGAACGAAGCGCTTCAGATTTACGTGATTGCCAACCACATTTTGGGACCGCGTCCCGAGTTTGTCCCGAAGCGCGGGGAGATCAAAGCCGAGTCGTACGAGAGCCTCAAAGACAAGTGGGACGATTTCTCGAACGCTCTGGTCCAGCTTGAAAATCTTTTTCCCTACAGCAGCGAAGCGAGCGTCAGCGATTCTTCTACCGGCACAAATTTGCTTGGCGTTGGATCGGCGTTGTACTTCTGCATTCCTCCTAACGAAAAGTTGCTCGAGTATTGGGATACGGTGGCGGACCGGTTATTCAAGATCCGCCATTGCCAAAACCTCGACGGCGTCGAGCGCAAGCTGGCGCTCTTTGCGCCGCCCATCGATCCGGCCGCGCTCATTCTGGCCGCCTCGCAGGGCTTGAGCCTCGGCAGCATCCTCGCCGACCTCAGCAGCCCAGCGCCGATCTACCGGTTCTCGTTTCTCATTCAGAAGGCCAACGAGTTTTGTTCAGACGTGAAAGCGCTGGGGAACGCGCTGCTATCGGCGCTCGAGAAAAAGGACGGCGAGGAGCTCGGCCGTTTGCGTGCCTCGCACGAAACGCAGATGCTCGAGCTGATGACTGCCATCAAGGAACGCCAGGTGCTTGAGGCGAAGGCGGGTAAGGAGAATCTGCTGAAGGTGAGAGAGACCGCATCTTTCCGTTTGCAACATTACCTAAAGGACCTGCTCGGCAACGTTTCCGTCACCGTTCCCGCCGTGCCGACGATAAGCGCCACGTTGACCGCTGACGGCCAACTGCCGGCCGACACAACTATCGCGACTATAAGAGCGGATGTGGATGTGTCGTTGGTCAATAGCGACGAGAATGGTGTGAAGCTGATTCGAAGGGAAAAAGACGAAATAGATAGCATCAATACTGCTCGTGATTGGCAGATAGCTGCCCAGGCAATGGAGCAGCTGTCGGGGCTGGCGCATCTCTTTCCCACGATAACCCCAGATTTCAAACCCATTGGTCTTGGAGCAGGCTTGCTCTGGGGGGGCACTCAACTAGGCAATGCGCTGAGTTCTGCGGGAAAGGTATTCGAATTCATCGGAGGATTCAGCTCTCATCAAGCTGTTCTGGCTGCGAAAATGGCCGGCTACATCCGCCGTGAGCAGGACTGGACACTGCAGGCCAATCTGGCGGCGAGAGAGATTATTCAACTCGATAAGCAAATCACCTCGGCAGACATTAGAGTCCAGGTGACGCAAAAGGAGTTGGAGAACCACAAGCAACAGATCAAAAACGCGAAAGAAGTGGAGCTGTTCCTCAAGGACAAGTTCACGAACCAGGAGTTGTACCAGTGGATGAAGGAACAGCTCTTCGCTGTGTACAAGCAGAGCTACAACCTCGCTTACGACATGGCCAAGAAAGTGGAGAAGGCCTACCAGTACGAAATGGGAACGGAAACGGCGAGCTTCATCCAGTACGGCTATTGGGATAACTCGACACAGGGTTTGATTTCCGGCGACAAGCTGCAATTGGCGCTACGGCAGTTAGAGAAATCCTACCTCGAAGAAAATCGCCGCGAGCTTGAACTGGCCAAGAGCGTTTCACTCGCAAGGCTCAATCCTCTTGCGCTTATCGAGTTGCGCGAGACCGGCACCTGCCACGTGTCTCTGCCCGAAGAGTTGTTCGATCTCGACTTCCGCGGCCATTACTTCAGGCGTATCAAGGCAGTGCGACTCTCCATCCCCTGTGTCGTTGGGCCTTACTCCTCCGTGAGCTGTTCATTGCGGTTGTTGAATAATTCAGTTCGCATCAACACGACGATGAACGGCGCAGGCAACTACGAGCACGAAAGCGATCAGGGACTGCCGATTGACGATGTCCGTTTCCGCACGAATCACACGCCGGTAACCGCCATCGCCACCAGCACGGCCCAGAACGACTCCGGTATGTTTGAATTCAATTTCCGCGACGAGCGCTATTTGCCGTTCGAACGGGCGGGCGCAATCAGCGAGTGGCAAATCGAGCTGTCGACGGAAAAAGAGCTGCGGCAATTCGACTATGCGACTATCTCCGACGTAATTCTGCATCTCGACTACACGGCAAGAGAAAACGGCGGCCCCTTCAAGGACAAAGCTACGACCGACACGAAGGAGTTCCTGAGGAACACCGCCGCACTGACTGAATCGCCATTGATGCAGATGTTTAGCATGAAGCACGAGTTCTCGACCGAGTGGTACAGGTTCTTGCACCCCACCGCCGAAGGCGCTGAACAAATCCTGTCCTTCACCCTGGGGAAGGAGCGGTTTCCGTTCTTCGCGCAAGACTGGAATGTCGTCGTGATGAAGATCGAAGTCCTTGCGAGGTGTACGCAGCCGGGGGCTTACCAGACGATGATTTCCTACGTGAGACGTAATACTAACCCTGAGGTCGCCATCACATCTTCAGACATCAACATGCTGACTAAGGATTCTTACGACAAACTGAAAATCGCAACGATAGACGTGTCTGACACGACCACTGCTGGCACCAACCTGGTAGATCTGGATATCGCCAAGCCAATGACTGTGAAACTAAAACAGAATCCGACGCCAAGCCTCCCACCGTCAGCAGGCCCGTCACCGGCTTACGGAAGGCTCACTAAGAACCCACCTGAAGTGGAGGACCTCTATCTCATCGTGCATTACAAACTGACATGATCGCGAGGGACAGGCCTCGGGTAGGTATTGCTTGTCGCCTGATGCTCACATCGGACCCAATCACGGAGGAGCACCGTTCGCACAGCGCCAGTCTCGCACGGTCAGGATGGTACTACGCTCGCGCCGAGGACCTGAACGACCGTTTCAACAGTTCTCCGGCAGCCTGTGATCACCTAACCTGATCGACGACTTCGGCATTTCTTGGCCTCGTCGAGCTTGCCTTCCTTCACACAACAACCTAAGGATCACCAAGCTAAGGACCTGTTCGGAACAATTCATCTTCGCGGCGCTTATGAAAACAACTCGGGACTTGTATTGAGCGACACGATTTCGCTCACCTACACCTTGCCACATTGTGGCATATATGTGGCAGGACTTTGTAGAAAAGGGTGGTAGTCCATCGAAATTGATTGCAATCCGGCTGGCTACAAATCGCAGTAGATAGAACGTTTTAGACTTAGATAGAAAAGGAAGGACGAGCATTGAGTAGGGTTATGAATCCCACGCTCTAACCACCTGAGCTACGCCGCCAGATCTGACTCAACATGCTTTGCTTCAGGCCCAAACGCGTTTCTTGGACCGCAAGCATTCTAGCATCCGTTTTTTTTGCCTCGCAAGACAACGCTTGTCTCGAAGGATTTCAGAGCCCCCAGGATTCGAGCGCGGATCAATTACCGCCGAGTAGTTTGTTAAGCTCGCTGACCGCCGCCTCAGCCGAAGACCCATCAACCTGTTTCCCGTAAAGAGCGTCGACTATTGAACTGAACGCGCCCTGAAGTCCCCGCTCAACTTCGTTGACTGGCGCTAACCGCACGTTCAATTGTAACTGCCTCATATCCGCAGGCACGCCCAAAGCCCGGCCTTCCAACGGCGCGAATTTAAAGTAGAGCACGCCGCAAAACGAAAGCGAGCCGGTGCTTTCGACAACAGGCAAATCGGCGCGAGGCGTGGTAATGTCAGCTGGTAGCTTCTTGCGCGGCGGCGCAGTTCCAATCCCGCCTTGAGTTGCAACCAGCGTGGCTCGAACGTTGCGAAGATCGCGCGGAGGAACGCGAGCGTTGGGGCGTCCGTCAATTACGGTCAAGTTTCCGGTTAGCTGGAGTTTGACACCCTCCACTGCCGCCTTCGCAGGAGAGTAAGTGAAACTGTAGCTGACACCGGCGACATCGAAGCGGCCGGCGAAACTGCGCTCGCGCATCTTCGCCGCGATCGAATGCAACTTAGCGGGTTTCGCAACGGCTCCCAGCTTCGCTCGTTTCTGTGCTCGTCCGAACATCGCTCCCTCGACCTTCATTTAGGCTGCGGCGGATTTGGACTGCGGCGGCAAGGTACTCCGCGACGCCGCTTTTGTTTCCGATTCGCAGAGAAAAAGCGGCGTCGCGGAGTACCTTCCCGCCGCAGTCCAAAAAAGTTTAAAGATTCCCTCTCTTGTACTCATCCGCGAGTCGATCACACGCGCGCATCGTCAGCGCCAGCATCGTAAGCGTCGGGTTCTGGTTCGCGCTCGTAACGAAGCATGCGCCGTCAATTACAAACAAGTTCTTCACGTCCCAACTCTGATTGAACTTGTTCAGCACCGACGTCTTCGGGTCATTGCCCATGCGCGCAGTGCCCAGCTCGTGAATGATCCGCCCCGGCGCGGTCATACGGCCTCCAGTCGAGACAACCTCTGCGCCCGCTGCGCGAAGTATCTCTTCGCTGGTTTGCGCGGCGTCGCGAGCCATCTCGCGCTCGTTGTCCGAGTACTGGATGTGGATCTTCAACACCGGTATGCCCCACGCGTCGACGACGCCAGCCGGGTCGATCTCCGCGTAGTTCTCAATCCGCGCGAGCATCTCTGCGCGAGTCGTCAGGCTCACCGGAGTCGTGTAGTAGCGCCGCACTCGCTGTTTGAATTCCGAGCCGAAGCCGGGCGTCACCGCCGGGTTCTTGACGAACGCGGGAAACATGCGCGCGCCCGAACCACACTCGAACCCGTAGCCGCGAACAAAACGCTGCTGCTTTGTTTCTTTGCTCACGTTGCGGAACCGGGGTATCAGCAAGCCGGAAGTCTTGCCGTCTTCATTCACCGGATCGCGGCTGGCGAGCACGTTGAAGTAGCCGCTCGCGCCGATTCCGCCGAAGTGGTCCATCAAGTAATGACCCAGCTTGCCCGAGGAATTGCCAAGTCCATTCGGATGCTGCCGCGACTTCGAGTTGAGCAAAATGCGAGTCGATTCGAGAGTCGACGCGCCGAGCACGATTATTTTGCCAACTGCCTCATACTCCTGATGAGTGACTCGATCTACAAAGGCGACGCCTTTGGCCTTGCTCGTATTTGTGTCGACGATTATGTGCCGGACAATCGAATTGGGCCGGAGCGTCATCCGGCCGGTCGCTTCAGCCACCGGCAGCGTCGAACTGAGCGAGTTGAACATCGCTCCAACATCACAGCCGTCGCCGCAGTTGCCGCAGTAGTGACACTTCAGGCGCCCTTTCATATGGGCCTTGGGCTGTCCGGTGAGCATCGCCAGCCGCATTGGGATTCCGCGCCGTCCAACTTTCTCCGCGCCTTTGCGCAGGAGGTGCTCGCCGCAGTTGAGCTTCATGGGCGGCATGAAGTTTCCGTCGGGCAGGTGCGGCAAGCCGTCGCGGTTTCCGCTCACGCCTATGAACTCTTCGGCTTTGTCGTAGTACGGGGCAAGTTCCTGGTAGCTAATTGGCCAGTCGTCGCCGAAGCCGTCGTTGCTGGCGGCTTTGAAATCAAGGTCCGAGTGCCGATAGGACATGCGTCCCCAGTGAAGCGTCTTCCCGCCGACGATTCGCGCCCGCACCCAGAGGAAGGGTTTGCCCGGATCGGTGGTGTAAGGATGCTCGGTGTCTTTGACGTAGAACTGGCGGCTAAACTCGCCGGCGGTCGCTTGCATCCATTGATCCTGGTCTTTCCAACCGGGCGCGCCAAAGCCGCGATACATGGACTGGAAAGGCCAGCGGTGGGAGCTGAGGTCGCGTGCGGGATTCACGGGCGGGCCGGCTTCGAGCACGAGCACTTGCATGCCGCGCTCGGTGAGTTCTTTTGCGGCCATCCCGCCGGTGGCGCCCGAGCCGATGATTATTGCGTCGTAGGTCTTCTGCTGTGCCACTGCGGCCTCCGGCGTGAGCGTGTACTAGATGGTTGACGCGCGAGAAGCTATCACAGAGAAGCAGAAGAGAGCAAAGGGCAAAGCGCCGAGATAGAAGATGCATGGAGTTCAGGCTTTAGCCTGTGTTCGTTCTGATTGGCCGAGCCAAGACCAGGCTAAAGCCTGAACTCCATGCTCTTCTGCCCTTGCTTTTCTGGCCTTTGCGCTTTGCAGAGTCTTCCACTATGATGCCACGCATTCGCGCCCGCTTTATGAAGCACTGGAATAGAAAGGGGACCACTGTGGAACAAATCACACGAAGACAATTCGGTTTGGGATTGGCCGGAGCAGTCACCGGGTTTGGGTTCAGATCACCAAGCGACAAAGTAAAACCTTCGATATTCGGCGGCATTCAAGTCGGAGTGCAGAGCTACACGTTCCGCGCTTTCAGCGTCGATAAGATGATTGAAGCGATGGTCGCCATCGGCTTGAGCAACATCGAGCTGTGGGACGGACACCTGAACCCAGGAAAGGCCTCTGAGGCCGATTTCAAGGTGATCAAGAAGAAGTTCGACGACGCCGGGATTCGTGTCGGCGCTTATTGCGTGAACTTTCCCGTCGACTCAAAGGACGATTATCTGGATCGCGGATTCAACGGCGCGCTGCTGCTCGGAACCAACGTGATGACCGCGTCGGTGAAGAAACCGATCGTGCCAAAGCTCGATCAGTGGTGCCAGAAATACAGAATCAAACTCGGGCTGCACAATCACTGGTTTGGCTACGCAGGATTCAAGGGGAACAGGAGTCAGGAGTTTGAAACGCCGGATGATTTCGCGAGCGCGTTGAAGGGCGCGTCCGAGTATCTGAGCATCAATCTTGATGTCGGGCACTTTTATGCGGCGGGGTTTGATCCGGTGTCGTACATTCGCGAGCATCACAAACGCATTGTGAGTCTTCACATCAAGGACAGAGACAAAGACGCGGATCACACACAGCGAAGATTCGGCGAAGCGGCGACGCCGATAGCCGAGACAATGAAGCTGCTAAAGCAGATCAAATTCAAGTACGCTGCAAACATTGAATACGAGCCGGAATCGGCAAACCCAATCGAGGGAACGCGAACGGCCTTTGAGTATCTGAAGCGCACTCTATCGTAAGGAGTTGTTGGTATGCTCAATCGTAGGCATTTTCTCAAGCAGGCAGCAGGCGCGTCGGCGTTATTCGCGGCGGCGCCAATGATCGCCCGATCATTTCCACAGACCAAGTCGAGCCCCGTAAGGCTCTCGGTCTGCATCGACATGATCATGACCGATCTTCCATTCCTCGAACGGATGGAGCGAGTAAAGCGGCTCGGCTATCCCGCCTTCGAGTTTTGGGAGTGGCGGAACAAAGACGTGGACGCGATCATTCGCAAGAAGAACGAGCTTGGGCTCGAGATAGCTACGATCATGGGCTCGGGCTGGAAGCCGTTGTTCACCGACGAGGCTCGCAAGACTTTTATGTCGAATATTCAAGCCTCGCTCGCGGCGGCCAAACGTCTGGGCGCGAAAACGCTGATCGTAACGACCGGCAATGAGGACAAGCAGCTTTCTCGAGCGGAGCAGCACGCGGGTTACGTAGCGGCGCTAAAGGCTGTCGCGCCGCTGGCTGAATTCGCGCAGATCCCGCTCGTGCTCGAACCGCTTAACACCAAGGTCGATCATGCGGGCTATTACTTGGAGACGGCGAAGGAAGGTTTCGAGATACTCGATGAGGTCGGCAGCCCGGCGGTGAAGATGCTATTTGACATCTATCATCACCAGATCATGGAAGGGAACGTGATCGCGGACATCACCAAGAACATCTCGAAGATCGCTCACTTTCACGTCGCCGACGTGCCGGGGCGTCACGAGCCTGGAACAGGCGAGATGAATTACGCGAACGTGTTTCGCGCGATCGCTGCGACTGGTTATCAGGGCTTCGTAGGGTTGGAGTTCAAGCCGTCAAAAGACGCCGAGGAAACACTGAGGGGAGTTTTGAAGCTCGGTCTTGGCTAGCGTATGTTGGGCGACACACGTGGGAATCGCCATGGATGATATTGGGAATCTTCTCCGCGACTTCTATGCAGCAAATGGCATGACCGACGAAGGGCCTCCTGCTGGACTTAACGTCAGTGCATTAATTGGGGACGATTCCGTTTCTTCGCAAGAATCCAATCTTCTCAGCACTGCGCTCAGCGATCCGCTACTGCGACGACAATTTCAGGCTTGTCGTAGGATTCTTGATGACCTCGCGAATCGCCTCACTGGCGAGGAGTTGCTGCGTGAGATCTCTGCTTTCTCATTGACTTCTGATCGGCAGTTCGAGGAACTATCAAGTGGCGTGTTCTGGTTTGCGCTCGCCAGCTCGCTCGATCGTCGTGACGGTGGGATTCCGAAAACACCTTTCGACAAACAACTCGATCTACCTCTCCCAGTAAAAGTCAGGATGACAGTCCAAGGGTCTCTCGTCCTTCGACTTTATGTGGCCCTAGTTTATATGCGCGAAGGGACACTCACCGACCTTATTGGGGAAGGTGCCCGAGATGGCAATCCATGTTGTGGACAGATTCGGAAACTACTAAACTCCGACTACGTGAGACGCATTAGGAACGCGCTCTCTCACGGATCATTTTCGTCATGCATCGCCGGTATCGCCTTCCGAGACGACCACGGAGTTCTCGTGGCTACGCCCGGCTTCATGAACTGGCTCAGCACTTGGCTGATGTTGATCCAGCTTCAGGTGCTGGCGGCCAGTGGTAAGAATTGAAGCGTCGCCCAACCACGGCGCGGAGATGGTATTGGAGCAGTAGCATGTTGGACATAAAGCACCTTGAGCTGCAGTACGTAACAAACGAAGCCGGGGAGAAGACTGCGGTCATACTGCCGATCGATCGATTCCAAGAGCTGATCGAGGACATTGAGGACCTCGCGTCTGCGGCCGAACGGCGTGACGAACCGACTGTCTCCCACAGGGATCTGGTTGCCGAGTTGAAACGGGATGGCCTCATTTGAGATCGAGTGGAAGCGCTCTGCGGCCAAAGAACTCAGGAATCTTCCTAAAGACATGATTCCCCGAATCATTGCCGCGGTTGACGCTCTTGCAGTCGACCCACATCCGGTCGGCACGCGCAAGCTGGAGGGCTCCGAACACACTTACCGGATTCGAGAGGGTTCTTACCGAGTCATCTATGAAGTCGACGCCAAGGGTGTAGCCATAACGATCGTTAAGGTGGCGCATCGAAGCGAAGTCTATCGCAGGTAGTCGTATTGCGGTCAGCGTGAATAGCGAGACGCCGAATGGCAAAACAAGAAATCTACGACGCGATAGTTGTCGGCTCGGGCGCGACTGGCGGGTGGGCTGCGAAAGAGCTCACCGAAAAAGGCATGCGCGTGATCGTGCTCGAAGCCGGGCGCAATCTCGATCCGGAGAAGGATTTCACAGAACATCTGTTTCCCTACGAAGCCAGAGATCGATACACCGCCGCCAGCCGCGCGCGCCAAAAAGTCCAATCAAAGTGCTACGCGTGTAACGCCTACGGAAACCAGTTCTTCGTCGACGATGTCGATAACCCTTACACCACGGCTGATCGAAAGCCGTTCGATTGGATTCGTGGGCGGCAGGTAGGCGGGCGCACGATCACCTGGGGCCGCCAGAGCTATCGCTTGTCGGATTACGAATTCAAAGCCGCGAGCCGCGACGGCTACGACGTCGACTGGCCGATTTCCTACGCCGAACTCGCGCCCTACTACGACAAGGTCGAAGAATTCGTTGGCATCAGCGGCGCCTACGAGAACGTTCCCAATCTTCCCGATGGAAAGTTTCTTCCCGCGATGAAGATGACCTGCGGTGAGCAGCTCTTGAAGAGAGCAGTCGAACGTCGCTGGAAAGATCGCAAAGTCACCATCGGCCGCACAGCAATCCTGACCCAAAGACACAACGGCCGAGCGGCGTGTCACTACTGCGGGCATTGCGATCGGGGGTGCTCGACCTATTCTTATTTCAGCAGTCCCGGTTCGACGCTTCCCGCCGCGGCCAAGACCGGCAGGCTCACAATGCGTACAAACGCCGTGGCGAGTCACGTCATTGTCGATGCCAAGACCGGCAAAGCAACAGGCATCGCCTGCATCGATCAGGTGACAAAGAAGGCGTTCGAGGTTTTCGGCAAAGTCGTCGTGCTCTGCGCTTCGACGATTGAATCGACTCGTTTGCTGCTGAACAGCGCTACGCGGCAGCACCCAGCGGGGCTCGGAAACTCGTCGGGCGTCCTGGGTCAATACCTGATGGATCATATCTTCCAGATCGGAGTCAGCGGGCTCGTGCCGGCGGTTTCGAAGTATCCTTACAACTACGACGACGGACGTGCGAACGGCATATACATTCCGAAATTCCGAAACGTCAACGAGCGGCATCCGAAATTCATTCGCGGGTACGGCATGCAAGGCAGCTCTCAACGCGGGATGCTGCCGACCAATTTGAAACAGATTCCCGGTTTCGGCTCCGAGTTCAAGAAGATGGTGCGCGAGGTCAAGGACGCCGCGCCGTTTTCGATCGGGATGTGGGGCGAGATGCTCGCGCGAAAAGAGAATCGCGTGACGATCAACAAGAACGTCAAAGACAAGTGGGGAATTCCGGCGGCGCACATCGACTGCTCGCACGGCGACAACGAACGCGCAATGGCGGCCGACGCGCTCGAAAGCATAAAGGAGATGGTTCTCGAAGCGGGGTTCGAGGTGGCACGTGCGAGTGAAACCCTGGCGCCGCCGGGCTTGTGCATTCACGAAGTCGGCACCGCGCGCATGGGCGCCGACCGGAAGACGTCGGTGTTGAACCGGTTCAATCAGAGCTGGGATGTGAAGAACCTGTTCGTGACCGACGGGGCGTGTTTCGTGTCGATCGGTTGTCAGAATCCTACGCTGACGATGATGGCGCTGACGGTTCGAGCATGTGAGTACATCGTTGAAGAGCACAAGAAGGGAAATCTGTGATTTTGGATTTACATTTGCGATTTGCGATTTGTGTGATTGTCGATTTTGGATTGCCGGGAGGACGACGTTGAGAAGACAAACATTGTTAGTAACAGGGCTGGCCTTGAGTTTAGCGCTTGCTGCGTTTGCGATGCCGCAGACAAAGCCCTCGGGCAAATGGATCGAGCTGTTCAACGGCAAAGACCAGACGGGGTGGAAGCATATCGGAAAGGGAAGTTTCGCGGTCGAAGACGGAGCACTCGTGACTCAGGCCGGGATGGGACTGCTCTTCTACGAGACGCGATCGTTTCGGGATTACACGCTCGAGGTCGAATGGAAGGTGAACAACAAGTGCAATAACTCGGGCATCTTTGTTCGCTTTCCTGAGAAGAGCGATGACCCGTGGCACGCGGTCACCAAGGGCTACGAGATCCAGATTGATGACTGCGACAAGAACGGGCTGAAGTTTCAGACTGGATCTGCTTACGACCAGTTTGCAGCGACAAGGCTTGCGTCAAAGCCGGCCGGCGAGTGGAACAAGTATCAGATCACCATCGTGGGCCAGCACTACACCGTGGTGCTGAACGGCGAGAAGGTGAACGAGTTTGACGGCACACGCGGCATCGAGGGCTACATTGGTTTGCAGAACCACGATCCGACTTCGCGGGTGTCGTTCAGAAGCGTGCGAGTGAAAGAGATCAAATAAACACAAAGGCACAAAGCCACAAAGCGAACCTTCGTGGCTTTGTGCCTTTGTGTTTGGGAATCTTTGCACTGAGGAGAACGCTTGATGGATGCGAAGACCTACGCTCGACTCAGTCTGATGATGTTCCTGCAGTTCTTTGTCTGGGGCGCGTGGTTTGTGACACTTGGAACGCACCTGGGCAACATCGGATTCAGCGGCAGGCAAATCGGAAACGCATATCTGATGAACAACATTGCGGCGATCATCTCGCCGTTCTTCGTTGGGATGATAGCGGACCGCTATTTTGCGTCGCAGAAGGTCATGGGCGTTTTGTATTTGCTGGGTGGTGTGATCATGCACTTCGCCGCCAACAGCACGGCTACGGGACCTCTCATTCTGCTGTTGCTGCTCTACAACCTGACGTACATGCCGACGCTCGCGCTGGTCAACGCAGTGTCGTTTCATCAAATGAAGAGTCCTGATAGAGAGTTCCCACGAGTCCGTGTTTGGGGAACCATCGGTTGGATCGTAGCGGGGCTGACGATCACCTTGATTCAGTTCCATTTTCTCGCGGACGTTGAAAAGAGCGAGCTGCCGATGAAGATGGCCGGCATAGCTTCGGTGTTGCTGGGGTTGTATTCGTTCACCCTGCCCAACACGCCGCCGCAGAATGTCGGCAAGCAAGTCACGTTCGGCGAGGTCGTCGGTGTGAAAGCTCTGCGATTGATGAGAGAGCGATCATTTTTGATCTTCGTGGTTTGCTCACTATTGATCTCGATACCGCTGGCATTCTACTACAGCTTCGCGAACCCTTTTCTCAACGATCTTCATATGGAAGGCGCTGCCGGAAAACAGACAATGGGTCAGATGTCCGAAGTTGCGTTCATGGTATTGATGCCGTGGTTTCTCGTGCGGTTAGGTGTGAAAAAGACTTTGCTGATCGGGATGCTTGCGTGGGTGGTTCGGTACGCGCTCTTTGCAAACGGCAACCTCGGAAGCGGAGCGTGGATGCTCTATGCGGGCATTCTCCTGCACGGCATCTGCTACGACTTCTTCTTCGTGACGGGCCAAATCTATACCGACAGAAAATCGCCGAAGGAGACTAGAGCAAGCGCGCAGGGGCTCATCGCGTTGATCACATACGGTGTGGGTCTTGGCATTGGGTCGGCGCTTAGCGGCAACATTGTCGAGCTGTTCACGGTGAATGGGGTGAAGGATTGGCGAATGATCTGGTACATCCCCGCTGGGTTCGCCGCGCTCGTTGCTTTGTTGTTTGTCTTGACGTTCAAGGATTCAAAATCAACGACTGACGTTGCGGCTGACGGCCGGCCCGCGATGGAGGAGGCATAATGCGACTCGGATTGAACTTTGGTTACTGGGGTTCCGGCCCGTCGGACAACATCGCGATCGCTAGAGAAGCTGAGCGCCTTGGTTATCACTCGCTGTGGACTGCTGAAGCTTACGGCTCAGACGCGGTGACTCCGCTTGTGTGGCTCGCGGCGCACACTGAACGAATCAACGTCGGCACCGCGATCATGCAGATGCCCGCGCGCACGCCGGCAATGACCGCGATGACCGCGGCAACGATTGATCTGTTGACCGGCGGCCGCTTCATGCTGGGCATCGGCGCTTCGGGGCCTCAAGTCGTCGAAGGCTGGCACGGAGTCGTCTACGGCAAGCTGCTGACGAGAACGCGCGAGTACGTCGAGATCGTTCGAACCGTCTTGAAGCGTGAGCAGCCGCTCGAGCATCACGGCGAGTACTACGACATACCTGTGCATAGCGGAACCGGGCTGGGCAAGCCGCTCAAGCTGATCGTGCATCCGCTGCGCTCCAACATTCCGATCTACGTTGCTGCGATCGGTCCGAAAAACGTCGCGCTCGCAGCGGAGGTCGCCGACGGCTGGCTGCCGGTCTTCTTCTCACCGAAGCGAGTCAGCGTGTTCCGAAAATCGCTCGACGAAGGCTTGGCGCGGCGCACCGACGGAAAGACGCTCGCCGAGCTCGACATCGCTCCGACCGTCAGCGTGGTAGTGGGCGATGACGTAGACGCCTGCCGCATGCACGTGAAGCCGAACCTTGCTTTGTACATCGGCGGGATGGGCGCTCGTGGAAGGAACTTCTACAACGACCTCGCCTGCCGTTACGGCTACGAAGATGCAGCGAAGACCATTCAAGACTTCTACCTCGCCGGCAAAAAGAACGAAGCGATCGCCGCCGTGCCCGACGAGCTTGTCGACGAGGTCGCGCTGTGCGGTCCACGCGAGCGAATCAAAGATCAACTTGCTGTTTGGAAGGAAGCTGGAGTGACCACGCTCATCTGCGGAGCCGGCAACGTCGAAGCGATTCGCACGATGGGTGAACTGGCAGGGTAACTAGCGGGGACATCGGCGTTATTACTGATGGAGCGTATCCGCGCAAATCCGCCGAATCAGTGTCATCCGTGATGGTCTATGCGACTCAATACGAACCGATAGACCACCGATGACACGGATTTGACGGATTGCCACGGATCGAGGCGGCATGAGTCAATCATACATGCGTAACAAGGCTCCTTTCTTACTACTCGTGTCGGTCGCGCTATGCGTCCTACTGGAGGCAACTCGCGCGCAGACCGGTTCTGAGATCCTCAGTCGGTTTGAGAAGACCGAGACGATGATTCCCACGCGCGATGGGGTCCGCCTGCACACGTTGATCTACGCGCCCAAAGGTTCGAGCGAGCCGCTGCCGTTCATCATGCTTCGAACTCCCTACGGCATAGACGGCAGAGCGGCCGGCGCGTTTAACAACTACTTCAAGGATCTGGCTGCCGAAGGCTACATCTTCGTTTTCCAGGATGATCGCGGACGTTTCAAATCAGAAGGCCAGTTCGTTATGCAGCGCGCGCTTCGCGATAAGCGCGACCAGAAATCAATCGACGAGAGCACCGACGCTTACGACACGATCGACTGGTTGCTCAAGAACGTGCCGAACAACAACGGGCGAGTTGGAATGCTGGGCGTTTCTTATGACGGCTGGCTGACGGTTATGGCGATGCTTGACCCTCATCCCGCGTTAAAGGCCGCCTCGCCTCAAGCCTCGCCGGCCGATATGTATCTCGGCGATGACTTTCATCACAACGGTGCGTTCCGGTTGAGCTACGGATTCGAATACGCGGCGATGATGGAGACGTCAAAGGTCAGCGACCAATTCAAGTTCGATCTCTACGACACCTACGAGTGGTACTTGAAACTCGGCGCGCTTTCGAACGTCAACGAGAAATACCTCCACGGAAAGATTCCGACCTGGAACGATTTTGTCGAGCATCCGAACTATGACGAGTTCTGGCGGCGTCAGGCGTTCCCGCGACAAACCGGCGAGGTGAAAGTCCCGACGTTGAACGTCGCGGGCTGGTGGGACCAGGAAGACTTCTACGGACCGCTTCGAATCTATAAGACTCTCGAGAAGAACGACCCCCGCCATCTGAATTACCTTGTCGCTGGACCGTGGAACCACGGAGGCTGGGGCGGTGGCGAAGGCAGGAAGCTCGGCCGGGTTGATTTCGAGAGCGCGACCGGCCAGTACTTTCGCGAAAAGATTCAAGCTCCGTTCTTCGCCCATTACTTGAAAGATAAAGGCAGGCTCGAGCAACCCGAGGCTTTGACGTTCGAGACTGGCTCGAACAAATGGATGTCTTACGATCAGTGGCCGCCTCGCCAGGCTAAGGAGCGCAATCTATACTTTCACAGCGGCGGGAGGCTCGGCTTCGAAGCGCCGGCGAGTGATGGCGAGCGCGAACTCGATAGCTACGTTTCCGATCCCGCGCGGCCGGTTCCTTACCGGCCTCGTCCGATCGAGCCGACTTATTTTCCTGGCGGCTCGGGATGGCATACGTGGCTGTTGGAGGACCAGCGCTTCGCTCACATGCGGCCCGATGTGTTGAGTTGGGAGACCGAGCCGCTTACTGAAGACCTCGTCGTCAGCGGCGACATCACGGCTCATCTATGGGCTTCGACTTCCGGCTCGGACAGCGATTGGATAGCGAAGCTGATTGATGTCTATCCCGAGCAATACCCGAAGGACCCGAAAATGGGCGGCTATCAGTTGATGATCGCCAACGACGTGTTGCGAGGACGGTTCCGCAAGAACTTCGACAAGCCCGAAGCGATCACGCCCGGTCAGGTGAACGAGTACGTTGTCGACTTGCACGGCAACACGCACCGATTTCTGAAGGGCCACAAGATAATGGTCCAGGTGCAGAGCACGTGGTTTCCGGTGATCGACCGCAATCCGCAGAAATTTGTTGAGAACATCTTCAGGGCGAAGGAGTCGGACTACCAACCCGCTACGCAACGTGTGTTTCGATCGAAGCGTTTCGCCTCGCACGTAGCGATTCCGGTCCTGGCGCCCTAGCCAACAAGCCGCAGCAACCAGCTTCTACTGCGGCTCAAGCGAAGAGCTGTGTGCGAATGCACGCGGTCTGGAATTGACAAGCATTCACTGAGGTATATAATCGCGCCAATTTGAAGCTCGCAATTGATGGACACTAATACGGGGAAGGAGGGAACTGATGGTCACTCGATTCCTGGGTTTCGTCTACGGAGTGGTGTGTTACTTCGTCTTCTTCGGCACTTTCCTTTACGCCATCGGGTTCGTTGGAGGGGGAAACCTCTATGGCGCGGGGAAGCCGTTGATTGTGCCGCGGTCGATTGACCTTACCCCAATGGGACACGGCGAGTCGCTCGCGCTGAGGTTGATCATCGACGCGTTGTTACTCAGCCTGTTCGCCATTCAGCACAGCGTGATGGCGCGCGAGTGGTTCAAGCGAAGGTGGACCCGGGTCGTTGCGCCGCTGCTTGAACGCAGCACGTATGTGTTGATCGCAAGCCTGACTCTGTTGCTCTTGTTCTGGCAATGGCGCCCGATCGGCACGGCGCGTGTTGCATGGGACTTGCAGAACTCAACCGGCCGGCTTGTGCTGGAAGGCCTTTTCTGGCTGGGCTGGTTGACCGTTTTGATCTCAACATTCCTGGTAGATCACTTCAACCTTTTCGGTCTGAAACAGGTTGTTTGCTATCTGAAGGGAACGGAGTGCCCGCCACTCCCCTTCAGGACTCCAGCATTGTATAAGGCAGTACGTCACCCAATTTACCTGGGATTCATCATCGCCTTTTGGGCCACGCCTCGGATGTCGATCGGACATTTGTTCTTTGCCGTGATGACCACCGCATACATCATCGTCGCGATTCAGTTCGAGGAGCGTGATCTGATACACGCCTACGGCGAACAATATCAGAACTATCGCAAGCAGGTCTCGATGCTGACCCCGGTGAGGTTCCGGAAGGGATGAACAAACCGGCGTGAGTACCACGAGCCACATCAAAGCGCGAGCGCGCGTTTGATCGCGTCCTTGTTCGCGAGGGCGCGAATCGGCCGGTTCGCGAATTGTCCTTTGATCTCCGTACGCGCTCCGCCTTCCTCAATCGCGAGATTGTCAGTGTGATAGCAGATCGTATAGCTCGGATCTTTTAGTAAGCTCCCTGTAAGCACCGCGATCACATTTGCAGATGACTCAACAACACCTGACGTGACCAGCCGCTTGGTCCCCGCGAGGGTTGCGGCAGACGCGGGCTCACAGCCTATTCCATCTCGCCCGATGATTGCCTTCGCGTCAGCGATCTCCCGTTCTGTGACTCTTTCGACGATTCCGTCGGTGCAATTGAGCGAGCGAAGAGCCTTCTTCCACGAGACGGGGTTGCCGATGCGAATCGCCGTTGCGAGCGTCGAAGGGAGCGCAACGGGACGGAGGGCAGACTTGTCGGTTGAAGTGAACAAGTCATAAAACGGCGCGGCGCCTTCGGCCTGGATGACTGCCAGCCGCGGCATTCGATCGATGAATCCGAGCTTCTTCATCTCGTGAAGCGCTTTGCCGAACGCCGATGTGTTGCCGAGGTTGCCTCCGGGCAGAACGATCCAGTCGGGAGCTTGCCACGCGCATTGCTCCATCATCTCGATGATGATCGCCTTCTGTCCTTCGAGTCGAAACGGATTGATTGAATTCAAAAGGTAAAGATCGGTCTCGTCAGCCAGCTCTCGGACGAGGCGCATGGCGTCGTCGAAGTTGCCTTCGATCTCGACGACCTTCGCTCCATACTCGAGCGACTGCGAGAGCTTGCCGTAAGCGATCTGATCGGCAGGTATGAAAACAAACGCGCGCATCCCGGCTCGCGCCGCGTAAGCCGCCATCGAAGCAGACGTGTTGCCGGTCGATGCGCATGCCACCGCTTGCGCGCCGAGCGCGACCGCCTGCGTGACGCCAGTAGTCATGCCGTTGTCTTTGAATGAGCCGGTAGGGTTCATGCCTTGATGCTTGAACCGAAGTTGATCGAGTCCAGCGTATTCGGCTGACTGCCGCGCTTCATAGATCGGAGTGTTGCCTTCAGCGAGCGTGACCACTTGCGAAAGGTCGTTGCAGAACGGCAGCAGCTCGCGGAATCTCCAGACGCCGCTGCGTTCGAGTGCGATGTTAGCGGTACGGCGGCCTTCGAAGATAGCTTTCATCTCGCCCGCCGCGTTTGTCAGATTGAAGGCATATTGAACATCGAGCAGACCGCCACACCGGCGGCAGGTGTATCGGCGTTCGTCGATGGCATAGCGGTCTGCGCAGTTTGCTTCGATGCAACGAAGGAAGGCCTTTGTATCGTGTGCTGTCATTGCGGTAGTAGGTTAGTTGACCCTTGACCCCAAATCAACGACGGTTAGCGATGTGGGAGTGAATTGTCCCTCGGTTTTGACAGGGAGTGTCTGAATATGATCGAGGGGCGCGCACCGAGGCGCGCCCGCACGGACTGGGCATCACGCTTCTTGAGGGGCGTGATCTTGCCAGAGCTTTTCCCATCCCTCGCCGGGTTCCACCAGCTTCAAGCCAACGATCCGCTGACCTTCTTCCGGCAACACCCACTCGACCAGCGCGGCGGCCTCGAAGTCATATGACGGGACGGACACCTTGAGCAGCGCGCCCGGTTCAATCTCGCGAACGGTTTGCAGCCTGAGCCCGGACGGACTGATTTCTACGACGTTCATCTCCTCCAAGAAAGCATCAAGGTGAGAAGTGTTCCCCTCGACGCGCGCCGTCAGCGAAACCTTCACGCGCGTTTCAGCCCGGCGGTCCTCATCCTGCCCCTTGACTTCAATGGACTCCGCCACCAGATCGTCATAACACGGAGGGCACACTTGCCGATACCCAAGGTGCGCAACGGCAGCCACCTCCGGGAGATTAGCGATCTTAAGTATCTGATTTGTGTGTTCGTTGCATCGGTCACAGAAGGCAGACATACGGAAAAAGCTCCTTCAGTTTGGAAGAGACAAAGGGCACAGGAGAGATGTTCCTTTCCAGATTCATTGAAGCCGACCCGATCAGTATGGCGGCAAGTATATGCAGATTTGCTCTTTGACTCAACAGAATTCTTCGGCCGGTAGAGTCCTAGTTTGAGTTTTCGTCGTCAATTATTTTCGGTTGCGACGTCGCCACCAGTAAGCCAAAAGAAGAACGGCGACAGAAAACCCGACCAACAGGTTTAGCCAGATCGGAGCCGGACGCCAATATATTTCGAAATCCATAACTAATCGAGTTCAATCACAATCGCTGCGCGTTCTCGTTTCATGAGCTTGCTGTAAAGACCTCCAAGCTTCTTCATCCACCCGTACTTCTTATCGAGAAGCCTGTGCGCGCGCTCGGCTCCGGCGGCGTCGAGTATTTGGGCACGCCCTTCAACCCATTCGCCCTTAGGTTTCCCGCGCACGTCGCACGGCATCACGCGCACTTGCGGGTTGTTGCGGATGCGTTTCACCTTCCCTGCGTTCGCAAGCGAGTAGATGTACAACACGCCCGCGGCTTCGGCGAACCACACCGGCGTTGCGACCGCAGCGCCGTTCTTGCGATAGGTCTCCATGTTCAAATACTTCTGGCCGGCGAACTGGCTTATCTTTTCGTTGCTCATCTATTTGTCGACGCTGCGCCCGGCTCGCCTGCCAGCCGCTTGCCGTTCTCGCGATCGAACACCGAGTTCCGCAAAAACTGCTCGGTGCTCCAGGGAGGCGCGCCGCCGCCAAGGTGTTTGTGAAACCATTCGAGGTGCGCCGTGTAGTACAGCGCCATCTCGTACCAGCTCGGCCAGTGACCGGCGTTCGAATAGATGATCAGCTTCGACGGCACGTTCATCTTCTGAAGCGCGGTGAAGAACTGAAGCGATTGCGTGTACGGGACGCGGTAGTCGCGCTCGCCGCTGATGACCAGCGCGGGCGTCTTGAAATTCTTAACCGAATTCGATGGCGACAACTTTTCATAAAGCTGGGAGTTCCACGGCTGACCCTTCAGGTCCCATTCGGGAAACCATAGCTCTTCGGTTCCTCCATAAAACGAGCGCAAGTCGTAGAGTCCCATCATGGAAGCGATAGCTTTGAAGCGTTCTGTGTGACCTTCGAACCACATCATCATGTATCCGCCGTACGACCAGCCCATCGCCCCCATTCGGTTGCGATCGACATATGGCAGCTTTTCGACCGCGTCGGTGATCTTCATCAGGTCTTCATAGACCTTGCCTGCCCAGTCGCGCGAGATGGCGGCGGTGAACTCCTGCCCGTGGCCGATCGAGCCGTGCGGATTAGAGAACGCAACGACGTAACCCGCGCCCGGGTAGACTTGCCAGTCTCCTCGGAACGCGTCGGACCATTGCGACTGCGGCCCGCCGTGAACGTTGAGTATCAGCGGATACTTCTTGTTCGGATCGAAGTCGTGGGGCTTGACGATGAACACCTGGACCTTCGCGCCGTCTGCGCCCTCGACCCACATGGTTTCAGCGGAGCGGATGTCTACTTCAGCGGCGACGGCGTCGTTGATATGAGTGAGGCGCGCCGCCGGCGTTGCCTTTCCACTGCTGATGTCCGTGCTGAAGAGCTCGACCGGTTCCCCCACCGAGCTGCGCGTGTAGACCAACCGCTTGCGCGCGAGCTCCCAGCCAAGGATCATCTTGTCGGCAAGCACCTGGGTAATCGCTTTCGACGCGAGCTCCACGCGATAGAGTGGCGTTTGACCTTCGACCGGCGCCGCAAAGTAGATCGACTTCGAATCGTCGGACCATTGGAATTCATCCACCCAGTTGCGGAATGATTCGGTCAGCACGGTTGGCGCGCCGCTCGCTCGATCATAGATCGCGAGCCGAAACAGATCAGACTCGTAGCCGGGCTGCTTCTGCATTCGATAGGCAATGTACTTGCCATCGGGTGAATACTTCGGGCTGCCGTCGTAAGCGGGATTCGAAGCCGTGATGTTGCGAGGCTGTGCTTTCGGGTCGGCGAACGAGATCAGCCACAGATCATTGTTGGTCGAAGAGGCCGACTCCTTGTCGTGATTAGACACGAAGACAAACTCATTTCCATCCGGCGAGAAGGCATATTGCAGAGGCCCGCCAAGTTGGAACCCGGGCGAATCATAATCGCCGGGTGTGATGTCCTTCGCTTCGCCGGTTGCCGCGCTGGCCAGGAAGATGTGCGTTCGAGTCCCGTCTTTCCACTGGGTCCAATGGCGATAGAGAAGGGAATCGGCCGAGTGCGCCTTGAGCGGCCCCTTTTCCCAGGTGTCGGCGATCTTCTGGTTGCAGGCGTCATCGCCGCCGCATTCGGGATAAACGTCAGACGAGAACGCGATCCATTTCCCGTCGGGAGACCAGAGCGGATCGGACACCCCTGTCGAGATGTTGGTGAGCTTCTTCGCTTCGCCGCCACCCGTCGGCATCAGGTAAAGCTGCGGGCCGCCATCCTTCGAGCTGATGTAAGAAATCCATTTGCCGTCGGGCGAGAACACCGGCGAGCTTTCTCCCTTCTCGCCGCTCGTGAGTTGGCGCGGGTTGCCGCCATCGATGCCCATCATCCAGATGTGAGCGACGCGTTTCGCGCGCGGCAGGTCGGAGGTGGTCACGGCGTAGATCACCGAGCGCCCGTCGGGTGAGACGTGAACGTCAGAGATTGATTTGACCCGGTAGAGATCTTCGATGGTGAACGCGCGCTTTTGCGCGCGCGCAGAGAAGGGAACCAGGAGCAGGATGATGACGAGCAGAAGATGTTTTTTCATTTGGTGATCTCTCGATCTAACGCAAAGGCGCGACGCCGCTAAGCTCTTCCCGGCTGCCGCGCGTCAAGTGCCTCTCAAGCATTCAGGCCCGTGAGTTCAGCGCTTACCGCCCATAGCCGTAGCCGAGCTTCTTCATTATGAGACGCGTCGGACGATTTCTGTTGCCGGCGTCTCGCGAAATACTTTCCGGTGACGCCTTCCACCTCAGGGGAACTCGCCAGGTAGATTGACGTGCGAGCACCGCGCTCAGGGGTTATCGTCACCAGTTTGATCAAGGCTTGCAGAAACTTCGGCAGCCCGCGAAAGAGGTTAGTTCCGACTCCGCCAGGATGCAAACAGTTTGCAGTGACGCCCGTTCCTTCCAGCCGTCGCGCGAGTTCGTAGGTGAACAACACGTTGGCGAGTTTTGAATTCGCGTACGCGCCAAACGCGCTGAACTCTCTTCCAGTCGGCCACGCATTGACGTCAAGCTTGCCGTACTTGTGAGCCGTGGAAGCGACGTTCACGATTCGCGAAGGCGCGCTTTTCTTCAGCAAGTCCAGCAGTAGATTGGTGAGAAGGAAATAGCCAATGTGGTTGATCGCGAAGGTGCTTTCGAGTGAGTCTTCGGTCATCGAGCGCTCGCGCAACACGACTCCTGCGTTGTTCACGAGCACGTCGAGCCGGTCGTGCCGCTGCTTGAACTCTTCTGCGAATTGGCGAATCGAATTCTGCGACGCGAAGTCACAGATCATCAGCTCCACGCGATCATTGCGGCTCTTCTGTTTGATCTCGCGTTGGGCTGCTTCGCCGCGCTCACGGTCTCGGCACACAATCACCACCGTCGCTCCGAGCTTCGCGAGACCGAGCGCGGTTTCCTTACCGATGCCCGTGTTCGCGCCGGTGACAATGCATATCTTTCCACTGAGCTGCTTGCTACTCGAAGACATTCGGAATCACCAGCCTTTTATCGCGCCGTTATCCAAAGGAAGGCGCCGATCAAAAGCGGCGCGCCGTTAAGGCTCAAAGAAAAGTAGCCCAAAGTCGTCAACTTCTGCCGCAACCGAATGCTTCTCAGGGCGAGCAACAGGCCTACTACGCACGCTAGCGCGGTGTACAGCAAGAGATCGCCAAGTTCTGCCAAAAACATAAGGGCGCCGGCAACGTGTTGAACTCCATCGTCCGACTGCTTCACTGATTCCCAAAAACTGGAGTGCGCGCTGGTCTGAAGGACGTAAACGCTTGCGACGGTTACAACCGGGCAGGCAATCGAGAGGATCGCATAGATCCTACTCCTTTGGTGTTTAATACTCCCGACTCCTTTCACGTCAGTTATTTAAGCGCCTCTCAGCGCTTGATCGAAGTCCTCGATGAGGTCTTCGGTCGCTTCGATCCCGACCGACACGCGAATCAAACTGTCTGTGATGCCCATCCGCGCTCGGTCCTCGCGTGACATACCGGAATGCGAAGTCGTTGACGGCCGAGTCATCAGCGATTCCACTCCGCCGAGACTCGGAGCGATGATCGGCAATTTCGCTTTGTGCATGAATTTCTCGGCCGCGTCGACGTCGCCCTTTATCTCGAAACTCAACATCCCGCTAAAGCCGTCGAACAAATCGCGAGCACGCCGATGACGCGGATGGCTCTCGAGGCCGGGATAGTTCACTTTTTCAATTGCAGCGTGGGCTTCCAAAAATCTCGCGATCTTCATCGCGCTTTCGTTTTGACATCTCACCCTCAACGCGAGCGTCTTCATCCCGCGATGAAGAAGAAACGCCGCGTGCGGGTCCATCGATCCGCCAAGGTGGTTGAGCTTATGCGTGATCTTCTCGATCAGATCGGCTCTTCCAATGCACGCCCCGCCAACGATGTCCGAATGCCCGTTCAAGTACTTCGTGCAACTGTGAAGCGAAACGTCGAAGCCCCACTCGGCCGGTCTGAAGTTGATCGGGCTCGCGAAAGTGTTGTCGATGATCGAGACCAGCCCGTGTTCTTGCGCGAACGCGGCGGCTGCTTTGAGATCGCTCACTTGAAGCGTCGGGTTGGACATCGCTTCGACATAGATCGCTTTCGTGTTCGGCCTCAGCTTGCTCTTCCAGGAATCGGGATCGTCGCCGTCGATGAAATCGAACTCGAGCCCGAAGCCCGCGAAGTCTTTTGTCAGAAAGTCATGAGTGCCGCCGTACAAGCAGTCCTGAGCGAGCAGATGATCTCCGGCCGTTAAGACGGTCAACAGAGTCGTCGTGATCGCGGCCATACCGCTCGCGGCCACCAGCGCGGCTTCGGCGTTCTCGAGCGCCGCCAGCTTCTGATGAAGCGCCAGATGATTAGGGCTGTTGTTCAAGCGGATGTAGCGGATGTCGTGGTAGCTCTCCTCGCCGCCGTATTCAAACATAGCGGTTTGAAAAATCGGGAGACTCACCGCGCCCATCACCCGCGGCTCAGGCTCGCCCGCGTGAATTAGTTTCGTTTCGATGCGTTTGAAAGTTTTCATAGATGAGACATTGTCCTTAGGTTAGCAATATCCACTGGCTCGACCGGCTCCGCCAATTCAAACCCGAACACCTTCGAATAGAAATACAGCTCCGCATCGAGCGAGCGCTTAATGTTTTCCGCTTTCCTGAAGCCGTGCTGTTCGCCTTCGAACGCCACGTACGCGACCGGCAAGCCCTTCTTGAGCGCCGCTTCGTACATCATCTCAGCTTGATTGGGCGGGACGACTTTGTCTTCGAGCCCTTGAAACAAAATGATGGGGCAGGACAATCGATCCGTGAAATGAATCGGCGAGCGCTCCCAGTACAGGTCCTTTCGCCCCGGATACGGCCCGACCAGGCTGTCATTATAACGCGATTCGAACTTATGACAGTCCTGTTCAAGAAGCTCGAGGTCGCTGATGCCGTAGTAGCTCGCGCCTGCTTTGAACACCTCGCGAAACGTGAGCGCCGCAAGCGTCGTGTAACCGCCGGCGCTTCCGCCGCGAATGATCAACCGGTCGCCGTCAGCCTCGCCTCGCTCGACCAAATAGTGCGCGCCGTTCGCGCAATCATCGACGTCGACGACTCCCCATTGACCGTTGAGACGGCGCCGATACTCGGTGCCGTAGCCGGCGCTCCCGCCGTAATTCACGTCCAACACGCCGAACCCTCGGCTCGTCCAATACTGGATGTTTAGCTTAAGGGTCGTGGTGCTCGCGGAAGTCGGTCCGCCGTGACTGATCGCGATCAATGGCGGGCGTTCATCCTCTGGAGCTTCATAATCGCGATTCGCCGGCGGATAGAAAAAGGCGTGCGCGTTCAAACCATGCTCGGTGGGAAACTGGACCTGGCGCGGGATTGATAGATAGCCTTCGTCAACCCCAACCGAACTCGACTTCCGAAGCACTTTGATCTCGCGCGTTCCGAGATCGACGCATACGATCGACGTTGACTCGGTCGGAGAGCCGCCGCTGAACACCGCGCGGCCGGGCGCGGTTCGCAAGCTGGTTATCTCTGTGTATGGAACCTCAATCGGCTCCAGGTTGCGAGTCGCAGTGTCGAGACTCGCCAGTTGCCAGTTGCCTCGATCGCAGTATGTACAAATGATGCGGTGTTCCGATTCGAACGCGTAGGTCGACATTCTGAAGACCCACTGAGGCCCGGCGAACTCGCTTTGCTTCTCGCACAGCGACTCGATGCCGCCATCGCTCAGACGATAGAGGTTCCACCAGCCGGTTCGGTCAGAAACAAAATGGAGAACACCGCCGGGCGACCACTCGGGCTGAATGATCGACTCGGCCTTTCCGCCGGCTATGATTTTGGCTCCAGAGATTCGTCCGGCTTCGCCCACTTCACCGACCCATAACTCGGTCCCATCCCACGGCATGTTCGGATGATTCCAGGTGAGCCATGCCAAACGACTTCCATCCGGGCTCAGCCGCGGCGAGGAATAGAAGTCGTTGCCTGAAGCGATGACTTCGCCCGAGGCATCGCCGCCGAGGTTAATTTTCACTAGAGAGTTGATCGCGTCGCGTCCCCCTTCGGTGTGATCCTCACGAACGCAGTAAACAAGATTGCGGCGGTGATCGATCACGCCGTCGGCGTAGCGCATCTTCTCTATTGAAGTGATTGGCTGCGGCGCTTCACCCGGAACGTGGCGATAGAGCCGCTGATCGGCGAAGTTGGAAAAGTACACCGTGCCGGCGCCGACGAAATAGGCTCCACCTCCGTACTCGTGTACCGTGGTGCGAGCATTGAATCCTTGTGGAGTGACGTCTGCGATAGCTCCATCGGGGGTTCGACGCACTATGACGCTTCGCCCGCCTTCCGAAGGACGGCTCTCGATCCAGTACGTGTCTTCGCCATCAAGCGCGATCTCGCCGAGCCCGATCGTTCCGGCAACTATGAGATCCGAAGTGATCGGCGACTTCCACGAGCCGTAAGGCGCCACAATCTTTTCAGTCATTGTCATTCTCTACTTCACAACATTCAAGACAACGCGAGATGAGCGATAGACTCGCTGCGTCGCTTTCTGAAAGTCTGACTCTTTGGCGGTGTAGATGTTGACGAACTTTTGCGGATTGCGGTCCACGAGCGGGAACCAACTGCTTTGAATCTGCACCATGACGCGGTGGCCTTTCATGAAGGTGTGATTCACATCGGGCATCGCGTATCCGATCCTCTCGGCCTTGTTAGGCGTCATCGCTTCCGGTTTCTCGAAGCTGTTCCTGAATTTGGCTCGCATAGGTTCGCCGCGGATCAGCATCTGGTAGCCGCCCATCTTCATGCCGAGATTAGGCTGATTGTCCGGTGCGTTGTCGGGATAAACGTCGATCAGCTTCACAACGAAATCGGAATCGGTCCCGCTTGTAGAAACAAGCAGACTCGCGGTGAGCGGACCCGCTACGGTTATGTCTTCAGTCAACACATCGGTCTGATAAACGAGCACGTCCGGCCGCCTCGCCGCGAAGCGCTGATCGTCGACCATATACTCGCGAGTCATCCCGATCGCGATGTTGTTGATGAAAGGCACGGGCCTGGCCGGGTCGCTTACGTACTCATCGAACGAGTTGGAATCAGAAGGCTCGGTGAACGACAGCTTACCGTTTGCATTGAAGTACAAGTTCTGAGTGCGCGCGTTGGCCGGGGGCCACTGATCATAGGTCTTCCACTTGTTCGATCCCGTTTCGAACACGTAAGCTTCCGGGAGTTTCAGCGCACCCTTGTCTTTTAGATAGTAATTGAAAAACGGCAACTCGATGTTCTCACGATAAAAGACTGACGTCTTTGCGCCGAAGCGAACGTCGCCGAGTCCCTCGCCGTCGCCTCGCGCCCATCCGCCGTGAAACCACGGACCCATCACAAGGATGTTGTAAGCGCCGGGGCTTTGCTTCTCGACTGACTTGTAGGTGTTAAGCGCGCCGAACAGGTCTTCGGCGTCGAACCATCCGCCCACGGTCATCACCGCAGGCTTGATGTTCTTCAGATGCGGCAGCGTGTTGCGAGCCTGCCACCACGAGTCGTAGTTCGGGTGCTCCATCATCTCATTCCAGTAGGCAATGTTTCCATGAAAGTACTTCTTGTCGCCGTTCGCGAGCGGACCCATCTCGAGGAAAAACTTATAGCCGTCTGTTGTCCCGTGATTGAATCGTGAATCATCCGCGAACGCCGTCGGTTTGGGCCGTGGTCTGCCGAAGCTCGAGAAGAAGTTGAATGCGTGCGGCAAAAAGAGCGCGCCGTTGTGATGGAAGTCGTCACCGATGAACCAGTCGGCGATCGGAGCTTGTGGCGACGCGGCTTTCAACGCCGGGTGCGCGTCAATCGTTCCGACCGCGGCATAGAAACCCGGATATGAGATTCCCCACATACCGACTCGCCCGTTGTTGTTCGGAACGTTTTTCACCAGCCAGTCGATTGTGTCATAGGTGTCGCTGCTTTCGTCGATGTCTTTCGGTCCCTTCTTGTCGTTCTGCGGCCGCATATTCACGTAGATCCCCTCGGACATCCAGGCGCCTCGCACATCCTGATAGACGACGATGTAGCCTTCTTTGGCGAACAGCGGCGATGGACCGATGGTCTCTTTGTATTTGTCGGGTCCGTACGGCGCGCAGCTATAGGGCGTGCGGCAAAGAAGTATCGGATACTTCTGCGAGCCATCCTTGGGCGAGTAGACGGCGGTAAAGAGCTTCACGCCGTCGCGCATCGCAATCATGTGTTCGGACTTCGTGTAGGCGGCTTTGAGGTCGAAGGTTTGTTGAGCTTGCAGCGGCGGCGGAACGGTGATCAACGCAAGGCACAGCAGACCGGCGGTACTCATAAGCGCCAACGACTTCTTCGGGCTCATCATGATTCTCCTCGTCTATCAATTGTATTGGCTGACTGGCCCACTCCGTGGAGCGGTCAACTACTTGTTTGTGCGCGCCTTCCGCTGCAAGTCGCGCAGCGCACGATAGCCGATTCGCTTCACGCCTTGCGCCTCGAGTATGCGGCGAACCTCCGGGTCCTTTGTGAACAACTCGTATTCGGCAGCTCGATCTTCCCACGAGTTAGTGATGTGCTTGATCTCATCACCAGCGACCGACGCGTGAATGTATAGCTCGGTCACCCCCGGCTTCAAAGAGCTGATCGAGCGCTTCCAGTAGTCGCGGATCGGCTCGCCCGGTTTGCGATCGCCGTGAATCAAATAATCCGGATAGACGACTCCATCTGCGTCCAACTGCCCGCGCTGCTGGCCGCCTCCCTGCGCCGCGAGCAGCTCTTGAGAGCCCATCCTCAACGGTAGATTGAATTCTCTCGCGAGCCGCCGATAAACCTGAAAGTACGCCTCGTTGTATTGAAGCGTGCCCATGTGCGAATCCACGTGCGTCACGTCAATGCCCGCGTCGAGCGCCTTCTTGATCTGCGCGCGAGCCTCGACGTAGGCCTGCTCAGGTGTCGAGTTCTTGTAGACGCTCATTATGTCGGGCCACAGATAGCCTTGCGGATCGACCAGTCCAGGCACGTCGCTCTTGTTTGCAACCGGGCCCCACTTGAGCGTCTTCCATTCGCTCGTGTGCGCGAGATGAACGCCGAAGTCGGAGGTCGGATGCGCCTTGGCATAAGCGGCGATCTCAGGGAACCACGGACCCGGAACGATGATGGTAGAGGACGTGGCAAGCCCGTTCTCCATCGCGTCGATCACGGCTGCGTTCGCGGCGTGGCTGTTGCCGACGTCGTCGACATTGATGATCAGAATCTTGTCGGTTGATTTGAATCCTAATCGTTCCGCGAGCGGCGCGGTATTGGGCAGCCTCATACCGGTGCTCGCCTGAACCGACAACAAAGCGGACAAAACCAAGAGCAGCATTGACGTTCTTCTCATCAGAACCTCCGTACCAATCCAAGAGAAATAGAATGGTGTCGGACCATCCCGTTCACGCTGGCAGGTCCCACTTGATCGAAACACGGCCGCACGTGTGAATGCGCTCTCAAGCGGCTTTCCCCTCCGACGTACCTTTGCGGCCCGTCCGACGAAGCAGTAGAATCGCTCCACTTACCGTAATTATCGCGCCTAAGACAAGCCGCGGGAGATCCCACTCTCCATTGTGGTATACCCACCATGCTCTCAAACTCGTCCAGGACCACCTCGGGATTTCAGGAAACGAAGCATCGGATACTAGCCTCCATTTATCGAACCCCCGAAGAAGCAGCCAGCCCCCTGCCACGAATGACAAGAGATAACCCCATGGCCTGGTTAGCCATAGTCCAACAGTAGCCAATAACAAGAGTAGAGAATCTGCCCACCTGTGTATGTACATAGGAGTCCACGAGAGAAGCACTCCCTCGTCGAAAGCTTCTCGGGCGGACACTTGTACTTTGACGAAGGTCCGGACGAGATCAAACGCAGCGTATACCAGTATCAACAACCTCAGTCCAAATAGTCTGCTTGTTGGGTTACTCGTTTCCACCTGCTTTTCAGAGTCGTTCTTCGAGGTCATTAGACTCCTAGTCCGTCCGCTGTCGAGCAGACAAAGATCTCCGGCGCGAGCCCGGTCGCCTGCTCATAACCAAGAGCGACGGTCCGCTTGAACTCCGCAACGCAATCGGCATTGACGAGGTTGATCGTGCAACCGCCAAAGCCTCCGCCGGTCATCCTCGCTCCGTAGACGCCTTCGACTCGCGCAGCGAGTTCGACCATCGCGTCCAGCTCCGAGCAGCTTACTTCGTAGTCATCCCGCAAGCTGCGATGCGACTCGGCCATCAGCGCACCAAATGCGTGCAGATCGCCGCGTTGGAGCGCCGCTGCTGCGTCCATCACGCGAGCGTTTTCGGTGATCACGTGGCGGCATCGCCTAAAGACCGCTTCGTTCAAGTCGCGGCCGCAGCGTTCCAAATCACCCACTGTCACGTCGCGAAGCGCTCGAATGTCAGGAAGCAGTTTGGCGAGGTGCTGAACGCCCGCTTCGCATTCGGCGCGGCGAGTATTGTACTCGCTCGAACCGAGTTCGTGCCTCACCATCGTGTTGCAGATGACCAGCCGCGCGCGTTCAGGAAGCGGCAGCAATCTATACTCGAGCGAGCGGCAATCGAGCATCAGCGCGGTTCCCGCTTGCCCGCAGCACGAAATGAACTGATCCATGATCCCGCAGCGCATACCGACGAATTCGTTTTCAGCTTGCTGGCACAGTTTGGCAAGTTCCACCCGATCGATCTCGATGCCGGAATTCTCGAGCATCGCGACGCCGGTCGCCACCTCGATTGCGGCGGATGAGCTCAAGCCTGCGCCGATCGGCACATCGCTGCGGATCGCGAGATCGGCGCCGCGCAATCTGTAACCTGCTCGTTCAAGCGTGACCGCTACGCCACGCACGTAGTCGCTCCAATGGCCTCGAGGCCGCGGGTTCGGCTCATCAAGATCGAACTCGACGCTATCGGAAAAGGTCTCGGAGTGAACCGACAGAGTGCGGTCGTCGCGGGGCTTGACCGCCGCACGCGTGTAAAGATCGATCGCCGCGGGCATCACGAATCCATCGTTGTAGTCGGTGTGCTCGCCGATGAGGTTGACGCGGCCGGGAGCACCATAGATTTGGGCGCCGCCGCTTCGAAATGCTTCGAACGTCTGGCTCATCGGTTCAGTGTTCGGTCTTACCGCTTTCGTGTTCAGACTCATCGCGGTTGGGAGTCGCGGCCGCGCGGCGTCCGAGCGCCAGCATCACAACCCCAAAGATCAACAACACGACGCCCCACCAGAGATTGACATTCATTCCAAGCGAGCGTTGATAGATCGCTTTGTCGCTAACAAACCCATACACAACCAGCAACAAGCCAAACAGCGTGAACATCAAGCCGATCGGCAATCGAATGTCCAGTCCCATCTCACTCCTCCCCGCTTACCAGAAAATGATGTTCAGCACCAAGGTCATCAATAACACGATTACGCCCAACACGGCCGGCCGCTGATACCAGGCCAGATGACCTTCCTTCGGCCGTTCGGTCAGCGAGTAAACCAGCCCCGCCAACTCTTTTTCGTCGCGCGCTCTGGTCATCAGGCTCACGAGAATAGTGACGACGAAGCAAGCGCTCCACGCGAAGATCGCCGTCCAAAAGTTCTGCGCCATCTCGCTAGGGTAGATATGCCTTGCTCCGAACCAGCCGCCCTTTACCCCGGCAACCGCGTGCAGCGGCAACGTCAACCCATGATGAATGGACGCGGCCAGAGTGCCGGATAACAAACCAAGGAACGCTCCGTGCCCGGTAGCCCGCTTCCAGAACATGCCAAGCAAGAACGTCGCGAATAGCGGCGCGTTGACGAAGGCGAACACCAACTGAAGCATATCCATAATGTTGTTGAAGCGCGTCGCCACGTACGCCGCCGCCACCGAGACCGCGATGCCGAACACGGTCGCCATTCTTCCCATCCACAGATAGTGCTGATCGCTCGCGCCCCGCTTGATGTAGGACTGATAGATGTCATACGTCCACACAGTGTTGAACGCAGTGACGTTGCCGGCCATCCCCGACATGAAACTCGCCATCAAGGCGGTGAGCCCGACGCCAAGCATGCCCGAAGGAAAGTAATGCGCCAGCATCATCGGTATCGCCATATCGTAGTTGAATGCGCCGTCGGGTTTCTTGGGCAGCGCGAAACCGCTTTCACCCGTTTGATAGGTCAGCGCAATGGCGATCATTCCCGGCAGGATCACCAGGAATGGAAAGAACATCTTTGGTATCGCCGCGATCAGTGGCGTCCGGCGAGCCGCTGACATGGAATTGGCCGCCATGGCCCGTTGTACGACCAGGAAGTCCGTGCACCAATAACCAAACGACAGCACAAACCCCAAACCCATCGCCATCCCGAACCATTCGACGCCCATCGGGTTGGACGACGGATTGTCCATGAATTTCCACGAGTGGCTCCACGCGCCGGATGCGAAGCCGTGCTCGGTCGCGACGACTCCTAGCCTTGATTGCAGACCCGTCCATCCGCCTGCGTCCTTGAGTCCAAGAAAAACCAACGGCAGAAATCCAAGCACGATCAGAAAGAACTGAAGCACCTCGTTGTAAATCGCCGATGTGAGACCGCCGAGGAAGATGTAAAGGAGCACGATCACCGCGGACATCAACACGCTGAAGGTGAAATTCCAGCCCAACAGCGTTTGAAGGAGCAGCCCCATCGCATACATCGAGATGCCTGACGAGAAGATCGTCATCGCCGCAAACGAAACCGCGTTCAACCCGCGAGTCTTCTCGTCGAAGCGGAGCTTCAGGTACTCAGGCACCGACCGCGCGCGCGAGCCGTAGTAGAACGGCATCATGAAAACGCCGACGAACACCATCGCCGGAATCGCCCCGACCCAGTAGAAGTGGCTTGTGGCGATTCCGTACTTCGCGCCGGACGCTCCCATGCCGATGACTTCTTGCGCGCCGAGATTGGCCGAGATGAAGGCGAGCCCGGTGATCCACGCGGGAATCGACCGCCCCGAGAGGAAGAAGTCGGTGCTCGTTTTCATATAGCGCTTCAGCGCGAAGCCTATGCCGAGCACGAACACGAAGTAGACGAGCATGATGATCCAGTCGATAGCTGTAAGGGTCATGTTCTCAGCCTCTGGGAATCACTCTGGGAATCAGTGTTCGTTTTTGAATTTCGAGAATGGACTGCTCAATCCAACAAGGGCGCAGAATATCACTTATCCCTTTTGTCAGTACAGGAACATCGGCTTGCCCAGCACCCTTCGAACCTTGGGCAGATACTGTTCGGCGTCATAGAGCTCGTCAACGTCGACTCGCTTCAAGCCGCTGGTGATCGTGCTGATAGGAACGTGCGTGTAGGTTCCTTCTCGCAACGCACACATGCGCCCGCTCACGCCTTCGAGGATCAGGTCCATCGCCATGTGCGCGTAGTTCACCGACACCATCAGATCGACCGCGTCCGGCGCTCCCGAGCGCATCAAATAAGCGATCTGCTGATAAACGATGTCTTCGCCAGTAAGCTTCTTGAGCGCTTCGCCTACTATCAAGCCGATGCCGCCGAGCTTGCGATGGCCGTAGGCATCAGCCTCGCCGTACTCGATCACTTTGCCGCCTACCATGTGCGCGCCTTCGCTGATGGTCACCATCGCGTAGTTGCTCGGGTTGGTTCGCTTATCCTGCATCACCAGCTCTGCCAGCCGTTCAGGATCGAACGGCACTTCAGAAATCAGCGCGCGATCGACTCCCGCCAGGTAAGAGCTGATCAAGCTGGTTTCGCCGCTGTTGCGTCCGAACAACTCGACGACTGCGATGCGCTCGTGCGAGCCGCTGCTGGTTCGAAGCTGATGAATGAACTGCACGCTTCGAGTGACCGCCGTGCTGAAGCCGACGCAATAGTCGGTGCCGAACACGTCGTTGTCCATTGTCTTCGGTATGGCGATGACTTCGACTCCTTCGCGATGGAGACGCTCGCCGTAGCTGAGTGTGTCGTCGCCGCCGATCGGGACGAGTATCTCGATGCCGAGGTCTTCGAGGTTTTTCAGCACGTGAGGTGTGAAGTCCCGGGGTCGCGGGTCTGCTTCTTCGGCCTTGGGGTGCGCGGGGTCTCGCAGGAAGTCGGGCTCGTCCTTTAGCTTCACTCTTGAAGGATTAGTGCGGCTGGTATGCAAGATCGTTCCGCCGGTGCGATCGATGGTGCGAACCGCTTGCTTGTCCAGGGGCATGAAATGCTTCGAGAAGCTCTCGGGCTCCAAAGGGTTAAAGTGCAGCAAGCCGCCCCAACCGCGGCGAATGCCGAGCACTTCGTAGCCCTCATCGATCGCGCGGTAGACGACGGCTTTGATACAGGGATTCAAGCCCGGGACATCGCCGCCTCCAGTCAAGATGCCAATAGTCTTCGCCACTGAACGGTCCCCCTTGAGTTTGGTTGGTTTCAAGAAGAGTACCCCAAGCAAGCGAGATGGGAAACTGGCGCTTTCGCTTTGGTCGGTCAGATTCCTGTTGCGCAGATTGTCGGTAAAGCGCCATACACCGTGGCAAACCGGATTGCACATTCTCCCTCCTCGGGCGAAGCTCAGGGCTAGGGTATATGCTACAAAAAAGGTTTTGCCGTGGCCGGTGGGTCGTGATACATTCAGCCGCGACCAGGTTGTGTTGAGTGACCTCTCGGCGAAAGTCGCTGGGCTTAGGCAGGACCAAACTCCCTGCCACATTCAGGCGGTTTACCAAGCAAAAACTCGAACGGCTGGCAATTCGATGAAGAGACCGTGGGACATTACTCAGGATGCCTTCGACAATTTTCTCAGGTGGCTCGACCCTGACCGCGAGCTAGCCGGAAAGAAGTACGAAGATATTCGCCGAAGGCTCATAAGGATCTTCGCCTGCCGCGGGTGCTCTGTAAGCGAAGAGCTCGCAGATGAGACGATCAACCGGGTCATCAGGAAGATGCAAGAGCTGGCGGATTCATACATCGGCGATCCGGCGCTTTATTTTTACGGCGTGGCGCGTAACGTTCACCTCGAGCACGTGAAGAAGGGTCCTCCGCCGCTCCCCACGCCAGCGCCTGACACCCCTCAACAGAAGGAACGAGAGTACGAATGCCTGGAGGTATGCATGGACAGGCTCCCGGCTGAGAATCGGCAGTTGGTTTTGGAGTATTACCAGGAAGAGAAACGAGTGAAGATAGATCACAGAAGGGAGCTTGCTGATCGGCTCGGGATAGCGCCGAATGCGTTGAGGATACGTATGCACCGAATAAGAGCGAGCTTGCAATTGTGCGTTGAGAGCTGCCTGAATCAGGCACCTGTTGGGTGAAACGTATTGTAGAGAACTCCCATGTCAGTTGAGAGAAGTATAGATATGGGATCGGGTAGATGTACTCGCACGATGGGATCACGCGGATATTGGCTAAGGGATAGGAGAACTTAAGATGGCAAAGATTCGGAATTCAACTGCATCAACAGCGAACGCTGATTGGACGGTAATGGTTTACCTTGCCGGGGACAACAACCTTACAGATGAATGCACCTATTCCCTTACTGAAATGAAGAAGGCTGACTCTGGCAATCGCGTCAACATCTTTGCGCAGTTCGATCCTAAGGACCCCCTTATCCCAACTCAGCGCTACAAGATCGCGAAAGATGGTGAATCCGGAAGCTTGGCGGTGGACATCATCGGTTCGTCCCCTGATACCGACACGGGCGATCCGGAGACGCTAATTAACTTTATCAAGTTCTGCATCGGCGAATGTCCGGCGGATCACTATATGGTAGTTCTAGCGGGACACGGTGGCGGAATCGAAAGGAACTTCTTGTTGAAAGATGAGAGTTCGGGCGGCTCTCTCACGATTCTTAAATTGAAGGAGGTTTTTGAGAGAGTGCACAAAGACCACAATGGCAAAGACGGGAATGGGTTGGTGATCGACATTGTCGGAATGGACGTATGCCTGATGAGCATGGCTGAGATATGTTACGAACTTGGGGACTACGTCCAGATCCTCGTGGGCTGCGAAAGTTACAGTCCCGCCGCTGGCTGGCCTTACCGCCAGATTTTTGACAGATTAGGCGAACTCTCCAAGGCAACCCCGCAGGTTCAGAGTCTCGCACGGGGACAGAGCGTACAGTCGAGGTTGGCGACTGCTATCGTCGAAGAGTTCGTTAATTTTTATTCGGACTACTCATTGGGCGGTTTGTCAGCGGACTCATCGGCGATGAACCTGCGCGACGCTAGGAAACTGAAGAACCGCGTCAAGAACCTAGCCGGGGCGCTTAGCGCAGAACTAACCGACGCTAAGACAAAGGACAGGTTCAAGGATGCTATCGTGCTGGCGCACTGGGAAGCTCAATCGTATAACGGCGAAATGTTCGTTGATCTCTACGATTTCTGTGACTGTTTGCAAGAACGCTACGACGCCGGGGGCGTTCCTTACGCGTGCCGTAAGGTTATGGAGTTTATTGAGTCGCATTTCGTTCTAAAGTCATGCTACAGCGGTCCGGCTTTTCAGTATTCCCATGGCGTCTCGATCTATTTTCCGTGGGCCGAGGTCACTCCAGGTTACGGGAACCTCAATTTTGCTAAAGACTCAGGGTGGGCGAAGTTCCTTGAGATCTATACGAAAGAAACGCGCCGAGAACCGCGTCTGCCGCGCAGGCAATCTGAAAATGGGAAACAAGATCGCACCGTTGACGCGGTAGGATCCAAGCGTCTTAGCGCTATCAACGCTGCAGCCACCGCACTCTTAGCTGGAAGGTCACCCGGCAAAGGATCATTTAGAGCGTCAGATGGGACCAACACCCCGAACGGCGCAAGAACATTTAGGAAGGTTGATGATAGGAAGGTTGATGACAGGGGGGGGAACCCTGTCCAGAGCATGAGGAACCCGCCAATCGTGGCGTTCCCAGATGATTGTATAAAGAGGAAGGAAGATGTAATTAGAGGGTTGGAGAAATTGTTCTTGAAGGCAGCTCCGGCGAGGAAGGCTTGAATCCCGTGGACAAGAGATCTTGGACGGTGATGGTATACATGGTCGGCGATGCCGGTCTCGACTACAACGGCTTTACCGACCTCAAAGAGATGAAACGGGTTGGCTCGACCGAAGACGTGACGGTGCTCGCTCAATATTGCCGTGGCGTTAAGGGCCGCCCTACAAAGCGCGTGTTGTGAAAAAACGCTTTAGATCTTGGGGCTTCATGATGACGGGGCCCTTGCTTACTAGGGGTCTGTCTCGACACCTTTCTTTGTTCGCCCTGGCTCTATTGGTGCTCGGTCGGATATCGGCTGTGTCTCCTGCTGGCCTCGGGGTAGTCGTGCCGCGAGGGATTGCCCCTTCGAAGGCAGGGTCAAGTCGGTTGGTAGATGCAGCGAGCAACGCTCCCTTTATCGGGCTGCACAAGGTTATCGAGCGGGAAATCTCGCCGAGTCAGACTCACTCTTATCAAATCACTTTGACCTCAGGCCAGTACGGGCGTGCGGTCATTGAATGCTGGGGAATAGAGGCCAGCGTGGCCCTCTATTATCCGAGCCGTCAGAAACACGTTGAATTCAATTGCTATCCGGGCGGACTGATACCTGTATCCGTCATTGCTGATGTCTCTGGGGAGTATCGGTTAGAGGTGAGCGCGCGGAAAGAGGGGACAATTAAAGGACACTACCGAGTTACGCTCGAAGCCCTCAGGCGGGCGAGTACACGAGACCGGGAAACCATTCTTGGTGAAAATGCCTTTGCAGAAGGTGAGCGATTGAGGGCCGAATGGAGAACGGAATCAAACTATAAAGCCATCCAGATGTATGAAAAGGCACAAGGCTACTTCCGGGCTGCGAGAGACCGCCACGCAGAAGCTTACATGCTCAGAGGTCTAGGACGAGTCTATCAGTCGTTAGATGAGTATCAGAAAGCCCTCACCTTTTACAACCAAGCTCTTTCACTCAGCCAAAAACTGAATGACAGGCGTGGAGAGGTAGATGTTCTTAATGACATCGGGTATCTTCATTTCGATTTCGGGGATAGCCAGAAGGCCCTAAGAGCTGCCACCCTCGCTTTGAAATTAAGTCGGTTCACGAACAACGTTGCGGGAGAAGCGCCGGCGCTCCATACCATCGGCGAGGCCTACTACGGGTTCGGCGACTTACAGAAAGCGCTTTGGTATTTGCGAGAAGCGATGCAGCTTTATCAGAAGTCGAATGATCGCCAGGGAGAGATCAGGGTGCTGGTCAGCTTTGGCTATACGTACATAGAGTTAAGCGACGTTGCTAAAGCACTCGATTCGTATGAGCGGGCGCTAGCTATGAGCCGTGATGCACATGATCGTCATGGCGAGGCTATTGCACTTAGGGCTCTTGGAAATCTACAAACCAAATTAGGCGAGAAGCAGCAGGCACTCGATCTGTTCCTTAAGGCGTTAGAGATTCTGCAATCGATCGATGCTCGTAAACTGAAAGCGACTGTGCTTGGCGGGCTCGGCTCTATCTATGATGGTGTCGGTGAGAAGCGCACGGCGATCAAATACTATGATCAGGCAATAAGCCTCTTCAAAGAGACCAATGACCGATGGGGAGAAGCAGAGGCGGAGAGGGTCATTGGCGAAACACACTATTCACTAGGAGAGAGTCAGGTAGCGCTCAACCATTGTCAATCAGCCCTTTCTTTGTTCCGCACCCTTAGAATGCCGCGCCAAGAGGCAAAGACCCTTCGCGACATGGGGCTGATTTATGCCTCCCTAGGCGACAATGCCGAAGCACTTGCCTGCTACAAGCAATCGCTAAACCTCGGGCGCGCCGGACAGGATCAGCGCTATGAGGCTTACACACTCAACTACATGGGCAAGCTCTATGAAGGTTCGGGCGAAAAGAAAAGGGCGCTCGATTACTATAGACGGGCGCTACCGCTTAACCGTGTAGCGGCTGATCCGTCGGGTGAGTCCTCAACGCTTTACAACATCGCGCGCGTCCAGCGCGACCTGGGCGATCTCAAAGAAGCACGCGCGCGGATCGAGGAGGCTGTCACGATTGCAGAATCTCTGCGCACGAAAGTCGCCAGCCGGGATCTGCGGGTCACATACTTCGCCACCGCGCACCAGTATTACGAACTGTATATCGATTTGTTAATGAGACTGCACAAAGACAGCCCAAGCCATGGATTCGATATCCTCGCTCTTGACACAAGCGAGCGAGCGAGGGCAAGAGCGCTGCTGGATATGTTGGAGGAAGCTCACGCTGACATTTCTCAAGGAGTAGATCCGGCGCTGCTGCAACGCAAGCGCTCGCTCCAACGAACGCTCCAGGGTAAAACCGAACGTCAGATGCGTTTGCTCTCCGGTCAATACAATAAAGAAGACGCGGCAGCTCTGGCTAGAGAGATTCAGGAGATCACGACAAACTGCGATGAGGTAGAAAGGCAGATCAAATCAAAGAGCCCGCAATATGCCGCGCTGACGCAACTACACACCTTGAGCTTGCAAGAAATTCAACAGCAAGCCCTGGATGACAACGCGCTCCTTCTGGAGTATTCACTGGGTGAAGAGAGAAGCTATCTTTGGGCGGTGACTAAATCGGAGATTGCCAGTTATGAGCTCCCACGCCGCGCGGAGGTAGAAGCTTTAGCCAATCAGGTGCGGGACAGGCTAACTACCCCCCGGTTCGTGGAGGGGGAGTCCTTTGAACAACGCCAGACGCGACTCAACGAATCTGAGACGAAGTACTGGCAAAGCGCATCCTCGCTGAGCAAAATTTTACTTGGCCCGGCCGCCGCGCAACTCGAAAATAAGCAGTTGATAGTCGTCGCTGACGGCGCGTTGCAATACATACCTTTCGGCGCCCTGCCGGATCCCCAATCGACGGACGATAGTCGGGTTCCCCTGATGGTCGATCATCAGGTTACTTACCAACCATCTGCCTCGACGCTGGCGACATTGCGCAACAAGATTGAAAGCCGTCAGCCTGCTTCAAACATGTTGGCCGTGTTTGCTGATCCGGTCTTTGAAAGGGATGATTCGCGCCTGAGTGCGGCAAAGGAGACGATTGCTAAGGACTCCGATGAGCAGAACCGTGCGGACGCACACCGGGCCTTGCGCGATGTTGGCGTTGCGGGCGACGGCCGAGGCATTCCGCGCTTGTTTGCTTCACGGGATGAGGCGAACGCGATCATGGCTGTAACGCCCGGCAAGCTGAGCCTGAAGGCGATCGGCTTCGAGGCCAATAAGGGCCTTGCTACCGGCCCCGAATTGAGCCGGTACCGCATCATTCATTTCGCTACCCATGGAATTCTTGACAATGACACCCCGGAGCTATCCGGTCTGGTGCTATCCCTATTCGACAAGGATGGCCAGCCACAAGATGGGTTCCTGCGGCTGAACGACATATACAACTTAGATCTTCCGGCCGATTTGGTCGTGCTCAGTGCTTGTAACTCAGCTCTAGGCAAGCCGATCAAAGGCGAAGGTCTGATAGGGCTTACTCGCGGATTCATGTATGCAGGCGCGGCGCGCGTAATGGCCAGCCTGTGGAAGGTTGATGACGAGGCCACGGCCGAGTTGATAAAACATTTCTACCAGGAAATGCTTGCTGAGAAGAAGTCTCCAGCAGAAGCGCTCCGCCAGGCGCAGATAACCATGTGGGGACAGAAGCGGTGGCAATCGCCCTATTTCTGGGCGCCTTTTGTTTTGCAGGGTGAGTACAAGGGAGAAATCGACGCCGGCCAAAGCCCGCAAAGAGGCGAGTATTATCTGGCAATACTGGCCGCGGCATTCACCGCCATATTGATAGTCAGTCTTTTTGCAGCAAGACGGGTCCTGATCAAGAAGCAACGCGCGGCTTAACCCGGCAAACTGCGGAGCGCTGAGACCTGGAACTTAGCTTAAGAGACTCTGACAGCTTCAGGCATTAAAATGCCGGAGGTAGAGGGAATAGAACGGCTCTGACTGCATACGATCCGCGCGAGATTGCCTTGACCAATATCGACTGCCTGAAATAGAACTGAAGACTATGCAATACATGTATAGGGATGCAAAGGCGAGTGGGGAAGAGTCCTTCTAATGGAATATGGCCATGATACTGAAGACCGTTTGAGGCGGTACCTGCTGGGGTGGCTTGAGCCGGAGGAACAGGAGCGCCTGGAAAAGCAACTGCTGATTGATGACGAGTACCTTGAGGAATTGTCAGCTGCAGAGGACGAGTTAATAGACAGCTATGTTCACGGCAACTTGTCCGCTCCTGAGCGAGAGAGATTCAATCAACATTTTCTGGCGGTTTCGGAGCGAAGACAGCGGCTGAGCTTTGCCGAAGCCCTACACAGATACGTCAACGGTGCGCCGCTCGCAGACGTAAAGCCCGCAACAGTCAACGGCCAGCGACCTCTCGTCTGGAAGCGCTTCATACCCGCTTCGCTCCACGCTCAAAAGCCGCTGCTTGGCCTTTCCCTTGCGGCAGCATTAGTAATTGTCTTCTTCGGCGCCTCATGGCTGATCGTCAGGAATGTATGGCTGCGCGATCAATTGCCGGAAGGGCCTACGCTTGCGATTACTTTGAGGCCCGGCCTGGAGAGGGATAGCGGCGAAATCAAGAGGGTAACAATTGCAACCGACATATCCACTGTGCGGCTACACCTTGAATTGTCGCGAGACGAGTATCAGAGCTACCGGGCAGTCGTTCAAACGGATGAAGGGCGCGAAGTCTTCTCGGCGGATGAGCTGAAACCCGAATCACTGGCAAATGAACGGGTGGTCGGCTTGAGTTTCCGCGCCAGGCTACTTGTCAGGGGCGATTACCAAATCAAGCTCAGCGGGTTAGACCAGGGCGGGCAATTCGAAGAGGCCGGCAAATACCATTTTCGAGTGATCTCAACGCCCCCCCGGCGGTAATCAAAGCGGACTGGGCAATTCAAGCGATGCGTCTGAGTGTCCGTCCCGATATCCGCGCGATCGCAAACCGCGATTACTTTCGCTATCCTCCTAACGTTATCATCTCGATCTTGTGATGAGCCTTTGGCTGATAGCCCTCGGGGGAATTCATCGCGGCGAAGCGTTCGTCGGAGTAGCGGTCGGTCCGCTTGCTCCAGACCGAACTTATCACCTCAACGAGTTGTTCGTCGGTGGCGCCGGTCCGGATCAGCGACTTCAAGTCGTGGCCGTGATTTGAGAACAGACAGGTCACCAGTTTTCCATCCGCCGTCAGGCGGGCGCGGGTGCAGGTTCCGCAGAAGGGTTCCGTCACTGATGCGATTACTCCAACATCGCCGATGCCGTCCGTGAATTCGTAATCAACTGCCGGGGCGGTGCCGTTGTCTCGCCCGACTTCTCTCAGCGGATAACGAGCGTTAATTCTTTCAAGAATCTCTTTCTTCGAGACTATCTTCTCTGAGATCCAATTGTTCGCGTTGCCCACGTCCATGTACTCGATGAACCGCATCGAGAAGCCGTGCTGGCGGGCGAACTCGACCAGCGGGATGATGTCGTCGTCGTTCAAGCCTCGCTCGATCACGGCGTTGATCTTGATCGGGTGAAGCCCGAGCGCTTTTGCGGCGAAGAGCCCTTCGAGGACTCTGTCCAGATCACCGCGCTTGGTTATCTGCTTGAACTTTTCGGGAACAAGCGTGTCGACGCTCACGTTGACGCGCTTGAGTCCGGCTGCCACGAGCTCGTCGATCTGTTCGGCCAACAGGGAAGCGTTTGTTGTGAGGCAGAGGTCGTGCACGCCCTCGATGCCAGACAGCATCCCGACGAGCCGGTGCAGGTCTTTGCGCACCAGAGGCTCGCCGCCGGTGATTCGAATCTTCTCGACCCCAAGCCCGGCGAACAGATGCGCCAGGCGGGCGATCTCTTCGAAGCTGAGGATCTCGCTCCGATCGATCCACACATACTCCTCCAGAGGCATGCAGTATGTGCAGCGATAGTTGCACCTGTCGGTGACCGAAATCCTCAGGTCCTTAATTGGCCGGTTGTACGCGTCTCGCAACATCGCCGGCTCCAACTGCGAGCTTTGATCTGACAAACTCGACGACCTCCTGACTGATAAAATGATCTTCTTCGTTCACCGTGAAGCACGGCTTGTTCTTCTCGATCTCGCGGGCCAGCAACGGATTGTCAGCCGGAATCGGATGGGCCTGGCCAATCTTCCGCACCAGTATGTAGGCGTCGCTCAGATCGAAGAACTGCCGCGCTGAGACTTTGAAGTCCGGATTCGCGGGGTCGAGCACCTGGATATAGAGCGCCGGCTTAATGAAACGGCGCAAGCTGTTGCTCTCGACGATGACGAACTCGTCAGCCTCGATCTTCGCCGTGAACGCCGGTAGCGCAGCCGCCAGCTCGCCTTGTTTGGTGCGAACCCACAACGACCGGCGGGCGCCTGCCGCAAGAAACCGGGCCGTGTCGGCGCCGGTGTCCTGATGGCGTTCTTCGGTGATTGAGAATTGGTGCTCGCTCACCTCGCAGCCGCAAGCTTGACCATTCACGGAACAAACGCCGTGACCGAACTGAGTGATTTTTGCGGCAGTCCAGTTGAACTCGCGTAGCCCACGGATGATGCCTGCGACGACCGACGTCTTGCCGACGTTCCTCGCGTGTCCGCCCACCATCACCAGTTTCATAACCGTCACCAACGGATTCCTATTCTAGCGCAGCCATGGAGAACTAGACAGCGGGCTGGCACTCATACTCATCAAACCGCCTTGACTATAGTATGACGGTCGTCATACTATCAAGCCCGTGCGTTACCCGAAAGACCAAAAGGCCGAGACTCGTGGGAGAATCCTGACGGCGGCGGCGAAGCTGTTCCGGGAATCCGGCTACGATGGAGTCGGGGTCGACGCCATCATGAATGAAGCCGGTCTGACGGCCGGAGGGTTCTATTCGCACTTCTCTTCCAAGGAAACGTTGTTCGCCGAAGCGATGGCTACAGCGCTCGATCCCGGTAAAGCGTTACGCGCGACGAAGAGCACAGCTCTCGGCGCGGCCGATGTGCTAGGCGCTTTGATCAAGGGTTATCTGAGCCGCACGCATCGCGATACGGTGGCCGACGGGTGTCCGCTGCCGGCGCTTACATCGGACGTCGCGCGAAAGAGCGATGCGACTCGTGAAAGCTACGAGCGGCAGTTTCTGCGATTCGTGAATGAGATTGAAGGCCTTTTGCCAGAAAGCTCGGCGGCGGCGCGTGAGCGCGCGCTGGCAATCGTATCCCAGTGCGTGGGCGGATTGATGCTGTCGCGTGCTGTGAAGAACGAGAAGCTGTCGGATCAGATCCTGAAGTCCTGCCGCCTGGCGGCAATGACGATCTGCGAGGACGAGACGTCAACTAAGAGACTGGAGTCAATAGAATGAATCGCACAGAAATCGAGATCAAACTCAACCAGGAACGAGCGTGGACGTTGGAAACCTGGGCGGCGATGCCGGCTGACGATCTGGCTCGCAGCATCACCACCAGCAAGCACGACCCTGAAGCATCGTGGAGCGCCAAGGATCACCTTGCTCATCTTTCGGGCATCGAAGCGGCGTTCAACGGCATCATCCGGCGGCACATCGCCGGTGATCCGAATCCGATCGGGATCATGAAGAACCCGGATGGCAGCACGCCTTCACGCGAAGAGGTGATGACTCGCGTGCATGCGATGAACGAAGCGTGGGTTCAAAAGCATAGCAACAAGAGCTTCAGCGAAGTTGTCGCGCTCGGGCAGAAGATCCGAGGCGAGACACTCGCCCTGTTGGCTGAACTATCCGATGAACAATTGGTAGAGCGATTGCCGGGCGCGCCGTGGGCCGACGGCACGATCGGCGGGGTGATGGCAGTCAACGGCGATCACGCGCGTCAGCATCACGGGTGGGTCACGCGCGGATTGTCACAAGAACAATCGTAGTTCGGCCTTCCGGGGTTCAGAGTTCAAGCGTCAGCTTGCGTGATTCGATCAGCTAAGCCCTGAAAGCAAGCTGAAGCTTGAACTCTGAACTACAAACTTCCGCCTAAAGGCCGAACTACGAACCCTTCTTCCCTGGAGTGCGACGATGACACAAGCGCGCAATGATGGATGGCACCAGACGGCCTGTATCCTCTGCAGTCTGAACTGCGGAATCGAAATGCAAGTGGGGGGCGCTGATGGGCGTCACATTGAACGCATCCGCGGCGACAAGGCACATCCTGCCTCGCAGGGTTACACCTGCGAAAAGCCTCAACGCCTGGACTCCTACCAAAACGCGGCCGACCGATTGACCTCGCCGTTGCGGCGGCGGGCCGACGGTTCGTTCGAAGCGATCGACTGGGACACGGCGATCACTGAGATCGCAGAGCGGTTCCTCGATATCAAATCTCAGTATGGCGGCGAGACGATTCTGTACTACGGCGGCGGCGGCCAGGGAAATCATCTCGGCGGCACTTATTCCGACAGCACGCTGAAGGCGCTCGGCTCGAAGTTTCGCTCAAACGCGCTCGCGCAGGAAAAGACCGGCGAGTTCTGGGTGAATGGCAGGATGCTGGGAACCGGCGTACACGGCGACTTCGAGCATTGCGAAGTGGCTGTGTTCATCGGCAAGAACCCCTGGCAGTCGCACGGCTTCGCTCGCGCTCGCGCTACTTTGCGGCAGATTGCCAAAGACCCCGGCCGCTCGATTGTGGTGATCGATCCGCGGCGCAGCGAGACGGCGGAGATGGCTGACTATCATCTGGCGATCAAACCTGGCACCGACGCGTGGTGCCTCGCCTCGCTGGTTGCGATTCTGGTCCAGGAGAACCTGATCGCGCGGGAGTGGCTGGCCGAGCATGCAAACGGTCTTGAAACAATCGAGCCTGCGTTCGCAGCGATTCCAGTTGCCGAATACGCGCAAGTTTGCGGCGTGCCCGAGACTCAGTTGCGCGAGACCGCGAGGCGCATCGCCGGAGCGAAGAGCGTTTCAGTCATCGAAGACCTCGGCATGCAGATGTCCGTGCACTCGACGCTCGGCAGCTATCTCAACCGGCTGATCTGGATTCTCACCGGCAACTTTGGCCGGAAGGGAACGAACTACGCGATGTCGCCGCTCATTGGATTGAATGCTTCAAGCAAAGGCAGCGTAGTCGACAAGGGGGCTGGTGAGAAGATCGAAAAACGAAGCCCGGTCGTGGGCGCGCGAATCATCACCGGGCTGATCCCGTGCAACGTGATCCCCGAAGAAATCCTGACTGATCATCCCAAACGCTATCGCGCGATGCTCGTTGAGAGCGGCAATCCGGTTCACTCTCTGGCCGACAGCCAGAAGATGCGCGAGGCTCTAAGCTCGCTTGAGTTGCTGGTTGTGATTGATATTGCGATGACCGAGACGGCCCGGCTGGCTCATTACATTCTGCCTGCGCCGACGCAATACGAGAAGTACGAAGCCACTTACTTCAACCTCGAGTTTCCGAACAACTACTTCCATTTGCGCCATCCGATCCTCGAGCCTCTCGGCGACACGTTGCCCGAGCCGGAAATTCACGCGCGGCTCGTCGAAGCTTTAGGCGCGCTGACTCCGGATGATTTGGCGCCGCTTAAGGCAGCCGCCGAAAAGGGCCGCGGCGCATTCGCAAAGGCGTTCTTCATGGCGATGGCAGCCAACCCGATGATCGCGAAGCTTGCACCCGTTGTGCTTTATCGCACGTTGGGACCGACCTTACCGAACGGTGCCGCTTCGGCGGCGATTCTGTGGGGAGCCTGTCATCTGTTTGTGCAGGCGAATGCGGAATCAGCGGCGCGAGCGGGCTTCACTGGAGATTCATTCACTGCAGGCGAGAAGTTGTTTGAGGCGATTCTCGACAGCCCGTCCGGCGTCGTGTTTTCGTCTGATGAGTACGAAGACAGTTGGAAGCGCGTTCGGCACACCGGCGGTAAGATCAACCTGGTGATTCCTGAACTGCTTGCAGAGCTGCCGAAACTCACCGCCGAGCCACTGCGCGCGGATCCGGATTTCCCGCTTGTCCTTTCCGCCGGTGAACGCCGTTCGGAAACCACCAACACGATCATCCGAAATCCCGGCTGGCGCAAGAAGGGGAAGGACGGAGCGCTTCGGATCAGCCGCCGCGATGCCGAGGCGTTGAGTCTGGGAGACGGTGATCGGGCTCAACTTCATACGCGGCGCGGCAAGGCCGAGGTAACGGTCGAGGTTTCGGAGATGATGCGGCAAGGACACATCTCCCTGCCCAATGGCCTTGGGCTCGACTACGATACCGGGGATGGGGTCACGGTGCGTGTAGGCACTTCGGTCAACGAGCTGACTTCCACCGAAGACCGGGATTTTTTGGCTGGCACGCCCTGGCACAAGCATGTGCCCGCGCGTTTGGAACCGTTGCCATAGCCGGGCCGCGGTGGAATGGCGAAGACAGATATGAAGAAACGTAGGCTAGGAAACGCCGGGCTGGAGATCGCTCCGCTGGCTCTTGGAGGAAACGTCTTTGGATGGACTGCGGATGAGGCGACGTCATTCACGTTGCTTGATGCGTTTGTGGCGTCCGGATTCAGCCTTGTCGATACGGCCGATGTGTATTCGGTATGGGTTCCCGGCCACGCCGGCGGCGAATCCGAGACGATCATTGGCAAGTGGCTGAAGCGAAGTGGGAAGCGTCAAGGGGTAGTGATTGCCACTAAGGTCGGAATGGAAATGGCTTCGGATAAGAAGGGACTCTCGCGAGATCATATCCTTCGTTCAGTCGAGGATTCACTGACACGTTTACAGACCGACTACATCGATTTGTACCAGTCGCACAAGGATGATGCGGAGGCGGCGCTGGACGAGACTGCTGAGACCTACTCGCGATTGATTGAGCAAGGGAAGGTTCGGGCGATTGGCGCTTCAAACTACAGCGCGGAGCGGCTCTCGCAGGCGTTGCTTGTCAGCGAACAAGGGGGCTACCCGAGCTACCAGAGCCTGCAGCCGTTATACAATCTCTATGATCGTGCGGACTATGAGACGAACCTTGAACCCCTCTGCATGGAAAAAGGACTAGGGGTGATTACGTACTTCTCGCTAGCCTGCGGGTTTCTCACTGGAAAGTACCGGTCGGAAGACGATCTATCAAAAAGCCCCCGTGGCCGCAGAACCAAACAGTATCTGAATGAGCGCGGGTTTCGGATCCTCAAAGCGCTGGATCAAACAGCAAGTCAACTCAATTCAACTCCTGCGAGGGTTGCCCTCGCGTGGCTGATCGCGCGCCCTAGCATCACCGCGCCTATAGCGAGCGCCACGAACCTGGAGCAACTCCACGATTTGGTCGAAGCGACAAGACTCGAGTTAGATCCGTCATCAATCGAGCTTCTGAATGAAGCTAGCGGCGTATAACAGACATTCGATTAGTGAAGGTGTGGAATCCGCACAAATCAGTCGGATCAGTGTCATCCGTGATCTATGCTTTAGGACAACGAGTCTTCCGAACGCATAGACCGCGGACGAAACGGATTCGACGGATCTGCACGGATTCCTTACCGAATTGATTGCTAGCGAAACGCCCGGTACAAGTCACTGGCTAAAGAAAAGTTTGGTACACCGGAGAGAGTATGAACACAACCACAGTTCTCGTCCTCGCGTTTGCCATCGGCGTAGTAGCCGGCCTGCGTTCTATGACAGCGCCAGCCGTGGTCAGTTGGGCCGCGCACTGGAAATGGCTCGACCTTCAACATTCACAACTGGCCTTTTTGGCCTCGACGGCGGCCGTATACATTCTGACTGCTGGCGCGGTTGTCGAGATCATCGTAGACAAGCTCCCGAAGACGCCGAGGCGAACTGAGCTCCTGGGTCTCGTCGCTCGGTTCGCACTCGGTGGGCTGTCGGGCGCCGCGCTCTGCGCGGCCGCAAATCAATCCGCGGTGCTGGGAGGAGTGGTTGGCGGCGTGGGTGGAGTGGCGGGCGGCTTCGCCGGCTACGAGTTGCGGACGCGTCTGGTCAAGGCTCTTAAGGTCCCGGATATGGTGGTGGCCCTTTTGGAGGATGCTGTTGCGATCGGCGGTGGCTTCTTTCTCGTCTCACGATTCTAGAAGGTGTTCTGGAATTCACCTGCCACTTCGCTTCAAGTACAAGCGGTATGAGGTCTGCCGGATCACATCGGGAATGTTTTTGTTCTGAGAAAGCGCGCGGAGGTCACGCGTTTGAATGCGATTGATAAAGGCCAGGCTGGTACCGATTGGAGTCCGCGAGTTTCGCACCAGGTTGTGGATAACAGCATACGAGCGGGTCCACGCGCGGTTTTGACCAATCTGCCGCAGCACGTCTTCCGGTACTGTCTTGACCGAAGCGATGCTTTCGGCCTCCGTATCCGTCAGCCGGGGGTTGCGCAACACCGCGGCGGCTACTAACCGGTTGGGATCGCGGATCAATATCATTCGAGCCTCGCGCGTCCCTTTTATCGCGAGCATCACACGGTCCTTCACGCTCATCAAAGCGACCCGCTGGAAGACCGGAATCCGGTCAACTGCAAACGTTTCCTCTTCGGCGAGGAGTTCACCGACTATGCGTTGTATGTCGAGTTGTTCATCCGGACCCGGGGCCGATGCGGCGAAGGGACCGTGTTGTTCTTCATACTCGGTGACCAGCCCGTCATCTATTCCTTCCTCGATCAGGCCAAGACGTATCAAGTCTTCGATGCCGGTGATCGACACGGTGTCGGCCGCAATCTGTGCCGCGCGCACGGCGTCGGCCTGCACGCGCTGCTCATCGGCGATCATGCGCACGCCGAATTGTTTTTCAAAGAACTCTTCCCGCACCTCGTGTGCGCGGCGTTCCGCCTCAGAGCTGCGCGCGGAGTTTGACAGGATGGCGTCGATGATCTCGGGGCATCGGATGAGGCTTTGCTGCTTGAGCGATATCGCCTCGATGATTTTTGAATCAGGACTGCGCGCGGCGAGCTGGGCGAGCGCACCATCGGGTGTAGAAGGATTAAAGATTATGGCTTCGGCCAGTTCCCGCGGTGTGCGGGGCCACAGGCAAAGAAACCCCAGCACGTCCGCGTCTGTTCCGGCGTTAGCTGCCAGATGAGAGAAGACTTCGGGCTTGAGCGTCCCGAGCGTTGCCGTTGCCGCTGCCCGCACGGCCTGGTTTGGGTCAGCGTTTAGCACCACTAGCGACTCGAGCAGTTCCTCGTTCGATAGCGGAAGCATGCCCTTGGCGGCCGCAGACTTTATCGCCTCCGGAGCAGTGCCCGATCTGATCGCTTCTACAATTTGGTTAGCGATGGTTTCTCTCTGTCAGCTTACCAGGAGCTCTACACGCAAGGGCAGATGGTTGGGTAGGCCAAGGGCAGACTACTACAGGCTTGGGGAGTGTTCAATCGTTTCTTTCCTTGCATGATGGGGGGTGAGGAAGGAGAAGCGGGGCGAGTTGGAGGCTCGCCCGCCCCTTCAGGCGCCGCAGCACTTCTTATATTTCTTGCCGCTTCCGCAAGGGCAGGGATCGTTGCGCCCCACTCGAGGACCTTTGTTGCGAATCGGCTTAGCCGTTTCCTCCTCGCCTCCGGCGAAAGCGGTTTCGTTGGCCTTTGTGAAGGCCACGCGCCCGCGGCGCTGGCGCCGGCGCCGCTCAAGCAACTGCTCCTCGACGGGCGCTGTCACCTGCACCTGGAAGTTGAACAGGTATCGAATCGTCTCGGTGTCGATGCGGTCGAGCATCGCCTGGAACAAGTAGAAAGACTCGCGCTTGTACTCGACCAGCGGGTCCTTCTGGCCGTAGCCCCGCAACCCGATGCCTTCCTTCAAGTGGTCAAGCGCAAGCAGGTGGTCCTTCCATTGCGCGTCTACGATGTTGAGCATTATGTAGCGTTCAAGGTTGCGCAGCGCTTCGCCGCCCAACTGAACCTCTTTTGCTCTGTACTTCTCTTCAATCTTCGGCCAGATGACGTCGCGAGCCTCTTCGGGTCCCATCTCAGCAAGATCCAAATGCTCGGCGTCGGCGTCGAAGCCGAAGTTCAAACGAAACTGCTCCTTCAGACCTACGAGGTCCCACTCATCCGGTCGCTGCTCCTTCGGCATATACTGATCGATCAAACTGAGAAAGTTGTCTTCGGCAATGCCGAGAACATAGTCGCGCTGATTCGCGCTTTGCTCTTCAGGCGTGTCGCCTTCAAAACCAATCAACAGGTCACGACGCAGACCGTAAACAGTTTCGCGCTGTTTGTTCATCACGTCGTCGTATTCGAGCAGGTGTTTGCGGATTGAGAAGTTGTGTCCCTCGACCGACTTCTGCGCGGCTTCGATCCGCTTCGACACAAGTCGCGATTCAATTGGGACGCCTTCTTCCATGCCGAGCCGCAGCATCAAGCCCTTGATGCGCTCGCCGCCGAATATTCGCATCAGGTCGTCTTCAAGCGAGAGGTAAAACCGTGACGATCCCGGATCGCCCTGGCGTCCTGAACGTCCCCGAAGCTGATTGTCTATGCGGCGCGACTCGTGGCGCTCGGTGCCAAGAATGTGAAGCCCGCCGACGCCGACAACCTCCTGGTGCTCGGCATCAGTTGTTTGTTTGGCGCGAGCGAGCGCATCGTTCCACTGGCGCTCGCTGGCCTCGTCGGGGTTGATCTCTTTCTCCCTTAGATACTGCTTCGCGAGAAACTCCCCGTTGCCGCCCAGCAGGATGTCAGTGCCGCGGCCGGCCATGTTGGTCGCGATCGTGACCTGACCTTTGCGGCCGGCCTGAGCCACGATGTCGGCTTCGCGCGCAGCGTGCTCGGGTTTCGCGTTCAAAACGTTGTGCGGCACGTGAGCCTTCTTTAGCCGGGCCGCCAGCGCTTCGGAATTCTCGACCGACACGGTACCTACCAGCACCGGCTGGCCCTTCTCGTGAAGCTCTTTGATCTCGATGACCACCGCGTCAAACTTCTCTCGCTCGGTTCGATAGATCACGTCGGAGAAGTCCTTGCGCACCATCGGCTGGTTGGTCGGCATGACCGCGACGTCCAGCTTATAGATGTTGGCGAACTCAGAAGCCTCGGTCTCCGCAGTGCCGGTCATGCCCGCGAGCTTCGCGTACATTCGGAAGTAGTTTTGAAGAGTGACAGTCGCAAGGGTCTGGTTTTCGGCTTCAATCTTGACGCCCTCTTTAGCCTCGACGCCCTGATGCAAGCCATCGCTCCAGCGGCGGCCGGGCATGACGCGCCCGGTGAACTCGTCGACGATGATTACCTCCCCGTCTTTGACGATGTACTGCTTGTCGAGGTGATAGAGCGAATGTGCTTTGAGCGACTGCTCGACGCAGTGCAGCAGATCCATGTTTGCGGGGTCGTAGAGGTTGTCGACGCTGGTGAATCGTTCGGCTACTTCGACTCCCTCTTCGGTGAGCGTTGCGCTGTGCTGTTTCTCGTCGACGTGATAGAGCAGACGCGGATCCTGCTTGAGATCGACGTCGCCGTCGGTCCTACGGATCTCGGCTATGCGTTTCTGCTGTTCCGCCTTGAGACGAATCATGCAGTCATTGGCTACGTAGTATTTCTCGGTCGAATCTTCAGAGGCGCCCGAGATGATCAGCGGGGTTCGCGCTTCGTCGATCAGGATCGAGTCGACTTCGTCCACTATCGCGTAGTAGTGGCCGCGCTGGGTCATAGCCGTCGGTTCGAACTTCATGTTGTCACGCAGGTAGTCGAAGCCGAATTCGTTGTTTGTCCCGTAGGTGATGTCCGCGCCGTAAGCTTCCTGCCGCTCCGAATCATCCATGTCGTGCTGGATGCAACCCACGGTGAGGCCAAGGAAGCGGTATATCTTACCCATCCATTCAGTATCGCGTTTGGCCAGATAGTCGTTAACGGTGACGACGTGCACTCCGCGGCCGGAGATCGCGTTCAAGTACGCCGGGAGAGTCGCAACCAGCGTCTTGCCTTCGCCGGTCTTCATCTCGGCGATGATCCCGCGATGAAGCACCATTCCGCCGATTAGCTGAACGTCGAAGTGGCGCATGCCGGTCGCGCGCCGCGAGGCTTCCCGCACGACGGCGAAGGCTTCGACCAGGATTTCATCGAGGCATTTATCAACTGCCTCTCGCAGCGCGCGCTTCTGCTCAGCGGCTGTGCCTCCGCTCAACTCGGCGTCAGCCATGCACGTGTCAATGTGCTCTCTGAACTTAGTGGTGCGTTCGCGAAGCTGGTCGTCAGAAAGGCCCTTCATCTCAGCTTCAAGCGCGTTGATCTCGCTCACTCTGGGCCACAGACGTTTGAGCAGACGCTCATTCGCCGTGCCGAAAACTTTGGCGGCAACCTTATTCAATATCGCGGTCATACTTTTTCAGCTCTGTCCTGCGCCGTTTCCATGGTTCCTTCCAAAAATCATATAGCCTGCTGACCAGAGGCTCGCCGTCTTTTGGCTAGCGTGCCTTCGGGCAACAGGCTCGTGGCGCGGCATCAAAGTTTGGATGGGCGCGTACTCACATTCAGCCTTCACAACGGGCGGCGAAACCAACATTCATTCTAAGTGATGCCATGCGGTGAGTCAACGAGCCGATAGTTAGCCGTTTGACCGTGCGATAACGCAAAAGAACAATCCTCGACGGGCCGCAGCCGCGGGCGCACCTCAGTGTGAGATATATTATCGTCAGCGCTGAATGGTGTAAGCGGGAAGACGCCGAAGAGAACATCCGCGAGCGCGTCTGAGAACTCATTCTCAGTGCGTTACCGCCCGAACGGGTGATTTCAAGTTGCGAAAAAACACTCGACGAAAATTATTATTGACTTGGTTATGGGTGAGTGTTAGAAATGGCGCGTCGCAAAGCACCATCTGATATTTGAGAGATTGTAGAGACTTGATCCCGGCTTCGGGATCGTTTGACCCCTCGGCACCCCGCCCCTCGAAAGTCTCGCAAGTTTCTCCTCGTCCCCAAATCTACGCTGCCCCTTCGATGTGATCTTCGACGGCTGGTTGATTCGCTCTGCTGCTTCAATCTCCGGTTCGAAGTCGCGAACAAGTCGAGCACCTTCCCCGGGGGACACACATGCTAGGCAAAAAGAAGAAGAGCGTCGTTGGACTCGACATCGGTTCCAGCGCGCTAAAGGCCGTCGAGCTAAAGCTCACCCGCAGCGGGTTCGAGCTGGTCCACATCGCGCATCAGAACCTTCAATCCGACACGATCGTTGACGGACACATAATCGACCTCAATCATGTAAGCGACTCGATCAGTCGAATCTGGAACGAGCAAAACATAAAGACCGATCAGGTCGCCACGTCGCTCTCGGGCCACGCAGTCATTGTCAAAAAGATATTGCTTCCATCGATGCCGGAAGAGGAGCTCGACGAGCAAATTCATTGGGAGGCCGAGCAGTACATTCCGTTTGACATCAACGACGTCAACCTCTACCACGAAATCATAGGTCACGACGCGTCGGGACAGAACATGGACGTCCTTCTGGTCGCTTGCAAGCGCGACAAGATCGCACAGTTCACCCAGGTGATCTCGCAGACCGGCAAGCAGGCGGTGATTGTCGACGTGGACGCCTTCGCGCTCCAGAACGCTTACGAGGTTAACTACAATCCCACCTTTAATCAGACGGTCGCGTTATTGGACATCGGCGCCTCGGTAATGACGATTAACATCGTGCGGGGCACGACTTCGATCTTCACGCGCGACATCTCGGCGGGCGGAAACCAGTACACCGATCTTCTTCAAAAGGAACTGAATCTCACATTCGAGCAGGCTGAAGCGCTCAAGCGGGGCGCGACACCGGACCAGCAGGTCTCGATGGAGCAGATACAGCCTGCGATCCAGAGCGTGTCTGAAATGCTCGCGCTCGAGATCCAGCGCACGCTGGACTTCTTCCGCGCGACGGCGGTTGACTCGCCGGCGATTGACCGGATGTTGATAGCCGGCGGCTCGTCGAAGGTCTATCAATTGACCGAGTATCTGGCAGACAAGTTCCAGATGCCGGTCGAGCGGTTCGACTCATTCCGCTCGATTAAGGTCGACGGTAAGAAATTCGACGACGAGTACCTGAGAGAACTCTCACCGAATATGGCCGTGGCCGTAGGGCTTGCGGTCCGAGTGGCGGAGGTGGCGCAATGATCAGAGTCAATCTACTTGGAGGGACCGCCGAGCATCGCGTTGCGGTGCAGAAGACAAAAGTCGCCGCGCGCCGTGGACAGCAGCTCTTCATGCTCGCAAGCGCGCTGGTGGTGTTTCTGATCGCCATCGGCGTCGATCACCTTTGGACCAACAACGCGCACGCGGCCGCGCAGGCCGAGCTCACGCGCGAAGAAGCAGAAGCCAAGAAGCTTGAAGCCGACATCAAGCGCAAGGACGAGTTGGAAGCCGAGTTGAAACAGGTCGACGAACGCATCAAGGTCATCAAGCAGCTTCGAGCCGAGCAGAAAGGTCCCGTCGCCATGCTCTCCGCCATCAACGAGCGAATGCCCGGTGGCCAGGCTGACTTCCGCCTCGATGCGATCGTGCAGAAGGGTTCTCACCTTCAGATCATCGGCAGCTCGCTCAACCAGCAAGTGATCGCGGACTTCTCCCGCCAGCTCGAGTTCTCAAACGGTCTGTTCAGCAATCTGATGCTTTCGATCGAAGGCAAAGAAGTGAAGCTCGACGACGTGGCCGACAGGGCCGAGAAGAAAGAAGGCGATAAGAACGACACGGACAAGAAGGATGCGGCGAAGGACGCGGATAAGAAGGGCGAGACCCCGGATGTGGCCCGCGTGTTCCAGTTCACGATCGACTGCGACTACAACAAGCCTCGCGCCGAAGGCGAGAAGCCGGCGTCAGCGCCACAGGGCAAGTGAAGGAGACGAGTTATGGCAGCGACGATGACTACTGTAGTGAGGGGCGCCGAAGAGGGCGGCAATTTCTTCACCCGGATGGCGTGGTATTTGCAGATGCTAGTGCTCCTGCTGCTTACCGGGCTGCTGTTTGTTGGCGTCCATGTTCTGCTTTACAGTGACAAGCGCGCAGAGACCGATAAGATCAAGGATAAGGTTGAGCAGCTCAAGGCTAAGAACGCGCAGGGCAGCATCATTCTTCAGAACCTTCCGGCCGTCGAGCAGACGCTAAAGGACAAGCGCGAGGAGATTGACCGGCTTCGCGACCTGCTTCCCGATCAGGTCGAGATATCGCGCGTCTACGACAACATCAAAGACTTTCTGCGAGAGCAGAAGCTCGAGTTGAAGCGGTTCGTGCACATGAAAGCGGCGTCCGCTGACTTCTACACCGCCCAGCCGATTCAGATCGAAGTGACCGGGTCGTACGACTCGCTCGGACAGTTCTTTTCCCGGTTGGGATTCTATTCGCGCATCGTGAGCGTAACCGACGTCGAGGTCAAGCAAGCGGAGGCGGGCGGCCAGGAGGTGGGCCGATCGATAAACGGCTCGTTTGTGGTGACCGCCTATTACATCGCGCCTGAAAACCTCGAGAAGCTGACCATGAAGAAACCCGCCGCGCCGCCGCCGTCTACGCCGGCCGCTCCAGCGGGTAAGAAATAGCGGAGTGGATGCTATGAAAGCAAAAACGATCAAGACAATGACATTACCGATCCTGTTTGTCCTGGCTCTGGCGATCATGGTTTCAGCGCAGGATAAGCCCGCACAAAAAGCGGACAAAGCGGATGCCGCGCCGCAGCCTCAGCAGGTCAGTACGGGTAAGGAATATCTCGGTCCGACGGCCGACTCGATCCGGCCGTACAGATCATCCGGCCGCGATCCGTTTAAGAGAACTGTCAAGCCGAAGACGCCACGCGGAAAACAGCAGCAGACCCGCGCCCTCGGGTTCCCGTCTTTAGACATGCGCCGCGCGGAGTTCAGACAGAAGGTCGAACAGGCGCGGGCGCGCGATGGGGCCGAGCCAGATCCGGTCTCGCAATATCTGGTGGCCGAGCTTGATATCACCGGTGTGTTCCGCGACGATCGCGGGCCCGGGGCGTTCGTGCGAGCTCAACCGACCGGCACAATGTTCTTCGTGCGAAACGGCGCGCGCTGCTTCAACGGCGAGGTGCTCCGCATAGGCGGCGACGCCTCTGATCCGGGGGCCGCGAGGGTGATGTTTCGCGAGGTGTCCTATCAGGAAGTCAACGGACAGCGGTCCCAGCAGGAGCGCATGGTGACAAAGGCGCCCGCGGAGAAGAAGTGAGTCGTCTTGTGTTAGCAAAGGATCGCACTATAATCACTGCAGCGTTTCATGGGCCGATAAATCGGCGCTGAGCTGCACGTCCAAAATTCGAGTGAAAAGATGCATTCAACGCAGTGGAGCGGATGTCGGAATCAAACAACAAACGTCGAGGTCCCGTCCGTTTCAGCTTCGATAATGAGAGGGGAGACAATGGCTATGATCGCTAGGAGGCTTGTCGTATCACTGATGCTGCTCGCGCTTGTGAGCAATGTAAGCGTGTTTGCAGGATTGAACGCAGGCGCACGCGCCGAGGCGTTCGCTTTGGTGTCGCTCAAACACGAGACTGAGGGATCGCTCACGCGCATCCTGATAGAGTCGAGCGCGCCACCCCTCTACACGGTGTTTAGACCGACGGACCGGCTGATCGTCATCGATCTGCCGGGCGGCGAGGCTTCCAGGCTTGCGCCTGCGTATAGCGTCAAGAGCGCGCTCGTAGAATCAATCATGGTTCGACAGTCGCGCGTTGGCGCCGGCACCGCGGGACGCGCGGTGGCCAGAATCGAAGTCACCGTTCGAGCAGATGCTCGAGACCGCTCGACGGTTAATGGCAACACCCTTGTGCTCGAAGTAACCCCAGACGTCAAGCCTACGCCGGCCAAGGCCAGGATTGAGAAGGACGCACCTACGGAAGCCAAGGACGCAAAACATGCGAGCCAGACAAAGAGCGATTCGCACGTCGCGGCACCAGGCGTGGTGATGTACTCGGCTCCAGTTGCGAAGAGTTCAACGCCAGCAAGCCCGGAGCCCGCGCCCGAGAGAGTCAAGCCTAGGCCAAGCGACTTGAAACCAGCCACACTTATCCGTGGGGTTCGCTCGGAACCAGCCGGCGGTGCAGTTCGAATCGTGGTCGATGCCGACGGCGCGGCGCAGTATAAGGACTTCGTGCTGCCAAACCCGTGGCGCATAGTCGTGGATATCACCGGCGTCCGCTCGGCGTTCGGCAACAAGACTACCGTTGTAGGCGCGGGTTTGGTCGAGCGCTTCCGTGTAGGTCAGCCAAGCCCGAATGTAGTTCGCATAGTGCTCGACACCAAATCGAAAGTCTCATACCGCGTGGTTCGCGAAGGCGAAGCGCTCGTCATCACCATAGGAGACACCGGCAGTTCGCGTGAGGAAAGCGCACCGAAGGTTGAAGTGAAAGCGCAGCAGAACCCTAACCCGGTGAAAGACGCTGCAACGCCTCAGGCTAAGCCCGAAGTGAGAGTTGCCGGCGATCGCATTGAGAACAAGACCGACAACAAAAAACCCGCTGATCAGTCTGCCAAGGACGCAGTCGCGACCGCTAATCTGCTTGCTCAAGCAAACGGACAGAGCGCGCCGCCGCGAGTAACACCTCAACCGAACAGGGCGCTGCCGTTGCCTTCCCAGCCAACGTCACAGCCCAGTGCCGGTAAGCCCGGGGCCCAGCCGGCGCAGCCTTCGGTCGTTCGTAGCGCGACGGATGTCCAGCGGTCTCAATCGAACCCTGCCGGGCAGATGCCCAGGCGGAGTGAGATCGCGTTTTGCGACTCGGGCTATGTTGGAGGAATGATAAGCTTCGACCTGCGTGCCGGCGTCGACATCCGCGACATGCTGCGGTTCATCTCGCAACAATATGGCGTCAACTTTATCATCGATAAATCGGTCGCCGCTGTCCCGGTCGATATCCGAGTGACCGACATACCCTGGAATCAAGTGATGGAATCGGTTCTGCGCGCCAACCGCCTGGGCGCCGTGTGCGAAAGCAACGGTCGCATGATCAGAATAGCCACGCTGACCGCAGTGAAAGAAGAGGAAGATCAGCAGCTAGCGATAAGAGAGGCACAGAGCAACCAGATTCCGCTTGTTACCAAGATCATCCACCTTAAGTATGCTCGCGCTTCAGGACAGCTCAATTCGATGGGGCGCGGCGCCTCGGGCGGCGGAAGCTCGGGCGGCGGGTCGAGTAGCGGCGCGGGCGGTGGCGCTTCAGGCCAGGGCTCGCTGCGTTCGATAGTCGAAAGCCGGTTGAGCAAGCGTGGGCGGACTGAGGTCGACATCCGCACCAACAGCTTGATCGTCACCGACCTGCCTGAGTACACACAGGTGATTGAGGACATGATCGCCAAGCTCGACCGTCCCGAGCCTCAGGTCGAAATCGAAGCCCGAATAGTCATCGCGAACCGAAACTTCCTTCGCGACGTGGGCACCGAGCTTGCGGGCACGGCCTTCGCCAAGAATGGTCGCGGCGGCCTGTTTGAAACAACGCCAGTCCAAGTCGTTGGCGGAGGTCTCCAACCCGGTGGCAGTGGCAGCTCCGGAGGTTCATCTGGAGGCGGCTCCGGCAGCGGCTCTGGGAGTGGGTCTGATTCGGGAGCGCAAAAGGGGCTGGGACCGAACCTTATCGGTCCGTTTGCTGACACCGCGCTTCGAGCGGGAGTTGCAAACACCGTATTGAGTTTGACCACTGGCGTGATTGGAACCGGGCTTCTCTCGATGGCGATATCGGCGTCCGAAACCAAAGGCCAGATTCGAACCATCGCCAGCCCGCGCGTCACAACTACGGACAACAAGACAGCCGAGATAATCAACGGCGTGCAGATACCCGTGCAGACCGTCTCGAACAACACGATCACCACGACGTTCGTGACTGCTGCGCTGAGGCTCGAGATCACGCCGCAGATAATCGAAGAGAACGGACAGGTGCTGATGCACGTCGTCGCCGAGAACAACACGGTCAACTTCTCGTTGGCAGGACAGTTCAACAACGGCACGCCGGGTATCAATACTCAATCGGCTGAATCGACGGTGCTCGTTGCCGACGGCGGGACGACGGTTATGGGCGGGATCAACATCGACACCGAGTCACACTCGATTAATCGGACAGTGGGTTTGTCGAGCATCCCGCTGCTCGGTGAACTGTTCAAGAAACGAAGCACGCGCCGCGATTCGGATGAGATTCTGTTCTTCCTTACACCGCGCATTGTCAGGAACGACGGCACGCTTGGACCGAGAGCCCCGCAGCGCAGTTCGGTAGAAGGTATGCCTAACCCGAACGCGCCGCAACGGGCCGCTGCTACACCCGCACCCGCCGTTCAGGACAAGAAGCAAGATCCCAAGCCGCCAGCGCCAGTAGCGATTCCAGCGGCAAGCGGCAAAGCGGGACACTAAGAATTGGCGATTGCCGATTGCGGATTGCAGAATGATCTGTTTTTCGCAATCGGCAATCGGCAATCGGCAATCTATATGGGTTTCACGGACACACTCACCGGCATTGCTAATCGAATCGAAGGATGCGCCGCCGTTGTCATCCTGGGTATCGACGGAATACCAATCGAGCGCCACGTCCACGATCTGGACAGTGCACTCGATATCGAAACGGTTGCGACCGAGTTCACCACGCTGGTCAGGCGCAGCATGCGTACGGCTTCCGATAGTGAACTCGGCGAGATGCGTGAGATGGTCTTCGCAACCGACACGATGAGCTTCCTGCTCCGTCCGATCACTCCTGAATACTTTCTGCTACTCGCGCTCAACCGAGGCGGCAACGTCGGGCGCGCCCGATTCGAACTGCGCAAGGCCCAACTCGCGATGGAAGCCGAGTTCGCGATCTAGAACCGGCCACTCACGAAGATACCTCGAGGACAAAAGGCACGCGGCACCTTTTTGGGACTTCGTGGCTTCCTTCCTTTGTGCTAATCCTTGCCTTGCACCAAACGATTTCATTGCTGTATTTTACAAAGTTGGCCTGAGGGCCATGATCGTGACATACTGACACTCGAAGGGAATCAAACTAAGATGAACGCAAATGATATCCGACGCGGGATGATAATTATTTACAACGGCGCACCGTTTCGCGTGCTCGATTTCCAGCACCGGACGCCCGGTAATCTTCGGGCTTTCGTTCAAGCAAAGCTGCGAAGCCTTAAGAACGGCTCGTCTACTGAAGTTCGATTCAGCTCGACTGAAAACATAGAGCGCGCCTCGCTTGAAGATCACCAGATGGAGTACCTGTACTCCGACGGCGACATGCATCATTTCATGAACACCGAGACCTACGACCAGATCGCGTTGGACGCCGAATCGCTTGGCGAAGCGACCAACTATTTGACCCAGGGCACTAAGATTCAGGTACAGTTCTTCGAAGGCGCGCCCATCGGTGTCGAGCTGCCGCCCGCAGTCGAGCTGACCGTGGTTGAGACTTCGCCCGAGTTGAAAGGCGCTACGGCTTCCAACAGCCCGAAGCCTGCGAAGCTCGAGACCGGTGTGACCGTGCAGGTGCCGCCGTTCGTCAAGGAAGGCGACCGCATACGGGTTGATCCCGCGAAGGGCGTTTACCTCGAACGCGTGAAATAGTGAATGTACCTCCTTTATAGCTTCGTCCTCTCGCTGTTGTTTCTCGCCCTGCTGCCTTACTTCGTTTATCAAGCCGCGCGTCGCGGCAAGTATTTCGGCAGCTTCAAGGAGCGGATGGGTCGGCTGCCGGCATCGCTGCGAGGCGACGCCCGCCAGACAATCTGGGTGCACGCCGTCTCGGTTGGTGAGTTTCTGGCGGCAAGGCCGTTGATAACGCGACTCAAGAGCGACTTGCCCATCGCTCGAATAGTTGTCTCAACGACGACGCTCACCGGCCAGCAGGTCGCACGATCTCAGTCACACCTGTTCGACGCCGCGCTCTATTTTCCGTTCGATTGGAAGTTCTCTGTGCGCCGCGCGCTGGGTTGGGTCAACCCGTCGGTCGTGATAATCCTCGAGACCGAGCTGTGGCCCAACTTCCTCCGCGAGTGCCGGAAGCGCGGGGTAGTGACGGTTCTAGCTAATGGTCGAATCTCGCCACGTTCATTCCGTCGATATCAGCTTTTGGGCCGCCCGTTCAGACGCGCAATCGAGGACTTCTCATTGATGGTAATGCAATCGGAGGAGGATGCTGAGCGGGCTCGCCAACTCGGAGCGCCTGCAGATCGCGTACGCGTTTGCGGGAACCTCAAGTACGATCAGCCGGGGGATGGGGGTCGGGGGACGGGGGTTAGGGAAGAAACGCAAAATGCTTCCAACCCCCAATACCCAACTCGCATCCCCTCTTGTGACATCGATCATCAGTTCGCGTTATCACTATCGCCTCATCTGATTGTCGCCGGCAGCACTGCGCCGGGTGAAGAAGAGATGCTACTCGCGTCGCTCCGCGAAGTGCGCAGACATACTGGACTCGAAGATGCGCGGCTGCTGTTGGCGCCGCGACATCCGGAAAGGTTCGACGACGTCGCGCGGGTGATTGCGCGGTCGGGGCTCGCCTTTGCGCGTCGTTCAGAGGCGCGCGGCTCCTCAGGTTCTTCAGTCCCGGCCCCAGCTAGCAACGACGACTCTCACGTCGAAACGCAAATGAAGCCAGGCGAAGGGGCCAGCGACCTCACGCCGGACGTGATCCTGCTGGACACAATAGGAGAGCTCGCTTCGATCTACCGATTCGCCGCGGTCGTCTTCGTGGGAGGTAGCCTGGTCCCACGCGGAGGCCACAACATCATTGAGCCGGCCGCTTTTGCAAAACCCATTGTCGTAGGGCCGCATACTGACAACTTTCGCCAAATAATCTCGGACTTCGTGCGGGCAGATGCTGTCGTTCAGATCAGTCTTTCCGGCAACGACGTCGCGAACCGGCTCGCGCGGGAACTGATTCGACTGTTGTCGGATCGCCCACACTCTCGCGCGATTGGCGAGCGAGCTCGTGATATCTTGCTCAAGAACCGAGGCTCGACTGATTGCACGGCCGCGATGATCAGAGAAGTCATGAAGATCGAAGATTAGAGTAGTCATTAGTCCGTAGTCCGTAGCTCGGAGTCCGATGTCAACTAAACGACTCACCACTGACTACTGACTATTGACTACTGACTGCGGGCTACGGACTACTGGCTACCTGATGATTGTCGAGAAGCACGAAAAGCTAAAGCGCGCTCTGCTGTGGCTGCCGGCCAAGCTTTACGAGCTTGCGGTTCGCCTGCGCGTTGTGGCCTATGAGACCGCCTACCTGAAACAAAGAAAGCTTGACGCGACGGTGATAAGCGTTGGCAACCTGACGCTGGGAGGTGCCGGCAAGACGCCGATGGTGGACTACATTGCGCGTTACCTCAAATCCGAAGGGCACTCCGTCGCAATACTAACGCGAGGCTACGCGCGCAAGTCGTCCGGCATGCGAGTCCTGAATGATCCGTCGGCAGAAAGAGTAGCCGCTGGGTGTTATGGAGAGTTCGGTGATGAGCCTCTGATGTTGGCCCGCTCGCTTTCTGATATTCCTATCATCGTCAACAAGCGCAGGTTCGACGCGGGGCGCTGGGCCGAGGAGCGGCTGGGCTCGGAGGTGCTGGTGCTTGATGATGGGTATCAGCACCTTGCGCTGGCACGCGACCTCAACATCCTGCTGATTGATGCGTCCGACCCGCTCGGAGGATTCGAGATGCTCCCGTTCGGCCGCCTCCGCGAGCCGTTGTACGGGATCAAGAGAGCGGACGCAATAATCATCACTCGGGCGGACAGGCCATTCGATCAGGGACAGACTCAAGCGATCATCAAGTATTATTGTGGCGACAGAGTGCCGGTGATGTATTTCTACTCGACGATCACCAAACTGCGTCATCTTCCGACGGACGAGGTCTATGACGCCAAGAACTTCGCCGGCTGGAATGTCGCCATCGCTTGTGGAATCGGCAACCCCCAGGCGTTCGCTGAAGACATCCTGCAAATTGGAATCAACATTGTAAGCGAGAATTTCTTCGCCGATCATCATGCCTTCAAACAAGAGGATCTTGATCGGCTAGCCCGCGATGCGCAAGATGCGGGAGCAGACGCGATAGTCACCACCGAGAAAGACGCCGTGCGGCTCGAAGGTCTAACCCTCGGCGAGGTTCCAATCTATACCGCTCAACTTGAAATCCAAAGCGACGATGAAGTACGGCTCAAGAGTCTGCTGTTGAGAACGGTGAGCGTAAGGCAGAAGTAATAAGGTAGAAAACCGCGCTTCTCACTTTAACCCTATCTCATCCCGCTGTCGAAGGTGATCGTTACGCGGACGTACTTGCCGGGCACGACTGTGACGGTCTCCTCACTTCCACGTGGCAGGGAGCGTCCCGCTTGCAGTGGTGGACCGACTCTGTACGTGGCCGGGGGCAGCGCGACACGAAACCGGCCGTCAGAGCCTGTTTCAAACCGCGTAACTTCCCGATCGCCATCCGCGCTCCATACTACGAGCGTCGTTTTGTAAGGAGCCGTGCCCGACATACCTTCTCTCACCGGACCGGGATGCGCGGGGCTGATGACCGCTTGACCCTCAATGCCTGATTCGCCCTGTGTTGTCACGACTCGACCTCCTCCAACGCGGACGAGCTTCGAGCCGCGCAGCTCATACTCAATGTCTGGGACCGGCGATCGTCTGGCGCCGCTCTGGGAGCGGGTCTCGATCACAAGGCGGCTCGATGACCTGGTCCCCGCTACGCGCACGACACGATAGCTACGCACCGAATTGATTTCGCTTTCGAATTGAAGCTCGACGAAAGAGTTTTGTCGGCGGTCCCAGTGAAGGACGCGAAGCGCGGCTCCCAGGGGGGAATCCTTCCACCACAGGCTTACGACCTCGGGGAGACCGTCGCCGTCGAGGTCTGCGACGCGAACCGAGTCTACACGGGATTCCGCATTGCCGCCGTCCACCTGCCACAGAACGCGGGGACGTGAGCCGAGGGTTTGGATTGCAAGGTGAGCCGTGCCTCTGGTCTGCCAGGTAACTACCTGCTGAAGCTCGCGGGTGCCGATGAGCCGGCCGCTCGCGACAACGCGTAGCGTTCGACGTGGGCCGTCGACCGAGCCCTGCGGAGTTTGCTCGAAGCTTGCCGCCGCTGACGCGATAGCAAACAATAATGCCAGTGTCATCAACGCCAGCCCAATTGTTGTTCTCATAGTGTTAAACAACGCCGGCCAGCCGGATGATCCCGCGAGCGCGCTCGGCTATCGCCGCGTAGTTTTCGTTTTTCAGATCACCGCTGGTGAACAGGCGGCCCCCAACCGAAATCGCGAAAGCGCCGGCGTTGAAATAGTCAACGATGTTCTCGGAACCAACTCCGCCAGCAACCGCAAGGCGAATATCGCTGAGTCGGGATGTGATCGCCGCAACGTACTCCGGCCCCCCCATCGCCGATGCCGGAAACAACGTCACGATCGGCACACCCATCGCCCAGGCAGTTGCAACCTCTGTTGGAGTGAGCGCCCCGATCACGGGGGGCACCAGCGAGCGGCGGCAGGCTTCGACGAGCGTCGTGCTCGTGTGCGGCATCGATATGAACTGCGCACCACCCTTGATCGCGCGGTCCATGTGATCGTGGTTGGTCACCGAACCGGCGCCTACACACACGCGGTCCCCGTAGCGATGTCGCAAGTCTGAGATGACCCTGAAGCTGCCCGGCGTAGCAAGAGCGACCTCGACGAGTTTGATACCGCCTACGATGGCCGCTTCGGCTGCGCGCAACGCCGATTCCGCGGACCGAGCCCGCACCACGGCAAAGACTCTGTTAGCAGCGACAGACTCGATCAGTTCAGCGTCTTTCATAACTGAATAGGACCAATAGGACCAATTTCTCTCAATTCTGTCTAAGAACTACGCGAGCGGGAGCACCGTCTCCGTCTTTGACCTTTAACGGCAGACAAATGAGCTCGTAATCGCCGGGCTCAACGTCACGCAGGTCGAGCCCCTCAATGATTATCGTGCCCGCGCCAAGCAGCGCCATGTGGGTCTCCGGTTCAGCGTCGAACTTGTCCACGGACAGATAATCGATGCCAACCACTTTGATGCCGTCGTTGACCAGCGAGCGAGCAGCACCGGGCGTTATGTAGACGTAGTCCTTAACGAAAGCCTTCTGGCTCCACAGGTACGAGTTGCGCGTCTTGAACAGCACGCGAGCATCGACGGTAAAATCGAATTCCTCGAGAACCGCTTCATCGATGCACGGAGCGGTCACCTCGACCACTCGGGCGCGCCCCATCAGCAGATCGAGGGGGAGCTTGTCCACCGTGATGCCTCCCTCGATCAGGTGGAACGGCGGATCGACGTGCGTTCCCGCGTGCGAGCTAAAACAATAGCGGCTCAGATTATATTTCGCGTCGTCTTCGTTAACTTTCGTTCTGCGATTGATCTTTACGTGTGGATCGCCCGGATATACTACCAGTTCCTTTGAGAGAGGGACCGTCACATCATAGATTTTCATACCCCTTGGCCTTTCCTTGTACCCGACGCATGCTATTTCGGCAGGTGATGGTTGTCAAACTCTGAACGCAGAACACACTGTTCGACGGGCTGAGCGATAGCGAAGACGGACTTCGGCAAGAAACCCCATCGCAATAGACAGAGACAATCTTTCGATGATAGGCTTCCGGCCATCGGAACCTAAACAGGCGCAGCTGGCCACCCGTCTAAAGGTGAACCGGAAGCGACGGCCTCGAGCAATTAAGTCAGGAGGATTATCTCAATGAGAAGGACGAGCACGCGAATATTACTGATCAGCTTTTTCCTGGTGACGGCCGCAAGCGGCGTGACGGCTCAGGACCCGCCGCCGCCGCAGGAGCTGCCGGCAGCCGCACAACGGCTCGGTTTAACGCCGCCCTCGCAGGAACCGCAACCCTACGACAAGGTCATCACCAAAGAGGCCAAGTCGAAGAAAGGTCTGTTCACCGTCCATCAGGTGAAGGACAGGTATTACTACGAGATTCCTAAAAACGAATTCAACAAAGAATTTCTCTGGGTTACCCAGATCGCCCGAACCACACTCGGGGTCGGGTACGGCGGGCAGGCGTTGGGCAACCGCGTCGTGCGCTGGGAGCGCAACGGCAACAAGGTTCATCTGCGAAACATTAACTACAGTGTAGTCGCAGATCCCAGGAAGCCGATCGCGCAAGCGGTGCAGGCGGCCAATAACGACTCGATCCTGATGACCTTCCCGGTTGCCGCCTGGGGTCCGGATGATTCGGCGGTGATCGAAGTCGGGCGCTTGTTCACCACCGATGTGTTCGAGTTCAGCGCGCGGCAACGGCTCAACGCGACCGCAATGGATGCCTCGCGCTCCTTTATCGAGCGCATCTCGCCTTACCCCGAGAACATCGAGGCGGAAGCTTCGCTCACCTACACACGGATCCTCCCGCCCGCCGGAATCACGGCTTCGCCGTTTGCCACGGGAGGCATGGGTCCGGGTAGCGCGACCGTGGTCCTGCACTACAGCATGGTGAAGCTGCCGGAGAAGCCGATGATGCCGCGGTTGATTGACGAGCGCGTCGGCTACTTTTCGGTAAGCCAAATGGACTACGGTCGCGACGAGCATAAGGCGGCTGAAAGGCGCTACGTCACCCGCTGGCGGTTGGAGAAGAAGGATCCCAACGCCGAAATCTCCGAACCGGTGAAGCCGATCGTCTATTGGATAGATTCGGCGACACCCACCAAGTGGGTTCCGTACATGAAGCGTGGTGTTGAGAAGTGGCAAAAAGCCTTCGAGGCAGCCGGGTTCAAGAACGCGATCATCGCCAAGCTGGCGCCGACGCCGCAGCAAGACCCCGACTTCAGCCCTGAGGATGCGCGCTACTCGGTGATCCGCTGGCTCCCTTCGACGATTGAGAACGCTTCCGGACCGCACGTTCACGACCCACGCACGGGTGAGATCCTGGAATCCGACATTCAGTACTATCACAACATCATGAACCTGCAGCGGGCATGGTATTTCCTGCAGGTCGGACCCCTCGATCCGCGCGCGCAGAAACTCCCCCTGCCTGACGATCTGATGGGCACACTGCTGGAGTTTGTAGTCGCGCACGAAGTCGGCCACACGCTGGGCTTCCAGCACAACATGAAGGCGAGCTCACTGTACCCTCAAGAGAAAGTTCGCGACCGCGAGTGGGTTCACAAGATGGGTCACACGCCCACGCTCATGGACTACTCGCGTTTCAACTATGTGGCCCAGCCCGAGGACAAGATCGATCCTGCTGATCTGATTCCCGGCATCGGGCCCTACGACATGTGGGCCACGATGTGGGGTTACAAGCCGATCGCCGGCGCGAAGACCCCGGACGACGAGAAGGCGACGCTCGATCAGTGGGCGCGCGAGCAGGACAAGACCCCTTGGTACCGATTCTCGACCGAGGGCGCGGCTGGCAGCGATCCGGGCGAGCTGACCGAAGCGGTCGGCGACGCCGACGCGGTGAAGTCGACCACGCTGGGCATCAAGAATCTTGAACGTGTGGCTAAGATGCTGCTGGCGGCGACCACAACCGAGAAGGGCGAGCCTTATGACGACCTGGGCGAATTGTACGGACGAATGCTCGGTCAGTGGACGCTTGAGCTGAACCATGTGGCTTCCATTGTCGGCGGCTTCAACTCGCAACAAAAACACGTTGGTCAGGACGGCGTGCGATTCACGCCGATCGCGAAAGCGCGCCAGATCGAAGCGGTAAAGTTCCTCAACGAAAACGCCTTTGCCACGCCGACCTGGGCGCTCGACAAGGATGTGCTGAGAAGAATCGAAGCGATGGGGGCGCTCAACCGCGTGCGCAACGCGCAGAACAGCGTATTGAACAACCTTCTCTCCAGCTCGCGCTTTGCGCGTCTGGTTGAGCAGCAAGCGATCGATGGCGACAACGCATATCAACCCGGCGACTTCCTTGTGGACGTGCGTAAGGGAGTCTGGAAGGAACTGGACGCGCCGAAGGTAAAGACCGATGCGTATCGCCGAAACCTGCAGCGGGCATATCTCGATCTGGTGAACAACAAGCTCAACGGCGCGCCGCAGACGCTGCCCGCTGGGTTACCGGCGTCATTCGCCGGACTGTTCGCCACAAGCGGTGACGAGCGGCCGTACTATCGGGCCGAGCTTCGCGCGCTGAATATGTCAGTGGGCGCCGCACTCGCTGGAACGACTGACCGGGCTACCAGGGTGCACCTGGAAGGTGTTCGCGATCGGATCGCCAAGATTCTCGATCCGAAGTTCGCCGCGACTGGCGTACCAACCCCGACGTTTACGATCTTCGGTTTCGACAACCTCGATTCGTTCTTGAGGAGCCTTGAGACCTGTTGGCCCGATTACGTCATCCGCCCATAGATCGCGCTAGCGCAGGTTACGCACTCTCTGCTTAAGTTCTACGAGCAGGTCAGATACTCGGCGGCTCTCGCGCTCGTCCAGTGTTGCGCCGCCAAAGCGGACGCGATTGTACAGCGCGGTTATCTCACGAATAGGTGAAAGCCCTGAGGCCAGCGCGAACTCAACCGGTGTCTGATCGGGCTGCTTCACCAGTCCCGCGCGTCGCGCGATAGCAAGCATCTGCTCGTAGAAAAGCACCGCCGATTGTCGATAGTCGCGCCGTGCCATCCTGCGCCGCCACATTGGCAGAATGAAAAGGCGATGCCACCAAGGCCCGTAGCCCGTCGGTGGAAGACTTCGGCGCTTTCTGTACGCGATGACGACGTACAACGACACGAACGATACGACTAGTAGAGCGACCCCGCTCCCAAGCATGAGCAGCTCGCCCGTGCTCCAGTGTCGATCGATGATCAACCTGCGGAGCATGTCCCGCGTCCACAGCTTTGCGCTGGAATAGTAGGCAAGCAAGCGATCCTTGACGCTCAGCAGCCGATGTTGCAGATCGACCATGATCGAAGCTTGCTCGTCGCTGTCCAGCGTGACGATGTAGTCGAGCCAGAAAACCTCCATCGCGTCGGCGTACTTCCTCAGCCGGGCCAGCAGACCACCTTGTGAGTAATCGTTGATGCCTGCCGAAGGCGTCGGATCGAACTCGATCCACGACTCGGTGCGCGGGAAGTATGCCTCGACCCACGAGTGAGCGTCGCTCTCGCGGACGGTGTACATATCGTTGAGGTTGTTGTACTCGCCCATCTGAAAGCCGTTGACTATGCGCGATGGAATGTCGAGCGTACGCAGCATTATCGCCATAGCGGTCGCGAAGTATTCGCAGTGACCTTCGCGCGTTTGGAACAGGAACTCCGCCAGCGGATCGGGTTCGGCCGCTTTCAGGTCGAGCGTGTAATGAAACTCAGTCTTCAGATAATTCTCGATCGCCCGAGCTTTGTCGTAAGGCGTCGGTGCGTTACGGGCTATGTCGTGAGCTAGTTGCGATATTCGGGCATCCAGCTTGGATGGCTTTTGCAGATAGAACTGCCTAAGAGGCTCAGGTGATGAAGCAGGAGAATCAAGGCGAAGCTCCTGATCAGCAGGAACGCTTACGTCAGACGAAGCGATGTAAGTTGTCCGTCCCTTGAAACCTAGAGAGGAAAGCGCGCTGGTTGATTTGTCTTTGAAGATGGTCGCAAGCGGCCCACGCAATCTGAAAACTCTTTGAGCCGCGAACAAGGTGTCTGTCGACAGAGGTTCGAGGACGATCATTTGCTCGACAGTTGACTGGCTGTCGGCAGGTACCCTGTCTAAGAAGTGAGTGCGGCTGAAGCCCGTGTCGGCGTTCGAGTTCTCCAAAGAACGCCGGTCCTGGTTGAATGTTTGACGTCGGTCGGGGTTGCTTAGCAGGCTCCAAGCCCGGCCGTCGTAATTCTCGAGCGCGATGCCTCTCCAACGAAGATATCGCGGCGGCTTGCGGTCGAGCCGCACGCGCATTACAACACGCGGGCTCTTCTTGATTTTCGCAACTTGCCCAAGTTCCACCCGATCCGAGAATCCGGTGATGGCATCCCCTTCGCTGAAGCCTCCTGCCACGCCGCCTCCCCCGAGCCTTGGGATGAGGAAGAAGAAAGGCAGCGTGAGCGCCGCGACGAGCACTATCTGCGCGAAAGAGGCGCCGAGAAGATACCGAACGCGATGGCCTTTTCTTTCGTGCGGGGAATCGTCCTTCGCCCGATACTTGACTTGTTGCGGTTGCTTCAAAGGAGTGATGGTCTCTTCTTCAAGTTGACTCACCTCGCGGCGCGCACGGCGAATCTCGAAGGCGGCCAGCGTCGAGATGAAGAAGAACAGGAAGGTTGCAAGCGATGCCACGAACGTAGCGTTGAAGGTGAGGCCCGCGGCCAGCAGCATTTGAAAGAACGCGATCAGGTACAGAAACACCCAGTCGCGGTCGCGCTTGTCTTGAAAAAGCTTGGCCGCCGAAACGAACAGAGTCATGTGAACGAGCGCGAGGACGCGGTTGCTGATCACTGCTCCGTCGATGAAGACGAACGGCACGTAGGCGACGGCTAGCGCGCGCCACATCCACTCCCGCAGCCGTAGACGCTTCGTCCCGCGAACGTCGCGATAGAAGCAAAGGGCGACGGCAATCGGGTACAGCGCCATCGATACGCCGTCCAGCGACCCCGTAAGCGCGAGGGCCAGAAACGACGTGGTGACAAGCGCGTATGAAGTTGTTCTGAAGTAAGATTCCATGGCTAACACAGAGGTCAGAGGTCAGAAGTTAGAAGTCAGACGCTCAGTCACCTTATGAGGAACGAGTCCGGGTTCGCGATCATGCTCCCGAGCATTCTGCCGACCTCGGCGCAAAGCCCGGTTAGCTCACAATGTTCCGCTTCTGTCACGTAACCGCAGTCTCTAGCGAAATCCAGCGACGAATCGGTCTCGCTGTTTTCCCCGTCGCAGTCAGTGAGTTTGCTGACGAAGTGGGCCTCATACCTGCGCTTGGCCCACGCCTCTCGCAAGTTAAGGCAAACCGAACGCGAAGACCGGCGAATCTGGCCAGTGAGAGCGAATCTCTCTTCGGCCGGAAAGCTCTTGCTTAGTTCAAACACTGCCATCGCAAGCTTGTAGGCCTTCTTGTAAACCTCCAGCTCTTTCGCTGAGTTCAGTTTCACCTCTTACCTCCCAATCCCTTCTGACTTCTGACTTCCGACCTCTGACCTCCGATTGCTGACCTTTGACCTCTGACCTCCGACTTCTGACCTCCGACTTCTGACCTCTGTCCTCTTCTTCACAGGTCTTCCATAAAAACAACGTGCGCGCTGCGCCAGACGTGCCCGGGAATCGTTCCTTTTCTTGCCGAGGTGATCAGCACTTTGAATCGCCGCTCGTCGCGAAGCACCGGCACTTCGTCAAGCAATCGCCATGCGATGCCTCCGTTTGGTTTGCCCGGCTCGCTGGCTGACTCACGCGAATCCTCTGGCGCGGTCTCTCTCCGAGCCCTCCCTGGAAATCTCCAACGTCGCCTCCGAGTCTCCACTTCGACGCGGCTGACATCGCCGGCCGGCTCAGCCGGCTGAAGCGTCGCGAGCGATGCTAGTATCTTGTAAAGGTGCTCGTGGCCCGAGCCCGAGGCTACGTTGTGCTGTCCGCCGGTCGTTATCAATTCGACCTCGGCGCGTTCGAGTATGAAGTGATTGGCGAGCGACGCCGCCATCAGCACGGCTCGTTCGAATCGCTCACGAAAATCATCCGAGTCCGGCTGGGCACGCTGCCAGCTTGCGCCTTTGTCTGAGTCAAGCTGGCCGCTCATCTTATCATCCGTTGCACGCTGCGAGCTTGCGCTACGTCCACCAGGCGGCAACGCCGTGTCGAAGACGATCGTCAGCCGCCACTCGTCCTCGCGCATATGCTCGCGCACCATCATCGCCATCGATTTCGCCGTCGCTTTCCAATCGATGTAACGCATGTGGTCCGAAGGATGATAGCGGCGAATCGCATACAGGTCGTCGCCCGAACCGCGAGCGTGACTCTCTATCCGTCCCGCGAGCATCGGCAGCGCGTGATAAAAATCATCGAGCGGCTGAGGTTTGGGATAGACGAGTATTTCTCCGGTCGCGTCGATGCGTTTCCATTTCTTGAAGAAACCCGCCGGGAATTTCGTAGCGATGCGAAAGCCGGTTATCGGATATCGGCCGCGCACTTTGAAGGTGTGCTCGATGCGTTGCCGGGCGCTCGACCGGGCCGGCGCGAGCACGAAGTAGGCCAGCTTGCCAAGACCGCTCGACGACGCAGAAAAGAGCGACGGGGCGACGGGGCGAGGGGGCGACGGGGCGCCGCTCGCACCCTCGCCCCGTCGCCCTATCTCCCCCTCGTCTTCCCCTTCTGCCAGAGCTTCAACCATCAAGCTGTAGCTCGGCATGAAACGCTTGTGATTCTGAAGCGTTACACTGATGTTCGCAGGCTCCCCCGTGAATATGTGATCGGGGAAACGCAATTGAATCGAGACGTCTGCAAGCGATATGCGCCCGATCAGGTTCGCGGCGATCAAGAACGCGAGCATCGCCGACAGCACCAGGTACAGGAGATTGTTGCTGTTATTCCAGGCCGCGAAGCCTATGATTATGAGGAACACGATGAACAACAAGCCTTCGACCGTGACGCTCGTTCTGATGGCGAAGCGAAGCAGCTCGAGCCGCACGTTTCGCGCGAGCCGAGGAATGATGTACAACGCGCCAATCAGCGCCAGGACCAGCGAGATTGCCGCGGCGATCGCGGCAAGGTGCGTGTTGTGCTGATCCGCGGCCACCGAGCTGAGCAGAGCAATCATGAACGCGAGGCCGAGAAAGAAGACCGTGATGAAGAAGTCACGCCACGCTTGCCGATTCATACTACCTCACAACGGCACGTTGACGGTTTGGAGGATTTCTTGGAGGGCAGCTTGCGCTTCTTCCGAGCGGCGCAATCCCGTCGAGTAGCGCGAATTTACTACGATCCGGTGAGCGAATATCGGAACAACCAGCCGCTTGATGTCATCGGGAATCACGAAGTCGCGACCTTCGACAAACGCCAGCGCTTGAGCTGCGTGGTACAGCGCCAGGCTTCCCCGCGGGCTCACCCCAAGGTCGAGTATGTCGGCGTCTCGCGTCGCTCGGACGATACGAATGAGGTAATCGATCAATGCCTCGTCGACGCTGACTTCTCGCACCTCGTGTTGCAGCGCAAGTACGCCGTCGCTGTGCATCACCGGGACAACGCGGTCTACGGCTGAGTTCAGGGTCTGCTCCCGCAGGATTGTTTTCTCGTCTTCCGAGTCAGGGTAGCCCATTCGCAGCCGCATCATAAACCGGTCGAGCTGCGATTCGGGCAGCGGGTAAGTTCCGTGATGCTCGATTGGGTTCTGCGTAGCGAGCACTATGAAAGGCTGCGGCAACTGATAGGTTTCCTGTTCCACGGTCACCTGCCCCTCGGCCATCGCTTCGAGCAGCGCCGATTGGGTCTTGGGAGTCGAGCGATTGATCTCATCGGCGAGTACCACGTTGGCGAAGATGGGCCCCGACTTGAACTCGAATGTGCTTGTCCGCTGATTGAAGACCTCCAATCCAACGATGTCGGAGGGCAGCATGTCCGACGTGAACTGAATGCGTTGAAACGTGCAGTCAAAGCTTCTCGCGAGAGTTTGCGCAAGCGTGGTTTTGCCGACGCCCGGAACGTCTTCGATCAGCAAGTGCCCGCCTGCCAGCAGCGTGACCAGGGCCAGTTCAACGACGTCGGACTTGCCGTGAATGACACTCTCGATTGTAGATTGGAGTTGTTCCAGCTTCCCGGCGGTGGTGATCACTAAGTCGATCCTCGCTCGAGCGTTTTGGGGCGCACAGGGAATCTAACACAAATGAACGCGGCTCGCGAAGAGAAGTTGCAGGACGATCCCGGCTGGCTCGATAACCCTGTCAGCTGCCTTCCCGGCCCGCTTCCGCTTCTTGCATATTCTGTTCGGGCCTATTAGTTTTCTCTCGCTCGAATGGCCGGCGATGCTAGCCGGCTCGACCCCTCAGAGCTGATAGGGCCAATGAGACCAATGAAAAGAAACATCGCAACGAGATTTCGACATCCCCTACTGGTCGCGTGTGTGTTGCTCACCATAGGCCCTTCGGCGTGCGCTCCATCGAAGTCGATCAAAGACCTGCGGCCGACGGTCATCTTGATTTCGCTGGACGGGTTCCGCTTCGACTATCTCGAGAAATATGAACCACCGAGTCTCTTGTCTTTGGCTCGCGACGGCGTGCAGGCGAAGTGGATGATTCCATCGTTCCCAAGCAAGACTTTCCCTAACCACTACACGATCGCCACCGGGCTCTATCCCCAGCATCATGGCATTGTCGAGAACAACGTTTTCGACAAAAGCTTCAACGCAACGTTTACAATGAGCAATCGCGAAGAGGTGCAGAACGGCCGCTGGTGGTTAGGCGAACCAATCTGGATCACCGCTGAGAAGCAGGGGCAGAGAAGCGCGCCGCTCTTCTGGCCAGGAAGCGAAGCTCAAATAGCGGGCGCGCGGCCCACCTACTGGAAGCCTTATGATGGGAAAATGACCAACGAGGCGCGCGTCGATGCGATCCTGTCCTGGCTCGATCTGCCGGTGAACGAGCGGCCGACTCTCCTGACTCTGTATTTCAGCGACGTGGACAGCGCCGGGCACGACTTCAGCCCTGATGCAGTCGAAACTCGCGACGCCGTGTTCAAAGTTGACAACGATCTTGGCAGACTCATTGACGGTCTCAAGACGCGTGGGATATTTGCGCAAGTCAACTTGATCGTAGTCTCCGATCACGGCATGGCGACCCAGGACCCAAACAACGCCATTATCCTGGATGAGCTGTTCGATACGGGTCTTGCGGAGAAAATCTTGTGGACGGGTGAGATAGTCAGCATCTTTCCAACGTTTGGCAAGGAGGACGCGATCTACGAAGCGCTGAAAGCCAAACTGCCGCCGCAAGCGAAGGTCTATCGCAAGGCGGAGCTGCCCGCGCGCTTTCATTACTCGAACAGCCCGCGCATTGCGCCGCTGCTGGTGTTGCCCGACGAAGGATGGACCGTAACTACTCGCGCAAAGTTTGAAGAGATGAAAGCCAGGGACCGGAAGAGCGGCTTGAGAGGCGGACACGGTTACGATAACGAACTTCCTTCGATGCGTGCGATCTTCATCGCGCACGGCTCGGCGTTCAAGAAAGGCGCCGTCATCGAGCCATTTGAAAACGTTCAGGTCTACAATGTGATGACGAGAATCCTCGGATTGAAGCCGGCGCCCAACGATGGGAACGATTCTGTGGCGATTGCTGCTCTGACGGATGTCTCGGCGCATGGGCGGTAGCCGGCTACGCGCGCAACAAGGCTCGGCTGAGGATGGGACCGTTCTCAGCCGAACCATCGACAACTCCAGATCAATGCGAACCGGGCCAGATCGTATTCAACAACGCCGCCAGGCGATAACCAGCAAAAGCGACCCGCTTGCGCACGATCTCTACACCTCGCGTCTTGTACGCCGCGCTCGGCGATTGTCCAGCCGCGATGTCCTTGTAAGCCGCGTCTTTCGCAAGCTCCGAGCTCTCCTTTGCCCAGGCCTGAAAATTGAACGGGTCATCCAATTTTAGATCCGGGTCGGTGTCCGAATGCCCTTGCAGCGCTGCCGTCACCGCCGGCGTGATCTTACTGAGGGCCGGGGGTGTGAAGGTTGGTGGAGGTCCTCCCTTCGGAAAGCTGTCGAGTCCTCCGTCCCAATAGCTGTGAAGCTTCACGTCTTGCGTGCCGATCTTGATGAGGAAGAGGTTGCCACCCTGATCGCCTTTGGGATGCGCGCTGTCCACCCTGGTGGCGCAATGAAGCGGCTGGTGGATGTCTCCAACAAAGTGAATGACCCACCGCAACGCCTCTGCTTGCTCGTTCGTATCGATGCTGTTCTTGAGCACGTCTACGTAATGCTCGAGCGCCTTGATGACATTTTGGGGTTCAGGCAGGTCGGGTAGCGGCGTGGCGTCGGCAGCGATAGGAAAGTCGGCGAAGTGGAGAGGTGGCGCGAACTCAAAACCCAGTTTGGGCCGGACGTCGTCTCCCCAGTGAGCGGCGTTAACAAAGTCAGGGCTTTGCTTTGTGACATCGCACGGGTTGATTGGAATCGCCAACAGCTTCTTGACCTGCGCTTTCGCAGTGGGGTTCAGGCGTTTGAAGGCAATGGAGGCGACCATCATATGCCCGCCCGGTCCCCAACCGAGCGAAGTCATGGAACTGGAAAGGACCAGGCAAGCGGCTAGATAGAAACGAACAGATCGTTTAGTCATTCTTTTTCTTCTTGTTAGTTTGATTGAACAGGCCGGAGACTGCATCGTGAGATCCTTTTGCGTTGAGTCTTCGTTGGGTCCTTCTTGCGATTTGCGACTCTATCGACGAGAGCGACATAGTATCATAAAGTACGAGATTGCTCCCCGAGATGTGGTTTCTGGCGGACACAGAACGGCTCTACTCTGGCGATTGGTGATGATATTCGCGAAGTCGATCTCTTTGCCGCGCAGGCTGGCGAGCTTTTCGCCGTTCCAAGCCACAGCGAACCGCAAACAATCCGGCGGGCAGGCTTCCGTCAAAGCAGCCTCAGTAGAAATCGACTCGAATGATCCGTTGCATCGTGTGCTAAGATTTCTGCGCGGAGAGAACCACAGGAAACACCCATGAGCGTGCCGAAGAAGCTTCAGCGCTTGAGCGTGGCTGAGTATCTGGAAGCAGAGAAGGACAGTCCTGTACGCCACGAGTACGTCGACGGTCAGATCTTTGCGATGGCCGGCGCAAGTGACCGGCATAATCGCATCTCGATCAATCTGACCAGCAGGCTCGATGACAAACTGGGCGATGGGCCTTGCGAAGTGTTCATGGCCGATATGAAGGTCTGGGTAAGCGAGACTGTTTACTATTATCCCGATGTCGTTGTCGCTTGCGACGGCCCCGGCGCAGATGCGTATTATCGAAAACAGCCGCGACTAATCATAGAGGTCAGCTCGCCAGGCACAGAACGCATCGATCGGTCTGAGAAGCTGCTGGCTTATAAGCAGGTCAAGAGTCTGAAAGAGTACGTGATCGTATCTCAGGTCCGAGTGCAGGTCGAGGTGTTCCGCCGCGGGCGAGGCGACCGCTGGAGTTCGCAGGTGCTCACCGACCTCCGCGACGAGTTGCGCCTCGAATCCGTGGGCCTGACGCTGACGGTCGCGGACGTTTACCGCCGAGTGTTTCCGCAACGAGCCCGCCGTCGCTAGAACTTTGAAGAACAGCAAAGCGCAACGAACAGCAACGCGCAACCGGGGACGATGGCTAAGGCGCCTTCAATAGAAGATCGACTCGCCGAAGTTGCGACGCTCGCCAAGTCGCCCGATGCTCCCGAAACTCGCAAGCAACTTCGAAAGCACCTCGCGAGCAAGACCAGCCTCATCGTCGCCAAGACCGCGGAGATCATCGCGCATATCGAAGACCACGACTTCACTCCTGATCTGATCGCGGCGTTTCATCGATTCATGGTAGACGGGGCGAAGACTGACAAAGGCTGCGCGGCGAAGAACGCAATCGTCAAAGCTCTGCTTGCCGCCGAGTGCGATGACGAGGAACTTTTTCGAACAGGGATCCGGCACGTGCAGCACGAGCCGACTTGGGGCGGGCGCTCGGACACTGCGGCGCCGTTGAGGGCGCTTTGCGGTCTGGGACTGGTTCAGGTGGGTTCTCCGGATGCAATGAACGAGCTGGCTGCACTGCTCGCAGACAAGGTGGCCGACGCCCGCATAGGCGCGGCTGGAGCGCTCGGTCATTGCGGACCAACAGCGGCGCCGCTTCTGAGATTCAAGGTGATGACAGGAGATGAGGAGCCGGCCGTGCTCGCCGAATGCTTAACCGGGTTGATGGCTTTGTCACCGAGCGCTTCGTTTGAATTCGTAGCCGGGTTTGTCGATCCGCGCTACGAGTCGCTTTATGAGCATGCAGCGCTTGCGCTTGCGGAATCACGGTTGCCGGGGGTCTTCGAGTTATTGAAAGAGAAGTGGACGGCGACTTTCGACCGCGAGTTCAAGCAGACCTTATTGCTGCCAATCGTTCTGACGAGATCCGAAGAAGCACGCGACTTCCTGATATCGGTTCTGGAAACCAGTGAGCTGAGAATGGCGACTGCTGCGATCGCTACGTTGGGCATTTACCGCGAGGACGAGACGATGCGGAAACGCGCGGAGGAGGCCATCGGTGGACCGAACAAAGCGCAGTTGTTAGCGGCCTTGCGCCGCATGTTCGAGTGAATTGGCGTGTGAGCCAAATGCTGAGTCTTTCGTTGACGCAGGCTTGCGCGGCAGATGGCTCACCTTCTCATCTCTTACGCCGTGATCGTCATTCCGTCCGATGGTTAGGGCGAAGATCACCGGGGTTGAGGGCTTCCGCGTCTTGCAGGAACGCCTTTGTTACCTGGCTTGCGCCGACTTCTTTTGTGTTGTGCCGGCGCGGAAGACGGACGGTATGCAGGAACGCCGTGAAGCAAACCCTCAGCGCTGAGGTCTTCATCGACGTCTGGCCAGTGCACGCCTTGACCATCTCCGATTAACCGCCAGTTGGCGCGCTGCGCGGGCGTTGCCTCGGACAATCGCCAGGACCACGCGAGCGGTACGCTTATCACGCGACCGTCGGCAAGATGAGCGATGATCTCGTCCTTGGTGATTCGCACATCCCGCACGAGCGGTTCGCTGCTAGCCACAATGTTCATGCCAGGCCTCCAGAATACCGCATGTGCCGCCGGATGCCGTAGAACAACAACGCGGCGACCAGAAGATAAATCACCGAATTCGCGCTTATGCACGCGCTCATGCCAAAGCGCTCGCTTGCGGCTGCTATTGCCACCGGCGCAACTCCGCCGCCGATCCAGCCCAGCGAGTTCATGAACCCGACCGCTGAGGCTCGACGCTCGGGCGGCACTACATCGTGAAGCGAAGCCCAGATGTTCGCATCGTAGAGCCCTTTGAAATATCCAAACCCGGTCAGCGCCACGATCACAACCGGCACCGAGAGCGTCCACCCCGCCAGAAAGATGAACGGCACACCAAGCGTCAAGCCGATCGCTTGCGTCAGCATCCGCCCGCCTCGATTTGATCTTGCCAGCCGGTCGGCGAGAACGCCTCCGCTCAGCACGCCGAGCACCGAGGCGATCTGCAGATAGGCTGTCGCGCTTATCCCGGCCATCGCAAGGCTGAGGCTGAACTTGCGATAGAGGAACGATGGCATCCACGTCAGAAAAATCATCGCCACAAAGTTCGCGCCGACGAATACCGCTGTAAGAATCCGCACCATTGGGTTGGCGAACAGCTCTCGTACCGTCTTGAGCGCTTCCTTCAGCAATCGTGCGACTCGGCTGATGAATGAGTCGCCCGCCGAGCCGAACGAGGATTGACGTTCGCGACTGGTATCGGCGCCGCTTTCGGCTTGGCCGCTGGATGGCGCCGGCTCTCGGGAAGCGCGCTCAGTTGAACGCGTGCGAGCGGGCTCGCGAAGCAGTACAAGCAGCAGCACGCCGAGCAGGATTCCCAACGAGCCAAACAGGTAGAAGCTCGAACGCCAGCCATAATGCTGGCCCAGCACTCCAGCGACGCTTCCTCCGGCGATAGTTCCCGCGTAAACGCTCGACTGATGGATCGACATCGCACGCGAGCGGGTACCAGTGTTGTGGTAGTCGCTCAACATGGACATTGACGCAGGAAAGTAGAATGCCTCGCCGAAGCCCTCGAGCGCGCGGAACAAGACCAGGTGCGAGTACTTTGTCGACAGCGCGGTCGCAATGGTGATCAACGACCAGAAGACAAGGCCCGCGATGATGAGAGCCTTGCGGTTGATTCGATCGCCTATGAGACCCGCGACCGGTCCGATTCCGGCATACACCCACATGAACGACGCGCCGACGATCCCGAGCTGCACGTCGCTCAAGTGCATCTCTGATTTGAGCAGCTCGAAGACGGAGAAGATCGCTTGCCGGTCCGCGTAGTTGAAAAAACACACGAACCACAGCATGACGACCACCCACCATTTGTAGGTTTCTAGTTTCTGGTTTCTGGTTTCTGGTTTCGCGCCGCCCACTCTGTCAATCATCGTATCCCCTCGGGTCCGGAACCAGAAACTAGAAACCAGAAACTAGAAACCATTCTTCATTCCGGCCAGCGTCCGTCAGGCATATCGCGCAGCACCAGCTTCCGCGGATCGATAACCACGTGCTTGATTCGTTCGCGCTTCCACGTATAGGTGACGTGCACGAATCCGTCAGCGGTCTGTATCACGGCGGGGTACGAGTATTCGCCGGGCTGGTCTTCCAATATCAGAGCCGCCTTCCAGGTCTTACCGTCAGATGAAACCGCTACGTTGAGCGGGCTGCGCGCCTTCTCGGTGTGGTTGTACACCACCAAAGCGCGGCCGTCCTTCAGCATCACCGCATCGATGCCGGCGCTGGGATTCGGCAGCGGCGTAGACTTCATCGCGCTCCAGGTCTTTCCGCCGTCGGACGACCAGCTCTCGGTGATCTTGCTTTGGCGGCTGCGGCAGAGAACTTGAATCGCGCCCGAACGATGAACCAGTATCGCCGGCTGGATGGCGCCGAACTGAGTCCGGTCGTTAAGGGGGTCGGTCTTTTGCCAGGTTTCGCCGAGGTCGCTGGTACGCTCTATGTGAACGCGCCATCCCGCATGCTCGGTGCTCGATCCGCACAAGATCGAACCGTCCGCCAACTGGACTGGCTTGTTCTTAATCGGGCCGAGAATACGGTCGGGCAGCCGGCGCGGTTTCGACCATGTCGCGCCGCCGTCGGTGGAAGTCGTCAGCATACCCCACCACTCGCTGGGGCTCGGTCCGACTTTGTAGAAGAGCAGCAGCGGTCCGCGCGCCGGCTGAAACAGGACCGGGTTCCAGCACGGGTAACGCTCGTTGGCTTGCTGGACGCCGTTAGCGACTTCCACCACCTTGGACCACCCGTTCTTATCGCGCCGCGAGACCCAGATCCCAACGTCAGGACTCCTCTCGCGCGTGCCTCCGAACCAGGCGGCAACTAGTCCGCCTTTTGTCTCGGCGATGGTTGAGGCGTGGCAAGAGGGGAAGGGCGCTTGTTCGTAGATGAACTCAGCCTTGACTACCGCATCACGGCTCTGCGCGGCGGGGCTGGTTCTGGCCTCGATCAAAATGAGCGGCAGAGTTGTGAGCAACACAACGACAGCGCAATTCACAATTCGCATAATCCCCCTACGCGAAGCACGGGAATGCTTACGATTAGAATTGAGACTGGAGTTTCATAAGGACCAAGCCAGCAAACAGTGCGAGACTAACGCTCGTGAGAGTACCTATAAGAAAGTACTCGGCGAAGTGCCCTTTCTTGTCCTCTTTTATCTCTGGGTAGCGGGCAAGCGCCTTGGCTGCAATCAACAAGCTCCAGCAGAGCGCGCGGATTCCGCTTGTTTTCTGCAACCCAGTTTCGTTGTAGCAGGAAATCGGCTACGAGATGTGAGAGGTAGAGTTTGAGGAATATTAGCATTCAGACTCCTTGCACCCTGTTTTGGGTGCGGGAGGCTTTTGCACCCATTCTAGGGGTTACTGGCGCGGCCCAGCAGGTCGCCCAGAAACTTCGACGCCACTCTAAACTGGTGCCAGCCCGCTGCTGACAATCTTTTCGAAACGTTCTGGTGTCTCACCTTGAGCTTCTTTGAGATTTCTTCTCTTGTAAGCTCGAGCAAGCTCCATCTAACGGCCTCCCATTGAGGCACAGTCCAGCCCTGCTCCAGGTAGTCCAAGAGGGTCAGCACGACATCACCCGTCGAATCGAGTTCCGCTTGACCCGTCACTATTTTTGTCCAGCGGTTATGTCTGCCCTTTTCCAGTTGTTCGAGGCCCCGGCGAGCGTGAGCGAATGCCTCGCCGTCTTCCTCGTAAGGACTAGACGTTCCTGCGACGCTGATCTCCCCCACCCCGATCGATGCTCTAAATCTGATGATAGGCTCCAGTCCGCTTGTCGCAAGAGTGGCCCTCAAATAAGTCAGGATGTCGAACGTTTTGGCGATGTCAGAAAAGACGCATTGAAACTCATCGCCTGCGGTGATGCGGAAGGCGAGCCGCGTATGCACCGCTTTCGAGTATCGACGAACAACTTCATCGAATGCTTTGAGCAAAGCGCGGTTGAGCCGCTGCCGCTCAAGCCGGCTGTAACGTGTGGACTGAATGATGTCGGCCGTCAAAACGGCAACTTGATGTGTTTTCTTTCGCGCCACTCTTTACACCCATCAGAAGGTGCAATCAAGCCATACACCTTGCACATCACGATCGGTCTGAATTCGTAGCGACTCAACTCGCCTTGGCTCAACCCGGTGTGCTGAGTCAGTTGAGGCTGATTAGACTTCACCCACCCGCAGGCGAACTCGGCTTGTTTGATTCCCCTGGCAATCTCTTTGTCGTTATTGTCTGCCTGCCCTATCCATCCAGGGATTGTGAGCCATTTCAGTTCGCACACCAGTCCGAAAGCAGCGCGTTGGTCCAATACCAACACGTCTACGTCGCCCCGGTGACCATTGAACTCAAACTTTATTCGGGGGTACACGTTTAGTCCGAGACCGTGACATCTTTCTTGCAGATCCTCGATCCAGACGTCTTCTTTTAGGTTTCGCAACCTACTGTGAAGTTCCGGACGTTTGATTGAGACGAGTTCCCACACATTGCGCTCGATATTCGCCATGTAGACAAGCCAAATACTAACCCCGAGTATCTCGCGACCAAACGAAATGAAAGGCTGAAACGATATGTGAGCCCGCCGGTCTTGGAGAACCGGTTGATAGATAAGATCAGACAACATTGCTGATACGCTTCTAGCAGTGACGTTTGCTCTGCGTGATAGCTCCTGCTCCCAATCGCGCCGATTCATAAACTTGATAAGTGACTCGATTCCCTTGTCCTCGGGCAAGAGACGACAGCATACATGAAGATGAATCGTGCATAGGGCATTCAACGCAGTCCAGAATTTCCGCAAGTCGGATACGGTGTATTCGCCGAGGTCCCAAGATGGCTCTAATTCCCACCGGCTGGCGGTAAGTCGATCAATGCGTTCCGAGAGCTCGTCAAAAATAGCATTGGGCGCGAAATACCGGAGGGTATGTCCTCCGCTCGCGAGGATCTTGACGCCCTCTGTCATTTTGGCGACCAGCTCTGGGGTCTCGACGCCTTCCCCAAGGTGTTCTTCTGGATCGTGAGGCGCTGCTAGTAGCTGCTCGGCGATATCCATGTGCTTGACGAACTGGGATGAATACGACACTCGAATAACCCCAGGCTCATCGCTAGAGCCAACGAGGGTCCCGCGGAAGAGGTGACTCATGATAACCCAGATCTTCGCGTAATGCTGCGCGAGGGTGTGTAGGTCGTTGGCTTCCTGATAGACATCTGCATCGATCCTCAGATTGGCCCTTCCGACGTTGTGTCCACAAAACCGAAATATCCACCTAACCGAGTGAGCTAATGCGGAAAGGCTATTCCAACTCGCGATCTCTCGTTGACCGGGCTCAGGAATCGACTCACACGTCGTGGTGTAAGCGTCAAAGTACCGGAGAGCGTGAATGAGAGCAACGTCTCTGCTTCGGGATAGTAAAGGCTGCGATGGCACCGTGGCATCAATTGCCCGATCGATCTCGCTTAGTTCTGTTTTGGTTAATGGTTTCATCCGCATCACGTGCAATGGCAGATTGAGTCCAAATACTCGACGATCTCTTCCCGCTTTTCAGTTGACAACACTAGCAGCGTGCTTCTTCAACAGCGGACGAAGCGAACGATACACCGTCTCTGTCACGATCTTCGTTCCTTCCTCATTCGGATGTATTCCGTCGCGCTGGTTCAGCGAGTCGATTGCCGCTACTCCGTCCAGGAAGAATGGAATCAAAGGCACGTTGTAGGTTCTCGACAGGGAGGGGAACGCTTCGTGGACCGCTTGGCGATATTCAACACCGGAGTTCGTCGGAGCTTCCATTCCCGCGAGCAACACTGTTGCGCCGTGAGCTTTCGCTCGCTCGATGATGGCCGCCAGGTTCTTCTTCATCTCGTCCGCCGGCTGGCCTCGCAAGATGTCGTTCGCCCCGAGTTCGAGAATCACTATCCTGACGTCCCCTTCCAGCGCCCAGTCGATTCGTCGCACTCCACCGGCCGTTGTGTCTCCCGAAACGCCCGCGTTGACTACTTCGTATGCGAAGCCGTCGGCGTCGAGCTTCTTTTGAAGGAGCGATGGATAGCTGGCGGACTGGGAAAGCCCCAAGCCTGCCGTAAGGCTGTCGCCGAACGCGACTATCTTCGGTAAACTCTTCGCAGGCGTCGCGGGAGCGGCAGGCGATGCTGGCGACGCGTCCTTCGGAGCTGTGCCCCTGCAGGCCGTCCCAACCAACATCGCGACAAGCATGACGTAAAGCGGAAGGCGATTGACGAGGTAAACGCGAAAACGATTCATGATCGAATTATACAAGGTTTCCAAGGTTGTTCCCTCGGGCGCGGAGATGCTCACGATTCTTCACCCGCTCGATCTGACGATTCCGGACGGCCAGTTCATCGCGGTCGTAGGGCCTTCGGGCAGCGGGAAGTCGACGCTGCTCGGGTTGATTGCCGGGCTCGATGAGCCGACTGAGGGCGAGATTCGCATCGACGGTCAGACAATCACCACTATGAATGAAGACCAGCTCGCCGAGCTACGTGGCGCCAAGATCGGATTCGTGTTTCAGTCTTTTCATCTGATCCCTTCGTTGACAGCGCTTGAGAACATTCTGGTGCCGATGGAGATCGCAGGCGCGCGCGACGCGCCAAAGCGCGCCCAGCATCTGATGGAAGACGTGGACCTCGTTGCGCGCGCGCATCATTATCCTTCGCAGCTTTCCGGCGGCGAGCAGCAGCGAGTCGCGATAGCACGCGCGTTCGCTAATGACCCGTCGATCATGCTTGCCGATGAGCCTACCGGGAATCTGGATTCGCACAACGGGCGGCACGTGTTCGAGCTGATGGTCGAGATGAATCGGAAACGCAAAGCGACGCTTGTGCTGGTCACGCACGATCACGAGCTTGCGGCGTTGGCTGACCGGCGAATCTCGCTGAGGGACGGCCGAGTCGTGACCGACAGCGACGCGGACGTGTTGAGTCGTGAGGAAGAAACCGTGGAGGCGAGCCGCTCGTGAGATTTGTTCTACAAATGGCGCGGCGCGAGCTTCGAGCCTCGTGGCGCAGGCTGCTGTTCTTCTTCGCTTGCATAGCGGTCGGCGTTGGCGCGATCGCCGCCGGGCGGTCGATGCTTCAAAACGCCCATTTCGCGATGACATCCGAAGCGCGCTCGCTGTTAACGGCGGATGTTCAGCTCGACAGCGGCCGCCCCTGGGAGGCCGAAGCGCTCGCCATGATCGATCGAATCGCGCAGCCTGTGGCCCAGGCACGAACCGAGACCATCGAATCGCCGACGATGGCTCGCCCGGCCGATTCAGCGCACGAAGGCGCGATGATGATCGAGCTGAAAGGAATCGACGCGGCCTTTCCACTCGTTGGCGAATTCACTCTGACCAACGGCGAGTCATTCGACTACTCGCTCGTCCAGAATAGCGGCGCGGTTGTCTCAGTTGCGCTTCTCGACAGATTGCAGCTTGGAATCGGAGACAGCATCAAGATCGGCGTTGCCGCATTTCAGGTCAGGGGCACAATCGATCAAGAGCCCGGGCGCGGAGCTGGATTCCGCATCGGGCCGCGAGTGTTCATCGAGAGGTCCGCGCTTGAAGCGGCGGGGCTCACCGGCTTTGGCAGCCGCGCGCGCCGCAAGATTCTTCTCACCGTGCCTGAAGACAAGATGAGGGCGCTGGTCCGTCAGCTTCGGGACGGGCTAAGAAACAACCTCATCAACGTTCGCTCGTACCGGGACTCACAGGAGAACCTGAACGAATCGTTCCAGCGAGCCGAAGACTATTCTTCGCTGACCGGTCTGGTCATCCTGGTGCTCGGCGGAATCGGCATCTCGAATGTGACCCGGGTTTTCATCGAGCAGAAGCGAAAGGCCATCGCGGTGCTGAAGTGCATCGGGGCGACCGGCCGAAGAATAACAGTCGCCTATCTCGCCCAAGTGATCACAATGGGAGTTGTAGGGAGCGTGTTCGGGGTTCTGTTCGGCAAGGCAATTCTGCTTCTCATTCAGGGAGTTTTTGCGGATAAGCTGCCGCCGTACATGACCTACGGACTGCGAGCCGGAGCCGCCGCGCAAGGAGTCGCAGTTGGGATAATGATCTCAATACTCTTTTCGGTGCTGCCGCTGCTTCAGATTCGACACATAAGACCAAACGTCCTTCTGCGCGACGGCGCCGGCACGAGGCGTGGCCGCCTGGACCTGGTGCGTTGGGGAGTCGCGGTCCTGGTGATCCTGGGTTTATTGTTTGTTGTCTCGTGGCAAGGAGGCGGAGTTCTAGTCGGCTTGGTCTTCCTGGGAGGGCTGGTGGTGGCCGCAGGGGCCTTGTATCTTGGCGCGACACTGCTGGTCTTCCTGGTGCGCCGCACGCGGCCGCTCACATCGTTCGCGTTGAAACAGGCGATCAACAGTCTTCATCGTCCCGGCAATCAAACGCGCATCATTGTGATGATAGTTGGGCTGGGCGTCTTCGCAGTGCTCTCGGTTCAGTCGCTGCAGGCGAATTTAATTCACGAGTTGGATCGAGGCCGCACCGGTGATCTGCCGGACATGTTCCTGATCGACATCCAAACGGATCAACGGCAAGGCGTGTCCGACCTCGTCGCTGAGACGATGGGCTCGCCACCAATTCTGGTTCCGACGGTTCGAACTCGAATCGTCGCCATCAACGGCAAGGACATCGATCTCAACGAAGCCGAGATGAAGCGCGAGCGGGGACGCCTGGGCAGGGAATACGTTGTAACGTACCGCCCGAACCTCGAGGTGAATGAATCGATAGTAGCGGGGAAGTTCTGGGACGAGTCGCCTTCTTCGGAGCCCGAGGTGTCCATTGAAGAGAGCTTGCGCGGTCTGTCCGGGCTTGATGTCGGTGGTGAGATCGCGTTTGACGTTCAGGGCCACAAGCTAACGGCGCGGGTGACGAGCGTTCGCCACGTCGACTGGCGGAACTCGCGCACGGGTTTCGTGATTCTGTTTCGGCCGGGAACGCTTGAAAGCGCGCCACAGATGATGGTCGGCGCGCTGAACGGTCCAACGGGTGAAGTTGAGCGCTCGCGATTTCAACGGGCGCTGGTCGACAAGTTCCCAAACGTCTCAGTTATCGATGTCGCGGACGTCGCGCGCGTCATCGAGCGAATCATCAACAACATCACGTTGGCGGTGTCATTCGTCGCGAGCTTCGTTTTGCTGACTGGCGGGTTGATCCTGATCGGCTCGCTGGCAATGACGAAGTTCCAGCGGGTCTATGAAGTCGCCGTTCTTAAGACGCTCGGCGCAAAGCGAAAAGTGCTGTTGAAGATCCTACTCGCGGAGTATGGGCTGATTGGCCTGGTCGCGGGGATCATCGGGTCGCTCGCTGCGGTAGGGCTGTCTTATGCAACGTCGCGATGGGTGTTCGAGATTCCGTGGACCTTCACACCGGTAGTAAACGTCGGCGGGGTTGGGGCTACGATCATCCTGGTTACCGTTGTGGGAACGCTGGCTACGGTTGACGTGCTATCGCGCAAGCCGCTTGCGACGTTGCGTGCACAGTGAAAAGCGAAGGCCCCGCCCCGAAGTAGCATAAACTTTAGTCTGTGTGCGGTGCGTCGCCAAACAGATGGAGGCACACACAGACTAAAGTCTATGCTACTTCGGGGCGGGGCCTTTGAGCTTGACGCCCGTTAGCGTCGATTGACTAGAATCCGCCCATTCCGCCGCCGCCCGGCATCTGCGGGGCTTCCTTCTCCTGTTCCGGCATCTCCGAGATCAGGGCTTCGGTAGTAAGCAACAGGCCGGCAATCGAAGCGGCGTTCTGCAACGCGTAGCGCGTGACCTTGGTCGGATCGACCACGCCCATCGCCAGCATATCGCCGTACTCTTCGGTCTCGGCGTTGAAGCCGTAGTTTGCCGACTTGTTGCTTCTGACCTTCTCGACAACTACCGCGCCTTCGTGACCGGCGTTCGCGACGATCTGGCGAATCGGCTCCTCAAGCGCGCGCTTGACGATGCCCACACCGATGTTCTCGTCTACGTTGTCGAGCTTGAAGTTCTCGAGCGCCTTCTGCGCGCGGACGAAAGCAACGCCGCCGCCGGGCACGATGCCCTCTTCAACGGCCGCCTTAGTCGCGTGCATAGCGTCCTCGACGCGAGCCTTTTTCTCTTTCAGCTCGGTCTCGGTAGCCGCGCCGACCTTGATCACAGCCACGCCGCCCACGAGCTTGGCAAGCCGTTCTTGCAGCTTCTCGCGATCGTAGTCGGAAGTTGTGTCTTCGACCTGAGTGCGGATTTGCTTAACGCGGCCTTCGATCTCGGACGACTTGCCCCCGCCTTCGACGATGGTCGTGTTGTCTTTGTCGACCACGATCTTCTTCGCTCGGCCGAGGTCTGCGAGCTGAATGCTCTCGAGCTTGATGCCGAGGTCTTCAGTGATGGCCTTGCCCCCGGTGAGAATCGCGATGTCCTGAAGCATGGCTTTGCGGCGGTCGCCGAATCCCGGCGCCTTCACGGCACACACTTGCAGGGTGCCGCGCAACCGGTTCACAACCAGCGTAGCCAGCGCTTCGCCTTCCACGTCTTCAGCGATGATCAGCAGCGGCTTGCCGCCACGCGCAACCTGCTCCAGGAGCGGAAGCAGATCCTTCATAGACGAGATCTTCTTCTCGTGAATGAGGACCACGGCATCTTCGATGATGGCCTCCATTCGATCAGGATCGGTGACGAAGTAGGGTGAGAGATAACCGCGGTCGAACTGCATGCCTTCGACCACTTCAAGAGCCGTCTCCAGCGTCCTGGACTCCTCAACAGTGATGACGCCGTCTTGTCCGACTTTGCCCATCGCTTCGGCAATCAGATTGCCGATGGTGGCATCGCCGTTAGCCGAGATGGTCCCGACCTGGGCAATCGCTTCGTTGTCCTTCACCTTCTTGGACAAGCGCTGAATCTCTTCGACGGCTTTCTCGACGGCCTTGTCGATGCCGCGTTTCAGAGCCATCGGGCTCGCTCCGGCGGCTACAGTCTTCACGCCTTCGCGGAAGATTGCCTGAGCGAGAACCGTTGCGGTTGTTGTTCCGTCGCCTGCGATGTCAGAGGTCTTCGAAGCGACCTCGCGGACCATCTGCGCGCCGGTGTTTTCCAATTTGTCTTCCAACTCGATTTCCTTAGCGACTGTGACGCCGTCCTTGGTGATGGTGGGAGACCCAAACTTCTTCTCGATGATGACGTTGCGACCCTTGGGGCCGAGCGTCACTTTCACTGCGTCTGCCAGACGGTTCATGCCGGCTAGAAGGGCGCGGCGGGACTCCTCACCGTATGCTATGTGTTTAGCCATTTATTCTTCTCCTGGTTTAAGAACTGCTATTTGCCTTTTCCTTTTGCCTTCGCGGCTCTCTCGATCACGCCGAGGATGTCGTCCTCGCGCATGATCAAATACTCTTCGTCATCAAGCTTGACCTCGGTGCCGGCATATTTGCCGAACAGCACACGGTCGCCCTCTTTGACGTCCATCGTCATGCGCTCGCCGCTATCGAGCTTCTTGCCTTCTCCGGCGGCGATGACCTCACCCTCTTGCGGCTTTTCTCTGGCGCTGTCTGGGATGATGATGCCCCCACGGATCTGCTCGCCTTCCTCGATCCGCTTGATGATCACACGATCTTGAAGTGGGCGTATACTTGCCATACGTTTCGTTGCTCCTTTCCAATGAATTGAAGCTAAGCGCTGATGAGATGGAGATACATGCGCGCGTTAGCACTCTCAATTGAGACTGCTAAGTATATGTTTGAGGGGGGCGCCTGTCAATGCGCCTTCATGGAATCATCGGATTGTTTTTCTCAGCGGCCCGCGAATTCAGTAGGGCGGCGCTTGTATTTTCTTTGCGCCCGGTCGGTCATCAGTCATAATCCAAGTGCGCGCCGACGTCAGACCGGGCGACCGGTCATCGTCAAGCCGGACGCAACAACGCGCAGACCTTTGGCTCCGCAACGAGCGGCTAAAGAGTGGCAGCTCTGGGGATTATGACTAAAGCAATCAAACTATTCTTCGCTACCGCAGCGGTCGTTATTCTACTCGTTACGGTTTCGCTCGCTGATCCGCAGTTGCCTCAGCCGCAAGGCATGTTGAACGACTTTGCGGGAAAACTCAGCCCCGCGAGTAAACAACAGATTGAAACTCTGCTCCGAAACTTTCGAGACCGAACCGGCATCGAGGTCGCGGTCGTCACGGTTTCATTCGACGACATGCAGGGTTATCCGATCGAGGAATACGCAATTCGATTAGGCCGGGCGTGGGGCGTCGGACGAGATTCCCAGAAGCGAGCTCTGTTGCTTCTGGTTGCGATCAAGCAGCCCGATAGTCAGGGCCTTTATCACGGAGGCACAAGACTCGAAGTCAGCCGCCATCTTGAAGGGGACGTTCCGGACATCCTTGCGGGCGAGCTGATTCGCAAGATGCGCGATGACTTTAGCGCCGGGCGTTTCGATCAGGCGTTGACGACCGGGACGCAAACGATCCTGGCGACTCTCGTGCAGAGGCTTGGAATCTCGATGGACGGAATCGACTCGAATCAGGCCGCGCGTCAGCCGGTCCGCCAGCCGGCGCGTTCACGCAGCCGCAGCGGAGGCGGATTCCCTCTTTTCACGATCGTCATAATCGGTTTTGTGCTCTTCGCGATCATCCGCGGGCTTTTTGGAGGTCGTCGCGGCGGCGGCGGCGGTCGAGGGGGAGGCATTGGCTCCGATTGGCTGTTGTGGGCGATCCTATTTGGCAGCGGCAGAGGCGGCGGCTTCGGTGGATTCGGCGGCGGCGGAGACTCAAGCTGGGGCGGCGGCGGCGACAGCGGTGGCGGCTTCGGTGGGTTCGGCGGTGGCGGCGATTTCGGCGGGGGCGGCGCGAGCGATAGTTGGTGACCTGGAGTTCGATCGCGAATGTTCGAAATAGCAAGCGCGCAACATGGAATCCTGAAAGGAGCAGTGGTATTGCTTCTTCTATCTCCCATGGCTTCGTGCTCTACGGTGCGAGCGCCCGCCATCGAGGCGCAGTTGCCTCGACAACAGGGCTACGTCAGCGACTTCGCGGGCAAGCTCAGCACCGGAGCGAAGCAAGACATCGAAGCGCTGTTAAGAAGTTTCGCCGACCGAAGCGGCATCGAGTTCGTCGTAGTAACGATGCCGTTTGATGATATGCACGGGCAACCGATTGAAGACTACTCGCTGAGTCTTGGAAGAGGATGGGGAATCGGCCGTGGCCCCGAGAAACTGGGACTGTTGCTTCTCATCGCGATAAAGCCCGCTGATACGGATGGCCGTTACCACGGCGCTACAAGGTTGGAAGTCAGCCGCAATCTCGAGCGCGATATCCCGAACGAGCTTGCGGGGCAGATTATTCGCACGATGCGTGACGATTTCCAGGCCGGACGCTTCGATCGAGCAACGAAAACCGGAATCGAGCTAATAGTGGCCACTCTTTCTGATAAGCGCGGTATTCCAAAGTGAGGAGGCTGCCACCGCCTTGCGCACTTTCGATGGAGGTTACCCCAATTGGCTGACGAACTGAAAGATCTTGTAGAAAAGCTGACCGAAGCGCACGGCGAGAATCTCAAATCAGTCGTGCTCTACGGCTCGGCGGTGGTTGGTGGACAGCTCGATGACGACCGGCCTAAGAAGGTTCTCGTCGTGCTCGATCGTATCGCGCCGGCTGACCTCAAAGGCGCGCATGAAGTCGCCGAATGGTGGCGGTCCGAAGGCAACCCGGTTCCGGTCTACTTCACAAGCGAGGAGATCACCGATTCGTCGGATGTGTTCCCGATCGAGTTCATCGATATGAGTCAGGTTCGTCACGTCCTTTACGGCAAAGACCCGTTTGATGGACTGGAAGTTCACACGCAGAATCTGCGACATCAACTCGAATACGAGCTGCGCGCGAAGCTCCTGAGACTTCGACGGCTTTACATCCCCGCATCACGAAATGCGAATCAGCTAGCCAGGCTGATGGCGGAATCGCTTGATAATTTTGCGGTTCTGTTTCGCCATGTGTTGCTGATGCTCGAGAAGGAAGCGCCCTTCAATAAGCGTGAATGCGTGACGAGGCTCGCCGATGAGCTTCAGTTGGATAAGAAAGTTCTAGTGCGTATCTTCGAATATGCGCCTGACCAGGAAGTCTGGCTGGAGTCTGAGACTAACGAAACTTTCGCGAAGTATCTTGCTCAGATAGAGAAGGTGATTGAGGTGGTTGATAACCCGCAGGAGATCAAGTCAGCTTAACCTGTTCCAGTCCCTTCGGCGCCAGGTACAGCTTTTCAAGTTTGCCGGTCAGGTACTCGAACGCATCGTCAACTGAATCGGTCTTGTGAAAAATCTCCAGATCCTTAGGGTTGACTACGCCCCACCGGACTAGCGCGTCGAAGTCGATGATCTCGTCCCAGAACTCTGAGCCGAACAGTATCACCGGCATCTTCTTGTTGGGCTTCTTGGTCTGAATCAGCGTCAGCACCTCGAAAAGCTCATCCATCGTGCCGAAGCCGCCCGGGAAGACCACCAGCGCTTTCGCGGGATACACGAACCAGAACTTGCGCATGAAAAAATAGTGGAAGTTGAAGACCAGCTCGCGCGAAACGTATTGATTTACTTCTTGCTCCATTGGCAACTGAATGTTCAAGCCGATCGTCTGGCCGCGGGCCATCGAGGCTCCGCGATTGGCCGCTTCCATCATCCCGCGCGATCCCCCCGAGCACACGATGAAGTGATGATGACTGGTCAAACTCTTTGACCACTCAGTCACCCTTCGCGCAAGTTCCATAGCGTCGTTGTAATAGCGCGCCAGCTTACTGGCCTGCTCGGCGCGCGCCAGTCGGGCGTGCATCTCCGGCGTAAGCTTACTGACTGACTTTGCTTCGTCCCTTACCATCTGCAGCTCGGCCGCGGCCGCCTCGGGTGAGATAGAACGCGCCGAACCGAAGAACACGATGGTGTCACGAACGCGATGCCGCCGCATCCGCGTTGCCGGCTCGATGTATTCCGACAGGATTCTGATAACCCTCGCTTCCTGGCTTTTCAAGAACTCAGCGTTGAGGTATGGCAGCGGTGGCGAGTTGGGTTGGTCAGTCCGGGACATGTTTATTTGAGGATCACGGATGAAACGAACGAGAACTAAAGGGCAAGCGCCGGTCGTTTGATCCGCGTAGTTATGAACTCACTTTCCAGATTTCGTGCAGCAGCTTCCACGCGAGCACCAACCCGAATAATATGCTGAACACTCCCGCAAAAAGCCTTATCCCGCCGTTGATGATTGAGAAGCGTCGAGCCGTCACGGCAAACGGAAGACCGATCAGCGCGCTCATCAAGAGCATCCCGCCGATTGAACCGATCCCGAACACAGCAATGTAGACCATGCCGAGCGCGATTGAAGGGATGGTCGTGAGCACGGCGAGTGTGAGCGCCGCGCTGCCGGCGACACCGTGCACCAGGCCGACGACGAAAGGTCTTCGTCCCAGCCGAAGCAAGCGGTGCTGGTGGATGTGCTCGGCGCCCGTGTGAACGTGGAGATGCGTGTGCGGCGGCGCTTCCTCCTCGTGGGCATGAGTGTGAGAGTGAATCCGCCATCCGCGCTCTCGAATCGCTCGCAGCGTTGTGGTCAAGCCGAGCGCGATCAGCATGAACGCAACCGGAATCTCCATCCACAGCGCGATGTGTTCCGGTATCGATGCTCGGAGGAAAAGGATAACGACGCTTACCGCGAGCAGCGAGGCGGTGTGTCCGAGTCCCCAAAACGTGCCGATCAGCGACGAACGCCCAATGCTTTTGTGCTCGCTCACAATCGTGGACACAGCCACCAGATGGTCCGGGTCCAGCGCGTGTCGAAGCCCCAGAACGAATCCAAAGGTTAGTGCTGCGGTGATGCTTGAGTCCATCTGGCGGCTCCGGTTAATCATGAAATTCAAAGTGCGAGAGTTCGAACGGCGTGATGATAGCACATCAACGCCGCAGCTTCTAAGCTAAACCGCGCCACTGTGTCACGGGTCAATTCGAAGTGATCGGGAAGGGCATGAAGCACAACAAAAAAACGAGCAACGCGAAGATCGCAAGCGCGATTCTGGCTTTTCCGAGCGGCTCCTCTTCGATTACGGGTGGGTGCCCGACTTTCATCAGGAACAGCAACACAAAAGTCCAGAGCAAATAGACGGGCGGCTGATTCAACACAATCGATAACACTGCCAGTGCTGCGCATCCGACCGCCACACTGCGCGAGATCCACGTGTGCGTCCTCGGGCCTGCGATCGCGTAGAGCACGTGGCCTCCGTCGAGTTGGCCCACGGGGAACAGGTTCAAAGCCGTCACCAGCAAGGTACCCCACGCCGCCCAATAGATCGGATTCCACTCGATCCACTTCGGGAGCGCTAGCAGCTTGGAAACCAGGATGAACAGCACGGGATCATTGAACTGTATGCCGCTGCTCGCCGCAGACACGGCAGCGGGCGGAGCTGGAGTGGCGAAAACCAGGCCAACCACGGCAGCGGGTAATGCGAACGCAAACCCTGCCAGCGGCCCGGCGATTCCTATGTCAAACAACGCGCGGCGGGACCTGATCGGTTCTTTGATCTTGATCACTGCCCCGAAGGTTCCGAACAGAGTTATCGTCGGCGGTGCAGGAATAAAAAACGGCAAGGTGGCTCGAATACCGTAGTGGCGGCACGCGAAGTAGTGCCCCAACTCGTGAGCGCCCAGGATCGTCAACAACGTGAACGTGAATAGAAGCCCCTTGGCCAGCGGATCAAGGTTGCCGGTCGCCGTTTCTCTTAGGACCGCGAGGGTAGGCGAGACCAGCGAGCCGATCACCGAGGAGTCGTCTTGGACTTGAACCGTGAATGCCGCCCCGGTGAGTGTTGTGCTTATCGCGGTGGTCACCAGCAGAACGGTGTGCAGCAGCACGCGAGGCGTTGATAACTCGATCTCTCGCGTTCGGACCACTGGTTGTGCGGGTTGAAACTCGGTGAAGAGGTATGGCTGATCTGTGTTCTCCACAGATTCAGAATACAACCCTGGATTAGTTAACTGTCAACCGTGAGTGTTTCGGCTTCAATCAATCTACTCTTGTTGAGAGTTTGATATTATTGGTCGATCACGATTGCAGTTCTTTCCCAGGCTTAAACCTGATTGTCTTGCCCGGCGGAATCTCGGTGACTTCTCCCGTTCGAGGATTGCGTCCAACGCCGCGCTTCCGAGGCTTGACGACGAACACGCCGAAGCCGCGCAGCTCGATGCGCTCGCCCCGCTGCAGCGCCTTTTTCATTGCCTCGAACAGCGACTCGACAGCTATCTCGGCTTTGATCTTAGGAACGCCAGTCCTATCGGCAACCTGATTGACTATGTCTAACTTGATCACGACAGCCTCCGCTCACGAGATGAATTGAAGCACTGAGAGTCCGGTTTAGTGAGGGCTGCATTATAGGAGGCGACTGATTCAGTGTCAACGCCAACCGGTCACGTGCCAGGAAGTTGGGTGATTCCCTTCTGGAAAAAACATTCCAGCGCGTCTGTTCGATATCTGGAGTTCGAGTGTGGGGCACAGCCGCCAGGACTGCATCACGAGCGCTATGCGGCTGGGTACTCAGACAGGGTGCGACTGAAGTTTCTCGATGCGATCCTGAAGCTCTCTTATGTCGGCGGTGAGACCAACCAGGTTTTCCATCAGCACGCCGATCTTTCGGCTGGTCGCGCGAAATCCGCTTGCCGTCTCGGTCCGCAGCTCCTGGTTATCTGTTTCGAGCTTCGTGAACCGAGAATCCATTTCAGTTCGGAGTTCGCCGATGCCGTCAACCTTCTTGTCCAGGTCTGCAATCCGAGACTGAACACTCTCCCATATTGGACGCGTGTCTTGTAACCGCTTCTCGACTCTGGCATCGAGGGTTTCGAGTTGCGCTCTAAGGGCGTCCTGGCGTTCCTCTACGTTCTGAAGCCGTGCGTTCGTTTCCTCAACGACGGGAATCAGTCGATCCAATCGAGCTACGAGCAGTTGTTGCGTAGTGTCTTCGCTCATTAACCTTGGCTCCTCTCTGCAATGTCACCCAGGTCAGTGTGAAGATCCTGGTCTGCTTATACGCTCTTGTACGCTTGTGGTCAATGTAGAAGATCATTTTACAGAGCGTGCCAATTATGTTCAGGGCTACGCGGTGACACGCCCGCAATCAATGGCGAGTCCATTTCATAGTTTTTGGCGATTCTGCTGCCTCCTCTGACGGCGGCCGCCCTTCGCACTCGTGCTCTACTTTGTTAGACTGTCAGCGCTCGATTTCAGAATTTCGAATCGATACGCTTGGACCTCTGAGGACCGATATGGCTACGTCTGAAGGCAAGATTGAAGAAAAACCGCCGGCCGATGGCTTGAAGAAACTTGTTGAGAAGAACACTGCTGCCTTTGCGGGCGGTGGGAGCGAACGCATCGAGCGCCAGCATACTTCGGGAAAAATGACCGCGCGTGAACGGGTCGAGTTCTTGCTGGACGACGGCACGTTCGAAGAGTTTGACCGATTCAAGAAGCACCGCTCTCTGGACTTCGGTATGGAGAATCAGCAGTACCCGGGCGACGGTGTGGTTGCAGGTCACGGGCTGATCGACGGACGCAGGGTCTTCGTCTTCGCGCAGGACTTCACGGTGTTTGGAGGTTCGCTCTCGGAGACCAACGCCGAGAAGATCTGCAAGGTCATGGATATGGCGATGAAGGTCGGCGCGCCGGTGATTGGTCTGAACGATTCAGGCGGCGCTCGCATACAGGAAGGAGTCGTCTCGCTTGGAGGCTACGCCGACATTTTCTTGCGCAACACGCTTGCGTCAGGAGTCGTGCCTCAAATATCAGCGATCATGGGACCCTGCGCGGGCGGCGCGGTCTACTCGCCGGCGATCACCGATTTCAACATCATGGTGAAGACAAGCTCGTACATGTTCATCACCGGGCCCGACGTGATAAAGACAGTCACACACCAGGAGGTGAGCAAAGAGGAGCTGGGCGGCGCGATGACTCACAATGCGATTTCCGGCGTAGCCCACTTCGCTGCTGAGAACGACGAGGACTGCTTGAGGACCATTCGCGAGCTGCTATCGTTTATTCCTTCGAACAACCTCGACGAGCCGCCTCGTGTGGCGACCAGCGACCCGTCTGATCGCGCGGATGAGCGTTTGAACCATGTCGTTCCCGACGCGCCGAACGTTCCATACGATATCCGCGACATCGTTCACCTGGTGGTCGACGACAGTTACCTGTTTGAAGTTCACGAGCACTATGCGAAAAACATCGTCGTAGGATTCGCGCGGCTCGGAGGGAGGCCAGTTGGAATTGTTGCGAACCAGCCAGCACACCTCGCGGGCGTGTTGGATATAGACGCGTCAGTGAAGGCTGCACGGTTCGTGCGCTTCTGTGACTGTTTCAACATCCCGCTGATCACCTTCGAGGACGTGCCCGGGTTTCTGCCGGGCGTTCAGCAGGAGCACGGCGGGATCATCCGTCACGGCGCGAAGCTGTTATTTGCGTTCGCCGAAGCTACCGTGCCGAAGATCACCTTGATAACACGCAAGGCTTACGGCGGAGCTTATTGCGTTATGTCGAGCAAGCATATCCGCGCTGACGTCAACTTCGCGTATCCGACCGCAGAGATCGCAGTGATGGGAGCAGAAGGCGCCGTAGGCGTTCTGTATCGGCGCGAGATCGCGCAGGCTGAAAGCCCTGAGCTTGAATCCAAGCGCCGCGCGGACGAGTTTCGCGAGAAGTTCGCATCGCCTTACGTTGCAGCGGAGCGGGGCTTCATCGACGAAGTGATAGAGCCGAGATTCACTCGCTCGAAGCTGATCCGCGCGCTCGAGATGCTTGATACGAAGCGCGACCAGAACCCTCCAAAGAAGCACGGGAATATTCCGCTTTAGTCATTGGTCATTGGTCATTGGTCATTGGTCATTAGTCACTAGTATAATCACCGGTGCGGAGGAGAGTGATGCTATGAAAGAATGTCCGACTTGTCGCCGGTTTTTCCCCGACCAAAACAGCTTCTGCAGCTTCGACGGCCTGAAGCTCATTCGTTCGGTTCAGAACACCGACGAGCTTCAGCAGGGTCATGGGCAGCGGCAGATTCCGCCGCCACCCAAGCCGGTCCCGTTGCGGGTGACGATAATCGATCAGAGCGACGAGGGGCATCGGTCGCGTAAGATTGAGGGCCTTGCGCTCGATTTTGGCAAGCAAGGCATGCGCATACAGACTGGAACGATTGAGACCGGCCAGCTCCACATAATTCGCGACCACACCGTCGCGTTCAAGAACAAGCTTGAAGTCGAAGTAGATTTGCCAAACGCGACGATCAGGTTCACCGGGTTCGCGGCCTGGTACCGGCCGGAGGCGGAAGGTCTGTTCTGGGTCGTCGGCCTCTACATTCGCGACATGGCTGCGGCAGATCGTCAGGCCTATGACAAGTACTTGAAAATGCTCTCGCAGAGTGCGGAGACGCAGAGCGCGCCTGCGTAGTCTCCGGGTAGCATAGACTTTAGTCTGTGGCAGTTGGGATAGAAGAACATCACGGCACACAGACTAAAGTCTATGCTACGCCACTAGACTCTATGCTACGCCACGATTTCTGAAACTGGGGGCGGCGCCGAGATCGTTAAGCTGTTGTCAGCCCGATTTGATTTGCATCGTCAGAGCGAGCAGTTTCGAAACCATCAGGGGGATTAAAATGAGCAGCAACACTACGGACACTCGCAACTGGATCGAGCGATTGAGCAGCAAGATCCCGGGCTACAGCGGCTACGTCGACCGCGAACGCCGGCGCGACATCGATAAGCTTCACCGGGAGCATCTGGCCGACCGGCTCCGCGGGCTCAAGTCACCGCTGACCGATGTGATGCACGAGTTGACAAACACCGGCCGGCTGTTTGAACTCGGGCCGGTCGACGCGGCGATCAAAAAACTCGACCATCTTGAGAATCGCGTGAGGTTCGCAAGCTACGGCTATGCGGGCTTCTTCGATGTGGTGAAGATCGAGCAGGCGCAGTTGGACTCGATTTACCAGTTTGATCTGGCGCTCGTCGAGCATGTTGACAAGATCGAGGCGAAGCTATCAGAGTTGAAAACTCGAGCTGCAACCCCGGACGGGTTGAAGGCCGGGTGCGCGGAAGTCACCGCCGAGCTCGATCAAACCGGCCGCGCTTTTGATGAGCGATACAAGGCGATTAACAACTTCGCAGAAGGGCAGCCGCCGGGCAGGCCATTGTTTAGTTAGTTCCTGGTTTCTAGTTTCTAGTTTCTAGTTTGTGGTTTCTGGTTCGACTAGAATAGGGTGAGGACCAACAACCAGAAACTAGAAACCAGAAAACCAGAAACCAGAAACGCGAAACCAGAAACCACTTTCAGCCGATGACAGAACATTGCAAAACCTGTGGCTTGGAATTGTTCACCGCGCAGCGATTCTGTCGCTCGTGCGGCGCGCCCACCGAACTACTCTCCGACGAACAGGTACCCACTCGAATGATGCCGCCTCAACCTGAAGGCTGGGGTGCGCGCAGCGCCGCCAGCACCGCGCCAACATCGAGGCAGGAGACCAGCCCGGTGTACGATCCTTCGGTTGGCTACCAGCCGACCGTGCCGCCGATGTACCCCTCGGTGGTTCCGCCTTATTCTCCTCCGCAAAAGCGCTCGCCCGTAGGCTGGATCCTCGCGTTCATTGGAATGGGGTTGTTTGTCCTGGTAGTGATCGCAGTGATGATGATGGCCCGCTTCGGCCGTCGCGCAATAAGCGACGCTGGGGGCGGCCCGCCGACCACTCAGAGCGCAAGGCAGGGCGAGAAACTGCTTGACGAAAGTAGCGTGGACACGATCGTGACCGCGGGCGCCGACACCACTCTTACTAAGTCGTTCGCGATGGGCGAGGGCGCCAAGTTCTCGATCAAGAATGTCAACGGAAACATCACCGTCAGCGCCTGGGACCAGCCGAAGGCGGAAGTTATCGTGATCAAGCGCGGCGGCTCTGACCGCAGCGCCCAGGTGTTTTTCACCAACACCGGAGGAAACCTCTCGATAAGAACGGCGCAGTCTCGCGGAAACCAGGACGTCAGATTCGAAGTGAAGCTGCCGCGCGAGCTCGCCCGCGTCGAGCTTTCCTCGGTCAACGGCGTAATCAAGCTTTCTGATGTGAAGGCGGAGATCCTTGTCGACGGCACCAACGGGGCCATAGAGCTGGCTAACGTCGTCGGGGTGTCTAAGATTCGTACTGTAAACGGCAGTATCAAAACAACTCTGCTGGAAGCAAGCGACCGCAGCATGGAGTTTGAGAGCACTAACGGCAGCATTGACCTTACAGTCCCCCCGGGGTTTGAGGCCGATCTTGAAGCATCCACGATCCACGGCAGTATCAACGTTGATGAAACGTTTGGCGTCCAGGTCGAAAAGGGAATTGTCGGTCAGAAGGCAAAGGGCGAAATAGGATCAGGTGGAGAGCGGCTTAAGCTTGTGACCACAAACGGGAACATAAAGCTCGGAACCGCTGAGCCGCGCGCGAAGAGAAGCGCGAAGGGGAAAGAGAATGGCAATTGAAGTCTTACAGTATTTCGATCAGACAGGAATGGAGTTGGTTCATCGCATACCCGAGGGTGGCTCGTCGGACATCAAGCTCGGCGCTCAACTCATCGTCCAGGAGAATCAGTCGGCGGTCTTCTTCCGCGACGGAAAGGCGCTCGACACTTTCGGTCCAGGGCGTCATACACTCACGACCAACAACATTCCGCTGCTGACCCGCTTGCTATCGATTCCGTTCGGCGGCACCTCGCCCTTCCAGGCAAGTGTCCTGTTCATAGCGCGGCACACGTTTCAAGATTTGAAGTGGGGAACAAAAGAGCCCATTGCTTTTCGCGACACCGAACTTCGGATGGTGCGGCTGCGTGCCTTCGGCAAGTACTCGATGCGAATCGCGGATCCGCAATTGTTCGCCGGCTCGATCGTCGGCACTCGGGGAATCGTATCAACCGAGGCGATTGGCTCCTTCCTGCGCGACATAGTCGTAGCTCGGCTCAACGATCTGCTCGGTGAGAACCTTAAGACCATCTTCGATCTGCCCGCGTACTACGATGAGCTTGCGTCCGGAGTGAAGTCGCGCGTCGCCGATGACTTCTCAAAGCAGGGGCTCGAGCTTGTCGATCTGATTATCTCGGCGATCACTCCCCCGGAAGAAGTTCAGAAGATGATCGACGAGCGCTCCGGGATGGGCGCCATCGGAGACATGAACGCCTACATGCAGTTTAAGGCCGCGCAGTCGATTTCCGACGCGGCCAAACAAGAAGGCGGCGCTGCTGGGCAGGGAATGGGACTCGGTCTCGGGTTGGGCTTCGGACAGGTGATGGCCGGAGCAGTCGGCGGCGCGCACGCTCAAGGTTCCGGCGCGGCCCAGACCGTAGCGTGCGCCAAGTGCGGAACTCAGAATCCAACCGGCGTGAAGTTCTGCTCAAACTGCGGCGCCACACAACAGGCTCCCCAGGCCGCTTCCGTGGAATGCCCAACTTGCCACACACAAATCCAGGCCGGTTCCAAATTCTGCGCAAGCTGCGGAACGTCGCTTGTGCCTCAGCCGTGCAAGAATTGCCAGGCGCCCGTCCAGCCCGGCGGAAAATTCTGCGCGAGTTGCGGCACACCTGTGTAATAATCTCAGTGGGACTTGGGGAGGCTCAAGCTTATGAGATTAAGAGTGTGCTCGATAATCGGTCTTCTTTTGCTGGCGATAGGAACTTTTGATTTCAACGCCGGCGTTTCAAGTGGTCATGCTTCAACGATCCAATCCGACAACCCGCCGAGGATCTTCAATGCCCGGGTGAAGGGCAGGAAGTTGATCTTGACCGGCGAGAACTTCGCCGAAGGCGCGGTGGTGCTGGTCAACGGCGAACCGCAAAAGACCAGAAACGACGAGGAGAGTCCGTCGACGACGCTCATTGCGAAGAAGGCCGGCAACTACATCCCGGACAATGCTGCGGTCAATATTCAGGTTCAGAGCGGAAACAGCCTTTCGCAGAAGTTCCCCTTCTTCAAGGGACAAGTCGTAACCCTCGACGACGCCGGCAAGCCTATCAGCTTGCGAGTCGGGGACAGGTTCCTGTTGTTCTTGCTGAAGGCGGACTACGAATTCACTCCTGCGGTGCTCGATGAAACCATTATCAGAAAGGTGACTGATGTTGATATTCCCGGATCACAGGGAGTGTTCGAAGCGCTGCGCACGGGGAATACAAAGCTTGTGGCGGTCGGCGAACTGCCTTGTGCCAAAGCAAAGCCACCGTGCCTCGCGCCGGCGCTCAATGTTGAGTTCACCGTGATAGTGGAGTGATAGAGGCGAGCCTTGAAGCGACTTTCGGCATTGTTTTAGGAATTTGGATTTCCGCCTGGCGGCTTTGCGGAGCTACATAATCGTCGGCGAAGAGTCATCCGCGCGGTAGTCGGCTATCCGAAGGCGAAGCGAATCCAGCGTCGCGGCCAACCGGAGCCGCTCGCAAATAGCTTCGACAAGAGAGATAAAAATTCCACTTGACACCGTAACCGTGCTCGCAGTAAAATCGCGCCGTCTCTGATACCCGTGATAAGAGGCCGTCGAGGCCGGCACTAAGATTTCACCTCACTTGAGCGTAGGTCACAAAAGCTAGGGGCAGTGTCTAGCTTTCTCTTCGAGACGCTCCTTTAGCTTATTGAACTCAACGTCAGTTAGCGCAGGCAAGGTTTCACCTTGCCGAGGAGGTCCCCAATGCGCCTGACTCGATCAAACACGCTTGGTTCTATTCATTCCAGTCATTCCAGTCATTCCACTCATTCCACAACTCGCCCGTTAACGAAGCGTCTTTTGGCGCGGCTTCGCAGCACAGTCTCAAGAAAGCTGATCTGCCTTGCGGTTATGTTCAGTCTGGTGATGTTACCCGCGCCTGGATTGGCCTATGAAGGCAGCTTGCTGTCGTCGCTGACGGTAGACGTGACCGCGGGTTCGGTTCGAGTTGTCTCCTGGCTTTTCAAAATGATCTTCGGTGCTCAGGAGGCTCCGCCGGATACCCTCGTGGATCGCGAAGCGCAGCTGCGCACGATCCGCCTTTCCCCGTCACGGCATGTTGCCTATTCCGGGGAATCGCTCACATTCCAGGCAATCGGAAGAAACTTCGCCGGCCAGACCGTTCAAGGTGTACTGTTCGACAACTGGGAATGCTCCGACTCCTCATCGGTTCAGGTCGACGACTCGGGCCGCGCGAGGTTTTTGCGCGCGGGGTTGACGACGATCACTTGCCGCGCAGGCGCAGCCGTTGCAACCGCCCGAGTCCTGGTAAGGCCGGGCCGTCGGCCGAGACAAACAGATCAGGAATGGAAAGTCGATCAAGATAGTTTGACAGATACCGAATCCGGCGGGATCGGAAGCTTTTTGCCTTCGTTGCTCGATAAGCTCGCGCCCACAGCATACGCGCAAGGCGGCGGCTACACGGGCGCCGACTTTGGTTACGACCAGCTTTGGAGCGAATCGCGCAACCTTGTTGGCTCGCCTCGCAACCGGGCAATCGAGCCGACTGCTTTCGGCCCGGTTCTTCCCGAAGGCAGCAACTTCAACTTCGCCGTGCCTATCATCGCCACCGGCGGACGCGGCATCGGAGCCAGCCTCACACTGTACGGCAACACGCGGGTGTGGTCGCGTCACGGCGACGCAGTCACTTTCAGCGCGGTAGGCGGGCTTCCGTTCGCTGGATTCTCATTAGGCTTCGGACGCATTCTCACCTATGGTCCAACTGCTAGCACAAGCTACTTGCTCATCGACCCGGATGGAACAGGTCACCTTCTTGGTACAGGCAATGCGGGAGTAAACACCACCTATGAGACGTCTGATGGCAGCCATATCACCTTCGTAAGCTCAACCGCCTGGGGCACGACAACGATTGGTGGAGCCCTCTATTACAACGACGGCACGCAGGTGAGCGTGAGCCTCTATAACAATCGACTGCTCCCGACTCAAGTAAAAGACTCAAATGGCAACTACGTCGGGATAAGCTACAAGTACGGGGCCGCGTTGCCGCTCGCAATCGACTTCGTAACGGATACGCAAGGACGTAAGATACAGTTCTCCTACGATGGATCGGGGAATCTGATATCAATCACCGCGCCGGGATATGGCGGCACTGCGCAGAATCCGGTGACTCGAACTGTGGCTCAGTTCGATTATCAGAGCCGGACGCTGAGCTACAACTTCACCGGGCTGACGGTCGAGAACGCGCCGACTGGAGCGGTGAATGTTCTGCGCCACGTTTATTTCCCCGAGACCGGCACTGGATCGCTATTCACCTATTCCGATTACGGGATGGTTTACAACGCTTCGTCACGGCGGCAGATGACTATTGACGGGAATGGAGTGATAAGCGACGGAGTCGAGAGCGCGAGTGTCGCCTTCAACTATCCGACATCAGGATCAACCGCGTTGACTGACGCTCCTGCGTTCACACAACGAACCGAGACGCCCGCAGGCGGGCCCAGCGGTGTGTTCAATTACTCGACGACTCCCGGTTTTCAGACTGCAACCTACAACGTAGCACGCCCGGATTCCTCGACGCTCTTGCTTACTCGATCCACTAACGGTTCATCTGTCGCGAATGGGCTGTTGACCCAGACTGAACTCAAGAACAGCGTCGGCTCGTCGATGTCGAAGTCAGTGACGACGTACGCGAACGATCCCGGCGGATCCGTGCAAACGCAATCAGTCATCGCCTATGACGACACGAACACGCCGGCGAAAGTTGATTTCGACTATGATGTTTATGGCAACGTGACCAACAAGCGCGATTATGGCTTTCAGATCAGCGGCGTGTGGCAGGTTCGGAGGAGAACCAACCTCACATATTCAACCGATTCGAATTACACGAGCCGCTATCTGCGGAGTCTTGTGACCGAGACCAAAGCATATGACGCTCTTCAAAACACAAACGACGCCGATGACGTGTTGATCGCAAAGACTGCTTTCACGTTTGATGACTACGCGGCCACCGGTGGAATGGAGGGCTACGGACTCGCAAAACCGCCCGGATATGACTCGGCCTACACGACCAGCTTCATCTATCGCGGCAACGTCACCGGCATAACCCAGTGGATCGACATCGCGGCGGGGACCACCCTGCCAACCAGGTTGAGGAAGTACAACAAGTTTGGGACTGTGCTTCAGGAACAGGTCTCGTGTTGCAAGCAGAAAGTCTTTACGTACGTGGCGAATGATTACTGGGCGAATCCGCCGACAGTGACCGACGGCGACCCGCAGGGCTTACATCTGACGGGCTCGACGACTTATGATTTCAACACCGGGCTGCCGAGGTACACCGAGTATGCGAACATGGGCAAGCGGTGGTTTTTCTACGATGCGGCATTGAGACTCATACAGCAAGACTTGCCGACAGGGGGAAGCGAGACGGCGAGCTACAACGACGCCAACATGACTGCATCATTCACGAAGCCGGGCTTGGGGACGAACACCTTGAGCTATGACGGCTTTGGCAGGGCGATTCAATCCGTTGACGCCAACAACGGGCAGCAGAATGCGAGCTATGATGCGATGGGAAGAGTGGCGAGCCGAACGAATCCGTTCACGGCAGGAGGTACGCCCGGGCCTTCGACAGGGTACACCTATGACGCGCTGGGGCGAGAGACGATTGTGACCTTGCCTGACAACCAGACAATTCAGACTACTTACAGCGGAAGCGCCGTCACGGCAACAGATCAAGTTAATCGCAAGATCAAGCGCGAGACTGACGGGTTGGGCCGGCTTGTGAAAGTCACGGAGCAGGACGCAGCGGGGGCATTGACGCAGGATACAAACTATAGCTACAACCTGCTCGATAAGCTGACGCTGGTCAATCAAGGCAATCAGACTCGCGCGTTTAGCTACGACGCGCTTGGAAGACTGCTGTATGAGCGAATCCCCGAGCAGACCGCGACGATCAATGACGGGACCGGAACATATTGGACGACGAAGTACACCTACACGGATTTCAGCGCAGTGGCCACGCGCACGGATGCGAGGGGAGTGATCGTCACGTACAGCTACGATACGATGAACCGTCCGACGACGATCAACTACAACATTACGAACGCGCCGGGGGTAGCCGCGACAGGAGGAGTGGCCTATACCTACGACAACAACAACGGCAGTCCAACTAACGGGCTGGTGATGTCTGCTGGCATAGAGAGCTACAGCTATGACGGCTACAAGCGGCTGGCTTCAATCACGCGAACGATTGACTCAATCAACTACACGACAAGCTATCTGTACGGAGCGGGGAGCCTCAGAAGCCAGATCAGCTATCCGAGTGGTCGAATAGTGAACATCAACCGAGCCAGTGCTGGAAGGTTGACGTCTCTGACAGACGGAGCAGGAGCAAACTATCTGAGCGGAATAGGGTACAGCGCAGCCGGACAAGTAACAGGGCTGACACTGGGCAATGGCGTGGCGGAAACCTATGGCTACGACGCGAATCGGTTGCAGTTGACTTCGCAGACAGCGACAAAAAGCGGCGGCCCAACCAACGGGCTGTTGAATCTAACGTACTACTATCAGGCATCGGCGGGACAGATGGGAGCGGGGTCGACGGTGGGCAATGCGAGCCAGTTGATGAGTATCAGCGGGACGATCAACTCAACGACCGAGAGCGCGGCTTACACATACGACAATCTCGGAAGACTTGTAAGTTCCAATCAGACGAGCGATGGGACCTCGGCGCAACGCCGATTCGCTTACGATCGCTGGGGCAATCGCACGGGCGTATGGGACGCGGTGAGTGGAGGGAATCAGATTCAGAGTGTTGTTCTGCAGCAAAGCGGGGGCGTGCCAACCAATCAGCTTCAGAGCGTGACCACAAGCGGGGTGATGAAGAATTACAGTTATGACGCTGCGGGCAATGTGACGAACGACGGAGTGCACACTTATCAATACGATGCAGAGAATCGGATGGTGAGTGTGGATGGAGGCGCGACGGCTCAGTACAGCTACGACCAAAACAACCGCCGGATCAAGAAAGTTATTGGTTCAGCGATCACGCATTGTGTTTGGGAAGTCTCGCAGGTCATTGCCGAGCATGACGGCAACACTGGCGGTGTGATTGTCGATTACGTCTATTTCGGGAGCCAGATGATTGCCAAGGTATCAGGCGGCGCCACACAGTACTTCCTGGGCGACCCATTGAGCGCGAGACTAGCGCTCGACCCAATTGGCAACGTGCTAGGTCGTCAGGGACACCTCCCGTTTGGAGAAGACTTCGGGGAAAGCGGCTCGCAAGAGAAGCATCATTTCACAACCTATGAGCGAGATGGTGAAACAAGCACAGACTATTCGGTGAACCGGCAATACTCGCAGGGCGTTGGGAGATTCAATCGGCCTGATCCTGAAAGTGAAAGCTGCAACTATAGGACCCCTAAGAGCCTGAACCGGTACGCTTATGTGAAGGATGATCCGATCAATCGTGTTGATCCATTGGGGCTCGATGATTCTTTTGGCGAGAGCGGAGGACTCCAGATTTGTGAAATAGACCCGGAGACCGAGGTGAAGACCTGTGAGTTCGTTCTAGTACCGATTGGCGGAGGACAGCGCAAGCGTCCCCCCAGAAAATCACTTTGCCAGCGTTGTTTGGACATACAGGAAAAGAAGTGTTTTGATCAGTTTTTCACCTGTGGCGAAGATGCTGTGCGAAGACACAATAGAGCTCTTAGAAGATGCGATCGTATAGAGGATCGAGAACAGCGAAAGCTTTGTAGACACGGAGCTGGGGAGGTTTATGGCGGCGATGTGAACTATTGCATACAAGTAAAAGAGGCTTGTCTGGCGTTGATCCACGAAAAGTGTAAAGCCCAATGTGGCACAGACTAGTGGCACAGACTAATAGTTAATGACCGTTAGTGGCTGATTAGCGTGTTAAGTGAGACTGTGCCAAGCGTACTATGAAGGCGTCCTAATTCCGGATAACGGTGTGGATTTGAATGCTTCTTTAAAGAGCCTGCAAACAAATCCATACGTGATAACAGGTGAGAACATGTTTACAAGATTAGTCATAAGCTTGGTGCTTGCACTGCATCCTCTTCCCACCTCCTGCGCCCAATCCTTAATAAGTAGTCAAGAATCGGGAACCGCTCGCAAGCGATTGAAAGAGCTTGGCATTCCATTTCGTGATGCGAGTTTTGTCAAAGCTGTAACGCAGGGCAAGGAATTAGAAATACGGCTGTTCTTACAAGCTGGAATGAATCCGAATGTGAAAGACAAGCACGGACTTACAGGGTTAATGTGGGCAGCCGTTTTTGGCCATACCCAAACAATGCAGCTACTGTTGTCAAGTGGCGCCAATGTAGATGAAAAAACGTATTTGGGCGATACCGCTTTATCGAGCGCTGCGCGGGTTGGCCATCCGGCGGTGGTGAGATTCTTGCTCGACTCCGGGGCTGATGTGAATGTAAGAATGAAATATGGTTACACTCCATTATTGTGGGCGGCATTTATCAGTGGCGACGCCGACTGTGTGAGCATCTTACTTGATGCCGGCGCAGCCATAAATGTAATAGATAAAGAGGACAATACGGCTCTAACCCTGGCAGCATTTGCCGGACATACTGGCGCCGTAAAGATCTTGCTCCAAAGGGGTGCGGACATAAATGCCAGGAACATAGAAGGGAATACAGCCTTGATGTCTGCAGCGGAAAAAGGTCACACCGATATCGTGAGAGCTCTGTTAGAGCATGGGGCAGACTTTAGTACGAAGAATGAACAGGGTAGGACAGCCTTGCGGATAGCGACTCGCAAGGGTCACCGTGACATAGTCAGATTGCTGAGGAAGGCCGGTGCTAAAAAGTAGATCATACCTAAGGCGACGATGATCTCAATCGTTGACGTCGGTTCGGGCCGCAATAACACGCACACCCTCTGTGTCAACGTGACTGAGACACCGACCGCCCAATAGTTTAATGTATGAGGGCGGGAAAGAAAGGTCTCATGTCAATGCTCTCCGATTCAGGAAGACTATCCGATTCTTTGATCCCAAGCCCCCCGCCGCCATCAGGCGGAGTGGGGAGTGAGGGCGAGCGAAGCGAGCCCGAACGAACCACTCTGCCTGATGGCGGCGGCCGCGTCCCCCCCGACCCCGAAGTCGTCCAGCGGCCGGTCAGGCGCCGCTTCACCGTCGACTACAAACAGCGAATCCTCACTGAGGTCGATGCTGCTGCCGACTCCCGAACAGTTGGCCGAATTCTCCGTCGCGAGGGACTCTACTCTTCGCATCTGACAAACTGGCGCAAGACGCGCGACCGATTACAACGCGCCGCTCTCGAGCCCCAGAAGCGCGGCCCTAAGCCATCTCCCAAGAACCTGCTTCAAGCCGAGAACGCCAAGCTCACGCGCGAGAATGCTCGGCTCAACAAGAAGCTGCGAAGAGCTGAGCTGATTATCGATCTCCAAAAAAAAGTTTCCCAGATCCTGGGGATAACGCTTCCAGTGCTGGAGGAGAGCGACGACGACGAGGTGAACTCGTGACCGCTGCTGTTGAAGCTTCAAGCGAGATCGAGGCATTGCCGGCCTGCATAGCCTTAGGCGTTGCTCGCGCAACTTTCTACCGATACAGCGGCAACCTCGATGGGTCGCAACCTCGTGCTCTGGATCGTCAGCCACCGGCTCGATCATTGTCATTGGTCGAACGCAAGACGGTGCTTGATCTACTCACATCGGAGCGGTTCGCCGATGACGCGCCGCGCCAGATATGGGCCGCTTTACTTGATGAAGGCAAGTACTTCTGCTCAGTCTCCACCATGTATCGCATCTTGAGAGCTGAGTGCGGTGTACGCGAACGTCGCGATCAGTTGCGTCATCCCGTCTACTCCAAGCCCGAACTGCCCGTCAGGGAGGGGTCAGGCCTGAGTTCGTTGACATTCGAGGAGCAACAAGCATAAGCTCTGGCCATCATGCCGAGGAAACCAAGGATCGAAATCGGTGGAGGGCTCTATCACGTCATCACTCGCGGGAATGATCGTCGAAAGATATTCCGCTCTCACGACGACTACCTCAGATTCACCAGCATGCTCGCGCAGCAGAAATTGAAGCTGCCTTTCTATCTCTACGCCTACTGCCTGATGCCCAACCACGTGCACCTTTTGATGGAGATGCAAGAGGATCCGATCAGCCGAATCATGCAAAGGGTCTTGACCGGCTACAGTCAGTACCACAATCGCAGGTACAAAAAGATCGGGCACCTGTTTCAAGGACGCTACAAGTCGATTCTCTGCCAGACGGATCGGTATCTGGGGGAGTTGGTTCGATACATTCACTTAAACCCGGTGAGAGCGAAGATGGTGAAGCGGCCAGAGGACTATGAATACAGCGGTCATCGGGCCTACATTGGTCTGGACAAGTCGGGATTGGTGGATGCCGAGCCGGTGCTGCGGCATTTCGGCGGAGCAAAGAAGCGGGCGATTGAAGTGTACACTCGATTCGTGGAGGCGGGGATTGGTGAACCGAGCCAGGACGAGTACTATCGAGCAAGCGAGGGGCGGCTGCTGGGAAGTGACGAATTCCTGGAGGAGATAAAACATCGAGTAGGCGATCACCGGGCAGCTCGAAAGGGATTCGAACCCACGAGCACCGAAGATCTGTTGAGTGCGGCGGCGAAGTCGAGCGGGTTGAGCCGGGAAGAACTATGCAGCAAGAGCAAGAATCGGAAAACGGTAGCGGTGAGGGAGGCGGTGATCGTGGTGGGGCGGGAGCGAGGGATCAGCAACCGAGAGTTGGCTGAGGCGTTGGGGATAGACGGTTCAGCGGTGACGAAGAGAGTTGAGGCAGCGCGCGTGCGAGGTACGGAGAGTGTCGAGAAGAAGCGGCTTCGCAAGGCGCTTAGACAGAAGCCTCGTCGGTAAATGTCAACGAAGTCAGGCCTGACCCCTCCCCAGATGCTTTTGCCGTCATTTTACGAGTTATGATAGAGACGGCGAGACTGGGACTGACTACGCAGTGAACAGGCAGTATGCCCAGGGGGTAGCGAGATTCTCGCGGGTTGATACCTCGATGGGCTCAGTAGCTCTTCCCCAGAGCCTGAATCGCTACTCATATGTCACAAACAACCCGGTCAACGCCGTTGACCGATTAGGTTTGTTTCCTTCGGTTATTAGCTTCCCTCCCATTTGCCCCGTGGTAAATGGGGTCGCGATGTGCGGCAGCCTTGGTGCGATCAATGTTAATGCTGGCAACAGCAGCGGCGGACTCGGTGCTAACGGCGGGGGTTCGGATTCTGATCAAATCCTGATCGAGGGCGGACATGGGCCCAACGCTGAAACTGAAATTGTACAATCCCCGACGTACCAACTGACTCCCTGCGAAGAGCAGCTGTTGGATACTTGGTCAATCAAGGACAAGGCTATACTATATCAAACGAGGGCCGAGGCTTTTGATCGCACTAGCGGCTTACCGGGACAACACAATGGCTTAGGAGATGCCGTTCGGCATTGCGTATGGAGTTGTCTAATGGCTCAAAATCTCGGTCAAGACAAAGCCAGGGCGGAGGGCGCCGCTCATGAATGCCCACAACCGGGCGATAGTGTCGACGCTAAGCGTGAACATGAAATGGACACTTGGAACAATGGAATTGGGAGAGAAATTGGTGAGCGCGAAGATGTAGACTGTTATCAAAAGTGCAAGCGCGATCCAAGGCTCAAAAAGAATATTGGAGAGATTCCACCGCCCCCAGGGTCTTGACAAACCGATTGGGTGCAAAGAAAGCCAATTGACGACGATTCCCAGCAGGCGGAACCTGAGGTCCCCGGGCAGCCCGAATCGCATCGAGGCAGCGCTCTAAAGGAGGCGTTATGTGGAGACTAGCAGCGTACAAAACTCTGATCGTCGCAATATCTGCATGGTTAGTACTGCTCACCAGTTGCGCCGGGGACGGGGGTACTACTGTCGTACTGACAAATAAGAGCAGTAATACGCTGCATTCCGTAGTTGTCTGCGTGACGGGTAACTCATATCATACTGGTGATCTGGAGCCTAACAAGCCAAAGTCCCTGAAAGTGTACCCGAATGGCGAGTCTCATTTGGAAATCGAACTCGTTGGCCCGGACGGGAGCAAAGAGACTCTATGCGGACTGCTACATTGAACCTGGCTACGGGGGCAGGATTGAAGTAAGTGTGACACCTGATGCTGTCATCGAACTCGTCAATCACAGGAGAGGCTCTTAGTAGAAAAAAGCAAGGGGCAGGGTCAGGTTTGGAAGCGACCGGGCTATATCGGGAAGTCTAGTGCGTTCCTCGAACCGCCAACCGCCTTGCCTGTCGCAACCTTTGGTTTGAAGAAAGGAAGGGGCCGCGCGGTCGGATCGCGCGGCCCAATTCTTTTGGCGCAACCGAGTGGGGAGCAGATAGAATGCTAGATCACGCAAGAGCGACTAAAAAAGGAGACCACCGATGACAGCTTCACGACAACCGGAGGTAAGCGTTCGCGAGAAACTTTACATCAACGGCGAATGGGTCGAGCCCGCCGGCAAAGGCATGCTCGACGTGATCAACTCGACTACTGAGGAAGTGATGGGGCGCGTTCCCGAAGGCGCCGCCGAAGATATCAATCGCGCCGTGGCCGCGGCGCGCGCGGCGTTCGATTCGTGGCCGGCGACGCCTGCAGCCGAGCGCGCTGGATTTCTACAGAAGATTGCGGCTGGCCTGGTGGCCCGTCAGAACGAAATAGCCGTCATCATCGCAAGCGAAGTTGGCATGCCGCTTCCGCTGGCGACGATGGTTCAAGCCGGAATGCCGGCGATGGTAATGGGCTCGTACGCGAAGCTGCTCGGCGACTACTCGTTCGAGGAACAGATCGGCAACTCGCTTGTGGTGAAAGAGCCGGTCGGCGTGATCGGTTGCATAACTCCGTGGAATTATCCGCTTCATCAAGTCGTCGCCAAGGTCGCGCCGGCGCTTGCTGCAGGTTGCACCGTCGTGTTGAAGCCAAGCGAAGTCGCGCCGCTCACGGCATTCATCCTGGCGGAGATTATCGATGACGCGGGGCTGCCTGCCGGCGTGTTCAACCTGGTCACCGGGTTCGGCCCCATCGTCGGCGAAGCGCTCGCGTCGCACCCTGAGGTCGACATGATCTCGTTCACCGGCTCGACCAGAGCAGGCAAGCGGGTCAGCGAACTCGCGGCGCAGACCGTCAAGCGCGTAGCCCTCGAGCTTGGCGGGAAGTCGGCGAACATTATTCTCGACGACGCGGATCTAGAGAAAGCGGTTCGAGGCGGCGTGAGCAATTGCTACTTCAACTCGGGTCAGACTTGCTCGGCGCACACGCGAATGCTTGTGCCCCGCGAGCGCCACGACGAAGCGGTGCGAATAGCCAAAGAGGCAGCCGAGAGCTTCACGGTTGGCGATCCGCGCGAAGGCAAAGCGAAGCTCGGGCCGCTCGTTTCGGAAGTTCAACGCGATCGAGTTCGCAGCTACATCAAGAAAGGAATCGACGAAGGCGCGACTCTGGTTACCGGCGGCGCCGAAGCGCCCGAGGGTTTGAACAAGGGGTACTTCATTCGGCCGACGGTGTTTGCGAACGTGAGCAACGATATGACCATCGCCCGCGAAGAGATTTTCGGTCCGGTGTTATCGATCATCCCTTACGATGATGAAGACGACGCGGTGAGAATCGCTAACGACACGGTGTATGGCCTGGCTGGTGGCGTGTGGTCTTCGGATGTCGAGCGAGCCAAGCGCGTAGCTCGGCGGCTTCGAACCGGGCAAGTGGACATCAACGGCGGGAAGTTCAACGCGTTCGCGCCGTTTGGCGGCTACAAGCAATCGGGCCACGGCCGCGAGATGGGCAAGTACGGACTGGAAGAATTTCTCGAAACGAAGTCGCTTCAATTGTGAGTGTGTGAGACGGGCTTCCCGATAACTTGACCGGTTTACTTAACGGATCTCGGCTAAACTCACTGGTGCAATGCGCGGTCAAATCAGCTATCGTAGCGGCAAGAACTGAACGTTGTTCTCCCACTCGTCTTCAAGACTGCACATCGCGATCAATTCGATCTCGCCGATGGCCTGGGCCAACGGAATCCGCAGCGGAACCACAACAACTCCGCACATTCGAAGACCGGCGCGAATGCGATCCGCAGCATGAGGAAGCGGAGCATCCGAGTCTTTAGAGGCTGCCGAAAAAAATTGAAGTGTTGGGAGAGGGTTGCGAAACGGTGAGGGAAACGCCGCCCGTCGCTTCTGATATTTTCCCTAGCCCAGGCGTTTACGCCTGGGTTGAAGTGCGAAGGATGTCTGGCTTTTAGCCCCATTTATGGGGCTTTCGGTGGTCTTTAGCGCCCAGTGTGGCTGAAGCCGGCCAGAAAGCCCGCTGAAGCGGGCTGGATTGACTCTGGCTGCTCGCGACCCCAGGCGTGAACGGCCTGGGCTACGGAAAAGAGGTTTTCACCAGTAAGCCCGCTGAAGCGGGCTTGATTGACTCTGGCTGCTCGCGACCCCAGGCGTGAACGCCTGGGCTACGGAAAAGAGGTTTTCACCAGTAAGCCCGCTGAAGCGGGCTGGATTGACTCTGGCTGCTCGCGACCCCAGGCGTGAACGCCTGGGCTACGGAAAAGGGTTTTTCAGCAGTCTCTAGTCGGCGGGGCTGGCGGGTTACCAGTCTCTAGTCGGCGCGTTTACCAGAGTCTTCTTCTCGGCCCAGCGCGAAAGCAGGCGTTCACGCATCTCTGCTTTCGACCGCTGATACTCGGGGTCTGACTCGATGCGATGTTCAACGGCATCAGCTTCCACTTCCTGCTGGCTTAAGTACTCCTCAACCTCCGTTCGGTGAGCAAAGTAGTAATAGATCGCTCCGTAAATGTCCGCGAGCCGGAGCGATGGAAACTTGTAGCCGATCTCTTCGGCGGTGGCGCCGAGTTTGAAGTGATAGATCACGGTGTCAATTGGAACTCGCGAGCCCGTGATTCGGATTGTGCCGTCTTCCCACTCGGTCAGCGGCGCGCTAATGGTTGTTTGCAGCGTGCTCATAGCTGCTTCATTATACACGAGATGGTACAGTGTTCATTGCCGATTTATTGACAACCTAATCTCCCGGTGGCTACGATCTGGTTTTGATTTCAAGGGCAGATTGCTGACTGAGGAGCCGCACGAAGAACATGCTCAAACTAAGAAACACGCTCTCCCGCGCCCTGGAAGAGTTCAAGCCCCTCGAAGGCAACACCGTGCGGATGTACGCGTGCGGCCCGACCGTGTACGACTACGGTCACATCGGCAACTTCAGGACGTTCGTCTCGGTCGATGTGCTGCGCCGTTACTTGAAGTATCTCGGCTATCAGGTGCGGCACATCATGAACATCACCGATATCGAAGATAAGATCATTCGCGGTATGCTCGCGTCGGGCAAGAGCCTCGAAGAGTTCACCGGGTTCTACACCCGGGAGTTTCTTAAGGACTGCGATGTGTTGAACATCCAGCGGTCCGAAATCATGCCTTATGCGACGAAGCACCTTCCTCAGATGATCGAGATCATGAAGCGCCTGGCCGATAGCGGGCACACCTACCAGAGCGACGGCTCGTTGTATTACAGCATCTCGTCGTTCCCCGGCTACGGCAAGCTATCGGGGCTCAAGCTTGAAGGCAACATCGCGGGCGCGCGTGTCGATGTCGATGAGTACGAGAAGGCTGACGCGCGCGACTTCGTTTTGTGGAAAGCAGCGAAGGAAGAAGGTGAGCCGCGCTGGCCGTCTCCGTTTGGCGAAGGGCGTCCCGGCTGGCATCTCGAGTGCTCGGCGATGTCGATGGAGTACCTCGGCGAATCCTTCGACATCCACTGCGGCGGCGTAGACCTGATCTTCCCGCATCACGAAAACGAGATCGCGCAATCGGAAGGCGCGACCGGGAAGCCTTTTGTGCGCTTCTGGGTTCACACCGAGTTCCTGCTGGTCGAGGGCGAGAAGATGGCGAAGTCGAAAGGGAACTACTACACGGTGCGGCAGCTCATCGAGCAAGGCAACTCGCCGATGGCGATTCGGTACCTGCTCCTTTCGGTTCCTTATCGCACACAGTTGAACTTCATGCTGGACGGATTGCGTGGCGCCGAGACTGCGCTTGAAGGACTTCGCAACTTCCGCCGCCGCGTTGCGGACTTCGAGGGCGCCGCCGGCTCTCATCCACGCGTGCAGGAGATCGTTGCGCGCGCGCGCGAGGGCTTTGAAGCAGGAATGAATGACGACTTGAACACTTCGAAGGCGCTGGCGGCGGTGTTCGAATTCCGCCGCGACGTAAACACGGCGATGGACGCAGGCGAGTTCGGCGGCGACGATAGCGCGGCTGTGCTCGATTTGCTAGCTCGGATCGACTCGGTGCTTGGTGTGCTGGGTGAAGAGCAAGAGCAGATGCTCGATCCGGAGATTGAGTCGAAGATCGAAGAGCGAAACAGTGCGCGCCGCAATCGGAACTTCGACAGAGCCGATCAGATGAGAAAAGACCTTGCCGCTCGCGGGATCATCCTCGAAGACACCCCGCAGGGAACGAAGTGGAAGCGCAAGTAGTGCGTCGGCGAGCGCATCAATGACGACCGCGCTTGCCGAGAATGCCCGCAATGTCCTTCGTATGACGTGACACGTCCGTCGTCCAGCGTCCGAACCCTCCATGCGCGTTCACAGCCCTGACCCACTCGTCGAGGAATTCTCTCTTGGTTTGATTCTCCTGCGAGTCCTGTCCCTTGACCTCGAGTACCAGCGTTGCCCCGTTGGTCAGTCGCACCAGAAAGTCAGGCCGAAATTTGCGCACTACTCCGCGAAAGACGTAAACAATCTCAAAGCCAAGGTGATCATTCTTGACCCATGCGCTTACGTTCTCGTCGTGGTCTAAAACAAATGCCTCGCTCGCTTCCCATCGGCTATCGTAAACGCATTGATTGATGTGCGAGCGCTGAGTGTATTCGCAGGGCCTTCCCGTGAACCAGGGTCGCATGTCACCGGTCGAGCGAATCGGATGCTCGGTATCAAAGACTGGCACTAGCGCGAGTGTGTTCTCAAATCGCAGAGCTTCCCATAGGTGCTGGACGATCTTGGTCATGTTCAAAGTCAGGATGATTCTTCGGCGCAGAGCATCCTGGTTAAAGAACGGCGGTGAGATTTGAATCTGATTCGAATCAATGTAGCCCTCGACCAATCGGATCAACTGTGCGAGCAGATACTCGCGATTGCCGTTCCAGGTAGGGTTCATCAGATCGTATACATCTCGCGCTGCTTCGAAGACGATCTTCTGCATTCGAAACTTCTTCGCCAGATCCTCAAGGTCGATCTCCGACACCTTGCTCACATCCGGTTTGCCCTCCACGACGGGCGCAAGCTCGGCAAGAGTGGCGGTCGCGCCGGCGTCAAGCGTCAGCGATCTGACTTCTGACAATGACAGCGCAGGCCGGTACTCGTGATTGATCCGGATAACGTTAGGCCACGTGATCTCGAACCCGCGCTTCTCGAAGACGGACTCGATCTTCGTCTTTGGCGGCGGCGGAGGTGGGGGCGGTCCGTCACCGCCCTCGTGAGGAAGAAACGTGAACGGAACGCCGAAGATATTTACGTACTCCGCCTCAAACAAACCAGTGTCGGTATTAACCTCATAAGAAGTGCGCCGAAGCCCTCGCCCCACCACTTGCTCGCAGAGCAACTGACTCGAGAACGCTCGCAGCCCCATGATGTGAGTCACCGTCTTAGCGTCCCATCCCTCCGACAACATTCCGACTGAGATTACCTTTTGAATCTTCTCGCCCGGTGTCCCTAACTGCCCGACTGTGTCAACGGTCTGCCTCAATAGCTCCGCTTGATCTTTTTTGGACAGCTTCTTTGCCGGCGTCTCGTCATTGTCTTCTTCGTCGCCCGGCGAGCCGTTAGTCAACTGCACGGCCTCTTCTCTCGCTTCTGCTTTGTTTAGCACCCCGGTATCGATGTGGAGTGTTTTCTCGGGCGCATTAAGCTCGTCTATGCGAATCTTGCCGTGCGTGATCGCATAATGAACCCGCGCTGCCGTTTCGGTCCGGTTCGCAACGGTGATCATTACGGGCGGAGTCTTGAAGCCCCGTTCCTGCCAACTATTTGCTGTCTCTAGCCAGTCCTTGCCGAGCAGGTAATATCCGTTCGAAACAAGATCAGGTAGCGGGTCTTGTGGCTCTGCTTTGCGATTCAGATCGTCTTTGACTTCAGGGTCCATGTAGATGTGATACAACCGGGAGCGATAGTCCTTGCTCAGCTTGCCATCGTCTCTGATGACAACTCGCGGTGTCTTCACGAGTCCTGACTCTATGGCGTCGTTCAAACCGAAGTCACTGACTATCCATCCGAACAGTGTCTCTTCGGTGCTGGTCCTGCCTGATGGAACAAACGGCGTCGCTGTCAAATCAAAGGAGCAGAGCACTCCTCTCGTTTTGTGAATCCGATCCAAACCGCCGATCCACTGAGTAGCTTCTTCGATGTCTTCTTTGCTCACGCCTTTGACTGCGGCCTTGGCCGGAACACGCCAAGCGTGATGCGCTTCATCGTTGATCACGATCAGGCTGCGAGCGCTAGCCATCTTCCCGAGAACCCGTCGAGTGAAAGCCTCATCGCTCTCCGGGCCTTTCTTCATAACCTTAGGCCCGGCATCCGGGTCGAGCGGCATCAGCGCGTGCCAGTTGCGGATCAGCACCTTACCTTGGCGGAGTTTGTCGAGCATTCCCGCCGGAACGATGTTGAATTCGTCGTAGTAGTTTCCCGGCCCGGAAGGCAAGAGCACCTGAAGCCGGTTCTTGACCGTCAGGCCGGGTGCGACAACAAAGACGTTCTTCGAGAATTCTTTTCTTTGCGGATACGTGACCTTGTTCAGCACTTGCCACGCGATCAGCATCGCCATCACGATCGTTTTGCCCGACCCGGTGGCCATCTTCGAGCACAGCCTGGTGAACTCGCCGCCGTCGCTCGGAATGTTGATTCCTTGGCGGTCGGCGGGCGGCGCCTCGGTCAGCCACATCAACGTTTCGATTGCTTCTAGCTGACAGAAGAAGAAGCGCTGATCCTTGCGCTCTTCCGGGTCTTGCCAGTGTTCAAGCAGACGCTTTGTTATTCCCGTGGCGCCCGGGTAGCCAGCCTCGCGCCACGCTCTCACACGCGGCCGAATCAGGTTCGCCAGCTCCAACGGGACGAACACGCCTGGATCATCGAAAGCCTGTGCGTTTGGCGTCGCACGGACGTAGCCCGCAGGTCGCCGGCCGCCTTCCTTTAGCGTGAAGGTACGAGTCTCGCGGTCGTAGCTCCAGTATCGCGACGGCTCTTCGTACGGAGTGTTGATTATGAGTTGATCGATCGTCGCTGGCATCAGGGATTCTCAGGCGGTACGAGCGGCTCTATGAAAGCAATCAGCGGCGCGATGTCGTTTTGAACTGTGTCCCATACCTTCAGAAGGTCCACTCGCAGATAGTCGTGGACCAACCGATTCCTCATTCCTACTATTTCGTTCCAGGGAATCTCAGGATGCGCCGCCCTTGTTTCAGAAGATATCTTACTGGCGGCCTCTCCAATCATCTCAACGGTCTTCGAGATCGCCAACTGATGTAAACGGCTGGTCTGGAACTCATCCCAGCTAAGGCCCGCGCTTAAGTCTCGTGCATCCTTGGCGAAGATGAGTATGTCCAGCAGATAGGATTCGTCACGCAACATAGAATGGTTCTGCCGTACTTAGAATGTGCTTTCGGCGAATATAGTTCCTGGCCTGCTCAATCGCTTGACGTTCGGCCAAGTCCACCTTCCGGCCCAATATCTTCTCAAGCTCGTCCTGAGCGTGCACCAGATCGAACAGGCTGTACCTCGCGTCCGGCGCGAACGTCACCAGCACATCGATATCACTGTCCGGCCGGAAGTCATCGCGAAGAACAGAGCCGAATAATGAGAACTCGGTTATCTTCCACTTGCGGCAGAATTCTTCGATCTTTTCCCTCGGGATCTCGATCTGCACCTTGCTGCTCACGGCTGCACCTCCACTATCTTGAGGCTTTCAATTCCACGGTCGTCTACGATCTTAACAGCAACTCGCCCGTGGTCGCCCGCTTCAAAAGGCAAGGACACCGTGCCTCGATATGCTTCGACTAACTCTTCGTCGATCTCAGCTTTCAGGTTCTTCGCCAGCCGCGCCCATCCTTCACCATCGCCGGCCATCGGGAAAAAGACCTGTCGCGGGAAGAGGCTCCGGCCATCGTAGTCCGTGTCCAGCATCCATACCGCAATCCGGTTCGTGCCGCCTGATTCGATCGTGCCCGTTTTGGTGTTGTAGTAGTCGAAGCCGTGAACTTCGACCTGATACTGGTCCGCGCCATCCTTGCCGCCTTCTGCCTTGGCGATTCTGCGAAGCTCGACATCGGGTTGGCCGACCAGCCAGAAGCTTTCGTTACTCGCACGTTTCTTCTTGAGGTCGTCGGTCAGAAGGTCGGTGTTCATCTGGACTTTCAGAAGGACCATGCCCGTTTTCTCAGGTGTCAGCTCGTCGATGTCCTTTGCTGCTTCGGGATCGAACTGAAAGGCTACGAACAAAATCATCGCGGGCTTCGGTGCGAGTTGCCGCGCTTCTTCCCAAGCCATCTCGACCTGGCGTTGTTCAAGCGGCGCGTGCTCGGGGCCGAATGAGAAGACGACACGCTCCGGCCTGCCGAACTGCTGCTCCGGGTCGCGCACAGAGTTCGCCCCGAGGTCGTTTGGTTTAGTCTCGGCCTCGGCGTGAAGCCATCGAGTGCCTGCCAGCGGCTCGACTCGCGAGAAGAGGATATGCTGTGCGTTCTTGCCGCGCACTCCGCACTTGAGCAATTCACCGCGCCACTCTGCGTGACGGAGCGTTGCTCCGCTGCGGCCCACCGAGGAATCGGCAGCCGCGGGTTCAGCGTCGATGTCGGAAAGCGATCTGACCGCCGGGGCAGGAACAGCTTCGACAGTGAATGGCCCGCTGACACGCGCTCTCTTGTTGTCGACGAACGGCTGATCGTAGAGCGTCTCTGGCGCCGGCGGCTCGTTGTTGGCGATTGACTTCAGTGTGATGTGCGGAACGGTCTTGTACCGGAAGCCGCTGCCCACGCCTTGATCGGCGTGGGCGAGTTCGAAGTAGTCGAAGAGCGCAGTCATCAATCGCTGCTTGGCCAGAGTTGTTGCGACTCGCGAAGTGTCGCACGTGATCCATCGCCGCCCCCAGTGCTCGGCCACAGTTGCCGTTGTGCCTGACCCACAGGTTGGGTCGAAGACCAGGTCTCCCGGATCGGTGGTCATGAGAAGACAACGCGCAATCACCTTCGTGGCTGTCTGAACCACGTAAGATTTTGGATCACTTCTACTCTGAACACCCCAAGTGTCCGACCACAGGTTGCCGAACGGGAACGCCGGGAAGTCATCGAGATAGCGGATATAAGCGAGCGAGTTACCTTCAGCCATTATGCGGCGCGCCACCTTGAGCCTTCGCATTCCTTCTTCATTCGTCTTCCAAAAACCGGTTCTTGGCGAGTAAATGCTGCCTTCGAACTCGACAGGGAAGCGGCTATTGTCACCACCGCTCTGGGACAAGAGAGGGCTAGGCCGAAATAGGCGTGCGCCTGTTGGCAACAACCCTTCGTTCTCATCTAACACTCGGTTCAGAGGTAATCTCTTCCCGTTCTTGAGTTCAACGCTCCTGTACTTCATTCCGCCCACTTCTCCGGCAGCCTTATCGAGGAACAGCTGCCTATACTTAAGCCGATTCCTATCTCTCGCGTACCACAGGATGAAGTCGCACACGGTGGACAGCGTTGCGCTAGTCTGACTACTCGTCGTTAGAAATGGGATAAGGGAAATGAAGTTGCCGGTCCCAAAAGACTCGTCCATGAGATTGCGCACGAGGTGGACATTCTCATCACTAATCTGCACGAAGCATGAGCCGCTCTCGTGCAGCAACTCGCGCGCGAGCAGCAAGCGGTCGCGGAGGTATGTCAGATACGAATGAATCCCTAGCTCCCACGTATCTCGAAAAGCGCGGATCATCTCCGGTTCTTGAGTCAGGTCCTCGTCCTTGCCGTCCTTCACGTCGCGCTTGTTCACGAACGGCTGAAAGTTTGAGCCATAGCGGATGCCGTACGGCGGATCGATGTAGACCATCTGCACCTGCCCAGCCAAGCCTTCCTTCTCGATCAGCGAGTTCATCACCAGCAGTGAGTCGCCGGCGATCAAGCGGTTCGACCACTCGTGATCGTGTTTGTAGAAATCTATCGCGTCGCGAAGCGGAGGGTTCTCCGAAAGGGACTCGAACAGCGAACCTTGAACCGGCAGACCCGCTCCGTTTCGCTTTCTTACCGCTTCGACTATGCTGCGCGGATCGATGCGCTCGTGAACGTGAAGCGAAACCGTGGGCACTTCGAACGACGTATGCTCGGCTTTGCCCGCCCAGACGAGTTGCGGATCGAGATGAGGATCGTAGGCATAGGTCTTCTTGCCGCTGTCGCGATCGGTCTGAGGCGTGACCAACCCGACCGGCGGATTGTTCTTACGCGTCTTATCGTTATGCTCGTACTGCTCGATAGGTTTCTTGCTGGTCGTGTTTCCTCTGCTTCTCGCTCGCGCCATTCTCTCGGCCTCCGCCAATAAATCTGAGCTTGATAAGCAGTCCCGAGGACCTGTGATTGTCCCACCGACTACAGAAGGTGACCTATGTTATCACCGTCGCCCTAGCAGGCCAACAGAGTTTGCTTGAGTCAGAGTCGACTCGGCGAGGGAAATGCTGGGGTAGACCAACGACGCTGCTGAGGAGCCGTGAAATCGCGACGACTGCGCGAATCTCCACGAGGAGCATCGGCGAATACTCGTGTCTACTCGCTGATGGTCTTACGCCGACTGCGGCTCGTGCTCCTGTACATCCAATCACAGTGTTGAGCCACAACCCCAAAACCACCGGCGATAAACGTTGTTGCGACATCGAGCTCTGTTTGGCGGTTATCAGGCCAAGCGCCTAGTTCTGTGTGTTCTCTGACACGGCGGAAGCGAGGCGTCTTACGAAAGCTGAGTGCTCTTCTGAGGCGAGACCGATTTGCAATTCGGCGAGGACTCGAGCGAGGTCACCGTCCAACAAGGCCGGCACACACAAACGCAGTCCCGGGAACCCGCGGCTCTGAAGAATGCCATCCGCGTCCGGCGAGATGCGCGTGTAGCGTTCTGCTTCCAGCGCGAACCAATCTATCTGCCGGTCATAGACGCGCCACACGACATATTCTTCGACTCCATTGCGCCTGTATGCGTTCAGCTTGTCGTGCAGATCATAAGCGGCGCTGCTGCTGGCGACCTCCACGATCATTTCGGGAGCGCCTTCGAGATAATCGTCCTCGCTGACGCGCGCTCTCCCGCCTGCCGCTTCAGGAAGCCACAGTGCTACATCGGGTTGGGGCTCATTGTCAGTGTCGAGGCGCAGCGTCGTATTGTCTGCGCACTCTATTCCGGGTGTAGCTGCGCAATAGACTACCACCCAACCCATAATCTGGCCGTGTGGCGTGCCGTGATTCTTCACACGAACTGGTGACGGCATATAGACGACTCCTTCAATCAGCTCGGCCTTGTTTAGCTTTGGCATCGCCGCGTAGCGCCGTTCGAATTCCAACCGCGTCAGCCGGTCTCCGTTTTCTAAAGGCGGCGTATCGAGCGAGAGCCTTTGCGGTAGAGGAGGTTGATCAACTTGTTCGTCCAACGCTCTCGTACTCATAGGTCTGCCTCGTCTTTGATGTTGCCTGGTAGTCGATTATATGCCGCTTTGCTAAAATCACGCCAACTGTGGCTCGTGCTGAGCCGCAGCCTTCGATTCTTCGACAGGAGTAAGCCAGCCGAACACATCTTCGGTTTCACCGGCGATGATGTCGAAGAATTGTTTCTGAACCTCGGCGGTGATCGGGCCGCGCCGGCCGGCTCCGACCTGGACCTTATCGACGGAACGAATCGGTGTGATCTCGGCAGCGGTGCCGGTGAAGAAGACTTCATCGGCGATGTAGAGCATCTCGCGCGGGATCGCCCGCTCGAGCACCGGGATGCCCATCCGTTCGCATAGCTTGATGACCGAGTCGCGAGTGATGCCCGGCAAAATCGTCGAGTAGAGCGGCGGCGTCATCACCGTTCCGTTCTTGACCAGAAAAATGTTCTCACCCGAGCCCTCGCTGATGTAGCCCTCCGGGTCCAGCGCGACACCCTCGACATAGCCGTTGACCTTCGCTTCCATCTTTATGAGCTGCGAGTTCATGTAGTTTGCGCCGGCCTTCGCCATCGACGGCAGAGTGTTTGGCGCGATACGTGTCCAGCTCGAGACGCATACGTCGACGCCTTGCTCGAGCGCTTCGGGGCCCAGGTACATGCCCCACTGCCAGGTGCATATGTAAGTGTCGATGGGACAGGGAAAAGGATCGACGCCGAACGTGCCGTAGCCCCGAATAATGATGGGCCGCAGGTAGCAAGCCTTGTACTCGTTAGCTAGCACGAGCCGGCGGCAGGCATCCACGATCTCATCGTAGGTGAACGGGACCTGCATCCGGTAAATGTGCGCCGAATTGAACAGCCGTTCGATGTGCGTGTCGAGCCTGAAGATCGCCGAGCCGCGTTTCGTGTCGTAGCAGCGTATGCCCTCAAATACCGACGAGCCGTAGTTGACTACGTGAGACATCACGTGGATCGTGGCTTCCTGCCACGGGACCAGCTTGCCGTTCTTCCACACGATCGCACCGTGTTCCTGCTCAGTTACCATATCGATTCTCCTGCCTTAGCGTGAGATTAGTTCTTGACGCGGTTGACGTCATGTCGGTAGGTGTGAAGAGCACGAACCATAATACGAATCACGGCCGGGATGGTCAAGCGGAGCGAAACCCCGAAAGACCGGTTTGATTTCGCGTCCAAGTAAGAATATCTTGTCACCCGGCTACAGCCCCTCGCGCCGCTTCGTGAGATACACTGAGCACCCGCGGGGGCGTCCGGACTTGAGAAGAACAGCACAAACATGAATCATCCGAATGGAACTTGAATCAGAAAGGAGCGATCTCAAAAATGAAATGCCCAGTTTGCAGCGCCGAACTACCAAACACGGCTAAGTTCTGTGGAGGCTGCGGAACGACACTTTCGGCTCCGCCCCTCCCACCACCTCCCGCGGGGGCGTCCTACCAGCAAGCGTACCCGGCACCGAATGCGGCGTCCGGTTATGGCGGCGGCGGTTATGGGGGCAGCGGTTATGGGGGCGGCACGATGTCCTCCGTCAAGAAGAAATACAAGGTTCTCCGGCTAATCGCGGTGTTGATGAAGATTCTTGCGGTCGTTGTCGGGGCGTTATTGATCATCGGTGGGTTGGTGATGATTGTGGCGGGAGCGGCGGCAAGCTCGAGCAGCACTACAACGACGTTCCCCGACACCGGCCCAGCCGCTTTGTTCGGGGGTTTAGTCGGAGGATTGATCATGTTCGTCTACGGTGTCTTCGTCTTTATCTTTCTATACGCGTACGCCGAATGGATGTACGTGTTCATGGACATCGAAGAGAACACACGGATGACGAATGAGATGCTCTCGGGAAGAAAGTAGAATGGGGTCAGTAGTCAGTAGTCCGTAGTCCGTAGTCAGTAGTCCGTAGTCAGTAACGCAGTGCTGCGTAAGAGAGCCACTGACTACGGACTACGGACCACGGACTACGGACCACGGACTACGGACCACGGACTACGGACTACGGACTACGGACTACTGACTACGGACTACTGACTACTTGATAAGTGCCAAGACATCG
>CAZJQQ010000004.1:247339-256693 GCA_964548075.1 uncultured Clostridia bacterium | reverse complement strand
GGGTCTGGCGCTTATGCTTCAGGGTAAGCTGGCCGAGGCAAAGAATGATTTTGAGCAGTGCCTGAAGCTGGATCGCAGCCTGAGCTCGTCGGTGGAAGAACACATCGAAGTAATCAGACGGGAGCTTCAGTCGAAGCGCCAGTAGACCCTGTTCTCACCGCTGGAGTCCGCTCCGAGCCTGAGCCGCCTCGCGCTTTTGTTGCTCTAGCTCTGCCACTCGCCGGGCGACGTCAGCTTGTTCAGCCGACTCGTTGATCGCACGCAACGTCTTGATCGCCTCGTCGAACTGATACTGCCCTGCATAGCAATCGGCCAAACCGTACAGAGCCCGAACGCGAACCTTCGGATCGCCGCTATCGGAGGCGAGCTTTTGATAGATCGGGATCGCTAGCTGATACTGGCTGCGCTCGATGTGATAGACCGACGCCTCGCGCAAGTACGCTTGTTCGCTCAATTCGTCGTAAGGGACCTTCTCGACGACTTTCTCGTATTCGGTCAGCGCCTGGCTGTAGTTTCGCTGCGCAAAGTAAAGGTCGGCGATGCGCAACCGAATCCGGCGGCGCTCGTTCTCATCTTGCGGGTTGAGGTTCTCGTATTCCGCAATCGCTTCGTACGAGCGGCCCATTTCTCCGAGCACTTCAGCCAACCGCTCACGCGCGAGTTGCGCGTTCGAGTGCGTGGGATTTCGTTCGAGAAACGCGGTGTAGTTTGCGCGGGCCTGATCGTATCGCTGCAACTTGAAGTAATAAATGTTAGCGAGTTGAAAGCGCGCCTCGGTAGCCTTCTCGCTGGTGGGATCCCGTTCGAGGTAACGCTCGTACTCTTCAGCCGCGAGCTTGTAGTTCCCGGAATCCCAAGCCTCGGCCGCCCGAGTGAGCGATTGCTCGACGTCGCGACCGCACCCGCCCGCCAGCATCGCTGCGAACATCAGGCAGACCAAGAGAGAGGGGGCAAGGGGGCGACGGGGCGAGGAGGTGAGGAGCGGAGGGGCAGAGGGGCAGAGGGGCAGAGGAGTATGGAGGACTCCGCCTTCTCTCCTCCTCTGCTCCTCTGCTCCTCTACTCCTCATCTCCTCGCCCACCCTCCCCCTCGCCGTTCCTTTTCATCTCTAACTCTCGGGCTCTTCTGTCGCGTCCACCTGACGCTCAATCAGCGAAGCCGACGAAACCAGGTCGCCATCGGAAGCATCGATCAGCTTGACGCCCTGCGTCGATCGCCCCGATACGCGAATGCCCTTTGTCTCCATACGAATCAGCTTGCCCTGATTGGTGATTATCATAATCTGACTCTCGTCGCTGACCGGCAATACGGCGACAACCAGACCATTCCTGTCGCTGGTCTTCATATTGATCACGCCATTGCCGCCCTGAGACGTGACGCGATATTCCTTGAGCTCAGTACGTTTCCCGAAACCGTGCTCGGAGATCGACAACATCTCCGCGTCGTCAGTGACCGCCGCGACGCTTATTACGTAATCGTTCTTCTTAAGCCTAATTCCCCGCTGTCCATGGGCCTGACGTCCCCGCGGTCGCAGCCTAGACTCATCGAAGCAAATCGCCATACCTTCATGAGTGGCAAGGAATATCTTCTTCTTGCCGTCGGTGATCTCGGCGGCTATCAGCTCGTCATCGTCTTCGATTCCAATCGCGATTTTTCCGCCGATCCGAATGTTGGCGAATTTTGAAAGCTCGGTCTTCTTGATGGTGCCTTTGCGAGTCGCCATCACCACGTACTTACCTTCTTCGAATTCACGAACTGGAACGATACCGGCGAACTTCTCACCGTGAGGGATATTGACGAGATTGACGATGGCCTTGCCTTTCCCCGCCGCGGCCGCGTCGGGAATCTCGTGAACCTTCAATCTGTAGACCTGGCCGTTGCTGGTGAAAATCATCACGTAGCTGTGAGCCGACGCGACAAAGATATGATCGACCACATCGTCGGTCTTGGTAGTTGCGCCCTTTCGGCCCGTACCTCCGCGCCGCTGCGCGCGATATACCGACGCCGGCGTGCGCTTGATGTAGCCGGAATGCGTCACGGTGATCGCCATGTCTTCATCGGCGATCAGGTCCTCGAGCGTGAGTTCGGCGCCCGATTCGATGATCTCGGTTCTGCGTTTGTCGCCGTATTCCTTTTGAACCTCTCGAAGCTCTTTGACGATGAGGTTCCGGAGCACCGACTCATTCGCCAGTATCTCTTCAAGCTCCGCGATGAGCTGGATGACTTCCTTGTACTCATCGATCAGCTTCTGGCGCTCGAGGCCGGTCAGCTTCTGGAGCTGCATCTCGAGGATGGCGCGCGCCTGCAGTTCGCTGAAGCTGAACTCCGCCATCAACGCCTCGCGAGCCTCGGGGGTGCTCTTAGATTTGCGAATCAGCGAGATCACCGCATCCAGATTGTCGAGCGCCTTCTTTAAGCCCTCCAAAATGTGCGCGCGAGCTTCTGCCTTTCTAAGGTCGTAGCGCGTGCGTCGAATCACAACCTCGCGCCGATGCTCGAAAAAGATGTTCAGCGACTGGATCAGCGTGAGCTCGCGCGGTTGCCCGTTCACGATCGCCAGGTTGATCACGCCGAACGACTGCTGCATCGGGGTCAGCTTGTACAAGTTGTTCAGCACGATGTCCGGTATCGCATCGCGCTTCAGTTCCATTACGATTCGCATGCCCTCGCGGTCGGATTCGTCGCGGAGATCCGAAATGCCCTCGAGCTTCTTGTCGTTGACCAGCTCGGCTATGCGCTCGAGCAGCCTGGCCTTGTTGACCTGAAACGGAATCTCGGTGACCACAATGGCCATGCGTTCGCCCGCTTTCCCGGCGCGGTCAATAGAAGCTCGCGCACGCATGATGATCATGCCCCGGCCCGTTTCGTAGGCGTGCCTGATGCCTTCGCGCCCGTAGATGAATCCCCCGGTTGGAAAGTCGGGACCGGGCACCATGCCCATCAGCGTCTTCAATCGAGCAGTTGGATTTTGGATCAGATAGATCGTCGCCTCGATTACTTCGTCCAGATTGTGCGGCGGGATGTTCGTGGCCATTCCGACCGCGATGCCGCCCGACCCGTTGACCAGCAGATTCGGATACCGGGTCGGCAGGACCGTCGGTTCTTCGCGCGACTCGTCGTAGTTCGGGACAAAGTCGACGGTGTCTTTGTCGATGTCCGCGAGCATCTCGGTCGCGATGCGCGTGAGCCGCGCTTCGGTGTATCGATACGCGGCCGGCGAGTCCCCGTCGACCGAGCCGAAGTTGCCCTGGCCATCCACCAGCGGGTAACGCATCGAGAAGTCCTGCGCCATTCGCACGAGTGAATCGTAGACCGCGGTGTCTCCGTGCGGATGGTACTTACCGAGAACGTCGCCGACGACGGTGGCCGACTTCTTGAACGGTTTGCTCGGAGTCAGCCCGATCTCGTGCATTGAAAAAAGAATTCGGCGATGAACCGGCTTCAGTCCGTCTCGCGCATCCGGAAGCGCCCGGCCTATGATCACGCTCATCGCGTAATCCAGGTAGCTGCGCTTCATTTCTTCTTCTATGTTGACCGGAATCCTGTGTGCTGCTTCAGCCATTCTTCAACTCTCTCCTTAGTCTCATCACCTTTAAGTAAGCGCGTTTCTCATCGCAAAGCCTGGAGCGCGATCGTCACAGCAAGTGAAGCACAACTTCCCCAAGCCAAGCTGCCTGGCGTGGCTCTTTTGCTGCCTCATCTTTCGATTTACAAAGAGGCTTGCGAGGAGATTTTTGGGCTTATCGAGCAATGCCAATTGTACTAGACGGGAGCGTCGTTTTCAAACTCGATAGGGTTCGAAATCTCGCAAGAAATCAGTTACTTAAGGGTTCCCCAGGTGCCTGGCTGAAGAGGGTGAATCGAAGCCACGCCAACGTACGTTAGGCCGGCGAACGGCGCGTGAAAGGCGATTGATTTCGAAGCGCCTTGCGAGACAGTGGCGAGCTATTTCTTCCTCATATCCGCTTGCCGTTTGAGCACGCTGAGAAGAGCATCACTCAAGTTCTTGCGGGGCTCGTTCAAGTTAACTCTGCGCTCATACCGAGTGAGGATCTCAAATCCTTCAGGCCTCCGCGCGATGACGTAACCCCGAACCTGGGTGCTGATCCAACGGTCGATATGTCCTCCGCTTCCGGTTCGAGAATTTGAGCTAGGGTCCATGGTCATCCTTTGATCGACTTCATCACGCCTCTTTTCCTTCAGCTCGTAGTGAATGAGTATCACATTAGCCTTAGAAAGATCGTCGACCACTTCGACCGAGCCGTAATTGTCGGGCTTCTCATTAATCTTCTTGATAGACAGCAAAACCTCCTGAGAGGCGGACGCGTCACCTGCCGTCGATACGTAAACTCTCAGAGGCCCCTCTATCGGCCCCATTCGCGCGCTTGCAAACGTGATGGGAGTCGACTCAGATACGCCCATCTGCGTTCGTATTCTCGCAAGCTCGGCAACATCCTTCTGTCCGAGCGCGACTGTGCAAACCGACCAGATCACTGCAATGGAAAAGACTATTCTAAGCATGGCGAGTTCCCCGGCACGGAACTTAATCCGCGCTCTCAATGTGGCTGCGAGCCTTGTCAAGCGAGCGCCGAAGCTCGTCATGAAGATACCGATTCGTTCGCGCGGCGAGCGGCACGTATAGCTCCTCGGTCGTGCGAATAAGGCGGCGTTTCTTCTCGAGTTTGGGCGAGTGAACGATCGACCTCAAGTTGTCGAGCCGATCACATAGCTTTACGATTGGGGCGCCGGTGTGGGCCGCGGCTTCGATGCTGGCGAGATACTGAGTCAGGCTCACGTCTTCAAGCTTCGTCAGCAGCCACACGATTTCGGCGACCTGTTCTCCGAACATCTCACTGACGTCTTCGCGAGTGACGTCGCTGTCCTCGATCACGTCGTGAAGCAGCGCGGAACAAACAAGCGTCGGCGAGTAGAGACTGAGCTCATCCACGAGCGAAACGGCTACGCGAATCGGATGGACTATGTAAGGCGTGCCTTCATCGCGCGTCTGACCGGCGTGAGCTTCATAGGCAACTTCATAGGCGTGATACACCTGGGCAACCTGCTCAGCATCGAACTGCGTAGTCACCCGCTCGATCAAGTATTCAAAGTTCAGTTCGTAGGTCATCGCAAAAGTGATCTCACTGTAACAGAGCAAACTGCCGCGCTCAAATTAGCCGTGTGGTGAATCGAGTGGACTAGGGCGTGATGAAGCGTGGGGTGACCAAAAAGCGTCCGGACCGAATCCCACCCGGCACAGACTGTGAAACCTCGGGGAATACCACCCACGGCAGTGGGTGGATCGTTCAGGTGCGGCCTACAAGCGAGGCGGCCCGACACTTCCGTTTTGGTTATCTCTCACCCCTCGCGCCGCGAGGGGTGAGAGGGCAAAACGGGAATCTCGGGGGCGCCCCTATGTAGGCCGGACTTGAACGATCCACCCACTGTCCGTGGGTGGTATTCACGGAGCTTGGCACAATCTCTCTCGTGAATGGGATTGGCGACGCTTGCACCGGTGCGCGGCAGCATAGTCTAATGACACGACCCCACGTTCAGATGGCCCTGGGAGCGCAGGCGTCCCCGGCTGCTGCTTCCGGTTTCGAAGCCACGGAGCAGGCGGGGACGCCTGCGCTCCCAGGGACGCCGGCGGGAATGTTTGATTATGCGATTTCTGATAACCGTCCTCACCCCATTAGTTTGGTGGTTTTGCCGGATGCTGTTCAAGATTGATTTTCGCGGCGTTGACAACATCCCGCGTGAAGGCGCTTGCATCATCACGCCGAATCATGTGACCTACCTGGATCCGATCTGGATCACGATCCCAATGCCAAGACGCATCTACTACATGGCGTGGCACAAGCCGTTTCGAATACCGGTTCTCGGACTGATGATGCGCATGTTCGGCGCGTTCCCGGTGAACCTGGATGTTGCGGCGGACGCGTCGGCGCAACGCGAGGCGGTTGAGTTGCTCCGCAAGGGGCGCGCGCTTGTAATATTTCCCGAAGGCGGACGCACAAGGACCGGCAAGCTTATGCCGTTTAAGATGGGGGCGTTTCGGCTGGCGTTGGCTCACGGCATTCCGATCGTGCCGGTGACGATCAAAGGAGCAGAGACTATCTGGCCTGTCGGACAAATGCTCCCGCGCCTGGGCAAGGTTACGATCACCTATCATCCGGCAATCGAAGTTGAGCGGCTTCAGGAGGAGGCGACCCGACTGGAGATGAAAGAGAGATCGAGGCGGCTCGCACGGAAGACTCACGACGTAGTCGCCAGTGCGCTTGATCCGGCGAGCTTATCCGAGGCTGAGGCCAACGAGATGGTCTCTCTCTTGAAACCAACGCCTGACAGCGATATAACTCTCAGCACTGACTAGTCTAATCCTGGTCTGTGATAGTCAAGGCGATCCGATCACAGATTCAAGATTCGTTGTGATGACGGCTGAGGAAGGAGCAACAAGTCATGGTAACGCCAAGGAGAGCCGTGCAGTTAGTCGGTCTGTTGATGATGTTTGCAGGCTTGATTCATGGGAACCCGCTCGCGAGTTACGCACAGTCAACCGGTACCGCCAAGCAGAATACCTACTTCATTCTGGGTGCAGTGCAGAAACCTGGCGTTTACCGGATCGAGACCCCTTCCCTGTTGAAGCTTCTCGTTTTAGCCGGCGGACTGGCGGACAGTCACGGCGCCGTAGCCTTCATCATGCGCGAGCTACCGGCACGGGCAGCAGACCAGGATCCTGCGTTCAGGGTTATTCAGGTGCGTATCGATGAACTCCTGAAGGGCAATCTCGAAGAGAATGCGAATCTTGAGCCCGGCGACATTGTGAACATACCGCAGGCCGATGTTTTCTTCGTCGGCGGAGAAGTGATCACTCCCGGTTCGTTCCCGTTCAAAGAAGGCATCACGCTGCTGCAGGCGATATCGGCTGCTCGCGGCGTGAAAGTCGGCGCAAAAGCTAACAAAGCAATCATATTCCGCGAGGACACGGCGACGGGAAAGCGGCAAGAAATCAGTGTTGACCTTGATGCCGTGACGAGCGGTAAGCAGAAGGATATTCCACTTCAGCCAAATGACATTGTCGTGGTTCCGAACTCGCGGGCTGTGATAACACCGTTGCCGCAGTTCCTCGATGCTCCGCCGATTCCGGTTTTCGCTCCTTGCCGCGGTTCGCGTCCCTGCATGGCGCGGTCGGATTTGAGCCTGTTCTAACCTGCTAACGAACGGGATTAGACGACCCGAACGCTGCGGAGTATCGAGCTTTGCTGGCTCTAAAGCGGCAGCGGGTCGCCGTACTTCATCTCTCGAAGTTTTTTGGCGCTCTCGCCTTTGCGGAAATCATCGATGATGATAAGCCGGTGTTTAGTCTGCGCCGCTGACTTCGCATTCGAATTCAACAACGCTTCCATCTCCTTCAACCCGCTATCGAGTTCGCCCGCATGCGCGTAGGTGAGCGCGAGGCTGATCGAGAGCCCGACGTATACCTCATCAGAATACTCGTCCGCTGTTATCTTGGACCTCGCCTCCTCGATAGAAGAGCGCAACCTGCTGATCTCGCCCTTGTAGAAGTCCGCGAAGTCGCGTGACGCATACACGTATTTCCCGTTACGCCAGGCGTAGCCAATCGCGGCTCCGGGCGAAGCCGCGTGCGAAAGATCGTCGTAGGACTCCCATCGCGCGTCGGTCACCAGCAATTCCTGAACGCCGTCGCCATTCAGGTCGGCTAGTTTTTGAATCGGAGCCGCGGCAAGCAGCTCCGTTTTGTGATTGCGGACCTGATAGATCTCGGTCGGGTTGCAACTCCAGCAGTTTCCGCCGCTCGAACTTTGGACGATGATCTCTTTGAGTCCGTCGCCGTTGATGTCCGTGGCGTTCAACGTGTTCGGCTCGCCTGCGAAGGCGAAAGAGAAAAAGAAGTCGGCTCGCCGGAAGATTGTTTTTGCTGCGCGGCCGTCGCCTTCGATGATTCGTAGTTCGAACGCCTCGTTAGGCCCTTTCGGTTTCTCACGCTGGAAGATCGCGGCGAGGTGATGCGCCGCGCCGTCCAAACTGGCTTCCACAGCCTCTTTCAGGCGCAGGCCGCCGGCAGTTAGTTGTGAGACTTCGGCCTGGAACTCCGCGCTGACCTTCGGCGTGGCGTCTTGGGCCTGGTTCGCGTAAAGCGGCGCGCAGCTTCCAGAGGAGAATGGCTCGAGCGCGATTACGATGCTAATGATGATCGCGTAAGGCTTCATAGGTTCTTTCTATAAACACTTCATCCCTCAGGAGCGACACTTCCAACTACGCGGCCGCGATTGTCCACCTCGACTTCGATCGTGCGCGACCTGACGCCTGCCGCGGCGAGGCGTTGACTCATCTCAGCGGCAATCTGCGAAAAGTTCTCAGTCGCAAATGCGATCATAGTCGAGCCCGCCCCGCTCACGGCTACGCCAAGCAACCCCGGATGATCGAGCGTCTGATCGTTCATTCGAAGGACGTCGACGAGTCCCGGACCATGCGGTACGCGATGAGGTTGATGCAAGCGGTCGCGAAGAGCTTCGCTGAACAGATCGAAGCGCCGCTCCGAGATAAGCGCTTGCAGAAGCGCAGCCCGTTGAATGTTGAACACTGCTTCTGTCAGGGTCACTTCCCTTGGTAATACACCCCGCATCTGCGTGGTGCCCATTTCGAATTCGGGAATGCACAGGACGATCTTTACATCTTCCGGCCAGGCGCGCTTCACCGTGACTAGCGAACGCCCTTTACCGGTCCGTTCTACGACGCATGCGACAACTAAGCCGCCCAGCAGACTCGGCGCAAGATTATCGCCGTGGTCTTCGAAGCGCAGCGCGTAGCCGAACAATTCCTCTTCTGTCAGCCGCTCACCGGAGAGCGCTTCGTAAACAGACAGGCCCGCGATGATCGCCGCACTGCTGCTGCCCAGCCCGCGCGCGAGAGGAATCTGACTGTTCACCAGCAACCGGGCGCCGTCAATCGCGTTGCCGCGAAGATCGCCGACTGAGCGCGCGACTCGCAGTATCAGATTCGATTCATCGCGAGGCATCCGATCCGCGCCCTCTCCTGAGGGTGCGACTTCGAATCCGCTCGCGCGCTCCTCAACCGTGACTCTCAGGTAGAGCGCCAGTGCGAGGCCGCAAGTGTCAAAGCTTGCCCCGAGGTTTGAAGTGGACGCCGGGATGGCGATTTCAGTTTTTTTCATATTGCGTCATTCGGCGAGGGCGGAGGAGCGGAGGAGCGGAGGAGCGGAGGGCGGAGGAGAAAAACTAAAATTGAAAATTGAAAATTGAAAATTGAAAATTTGCGGCTCGAATCAATTCCAATTGTCGATTTTCAATTTTTAATTCTGTTTCCTTCGCTGCT